>NZ_FQVK01000086.1 GCF_900129345.1 Ruegeria intermedia | reverse complement strand
TTCTGGCTTCGCGCGATCGCGTAGAACTCGTCGGACTTCCAGTATTGCGGATGGGCATGGAAATACTTGCGAGATCGCGGATCGAAATCACCGTTCTCGCGCGCCGCGTCGTCGATATCGAACTGGTTTCGGTTCGGGTCAAAGTTGAGGTGATGGCCGAGCACGTATCCGGTCTTGCCTTCGACGGTGCAAACCGAGGTGAACTGAATATTCTTTCGTCGTTTTCTGCTCTGCCAGTTGATCAGGTAGTCCTGCCGGTCGACACACAAGCGGACGTATTTCCGCCTGATGCGATGCGCCTTGGCTTCACGCTCGCCGGCAAACCTGCGGCATTGAGCGTAAATGAAGTCGATCTTGTCGTAGACTGCTTTGGGGCTCAGCTCCGCGATCTGCGCGATGCCCCGGATCGGCTTCTTCGTGACGATCTCCATGAAGACCGTCTTGTTCTTGTGGGGCTGCTTCTGGCCGGCGAAGGCACGGTCCTTGACCGAGAACTGATGCCGGCACGACTTGCACAGGAGCCGCCGCGACGTCTTCAATCTGGCCTTGCAGATGTAGGCCCCCGGATTGCTGAAAACGCCAACCCGTTCGTTGTCGCACCCTGATGTCGGACAGCCTGGCTCCGCAGGCGGCTCGAGATAGGCCGAAATTCTCCGAAGTTCTTCCGCGATACCCTTGTTGCTCTTGATCTGCGAAGACTTTCCGCAGGTCTTGCAATAGAGGCTCGTGTCTGGGTGCGCGCCATTGAGGCGGTAGTGATCCGTCCTGGAAGTCCCGTCCTTTTTGGGTCGCCCTCGGTCTACCCTACTTAGAGCTTCAACAGCAAAGTCGGGGCAAGACGGGTTTCGGCAGGCGTTGACTTGCAAATCACCATGCGGCGTCGGCAACCGAAGATCACCGCCGGCATCGCTATATGTTGATTTCGCCGATCTCGAGACCAGCCCGCTCTGCCCAAAATATCTTTTCTGCGGGACGAATGTCCGGCAATGCGCTAACATATTGCCGGGCA
>NZ_FQVK01000085.1 GCF_900129345.1 Ruegeria intermedia | reverse complement strand
TTCACCGGACGCGGCGGCCGGCGCATCACGTCGCCCTCGGCGCGCTCGAAGGCCAGCGCCAGACCCAGCGAACCCGCCGAGACGAGGTTCACCCAGAGGATCTGCAGCGGCGAGAACGGCAGGGCCAGCCCCGCCAGCAGCGCGACGATCACGGCCGAAGCCTCGCCCGCATTGGTGGGCAGGGTCCAACTGATGACCTTGCGGATGTTGTCGAACACGGTGCGGCCCTCGCGCACCGCCGCCGCGATCGAGACGAAGTTGTCGTCGGTCAGCACCAGGTCGGCGACCTCCTTGGCTGCGTCCGAGCCGGTGATGCCCATGGCGACGCCTGCATCGGCGCGCTTGAGCGCGGGGGCGTCGTTGACCCCGTCGCCGGTCATGGCCACGATCTCGCCCGCAGCCTGCAAGGCCATGACAAGCCGCAGCTTGTGTTCGGGCGTGGTGCGGGCAAAGACGTTGGTCAGCCGCACTTCCTCGACCAGCAGCGCATCGTCGAGGCGATCCAGATCCTGCCCGGTCAGCACCCGTTCGGGCGCCTGGATGCCGATCTTCGCGGCGATCGCCGCGGCGGTCGTGGCATGGTCGCCGGTGATCATCTTCACCCGGATGCCGGCCTGCCGGCACTCGGCCACGGCGGCGATCGCCTCGGCGCGCGGCGGGTCGATCAGCCCGACGAGGCCAAGCAGGGTCAGGCCGCCGGTCAGGGTTTCGGGGGTCGGCCGTTCGTCGTCTTGCGCCTTGCGGTGCGCAAGGGCGATCACCCGCAAACCCTCTCCGGCCATGCGCTCGGTCTCGGCCTGCCAGAACGCAAGTTCGAGCGGGCGCGCGCCGTCCCCGGGCGCCACCTCGTGTTCGCAAAGCGCCAGAACCGCTTCCGGGGCGCCCTTGACGTGCAAGCGGGCCCTGCCGTCGGGCATCTTGTCGAGCGTGGCCATGTAGCGGTGCGCGGCGTCGAAGGGGATCACGGCCAGCCGGGCGATGCCCCGCCGCTCCTCCAACCGCCCGGCCTTTTCGGCCAG
>NZ_FQVK01000084.1 GCF_900129345.1 Ruegeria intermedia | reverse complement strand
AAGACAATCAGGACTTCCGATCAATCGGACGGCCAACAACCCATTCTCAGCGCTGTCCGCTGAGGTGTCCGTCAGATCAAGTCTGAAGTTTTACAGTTTATGTGGCCTTCATCATCGACGTCTTCGCCCGCACGATCGTCGACTGGCGGATTTCGACATCAATGACCACCGGGTTAGTACTGGACGCCCTGAACCAGGCGATCTGCCAAAGGGCACCTTCCAAGGCGAGCAAACTGATCCATCACAGCGATCGCGGCAGTCAGCACTTGTCGATCAGATGCACCGAGCGGCTGGCCAAAGCCGGGATCGGCACCTCAGTCGGCAGCGTCGGGGATTCCTACGACAACGCCTTGGCCGAAAGCATCATCGGTCTGATCAAGACCGAAGTCTTCAACTTCCTTGGCCCTTGGAAATCAATGAACCAGGTGGAATGGCAAACCTTGAAATGGGTGGATTGGTACAACACTGAACGCCTGCACAGCGCCATCGGATACTTCACGCCGAACGAAGCAGCCCAATCATTGAACCAGAAACGCTCCGGCAAACCCGGGGCGGTTCGTTTCCCGGTCGTGGGTCAGATCTGCGACGATCCTCTTCAGCCGAGCATTCTCATCTTCCAATTCGCCCAACCGCTTCATCTCCGACGGCATCAGCCCGGCGCACTTTTTCATCCAGTTGAAATACGTCGCCTGGCTGATCCCGGTCTTGCGGCGGATTTCCGCAACTGGCGTTCCGTCCTCGCCCTGTTTGATGATGAACGCCTTCTGCGCGTCCGTGAACTTCGATGCCTTCATGTGTTTCCGCTCCTTTCCCAGCCGGGGACTCGTCGCGGAAGTCTCTAAGCCAAATATGGTGCAGTTCTCTGGGATCACATCGCCTTCCGTAAATCTCTTTCGTGTCATTGTCCGTCCCTTCGTTGGGGCAGACACTAGGTCACACACTCATAAATCGCTATCGGCGTTTGAGGGTTTCTGATTCACTTCTGTGAAAGAGGAGAGCAGCATGTCTCAACGTCGCTATGA
>NZ_FQVK01000083.1 GCF_900129345.1 Ruegeria intermedia | reverse complement strand
ACATAAGGAACAAGGCTCGGGCGCTCGTCTTCGAACGCCTCCCAGACTGTCCTGTCCCTAAATTCCGGGTGCGTGTTCGCTTTGGCATAGGCCAGGCACCGATCTTCCAACCATGCATTCAACTCGGCGTAGGATTTGAACTTTGGGCGCGGCACGAAGAAGCGCCGCCGGATGACACCAACCTGGTTCTCAACCTGACCTTTCTCCCAGCCAGAAGCCGGGGTGCAAGCGACAGGATCGACCAGATAGTGGCCACACATCTGCTGGAACCGGCGATTGTATGCCCGATCCTTGCCCACGAAGATCGTATCAACCGCAGTCTTCATGTTGTCATAGATGCCCCGAGCACACGCCCCGCCTAAGAAGGCGAACGCCTTGTCATGAGCGTCAAACACCATCTCCTGCGTCTCGCGCGGATAGGCCCGAACGAACAGCATCCGGCTGTGACAAAGGCGAACATGCGCGACCTTCACCGTGACCGTCGCGCCGTTCAGGATCACGATCTCATGGCTCCAATCGAACTGGTAGGCTTCGCCGGGATCAAAGCTCAGTGGCACATAGGCCGCCGCAGACGCTTCCCGTGCCGCTTGCGACCAACTGGCCGCATAGCGCCGCACCGCATCATAGCTGCCGTCATAACCCCGGTTGCGCAGCTCCTCATAAATCCGAACCACCGTCAGGCGCTGGCGTTTGGGCTGTCGGGCATTCTCAGCCAACATCTCGTCCAGATCGGAGCGCCAGGGATCGATCTTGGGGCGGGGTTGCGTGGATCGGTCATAGCTGAACTCGGTGACCCCAGAGCGTACAACCTTGCGCACTGTGTTCCGCGACACTCGCAGCTCACGGCAAATCTGCTTGATCGACTTCCCCTGGATAAAATACGCCCGCCTGATCTTTGAAATCGTCTCCACAACCAACATCCCCAAGTCGCTCCCTCAAATCCGTGAGAAAGCTACCGAAATCAAATATCAGGGGGGTCAAATTTGGACGCCGATTACCCCAATACCGGGGTCAATTTTGCATGCCGGTTCACA
>NZ_FQVK01000082.1 GCF_900129345.1 Ruegeria intermedia | reverse complement strand
ATCCGTGAGAAAGCTACCGAAATCAAATATCAGGGGGGTCAAATTTGGACGCCGATTACCCCAATACCGGGGTCAATTTTGCATGCCGGTTCACATTTCTGCACCTTTCGGGGCTGACCGAGCATGCAAAGACGCCTCTCGCGTCTTTCGGCTACCGGGCACGGTCAACGAAAAATCAGGAGGCCTGGTGCGAGTCAGCGGCGGCACCGGCCAAAGGCACAGATTCGACGCCTTGTCTGATCAGATATTCACAGCCAGCGGGAGACCAACTCGCTCAGATCTCGAACAACGTAGAAAACAGAAGAAGGCGAAGAACGAGAACGGCAAGTCAATGCCGCGCGGGCTCACTCAGGCGCAGCGTTTCAGTCTGATCCTTGATGATCTTGAGATCATTCGTTGCTTTCATGGCGGGACAATTCCCACTGGCATGCGCAATACGTGGCTGCACTTCTTTGCGACTTGTTTCACGCATCTTCCTGACGTCTTGGACATAGAAAGAAAGATCTGGGAAGCTGCAAAAACCGCCACGCCGGGATTGCCGCCGGCCGAAGTGCAGGCAATTGCCAGGCAGGCTGCGGAGAAAACGGCGCTCAACCGGAGCTCATCGGTGTTGAGCGACGGACGATATCACTACAAAGGCGCTACAATCGCAGAACGTTTGGGTGTCACGTCAGATATGGCGCGAAACTTGGGATTGAAACAAGTCATCCCTGAAAACGAGCGAAAGCGCCGCAAAGCCGAAGCAGAGCGGCGGCGACGTGTAGCGAAAGGCGCAATGACACGAGAAGAGTATCTGGCAAAGAACAACGCATCGCGCGAAAAGCCGTGGACTGCCCTCGGCATTGGCAGAACAAAATACTACGAGCTGAAGCGCGAAGGTTTGCTTCCTGAGTTGATCGCCGCATAGTGCGGACAGGTGCGTGCCCGCCTCAGGGGCGTAGCCAGCCCGCCTGGCGCCCAGCCAGGCGTAAAAATGTAAAACACACGACTTGATCTGACATTTCTGCTCTTTTGGAGCGCAAGCAAGGAGTGTCGATCAATGACAAGCATTCAGGAAAAGATCATCAAA
>NZ_FQVK01000081.1 GCF_900129345.1 Ruegeria intermedia | reverse complement strand
ATCCGTGAGAAAGCTACCGAAATCAAATATCAGGGGGGTCAAATTTGGACGCCGATTACCCCAATACCGGGGTCAATTTTGCATGCCGGTTCACAAATCCTGATCTTCTCTTCCGCTGAATACTGTTTACGGGTCTTCCGCTTGATGCCTCTGACCAGCTTGTCAGCGGCATCCTTGCTTGTTCCGGATTTCTTGTTCATCTTCGCTCCTTGATGGCTTCGATGAACCAGAAATCCTCCGTTGCTCAAACCCCTAAATCTGTCCGATAGGTGCTGACTTCAGACAAACGCGAAGGTTCGCCTCGACAAGATCAAGAGCGCTCTGCTGGCCGAACTACGAAACGAGTTGTCAGAGCCAACCTACATCAATGAATTTATCCGTGCCTACAATGAGGAACGTCGAAAACTCAGCGCAGCCGACAAACCTGACAGGAAGAAGCTTGAACGCACGGTCGCAGAAGCCAACAAGCTGTTCAAGCGCCGCATTGAGCTCTTCGAGATGGGTATTCTGGAGGGTGCCAAAGGCGAGGCTATGTTGACCGAGGCGAAAGAACGCCTTTCTGCGGCCAAGATGGCACTGGCCGGCCTTGAGGCGACAGAGAAAGCTTTGGAGTTCAAACCGGCAACAGCAGCCAGATATATTTGTGCTCTGAATGAAATGATCACCTCAATGCAATCGAATGACGGTTGTCCGAACCCGAAAGCACGTGACGCCGTACGCCGTTTGATCTCGGAGATCGTTGTCTCTCCGGCTGAAGAAGGCGGCGTGCCGGTCGAGGTCAAGGGGCGGCTCAGAGCCTTGGTTTCAGACCGTTCGAAAAAGGTGGGGGGGGGTTGGTGGTAGCGGAGGAGGGACTTGAACCCCCGACACGCGGATTATGATTCCGCTGCTCTAACCAACTGAGCTACTCCGCCAATGTGAGTAGCGATTTAAGGGAGGGGCTCCAGAGGGTCAAGAGGGAAAAACACGCGCTACGCCAAATATTTTGTCTGAAGTCAGCACCTATCGGACAGATTTAGGGGTTTGAGCAACGGAGGATTTCTGGTTCATCGAAGCCATCAAGGAGCGAAGATGAACAAGA
>NZ_FQVK01000080.1 GCF_900129345.1 Ruegeria intermedia | reverse complement strand
CTCAACGGCGTGACGTGAGGCTTCCTCCAGATACGACATGACAACCGGATTTGAACCAACAGGACCATGAACCAGCCGATGCACCAACCGCCCGCTGTCGAACGCCCCACTACCGTCGAAGCCGGTGGGAAATGGCACGCCACGGAAAGCCTCGACGCGCTGGTCGCGCTCGAATCATCGCCCGATGGCTTGTCGCAGGGGGAAGCCTCGACACGGCTGGCGCAATACGGGCCGAATGCGCTGCCCGAGGGCCGGCGCGCCGGCCCGCTGCGCCGCTTCCTGCGGCAGTTCAACAATCTGCTGATCTACGTCCTGCTCGCTGCCGCGGCGATCACCTCAGGGCTCGGCCACTGGATCGACACCGGGGTGATCCTCGCCGTGGTGCTGGTCAACGCAATCATCGGCTTCGTGCAGGAAGGCCGCGCCGAGGCCGCCATCGCCGCGCTGCACAGGATGCTGGCGCCGCAGGCCACGGTGCTGCGCGACGGCCAGCGGCTGCGCGTCCCGGCCGAACAACTCGTTCCCGGCGACGTGATCCTGGTCGAGGCCGGCGACCGTGTGCCGGCCGACGCCCGGCTGATCGAGGCCAGCCGCCTGAAGGCGCAGGAAGCGATCCTCACGGGCGAATCCGTGCCGGTCGAGAAATCCTCCGAGGCGGTCGCCGAAGACGCCCCGCTGGGTGAACGCAGGGGGATGCTGTTCTCGGGCACGCTCATCGTCGCCGGACAGGGCCGCGCGGTCGTGACCGCGACCGGCAGCGCGACCGAGATCGGCCGGATCAGCGGGATGCTGGGCGCGGTTGAGGAACTGACCACGCCGCTGTTGCGCAAGATGGACGCCTTTGCCCGCTGGATCACGGCGCTGATTCTGTTCGGCGCGGGGCTGCTTCTGCTCTACGGCCATTTCGTCCAGCACCACCCGTTCGAAGAGCTGTTCATGACCGTCGTCGGGCTCGCGGTCGCGGCGATCCCCGAGGGCCTGCCGGCGGTTCTGACCATCACGCTCGCCGTGGGCGTGCGCAAGATGGCCGACCGCCATGCCATCGTCCGCCGCCTGCCGGCGATCGAGACGCTCGGCGCGCTGACGGTGATCTGCACCGACAAGACCGGCACGCTGACCCGCAACGAGATGATGGC
>NZ_FQVK01000079.1 GCF_900129345.1 Ruegeria intermedia | reverse complement strand
GCGCCGACGGTGCGGCCGCCTTCGCGGATGGCGAAACGCAGACCGTCTTCCATCGCGATCGGGGCGATCAGCTCGACGGTGAAGCCGACGTTGTCGCCCGGCATGACCATCTCGGTGCCTTCCTTCAGCTGAACCGTGCCGGTCACGTCAGTCGTACGGAAGTAGAACTGCGGACGGTAGTTCGCGAAGAACGGGGTGTGACGGCCGCCCTCTTCCTTGGTCAGGATGTAGGCTTCGGCTTCGAACTTGGTGTGCGGGGTCACTGAACCCGGCTTGGCCAGAACCTGGCCACGCTCGACGCCGTCACGGTCGATGCCGCGCAGCAGGGCGCCGATGTTGTCGCCGGCTTCGCCGCGGTCCAGCAGCTTGCGGAACATCTCGACACCGGTGCAGGTGGTCTTCTGCGTGTCGCGGATGCCGACGATCTCGATCTCGTCGCCGACGTTGATCACGCCACGCTCGACACGGCCGGTCACAACGGTGCCGCGGCCCGAGATCGAGAACACGTCTTCGATCGGCATCAGGAACGGCTGGTCAACGGCACGCTCAGGCGTCGGGATGTACTCGTCGACGGCGGCCATCAGCTCCTTGATCTTCTCTTCGCCGATTTCCGGATCGCGGCCTTCCATCGCGGCCAGAGCCGAACCTGCAACGATCGGAATGTCGTCGCCGGGGAATTCGTACGAGCTCAGCAGCTCGCGCACTTCCATTTCCACCAGTTCCAGCAGTTCCGGGTCGTCGACCTGGTCAACCTTGTTCAGGAACACGACAAGCGCAGGCACGCCGACCTGACGGGCCAGCAGGATGTGCTCGCGGGTCTGCGGCATCGGGCCGTCAGCGGCGTTCACAACCAGGATCGCGCCGTCCATCTGCGCCGCACCGGTGATCATGTTCTTGACGTAGTCGGCGTGGCCGGGGCAGTCCACGTGCGCATAGTGGCGGCTCTCGGTCTCGTATTCCACGTGGGCGGTCGAGATGGTGATGCCGCGTGCCTTCTCTTCCGGCGCGCCGTCGATCTGGTCATACGCCTTGAAGTCGCCGAAATACTTGGTGATCGCTGCGGTCAGCGTCGTCTTGCCGTGGTCAACGTGGCCGATCGTGCCAATGTTGACGTGCGGTTTTGTACGCTCAAACTTTTCCTTTGCCAT
>NZ_FQVK01000078.1 GCF_900129345.1 Ruegeria intermedia | reverse complement strand
TGTAAAACTTCAGACTTGATCTGACGGACACCTCAGCGGACAGCGCTGAGAATGGGTTGTTGGCCGTCCGATTGATCGGAAGTCCTGATTGTCTTGTCCGCGGCGATGTGTAGCGTTTCTCGGAAGGTCTGCATAGGTGTTTTGCCGTAGCAGTATCTTCCCGAATGTGGCCGCTGTTCGTTGTATTTGGCCAGCCACACATCCAGATCGGTCTGCAACTCCTTCACCGAGCGGTAGAGCTTTTTGCGGAAGGCAATGTCGTAAAACTCATCCTTGATGGTCCTGTGGAAGCGCTCGCAGATGCCGTTGGTCTGTGGGCTGTTTGCTTTGGTCCTGGAATGATCCACATCCTCGACCGCCAGGTAAAGCTGGTAGGCGTGGTTTTCGACCTTGCCGCAATACTCGGTGCCCCGGTCGGTCAGGATGCGCAGCAGGCTGATGCCGTGTTCGGCAAAGAACGGGATCACCCGGTCATTCAGCAGGTCTGCGGCGGTAATCGCCGTCTTCTCGGTATAGAGCTTGCAGATCGCCACGCGGGCATAGGTATCGACAAAGGTCTGCTGGTAGATGCGCCCCACGCCTTTCATCGTCCCCACATAGTAGGTGTCCTGGCTGCCCAGATAACCGGGATGGTGGCTCTCGATCTCGCCATGCGCCTCCTTCTGTTGCTTCGCCTTTTCCAGCGCCGCCATCTGGCCCTCGGTCAGCAGGATGCCATCCTGGGCGGCGCGGGCCTCCAGTGCCTTCAATCGCTTCTTCATCGTCTCAAGGTCGTTCCTGAGCCAGATCGACCGCACGCCGGACGAGGACACCATGACACCTTTCTGCTGAAGCTCCCATGACGCCCGCTTCTGGCCCAAAGCCGGGTTTTCACCTCTCGGGCATTGCATGCGCAATGCCCTGCCGGTCAATGAATGGCCAACTCGATGACCGCCCTCTCAACATGCTCCGGCACCCGGTTCTTCAGAATGGGTTTCTTGCGGCTGAGATCCATCAGGGCTTCTTCGCCGCCTTGTTCATACAGTTCCTTGAACCGGTAGAAGCTGTCCCGCGAATAACCCATCACCTTGCAGGCCTGGGAAACGCTGCCGAGTTGCTTGGCCAATTCCAGCAGGCCAAGCTTCGGTTTGATGATCTTTTCCTGAATGCTTGTCATTGATCGACACTCCTTGCTTGCGCTCCAAAAGAGCAGAAATGTCAGATCAAGTCGTGTGTTTTACA
>NZ_FQVK01000077.1 GCF_900129345.1 Ruegeria intermedia | reverse complement strand
TGGAGTTGCCCCCTGAAAGTGGTCCACCACCTGGGATAGATTTGTCCCGCAATTGGAGGATCAGCGATGGCTGGAAAACGAGAGAAGGCCGAAGAGATTGTATCGAAGCTTCGGCAAGTTGAAGTTCTGCAGGGACAAGGCGCGACGGTCGCCGAGGCCGTGCGCCAGATCGGTGTGACGCAGCAGACGTTCTATCGATGGCGGAAGCTCTATGGCGGGATGGGGCGATCTCAGCTCACCCGCCTGAAAGAGCTGGAGAAGGAGAACCAACGGCTTCGGCGGGCGGTGTCGGACCTGACGCTGGACAAGCTCATTCTGACAGAGGCAGCAAAGGGAAACTTCTGAGCCCTTCGCGTCGCCGCAAGTGTATCGACCATGTGCGGCGGGCGCTTGGCGTATCGGAACGCCGCGCCTGCCGCACGCTCGGGCAGCACCGGTCCACGCAACGCAAAGCTCCGCAAGGACGTGCCGACGAAGAGCGTCTGACCGACGACATCATCGAGCTGGCCCACCAATACGGGCGCTATGGATATCGCATGGTGACCGGCTTGCTGAACAATGCAGGCTGGCATGTGAACCACAAGCGGGTCGAGCGCATCTGGCGACGTGAAGGGCTGAAGGTCCCGCAAAAACAGAAGAAAAGGGGGCGGCTTTGGCTGAATGATGGCTCCTGCGTGCGTCTGCGGCCGGAACGTCCCAATCATGTCTGGTCTTATGACTTCGTCCAGGATCGCACTGCAGACGGGCGCGTTTATCGGACGCTCAACATCATCGATGAATACACGAAGGAGGCACTTATGATCCGCGTTGATCGAAAGCTCAATTCCACGGATGTGCTCGATGCTCTGACGGATCTGTTCATCCTGCGTGGCCCGCCGAAATACATAAGGTCGGACAATGGGCCGGAATTTATCGCCCGGAAAGTGCGGAGCTGGATCACGGCCGTCGGCGCCAAGACGGCCTACATCGAGCCAGGATCACCTTGGGAGAACGGATACTGTGAAAGCTTCAACGCCCGCTTCCGCGACGAGCTGTTGAACGGCGAAATCTTCTACAGCCTAAGGGAGGCGCAAATCCTGATTGAGCAATGGCGTATCCACTACAACACCGTCAGGCCGCACAGCGCTCTGGGCTACCGCCCGCCCGCACCGACAAGCATCGTCCCGGTGGACCAGAGACCCTCGATGCACTAACAATCAAATTGGACCACCTAATAGGGGCAGACCA
>NZ_FQVK01000076.1 GCF_900129345.1 Ruegeria intermedia | reverse complement strand
TCAGGGGCGACAGGTCCTTGGGCGTTGCCCAGTTGACGCCTCCGCCCCAATAGGACGGTTCCTTGGTGCTTGGGGTCGAGCCGCCAACGGCCGTGGTTTCCTTGCCAATCTCCGAAACCTCCCACCCCTCGGGCTTGCCCTCGTCGTCGAGGCGGGCGGGGAAGAGGGGCCAGAGGTCGGGGGCGAGGTAGGGCTCGCGGCCTTCGGCTTTGGCGCGGGTGGGGCCGAAATCGACGAACCAGTCGCGAAAGATCGCCCGCGCCATGGCCTCCAGCGTCGCATTCATCCGCCGGTTCAGCTCGATCTTGTCGTGGTAGGGTTTGACCAACGCGACGATTGCGGCTTGTTCGTCTGGCTTGGGCAACCCGATCTGCATCTGTTTGAAGTCGGCCAATGTGACGTGACCAAGCCCGGTTGTCTGCTTGTTCCTGGCAATCTCAGCAAATCGCGGCTTGAGCCACTTCAAGAGGAAGAACAGAAAATCGCGGTCCACACCTTCTGCGGGCGTGACCTTGTAGATATGCTGGTTCAACCAACCGGGCGGACCATCCCATTCAAAAACATCAATCGAAGTGTCGGGGTTTCCAGACCAAGAAAACAGCATGTCCCCCGGCTCAACTCGGACCTCATCTCCGTATTCACCGCGAGTGAACTTCGTTTGCTCTGTTATACCGGATTTGAGCTCTGCGATCTTGATTACTGGATCGCCAGAGTCAGAAAATTGGATGTTCTTGAACGCGAGCCCGTTCTTCCACGTTGCAAGATCGAAAAGCGAAGAGCGGACCCAATCATCCGGCCCGACGAACTCATACATTGCCAATCACCATGCCCGCGCCAGCGAGAATTTTTTCTTTCAGTTGTTCCTCCAACGCGAACTGCTCCTCGAGTTCCGCCTGCAATTCGGCGAAGCGTTCGGGGAAGGGCGTGTCGTCCTCCTCGGCGGCTTCGACGCCGACATAGCGGCCCGGGGTCAGGACGTGGCCATGCGCCCGCACCTCCTCGATGCTGGCCGATTTGCAGAAGCCGGGCACGTCCTCATACCCCTCGCCCTCGCGCCAGCGGTGGTAGGTGCCGGCGATTGTCTCGATGTCGTCGTCCGAGAACTCGCGCCGCGTGCGGTCCACCATGTGGCCAAGCTTGCGGGCGTCGATGAACAGGATCTCGCCCCGCCGGTCGCGCAGTTTCCTGTCCCGCGCGATGCCGTTCGACTTGTCGCGGGCCAGGAACCA
>NZ_FQVK01000075.1 GCF_900129345.1 Ruegeria intermedia | reverse complement strand
TGACCTGCCCCCCGCAAAATCCCTCACTGTGATGTAGAGTCTGCCCAACCCTGAAGGAGCAGACATATGCGAAAGAGCCGTTTCACCGAGGCGCAGATTATCGGGATGATCAAGGAACAGGAGGCAGGCATGCCGACGGCGGAGGTGTGCCGCAGGCATGGGTTGAGCCCCGCGACGTTCTACAAGTTGAAGTCCAAGTATGGCGGCATGGAAGTATCCGAGGCCGCCAGGCTAAAAGCGCTGGAGGATGAGAACGCTAAGCTGAAGCGGCTGCTGGCCGACACGATGCTGGACAATGTGGTTCTGAAGGATCTTCTGGGAAAGAACTGACGACGCTGATCAAGCGGCGAGAGGCAGCGCTCAGGGCGATGCGGGATCACGGTATCTCGCAGCGCCGGGCCTGCCGGCTTGTCGGTGTCGACCCAAAGACAGTCCGGCGCGAACGCCCGCCGGACTGCCCCGAGATCCGCAAGGAGATACAGGATATCGCCGGAAAGCGGCGCCGGTTCGGCTACCGCCGGATTGGCGTGTTGCTTGAGCGCAAGGGAATGAGGATGAACCACAAGAAGCTGTATCGGCTCTACCGGGAGGAAGGTCTGTCGGTGAAGCGGCGACGCGGCCGCAAGCGGGCCCGTGGATCGCGCACGCCAATGCCGGAGGCCGCTTATCCCAATGCGCGCTGGTCTCTGGACTTCCTTGCTGACAGCTTCGGCCCATCCCGGAAATTCCGCATCCTGGCGGTGATAGACGATTGCAGCCGCGAAAACCTGTGCCTGATTGCTGACACCAGTATCTCCGGCGCACGTGTTGCGCGTGAACTGGATGCGCTGGTGCGGATCTACGGCAAGCCCGGATGCATAGTCAGCGACAACGGGACAGAATTCACGAGCCGGGCCATTCTGAGGTGGGCCGATCAGAACGCAATTCCGTGGCACTACATCGACCCAGGGAAGCCGCAGCAGAACGCCTTTATCGAGTCATTCAACGGCAGCCTGCGCGACGAGCTGCTGAACGAGGAGATATTTGACACCCTGGACGACGCCCGCCGGAAGCTGGCGCTCTGGCGTTACGATTACAACACCGTCAGGCCGCACTCATCGCTCGGAAACAAAACACCGGCTGAAGCGCGCCGGACGCTTGAGCAATTTGAGGGCTCCGCGCCCTGCGCGCTTGCCCAAACCGAAACCGAAGACTATCAAACCCAAACCCGCAGACTCTCGTTATGAACGAGGGACCAGCGGGGGGCAGGTCA
>NZ_FQVK01000074.1 GCF_900129345.1 Ruegeria intermedia | reverse complement strand
TTTTACGGCGCCGGGGTGGATCCGGATTCCGGGTGGCTTCCCAAAAATCCGGCCCTGTCGCTGGCGAAATCCCGCGCCAAGCCCGCCAGCATACGTATTCGGCCCAGAAGGAACCAAGAATTCAAAGGGTTAGCGGATTGGACCCCGACTGGACCCTTCGGTGGACTCTCGGAAGCCAGCGGCTCGGGCCGTCCCGCGCGCGCCACTCCCGAGGATATCCAATTTCTAGCGTCCCGGTCGGATTGTGTAAGGCCTCGCGATGTAAACCAGAAAATTTCCTCACAGGACGATTTTCCTTGACAGGCGGTCGGCATTCTCAACGACGAAGCGCTGCGAGCGTCGGCGCGGTGGCACACGCCCGTTCAGGCGCCAGACGATCAGGGCGATGCCGAACTGCCAGCGTTTGGTGGCAGCGGTGCGCGACAGGCCGAATTGCCAGCAGATCGGTTTCCATGGCTTCCGGTTCGCCCTGAGCCACACGATCCGGGCGTCGTCCTTCTCGAGCCAGCGCAGCCAGAGCATCGCTTCCTCAGCCTCCGTGATCATGCGCGGGCTCGGCAACGGCCGGCGCATCTGCGGCTCCTGGCCGACCTGGTCGGCGAAGCTGTGGAAATACTCCGGCCACGCGTTGAAATACCCCTGCGGCTTCACGCCCGGCATCTGCGCGAACACGTCGGCGGCCAGTTCCAGCCGGTCCTGCACCCGGGCCATCGTCCAGTCAGCCATGTCGCTCCTCCCGCTTGCCATTGAGTTTCTCGCCGAGTTGCCGCACCAGTTCCCGCTCAGGCCAAGTAAGCCGTTGGTCGTCAAGGAAAACTGCCAGCAGGCCTTGCTCCTGCCAGCCGTCTCGCTTGACCTCTTCAGGGTCGCGTCGCCGCCCGCCATAGCCCGGCGGGGTGAAGCGCATCGCCTTCATGCCAAACCTCCATTCGTTTCAATCGCCCAAAGCAAGATGGCGATCGCGTCGGCTTCATTATCGTCCGCCGGGCTGAAGCCCCGGGCGCGGGCCGCCTCGATCATGGCGTGCTTCGGCGCGTTGCCTTTTCCGGTTGCGTGTTTCTTGATCGTGCCTACCGGGACACCCTGATACGGGATGCCCCGCAACTCAGCCCAGCTGGTCAAGCTGGCCATGAGACCGCCAAAGACGTGCGCCGCGTCGGTGCCCGCGTGGCGACGGACTTCCTCGAACCAGATCGCCTCCACCGGCCCGGATAGCCGATCGATCTCGCTCAGCCAGTTGGTGAAGCGCAGATACCGCATGCC
>NZ_FQVK01000073.1 GCF_900129345.1 Ruegeria intermedia | reverse complement strand
TCAGGGGCGACAGGTCCTTGGGCGTTGCCCAGTTGACGCCTCCGCCCCAATAGGACGGTTCCTTGGTGCTTGGGGTCGAGCCGCCAACGGCCGTGATTTCCTTGCCAATCTCCGAAACCTCCCACCCCTCGGGAATGCCCTGGTCGTTCAGGCGGGCGGGGAAGAGGGGCCAGAGGTCGGGGGCGAGGTAGGGTTCGCGGCCTTCGGCTTTCGCGCGGGTGGGGCCGAAATCGACGAACCAGTCGCGAAAGATCGCCCGCGCCATGGCCTCCAGCGTCGCGCCCGTCCGCCGGTTCAACTCGATCTTGTCGTCGAGGGCGGAGAGCACGCCGGCAATGGCGCGTTGTTCGGGGAGCGGGGGAACAACAATGGGGCACGCAGCAAGAATGGAAGTGTTGAGGTTAGGCATCGTCGCGCCGTGCGCGTGGCGCACGATCCATTCCCGCGCTTCGGGTGTTCCCAAGTAGAATGCGACGAAAGCGGGGTCCGCAGGGCCGTCGCCGAGGCGCACACGCAAACAACCGGTTCCGCAGAGCCAGCCATCTTCCGAGGAACGGATCAAAGCGCGTCTCTCAACGTCGCCACGTCGGCTATACACGATGTCGCCCGGCTCGACGCGGTACTTCGAAAGGCGAATCGCATCTTCTTCGGAAATTCGGGCAATTCCGTCTGCGACGATTCGGTTGTCGCCAATGTTCTGCGGCATTATCGAAGGGATACCGACGGGGACGTAGTCGGAGGCGTGAAGTTGGCTGCCGAAAGGCCCCGTCTGGATTCCTCCGCCCCCTGCTTCGCAGATTTCGCCCAACAAGCATCGCTTCCAGCCGGCAGGCAAACTGGAGGCAAGTTCCCCCCCCGTCATCGTGCAAGAACCCCCGCCAGTCGCTCGCGAATGACGCCGGCCAGCCGGTCGGCCTCGGCGAACTGCTCCTCCAGCTCGGCCTGCAATGCGGCGAAGCGCTCGGGGAAGGGCGTGTCGTCCTCCTCGGCGGCCTCGATGCCCACATAGCGGCCCGGGGTCAGGACGTGGCCATGCGCCCGCACCTCCTCGATGCTTGCCGATTTGCAGAAGCCGGGGATGTCCTCATACCCTTCGCCCTCGCGCCAGCGGTGGTAGGTGCCGGCGATCTTTTCGATGTCCTCGTCCGAGAACTCGCGCCGCGTGCGGTCCACCATGTGGCCCAGCTTGCGGGCGTCGATGAACAGGATCTCGCCCCGCCGGTCGCGCAGTTTCCTGTCCCGCGCGATGCCGTTCGACTTGTCGCGGGCCAGGAACCA
>NZ_FQVK01000072.1 GCF_900129345.1 Ruegeria intermedia | reverse complement strand
CCTTATGTCGGCCCATTCGACGGCTTCCATGCGGTGCCGGCCTCTGTGTCCAAGACGTGTCTCGTTCGGTTTGACAAGAACCGTTACTCAGTCAATGCCTGTGCCGTAGGGCGGCCAGTCGAGATCAGGGCTTATGCTGACCGGCTGGAATGCTGGCAAAATGGCCGAATTGTCGGCAGTCACACTCGGGCGTTCGGGCGCAACCAAACCGTCTATGATCCTCTGCATTATATACCTGTTCTGGCACGTAAACCCGGTGCCCTTCGCAACGGGGCACCATTCAAGAATTGGGAATTGCCGATTGCAATCCGCCGCGTTCGGCGCAAGCTGGAACGCCAGCCTGGCGGTGATCGGCAAATGGTCGACATCCTGAGCGCCGTGCTGACGGATGGCATTGATGCCGTTGAAGCCGCCTGCGCCGAGGCTCTGTCTCACAACGTCCATTCCGCGGGAGTCGTGCTGAACATCCTGGCTCGGCACCGCGAACCACCACCACCCTTGACCATCACCACCCCGGATGCCCTGCAATTGGCCTGTGAGCCTATTGCCGACTGCAACCGATATGACAGCTTGAGGAGACAGGCAGATGGAACGATCAGACGTAATAGACGCGATGGGGAAGCTGAAGCTCTACGGGATGCGCGCCGCTTATGATGAAGTTTTGACCACCGCCGTCAAACGTCAGCACGAGCCCCAGAAGATCATCGGTGACCTTCTAACCGCCGAGATCCGGGAGAAGCAGGCGCGATCCGTCAAATACCAGATGACCATTGCCAAACTGCCCTTGGCCAAGGAACTGGAAGAGTTCGATTTTGAGGCGGCCGAAGTCAACGAAACCCTGATCCGTGACCTGGCTGGCGGTGACTTTCTGGACCATCAACGCAACCTTGTGCTGATCCACTGCCCGGCAGGGCATTGCGCAGCAATGTCCCGAGAGGGGCGGAACTGGCACCGGCAAGACCCATCTTTCCGTCAGTATTGCGCGCGCCTGTATCCGAAACGGCCGTCGCGGAAGATTCTTCAATGTGGTCGATCTGGTGAACAAGTTGGACGCAGAAGCCCGCGCAGAACGACAGGGCCGAACCGCTGATCTGATCTCCCGGCTCGACTTCCTGATCCTCGACGAATTGGGTTATCTGCCCTTCGCACAGACCGGGGGACAGCTCCTGTTCCACCTGATCAGCAAACTCTACGAACGAACCTCGATCATCGTCACTACCAACCTGGCCTTCGGAGAATGGCCGAGCGTCTTCGGCGACGCAAAGATGACCACCGCCTTGCTCGACCGCCTTACGCACCACTGCGAAATCGTCGAGACCGGCAACGAAAGCTGGCGCTTCAAGAACCGGGCCTAATGCCAATCCCAAACCCCGCAGGCCCGCCACTGCTGCGTTAATTGGAGACTACGCAGCG
>NZ_FQVK01000071.1 GCF_900129345.1 Ruegeria intermedia | reverse complement strand
CTCAACGGCGTGACGTGAGGCTTCCTCCAGATACGACATGACAACCGGATTTGAACCAACAGGACCATGAACCAGCCGATGCACCAACCGCCCGCCGTCGAACGCCCCACTACCGTCGAAGCCGGTGGGAAATGGCACGCCACGGAAAGCCTCGACGCGCTGGTCGCCCTCGAATCATCGCCCGATGGCTTGTCGCAGGGGGAAGCCTCGAGACGGCTGGCGCAATACGGGCCGAATGCGCTGCCCGAGGGCCGGCGCGCCGGCCCGCTGCGCCGCTTCCTGCGGCAGTTCAACAACCTGCTGATCTACGTCCTGCTGGCGGCCGCGGCGATCACGGCCGGGCTCGGCCACTGGATCGACACCGGGGTGATCCTCGCCGTGGTGGTGGTCAACGCAATCATCGGCTTCGTGCAGGAAGGCCGCGCCGAGGCCGCCATCGCCGCGCTGCACAGGATGCTGGCGCCGCAGGCCACGGTGCTGCGCGACGGCCAGCGGCTGCGCGTCCCGGCCGAACAACTCGTTCCCGGCGACGTGATCCTGGTCGAGGCCGGCGACCGTGTGCCGGCCGACGCCCGGCTGATCGAGGCCAGCCGCCTGAAGGCGCAGGAAGCGATCCTCACGGGCGAATCCGTGCCGGTCGAGAAATCCACCGAGGCGGTCGCCGAAGACGCCCCGCTGGGCGAGCGCAGGAACATGCTGTTCTCGGGCACGCTCATCGTGGCCGGACAGGGCCGCGCGGTCGTGACCGCGACCGGCAGCGCGACCGAGATCGGCCGGATCAGCGGGATGCTGGGCGGGGTCGAGGAACTGACCACGCCGCTGTTGCGCAAGATGGACGCCTTTGCCCGCTGGATCACGGCGCTGATCCTGTTCGGCGCGGGGCTGCTTCTGATCTACGGCCATTTCGTCCAACACCACCCGTTCGAAGAGCTGTTCATGACCGTCGTCGGGCTCGCGGTCGCGGCGATCCCCGAGGGGCTGCCGGCGGTGCTGACGATCACGCTGGCGGTGGGCGTGCGCAAGATGGCCGACCGCCACGCCATCGTCCGCCGCCTGCCGGCGATCGAGACGCTCGGCGCGCTGACGGTGATCTGCACCGACAAGACCGGCACGCTGACCCGCAACGAGATGATGGCTGCCGAGGTGACCACCCGCACCGACAGCTACCAGGTGACGGGCGACGGCTACCTGCCGGATGGCGAGATTCTCCCCGAAGCCGGCGCGAACGGCGAGGATACCGCATTGGCCGCGCTCATCGAAGCCGGCATGGCCTGCAACGACAGCGCGCTCGTCGATGGCCCGGACGGCCGCGCGATCACCGGAGACCCGATGGAGGCCGCGCTTCTGGTACTGGCCGAAAAGGCCGGGCGGTTGGAGGAGCGGCGGGGCATCGCCCGGCTGGCCGTGATCCCCTTCGACGCCGCGCACCGCTACATGGCCACGCT
>NZ_FQVK01000070.1 GCF_900129345.1 Ruegeria intermedia | reverse complement strand
AGCTTGCGGGCGTCGATGAACAGGATCTCGCCCCGCCGGTCGCGCAGTTTCCTGTCCCGCGCGATGCCGTTCGACTTGTCGCGGGCCAGGAACCACAGGCAGACGGGGATCTGGGTTGAATAGAAGAGCTGCCCCGGCAGGGCGATCATGCAGTCGATCACCTCGCCTTCGATCATGTTTTTGCGGATCTCGCCCTCGCCCGATTGCGTGGACGACATGGAGCCGTTGGCCAGCACCACGCCCGCCGTGCCGGTGGGCGAGAGGTGGTAAAGGATATGCTGAAGCCAGGCGAAGTTCGCGTTTCCCTTGGGCGGCACGCCATACTTCCAGCGCGGATCCTCGCGCAGCCGCTCGCCGCCCCAGTCGGAGACGTTGAAGGGCGGGTTGGCGAGGATGAAATCGGCCTTGAGGCTGGGGTGCTCGTCCTTGTGGAAGGAGCCTTCGGAATTCCAGCGGATGTCGGCGTCTATCCCGCGCACGGCAAGGTTCATCCGGCAGAGCCGCCAGGTGGTGTGGTTGCTTTCCTGGCCGTAGATGGCGATGTCGCCGATGCGGCCGCCGTGGGCCTCGACGAAGCTTTCGGACTGCACGAACATGCCGCCCGAGCCGCAGCAGGGGTCATAGACGCGGCCCTTCCAGGGCTGGAGCATCTCGACCATCGTTTTCACGACCGAGCGAGGCGTGTAGAACTCGCCCCCGCGTTTGCCTTCGGAGCCGGCGAATTCCTTGAGGAAGTATTCGTAGACGCGGCCGAAGAGGTCTCGCTCCTGCCCCTGCTCAGAGCGGGTGGAGATGTTGGCGATGAGATCGATCAGCTCGCCCAGCATGATCGCGGAGAGCGCAGGGCGGGCATAATCCTTGGGCAGCACCCCCTTGAGCGAGGGGTTGTCCTTTTCGATCGCCAGCATGGCGTCGTCGATGATCTTGCCGATGGTGGGTTGTTTGGCGCTGGCCTGGAGATGGGACCAACGCGCCTCCTTCGGCACCCAGAAGATGTTGTCGGCGAGGTATTCGTCGCGGTCCTCGGCGCCCTCGGGGTATTCGGCCATCAATTGGGCGTGCTTGGCCTCGAAGCTGTCGGAGATGTGCTTGAGGAAGATCAGGCCGAGGACGACGTGCTTGTAGTCCGACGGCTCCATGTTGCCGCGCAGCTTGTCGGCGGCCTTGAACAGCTCTGCCTCGATGCCCAGGGGGGCGTTGTTGTTCGTTGCCATCACTCCTCGCCTTCCAGTCGGGACGGGGCGACCTTGTTGCCGGTCAGCCTTTCGTATTCTTCGACGGACAGGACCACGACGACCGGGCGCCCGTGTTTCTCGACCACCACCGGCTCGGCACGGGCGAGGTCGATCAGACGGCCGAAGTTGTACTTGGCCTCGCGGGCGGAAAGTGCGGTCATGGGTGGTCCTCCCATGACGGGAAATGGCCGAAATGGCCATTGGAATCAATCGGAAATTGAAAGTAGCCGCGCTGGCGGACGTCCAGGAGAGCGGGCAAGCAGGATGGTGTTTATGGATGGGCGCGTGCGAAGCTGTTTGCAAAAGGCCTGCTATTCGACCTTGTGAAAAGATGGTTGCTGCGCCTCCCACTCC
>NZ_FQVK01000069.1 GCF_900129345.1 Ruegeria intermedia | reverse complement strand
CGGCAACGAAAGCTGGCGCTTCAAGAACCGGGCCTAATGCCAATCCCAAACCCCGCAGGCCCGCCACTGCTGCGTTAATTGGAGACTACGCAGCGCCGGGCCTGCTAACCACCAAAGGGGGTCAAAATTGGATGCCGATACAGGGTCAGTTTTGAATGCCGATTGACAAACTGAGTATCGGAAGCTCAAACCAAGCACAAAAGCTGTTTATCGGGGAATCCTGGAGGAGTTTCGAGGCAAATACGGTCACCTTTCGGCTGTGAGCATCAGCAGGCGCCATATCAAGACTATCCTCGATCAGAAGGCCGGCACCCCTTTCGCGGCAAAGAAACTTCGTCATCGATTGATGGCACTGTTTCAAGAAGCGATAGATTTGGAGTGGAGAAACGACAATCCAGTGGCGAACATCAAGCCTATCAAAGCCAAATCCAAAGGTTTCCATACTTGGACGGAGGAAGAGATCTCGAGATTCTTAGACTGCCACAAGCCAGGCTCTGTCCCACATACGGCCATGATCTTAATGCTATATACGGGCACCGCCAGGGTCGATGCGGTCAAGCTGGGCTGGTCAAACGTTGCCGGCGGGAGATTGACTTACGTTCGTCAGAAAACGGAAGCCGCCGGTGGAACAGAGATCAGCATACCGATTCACCCGACTCTCCAAGCCGTTCTCGACACGCTCCCCGCAGAAAATGAAACCTTTCTGCAAACCAAAGCTGGCAGGCAAAGATCCGAGAAAGGTCTCGGTAAAGACATGCGGGAGTGGTGCCAAGCTGCAGGACTGTCAAGATGCACTTCCCACGGACTTCGGAAAGCGATTGCGAGGCGCCTCGCAGAAGCTGGTGCCTCTGCTCATCAAATCATGGCGATTACCGGCCATAAGACAATTTCTGAGGTTGAGCGCTACACCAGAGAGGCTGATCGAGCTAAAATGGCGAGAAGCGCTATGAAGAAGATGACAAAGAAGTTTGGCAACACCAACTAAAATGACGGTTGGCGAACCAATGAAGAAGGTTCGCCAGCTCTTCCCATAACCCACTGTATGTAAGGGAAAAAATATAATGGTGGCGGAGACGAAGGGATTCGAACCCTCGAGACGGTTTCCCGCCTACTCCCTTAGCAGGGGAGCGCCTTCGACCACTCGGCCACGTCTCCGCCGATGCGTATACAACCCTATTCACCTTGCTCACAAGGCAAAAAACGATAGGCAATCGAATTTTGTGGGACGGCCATAAAATGTGCAAGCCAAGCAGAACAAAGCGTGATTGCGCGCGCGAAGGGGGCAAGTTATTGGCAACAAAATTCAAGTATTTTTCTTCGCTTCTCTAGCCGCAGTGGCGTGTTCCATGAAACGCCCTCGATCCCAGTTAGAGTATTCTGCATGGCATCCCTGGCTGAAAGATGAGCGGAAACGCATGAAAAAAGCATCGAAGGTCGTGGACGCCCTCTCCTGCCACGGGATTTTTCCTCCAGGTCGCCTAGGTCACCGACTCATAGACGCGCAACCAGATGCGTGTTGCGGCGAGTTTGACTGGGGCGAGGAAGTTGGCGTCATGTTTCTCGTATCTGGTGGCGATGGCCCTGTAGTGCTTGAGCTTTGAGAAAAACCGTTCGATCCGGTTGCGCCGC
>NZ_FQVK01000068.1 GCF_900129345.1 Ruegeria intermedia | reverse complement strand
TGAAGGAGGTCGTTGCGGAACTGACGCTTGAGAACCGGTTGCTCAAAAAAAGCATGCTCGGGGATGGGGAGGACGGAGAATGAGATACCCCGCCTGTCTGACGTCAGCACCTACCGGACAGATTTAGGGGTTTGAGCAACGGAGGATTTCTGGTTCATCGAAGCCATTATGGAGCGAAGATGAACAAGAAATCCGGAACATCGAAAGACGCCGCTGACAAGCTGGTCAGGGGCATCAAGCGTAAGACGCGCAAGCATTACTCTGCCGAGGAGAAGATCAGGATCGTTCTGGCTGGCCTTCGCGGCGAAGAGAGTATTTCTGCCCTGTGTCGCCGTGAGGGGATTGCCGAGAGCCTGTATTATTCCTGGTCGAAGGAGTTCCTGGAGGCCGGGAAAGCCCGGTTGTCGGGGGATACGGCCAGGCAGGCGACAGCCCCCGAAGTGAAGGAACTGCGTTCGGAATCCGCGGCCCTGAAGGAGGTGGTTGCCGAACTGACGCTTGAGAACCGGCTGCTCAAAAAAAGCATGATCGGGGGTGGGGAGGACGGAGAATGAGATACCCTGCGTCTGAGAAGCTGGAGATCATCCGCACGGTCGAGGCATCACATCTGCCGGTTAGGCAAACCCTGAAGATGCTCGGCATCCCCAGCAGCACCTACTACGACTGGTACGCGCGCTGGAGCGACGGTGGTCTCGATGCGCTTGCCGATCGCTCACCCCGGCCCGGGTCGGTCTGGAACCGCATCCCGGATACGGTTCGCGACGATGTTATCGACTTTGCGCTGGAGCACGAAGACCTGACGCCGCGCGAACTGGCCGTCAAATACACCGATGAGAAGCGCTATTTTGTCTCGGAATCCTCCGTCTATCGCATCCTCAGCGCTGAGGATCTGATCACCGCCCCTGCGCATGTGGTGATCCGGGCAGCGGATGAGTTCCGCGACAAGACCAGCCGTCCGAACGAGCTCTGGCAGACCGACTTCACCTATCTCAAGGTGATCGGCTGGGGTTGGTTCTATCTCAGCACGATCCTGGACGACTACAGTCGTTACATCATCGCGTGGAAGCTGTGCACGACGATGAAGGCCAGCGATGTCACGGACACGCTGGACCTGGCGCTGGAGGCGTCCGGTTGCGATAGCGCGACGGTCATTCAAAAGCCTCGGCTGCTCAGCGACAACGGCTCGTCTTACGTTGCCTCTGAGTTGCCCGAATACCTTGAGCAAAAGGGAATGGACCATGTTCGTGGCGCGCCGCATCACCCGCAGACCCAAGGCAAGATCGAGCGCTGGCACCAGACGATCAAGAACCGGGTTCTGCTGGAAAACTACTTCCTGCCCGGCGACCTGGAACGACAGATCGGCGCCTTCGTTGATCACTACAACAACCACCGCTACCACGAGAGCCTGGCCAACCTAACACCCGCCGATGTCTATCACGGCCGAGGCACGAAGATCCTGAAGATGAGAGAGGAGATCAAGAAGCAGACAATCCGAAAACGCCGGTTGCAGCACCAAGCCGCTGCCGCCTAAACTCAGACAGAAAGTGAACCAGAGGCTCCGATACGAAACCGCTCATGATGTCCGGAAAACTCTGACGACGGACACCCCGCCTCTGAGAAGCTTGAAATCATCCGCACGGTGGAAGCCTCGCACCTGCCGGTCAGGCAGACGCTGGCGATGCTCGGTATTCCCAGCAGC
>NZ_FQVK01000067.1 GCF_900129345.1 Ruegeria intermedia | reverse complement strand
GCGGGCGGTTGGTGCATCGGCTGGTTCATGGTCCTGTTGGTTCAAATCCGGTTGTCATGTCGTATCTGGAGGAAGCCTCACGTCACGCCGTTGAGTATGCCCCACCATGCCGCCGCCAGTATGGCCATGGCTGCGGAGAAAAGCACGAAACCCGCCATCAGGAACAGTCCGTCCCGTTGCAGGAGCCCCACGGCAAGGGCCGTGGCCGCTATCGCGGGGGGAATGTTGCCGATGAACGGAATGGGCAACAGCATGGTGAAGCCGCAGACCGCGCAAAGGATTGCGGTGATCGTGCGGCCCAGCGCGCCGGCTGCCCATTCGTGCCGCGGATGCGTGAGCCGCTCGAGGCGTAGGACCAGCGGCAGCGCCTTGTCCAGCATCCGCTGCAGGTCGGCGCGCGCGATGGTGCGAGCGCCAAGGAAACGCGGCAACCAAAGGCTGCGGCCAGGCCACAGCAGCAGTTGCAGCGAAACCAGCAGGATCGCGGTTCCGAACGCGGTCGGGATGCCATAGGGCATCGGCAGCGTGCAGGGCAGCGCGAACAGCAGGATCGCCAGCCCGTGCGCGCGGTTGCCAAGGCGCGCGATGATCTCGACAATGGTGACCTCTTCGCCGGCAAGGTCGGCAATCACCGCCTCAAGATGTTCCGAGATTCCTGTCGCCACGTCCTGTCTCTATGCTCGCCGCGTCTAATGATCCGCGATCTACCGCGTCACAAGGCCAATGTCAGGTAGATGGGCAAGCCGATGGTGATGTTGAAGGGGAATGTCAGCCCAAGCGACAGGGTGACGTAGATGCCGGCCTCGGCGTTGGGCACGGCAATCCGCATCGCTGCCGGCACGGCGATGTACGAGGCCGAGGCGGCCAGGACCATCAGCACGAACAGGTTGCCCCCCGCCATGCCGACAACCGACCCAAGCGCCCAGGCTGAAAGGGCACCCAGGATCGGCATCACCACCCCGAAAAGGAACAGGCCGGGGGAAAGGAGCCGGCGATGCGCCAGAAGGCTGCCGCCGGCGACCAGACCCATGTCCAGCAGGAACAGGCAGAGGATGCCGGTAAAGGGCGTGACGACGAAGGGCGCGATCAGTTCCAATCCCTCACCGCCGGTAATGGCACCGATGGCAAACGAACCCGTCAGCAGAACGATCGAACCGTTGGCCAAAAGGTCACGGCCAAGTCCGTCGGTCCTGGGCTCGTTGCTGCCAAAGCGATGCACCAGCCACAGCGCCGAAAGGATCGCCGGGACCTCCATCGCGGCGGCAACGGCGACCATGTAGCCGTCATGCGCAACGCCGGTCAGGTCCAGAAGGCTCACCGCCGTGACGAAGGTGACGATCGAGATCGACCCGTAGTGGCCCGCCACCGCCGCCGCGTTCACCGGATCCAGCCTGGTCATCATTCGCAGTAGCAGATAGGCGAGGAACGGCAGGGCGAAGGACAGGAACACGCCGACGCCGATGGCCACGAACAGGTCGGCCGTGGGTCCGTGCGCGGCAAGGCTCGCGCCGCCTTTGAAGCCGATCGCGAGCAAAAGGTAGAGCGACATGAATTTCGCAGCACCGGCAGGTATCGACAGATCGCTGCGCGCCAGCGCCGCGATCAATCCCAGCACAAAGAACAGGATCGTGGGGACAAGGAGGTTGTTGGAAAGGGTTTCGAGCATGTGCTGCATGTGAATCTCCGTGACGTTTGGCTGCACATGCCTTGACCGGAAAGAGAGCGGAAATATAAACTAAACGTAATTTTGATAGCTTCAGGCTATGTGATGCGCCCGACCTTGCGACAGCTGGAATACATAACGGCGGTGGCCCGACTGGGGCCCTTCAATCCGGCCGCCGAGGCGCTGAACGTCAGCCAGCCCAGCCTCTCCGCCCAGATCGCCGAGGTCGAGCGCGACCTTGGCGTGCGCCTGTTCGAGCGCAGCCGGTCCGGCGTGCAACTGACGGGCAAGGGCGCCGAGGTCGTGCGGCGCGCCCAAGGCATCATGCGTGCCGTCGAAGATCTCCGCGCCAGCGTGGCGGGCGAGGTTCCGTTCGGCGGGCGGCTTCGCCTGGGGGTTCTGCCCTCGATCGGGCCGTGGCTCCTTCCCAGGGTCGTCGCCCATGTTCACCAGAACTTTCCGAACCTGCGCGTGGTCGTGCGTGAGGAGCCGACGCAAGACCTCGAACAGGGGCTGCGATCAGGTCGATTCGACCGGATCATCTCGACGCCCGAAGACCATCCCGGAACGCTGCAGCAAACGCTCTTCTCTGAACACTTGTACATTCTGGTGGCCGGGGACGATCCGTTGGCTCGCGGAAGCGGCGCGGTGGATCCGGCAGAGCTGCGTGGCCGGATTTTCCTGACGCTTGACGCGCGCCATCGGCTGGCGCGCATGGTCTATGCGCTGGCATCCGACTGCGGGGGCATGATTTCCGACGAATACGAGGGCACAAGCCTGGATTTGATCCGGATGATGGCGGCTTCAGGCGCGGGTGTGGCCATCGTTCCTCAGCTCTACGCCGGTCGCCAGGCGGTGCACGACCCGGAGGTGGTGGTTCGGCCATTGGCCTTGCCGTCGGCCAGGCGTGAAATCGCCCTGATCCGGAACGGTTCGGAACGGTCCCCAAACAGCGACGGCGATCTTCTGTTTCTGGCGCTCAGGGACGAGGCCCGGCGGCTGGGGCTGGGCTCATGATGCCGACCCGCAAGATTTTTTTCCTCCCATCTTGTGGAAATCAATTGCCGTGCCGTTTGACAAAGGCAAACTGGGCCGGAAAGGAGAATTCCGATGAAATG
>NZ_FQVK01000066.1 GCF_900129345.1 Ruegeria intermedia | reverse complement strand
TCCAGAGTGTCCGCTCAAGATTCTTTTTCTGCTCGTTCGTCAATGATTTACCTCCTAATCCCGTCTACTCAATACCTATCAATCTGATTTCCGGCAATGAAAGACAAAACCATCTTGGCAGGTAGATTGGTCCGTCAAGGGCAACACGGAAATCAAACCTGGCTTCTCCGGGACCGCTCGAACCGCTTTCCGACAGGGGTTCCTGCATAGAGCCAAGGGCGGTAAAGCGTTCGGTAGAGGTTCGGCACCTGCAAAGCCCCACACTTATCTCGGACATGGGCTTCAATACCATGGCGCATCGCTGGAGTTTTCTTCTGCGGCGTGCGTTTATTCAATGGTCGAAGCGGTATCAGTTCGTCTGTGCCCGGATAGCGGATAGCCCAGTGACTACTACTACGGCCCTTGGTTTCCTTTTCCTCATTGTGCGGAGCCACATAGGGCCGCAACTCGAAGTAGTTGTAGTGGACCCGGAAAATATTCAGCAACGAGATCAGTATCCGCGGATTGAACATGGCTCCTTGGACATAGGACCCACCGACCCGGGCGCCACCGCCAGCGCGAACGGTCGCGCCGAGGCGTTCGCGAACCGCATTCATAAAAGTCGACACTGGCTGCAGAGTTGCGTTGTATACGAGTTCGGCGATCTCATTCTTCACTTCATGATCCAGCGTCTGGACATCCGTGTTGAAAGGCAATGGCCGCAACTCATTTCGCAACCAGGTGCCAACGAGAGGGAAGCCGACCGTCTTGTCGAGTTCTCCACTGGCTTGCGTCGGAGTCTGCACCCAAAGCGATGGCATAAAGGCCTGTTCAAAGTTTGATATGGGAAATGGGCGATCACCCTTTGATCCGGTGCGAACGGCAGTTTTCATCTTTTCAGCGATGAATGCTTTGGTGATTTCCTGTGGATCCTGTCCCAGATCGAAACGTTTGTCGTATAGCCCTTCATTGTAAAACTTCTGCCATTGATCCCGGTAATCTTTCACCTTCCGAAGGATCTCCGGCTTCTTGGCCTTTTTGTTAAAAGCCATAGCGAGCCAAACGAAACGGTTCTGCTGGATTTCGTCTCGGAAGATGTGAGGCAACAAGCGCGGAAGCGTTGCCTCTTGCTCGGTGGTCAGAATAATCGAGCCGGCTGGAAGCATCTCCTTCAACGCAACAAAATGCGCGGCCTTCGTATAAATATCCCTGGTCGTCATGCCGCGAAACGATCCGCCTGTATGTTCGGCGTCCACCTTGAAGCCAAACCAGTCTTGACCAATAAGCCGGACTGTATCGATTTCCCTTTCCACACGGGAGAGAATGGCCTGAAGTTGGGCATCCTTTTTCCCCATTGCGCGACTGGCGCGTTTCATGAAAGCCTTCAGTTCGTTCTCACATGCGGCGAAAAAATGTGGTTCATGATAGCGTCCCGTAGGCCGCTGCCATGCAAACAACGGCATTCTGCTGCCTCCCGCTCTGGCCGGCGACCAAGCAATATTCTGGGGCATTCCCATTTCGTCGAGGAAGCTCTGCCGAAAGAACTCAATAGGGGAAACGGTTGGGTCGAAATCGACGTCGATCCGATAGACGTATCCGCTGTCGACATCTGCAGTAACAGCACAGTTCAGCTGAGTGGTGGCCCGTGTTG
Organism: Ruegeria intermedia; assembly: GCF_900129345.1. Classification (GTDB taxonomy): domain Bacteria; phylum Pseudomonadota; class Alphaproteobacteria; order Rhodobacterales; family Rhodobacteraceae; genus Ruegeria; species Ruegeria intermedia. Next base: position 1,239 of record NZ_FQVK01000066.1, on the reverse strand, counting down.
ATGAGGCCTCCCAGTTCACAGACAGGATTAGGTCGTCATGACTTAGGCGATGCACGGTTTCTTTGCGCGACCTCTCTTTCTTTTTCTTCCAGCGCTTGAGCATCTCGCGTTCGTAGGCCAAGAAGACTTGCTCGAACCAAGCAATCCGGTCGTAAATCCGACTGATGCCTATCTTGCTTCCAGTGCCGTTTGCCCCCAGGATTCTTCGCACGTCGTTGATCCCTGCACTGTTCACCAGAGCATTTAGAATCCTGATGTTATCTTTTGTGGTTTTTTGCCTTGCGTGCGGGATCGAAATCGTGAAACGCGCGCCGCGGCAACCTTTGCACGGACGATGAATAACGCGGATGGCCTTTGGGGCAGATCCCCCGCCAGCTGTTTTCCTTTGATGAGCGCCGTTCATGGAAAACTCTTCCGGTGCGTCCAGATAGCGCCGCCCACAGGCCCCGCAAGCGGGACCGTTTAGAACACCATTCATATTTCGAAGTCGGTCGACTTCGGCGTTCAGGTGGTCTTCGGAGAGGATAGTGAACTTGGTTCCACAGATGGTTCCATTCAGGAGCTCCGCCCGACAGGTCATTGTTCGATTGTCGCGCCATTCGAGCGGGTCTTTTTTGCGCTCGAAGGCCCGGCACACACGAGCGTTCTCCTTGTCTGTTCCGGTGAGCGTGTATGATCCGGGCCTATGTAGTTGAAAATACTGCACCGCCGCCGCAGTTTCGCACCGAGTCTTTTTCCTGCCAACACGCGGCAGGCGTTTCGGAACTGCGCGAAATCCAAAGCCGAAAGCCCGACAATCCGGGTTTGGGCAGGAGTTCAAACCGACGGGTCCGTGTTCTGGACAAATCTCTTCGAGATCTACGCTGAAGCTTGCCAAATCTGCCATGGATCCTCCGGCCACTGCCGCGAATCCACCCTCGCTTTTTTCTTGTCCTCTAATGGTCTTAGGGGCTGAGCGGAAGTGGCTTTGCGGCGCAATGAGACAACGCCGCCGAAGCGGCAAGACAAGCTTGCGGGATATGGATATTGGCTATATGTTCAAAAAACGAAGCGATCATCAGTCGTTTTTTGGAACTTTTATTCACTAAAAACTGCGGGCAGATCTGCGTAGAAAAATCTACGCAGATTTAGTTGTTTTCGATGCTGGAAGCCGCATTTTTCTGGATTAAAAAACAAAAGCTTGCCAGCAAATGATGGCAAGCTTTTTTCTCTTCATGCCCCACGACGCGGAATGCGTCA
>NZ_FQVK01000065.1 GCF_900129345.1 Ruegeria intermedia | reverse complement strand
TGCGCCTCGGTGAAACGGCTCTTTCGCATATGTCTGCTCCTTCAGGGTTGGGCAGACTCTACATCACAGTGAGGGATTTTGCGGGGGGCAGGTCAAGCGACCGAAGCGAAACCCTGACAGGAAGACCGGAACCGGCACCAGACTTGGTCGCCGGTGCCGTGATACCAAACAAAAAACCCCCGCCTTTCGGCGGGGGCTTTCATCTCTGTCTCCAAAGACGGATCCGATCAGAGACCGGTGGTCACGTCGATGGTGTTGCCCTCTTCCAGGGTCACATAAGCCTTCTTGACGTCTTTCCGCTTGCCCAACTGGCCGCGGAACCGCTTGACCTTACCTTTGGTCACGGTGGTGTTCACCGCCTTGACCTTCACACCAAACAGCGCCTCGACGGCCTCTTTGATCTGCGGCTTGTTGGCGTCGATCGCCACTTCGAAGACAACCGCGCCGTTTTCGGACGCCATGGTCGATTTCTCGGTGATGATCGGCTTGCGGATCACGTCGTAGTGTTCTGCCTTCGCGCTCATTTCAGTCGAGCCTCCAGTGCTTCGACACCCGCCTTGGTGAGCACAAGCGTGTCACGCTTGAGGATGTCATAGACGTTTGCGCCCATCGACGGCAGGACATCCAGGCCTTCGATGTTGCGGGCTGCGCGGGCGAACCCTTCGTTCACGGTGGCGCCGTCGATGACCAGAGCGCGCTTCCAGCCCAGGTTTGCAACCTGCTTGGCCAGAGCGGCGGTCTTGCCTTCGGCTTCGGCAGCCTCGATCACGACCAGCTCACCAGCCTTTGCCTTGGCCGACAGTGCGTGGCGCAGGCCCAGCTTGCGGAACTTCTTGGGCAGGTCGTGGCCGTGCGAACGCGGGGTCGGGCCCTTGTAGATGCCACCCTTGCGGAAGATCGGCGCGTTGCGGTCACCGTGACGTGCGCCACCGGTGCCCTTCTGGCGATAGATCTTCTTGGTCGAGTAGCTGGTCTCGGACCGGGTCTTGACCTTGTGGGTGCCGGCCTGCGCGTTGTTGCGCTGCCAACGGACCACACGGTGCAGGATGTCCGCACGCGGCTCGAGGCCGAACAGAGCTTCGTCCAGCTCGATGTCGCCGGCTTTCTTGCCGTCCAGTTTGATCACGTCAAGTTTCATGCTTCACCCCCTTCCGCGGGCGCGTCGACGGCCGGAGCCTCGGTCGCAGCAGTTTTCAGAGCAGCCGGGAACGGCAGACCCTCGGGCGCTTTCTTCTTCACGGCGTCCTTGACGGTGACCCAGCCCGATTTCGGCCCGGGAACGGCACCCTTGATGAAGACCAGGCCACGCTCGGCGTCGGTTTTCACGACTTCGAGGTTTTGCGTGGTGACACGGGCAGCACCCATGTGACCGGCCATCTTCTTGCCCTTGAACACGCGGCCCGGGTCCTGACACTGACCGGTCGAACCGTGCGAACGGTGCGAGATCGAGACACCGTGCGAGGCGCGCAGACCACCGAAGTTGTGGCGCTTCATCGCACCGGCAAAGCCTTTACCGATCGAGGTGCCCGAAACGTCAACCTTCTGACCTTCGACGAAGTGATCCGCCGAGATCTCGGCGCCCACTTCGATCAGCGCGTCTTCCGACACGCGGAACTCGGCCAGCTTGCGCTTGGGCTCGACCTTGGCGGCGGCGAAATGGCCGCGCATGGCCTTCGAGGTGCGTTTTGCCTTGGCGGCACCGGCACCCAGTTGAACGGCGGTGTAGCCGTCCTTGTCAGCGGTGCGCTGTGCGACGACCTGCAGGTTGTCCAGGTGCAGAACGGTGACAGGAATCTGACGACCGTCTTCCATGAACAGCCGGGTCATGCCGACTTTCTTTGCGATAATACCAGAGCGCATCATCAATACCCTCCGATCTTACGACTGCAGCTTGATCTCGACGTCCACACCAGCGGCGAGGTCGAGCTTCATCAGCGCGTCCACGGTCTGGGGGGTCGGATCTACGATGTCGAGCAGACGCTTGTGCGTACGGATCTCGAACTGATCGCGGGATTTCTTGTCAACGTGAGGGCCACGGAGAACCGTGAACTTCTCGATCTTGTTCGGCAGCGGGATCGGGCCACGCACTTGCGCGCCGGTCCGCTTGGCAGTGTTGACGATCTCTTGCGTGCTGGCATCCAGGACGCGATAGTCAAATGCCTTGAGCCGAATACGGATGTTTTGGCTTTGCATCGTAACAGCCTTTTTTTCAGGCGTTGGAGTTGAGAGGAGGACAGGCGCTCATCGCCAACCCTCATCGAACCCAAAAGGCGGGAATCACCCCGCCTTCACGTTCTGCATGAGAACCCGCGCGTCTTAGTGGGGTTGGTGGGGTTTGGCAAGGCCTATTTGATTGGGCTTTCACCTGAAGTATGCGTCTAAACTTACTCTTCGGCGATGAGGCCTTCTGCAAGCGTATTCGCGAGGCCTTCAGCCACTCTCCAACACCGAAACAGCTCTTCATGCAACTCTTCCAACTCGGCGACCATATCGTCCCGACCCTCCTCGGACTGAATCTTGAAGTTGTGGCGCTCAAAGAACCCATGAAAAAGCCTGTTTCTCGCGACCAAGCCTCGTTTGAACTGACTTATGATTAGATCGTCTTCAAAGTGCAGTTCATGTTTTAGCATTTCTAAGACTCTGCCCAACGTGCTGGATTCAATGATTTCTAAAGCCTTTGCCGCCGCCTTCGGGTCCTGTTCGTTGTACCAATTGTTGTTATGTCCCTTACTCGCCAACACAACAGTGCCGAGTGCGACTTCGAAGAGCTGCGCCGCTTCTGCAGTGATTCCGAACTTCGCATAGAGCTGATCTCTGGTCGCCATACGAAAACCTATTTCAAGTTAAGAAACAAACAAAACAAGAAAAAGGCCGCCCCGATGTGGGACGGCCTTCTTTAGTTTCGATGGTGTGGGCTCTCACTGCTCCTGCGGAGCAACTGCCGCCCACCGCTTTCCAAAATTATTCAATAATTTTGGAAACAACACCCGCGCCGACGGTGCGGCCGCCTTCGCGGATGGCGAAACGCAGACCGTCTTCCATCGCGATCGGGGCGATCAGCTCGACGGTGAAGCCGACGTTGTC
>NZ_FQVK01000064.1 GCF_900129345.1 Ruegeria intermedia | reverse complement strand
GCCCTGCGCGCTTGCCCAAACCGAAACCGAAGACTATCAAACCCAAACCCGCAGACTCTCGTTATGAACGAGGGACCAGCGGGGGGCAGGTCACGGGCTATTTTTTTATCCTCGGACGCCACTGCCTGCGGGTTCTTCACACCGTACTGCGAAAAGTAGCCGCGGCGCTTTCGTCACGGCTACGATTAAGTAAACGGCTGGGCTCCCAGGGAGGCGGCCTTTTTTGACACTGCGACGGTATTCAATGAAAGCCGAAATCCGGTTTCTCGGAATTCTCAACCACGGATATGTTCCGGGGACCTCTCTGCTACTGGGTCGAATGCTGGTGTTCGGGTTTCCAGGGTTCACGCCCGACCATCCGGTCCGCCTCGGCAGTGATGGAATTCATGTGTGTCTCAAGGCTTTGACGCAGGGCTTCCATCTGCTTGTCCGTCGCCTTGCGCGGGACGGTTTCGGTCCATTCGCGGCACAGGAACACCCCTTCGTTGCGCCAGGGGCGTGGCAGCAGCAGCCTGTCCCAGGTGCCGGCCTCACGGCCATGGCGCACGGAATACGTGATCCCGAACACCCGTTTGCCCGAGCTGCGCGCCCACACCAGCGGCACTGTTGACGACACCCGTTCGGGGCCCCTGGGGCCGTCGGCGGCGATGCCGATCGAGATGCCCTGCTTCATCTTGCCCAGCACTTCGCGGGAAAGTGCCACGTGGCGCTTATGGCTGGACATGGCGATGGTATCCATGCCGAACAGTTTCTGTACCCGGCCCACCATGCTGCCGGCGCGTGCGGCCGAGGTGATCGAACAGATGCGCCCCTTGTCCAACGGGAAGAAATAGGGCGATTGCGCCAACCGTTGATGCCACAGCACCACGATGACCGGCTCGCTCTGTTCGGCCAGCCTGTCCAGCTCTTCGTAGCCGATCCGCTGCCACCGCGTGTTGCGATGGACCAGTCGAATATATCCGGCGACACGCCGGGCCGCCCAGTTCAGAACGGTTTCGCTGTCTGCAATCTTCTTGCGCAGGCTCACGGCAGGTATCCTTTTGCTGGCCGAGCCCTGTCTTAGCGAACTGCGCGGCCCGTGCAACTTGTTTGTCGGAACCGCAAGGTGCCGGAAACTGCAAAAAGCCTCTTGAGTCCGCCGCGTGGCTGGCATATCTGAAGCGCAGTACAGGGGTATAGCTCAGTTGGTAGAGCGACGGTCTCCAAAACCGTAGGTCGCGGGTTCGAACCCTGCTGCCCCTGCCATTTCCCTCGACCCGACCATCGATTCCGTGTGCCCGCGTCGAATCATCGTGCGCAGCGTTGTGTGATCACGGTTTCTTCCGGCTTGCAAATGGCCTATTGTCCGCGTGATCGCAGGAACAGATGAACGAGGTCACATGTCGCGATTTGACGGGTATTTCCTGCGGCAACTGCTGGTTCTTTTCGGCTTTTTCACCTTGGTGCTGGTGGGGGTCTTCTGGATCACCCGCTCGGTCAGTCTGTTCGAGCGCGTCATCAGCGGCGGTCAGTCGGCCATGGTGTTTCTCGAGTTCACCGCGCTGACGCTGCCGACGCTGATCCGCACGGTGATGCCGATGGCCGTGTTCGCGGCGGCCGTATATGTGACGAACCGCCTGACCCGCGAAAGCGAGCTGACGGTGATGCTGGCCACGGGCTCAAGCCCGTGGCGGCTGGGGCGCGCGGTTTTTCTGTTTGGCGTGGTCGCAGGCGTGATGATGGGGATCATCAGCGTGTTCCTGCGCCCCGCTTCGGTCGATCAGTTCGAACGGCGCGAATCCGAAGTTGCCGCCGACATTACCGCGCAGTTGCTGAACGAGGGCGAATTCATGCACCCGGTGTCAGGCGTCACGGTCTATATCGGACGAATTGATCTGGACGGGACATTGCACGAGGTCTTCGTGTCGGACCGGCGCAACAAGGCCAATCCGGTCACCTATTCCAGTGCCTCGGCCTACCTGGTGAACAACGCGTCGGGCGTACACTTGGTCATGGTGGACGGGCTGGCGCTGAGGCTGAACCAGAACGGCCGAACGCTTGCGTCGACGCGGTTCGAAGACGCCGCCTATGACATTTCGGAACTGACCCGAAAATCGGACCTGGGCCGGCGCAGCCCCGAGGCCATTCCGACGGCCGAACTTCTGGGCGATCTGGATGCTCTGGCTGCGCAAGAGGGGCATTCCGTCGGGCAGTTGGTGGATGAACTTCATCAGCGGTTCTCGTGGGTTGCGATCTGCGTGGCCGTTGCCTTGGTCGGATATGCAACGCTGATGCTGGGCAGCTTTTCGCGTTTCGGTCTGTGGCCGCAGATCTTCGGAGCCTTCACGATCCTTGTTCTGCTTGAAGGCGTGCGTGGGTTCGTTTCGCCGATCGTCATCGGCGACCCGCAGCTGTGGCCTCTGCTCTATGCGCCGGCGGCGCTTGGCGTGATCGTGTCGGGGGCGTTTCTGGCCTTGGCCGGCCGGCCGTTGATTCGTTCGCGCGGCCGGTCCGACGCGGCACGTCCGGCGGCGGCCTGACGGAAACACTGCGGGTCATTTCTCTTTGAGGATGCAATTCGCCGCGCTACTCTCGGCGCGACATCCAACCGAGGGGCGCGCCATGCCGGACAATCGCCACACACCTGCCTGGACCAGTTTCGAAGAAGCGACGAAAGCCGATTGGGATGCGGTCATGGCCTACGAAGAGGCCTACAACGCGGCCTTGCCCGACAGAATTTTGGCCGCGATCCGGTCACTGGACGAAGAATGGACGCCCTATCCGGTCAACCGGTACCAGCACAGCCTGCAGGCCGCGACGCGCGCCTACGAGGACGGTGCGGACGAGGAAATCATAGTCGCAGCGCTGATCCATGACGTGGGCGACATCCTGTCGCCCTACAACCACGGCGAGCTGTCAGCGGCGATGATGAAGCCTTATGTCAGTGAACGCACCCACTGGATCCTGAAGCACCACTGCGTGTTCCAGGGCTATTACTACAACCACCATCTGGGCGGCGACCGCAACGCGCGCGACAAGTATCGCGACAGCCCCTATTGGGAGGACAGAGGTGGTCCGAGAAATCTGAACAGATGAGTTAGGTGGATTTTCCGCTCCTGATCCGGCAGCGTGCCGGGACGAAGGAGTGAATATGGCAAGACGACCGAGGCGGAACCACAGCCCTGCATTCAAGGCGAAAGTGGCATTGGCAGCTTTGAAGGGCGACAAAACGATGAGCGAATTGGCGACGCAGTTTGACGTTCATCCGAACCAG
>NZ_FQVK01000063.1 GCF_900129345.1 Ruegeria intermedia | reverse complement strand
CAACCCGTCGCGACCAATCCCGGTCGCGGCATAACCGAGCGGGAAATCCACCTACAAAACGGCTCGAAACTGTTCAAACGAACCGAACCACCTCTGTATTCTTCGAAATTCGGCGGATCAAACCGGCGTTGGAGACGACATATCATCGGAGTTCAACCGCATCAAAGATTTGCTCGACGCCAGAGAGATATAGCTGAAAGTTGGTGATGGCCCCTGAAGGGCGGCATATCATGGCGGTGTTCACGCGCCGTCAATTCTCTGGAGAGAAAGGGATATGCCAGATGACTAAGACTACCATTACGCCATTGCCTGATCCATCGGGATTTTCGCCTGATCCGCTGACGGATATCTTGCGCTCCGGCGCGCGTCGCCTGATCGAGCAGGCCGTGGAAGCGGAGCTGGCCGCTCTGCTTGCCGCCCATGCCGACGACAAGACCGAAGATGGCCGGTCCCTCCTCGTGCGCCATGGCTATCTGCCGGAGCGCGAGGTCATCACCGGGATCGGCCCGGTGCCGGAGAAGGTGCCCAGGGTTCGCGACCGAGCCGTCGGGACCGAGAAAGTCCGGTTCACGTCATCCATCCTGCCGCCATCCTGCTTTGCGAGAAGCTCGGTTAGGTCCATGGTGGTCTTGGTCATCGGGGTCTCCGTGTGGTTCGTGGTTGAAGCGTCCAAACTCCACCTCGACTATACACCTCGGTGGCCACCAGGGATCACACCTTTGACGGCGCAGAAATTACACCACGTGCTCGGACACTAACTTCCCGGCATTGTGCGACGGCGCCGCTGAGGTGCCGCAGCGACCAGTCGGCGCGGCGGGGGTCGACAACGATGCGCTGAAGGAAGAGTTCCTGACCCGCCGGTAACGCAAGAAGCTGTTAGTGTCTCCTGCCAATGGCTTTTTACACCTGCCATATTCGGATCGGAGTGATTGGTGGAATTTCACGCCGTTCCGATATCGGCGGCCATACGTGAAGCTGGCCCTTCTCTGGCCAACTGAACAAAGAAAATCTCCGGTCGGCCATTGGCAAGACTTCGACCTCCGACAACCTGCGCAAGCCGCTCAAGCCAACTCGGGCAAAACGCCGCATATCCTCAGCGGATACGCCGTCGCACCGGAGCTCATCTCATACAGTTTGATGAGACACAGGCAGCTATCAAACCCTCGTTTCCGCGCTTCCGAAATTGACCAGACATCCAAAGATTGCTAACAAATTGAAATCATGACAAAAAATCCTACCACCCCAGCCATCTTCTCGGAAAAATCGTTTAAGAGCAGGCGCCTGAACCAATTCGCTCAGTTGGGCTGAGGGCTTGGTTACACAGCTGGTTACACACGAGGTTGCACAGCCTCCTGCAAATCGGCCTGATGATGGATCTGGCGGCGTTCCTGGCAGTGACCCAGAATCGAGGTCACGATGCACGGCACTCTTTACCTGACGCGACGCCGCGGGATTTATTTCTTTCGCAGGCGGATTCCCAAGTTATCCACATATTTGCCGCCAGTCATGGTGTCATTGGGGACGACGGATCGAAACTCGGCTCATAGATCCTGTGTGCAACTGACCGCACACATGGATCGAATGCTCGAGAAAAACGCACATCTCACGCTGCCAGAAGTCGATGTTCCGGCCTTCTTCAAGGCCGAACTCCGCGCCTATCTGGACGAGTTGCGGAATGCGCGGATGATCGAGCGAATGGATGGATCCCTGACGGCGGAACGCGCGCGCCATCATCGCCTCGAAGCGTTTGTTCTTCGCAGTCTTGTCGAGGACGGACTGCGTGAGGAGATGCCACCGGAACGCCTGCTTCAGCTTCCGGTCGATGAGCGTCCGATCGCAGCGCGTATCCAGGCAACCAAATTCAGGGAATTCATTTCACCGGCGTTCAAACAGGGCGTTCAAGAACGCGCGGCTCAATTGAAGCGCCCCGAACATCTTTCACAGCACGAAAAGCTGCGCCTTCGCTGGGCCGCAGTGGAAGCCCGCATGGCAGCGCATGACGCCGTGCAAACCGTGCCACTTCATTCCAGCTCGGCCGCCCGCAGCGCAGCTGCAGCAATGCTGCAGACTTTGGTCGATGTAACCGACAGGCCCATTCACCCGACACCGGCCGAAGATGCCCTTGGCAACAGTGGCACGACCCAATCCAAGGAGGAGCCATCGGTTGCGCTTGGCACGTCGGCTTCATGCCAAGCTGAACTACCCCATCTGGCAGCCCCCGTGCTCACGCCAGGCGTTTCGTTGATCCAAGGTCGCATCACGGCAGATTCGATCGCACATCAACGCGATCAGGCACTTCAACAACCGGAGGAAGCGCTGTTTTCAGGCGAAGCCAAAGACGCCAGGGTCGAACGTGTCTATGGGCATGACCTGTTCGGTGTCGCAGTTCGGATGACACGAAAAAAGAAGTGCAATGCTGAAACCAAGAACCAGCTCCTCAAGTCCGTCACGCTGTTCGTTTACATCACTGGCATTCAGTTGGTAACCGATATCCGGCCCCATCACCTGGAAATCTTTGCCAACGCAATGGCGAAAACGATGCCGAAACACTATTGGAAATCCCCGCGCCAGCGGGCTTTGACCTTCAAAGAACTTCTTGACGACGCCAAGACCATTCCCGACGACAAGATCGGGCTCGAGGCCGGAACCATCGAGCGACACCTCACGACGATCAAGTCGGTCTTAGAGCATGCCGAGTACGAAGGAACTCCGGTATTCGGAACGCCAAAGGTCGCAAACCTGGTTCCGGAGGACGATCGAACCGACGCGGAAAAGACCGCTGTCTTCACCGTTCCCGACGTCCGGAGGCTCTTTGCCCACCCACTTTGGACAGGGTGCAGGAATTTCCGGGACCGGCACAAACCTGGGACCAAGCTGTTTAAGGATCATCATTACTGGATCAATTTTCTGCTCGCACATACCGGTGCACGTCGCGCCGAAATCGCAGGTCTCTTGGTCACCGATGTCCTTGAAGAAGATGGAATTCCCTACATCTACATTCGCGCCAACCACCTGCGCGGTCTCAAGAACAAGCACAGCAAACGTCGGATCCCGATTCATCCGGAATTGATCGAATTGGGCTTTCTCGAGTTTGTTGCGACAATCAAATCGAAACAGCAATTTGTTTTGTTTCCGGCGGCGGTCCCGGCAAAAATCCGTGATGCTTGCCTCGATCCGCACGCACCGCCACCTCCATACGATCCGAAGTTCGGTGACAATCTCGATCATGTTATGCGCGAGTGTCTTTCGCGCAGCCTTGACGGCAACCCCTTGAGATACAGCACCAAGAGCCTGCGCCACTACGTCAATGACACCTTGATCAACGCCCGCGGCAAAGACGGCCTGACCTTGCTTGTCAGCGACATTGATCGCCGCGATCTTCTCGGGCACAAGCAGATCGACGTGAACACTGGCACCTATCGCCGGGAAGAAAAGCCCTTAGGGCCACTCTACGCCGCTGTGCAACTCCTGCCAAGGCTCATCTCCGGCATCGGCCTTGGAGACTCGGAATAGAGAGGCGGCAACGGTCCTCGACGCGGTCTTGGCGGTGTCTCGCGCGCTGAAGTGTCAATCGGCATTCAAAACTGACCCTGTATCGGCATCCAATTTTGACCCCCTTTGGTGGTTAGCAGGCCCGACGCTGCGTAGTCTCCAATTAA
>NZ_FQVK01000062.1 GCF_900129345.1 Ruegeria intermedia | reverse complement strand
CGCCGATGCTCGAACGCATCATCGCCAACGAACGCGAATCCCGCACCCTCGCCCAGACCCGCGACCTGCTGCTGCCCAGGCTCATGTCCGGCGAGATTCGCGTGGCCGAGGCTGAGAAGATCGTGGAGGGCGAGGTGTGAGCAGCCTTTCCGATATCGACAAGAGGTATCTGGAAAGCCTGCTGGGCATGGGTGGCGGCTATGTCCTCGATTACAGCGATGCCACCTTTGCCGAGTTCTTCCGCCGCCACGGCGTCGATATCCACTCGCGCAAGTATCAGACCTTTGGGACATCCAAGGCCAAGAAGCTGCGCGCCTTTTGGGAGCGGGAGCCCGACGCGCTGGTGGGCAAGGTTCTGGAGGAGCTGCTCGAGGCTTACGTCGCCAGCAAGGAACTGAAGGGCGAGGCTCCGGATGCCGCCTTGCTCGATCACTGCCGGAAGATCGTCGAACGGTTGACCGGCAAGAAGGCAGCCCCTGCTTCCGACGCCGAGGCGGGATTTCTCGACCGCGAGTTCCAGATCCCGAACATCAATAGGCTTCCGGTCGATGCGGGCGTCGCACAAATCCTTGAGGCCCGGATCGCTGAAGCAAGAAATGCCCTGAAGGCCGGCGCGCATCTTTCGGTGATTTTCCTGTGTGGCAGCGTCCTTGAAGGGGCGCTCCTCGGCGCCGCGCAAGCCGATCCGGCCGGTTTCAACCGAGCCACCTGTGCGCCGAAGGACAAGACCGGGAAGGTCCGCCCCTTCCAGGACTGGACACTCGCGGCCTTCATTGATGCGGCCTGCGAGGTTGGTCTGCTCAGCCCTGACGTACAGAGATTTGGCCACGGTTTGCGCGACTTCCGAAATTACATTCACCCGTATCAACAACTGGTTTCAGGCTTTGCCCCGGACGAGCACACGGCAAAGGTCTGTTTCCAGGTGCTGAAGGCGGCGCTCGCTGATCTCGCGGGAGAGAGAGGATGACCTCACTGATCTACAACATCTACTGCGACGAAAGCTGTCACCTGGAGAATGACAATATCCCGGTCATGGTTCTTGGGGGCGTGTACTGCCGTGCCCAAGAGGTGCGGCGCATTTCACGGGCGATTGGTGACCTCAAGCGGCACCACGGCCTGGCTCCTGATTTTGAGGTCAAGTGGACGAAAGTCTCACAAGGGAAAGTCGACTTCTACCGAGACCTGATTGCCCTGTTCTTGCGAGATGACGCTCTGCATTTCCGGGGCGTTCTTATTCCGGACAAAGGAGCACTGGATCACGAACGTTTTGGGCAGAACCACGACGAGTGGTACTACAAGATGTACTACACCATGCTGCGGTACGTCTTCGCGGCCCCGAACCGCTATCGCGTCTACCTTGACCTCAAGGATACACGCGGCGGACGCAAGGCGCGCCATTTGCATGAGGTGCTTTGCAACAGCCTGTACGACTTTGGCCACGAGACGGTCGAGCGCGTTCAGCAGGTGCGTTCCCATGAGAGTGCGCACCTGCAACTTACTGATCTTCTGATTGGTGCCATCGCTTACGAGAATCGCGGATCAGCGGGAAGTACGGCCAAAACGGCGCTGATCGCCGATCTGAAGGCAGCACTTGGGCCGGGTGCCCTTTCGCAGACTTCGGCCTTTCAAAACCGGAAATTCAACCTGCTGCGCTGGCGCGCGAACGAGGTGCGCCAATGACGCCGCCTCGACTAATCACGTTGAATGATTTCGGCGACCTTTGGGAGGCATACGAGGCCGCTCTTTATGAGGTCTTCGAACGCGACATTATTCGGCATGATCTCAGGTTCCGTGGCGTGCCCGTGCGCGCCCGCCGTGTTCCAGAACACAATCGGAAATGGGCCTGCTTCTGGCATCTGATTTCAGAAGGCCGCGTTGAGGATGACCGCATGCCTGACTTGAGGCGGTGCGAAAGACTTCCGCTGATACGCTGGGTCATCGAGAACGCTGATGCAGTTGCGGCTATTGACGTATGGGAACAGGAGCGTGAGCGAGAGCTCAATTGGATCTTGTGGTACCAAGAGGAGTATCTCGTCGTCCTGGCACAACGTGGGGGCTATCTGCTTCTGAAGACGGCTTTCTGTACGGACCGCATCCACCGAGTCCGCAAGTTCAGGAGGGAGAGGGATTCGTACCATGCTGGCCGGCGTTGAAAAAGCTAAGGCCGCGCCGATTTCTCGGAGCGACCTCGAAAACTCCTTCTACACATGGCAGATGAGCTGCCAGAAATATGTGCGCGAAAGGTGCGAATGTCAAGTTAACGAAGCGTCCGCGGGGCTGCCTAGGTGTCGCACCTGCCCTGCGCGCGGGCTGTGTGCCTCGACCCTCACATGCCCGCGGGCAAGGAAATCTCAGAAGACCTTGGCTTTCGTCGCGTCCCGGCCCGCTCTAACGGGCACGTATGATCTGCAAGCAATTTCAATGGCGCATGCGATAGTAAGCGCAATCCACAAGCAACCCAATGTTGAACAGAGTTTGTTATGACCTTCCTCAGCGAAGACGACATCGAGAAGGCCCTGATCGCCAGGTTCGGCGAGCTTGGGTATGCGAACGCGCCCGATGCCGTCATCGGCCCGGACGGCACGGCGCCCGAGCGGTCGGCCTATGATGACGTCATCTTGCGCGGGCGGCTGGAAGCGGCGCTCGAACGGCTGAACCCCCACATTCCACCAGAGGCGCGCGAGGAGGCGATCAAGCAGGTTCTGGGATCGGAAAGCGCTTCGCTTGTTGAGGAAAACCGCAGGCTTCACCGGCTGATTGTCGAAGGCGTGGATGTGGAGTTTCACGCCGAAGACGGCACCATTCGCGGCGACAAGGTGCGCCTGATTGATTTCGATTACCCAGACGCCAACGATTGGCTTGTCGTCGACCAGATGGTCTTGATCGAGAACGGCCGCAACCGCCGGCCCGACGTGGTCGTTTTCGTGAATGGTCTGCCGCTCGCGGTGATCGAGCTCAAGAACCCGGGCGCGGAGACTGCAACGCTCACCAGCGCCTATAATCAGCTTCAGACCTACAAGGCCGAGATTCCCTCGCTCTTTCGGACCAACGCGGTGCTGGTGACGTCCGACGGCACCTTGGCGCGCGTAGGGTCGCTCACCGCCAACGAGGAGCGCTTCATGCCCTGGCGCACCACCGACGGGCGCGAGGTGGCGCCGAAGGGCAGCCCCGAGATGGACGTGCTGATCGAGGGCGTATTCGAGAAGGGGCGCTTCCTGGAGCTCATCCGCGACTTCACGGTGTTCGGCGACACCGGCTCGGGCATCGTCAAGATCATCGCAGGCTACCACCAATTTCACGCGGTCAAGAAGGCGGTCCAAAGCACGCTGCGCGCCAGCGCTGTCGACGGCGACCGCAAGGCCGGGGTGATCTGGCACACCCAAGGCTCGGGAAAGAGCCTGCTCATGGCGTTCTTCGCGGGCCAGCTGGTGCGGCACTCGCAGATGGAGAACCCGACCATTGTCGTGCTAACTGACCGCAACGATCTCGACGATCAGCTGTTCCAGACCTTTTCCATGTGCCGCGACCTGATCCGCCAGACGCCCGAGCAGGCGGAAAGCCGCGAGCATCTGCAACAGGTCCTGAACCGCGTCTCCGGCGGGATCATCTTCACGACCCTGCAGAAGCTGTCTGAAGGGAAGATGACCGACCGGCGCAATGTGGTCGTGATTGCTGACGAGGCCCACCGGAGCCATTACGGATTCCGGGCAAAGATCGACCCCAAGACAGGCAAGCGTACCTACGGTTTCGCGAAACTCCTCCGGGATGCGCTGCCCAACGCGTCTTTTATCGGCTTCACCGGAACGCCGATCGAAAAGGACGACGTGAATACGCCGGCCGTCTTTGGCGACTACATCGACATCTACGACATCACCCGCGCAGTCGAGGATGGCGCGACGGTACCCATCTACTACGAAAGCCGCCTAGCCCGCATCGAGCTGCCAGAGGAGGAGAAGCCCCGGATCGATGCCGAGATCGAAGCACTGACAGAAGACGAGGCCCTGACCGAGCAGGAAAAGCTGAAGCAGAAATGGTCCAACGTCGAGGCGCTGGTTGGAGCCGAGAAGCGCCTGAAAATGGTCGCGGCGGATATCGTCGAGCATTTCGAGCGGCGGCTCGCCGCGCTTGACGGCAAGGGCATGATCGTCTGCATGAGCCGGCGAATCTGCGTCGCGCTTTACAACGAGATCGTGGCACTTCGTCCCGATTGG
>NZ_FQVK01000061.1 GCF_900129345.1 Ruegeria intermedia | reverse complement strand
AATGGTTAACGGTACCATCCTTCTGTGGAGTCCGGTAAAGACCACGGCAACCGCCCACCGTAATGCACGGCCTTCCCGCAAGCCGCCAACGGCGAAATGCCCGGCTTCAAACCATTTTTCGCAAATCACCCGGACTGCACCCTCATCCCTCTTGCCCTTCCCCGTACATCTCTCCCCTGGTCCACGCATCGAGGATGCGTCGGATCATCTCCGGTCGGGTAGGTATGTCTTCCTCGCGCCTGCGGGCGTCGTCGAGCAGGGTTATGAAGTCGCTGTGAAGCCGGACCATGACGGGCTGGGTATCGGCTTTCGGGCGCCCGCGAGATTTCGTGATATCATATTAAGCACGTGGACGACGGAGCGGCAACTCCATCGCCCACGCTGACCACAACGATCCTCAGGAGATCCTCATGGCTGACACGCCCCTTAGCACGCCGCGCCCTGCGGCTGAACCGCTGACTGCGCTCATTTCTTCGGACAAGCTCGCTTTTCGCGCCGCGCTCGACCAGCTTTTCGTCGCCCTGCGCGCCGACTGGTTGGTGTACCAGACCCGCGCCGATTTGAACTCGGACAAGGGCATGGAGCTGGGCGACACCGCCGCCAGCGCCTGGTCGCTGGCAAGTGCCGGGCTGCGGGCTGTGCGGGATATGCGCGCCGCCCATCCCGACCTGCGGGCCGCCGCCGGGCAGATGCTGCCCGCGGTGGACGATGGCACGCCCGGCCAGTCCGACCTGATCCGGCTCTCCAGTGCGCTTTTTGCGCTGGCCCGGGCGCATAAGGCAGCCGCCCCTGATCTCCATGCGCTTTTGCTGGAGGCGCAGGCCCTGGTCGAGGCCTGGCGTGGCAATCTGGCCCTGATGGGTCTGCCCCGCGCCGCCTGAGCTTTCCCGACCGGCCCGCACCTCTCCCCCTGTCCGGGTTTCCCGGACAGGCCCTGCCGGCCTGTCTTCATCCCTTTCTTTTCCTCTCCACCCGCCCGCAGGCTTTGCGGGCCCCGGGTGGACTCTGTCCGGAGTTTTTTCCATGCCCACCAGCACCACCCTGTATCCTTTCCCCATCGATGGAGCGTTTCATCCCGTTTTCCTCGGCCCTGTCAAAGCCCAGTGGACCGCCGCCGCCGAGCGCAAGGGATTTGCCCTGATCGGCCGCGCCGTCGATCGCCTGCATGTCGTCCTCGGCTGCCATGCCTGCGGCCAGCCCACGCTCAAGCGCATCAACGTGGTGCGCGACCATGCGCCCGAGTGCCCGCATTGCATCGCCGCCCGCCGCGCAAAGGCCGCGCGGAAGATGGGCGCCCGGCTGATCGCGCCGGACCCGCAAGGCGATCGGCATTACGGGGTCTATGAATTCGCCTGCGGTCACACTGGCCGCCGCCAGCATCACCGGGTCGAACGGGCCGCCGCCGGCGGGCACGGGCTGAGTTGCGAGACCTGCACCGAAGAACGTCACGCCGCCGAGGCCGAGGCGCAGGATTGGCAGCTGATCGGCCGGGCGCGTCGGCGTCACCCCGGCTTTCGCCGCTATGCGCATGCCTGCGGGCACCGGCAGGACGTGGCGGTGGCCAACATGCGCAACGGTGACGTCGATTGCGCGGGCTGCGGCGAGAGCTGGTCGTCGAAGCCCAGTCAGATCTATCTCCTGTCCTTCACCCTGCCCGACCTGCCGGTGATCAAGCTGGGGTTCAGCTCGAACCCCGCCTCCCGGCTGCGCCAGGTGCAGCGGGATCCCGGACAGACGAAGGGCAAGCTGCTGCGCGCCGTGTCGATGGAGTCCGGACATCGCGCCATCTGTATCGAGAAGGGGCTGCACGCGCATATCAAGGCGCATCGCCCGGACCTGATCGTGCCGCCCGACCTGTTCCGGGGTCCGATCTGGACGACCTCCGAGATCTATCACCATCACGCCCGGTCCTACATCCAGGCGCTGCTGGAGGCGGTCGCGGCGGGCTGGGACCCCAGCGCCTCCGGGTCTCCGGACAACGCCGCCGCCTGATCCGATCCGGGGCCGCCAATCGGCGGCCCCCCCTCTCCACCCTGTCCGGAGTTCTCCTGATGCCCCAGACCCCACGCCCCGCGCCCGCCGGCGCGCTGTCTCCGCATGCCCTGTCACTCCTGCGCCCGCTGCTGCGCCGCATCGCGCTGTGGCATCGCGACCTGACCGCCGATCTCCAATCGGCCACCGACCCTGATGACGACGTGTCCGACACCGGCCCGGCCCGCCCGGACATGCGGTCCCTGCCGCCGCACCTGCGCATGGATGAGCCCTACGGCGCCACGCCGGCGGTGCACGGGATGCCTGCCCGCGACATCGCCCGTGCGATCGCCGAGGGCCGCGACCCCTGGGCCGAGGCGGACGGCACCGGCCAGACCAACCGCCTGTCCGATCCTCCGATCGACGCGATGGTGGCCGCCGCCCGTTTTGCCGCGCTGATCGACAGCGCCGAGGACGTGGCCGCCGTCACCCGCGACCGGGCGCTGACGCTGATCCTTGCCCCCAGGCACGAGGATCGCCGCCTGATGTGGCCCCAGATGGATTCGATCCTGGACTGGCTGGCGGAACTCGACGCTCCCGGCGGGATCCGCTGGCGCGGTATCGACACGCCGATCCCGAGCACGACCGACCGGGACCGCGCGTCCAGGCGGGGTGTCGACGGACGCAATGCCGTCGCCTCATCCGTCCGCCAAGGGCGCAAAGCCATCTGCTTCCTCCCGGACATCGGTTCGATGTCCGAGATCGAACTGGCCCTGTGTCGGCGCGTCTTCGCCCTGCCGCCCCTCTCGCCCGAGATCTGCATCGAGATCCTGCGCGCGACGCATTCCGCCACCGGTCGCGTCGCCGAGGACGCTCTGCGCGACCGACTGCCCGCCAACGGCGCGCTGGCCGCGCTGCCGCTGCCCGTCATCGAAGGGGCCTTCTGCGAAGCCACCACGCTGGCCGTTGCAGATGCCCTGGCCGACGCCGCGGCGCGGATGCGGCAGCCTGCGGGGATCACACTGACCGACGTGGTACTGAACGCCGAGGTGCAAGAGCCCATGGACCGGCTGGTCGCGGATGTCCGGGCCTGGATGTCCGGAGAGCTGGCCTGGGATCAGGTCAGCTCCTCGGTCCTGCTGTTCGGGCCGCCGGGCAATGGCAAGACGCTCTTGGCCGCGGCCATCGCCGGGTCGATCGGCGGGCCGCTGGTGGCCACCAGCTATTCGGACTGCCAGAAGCACGGCCACCAGGGCGACATGCTGCGCGCCCTGTCCGGGACCGTCGAGGCGGCGATCAAGGCGACCCCGTCGGTGTTCTTCCTCGACGAGCTCGATTCCTTCACCCACCGCAACGCGGCGCATCGCCGGTCGGATTACATCGTCGGCGTGGTGAACGGGTTGCTCGAGCATCTCTCGCGGCTCAACGACACGCCCGGCGTCGTCGTTCTGGGCGCGACCAATTTTGCGGACATGGTGGACCCTGCGGTGATCCGGCCCGGCCGCTTCGACCTGAGGCTCGAGATCACCGCCCCCGACCGCACGGCCCTTGTCCGGATTTTGCGCCTGGCCCTCGGCGGCGGAACGGATGACCTCGACCTCTCCCCGCTCGCAGATCAGTTGCTGGGCCTTTCCGGTGCGCAGGTCACGGCGCTTGTCCGGGACGCGCGCGGCTTGGCACGGGCCGAGGTTCACCCCCTGCAGCAGCGCCACCTGGACGCCGCCGCCCGCCGCATCGCGCCGCCACCGGATACGGACTTCCTGTGGCGCGCGGCAATCCACGAGGCTGGCCACATGGTCGTGGGTGCCACCTGCGGGCTGGGTCTGCCTGAGCGCGCCGTGCTCACCGCGGGCGGCGGCTCGGTCGAATACCCGCATCCCCGCATCGAGACGCGCCAGAGCGCGCAGGCCCGCCTGACCACCCTGCTGGCGGGCTACGCCGCCGAACGGCTGATGTTCGGCGAGGTCTCCAGCGGTGCCGGCAACGGCCCGGCCTCGGACCTCGCCCGCGCCACCGACCTCGCCCGTCGGATGCGCTTCGAATGGGGTATGGGTGATGTGCTGACCCACCTCCCGGCCAGCGGGGCCATCATCCGGCCCGGCGATGCCGTCGATCGGCCCGTGCAGGATGTCCTCGGCAAGTGTCTGGAGCAGGCAGAGGGCATTCTTCGGCAGAACCGGGAAAGGCTGGCCGCCGTCGCAGAGGCGTTGCTGACCGAGCGGGAGATGACGAAGGAGCGGTGCCGAGAGGTGGTGGAAGGATCGGATCTGTCGTCATTGGCTTGAAGTCCGGACTCCGGACAGTGACTCTTCCTGCCGCGGCTCTGCGGGGTCGGACAGTTCCGCCTCAGTTGCGGTGATCGTTCAACAAAAGCTTGGAGCCGGTTTCCCTTATTGAACGATCTCTCATA
>NZ_FQVK01000060.1 GCF_900129345.1 Ruegeria intermedia | reverse complement strand
CCCCCGCCTTTGGGCGGGGGTTTTTGTGTTTTTATTCTGCGGCGTCTTCGTATGCGTCCATGGGGGGGCATGTGCAGACGAGGTTCCGGTCACCGTAGGCGTTGTCGACGCGGTTGACGGGCGACCAGTATTTGTCGACGCCCATTGATCCCGGCGGGAAGCAGGCCTGTTCGCGGGTGTAGGGCCGGTCCCACTCGCCCACCAGGTCGCGCACCGTGTGGGGGGCGTTCTTCAGCGGGTTGTTCTCGGGGTCGATCTTGCCGTCGATCACGTCCTGCGCCTCGGCGCGGATCGACAGCATGGCGTCGCAGAAGCGGTCCAGCTCGTCCTTGGGTTCCGATTCCGTCGGCTCGACCATCAGCGTGCCGGCCACCGGCCAGGACATGGTCGGCGCGTGGAAGCCGCTGTCGATCAGCCGCTTGGCGATGTCGTCGACGGTGATGTTGCCGGCCTCGGCCAGCGGGCGGGTGTCGAGGATGCATTCATGCGCCACCCGGCCGGTCTCGGAGGTGTAGAGGATCGGATAGGCCTCCTGCAGGCGCGCGGCGATGTAGTTGGCGTTCAGGATCGCCACCTTGGTCGCCTGGGTCAGACCCGCGCCGCCCATCAGCAGCACATAGGCCCAGGACACGGGCAGGATCGAGGGCGAGCCGAAGGGCGCCGCCGAGACCGGACCCACGGCGGTGCCGTATTCCGGGTGGCCCGGCAGGTAGGGCACCAGATGCGCCTTGACGCCGATCGGGCCCATGCCGGGGCCGCCGCCGCCATGCGGGATGCAGAAGGTCTTGTGCAGGTTCAGGTGGCTGACGTCGCCGCCGATGTCGCCGGGGCGCGACAGGCCCACCATGGCGTTCATGTTGGCCCCATCGATATAGACCTGCCCGCCGTGGTCATGGGTGATCTGGCAGACCTCCTGCACGGTTTCCTCGAACACGCCGTGGGTCGAGGGGTAGGTGATCATGCAGGCGGCCAGGTTGTCCGAGTGCTTCTCGGCCTTCTCGCGGAAGTCGGTCAGATCGATGTTGCCCTTCGCGTCGGCCTTCACCGGCACCACCTGCCAGCCGACCATCTGCGCCGAGGCCGGGTTGGTGCCATGCGCCGAGGTCGGGATCAGGCAGACGTTGCGATGCCCCTGCCCGTTGGCGATGTGATAGTTGCGGATCGTCAGCAGGCCCGCATATTCGCCCTGCGCGCCCGAGTTGGGCTGCTGGCTGATCGCGTCATAACCGGTGATCTGGCACAGCTTGTCGTTCAGATCGGCGATCATCTCGTGATAGCCCTGCGCCTGATCCTCCGGCACGAACGGGTGCATGTTGGCGAACTCGGGCCAGGTGACCGGGATCATCTCGATCGTCGCGTTCAGCTTCATGGTGCAGCTGCCCAGCGGGATCATCGCCCGATCGAGCGCCAGGTCGCGGTCGGCCAGGCGGCGCATGTAGCGGGTCATCTCGGCCTCGGCCCGGTTCTTGTGGAAGATCGGGTGGGTCAGATAGGGCGTCTCGCGCAGCGCGTAATCCGGCAGGCGGTACTGCTTGTTCGAGCTGTCGTCCTTCTTGTCGATGCCGAAGGCACCCCAGACCGCCTCGATCGTCTCGGCGCGGGTCTGTTCATCCAGGCTGATGCCGACGCGGGTCTCGCCCACCTTGCGCAGGTTGACGCCGCGCGCCACCGCCGCCTCCATGACGGTCTTCTGCAGCGGGCCGACCTCGACCGTGATGGTGTCGAAGAACACCTCGGGCTCGACCTTGAAGCCGTGCTCTTCCAGCCCGGCGGCCAGGCGCGAGGTCTTGCGGTGCACCGACTGCGCGATCGCCTTGATCCCGTCGGGGCCGTGGTACACGGCATACATCGAGGCGATCACCGCCAGCAGCGCCTGCGCGGTGCAGACGTTCGAGTTGGCCTTCTCGCGGCGGATGTGCTGTTCGCGGGTCTGCAGAGCCAGGCGATAGGCCTTGTTGCCGCGGCTGTCGATGCTGACGCCGATGATCCGGCCCGGCATCGCGCGTTTCAGCTTGTCGGTGGTGGCCATGTAGGCGGCGTGCGGCCCGCCAAAGCCCATCGGCACGCCGAAGCGCTGGGTCGAGCCCACGGCGATGTCGGCGCCCATCTCGCCCGGCGATTTCAGCAGCGCCAGCGACAGGATGTCGGCGGCCACGATGGCAATGGCGTTGTGTTCATGCAACGCCGCGATTTCCGATGTGAAGTCGCGCACATGGCCATAGGTGCCCGGATACTGGAAGATCGCGCCGAACACCGCGCCCGGGTCCAGCTCGTCAGGATCGGCGACCTTGACGTCGATGCCCAGGGGCTCGGCCCGGGTCTGGATCACCGCGATGGTCTGCGGGTGGCAGTTGCGGTCCACGAAGAAGGCCGCGTTGTTGGCCTTGGAGCGGCCACCGCGCTTGGCCATCGCCATCGCCTCGGCCGCCGCGGTCGCCTCGTCCAGCAAGGATGCGTTGGCCACGTCCAGCCCGGTCAGGTCGCTGACCATGGTCTGGAAGTTCAAGAGCGCCTCGAGCCGGCCCTGGCTGATCTCGGGCTGATAGGGCGTGTAGGCGGTGTACCAGGCCGGGTTTTCCAGGATGTTGCGCAGGATCGGCGCAGGCGTGGTGGTGCCGTAATAGCCCTGACCGATCAGCGAGGTCAGAACCTTGTTCTTACCCGCCACCTTCTTCATGTGATAGAGCGCGTCGCGTTCCGTCATCGCCGGGCCCCAGTCCAGCGGCTCTTTCTGCCGGATCGCGGGGGGGACGGTGGCGTCGATCAGATCGTCCAGCGTCTTGAAGCCGATCACCTTGAGCATGTCGCGCATCTCGGTCGGGCTGGGACCGATATGGCGGCGGTTGGCAAAGTCATAGGCTTCGTAGTCGGTCAGTTTGAAGGCCATTGCAGCGCTCCCATGGATAGGTCAGGCCCGGCGGAGACTGCGGGAGCCTCCGGCGGGGATATTTCTTGCCAGATGAAGGGCCGAGCCCAAATTCGGCGGCACAAGTCAAATCGATGGAGCCCCAGGCCGGGACTCCGCTTGGGTTCAGCCGATGAACGCCTTGTAGCCGGCCTCGTCCATCAGATCTTCCAGCTGCGCGGCATCGGTGATCTTGATCTTGTAGATCCACGCCGCGCCCTCGGGATCCTCGTTCAGCGCGCCCGGGTTGTCGGCCAGCGCACCGTTCACCTCGAGGATCTCGCCATCGACCGGGGCATAGATCTCGGAGGCCGCCTTGACGGATTCGATCACCCCGATCTCGCCGTCCTTCTCGAACTCTTCACCCACGTCCTGCTGCTCGACGAAGACCACCTCGCCCAGCTGCTCGGCCGCGTGCTTGGTGATGCCCAGCGTGGCCGTGTCGCCCTCGACGCTCAGCCATTCATGTTCTTCGGAATAATAGGTTGCCATGATGTCTCTCTCCTGACTTCAACGCTTGTAATTCTGCTTGACGAAGGGCAGCGCCACGATCCGCGCCGGCTGCGCCTTGCCCCGGATGATCAGGTTCACCTGTTCGCCCGGCTCGCTGTGGCCGGCCGCGACATAGCCCATCGCAACCGGGCCGCCGACCGTCGGGCCGAACCCGCCCGAGGTGATCCGACCGATCGTGTTGCCCTCGGCGCACTGGATTTCCACACCCTGTCGCGCCGGGGCGCGGCCGTCGGGCTTGATCCCCACCAGCTTGCGCGCCGGGCCCTCGGCCAGTTCGCGCTGGATGCGATCCGCGCCGGGAAAGCCGCCCTCTTCCTTGCGCCGCTTCTGGATCGCCCAGGCCAGGTTGGCCTCGATCGGCGAAGTGCTCTGATCGATGTCATTGCCATACAGGCACAGACCCGCCTCGAGCCGCAGACTGTCGCGCGCGCCCAGGCCCGCTGGTTCGCAATCCTCATGCGCCAGCAGGGCGCGGGTGATCTCGATCGCCTTGTCCTCGGGGATCGAGATCTCGTAGCCGTCCTCACCGGTGTAGCCCAGCCGCGAGATCCGGCATTCGACGCCGTCGATCGGGGCCACGGTGGTTTCCATGAACTTCAGATCCCGCGCCGCAGGGCACAGCGCGCCCACCACGTCCTCGGCTTTCGGGCCCTGAACCGCCACCAGCGCGCGGTCGAAGATCTCGGTCACCTCGACCCCGTCCAGATGCGCGCGCATGTGCGGAATGTCCTGATCGCGCAGCGCCGCGTTCACCACCACGAAGAAATGATCCCCCGCGTTCGACACGATCAGGTCGTCCATGATCCCGCCGTCCGCATTGGTG
Organism: Ruegeria intermedia; assembly: GCF_900129345.1. Classification (GTDB taxonomy): domain Bacteria; phylum Pseudomonadota; class Alphaproteobacteria; order Rhodobacterales; family Rhodobacteraceae; genus Ruegeria; species Ruegeria intermedia. The sequence continues at coordinate 254 of NZ_FQVK01000060.1, read as the reverse complement.
AAGAACCCGTAGCGCGCCTTGCCCTCGGGCAATATCGCGAAGGCCTGCGGACACAAAGCCTCGAGCTTCTCACCCACATTCTCGCCCCGCAGGATCACCTGACCCATGTGGCTCACGTCAAACAGCGCCGCCTTCTCGCGGCACTGCTTGTGCTCGCCCATGATCCCCAAAGGATACTGAACGGGCATCTCCCAGCCCGCAAAATCAACCAGCTTGCCACCCAATTCAACATGAAGTGCATGCAGCGGCGTGCG
>NZ_FQVK01000059.1 GCF_900129345.1 Ruegeria intermedia | reverse complement strand
CGCCGATGCTCGAACGCATCATCGCCAACGAACGCGAATCCCGCACCCTCGCCCAGACCCGCGACCTGCTGCTGCCCAGGCTCATGTCCGGCGAGCTCCGCGTGGCCGAGGCCGAGAAGATCGTGGAGGGCGGGGTGTGAGTGCCGACTGGTTTCCCGGCATCCGCGCCTTCTGCGAGCACTGGTCGCATGCTCCGATGCTGCAGCAGATTTTCCAGACGCTCGAATCCGAGTTTCAGCGTGACAGCGACGCCTGCATCGACGCCGCGAAAGGCTTGGTGGAATGCGCCTGTCGCGTTTTGCTCCAGAGCATCGACGACCCCGCCAGCCCGCACACGCCGAAATCCACGACGCCGTCCTTTGGCGAATGGCTCTCGGCGGCGGTTCGTGCGCTGGAGCTGGGGGACGTGCGCGACGAGTCCTTCAAGAAGCTGGTTTCGCAGTATCACAAGCTGACGACCGCGCTTGACGATCTGCGCAACAAGGCCGGCACGGTCAGCCATGGAAAGGACGGCTTTATCGCGAAGCTTTCGGCACATCAACGACGCGCGGCAGTCCTGGCTGCTGATGCGATCGTCACCTTTCTGCACGAGGCCTATCTGGAGCGCGAGCCGGACCCGGTGCTGACGCTGGAGCCTTACGACCGGTTCGCCAAGAGCAACGCGCTGATAGACGATAACTGCGCCCTTGTGGCAAGCTCCGATGAAGAGGGCAGCCTGACGGTGACGGTCTCTTTGCCCGGCGGAGATGATGTGGAGCTGGTGGTAACACCCTCGCAGCTTCTGTTCGGGATAGATCGCGAGGCCTACAAGCTGGCGCTGAATGCCTGCCGCGAAGCAGGCCAACGGGAGGAAGAGGTGGCATGACGCGTGCACCGGTCAAACCGGAGATGCTGCGCTGGGCGATTGAGCGCGCCCGGGTGTCGCCCGATGACCTGAGCGCCCGGTTCAAGAAGCTGGAAGAGTGGCTTCAAGGCGATGTGCAGCCGACGCTCAAGCAGCTCGATGCTTTCGCTAACGCGGTGCATGTGCCCGTGGGTTACCTGTTTCTTCCCGAGCCGCCCGAGGAGCAGTTGCCGATTCCCGACTTCCGGACGGTCGCCGGTCGCCCGCTGGAACGGCCGAGCCCAAACCTTCTGGAAATGATCTACGCCTGCCAAGAACGGCAGAGCTGGTATGCCGAATTCGCGCGGCTATACCAGGAGCCCGCGTTGCCCTTCGTCGGCAGCGCAACTTTGGATACTGCGCCGGAAGTGGTGGCGGCGCGCATCCGCGATACACTTGGCTTCAGCATCGAGGAACGGCGCGATTGCGCAACATGGACAGACGCTCTTCGCCTGTTCATCCGTCGGGCTGACGATTCCGGCATTCTGGTTATGGTCAGCGGCATCGTGTTCAGCAACACGAACCGTCGGCTCGACGTCGACGAATTCCGCGGGTTCGCATTGGTCGATCGCAGGGCTCCGTTGGTGTTTATCAACGGCGCAGACTCGAAGGCCGCCCAGATGTTTACACTCGCGCATGAACTCGCGCATATCTGGCTAGGAACTTCTGCGCTTTCGAATGCCAGCGCCCAACCCGCCGGGGGGGTCAGGCGCGAAGAAGTATGGTGCAACAAGGTTGCTGCCGAACTGCTTATGCCACTGGACGCTGTGCGTGCAGAGCTGCAGCCGAACGAGCCTTTGGCCGACACACTTCGACGTCTGGCACGCCAATTCAAAGTGAGTACGCTGGTCGTTCTGCGCCGTCTCCTTGACGCTGGTCACCTGACACGCCCTCAGTTCGATGCGGCATGGCAAGATGAACTCGATCACATTCGCGAGATCTCGCAAGGCGCAAGCGGCGGTGGAAATTTCTACCGAACTACCCTCTCTCGAGTAAGCCATCGATTCACGAAAGCTCTCGTAGTCAGTACGCTCGAGGGGCAAACCCTTTACCGTGATGCGTTCCGGATGCTTGGCGTCAGGAAGACCGAGACATTCAACAATCTTGGCCGTGAAGTCGGGGTGATGATGTGACGACATATCTCCTCGACGCCAACGTTTTCATTCAAGCCAAGAACCTTCACTACGGGTTCGATTTCTGTCCCGCATTTTGGGAGTGGCTGGGGGTTCAGAACACGGCGGGAAAGGTGGCGAGTATTGAGAAGGTCGCAGACGAAATCGCGTCGGGTGAAGACGATTTGTCGAATTGGGCTCAGGCCATGGGACGTGCTTTTTTTCGGCCTGCTGATGATGCGGTCTTGCCAGCATTGGGGACGGTAAGCACTTGGGCAAGTGGCCAAGGCTATGATCCGGCTGCGGTCGCGACCTTTCTCCAGGTCGCGGATTATTGGCTTGTCTCACACGCACTGGCACACCGCTGCACGGTCGTGACGCACGAGGTTCCCGCGAACTCGGCCAAGAAAATCAAGATTCCGAACGCGTGCATTGGATTAAAGGTGGACTGCATCACGCCTTACGAAATGCTGAGACGGGAGAAGGCGAAGTTTGTTTTGGGTAAAGGGAACTAGGTTTGGTCGGCAGCTTTCTCACCGAAGATGATATCGAAAAGGCCCTGATCGCCACGTTCGGCGAGCTTGGGTATGCGAACGCGCCCGACGCCGTCATTGGCCCGGACGGCACTGCGCCCGAGCGGTCGGCCTATGATGACATCATCCTGCGCGGGCGGCTGGAAGCGGCGGTTGAACGCCTGAACCCCCACATTCCCGCCGAGGCCCGCGAGGAGGCGATCAAGCAGGTTCTGGCGTCGGAAAGCGCCTCGCTAGTCGAGGAGAACCGCAGGCTTCACCGGCTGATTGTCGAGGGCGTGAATGTGGAATTTCACGCCGAGGACGGCACCATTCGCGGCGACAAGGTGCGCTTGATTGATTTCGATTACCCAGACGCCAACGACTGGCTTGTCGTCGACCAGATGGTCTTGATCGAGAACGGCCGCAACCGCCGGCCCGACGTGGTCGTTTTCGTGAATGGTCTGCCGCTCGCGGTGATCGAGCTCAAGAACCCGGGCGCGGAGACTGCAACGCTCACCAGCGCCTATAATCAGCTTCAGACCTACAAGGCCGAAATTCCTTCGCTGTTTCGTACCAACGCGGTGCTGGTGACTTCCGACGGCACCTTGGCGAGGGTTGGGTCGCTCACCGCCAACGAGGAGCGATTCATGCCTTGGCGCACCACAGATGGGCGCGAGGTGGCGCCAAAGGGCAGCCCCGAGATGGACGTGCTGATCGAGGGCGTATTCGAGAAGCGGCGCTTCCTGGAGCTCATCCGCGACTTCACGGTGTTCGGCGACACCGGCTCGGGCATCGTCAAGATCATCGCCGGCTACCACCAGTTCCACGCGGTCAAGAAGGCGGTTCAAAGCACGCTGCGCGCAACCTCTGGGGATGGCGACCGCAAGGCCGGGGTGATCTGGCACACTCAAGGCTCGGGAAAGAGCCTGCTCATGGCGTTCTTCGCGGGCCAGTTGGTGCGGCACCCGCAGATGGAGAACCCGACCATCGTCGTGCTGACCGATCGCAACGATCTCGACGATCAGCTATTCCAGACCTTTTCCATGTGCCGCGACCTGATCCGCCAGACTCCCGCGCAGGCGGAGAGCCGCGAACATCTGCAACAGGTCCTGAACCGCATCTCCGGCGGGATCATCTTTACGACCCTGCAGAAGCTGTCGGAAGGCAAGATGACCGACCGGCGCAACGTGGTCGTGATTGCGGACGAGGCCCACCGGAGCCATTATGGGTTCCGTGCAAAGATCGACCCGAAGACCGGCAAGCGCACCTATGGTTTCGCGAAACTCCTCCGGGATGCGCTGCCCAATGCGTCTTTCATCGGCTTCACCGGAACGCCGATCGAAAAGGACGATGTAAACACTCCCGCTGTCTTTGGCGACTACGTCGACATCTACGACATCACCCGCGCGGTCGAGGATGGCGCGACGGTACCCATCTACTACGAAAGCCGCTTGGCCCGCATCGAGCTGCCCGAGGAGGCAAAGCCCCGGATCGATGCCGAGATCGAAGCACTGACAGAAGACGAGGCCCTGACCGAACAGGAAAAGCTGAAGCAGAAGTGGTCGAACGTGGAGGCGCTGGTTGGCGCCGAGAAACGCCTGAAGATGGTCGCGGCGGATATCGTCGAGCATTTCGAACGGCGGCTCGCCGCGCTTGATGGCAAGGGCATGATTGTCTGCATGAGCCGGCGAATCTGCGTCGCGCTTTACAATGAGATCGTGGCGCTTCGTCCCGAGTGGCATTCCGACGATGACAATGCCGGCGTCATCAAGATCGTGATGACGGGGTCGGCATCAGACCCGGCGGATTGGCAACGACACATCGGCAACAAGGCACGCAGGGATCTGATCTCGAAGCGCGCCAAGGATCCGGACGACCCACTGAAACTCGTGATCGTTCGAGATATGTGGCTGACGGGTTTCGACGCCCCGTCGATGCACACGATGTACATCGACAAGCCGATGCAGGGGCATGGGTTGATGCAGGCCATCGCCCGGGTGAACCGCGTCTTCCGTGACAAACCCGCTGGCCTTGTGGTGGACTACATCGGGATCGCCCAAAACCTGAAGAACGCGCTGGGCCAGTATTCCGAGAGCGACAGGCGCCAGGCCGGCATTGACGAGGCCGAGGCGGTGGCGGAAATGCTGAAGCGCTACGAGGTCGTTCAGAATCACTTCCATGGGTTCGACTACAGCAAAGCTTTGAAGGGGGAAGCGTCACATCGCCTCCGGACGCTCGCGGCAGCAATGAACTGGATCTTGGAGCGCCAGCACGCGGCAGCCGCGAAGGAGGCGGACGAAGAAGCAAGAAAGAAAGCCCTTCGGCGATACCAGGACGACGTCCTTGCGCTATCAAAGGCGTTCGCGCTGGCAGCGGCG
>NZ_FQVK01000058.1 GCF_900129345.1 Ruegeria intermedia | reverse complement strand
CCCGCAAGATTTTTTTCCTCCCATCTTGTGGAAATCAATTGCCGTGCCGTTTGACAAAGGCAAACTGGGCCGGAAAGGAGAATTCCGATGAAATGCCCGATTGACGGAGAACCGCTGGTCATGACCGAACGCAGCGGCGTCGAAATCGACTATTGCCCGAAATGCCGTGGCGTCTGGCTGGATCGGGGCGAGTTGGACAAGATCATCGAGCGTTCGGTGCCCTCCGCGCCCGAGCCGAGGCGCGAGGAACGTCATCGTGAAGAGCGCTATCGCGACGATCCGCGCGGTTATCGTGACGCGCGCCCCTACAAGAAGAAGCGCGAGTCGTTTCTGAGCGATCTCTTCGACTTTTGACCGGACCGGTATCACGATCAGGGTGAACCGTTGGTGATCGATCGGCCAACAGCAGCGGTCTCGAGGCGCGGCCAGGCATGATGACTTCCTATGAACTTCAGGCCGGGCGACTGGCTGCACGACCCGGATTGCCGGGCGCGGGGGTCACGCCCGTCTGGATCGACCTCTTCGCCCTCTCCGCCGCGGAGGAGGCCGACGTCGAGCGCCTGGTCGGCATCGATGTGCCCACCCGCGACGAGATGCAGAAGATCGAGATCTCGTCGCGGCTCTATTCCGAGGACGGCGCCCTGTTCATGACCGCGCTGCTTCCGGCCCTTTCCGACAGCGGCGCGCCGGACATGCAGCCGGTGTCGTTCGTGCTGGCCGGGCCGACCCTTCTCACGGTGCGCTACCACGCCCCGCGCGCTTTCGAGACCTTCTCGGCCCGCGCGGCGAAGGTGCCGCTCGGGTGCGACAGCAGCGAGACCGTCCTGCTGGCGCTTCTCGAGGCCATCGTCGAACGTCTTGCCGACATTCTCGAACGGATCGGTCGCGACGTGGACGGCATATCGCGCGCTGTCTTCGGCACGGCGCCCGAGACGGACGGCGGCGTTTCGCTCAAGACGACGCTCAAGGCGATCGGCCGTGCCGGCGATCTCACGTCGCAGGTCCGCGACAGCCTGATGTCGCTGGAGCGCCTGAACAGCTTTTTCGGCCAGCAGGCCTTGCAGCGCAAGGACCAAAACAGCGCGCGCGAGCGGATCAAGACGCTTGAGTACGACATCCGTTCGCTGTCCGACCACGCCGGATTTCTCGCGCAGAAGGTCACCTTCCTGCTCGACGCCACGCTGGGCCTGATCAACATCGAGCAGAACGCGATCATCAAGATCTTTTCGGTCGTGGCGGTCGCCTTCCTGCCTCCGACGCTGATCGCGTCGATCTATGGCATGAACTTCGAACACATGCCGGAACTGGCATGGCCCTTCGGCTATCCATTCGCTATCGGACTGATGATAGCCTCCGCGATTCTGCCGTGGCTCTATTTCAAACGGCGCGGATGGCTCTAGGCTTCAAGGAAACACATGACACATGATCTTCTGTTGGTGGCCGCTGGCCTTGTTCTGCTCTTCGTCGGTGGCGAGGGCCTGGTGCGCGGTTCGGTCAACATCGCCGAACGTTTCGGCGTTTCCAAGCTTCTGATCGGGCTTGTTATCGTCGGCTTCGGCACATCGACGCCGGAGTTGCTGGTGTCGGTCAATGCCGCGCTTGACGGCGCGCCCGAGATCGCGCTGGGCAACGTGGTGGGTTCGAACATCGCCAACATCCTGCTGATCGTCGGGATCTCGGTCGCTATCATGCCGATCCTGTCCTGGGAACGCACGGCGGTGCGCGAGGCGCTGGTCGCGGCGCTGGTGGCGATGGTGCTGGTCGGGCTGGTGCAGGGCGCGTTCATCGAACGAACCGAGGGCGCAGCGATGCTGCTGGTCCTTCTCGGCTATCTCTTCGCAAGCTACTGGCTCGAGCGGCGCAACCAGCAATCCGAAACCTTGGAGCACGAGGCGGAAGAGTTCGAGGACATCCCCCTGCCCAACATCTGGGTCGCCGCCGTCTTCGTCGTGGCCGGTATCGCGGCGCTCGTGTTCGGGGCTGACCTGCTGGTGGGCGGGGCCGTCAACATCGCGCGGGCCTTTGGCGTGTCGGATGCGGTGATCGGCCTGTCTCTGGTGGCGGTCGGCACATCGCTGCCCGAACTGGCCACCGCGATCACCGCCGCGATCCGGCGCCATTCCGACGTGGTGCTGGGCAACGTGATCGGGTCGAACATCTTCAACATCCTCGCCATCCTCGGCACCACCGTCGTGATCCTGCCGATCGAGGTCAGCGAGCGGTTCCGCGAGTTTGATACCCATGTCATGCTGGCGGCCTCGGTCCTGCTGCTCGGGCTGCTGGCGCTGGTGCCGCGCATCGGACGTCTCTGGGGCGCGGTCATGCTGGCGGCCTATGCAGCCTACATGATCGTCCTGTTCCAGGCGGGCGCCATCGGTTGACGGGTCGCGAATGCGCACGCCTTTCCACCACCGGCAAGGGTTGGGTAGAGCTGGAAACATGACGCGAAATCTGACCCTGCCGGTGGGGCCGATCCTCTTTCTTGACGACCTGTGCGATGACGAGGCGCAGGTCTCGGCCCTGTTCGTGACCGGACCCGGAGAAGAACCCGCGCCGATCGAAACCGGCGCGCGGACATTCCGGCCCGCCGAGCTAGCGCGCTACGATCGCGGCACAGTATGGCGGACCCGCTTTCGCCTGCCCACCGGCCGGGCGTCGGAGTATTGCTGGAACGGTGAGCGCTTCGAGGTGGCGCTCGACCTCTCTGGCGACCTGCGACTGGGATATGTGTCGTGCAATGGCGAAGAGGTGGGCGACATGGAGCGCGCGCAATCCGAGCGCAACGCCATGTGGGAGCGCCTGTGCTCCCAGCACCGCAAGCGCCCGCTGGCTCTGCTGCTGCACGGCGGCGACCAGCTTTACGCCGACGAGCTCACGCAGGGCCATCCGCTGAGCGACGGCTGGCCGGATCGCATCCCGCGCGATCCCGGCCGTGCCGATCTGGTCGATCTGCGCCACTACCTGCGTGAACGGTTCTTCGAACGCTACGTCGCGCTCTTGGCGGCGCCGCCGTTCGCCTGGCTCGGCGCGCGCGTGCCTTCGCTGATGCAATGGGACGATCACGACATCTGTGACGGCTGGGGATCGCTCAGACGGTCGCGCACCTATAACCCGGTCGGGCAGACTCTGTTCACGGTGGCGCGGGAAGGCTTCCTCGTCTTCCAGCAGGCGGCACGGGACGTTGATCTTCCGCCGCGCTTTCTGGATCGGGACGGCGTGCATCTCGGCTGGACTGTGCATGGACCGGGGCTGCGCATCGTGGCACCGGACCTGCGATCCGAACGCACCCGGCGCGACATCATGGGAGCGGCTGGCTGGCAGGCGATCGAGGCCGAGGCCCGGCGGGATTTCGAAGGGCATACATTCCTGATGTCCAGCGTGCCGCTGCTCGGGCCGCGCCTGTCGCTCCTCGAGCTTCTGATGGTCTCCATTCCGCGCATGCAGAAATACGAGGACGACCTGCGCGACCAGTGGCAAAGCCGCGCGCATCGGGACGAGTGGCGGCGGATGCTGCGGATCGTGCGCGACATGGCGCGACGGGACGGACACGGAATCACGGCCATCTCCGGCGAAATCCACCTGGCGGCGCGGGCAGTCATGGATCTTGGCCAAGGGCTCGAGCTGCACCAGCTGACCGCCTCGGGCATCGCCCATCGCCCGCCGCCGAAGGGCTGGGCGCGCGTGCTTGGCGCGCTGGCCTGGCTGGGCGAAGATCCGTTGCCCGAACACCCGATCCGCATCCCGCCCCTTCCGGGGCAGAAGGCGCGCTATGTGGCCGAACGCAACTACCTGTTGCTGGAGCGGACCAATTCGAAGTGGCAGGCGCGGTGGGACCTGGAGCGAAGCGGAATGACCGCGCCGCTGAACTTGTGAAGCTCGCCGTCGTGCTGCCCATGGTCATGATGGCGGACGGCATGCATCGAGCTCTCCCCAGAGAACGTTCGCCCCCAGTCCCGTCCCCTCCGCCACTTGCCCTCGCGAAAGCGTTCTCCCGACCCGGCCACGGCCGGATTTTTTCTTTGTCTTCGAGGGTTATGTGGAAGGGGCTGAGCACTGTCCTAGCCGCCAGGAGGGCCGGAAGCGGTCTCTCAGGGCCGATATTCTCCGGACCTCATGACTGCGCGAATTTGGTGAATAGGTGGCCAAGTATTTGAATCGAATGCCCTATTCATCTCAGCTACGAATTACTCTCAAGCCGGGTCGCATTTAGTGATTAGTACTCCGAGCATGACTGTCTCGATTATGGGTCCTGTTTGGATCACTTGCCAAGCGCACCGCCATCCATCGCATTGTCACAACCGACGTTGTGATCGCCAACTGCCCCACCCACCTCAAGCTCGTCTTCCGGTGAGCTTGTACCGAGCAGCGCGGCGCAAAGGCTTTCGAGTTCTTTCTTCTCGCCCGTTGCGGCCAGCGCTTCGCGCAGCCTGGAACGGCGCCGCGTAAGCGCGCGGTTCGGATCACCGAAATACGCATCGCCAGCGACCGCTGCAGCGGCGATCGCGGCGAGCTGGCGTGCGAGTACAGCGATGCGCTGATGATCCTCGTTCTCTGGATCGAAGGCCGGCATAAGCCGGTAGGGAAGCGTGTGGATGTGACGCGGCCCGAAATCCCCTTCCGGATTGAACGGCAGGATCGCTTCGGTCAGCGCGCTGCTGTTGAGCGCGCCGGTTCTGAACCACGCTTCGTCCTCATCTGGCACAACCTGCCAGTACAATGTCTGATCGATGACCAGATCGTTGGCTTCGGTTAGCGGCAGGCACGCAGCGCAGATATGCTTGCCGCCCGCGCCCGATAGGACGAGACAGCCGGCATCGCCGAATTGCTGGTTGGTCAGCTTGTTGCGCACATTGATCCGGTATTCGAGCGTGTTTCCGGCACCGACGGTCTGCAGCCGGGTATTGATCGTGTTGAAGCGCCGCGCGGTATTGGTGAAGCCCATACGCCGGATTTCAGTGGGTTTGCAAATCTGCCACGCGCCGGCAGCATCGCGGTGCGCCGGAATGGCCACTGGCGCGCGGTCGTCACCGAGCACGAACGGCAACAGATTTTCGGATTGGGCGATTAGGTGGATGAAGCGCGGCGCGACATGGCCGGGGAAGCGCTCTCCGGCGAGCTCCTTCACCTGCTTGACGGTGAAGCCCCATTGCGTGCCCCGAGTCGGGGTATCAACGCGATACTCGTTGCCGGAATTTTTCAGGATTTCTATGCACACCGCTCCGCGGGGCATGATGTCTGCGCCCTGCTGTGAAACCTCTTCGTGTCTGAAGTCAGCACCTATCGGACAGATTTAGGGGTTTGAGCAACGGAGGATTTCTGGTTCATCGAAGCCATCAAGGAGCGAAGATGAACAAGAAATCCGGAACAAGCAAGGATGCCGCTGACAAGCTGGTCAGAGGCATCAAGCGGAAGACCCGTAAACAGTATTCAGCGGAAGAGAAGATCAGGATTGTCCTGGCTGGCCTGCG
>NZ_FQVK01000057.1 GCF_900129345.1 Ruegeria intermedia | reverse complement strand
TTCAGATAGGTCTCGCGCACCTCCTTGTGGGCGACGAGATCGGCGAAGAAGGCCGAGCCGCATTCCGCGCGCAGCTGCACCGCGCCGGTGGAGAGGCCGCCGAGGCTGTCCTCGACGCTTTCGATCAGCGCCTGGCATTTCTTGCGAAGGGCGCCCGAGGCGGGATTGGTGGCGGCAAGATCGAAGTTCACCTCTGCCGCCGGGGTGATGGCGAACTCGGTGAAGTAGTCGATCACGGTGGCCCCGTCCTTGGGATCGAGCACCTTGCCCTGGATGCCGTTCAGCAGGTGATACTCGAAGGTGGCCTCGGCATCATTGCGCAGACGGCGCAGGCGGCGGGCGACCTCGGCCTGGATCTGCTGGGTCTCGGACTCGGACCCGAAGGCGCGGATGCCCTGGATTTCAGAGGCCCAGAGCACGTCCTGTTTCTTGAACTGGCGGCAGACGAAGGCCCGCACGTCGCGTCGTTCCGGGATCTGCTGCTCATAAGCCGAGCCGCGCTCGGAGAACGGAATCAGCGACAGCGTGCCGTCGCGGCTCTCGATGACGACGGTGCGGGACCGCACGCCGCGATCGGCAAAGAGGCCGGAGCCCGAGAGGGTGGCGGGCTTGAAGGGGATGTTTTCGAGCGCGCGGGTAAGCTCTATCACCGAGAAGGCATCGGTGTCGAAGATGTCCATGGTGGGCATCGCGTGTTCCTTTCAGTGTTGGGGGTGTCAGCGCACCAGGATGCCGGCGGCGGCGAGCGCGGCATGGGCGGCATCGATCTCGGGCTGGGTCGGCGTGCCGGTTAACACCAGATCGTTGGCGTTGACGATGGCCGGACCGCGCAGCAGCACCACCGCGTTCACATCGGCGGTGGTGGCATCGGCCTTGCCCCAGAGGACGGCTACGGCAGTCTCGGTGCCATCGGTGGCGGCCGGATCATGGGCGGCGTATTTGCCGCTTGCCGTGATCTTGCCCAGCACGGTGCCGGGCTGCAGGACCGTGTTTGCACCGCCGGTGGCGATGGTGACGACCTCGCGGGTGTAGTCGCGGAAGGCTTCCCAGACGAGAAAGCCGCCAGCGTGGGTGGTTTCGGTGAGCGTGGTCATGGTTGGTTATCCTTTGCGCTTGAAGGTTCGGGCGATCACATCACCCCACGGTTTGGCCTGAGGCGCGGGCCCCGGTTGCGGATGCGTGGCGGAGATGTCGGGGTCGGCCGCGGCGCGGGCGTCGATCAGCGCCTTGCGGACATCCTCGAGGCTGGTTTCCGCCTCGAGAAAGCCCGCCGCCATTTGCGGCTGCCCGGCGAGGCGGCAGAGATCGACGACGGTTTTGGCGTAGGCCATGGCTTCCGTGCGGATGGTTGCGGGATCAGGTTCCGGGCCGGCTTTGGATCCGACAGCAGGTTTCGGAGCCGGTTCCGGTTCGACCGTGACGGGGTCGGCCTTCGCCTTCATCGTCGCCACAATCGCTTCCGGCGTATTCCTGAACCCGCTCATATCAAACCGCGCGGCCATCTTGACCGGCGCGGCCAAGGTGTCGGCGAGCCCCATGTCGATCGCCTCGGACGCATCGAACCAGGTTTCCGCCGCCATCAGCTTGGCAATCTCGTCCTCCGCCTTGCCGGACTTGGCGGCATAACCCTTGATGAGCGAGGCCCCGACCTTGTCGAGTGCCTCCGCCATCGACCGCATATCGGCCGCCGTGCCCATCACCAGCCCGGACGGATCATGGATCATCAGAAAGGCGTTTTCCGGCATGATGATTTCATCGCCCGCCATGGCGATGTAGGAGGCGGCCGAGGCGGCAATGCCGTCGATGGTGACAGTGACATTGCTGGCATGGCGCCCGAGCGCGTTGTAGATCGCCACCGCATCGAACACCGAGCCGCCGGGGCTGTTGAGCCTGAGCGTCAAGGGAGCCGCATCCGGCAGCTTGCCGAGATCGGCCAGAAACGCCTTCGCGCTGACGCCATAGGCGCCGATTTCGTCATAGATGGAGATTTCCGCGCCCTCATCGAGGGCGCAGATCGAATACCAGGTTTTCATGGATCACTTTCCCTTGTCTGGATCAGCCTGCTTTTGCGGCGTGGCCCGCGGCCCCTGGGCCTCCCCGGGGCTGGTGCTGTAATGGAGGCCCAGAGCCGCGGCCCGCGCCGCATCCGCCGCATTCTCGCGGTCGATTTCCTCGATGTCGTAGCCGGTGGCCTCGACCGCCTTGCGCCGTGACATGAGCCCCGCGTTGATGCCCAGAAGCTGCGCCTGAATGTCCTTCAGCGGATCGACCCAATCCCAGCGCGGCGGGATCCAGTGCACCGCCCTGGCTGCCCTGATGTCCGGCAGATCGAGCGCGCCCGAGAGCGCCGCCGTCTCGAGCCAGCGTTGCCAGACCGGCCGGCAGAACTGATGCGCCATCACCCCATGCTGCAACTGGCCGATCCGGCGGCGGAACTCGACCAGTTCGGCGCGCAAGCTCGAATAGTTCGCCTGGCGCACATCGCCGGTGACCAGGTGGTACGGCAGCCCCAGTGAGGCCGAGATCGCCAGCAGGGTGCGATACTGGAACGCCTCGTAACCGCCACCCACATCGGCGGGGCTCGAGAACTTGATGTCCTCGCCCGGCAGCAAGACCTGCAGGGTGCCGGGTTCCAGACTGGCGATGCCGATCCCGGTGCCCTCGTCCTCGATCTCCCCCATCAGGGTTTCTTCGGGGGCATTCTTTGTGACAAAGCCCGCGAACATCGCGGCGGTCTTCTTTCGATCAAGTTCCGCATCGTCGTATTGATCGAGCAGGAACAGCCGAACCATGGCCGGCGCCACATGCGGCAGGCCCCGGATCTGACCCGCATCGATGGCACGGTAGATGTGCAGCACGTCCTCGGCGGGCACGCGCGTCGTTGCCGGGATCACCTCCCCATGGTCCGTGCTGTCTCCGGGGTGGCGACGGCGGAAGTGGTAGGCAACGCGCCGCCCGATCCGGTCGAACTCGATCCCGCAGCGGATGCGGTTGCCGTTGGCGGCGGTTTCGGTTTTCTCGAAGGGCAGCATTTCCGACTGCAGCAGCTGCAACTGCATCGGCACCAGCAGACCATCCTCGGCGCGGCGCGGCCGAATACGCACGAAGCATTCCCCGGCCACGAACATCTCGCGCGCGATCATCGCTTGCAGTCCGTAGAAGTCGGTGAGACCATCGGCGTCCGCCTGATCGGTCCAGGCGAGCCACAGGCGCTGAACCCGGTCGCGCAACTCCCCGTCCTCGATCAAGGACGAGGGCTTGATCCCGTCGCCGACCAGATTGGCCGCGTAGGCCTCGCAGGCATTGGCGGCATAGCCATTGGTGACCACCAGTTCGCGCGAGCGGGCCAGCAGACGCGGACCGCCCGACGCCACCAGCGCGTTGATGTTCTCGAGCGGCGGGTTCCAGCCGCGCAGCCGACGGCGCGCCATCGCCCCTTCAAGGCGGGCGCGCACGGCGGAGGGGCCGCCGGATTTCTGGCGGCGGAAGGCATCAAACAGGCCCATCACAATCCCTTGGTCGTGGTCACGCGGACCTGACGGATCATCCTGCGACCCTCGAGTGTGGCGATCTCGCGGTTGAGCACATCGATGGCGCGATCGATTTCCGCGAGGCTGCGGTATTCCACCGTTTTGCCGTCATAGCTGACCCGGGCCACACCACTCGCGCGCGCGGCCGTGAGCGCATCCCGGCGGGTTTGAATCTCAGCAAGTGTGGCCATGTTTATCCCATGTATTTCGAGCGCACGGATCGGCGCTGGCGCACGGGCCTCGCTGACCGCGACACCGCCGGCGCCGGGGCACCCCGTTCGGGCGGCGCGACTTGCCGCGCCAGTTCATCCCATTGCTTTTCTGACCAGCGATCCGCCCCGAGGATCCAGGCGCCGGCACGGGCGTAGACCCGGCAGTCGAGAGCCTCGTTGCGTTCCCTGAGTTTCTGCCATTCGAGCTTCGCAAAGCCCCGCTTGTTTCTCACCGTTACCAGCTGCTCGGCGACGAGTTGCTTGAGCCACTCGCTGTCGGCCCAGCCCGGCAGGTGAACGGTGCCAGGCGGGTATGCGGCGCCGGCCGCGATCTCTTCCACCGTCGGACGGTCCTGGCGCAGGAAGCGGTAGGTCTCGGCCTTGAAGGTCGAGGTGGCCACCGTCCAGAGCCGCGCGCCCCGGCGCAGGCGTTTGCCGGCGATGGTGGCATCGACATAAGTCGGGCCCGTCACCGGCGTCGCCCGGTTGAACCCTTCGACGCCCTTGACGGGCGCCACCTGCGCGAAGCCAACCTGCCGCGCCCAGGCGTAGACGGCGGCGGTCTCGTAGCCCGTGTCGATGGCGAGCCGCGCGATGGTCATCGGCGCGCCGCTTGCATGCGTCCACGTCCGCCCCAGAAGTTCCGACAGCTTTGCCCAGCACGCCGGATCGGCGGGCCCGCCCTCGATCACGATGTGATCGACGAGCCAGCTTTCCAGCCCACGCCCCCAGGCCCAGACATCGACCTCGATCCGGTCCTTCTGCACGTCGGCGCCGGCCGTCAGGAACAGACCACCCGCGGCAACGGTCCCCGCCGGCCAGTCCTCGCGCCGCTCGGCGATGCGCTGCCAGTCGGGCGCATCGCCGGTCTCGATCCAGGTCTCGCCCAGCACCGTGTTGCGGAACACCCGCTCGGCCTCGTCCGAGCCCGCCGCCGTCTCCTTGTCGCGCGCGATGTCGGCCCAGCTCTTCCACCCCGGCGGCGAATAGAGCGCCGAGAGATGAAACCCCACCGTCCGCGCATCGCGCGCCTCTGCGGTGGCCCGCCATTCGCCCGCCGCCAGCATCGCCGGCTTGTGGTGTTCCTCGATCCGCTCGTCGCAGGCATCGCAGTGATATGCCGCCGTCTCCGGTTTGCCTTTCTCCCAGCGCAGCCGCTCGAACCGCAGCCACTGCATCGCGCCGCAATGCGGGCACGGCACGAAGAACCGGCGCTGGTCGGACGCCTCGTATTCCCGCTCGATGCGGCTGACGCCGCGGATCGTCGGCGTCGAGACCAGGAACACCTTGCGCCGGTGGGCGAAGGTCAGCGAGCGTGCCTCGGCGAGCCCCACCGGGTCGCCTTCCTCGTCGGCCGAGGCCGGATAGGCGTCGACCTCGTCGAGGAAGACGTAGCGCGCCGGCATCGAGCGCAGGCCCACCGCCGAGTTCGCGCCGGTCATCACCAGCACGCCGCCCGGGAAATCCTTCGACAGCTGGGTGTTGCCGCTGTCGCGCGCCCGCGCCGGGCGGACGCGCTCCTTCAGCGCCGGGCTTTCGTCGATCAGCGGATCGATCCGCTGCCTTGAGTTCCGCTTTGCCAGTTCCACCGTCGGCTGGACCGCCAGCATCGGCCCCGGCGCATGGTGGATCACGAAGCCGATCCAGTTGTTGCCGGCCTCGGTATTGTGCGTCGGGATCCAGCCCTTGCCGCAAAGAAACAGGTGGCTTGGCGAGTCCACCTCGAT
>NZ_FQVK01000056.1 GCF_900129345.1 Ruegeria intermedia | reverse complement strand
TTCAGATAGGTCTCGCGCACCTCCTTGTGGGCGACGAGATCGGCGAAGAAGGCCGAGCCGCATTCCGCGCGCAGCTGCACCGCGCCGGTGGAGAGCCCGCCGAGGCTGTCCTCCACGCTTTCGATCAGTGCCTGGCATTTCTTGCGCAGCGCGCCCGAGGCGGGGCTGGTGTTGTCGAGGTCGAAGTCGATCTCCGTGGCGGGCGCGATGGCGAACTCGGCGAAGTAGTCGATCACCACCGCGCCGTCCTTCGGATCGAGCACCTTGCCCTGGATGCCGTTCAGCATGTGATACTCGAAGGTGGCCTCGGCATCGTTCCTGAGGCGGCGCAGCCGGCGGGCGACCTCGGCCTGGATCTGCTGGGTCTCGGACTCGGACCCAAACGCCCGGATGCCCTGGATCTCCGAGGCCCAGAGCACGTCCTGCTTCTTGAACTGCCGGCACACGAAAGCCCGCACGTCGCGGCGTTCCGGGATCTGCTGTTCGTAAGCCGAGCCCCGCTCGGAGAAGGGGATCAGCGACAGCGTGCCGTCGCGGCTCTCGATGACGACGGTGCGCGCGCGCACGCCGCGCGGACTGAAGAGCCCCGAGCCCGAGAGCGTGGCCGGCTTGTAGGGGATGTTCTCGAGCGCGCGGGTGAGCTCGATCACCGAGAAGGCATCGGTGTAAAAGATGTCCATGGTGGCCATGGGAAAATCCTTTCAGGCGAGCGCTTCAGGAGAAGTGGGAACCGGTTCTCCGCCTGGAAGCGCGATGATGGAGTGATGTCAGCGCACGAGGATGCCGGCGGCGGCCATCGCCGCATGCGCCGCATCGATCTCGGGCTGGGTCGGGGTGCCGGCGAAGACGAGGTCATGGCCGCTGACGATGGCGGGGCCGCGCAGGAGCGCGACCGCCTCCACGTCGGCGGCGGTGGCATCGGCCTTGCCCCAGAGGACGCCGACGGCGGTCTCGGTGCCATCGGTGGCAGCCGGGTCGTGGGCGGCGTATTTGCCGGTCGCGGTGATCCTGCCCAGCACGGTGCCGGACTGCAGGACCGGGTTGCCTGTCCCGGTGGCGATGGTGACGACCTCGCGGGTGTAGTCGCGGAAGGCCTCCCAGACGAGAAAGCCGCCGGAATGGGTGGTCTCGGAAAGAACGGGCATGATCTGTTATCCCTTGCGCTTGAAGGTGCGGTTGATGACGTCGGCCCAGGGCCGGGCCGAAGGGTTGGGCCCGGGCTGCGGGTGATGGGCGCTGATCTCGGGATCGGCTTCGGCGCGGGCCGTCAGCAGGGCCGCGCGCACCTCGTCAAGGCTCGCGTCCTGTTCGAGGAAGCGGCCCGTCATATGCGGCTGCCCGGCGAGGCGACAGAGATCGACCACGGCGCGGGCGTAGGACATCGCCTCGGCGCGGATCGCGGCGGGGTCCGGCGGCGCGTCGCTGGGCGGTGGCGTCTTTGCCGACGGCTGTGGAGCGTCGGTGGCGGAATCCAGCCCGTCTTCGGCGTCCTCGACCCGATCCGGGCCGTCGGTGGCCTCGGTGGCGGCGCTGTCGGACTTGTCGCCGGACACGGGCTCGGCTTGCATGGCGTCGACCAACACCGGTGGCGCGTTGCGGAAGCGCCCGATGTCAAAGGTCGCGGCGATCTGGACAGGCTCGATCAGCCGGTCAGCAAAGCCCGCCTCCACCGCCTCGGCCGCCGTGAACCAGGTCTCGGCCGCCATCAGCTGCGCGATGTCATCCGCGGGCTTGCCGGACTTCGCCGAATAGCCCTTGATCAGCGCGCCCGCGATCTTGTCGAGCGCCTCGGCCATCGCCCGCATGTCCGCGGCGGTGCCCATGACGAGCCCCGAAGGGTCATGGATCATAAGGAAGGCGTTCTCGGGCATCACTACGCTGTCGCCCGCCATGGCGATGTAGGAGGCGGCCGAGGCGGCAATGCCGTCGATGGTGACGGTGACCTTGCCGGCGTGGCGCCTGAGCGCGTTGTAGATCGCCACAGCATCGAAGACCGACCCGCCGGGGCTGTTGAGGCGCAGGGTGAGGGCTGCATCGCCCGGCAGCTTGCCAATCTCCGCGATGAAGTCCTTGGCGGAGACGCCATAGGCGCCGATCTCGTCATGGATCGACAGTTCCGCGCCCTCGGCAGTGGCGCGGATATTGTACCAGCTGTTCATGGATCAGGATCCCTTGTTGGGCTCGGTTTCTTGCGAGGGTGTGGCCCGCGCTCCCTGCCTCTGGCTCGGGCCGGTGCCGTAGCTCAGCCCCAGCTCAGCGGCGCGGGCCGCATCGGCCGCGTTCTCGCGATCGATCTCCTCGATGTCGTAGCCCGTGGCCTCGACGGCCTTCCTGCGCGACATGAGCCCCGCCTCGATCGCCAGCAGCTGCGCCTGGATGTCCTTCAAGGGATCCACCCAGTCCCAGCGCGGCGGGATCCACTGCACGGCCCGGGCCGCTTCGATGTCGGGAAGATCGAGCGCGCCCGACAGCGCGGCCGCCTCGAGCCAGCGCGCCCAGACCGGCCGGCAGAGCTGATGGGCGATCACCCCGTGCTGCAACTGGCTGAAGCGCCGGCGGAACTCGACGAGCTCGGCGCGCAAGGACGAATAGTTGGCCTGGCGCACATCGCCGGTGACCAGATGATAGGGCAGGCCCAATGATGCCGAGATCGCCAGCAGGGTGCGGTACTGGAAGGCCTCGTAGCCCCCGCCCACGTCAGCGGGCGACGAGAACTTCACGTCCTCGCCGGGCAGCAGCACCTGCAGCGTGCCGGGCTCGAGGCTGGCAACGCCGGTGCCGTCCTCTGCATCCTCCACCGCGCCCATCAGCTGTTCCTCGGGCGCGGCCTTGGTGATAAAGCCTGCGAACATCGCCGCGGTCTTCTTCCGGTCGAGCTCGGCATCGTCGTACTGGTCGAGCAGGAACAGCCGCACCATGGCCGGCGCCACATGCGGCAGGCCCCGGATCTGGCCTGCGTCGAGCGGGCGGTAGACGTGCAGCACGTCTTCGGCGGGCACGCGCACCGTCTCCGGGATCGTGTCTCCCCTGTCGGTGCTGTCGCCCGGATGGCGACGGCGGAAGTGATAGGCCACGCGCCGGCCGACATGATCGAACTCGATGCCGCAGCGGATGGCGTTGCCATTGGCGGCCGTCTCGGTCTTGTCGAAGGGCAGCATCTCGGACTGAAGAAGCTGCAACTGCATCGGCACCCGCAACCCGTCCTCGGCCCGACGCGGGCGCAGCCGCACGAAGCATTCGCCGGCCGCGAACATCTCGCGGGCAACCATCGCCTGAAGGCCGTAGAAGTCCGTCAGCCCGTCGGCATCGGTCTCGTCGGTCCAGGCGAGCCAGAGCCGCTGAACCCGGTCGCGGAGCTCTGCGTCCGCGATCAGCGAGGACGGCTTGATCCCGTCGCCGACGAGGTTCGCGGCGAAGGCCTCGCAGGCATTGGCCGCATAGCCGTTGGTGACAACCAGTTCACGCGAGCGCGCCAGCAGACGCGGGCCGCCCGAGGCGACCAGGGCATTGATGTTCTCCAAGGGCGGGTTCCAGCCCCTGAGCCGTCGCTTCGCCATGGCGCCTTCGAGGCGGGCGCGCATGCCCGAAGGGCCGCCGGGCTTGCGGCGGCGCAAGGCATCGAACAGGCCCACGGCTCAGAGCCCCTTGGTTGTCGTCACGCGCAGATGCCGCACGATCCGCCGCCCCTCGGCCGCCGCGATCTCGCGATCCAGCGCCTCGATCGCCCGGTCGATCTCGGCAAGGCTGCGGTAGTCCACGGTCTTGCCGTCATAGCTCACCCGCGCCACGCCGCTCGCGCGCGCGGCCGCAAGCGCGTCCCGGCGGGTCCGAAGTTCTGCCAGTGTGGCCATCGATCATCCCATGTAATTCGAGCGCACGGTCCGTCGCCGTCGCTGTGCCGGGCGCATGGTCCGCGGCTTCGCCATGCCGGTTGGGGTTTCCGCAGCCGCGCCCGCCACCTGCGCCTCCAGGTCGGCCCATGTCGCCTCGCCCCAGCGATCCGCCCCGGCAATCCAGGCGGCGGCGCGGGCATAGACCCGGCAATCGAGCGCCTCGTTGCGCTCGCGCAGCTTCTGCCATTCGAGCTTCGCGAAGCCGCGCCGGTTGCGCACCGTCACCAGCTGCTCGGCGACGAGCTGCCGGATCCATTCGGTGTCGGCCCAGCCGGGCAGATGCACGGTGCCGGGCGGGAACGAAGCACCCTCGTTCAGTTCTTCCGCCGTCGGCCGCGCCAGCCGCAGGAAGCGGTAGGTTTCGGCCTTGAAGGTGGACACCGCCACCGTCCAGAGCCGCGCGCCCCGGCGCAGGCGCTTGCCCGTGACGGTCGCATCGACGTAGGTCGGCCCGGAGACCGGGCTCAAGCGGTTGAAGCCCTCGAGTCCCTTGACCGGCGCCACCTGCGCAAAGCCGACCGAGCGCGCCCAAGCGTAAACCGCAGCGGTCTCATAGCCGGTGTCGATGGCCAGCTTCGCTAGGCCCAGCTCCGCGCCGCCGGCATGCCGCCAGCTGCGGCCGAGCAGGTCCGTCAGCGCGTCCCAGCTCTCAGGCCGCGCCGGGCCGCCTTCGATGACGACGTGATCGACGAGCCAGCTTTCCAGTCCTCGCCCCCAGGCCCAGACATCGACCTCGATCCGGTCCTTCTGCACGTCGGCGCCGGCGGTGAGGAACAGACCCTTTTCGGGCACCGTGCCCGCCGGCCAGTCCTCGCGCCGCTCGGCGATCCGCTGCCAGTCGGGCGCGTCGCCCGTCTCGATCCAGGTCTCGCCGAGCACCGTGTTGCGAAACACCCGCTCGGCCTCATCGGAGCCCGCCGCCGTCTCCTTGTCGCGCGCGATGTCGGCCCAGCTCTTCCACCCCGGCGGCGAGTAGAGCGCCGAGAGATGAAACCCCACCGTCCGCGCATCGCGAGGCTCCGCCGTCGCCCGCCATTCGCCCGCGGCCAGCATCGCCGGCTTGTGGTGCTCCTGGATCGGCTCGTCGCAGGCATCGCAGTGATAGGCCGCCGTCTCCGGTTTGCCCTTCTCCCAGCGCAGGCGCTCGAACCGCAGCCACTGCATCTGCCCGCAATGCGGGCACGGCACGAAGAAGCGCCGCTGGTCGGACGCCTCGTATTCGCGCTCGATCCGGCTCACGCCGCGGATCGTGGGCGTCGAGACCAGGAAGACCTTGCGCCGGTGCGCGAAGGTCAGCGAGCGGGCCTCGGCAAGCCCGACCGGATCGCCTTCCTCGTCGGCCGAGGCCGGATAGGCGTCCACCTCGTCGAGGAAGACGTAACGCGCCGGCATCGAGCGCAGGCCCACGGCGGAGTTGGCGCCGGTCATCACCAGCACGCCGCCGGGGAAATCCTTCGACAGCTGCGTGTTGCCGCTGTCCCGCGCCCGCGCGGGGCGGACGCGCTCCTTCAGCGCCGGGCTTTCCTCGATCAGCGGGTCGATCCGTTGCCGCGAGTTCCGCTTGGCGAGCTCCACCGTCGGCTGGACGGCGAGCATCGGCCCCGGCGCGTGGTGGATGACGAAGCCGATCCAGTTGTTGCCGGCTTCGGTATTGTGCGTCGGGATCCAGCCCTTGCCGCAAAGAAACAGGTGGCTGGGCGCGTCGACCTCGAT
>NZ_FQVK01000055.1:4414-5634 GCF_900129345.1 Ruegeria intermedia | reverse complement strand
TTCTCATCGTAGGTTTCAATGAACCCGATCATCCGGGCGATGATCTGTTTCACGCGTTTTGCGCGCTCGCGGATCCCGGGCTTTGTTTTGAGCGTGGCAACCACATCGTCAGCGAGGGGTTCCTTGTCCGAGAAAGTGTAGGCCTGCATTAGTTGCGAAAATGCGTCAGGGTCGAGATCCTCTTCCCTACAGATCCGACGGAATGCCTCATCCTTTTTGCCGACCCAGTAGGCCTCGAAAGCTTCCTTCAGTTCGTCAGCACTACGCCGCCCGATCAAGTATGTCGCCATAAAATCCTCGATGAGTTCCTTCTTGCTGCGCAGCCGCGGCTCGGACCCCAAAATATCGAGGACAGCCTTCGTCTTTCCCTTCTTCGTCTCTTCGGAATCTTCATCCTCGTCCGACGCTTCCGAGATGGCTGCGAGGAGTGCAAGAATGTAGGCGACATTGATTTCGTCCCGGCGGATAAGCTCGAGCTCGAAGTCGATCTCATCGATGATCGATGCCTTTTCCTCTTCCTTGTCGCTTTTCACCCTGTCATGGATGTCCAAATATTTGCTCTTGAAATCTTCGAACCGCTGCTGGGTCATCTCCAGATCGTCAGCATCGAACTCGGAGAAGCTCTTGAGAACATTCATCAGGCGGATCAGCTTACGAAAGGTGGTAACGAACGCCAGGACGTCTTCCTCAGATGCAAGACCATCCACATCGTCAGGCTTCGCAACGATCTTCTTCAGCTCTTGGACAACCAGGTTGAACTCTTTGACCACATCATCATAGGGCTCGACCAGGATCGCCTCTCTGGCGTCTTTGTTGGAGAAAAGCGTAATGGCCTCGTCAACCTTTGGCTTCAGATTACGGAAGCAGACGATGTTGCCTTGGCTCTTCCTCTGTCCAAGGATCCGGTTCGTTCGCGAGAAGGCCTGGATCAGGCCATGGTAGCGCAGGTTTTTGTCAACGTAGAGAGTGTTCAGGGTCTTTGCGTCGAAACCTGTGAGGAACATGTTAACGACCAGCAGAATATCGATCCCCTGATCAGGCCGGAAATCCTTTCGGTCCCGGGATTTCATGCGTTTCGCCACCGCCTTGTAGTAGGCGTAGAAAGCCTTGCCATCCTTCACGCTGTGACCGGTGCCGAACATGGCGTTATAGTCGTTCACGCAGGCTTGCAGCTTGTCCCTGGTGTGCGTGCTCACCGTTCCGCCTTCGCCGCCAATATA
>NZ_FQVK01000055.1:0-4016 GCF_900129345.1 Ruegeria intermedia | reverse complement strand
CTTCAGCTTGCCCCAGTATTCGACGGAGAACTTCAGAACGTTGTCGTCGCGGATCGCGTCCGTGATGACATAGCGGTGCAGGCGGTCGCCGAAGAGATCCTTGGTCGTCCGCCTCCCCACGGCGTTGTCGGCGAAGATTGGCGTGCCAGTGAAACCGAAGAGCTGTGCGCGACTGAAGAATCCGACGATATTCTTGTGGGTCTCGCCGAACTGGCTCCGGTGACATTCGTCGAAGATGAAGACCACTCGCTTGTCTTTCACCACGTCCAGCTTCCCGGCATAGCGGTCGCGAGTGATCGCGGTGTTTAGCTTCTGGATGGTGGTGACGATCACCTTCGTATCGTCCGTGAGCTGAGCCACCAGCGCGGCGGTATTGTCTGTGCCGTCGATCGAGCCGGGCGAGAAATGATTAAACTCCTTCGTTGTCTGATAGTCGAGGTCGGCGCGGTCCACGACGAAGACAACTTTTTCCACCTTTGGATTCTCGACCACCACCTGCGCGGCCTTGAAACTGGTCAGCGTCTTGCCAGACCCGGTCGTGTGCCAGATGTAGCCGTTTTTCCGGCCGGCCTTCACACGCTCGAGGATCGCTTCCACGGCATGATACTGGTAGGGGCGCAGAACCATGAGCATGCGGTCGCTTTCGTGCAGCACCACGTATTTCGCGATCATTTTCGAGATTTGGCATTTCTCGAGGAAGGCGTCCGCGAAGGCATCCAGCTTGTTGATAGGCCGGTTCTCGAAGTCAGCCCAAGGGAATGTCTGCTTGAAGTCCTGATGCCGGTTGTTGGCAAAATATCGGGTGTTCACCCCATTCGAGATTACGAAGATCTGCACATACTGGAACAGCGCTGTGCCCGCCCAAAAGGAATGCTTGTGGTAGCGGTTGATCTGGTTGAAGGCTTCTTTCAGCTCCATTCCGCGCCGCTTCAACTCGATCTGGACCAGTGGCAGGCCGTTGACCAGCAGGGTCACGTCATAGCGGTTCTTGTAGCGCCCGACCTGCGTGACCTGCGTGGTGACCTGATAGCGGTTGCGGCACCAGTCGCGAGTGTTGAAGAACTCGATCCAGACGCTGCTGCCGTCGTCGCGCACAAGCTGAAAACGGTCGCGCAGCGTTTTGGCCTTCTCGAACGGGCTGCCCTTGCCCAGATGGGCGAGGATCTTGCGGAACTCCGCATCGGTGAAGGTCAGGTTGTTGTTGTGAAGCTCGAGCTGCGTGCGCAGGTTCGCCTCAAGTGCGGCGGTGTCGCGGATGGTGACCGGCTGCCAGCCAAGCGCCGTCAGGCGCCCGACCAGTTCGGATTCAAGCTGGGCCTCGGATTGTGTTGTGCTCATGGCGAGACCTCACACGAACATCTTTTGCAGGAGGCCCTGCTTGAAGGTTTCGAGCTTTTCGATCTGCGCACCGACGTCGGAGATTTTGGCGTCCATGGCGCCAAGCGCGTCGGCGATTTTGCGTTGTTCGTCGGGGTGAGGCCAAGGAATGGTGCGATACTGAAAATCCTGAATCCAGTGCCTTTGGTGATCTTTTGGTGAATACTCAATCTGTTGTAGGAGATTAAACAGTAGGCGCATTTGCCCACCTTCTTTCTTCAGCTTGAGTATTTTTGCTGCGGAGGACTTCAGCTTAAACGGAAAGTCCACGTATTGGGAGTTCGTGGTGAAATCATCAAAAATGATAACGGGAACCTTGGGTTCGAAGATCCCATCTTTCTCATCTGTGTATCCAAGAATGAATGTTTTTCCAGCAGTCAGCACAGGTGTTTCAAAGGCGTCACTGTAGTCTTTGGTTTTCACAAGGTATTTGGTTGGCTGGACGTATGCGAGAACGCTCCCCAACTCCACCTCGTCCCACTCCGGAAACGCGCTTCCGTCGTCGGCGCGGAAGCGGATCTCTTGCGAGAAGATCTTCTGCATCAGCCCGGTCTTGTAGTCCGTCAGCAGCGCCTTCTCGCGCCGCAGCCCCCGTAGGCGCGCATCCACCGCCTGAAGAAACGCCGCGATTTTCTCCTGCTCGGCGCGGGTTGGGGCGGCAATTTTGAACTTCAGCAATTCGCCAATGTTCAGCGTCTTGTTCCTGCCGGCACCGCCCGGCGATGCAAGTTCGAGTATGTGTTTCCCACGTTTGCGCTGAAATACTCGCTCGAGAAACTCCAGATTTGCGGTTTTTGGATTCGCCCGAAACATCGGGAATCGGTGCGATGCAATCATGCCTGCTTCCTGCTCCCCGAGAACAGCAACCGCCTGTTCCCAAGCGAAGACTATGTTGAACACCAGCGTGTTCGGCACTACTGGGAACACTCGCTTTGCACCGATCTCTGATGCTGTTGTAGGCTCTTTGTGAAACACACCACGGCAATGCGAGCGCACACCAATCTCAGTGTAGGTTTCATGCGGATCGAGATCGATTTCTTCTCGCACACGGTCCATAAGCGTGTGCAGCGGCACTTGCTTCCACTCATCCGCGAACTCTGGGAACCTGATCTCGGGCGAACTCATACCGGACTCTCCAGTCTCAGTTCTGCGCAGAAGGCGCGGATTTGCACGTCCACTTGCGCCATGTCTCGCCGCAAATCAGTCAGCGCTTGGGACGTCGCGGCCAGATCGACCGGCGGCGGTGGCACGAAGGTGTCCACATAGCGGGGGATGTTCAGGTTGTATCCGTTCTCGGCAATCTCGTCACGGCTGGCCCGATGGGCAAAGCGCTTTTCCTCCACCCGGTTGCGATAAGCGCCTACGATCCGGTCCACGTCCTCTGGCCCCAGCCAGTTCTGATTTTTGCCCTTCTGGAAACAGGTTGAAGCATCGACAAACAGGATATCGTCCGTTTCACGGCACTTTTTGAAGACCAGAATGCAAGTTGGGATGCCCGTTCCGTAGAAGATGTTTGCGGGCAGGCCGATGACCGCATCGAGCCAGTTCTTTTCCTCAATCAAGTAACGACGAATGGCACCTTCGGCTGCGCCGCGGAACAGCACGCCATGCGGCAGCACCACGGCCATCGTGCCGTTTTCATCCAAATGATGCATCATGTGCTGGACAAAGGCAAAATCCGCCTTCGATGCAGGAGCAAGCCTGGGGTATTCCTGAAAGCGATCGTCGCTTTCGAAAATACTGCTGGCTGACCATTTTGCAGAAAATGGCGGGTTCGCTACGATGGCCTCGAAAAGCATGCCCTCATGCTGGGGTTCTTCCAGCGTGTCGGCTTGTCGGATGTCGAAGTTTCTGTAATGCACCCCGTGCAGGATCATGTTCATCCGCGCGAGGTTGTAGGTCGTGCGGTTCTGTTCTTGACCATAAAAATCCTCAACATGCTTGACCTCTCGCGCAACACGCAGAAGCAAAGAACCTGACCCACAGGTGGGGTCATAGACCGACCGCAGACGAGATTTACCGGTGGTGACGATCTGAGCAAGGATCGTCGAGACCTGTTGGGGGGTGTAGAACTCTCCCGCCTTTTTGCCAGCCCCCGCTGCGAACTGACCAATGAGGTATTCGTAGGCGTCGCCCAGAATATCACTGTCCGCCTCGTCAAGGCCGAAGTCGATGCCATCAAGGCTGGTTAGGATCTTCACGACGAGGTCGTTCTTGGCTTTTTCGGTGCGACCGAGTTTCGAAGAGGTGAGGTCGAGATCCTCGAACAGGTTGTCGAAATCATCTTCGGATTCGGAGCCCAGAGTGGACTCCTGAATGTGGTTCAATACGTCCGTGAGGTCGGAAAGAATGAACTGCCCCGGTTTAGCACCCCGTTTGGCCATGGCGCTGAACAGTTCCGACGGCTTCAGGAAATATCCAAGCGCGCCAATGGCTGCTTCCGCGACAGCTGCAAGAATCTCCTGACCATCCGGCGATCCTTCGTCGATCTGGTCGAAGGTGATTCCGTCCTGTTGAAGGACATCGTTGGCATAGAGGTAGAGGCGCTCTGACAGGTATTTATAGAAGATAAAGCCCAATATGTAGTCGCGGAACTCGTCGGCATTCATCTTGCCTCGAAGGTCGTTCGCGATACTCCA
>NZ_FQVK01000054.1 GCF_900129345.1 Ruegeria intermedia | reverse complement strand
AACGGTGATTTCGATCCGCGATCTCGCAAGTATTTCCATGCCCATCCGCAATACTGGAAGTCCGACGAGTTCTACGCGATCGCGCGAAGCCAGAAAACCGAAGTTCGCCCCTGCATCGAAGAAGAGCCGATGTTGGTGGAAGATCTGATCCAGGAGAAGGAAAAAGAGCGCCGGAGATGGCCGACTATCCGGCCCGCGGCAACCAGCTGCCGCCGGATGGTGTCATGACGCACCTTGACTACACCACCTATGCCCACGCCATTTTTGTGCGGCGGCTGATCGGGAATCCATACCGCACAACGATCTACATGGATCAGGACGAGGTTCTGCGGGCGGCCTATACCTCCGCTTTCGATGCCCGTATCGCCTTCGGCCGGGTGGAAATGGCCACAGTCCAGTTCCAGAAGCAGATGGACATCGACGAAAAGCGCCGGCTGTCGAATGCCTGCCGCCCAAGGATCCGGCAGCTGGCGATGGCTTGTGGTTGCAGTGAGGAGCTTGCGATCAGCAAAAAGATGGCTTGGGACTACGCGAAACTTTGCGCCCAAGAGCCCGACTGGCGGAACCGATGGGTTGCGCACCCTCGGGACACGACCAACGAACCGCGTCGTCGCGTGCAATACCTGACCGACACCAACCGGAAGAGCCTGATCGACATAGGCTGGACGCTGTCAGGCGCCACGCTGGCGCCTGTCGACAACTATTTCATGCGCATCAGGAGAAAGCTCTACTACCTGGAGCGTCCGATCCCGTCGCACACCAACGCGAACCGCCTCCACTATGGCTACAGCGCCTATGATCCCAAAAGAGTGGTGCAATATCTGGAGATCTTCCGGGTGTTCACGAACTACATCCGCAAGGATGATGATGGGGTGACTCCAGCCATGAAGTTCGGGCTGGCCAAGGGGCCGTTGAAGTTCGAGGATATTCTTTATTGGCGGCCTTTCTGAAGGCACTGTAAGATTTCTCATACATGCCTTCGAACGATGCGTAAAAAGGCAGAGCAGAACGCTAAGACTCAACCCAGGGTCGTTGTATTTCTTGACGAAATCTGTTTCGTTTCGACACTAAATGGCCAACCTTCCAAGAAGACCACACATCCCAAAATACCAAGCAAGAAAAGACGAGCATCATGGCAGGCAACAACAACTCTTCCCTGGCGGATTTCATCTGGAAAAACGCCGACGATCTCTGAGGCAACTTCAAATACGTCGAGTTCGGCAAGATCATCCTGCCGTTCACCCTTCTGAGGCGCCTGGAGTGCGTGCTGGAGCCGACCCGGGACCAAGTCAACGAGATGCACAAGTCCATGGCCGATCAGGGGCTCGACATGGACGTGGTGCTCCGCCAGGTGACCGGCTTTCCCTTCTACAACACCTCAACCTAATCCCTGAAAAGCCTGGGCGCCACGCGCACGCGCCAGAACCTCGAAGATTACATCGCCCGCTTCTCGGACAATGCCCGCGTGATCTTCGAGCAGTTCGATTTCGCCAACACCATCGCCCGGATGGACCGCGCCGGTGTGCTCTACAAGATTTGCCAGAACTTTGCCGCTATCGACCTCCACCCCGAGGCCGTGCCCGAGCGGGTTATGTCCAACGTCTACGAGCACCTGATCCGCCGCTTCGGGGCCGAGGTCAACGAAGCGGCTGAAGACTTCATGACTCCGAGGGACGTGGTGCACCTGGCCATCGAGCTGCTGCTCGACCCGGATGACCAGATGTTCGTCGGCAATCCCGGCCTCATCCGCACGCTCTATGACCCGACCTGCGGCACCGGCGGCTTTCTTTCCGACGGCATGGAACATGTCCGCAGCCTGCAGGACCGCTATTCCATCGCGCCGGTCATTGTGCCCTATGGTCAGGAACTGGAGCCCGAAACCCACGCCGTCTGTCTTGCCGGCATGCTGCTGAAGACGATTGAAAACGATCCCGGCCGCGACCTGTCACAGAACATCAAACTCGGCAGCACCCTTTCGGCCGACAAGCACAGAGGCGAGAAGTTCCACTACTGCGTCTCGAACCCGCCCTTCGGCAAGAAATGGGAGATGGATCAGACGGCGGTTGTCCGCGAACACAGGGAGCAAGGCTTTGAGGGCCGCTTCGGACCCAAGCTGCCGCGGGTCAGCGATGGTTCCATGCTGTTCCTGCTGCACCTGCTGAGCAAGCTGGAAGACCCGGAAAAAGGCGGTGGCCGCGCCGCCATCGTCCTGTCCGGCTCTCCGCTCTTCAACGGCAATGCCGGCCAGGGGGAATCCGAGATCCGCCGCTACCTTCTGGAGCAGGACGCCGTGGAGGCGATCATCGCCCTGCCGACCGAGATCTTCTTCCGCACTGGCATCGGCACCTACATCTGGATCCTGTCCAACAAGAAGCCCGCGCAGCGCAAGGGCAAGGTCCAGCTGATCAACGCGACCGAGATGTTCGAACCCATGCGCAAGAGCGAGGGCAACAAGCGGCGCAAAATCGGCGACGACCAGATCCGCGAAATCGTCCGGATGTATTCAGACTTTGAGCCGACGAAGCAAAGCCTGATCCTGGAGGCCGAGGAGTTCGGCTATCGCCGCATCAAGGTGCTGCGCCCTCTGCGCAAGAAGATCGTCCTCTCAGAGGAAGGGTTCGATGCCCTGGCCGAGGAAAAGGCCTGGGAAAAGCGCAGCGCGGAACAGCAGGCCGCATGGCGTGCCGCGCTATCCGAACACATGGGCGAAGAGCAGGGCTGGCAATGGATCGAGGCCTTCGCCAAGAACGCCGCCAAACGTGATACCGGGCTGGGCAAGGCCGATGCCGGGCTGATCAAGGCCTTCCAGAAAGCCTTTGGCGTGCAGGACCCGGACCTGGACCCGGTTCTGGACAAGAAGGGCAACGTCATCCCCGATGATGACCTGACGGATTACGAGAACGTCCCGCTGGGCACCGATATCCTCGACTACATGGCAACCGAAGTGCTGCCCCATGCCGAGGATGCCTATGTCGATGACAGCTATTGCGACGAAACCGATGGCGGCATTGGTGTGGTGGGATATGAGATCAACTTCAACCGCTATTTCTATGAATACCAGCCGCCGCGGGAACTGGACGACATTGACGCGGAGTTGAAGGCGGTTGAGAAGGAAATCGCGGCGATGCTGGCGGAGGTGACAGCATGACCGCTATGCCATTGACCGCCGATTTCAAACTGCCAGCTGGATGGAAGCATGTTCCTTTGAAGCGCAATCTGCGCCGCCTCTCTGACAAAACAAAGAAAGGTGAAAGAGTCGTGGCCCTCGAGAACATCGAGAGCTGGACTGGAAAGGCAGTGGAAACTGGCTCGACTTTTGATGGTGACGGGGTCGCCTTTCAAAAAGGTGACATTCTGTTCGGAAAACTTCGGCCCTATCTGGCAAAAGTTTACCTGACCGAGACTGACGGAGAAGCCGTTGGCGACTTATGGGTGCTCCGACCGCAGTCCCAAATTGATCCAAGCTTTGCGGCGTATCAGTTGTTGGAGCCCGGATTCATTGATTTGGTTAACGGATCAACCACTGGCGCGAAGATGCCCCGGGCCGAATGGGGCTTCGTAGGTGCGATTCCTGTTCCCACGCCCCCTCTCGAAGAACAAACCGCCATCGCCCGGTTCCTCGACCGCGAGACCGCGCGGATTGATGGGCTGATCGAGAAGAAGACCCGCTTCATCGCGCTTCTGAAGGAGAAACGCGCCGCCGTGATCACTTATGCGGCGACCAAGGGCATTGATCCGGATGTGCCGATGAAGGATTCCGGTGTCGAATGGATCGGGAAGGTGCCCGCTCATTGGGCCACCACCCGTATCGCGGCCTTGTTCCGCGAAGCGTTCCGAGCACCTGATCCCAATCTTCCTGTGCTATCCGTCTCTATCCATGACGGTGTCACCGATGGTGAATTGTCGGATGAAGAGCGTGACCGCAAAGTAGCTCTCAGTGAAGACCGGACAAAATACCAAGGCGTGGCGCCTGGCGATCTGGTCTACAACATGATGCGCGCTTGGCAGGGCGCCTTTGGCGCCGTCGCCGTAAATGGCTTGGTTAGCCCCGCCTATGTGGTTGCCCGGCCTATCGCCGAGTTCCGCACTAAGTTCGTCGAGCACCTGCTGCATACGAAATCCGCCGCCGAGGAAATCCGCCGGTTCTCTCGGGGTATCGCGGACTTCCGCATGCGGCTTTATTGGGATCATTTTCGAAATCTGCGGATCTGCCTGCCTCCCTTGGAAGAGCAGGACGCAATCCTGTCGCGCATCGAACGAGAAACCCGGCGCATCGACGCCCTAATCACCAAAACCGAGCGCAGCATCGCGCTTCTCAAGGAAAAGCGCGCGGCCCTGATCACCGCCGCCGTGACTGGCAAGATTGACGTAAGGAGCGCGGCATGAGCGACCTGCACCACGAAAAGCACCTTGAGGCCTATGTCGTCCAGAAACTGGTCGAGCAGGGCTGGCTACTGGGATCCTCGGATCATTATGATCAGGACCATGCCATGTATCCCGAGGATATCGAGGCATGGGTTCAAACCACCCAGAAGGCCAAGTGGGACAAGCTGGTTGCCCTGAACGGCGACAAAGCCCGCAAGGTGCTGATGGACCGGTTGGACGCGGCGCTGGAGAAGAACGGCACCATCCACGTCCTGCGGCGCGGATTCGCCATCGCCGGCTGCGGGCATATCGACATGTCCGAGGCCGCGCCCGAGGACAAGCGCAACGAG
The DNA here is from genome assembly GCF_900129345.1 of Ruegeria intermedia. GTDB lineage: Bacteria > Pseudomonadota > Alphaproteobacteria > Rhodobacterales > Rhodobacteraceae > Ruegeria > Ruegeria intermedia. The sequence goes on along the minus strand of NZ_FQVK01000054.1, from coordinate 1,031 downwards.
GACGTGTTGCACCGCTACGCCGCCAACCGCCTTCGCGTGGTGCCTCAGCTGAAATACCACCCCGGCCGGGAACTGGCGATCGACCTCGGGCTGTTCCTGAACGGTCTGCCGGTGGCAACAGTTGAGTTGAAGACCGATTTCACCCAATCGGCCGAAAGCGCGCGCGAGCAATACAAGACCGACCGCCTGCCGGTCGATCCAGTCACCAAGCGCAAGCATCCGCTGCTGACCTTCAAGCGCGGCGCCATCGTCCATTTCGCCATGTCCGACAGCGAGATCTGGATGACGACCAGGCTCGCCGGCGAAAACACCTTCTTCCTGCCCTTCAACAAAGGCTTCGACGGCCATGGCGGCAACCCGCCGCGCGAAGATGGCGAATACCCGGTCGCCTATTTCTGGGAGGAGATCTGCCGCCCCGACGCCTTCCTGCGGATCTTCCACAACTTCGTCTATGTCGAGAAGAAGAACGTCGTCGACCTGAAGGGCAACTGGACGCTAAAGGAAACCCTGATATCCCCGCGCTTCCATCAGTTCGACGCGGTCAACAAGATGATCGCAGATGCCCGGGTGAACGGACCAGGGCAGGCCTACCTGTGCGAGCACAGCGCCGGATCCGGCAAGACCTCGACCATCGCCTGGACAGCGCATGACCTGGTCAAGTTGCGCACGGACGATGGAAAACCGATCATCGACACGGTGATCATCGTGACTGACCGGAACGTGCTGGACGGCCAGCTCCAGGATGCCGTGCAGCAGATCGACCATCAGAAAGGCCTGATCGCTGCGATCGACCGTGAGACCTCGTCGAAATCGAAAAGCCAGCAACTGGCCGAGGCCATGCTGAAGGGCACGCCCATCATCGTCGTGACGCTGCAGACCTTCCCCTATGCCATGGAAGCGGTGCTGACGGAAACTTCACTGAAGGATGTCAATCGGCATTCAGGATGCTTTTGCCATGTATGATGCCGGGGCAAAGATCGAAGAGGTCCAGGACCTCAACGTCATATACGACATGAAGGAAAGCCTCGACG
>NZ_FQVK01000053.1 GCF_900129345.1 Ruegeria intermedia | reverse complement strand
GGCATGCGGTATCTGCGCTTCACCAACTGGCTGAGCGAGATCGATCGGCTATCCGGGCCGGTGGAGGCGATCTGGTTCGAGGAAGTCCGTCGCCATGTGGGCACCGACGCGGCCCATGTCTACGGCGGGCTCATGGCCACCCTGACCGCATGGGCTGAACTACGTGGCGTGCCTTACGAGGGCGTCCCGGTGGGCACCATCAAGCGCCACGCCACCGGCAAGGGCAATGCGCCGAAGCACGCCATGATCGACGCCGCCCGCGCCCGGGGCTTCAGCCCGGCAGACGACAACGAGGCCGATGCCATCGCGATCCTCATGTGGGCGATCGAGACCAAAGGAGGGCTGGCATGAGGACCATGCGCTTCACCCCGCCGGGCTATGGCGGGCGGCGACGCGACCCTGACGAGGTCAAGCGCGACGGCTGGCGGGAGCAAGGCCTGCTGGCGGTGTCGGTGGAAGATGAGCGGTTGACCTGGCCCGAGCGGGAACTGGTGCGGCAACTCGGCGAGAAACTTTATGGCAAGCGGGAGGAGCGACATGACTGACTGGACGATGGCCCGGGTGCAGGACCGGCTGGAACTGGCCGCCGACGTGTTCGCGCAGATGCCGGCCGTGAAGCCGCAGGGGTATTTCAACGCGTGGCCGGAGTATTTCCACAGCTTCGCCGACCAGGTCGGCCAGGAGCCGCAGATGCGCCGGCCGTTGCCGAGCCCGCGCATGATCACCGACGCCGAGGAGGCGATGCTCTGGCTGCGCTGGCTGCAGAAGGACGACGCGCGGATCGTGTGGCTGAGGGCGAACCGCAAGCCATGGAAACCGATCTGCTGGCAATTCGGCCTGTCACGCACCGCCGCCACCAAACGCTGGCAGTACGGGATCGCCCTGATCGTCTGGCGTCTTAACGGGCGTGTTCCGCCACGCCGACGCTCACAGCGCTTCGTCGTCGAGAATGCCGACCGCCTGTCAAGGAAAATCGTCCTGTGAGGAAATTTTCCGGTGTACATCGCAAGGCCTTACAGATTTCCGGAATGAGGGTAGAAACCGGGTATGCTCGGGAGAGGCGCGCGCGGGACGGCCCGTGCTGCTGGCTTCCGAGAGTCCACCAAGGGGACCAGCGGGGTCCAATCCGCTAACCCTTTGAATTCAATGGTTCCTTCTGGGCCGATTACGTATGCTGGCGGGCTTGGCGCGGGATTTCGCCAGCGACAGGGCCGGATTTTTGGGAAGCCACCCGGAATCCGGATCCATGAAAACCCCGCGCAAACCCCAATAAACACTGGCCTTCCGGCCGGATACCCCCGGATGCCGCTGGACCCCGCGAGGAGTCCAGCGCGGCATCTGGAATCCACCGCGCTGGGATCCACCACATTCACGGAACACTGCCCATGACTCTGAGCTTCGCACCCGAGCGGATCGAGATGTGGCCGCTGTCCAGGCTCCAGCCCTACGCGAAGAACGCGAAGGTGCACGGGGCCGACCAGGTCGCGAAGATCGCCGCCAGCATGGCCGAGTTCGGCTGGACCGTGCCCTGTCTTGTTGGCGAGGACGGCGAACTGATCGCGGGCCACGGCCGGGTGCTGGCCGCGACGCAGCTCGGGTTGACCGAGGCACCGGTGATCGTGCTCGGCCACCTGAGCGAGGCGCAGCGGCGGGCCTACCGGATTGCGGACAATCGACTGGCTGAATCGCCATGGGACGAGGCACTCCTTTCGGCCGAGTTGCAGGATCTGCTGGCGGACGATTACGACCTGTCGCTGGTCGGCTTCTCGGACGGCGAACTCGACAAGCTGCTGACTTTCGATCCTGACGGGGGCGGCGAAGAAGAAGGTGGTACCGGGGGCTCCGTGCCTCCGGTAACCATCCCGGAGCCCCCGCGCAATCCGGCGTCCCGCACCGGCGATCTGTGGATCCTTGGCGACCAGCGCCTACTCTGCGGCGACAGCACGAACCATGAGGACGTCCGCCGCCTGATGAACGGCGAGCGCGCGGTGCTGTTCGCGACCGACCCGCCGTATCTGGTGGATTACGACGGCTCCAACCACCCGACGCGGAACAAGGATTGGAGCCACAGCTATGGCGTCACCTGGGACGACAGTTCGCAAGGCGCGGAGCTCTACGACGGCTTCATCGCCGCCGCCGTCGCCGAGGCGATCACCGAGGATGCCGCCTGGTATTGCTGGCACGCCTCCCGCCGCCAGGCGATGCTGGAAGCCTGCTGGGAGAAGGCCGGCGCCTTCGTTCACCAGCAGATCATCTGGGTGAAGGACCGCGGGGTTCTGACCCGGTCGCATTACCTGTGGAAGCACGAGCCCTGCTTCATGGGCTGGCGCCGGCCGCACCGCCCGCCGAAGGTGGCCGAGGAGACGCTGCCCTCGACCTGGGAGATGCCGTCCTTCGCCAAGGACGAGCGGCCCGACCATCCGACGCCGAAACCACTCGATGCGTTCGGCATTCCGATGCGCCAGCACGTGGCGCGTGGCGGGCTCTGCTACGAGCCGTTTTCCGGCTCCGGCTCGCAGATCATGGCCGGGGAGGCGAACGGCCGCCGCGTCTACGCCATGGAGATCAGCCCGGCCTATGTCGATGTCGCCGTGGAGCGCTGGCAGGTTGAGACCGGCCGGCACGCGATCCTCGATGGAGATGGCAAGACCTTCGCGCAGGTGAAGGCCGAGCGGCTGGGCCAGGAAGCCGCCACCGCCCATTCCGAGACCACGCCCGCAGCCTGAGGCAATGCATGACCTGGCTCTACCTTCCTCCGGCCTGCCTGCCGGAGCCGGAGACCTGTTTGGCCTCTCGCTCTGCTCCGGGGCCGGCGGGCTCGAGCTCGGGCTGCATCTCGCGCTCCCCGGATATCGCGCTGTGGGTTACGTCGAGCGGGACGCCTACGCCGCGGCCATCCTCGTGGCGCGGATGGAAGACGCGGCCCTGGATTGCGCGCCTGTCTGGGACGACGTTGCCACCTTCGACGGCCGCCCGTGGCGCAATGCTGTGGACATCGTCACTGCGGGCTATCCGTGCCAGCCGTTCAGCGTGGCGGGCAAGCGCCGGGGCTCGGACGACCCGCGCCACCTCTGGCCGCATGTCGCCCGCATCATCGGCGAAGTCGTGCCGCCCTTCGTCTTCCTCGAGAACGTCGCCCATCATCTCCGCCTCGGCTTCCCCGAAGTCGCAAGCGGACTGGTCGGCATGGGCTACAGAACTGCGGCGGGCCTCTTCACGGCGGCGGAAGTCGGTGCGCCGCACAAGCGCGAACGGCTCTTCATCCTCGCCCACCGCGAGCGCGACCAGCTGGCCGACCCCGCGCGCCTGCTCCGGGACCCGCTCGAGCGGTGGAAACCGGATCGAGATGCTCGCCCGCTGGCCGACGCCGATGGCGAGCGACGGGAACAAGCCGAGCGCGGGCAAGCGCAAGGCGGCCGGCCTGACCGGCGTGAGCCGGATGTGGATGACGCCGACGGCGCGGGACCACAAGGACGGGGCGACGACGCTGGCGAACACGCCGGTGAATGGCCTGCTTGGCCGCCAGGTCCTGATGACGCCGAAGGCTGGGAGCGATACCTCAAGGCAGCGCCGGACCTTGAACCCGCTGTTCGTCGAGGCGCTGATGGGCTGGCCCACCGGGTGGACCGCCTTCGGCTCTGTGGCAACGGGGTGGTCCCCTTGGTTGCGGCGCATGCGCTTCGAACTTTGGCGGCTGAATTGCTGGCCGACGGATGAGGACGTGGCATGAAACAGAGCCGCACCATGTCGCTGGTCGAAGCCATCGCCAATGTCGCCGTCGGCTATGTTCTGGCCATCGCCACTCAGATCGTCGTGTTCCCGTGGTTCGGGATCGAGACTGGGCTGGCTGAGCATCTCACCATCGGTCTCGCTTTCGTCGGCGTCTCGCTGGCGCGCGGCTACCTCCTGCGCCGGTTGTTCGAGGCGCTGCGGATACGTGGTGCGAAATAGGCACCGCCGCCCGCTCGGGGCGGCGGCTACAGAATGGACCGGGTATCAATCGCTGGCGATGCGATAGACCCGCCCGCGCCCCTCGACCTTCTCGGAAGCGATCGTCAGGCCCAACTTCTTCTTCAGCGCGCCGGACATGGCGCCTCTCACAGTGTGCGACTGCCATCCCGTGGCGGCAACGATCTCGTCGATGGTCGCGCCACCCTCAGCGCGGAGCATCTCGATCAGCTTCGCCTGCTTGGTGCCCGTACGCGGTTTGCGAGTTTTGGGTGCGGGGTCAGGAACCGGTTGCTGCGGCTCGAAGCCGATGGCGGCGAGCCCCGCGTCGGTGATGTGCAGGAGGATGGCGCAACCGTCCTCGTCGTTGCGCCAGATGCGGTTCAGGGCGGGATCGGCCTTCGCGAGTTGGTCCGTCACCGTCTCGGCGATCAACCCGCGCTTCAGCAATGCGCCGATTACCTTCTGTGCGGCGCCTCCGCGCAAGCTGCCGGGAAGCGGCAGGACGTTGCGGTCGTCGCGCTGCGCGGCGGCGCTAAGGATCACGAGTTGGGCGTCGGAAAGCTTGGTCATCCGGGGTCTCCTTCATCGGGGCCGCGACCATCGCGACCCTTCCACGACCCCAAGCCGCGCATCGGCGCGGCGGGAGTTCCGGCTGGGCCGGAGATCACTCGGCGTGTTCGCCCTCGCCGAAGGCGAAGGCGCAGAGCTCGCGCAGCCGCTCGGCGACGTGCCCGAGACTGCCGACATGGCTCCAGTTCACGTCGTCGGGGCTTGCGTTGAAATGGTCGTCGCGGAGCGCCTGCAGCCGGGCGAGCATCTCGTCGATTTCGGCCTTGCGCGACACGAAGGCGGCGAGCGCAGCGTCGCGGTTGCGGCGTGCCCTTTCGGCGCGGAGTTCGTGGCGGGGTGTGGTCTCGGGGTTCAGGCGGGTCATGGCTGGCTTCGGGTGAGTTGCATCGTCCTTGTGATCGGACGTTCGCTCGAGGCGCCCGGCTTATCAACTCGATAAGCACCTGAGTTTGAATGATAATCGGAGCCCGTCATGCGGGGCATGAGCGAGCGCCAGTATGCCGCCCGCGTGGGCCTCTCGCGCGGCGCGATCCAGAAGGCGAAGGCGGCCGGAAGGCTCGTCCTGCACGAGGATGGCAGCATCGACGCGGATGCGTCCGACAGGCTTAGGGCCGAGACGACCGACCCGTCGAAGACGAGGAAGGCGCAGAAGCTGAAGCCCGTCCCCGAAGCGGCGGTGTCGGCGGTTGGCGACACGCTGCGCGAACAGGGGCTTGCTGCCCCAGCGACCGGCGGCGGCACGACCTTCCTGCAGGCAAAGACCGCGCATGAGGTGCTGAAGGCGCAGGAGCGGCGCATCCGGCTGCAAAAGCTCAAGGGTGAGCTTGTCGACCGCGCCCGAGCGGAAACGCTCGTGTTCCGCCTCGCGCGCGAGGAACGCGACGCGTGGGTGAACTGGCCGGCGCGGGTGGCGGCGCCGCTGGCAGCCGAACTGGCATTGGCGCTCGCACAGGCTGCGGATGCCGAAAACGCAAATGCACAACCGGCGGTCACGACCGCGCTGATCCAGAGACTGCTCGAAACCCATGTCCGCGCCCAACTCGACAGCCTCGCCGAGGTTCGGCCGAGGCTCGGATGACGGTGCGGAGGAATTCGACGGGGCGGAGGGGATTCTTCGGGCCTGGCGGAGCGGCATCCGGCCCGATCCCGACCTGACGGTCTCGCAATGGGCGGACCGCCATCGCCGGCTGGGGACCCGCGCAAGCGCCGAGCCGGGGCGTTATCGCACGGACCGCACGCCCTACATGCGCGAGATCATGGATCGGCTGAGCCCCGGCGATCCGACCCA
>NZ_FQVK01000052.1:0-2500 GCF_900129345.1 Ruegeria intermedia | reverse complement strand
CTGGATGGGTAATGGGGCCCCACAGGCTTACTGATCCTAACCAAACTCCGAATACCCGGGAGTACTAGATGGCAGACACACTGCGGATGCTAACGTCCGTAGTGGAGAGGGAAACAACCCTGACCGACAGCTAAGGCCCCCAATTCATGGCTAAGTGGGAAAGCAGGTGGGACGACCAAAACAACCAGGAGGTTGGCTTAGAAGCAGCCATCCTTTAAAGATAGCGTAACAGCTCACTGGTCTAAACAAGTTGTCCTGCGGCGAAGATGTAACGGGGCTCAAGCCATGAGCCGAAGCTTCGGATGCCGTAAGGCATGGTAGCAGAGCGTAGTGTGACATAGAACTCATCCTGTATTGCCGCCGGTTACGTGGCGCGGGCAACCGCGCTCAAGTGGCCGAATAGGCGGTAGCGCAGGATAGAGTTCTTTCGATGAAGCCGGCCTGTGAGGGATCCGGTGGAGAGATCACTAGTGAGAATGATGACATGAGTAGCGACAAAGAGTGTGAGAGACACTCTCGCCGAAAGTCCAAGGGTTCCTGCTTAAAGCTAATCTGAGCAGGGTAAGCCGGCCCCTAAGCCGAGGCCGAAAGGCGTAGGCGATGGGAACCAGGTTAATATTCCTGGGCCGTGGAGTGGTGACGGATCTCGGGTGTAGTTCAGTCTTATCGGATTGACTGGGCTGCTGAGAGGTTCCTGGAAATAGCCCTCCTGTCAGACCGTACCCTAAACCGACACAGGTGGACTGGTAGAGCATACCAAGGCGCTTGAGAGAACGATGTTGAAGGAACTCGGCAAAATACCTCCGTAAGTTCGCGAGAAGGAGGCCCGGTTCCTAGGCAACTAGGGGCTGGGGGCACAAACCAGGGGGTGGCGACTGTTTATTAAAAACACAGGGCTCTGCGAAGTCGCAAGACGACGTATAGGGTCTGACGCCTGCCCGGTGCCTGAAGGTTAAAAGGAGAGGTGAGAGCCTTGAATTGAAGCCCAGGTAAACGGCGGCCGTAACTATAACGGTCCTAAGGTAGCGAAATTCCTTGTCGGGTAAGTTCCGACCTGCACGAATGGCGTAACGACTTCCCCGCTGTCTCCAACATCGACTCAGCGAAATTGAATTGCCTGTCAAGATGCAGGCTTCCCGCGGTTAGACGGAAAGACCCCGTGCACCTTTACTACAGCTTCGCACTGGCATCAGGACTGCAATGTGCAGGATAGGTGGTAGGCTTCGAAGCAGGGACGCCAGTTCCTGTGGAGCCTCCCTTGAGATACCACCCTTTGCATTCTTGATGTCTAACCGCGGTCCGTTATCCGGATCCGGGACCCTGCGTGGCGGGTAGTTTGACTGGGGCGGTCGCCTCCTAAAGCGTAACGGAGGCGCGCGAAGGTTGGCTCAGAGCGGTCGGAAATCGCTCGTTGAGTGCAATGGCAGAAGCCAGCCTGACTGCGAGACTGACAAGTCGAGCAGAGTCGAAAGACGGCCATAGTGATCCGGTGGTCCCGAGTGGAAGGGCCATCGCTCAACGGATAAAAGGTACGCCGGGGATAACAGGCTGATACTGCCCAAGAGTCCATATCGACGGCAGTGTTTGGCACCTCGATGTCGGCTCATCTCATCCTGGGGCTGGAGCAGGTCCCAAGGGTACGGCTGTTCGCCGTTTAAAGAGGTACGTGAGCTGGGTTTAGAACGTCGTGAGACAGTTCGGTCCCTATCTGCCGTGGGTGTAGGAGACTTGAGAGGAGTTGCCCCTAGTACGAGAGGACCGGGGTGAACGATCCACTGGTGGACCTGTTGTCGTGCCAACGGCAGTGCAGGGTAGCTATGATCGGACAGGATAACCGCTGAAGGCATCTAAGCGGGAAGCCCCCCTCAAAACAAGGTCTCCCTGAGGGCCGTGGAAGACCACCACGTCAATAGGCCGGAGATGTAAGCGCAGCAATGCGTTCAGTTGACCGGTACTAATCGCCCGATAGGCTTGATTTGATCCAGTAACAGAAAGACAAATCAAACCAGAAGCATACACCGACCTTGACCAAGGACAGCTAAATTGCGGCAACGCGCATTCGTAAACGAATACGCTGCCTGCCGCGCGTGACAGTCTGCAAAAGCAGACTGCACGGCGTTGATTGAAAACAAAACCGTGCGGCAACGCGCATTCGATTCGCGAATACGCTGCCTGCCGCGCGTCGCTTTCTTGCTCCGCAAGAAAGTCGACGTGGGGATTTTCCTCGGTTTGGTGGTCATAGCGCAAGCAAAACACCCGGTCCCATCCCGAACCCGGAAGTTAAGTGCTGCAGCGCCGATGGTACTTGGGCTCAAGCCCTGGGAGAGTAGGTCACCGCCAAACCTAGTAAAATCCCCCATTCTCTCTAAACGATCAAAAAAGCGACAATGGCCTCCAAAAACAAAAGGCCAATAAAGTCAAAGCCAAAAAAGGGCCAAGACAAACAATCGTCGCGGGGTGGAGCAGCCAGGTAGCTCGTCAGGCTCATAACCTGAAGGTC
>NZ_FQVK01000051.1 GCF_900129345.1 Ruegeria intermedia | reverse complement strand
CCGCGGCTCTGCGGGGTCGGACAGTTCCGCCTCAGTTGCGGTGATCGTTCAACAAAAGCTTGGAGCCGGTTTCCCTTATTGAACGATCTCTCATAACGCCTGCGAGCGCCACCGTGACAAGCGAAGCCTGAGACGCGAACGAATTCCGGACGGTAATCAGATGGCCTTCGTCCGCGTCGGTGCCGAGGCGCGGAAGACTGGTTGCCCGACATCTGAGGACAGGGCGATGTTTTCCGCGCAAGTCAGCGACTGGCCGGGTCATCCGGCCCGCTGCTCAGGCGCTTTGGGGCGGAATGCACAGCTTGTCCTTGATGGGGCCGAGAACTTCTTCCGGGGTGCCATCTTTTTTGATCAAGGCGCGCAAAGGATTCACGAGGCATTCATCGACCGCTTCAACACTGTCGAGCGCATCAAGTTGCACCGCGTAGAACCAACTGCGGTCATCCTTGCCGCGGACCCAGAGTTTGCCCCGGGGCGACCAGCCTTCACATCGGCCCGCACCGTCGGGATGACCTGAGCCGAATTCCCACCCGCCGTCAGATTCTGCGGACGGGCAATATCCGGCAAGCACTTTGGCCTGCCGTCCGAACTCCCAATCGTCGCCATGACCCGGATCGCTGGTCAGTTGAATAGCCAGGGTGATGTAGCCCTTCTCTTTCTTGCTTTGCTTCTTCCCGTTTTTTCGGCGCTCGGACACCTTGTAGTAGGCATTCCAGACAGGCCTGACCCAATCCCCGCCATCATAGGTGTAATCGTCATTTTCGATGATCAGATCATCTTCGCTCAGTTCAACCCTATCGAACTCATTATACAGCTTGTCTAGGTTCACCTGCGAGTCCAGAAGGTTTCGGGCCGATTGCCAAAGGGCTTCGCTTGCACTCATCAATTCATTCCTTGTTGATATTTGGTTGTGTCGTGGCCACCGCGTGCCGCGTCAGCACGCCGCGCATCCGGAGCCACCCTCGAAGCGAAACGTGACGGCCGGCGGCACGATCAAGTCCGGCCATTTGCCCAGCACGGCACCCTGAGGTGTGCAGTTCAGGAAGGTTGCCGTTGCGTCGGCCCAGGCTTTCAGGCCCGGGTCGGTGTCCTTGGACTGGGTCAGCGCGCGCAGCCGTTCGGTCAGATCCGGCCAGGAGACGCTTTGGAACTCAAGCGCGGTGTCGCTCTTTCCGCAGGAATCTCTGGCCCCCTCAAACATCTTGGAATGTTTGGCCTCCCGGCCCAGCAGGGTATAGCCGACAACCGCGCGCGGCTGTTCCGGCAGCGCCCCCTTCGGACAGTCGCCATCCCTGACCGCATCGATCTCGCGGCGGATCTGATCGTCGCCGAGGGCTGCCCCCCATTTGACCTCGACGATCCAGTATTCCGGGCCGGTCTTGCCCGGATATTCCAACACGACATCCGGCTCGGTGCGCTGTCCGTCGGTTCCTGCGCAGGGGGCCAGACGGGGCCACAGGATCACCTTGGCATCCGCGGGCAGCTTGTGACCGATCAGCGTGCTCAACGCCGCTTGCCGGGCGGGCGGGGTCAGAAACGTGACCGTCCCGAACAGGGCCGAGGTCACCAGATCCTCGCGCGGCTGTCTTGTCGCGCCGTCGGTGATATTGTCGATGCGCGCCTTCTTTGCAATCACTGCATGAAACATCGTCGTCCTACTCAATCAAATTTTCGCCAATTCAGCGCGTCGCGCGCCATTCGTCACTCGGTGTTCGGCCCCTGAGTGCCGACATCTCGTCGCAGCTCGACCCTGCGCGGCGCCGGGTCGGTCAGGCGGGTCAGCAGGGCCGCCAGATAGCGGTGCCCATCCGCCCAGGACCCCTCGGTCCAGCGTGTGTCATCGGGGGTCAGGCGGCCGCTGCGGATCTCGGCCGTCAACAAGCCCGGAAGCGCGTCATAGGCCGCGGCCGGCAGCGCGCGGGGCGGCAGTTTGTCCAGGAACCAGAGCACCGTCTCGGCGGCCTGCCCGAACCGGCAGGTCATAAGGAAGCGTTCATCGGACATCAGCAGGTTGCGCCGCAGGACCGGCCCATCGTCCTGCGTGATCTTCAGACCCGACAGAACCGCCGCGACGGCGTGACGCTTGGGCGCGGTCAGGCCCCAGAACGCGGCGCTCCACTCGTCGGCGAACAGCTGATCCAGCCGCGCGGCCAGCGGCGCGCAGGCTGCGAATGTGCCGGCCGGAAGGGCTCGGTTCAGGGTGTCGTCAAACAGTTTTTCCAGCATCCGCCCTGCTCCTTGTCGGATCAGAACGACGTCTGGGCCACTCGCCGTCGCCTCCGATGGTTTCCAGCGCCGCCAGCGCGTTGACCAGCCGCATCTGCTCGACCGTGTCGCAGGGGGTGGCGGCAAGTTGCGGCGACGCAAAGACAAGGCTCAGCGCCTTGGCGCGGCTGATCGCGACGTTCAGGCGCTCGCGCGAGAGCAGGAAATCCAGCCCGCGCGACGTTTCCGTCGCCGAACTGGCCGTCATCGAGATCAGGGCGATCGGGGCTTCCTGCCCCTGAAACCGGTCCACCGTGCCCACGCGCACGCCCTCCAGCGCCTCGGTCAGAGCGTTGACCTGCGCGTTGTAGGGGGCGACGACGATGATGTCGGACCGGGTAATCGGGCGGGTCGCGCCGGTCTTGTCGGTCCAGCTGCCGCCCAGCAGACGGTCGACCATGGCGCGGATGGCGGCGACCTCTTCGGGGCAGTCCTGCGCGCGGCCCTCATGCGGGACGGGCACCAGGAAGGCGCCCGCACGGGGCAGCCCGTCCACCATCACCGCCTGCCGCGCCGTGTCGGAATGGGCGGTCAGCGTGCCGGCATAGAACTGGTCCGAGACATAGGCGGTCACGTCCGGGTGCATCCGCCTTGTGGTGTTCAGATACAGGCCGCGGTCGGGCGGCAGCACCGGGGCGTCGCCGATGATCCAGTCCAGGCACGACAGGTCGGCCGGATGCGGATGCGCGCCCTGGATCACCTGCGGCAGCTGGCGCGGATCGCCCACCAGCACCAGGTTGCGCGCCGCCCGCGTCATCGCCAGCGCATTGGCCAGCGACACCTGCCCGGCCTCGTCCACGAACAGATAGTCGAAGGCATCGGCCAGATCGTCGCGCGCGAACAGCCAGGCGGTGCCGCCGACCACATGGGCGCTGGTGTGCAGCGGGTCGCCCGACGACCGGGTCTGGCGGATCGCCTGGAACTCCTCGGGCAGAGGCGCGGCCCCGGTCTTGTCCTTGTGGGCGATGGTCAGGTCTTCGACCGTCAGGTCGATGTCGTCATCCGCCAGCGCCATGATGCAGCCCATCAGCACGTTGCGGATCGCCTCGTGGCTGTTCGAGGCCACGCCCACCCGTTTGCCCTTTCGCACAAGTGACAGGATGGCGCGGGCGGTGACATGGGTCTTGCCGGTTCCGGGCGGCCCCTGCACCGGCAGCACGGTGTCGTCCATCGCACCGACGGCGGCGATCAGACGCTCGACCGGGTCGCCCGTGGCCCGCAGCGGCGACGGCCCGGCAAAGCGCGGCGCGGCGCGGGCCAGCAGGTCGTCGGCGGCGCGGTTGCGGCGGGGGCCGCACTGATCGGCGATCACCGCCGCGATGGCCGAGGGGATCGGATGCGGGTTGATGGCGAAATTCGGCAGCAGGTCCAGCCGGTCGCGCAGCAGATCGGCGTTCTTGTTGCCCACCTTCAGGGTGACCGTGCGCGCCGCGCGGTCCATTGCCGCAATCGTCACCGACCCCATCGACCCGTCGCCCCGGTCCACGCAGGCAGTGGCGTCGCGGCGCAGTTTCGTTTCCTGGAACGGATAGCGATAGCTGCGCTCGACCGAGGATTTCACCGGTTGCGCCGGCCCGGTCGCGCGCAGCCCCGCCAGACAGTCCAGATCATCGGCCAGATCGTCGAAATCCTTGCCCGCGGCATCGAACACCGCCCAGGCGGCGGGCTTGGCCTCGCGCCTGTGGAACTGCCCCAGATCATACAGCAGCTTGCGCCGGTCCTCGGGCAGATCGGCCCCGGCCAGCCGGTCGCGCAGCAGGTCGGCCTCGGCGTCGGCTTCGTCGGTCTTGTCGGTTGTTGCCTTGCCCAGCTCGTGCCACGTCGCCCGGTCGGGGCGCAGACCCAGCAGCCAGTCGCGCAGCTTCTCGGTCGAGATGCAGTCAATCCGGTTGTAGTCCTCGATCTCGTCCAGAATTCCCTGGTCGCCGGTCTCGCGCCAGGCCTCGTAGGCCACGACCGAGCCACCGGCGGTCTTGACCTCGCCGGTGCGGGCGATGTCGTAGAAGGCCTCCATGTCCTTGATCGAATAGCTTTTCTCGGACGCGATGATCCCGCCGCGCACCACCGCGTAAAGGTCCACGAACCGCCCTTCGCGCAGCCAGCGGTCCAGCTGCGCCTCGCCGACCCCGTATTGCGTGCACAGCCGTTTCAGCGCGGTGATCTCGTAGGGAGCATAGTGATAGATCCGCGCCCGCGGGTGCGCGGCCAGCCGGTCCGAGAAAAAGGCGAACAGCCGGATCAGGGCGTCCTTCTCGGCAACGTGGTCATGCGCCCAGAAGGCAGTGAATTCGGCCCCGTCCCAGACCCCGTGCAGATATTCCAGCCCCTCGGCCCCGCCCTCGCGATAGAACGGGTCGCCCTCGATGTCATAGAACAGATCCCCTGCCTGCGGCCGTGGCAGCAGGTCGAACCCCTTGCCCGCGACAGGGGGGCGCAGCTCGGCCTTGGGCGGGCCGGATTTGCGGGCCTGCTGCAACCGCGCCTGCGTCACCAGCTTGTCCAGCGTCGGCCCCGCGATGCGCGGCACGCGTTCGGTCCGTTCGGCCAACGCGGCCATGGTGGTGATCCCGGCGGCCTCGAGCCGCTGAACCTGCGGGCGGGTGATGTTGGCGACCTGGAACAGGCTGTCCTCGTTTTCCCAGACCTGCTGGCAATGTTCGCGCCAGCGGCACAGGCCGCAGGTCTTGCAGGGCACCGGGCGCGTCGGCTGCGGGTCGGCCACGAACCGTTCCAGCCGCTGCCGCGCGGCGCGGGCATAGGCGGCGTATTCCGACAGGCGAAAGCTGAAACGCTGCCCGTTGCCCAGCTGCACATGGGCGCGGTCGGGCACAATGCCCTGAACCTGCGCCAAGAGGTCGGAATACAACACCAGCTGTAATACATGGCCCGGCGCGGGTTTGCGTTTCAGCTTGGTGTCCACCACCTCGTAGGAAAACCCGCCCAGGTCCGAGGGCCGGTCCACCCGCTCCAGAAAATCAGAGTATCCGCCCCACATGCCGCCTTCGAGCGCGCCCTGAAAGATCACCTCGGGGCCGGTGCGCAAGGCGGTCAGCGTGTCGGCCACCGCCCGGTCGAAGGACGCGCCCTCGGTCTCGATCCGCGCGATGCTGCGCCCCTGCTCGGCCAGGTGCCGCAGGTGGTCGGCCTCGTGCGCGTCGCCGTGGCGTTGCAGCAGTTCGGCATCCGCGCTGTCCTCGACCGGGTCGGGGCCGCTGCCCTGCAGCCGCTGCAAATCCAGCGCCGTGGCATGGGCGCACGCCATGAAGCGCATCAGGTCCGAGGCGGACAGGCGGATTTGGCCATCATCCAGCTTCATGCCGCGTCCTCCACGCCCGCGATCGTCAGGGCCGTGCCGCCCAGGGCGCGGAAGGCCCGTTGCCGGCACGAGAACACGATGACCTGCAGATCCTGCGACTGCCGGGTCAGGGCGTCGAACATCTGCTCGATCCGGTCATCGTCGGTATAGACGATGGCATCGTCCAGAATGACCGGTGCCGGGCGCCCGTCCCGGGCCAGGATGCGGGCAAAGGCCAGCCGCACCAGCAACGAGATCTGCTCTTGCGTGCCGCCCGACAAAACGTCGAAATCCTCCTCTTCGCCCCGGCGCGAGATGCGGGTGATCAGCCCGGTATCGGCGTCGATCACCGGTTCGGCGTCGGGCCAGATCATCCGCAAAAGCGGCACCAGCTCGCGGTGGACGGCAGCGACATAGTTTTCGCGCGCGGTGTCGCGGGCGGCCTGCAACGCGCGTTCCAGCCGTTGATGCACGGCGATGTCGAAGTTGATGCGGGCCAGACGCTCCTCGGCCTGGAGCAGCTGGTCCTCGGTCAGGGCCAGTTCCTCTTCGACGGCGGCCGAGGCCACAACCGCGATGCGCGAATCCAATGCGGCGCGCTCTTCACGCAGTTGGGCAATGCGGTCCTTGGCCGAGGCCAGGACCGACTCGGCCCGCGTCATGGCGGCCTCGGCCGCCGCCAGATCGGGGGCATTCTTCAGACGTGCCTCCTGCACCTGTCGGGCCTGTTCAAGCGCGCTGGCTGCCACCTGTCGCGATGCCCGCAGATCGGCCAGTGCTTTGGCGGGATCCTGATGGGTTCCCAAGGCCTCCTGCGCCCTCATGGCTCGGTTTTCGGCATTGGCCATGTCGACCTCGGCGCGCGTCAGGCTGTCCTTCGTCGCATCCGCCGCCGATCGCGCGGCTGGAGTTGCCCCCTGAAAGTGGTCCACCACCTGGGATAGATTTGTCCCGCAATTGGAGGATCAGCGATGGCTGGAAAACGAGAGAAGGCCGAAGA
>NZ_FQVK01000050.1 GCF_900129345.1 Ruegeria intermedia | reverse complement strand
ACTTTTCAGGCGACGACATCCGATCTCGGCCTGCGCCGCGACCAGATCCACGAGGCCCGCCAGATCCGCGATGCCGAGGCCACCGAACCCGGCATCGTCCGGCGCGTTCTGAACGAGCGCCTCGAACGCGGGGAGGAACCGACCCGCGCCGCTTTGCGCAAGATGGTGATTGACGCGGCCAGGAGGGGGATGCGCCCGCAGCGCCCCACCGGCCGCCGCAATCCCCTCCATGTCCCGCCGACGCCCGAGCGCGCCGCCTGGCAGCATGTGACCGGCACGTTTCGGGCATTCGCCGAATGGGCTTCGGACGAAAACCTCGCGCTCGCCCGGCAGGGCATGCGCGAGGCGCGGGACGACCCGTTCCACCATCTCGACGCCCGGGCCATCGCCCGCGGCGCCGAGGTCTTCACCAACATCAAGGAGTGGCTCGATGCTGAATAGCCAATCCGCGGCCTTTGCCGCATCCGTCTGGGAGTTTGCCTCCCGTGTGGGCAACAACGCGCCCAGGATCGCCGACGAGATCATGGAGGCGGCCTTTCCGCTGACCTGTTCGCAGGCGCGCGAGGAAGGCGCGTTGCGCATGCTGCGCACCGGGATCGTCTCGGAGGTCAAGCGCATCCTGCGCAATCGGGATGACGGGTCGGGCCAGGCGGATTTCTCGGAGATCTGCGCGGCCTTCGCGCCGCTCGTGAAGGACCTGCGCTCGAAATCCTATTTCGTCGAGAGCGCAGAGGAATATGTCGCGATCCCCGATCTGATCGCCGATCCCGCGCTGCTCGACGACGCACGGCGCTTCATGCGGCGCAAGGGGATCGAATGCCTCGCAGAGGCGGATCGGCTGGACGCGCTCTACGCCGCCGTGAGCAGCGGTGATCCCGTGGCGCCCCGCAAACCGCAGGGGGTGCCGGCATGACCCTTCCCATCATCACCGCCGATGAGCGGCTCGCGGAGACGCGCGGCGTCAAGGCCGCCATCTTCGGGGCCAGCGGCGCGGGCAAGACCACGCTGTTGCGCACCCTCCAGGCAAGCACGACGCTGTTCTTCGACCTCGAAGCGGGCGATCTCGCCGTCGACGGGTTGGCGATCGACACGATCCGCCCGCGCACCTGGACCGAATGCAGGGATTTCGCGGTGTTCATCGGCGGAGCCAACCCGGCCCTGCGCGATGACCAGCCCTACAGCCGGGCGCATTTCGATGCGGTCTGCGAGAAGTTCGGCGATCCGGCCGCGCTCGACAGGTACGACACGATCTTCGTCGATTCGATCACCGTGGCTGGCAGGCTCTGCTTCCAGTGGTGCAAGGGCCAGCCGGAGGCGCATTCCGACAAGACCGGCAAGCCCGACGTGCGCGGCGCCTATGGGCTGCACGGGCGCGAGATGATCGGCTGGCTCACGCATCTCCAGCACACGCGGGCGAAGAACGTGATCTTCGTCGGCATCCTCGACGAGAAGCTCGACGACTTCAATCGCAAGCAGTTCGTGCCCCAGATCGAGGGCTCGAAGACCGGGCTGGAACTGCCGGGCATCGTCGACGAGGTGCTGACACTGACATCGCTGCCCGATGCACAAGGCGAGCTGCGGCGGGTCTTCGTCTGCCAGACGCAGAACCCCTGGGGCTATCCGGCCAAGGACCGCTCCGGTCGGCTGGAGATGCTCGAGCCCCCCGATCTCGGTCGCCTGATCGACAAGATCCACCAACCGCTGCCGCTCGATGCGCGCCCACTGGTGATCGACCCGCCATCGATTCCGGCGCCTGCCGCCGCCCCGCAATCCGATCCCCAAACCTGAACCGAGAAGGAGAGACCCCATGGGTTCCTGGAACGATTTCAACGACGCGCAATCCAACGCAAACCTCATCCCCAAGGGCACCCTCGCCAAGGTGCGGCTGACGATCCGGCCCGGTGGTTTCGACGACCCCGCGCAGGGCTGGACCGGGGGCTATGCCACCCGCGGCTCGACCGGCGCGGTCTATCTCAACGGCGAATTCACCGTGCTCGAGGGACAATACGCCCGGCGCAAGATCTTCACCCTGATCGGGCTTTACAGCCCCAAGGGGCCGGACTGGGCCAACATGGGCCGCAGCCTGATCCGGGGCATGCTGAACTCGGCGCGGGGGATTTCCGACAAGGACCAGTCGCCCCAGGCGCAGGCGGCGCGACGCATCGGCGGCTTTGCCGATCTCGACGGGCTGGAGTTCGTGGCCCGGATCGATATCGGCACCGACGCCATGGGCGAGGAGAAGAACGAGATCCGCGCGGCGGTGACGCCGGATCATCGCGACTATGCCCGGATCATGGGGACGGCAGGCGCAGCTGCTCCGACCTTTTCGTCGCCTGCAAAGCAGGCTGCCTACGATGCGCAAGCGCCGGCTCCGGCGGGCCGTCCTTCCTGGGCGGATTGATCATGCCTATGCCTGCGATTGACATGAGGGGCCGTGTCTTCGGCCTTTTGACCGTGGTGGAGCGCTATGGCGCTTCACCCAGACCGAAATGGCTTTGTCGCTGCGCTTGCGGAAACCTGACCGTCAAGGATGGAAGCCGCTTGCGTCAAGGAAATGTCAAAAGCTGCGGCTGCGCAACCCGCGCGATGATCTCGGCTGCTCGCCGCACGCACGGGATGACGGGGCACCGTCTGGACAACATTCGCAGAGGCATGATTGCACGGTGCCACAACCCGCGATCAAAGGATTACAAGCGCTACGGCGCACGCGGCATTCGGGTGTGCCAGGAATGGCGGGATACCCCTGCTTCTTTCTATGACTGGGCACGTGCGAACGGGTATGCGCACGATCTGAGTATTGACCGCATTGATGCATCGGGCGGTTACAATCCTGACAATTGCCGGTGGATTCCGCTGTCTGAAAACGTCGCGCGCGCAAGACGCGCAAAGCGTCAGAACGCGGCATGAACCATGTCGCGCAAGTCTCATCCGCGCCCGCAGAGGCTCCGGATCGACCGGGCCGTGATCGCCTCTGGCATCCGCGTTTCCACCTTTGTGCCGTCTGCCTGCGCCCGGCGCAGGGCTTCGGCTTTTTCGACCCCGACAAACCGCGCCCGCGCAAACACCGCTGGTTCTGCTCGATGCCCTGCCAGCGGGGGTTCGCGGCCCGTCACAGGAAAGGACTGACCATGATCGGAACGACCGAGGAAGAACGCCTCGCCATCGCATTGGTGATGAAGCGGCTGGGTCGCTTGATGGGCGATATCGGCTGGCAGAAGCGCCTCTGTGACCTCTCCGAGACCGAGGTTACGGCCCTGATCGAGGAGGTGTTGGAAGGCTACGGCGCCGAGATGTCGCGCTTCGCTCAAAAGGCGGAGGTGCCGTTTTGACGCTGGACTTCAACCATAGACCGAGCATCGCCGAACGCATCAATGCGGCTGTTGACGCCGCTCTCGAAGCCGAACGCGCCGCGACCCCGCCGCGTGACTATCTCGGCGCCTCCCGCCTGGGGCAATCCTGCGAGCGGGCGCTTCAGTTCGAGTTTGCCCATGCGCCCAAGGACGAGGGCCAGGAGTTCTCCGGCCGGTCGCTCCGGATCTTCGCCATCGGGCATGCCCTCGAGGATCTCGCCATCAAGTGGTTGCGGGCAGCCGGGATCGATCTCGTCACCCGGAAGCGCGATGGCGGCCAGTTCGGCTTTTCCGTCGCGGGCGGACGCATCCGTGGCCATGTCGACGGGATCGTCATGGGCGCCCCCGCCGCCACGGGTCTGCGCACGCCCGCGCTCTGGGAATGCAAGACCATGAACGCAAAGAACTGGCGCGAGACGGTGGCCAAGGGGGTGACCGTCGCCAAGCCCGTCTATGCCGCCCAGATCGCGCTCTACCAGGCCTACATGGAAGCCACGGTGCCCGGTCTCTCGACCAACCCGGCGCTCTTCACCGCGATCAACAAGGACACCGCCGAGTTGCACCACGAGCTGGTGCCCTTCGATGCCGAGCTCGCGCAGCGCATGTCGGATCGCGCGGTGAGGATCCTCCGGGGCACCCACGCGGGCGAGTTGCTGCCGCGCGTGGCCCAGAACCGGGATTTCTTCGAATGCCGGTTCTGCCCATGGGCCGAACGCTGCTGGAGCCTGCCCGGATGAGTGACGCCCCCAAGGACCCGCCCGAACCACCCGAGGACACCCACATGCGCGATGACAGCACGACCGACCGCCCCGAGGCCAACCTCGTCCATTTCAACCCCTGGCGCGATTTCAACGACGCGGCCCCCATGCTCGACCCGTTCGGCGACGAGCCGGACCCCGCGCAGATCGCCTCCTTCATGGAGGTGGTCTTTGGCTACTGCGACGGGCTGATCCCGGTGCGCAGCTTCATCGACAAGGGACAGGGGATCGACGGCCGGCCGCACAACATCTGGATCTCGGCCGACGAGACGGCGCCCGAGAAGATGGCGACCTTCGCCCACTGGGCCGCGAGAGAGGGCGCTGCGGTTTATGTCATCCCCGGCACCGTGACAGAGTCCGGCCAGGCCAAGGCCGCCGACGTGGCGCGGATGCAGGCCGTCGTCGTGGATATCGACAGCGGCGATATTGCCGCCAAACGCGCCCATCTCGAGCGCCATCTCGGTCCGCCCACCATGGTGGTGGAAAGCGGTGGCATCACGCCCGAGGGCCAGCACAAGGCCCACGTCTGGTGGAAGCTCACCGAGCCCGCCGAGGGCGACGATATCCGGCGCCTCTGCCGGTTGCGCGGCGACATCGCCGCGAAGGTCGGGGGCGACATGCATTTCCGCTCGGCGCATCAGCCGATCCGGGTGGCGGGATCCGTTTACTACAAGAACAACCTCAAGACGCTGGTGCGGATCGTCGAGATGAACGCCGGGCTCGAGCGCGATCTCGACGAGTTCGCCGAGGCCGTGGCCGACATGCCGCCCGCGCCGGGCGTGAACCTGACGCCTGACTTCGCCACGCCCGACAAGCCCGCCGTGGAGGATGTGCTGGTCACCCCGGTGCGCGAGGGCGGCGCCGACGACTGGTCGCGCTTCGAGGGTGCCTCGGCCGCCATCGGCCATTTCATCCGGCTGGTCCACGAGGGCCGCCTCTCGAAGAGCGAGGGCTGGGAGGCGATCTGCGGATACAATGCCGCGATGCTGCGGCCCCAGTGGCCGGTTGAGCGGCTCAAGCGCGAATCCGAACGCCTGTGGGCGCGTCATGTCGAACGCCACGGCCCGCCGCTCGTCCGGCTCGACAGCGCCGCGCCGGTGCCCGACGAGATGCCCAGCTTCACGCTGGGGCAGCTGCTCGACGACCAGAGCCCCATGCCCGCCGACCTGATCGGCCCCCGCGTGCTGACGCCGGGCGGGCTCCTGGTGCTCGGCGGCGCACCCAAGGTGGGCAAGAGCGATCTCCTGATCTCCTGGCTCGTGCACATGGCCGCCGGTGTGCCGTTTCTGGGCTTCACCCCGCCGCGGCCCTTGCGGATCTTCTACCTGCAGGCCGAGATCCAGTATCACTACCTGCGCGAGCGCATGCAGCAGATCGGCCTGCCAGCGGAGCTGATCGCCGCCGCGCGCGACAACCTCGTCGTCACGCCGAAGCTGAAGATGCTGCTCGACGCCGAAGGCAGCGCCCGCGTGGCCGCGGCGATCCGGGTCGCGTTCCCCGACGATGCCCTCGACATCCTCTGCATCGACCCGATCCGCAACCTCTTCGACGGCGGGCCCGATGGCGGGGGCGAGAACGACAACGCCGCGATGATGTTCTTCCTCAAGGACCGGGTCGAAGTGCTGCGCGATCACGTCAACCCAGACTGCGGCCTGATCCTCGTCCACCACACCAAGAAGCTGTCGAAGCACCAGGTGAAGGAGGATCCGTTCCTAGCGCTTTCCGGGGCCAGCGCGCTCAGGGGTTTCTACACCACCGGCCTGATCCTGCATCGGCCGGACGAGGAGGCATCGGAGCGGAAGCTGGAGATCGAGCTCCGGAACGGCCCCGCGCTGAAGCCCAAGCTCGTCGACAAGGTCAATGGGGCGTGGGTCGAGGTCAACCCGATGAACGAACGGCTCGTGCGCGCCGAACAGGGGGCGAAGTTCGATGCGGAGCGGGATCGCAAGGGCGAGGTCATCGTCGACATTCTCCACCGCGAGGCGCGCTCGGGGCGCATGTACACCATGACCCTCTTTGCCGAGGCCTTCGAGAACAAGAGCGGCCTCAGCGGGCAGACCAGCATTCGCGAGAGGCTGAACGTCCTGACCACCAAGGGGATCGTCAAGTTCGTCAAGGGCAATGCCGCCAGCGATCTTGGCCTCGCCTCGGACCGCAGCAAGTACGGCTATCTCTGCGTCGAGCACATGGAACTGGCGACCGGAGAGGAAGCCACCGATCCGGAGACCGGCGAGGTCACCCCGGTTCATGTCCGGGTGTTTCCGAGCCACTACAAATGCCCCCAGACCGGGGCCGTTCTGCCGGTCGAAAACCCCGCTGTCTGGGTCTATCCGGAAGGGGGTGAAGCATGAGTTTCCGCTCTCTGACCCCACCCGAAATCTGGACGCCGAAATCCGAAATCTGGCCAGATTTCGCGAAATCTGAAATCTGCGCGCAATCTGGAATCTGGGTTTTCCGCCCGTTTTTCAATGGCTTGATGCATCCGTGTCAGATTTCGGACGGTTTGATCCGGAATCTGACCCGCAATCTGGATTTCCTCAATGAAATCATAGGGTTTTGCCAGATTCCAGATTTCGGAAAAGGCACCCCTAAAGGGGTGGGTGGACTCCCCCCGTCAGGTGGGGAGGTCCACCACCCACCCCTGGGCGATTTCGTCCACAGCGACTCTGTCCATCCCTTCATCGAGCAGCCGGAAAAAAGGAGCCCCCAAATGGCCGCACCATCAACCTTTCCATCATCCACCATCCTTGCCCTCGATCTGGGCACCACAACCGGCTGGGCCTTGCGAGGGGCTGACGGCCTGATCACCACCGGCACGGTCAGCTTCCATCCCGGCCGCTTCGACGGTGGCGGCATGCGGTATCTGCGCTTCACCAACTGGCTGAGCGAGATCGATCGGCTATCCGGGCCGGTGGAGGCGATCTGGTTCGAGGAAGTCCGTCGCCA
>NZ_FQVK01000049.1 GCF_900129345.1 Ruegeria intermedia | reverse complement strand
GCAGGATGGTGTTTATGGATGGGCGCGTGCGAAGCTGTTTGCAAAAGGCCTGCTATTCGACCTTGTGAAAAGATGGTTGCTGCGCCTCCCACTCCACCTGAAAACCCTCCAGCAACCGCCCCAGCGTCATCGCCGGCCCCTGCCGCCCCTCCAGGATCGCCTCGACGATATCCGGCGCGAGCAGCGTGAGGCGCAGCACGCGGGTCATGTAGGAGGGCGCGATGCCCTCACGCTCGGCCAACTCAACGATGGTGGTGAACTCGCCCGATTCCAGCATGCGCTTCCAGCGGAACGCACGGGCCAGTGCCTTGATCAGGGTGTTGTCGGTCTTGCGTTGGACCGGCGCGCCGTCAGGCAGCTGCACCTCCTTGCGCCCGCCGCGTTTGACGACGCGGAACGGGACGCGGAGGGTGATGGTGTCAGGCGTGGTCGTGGACTTCATGCGGCTGTCCCCCTGTCGGCGGCCAGCATCTCCCGCGCCAGACCGTGCAGACCATCCACCCGCAGCCGGATGTCGAGCCCCTCGGCGCCGATGTCGATCCGTTCGACCAGCAGCGCCACGATGCGCGCCTGCTCGGCGGGGAAGAGTTCGTCCCACAGCGGGTCGAGTTGCTGCAGGGCTGCGCGGGCGTCGGACTCGGTGATGCCACCGTCCTGTGCCTTTGCCACTTTCCACGTCCCCGCCACGATCTCCGGCTGGCGGAACACGGCGCGGAGCTGGTCGATGACGGCGGCTTCGATCTCGCCCGCTGGCACGCGGCCGATGGGGCAGGATCCGGCGCCGTGCTTCAGCACCGTCTGGCTGACATAGTACCGGTAGAGGCGCCCGCCCTTGCGGGTGTGGGTCGGCGAGAACGCCGCGCCATCCGGCCCGAACAGCAGCCCCTTCAGCAGCGCCGGCGTCTCGGCCCGGGTTCGCATCGCCCGCTTGCGGGGGCTTTCCTGCAGGATGGCGTGCACCCGGTCCCATGTCTCGCGGTCGATGATCGCGTCGTGCTCGCCCGGGTAGCTCTGCCCCTTGTGGACCGCTTCGCCGATGTAGACGCGGTTGTTCAGCATCCGGTAGAGGTACTTCTTGTCGATCCGGTTTCCGCGTGGCGTGCGGATGCCACGTCTGTCGACCTCGCGGGCCAGTTCCGTGCCCGAGCCGATCTCGAGGAAGCGGGCGAAGATCCAGCGCACATGTTCCGCGCGCTCCTCGTCGATGACCAGCTTTCGGTTCTCGACGCGGTAGCCATAGGGCGGCACCCCGCCCATCCACATGCCCTTACGCCGAGAGGCGGCTACCTTGTCACGGATGCGCTCCGCCGTCACTTCGCGCTCGAACTGGGCGAAACTGAGCAGGATGTTCAGCGTCAGCCGCCCCATGGAGGTGGTGGTGTTGAAGGACTGCGTGACGGAGACGAAGGTCACGTCGTTGCGGTCGAACACCTCGACCAGCTTGGCGAAGTCGGCGAGCGAGCGGCTGAGGCGGTCGATCTTGTAGACGACGACCACGTCAACCAGCCCATCCTCGATGTCGGCAATCAGCCGCTGCAGGCCGGGCCGGTCCAGCGTGCCGCCCGAGATGCCGCCGTCATCGTAGCGGTCGCGCACGAGCACCCAGCCCTCGGAACGCTGGCTGGCGATATAGGCCTCGCAGGCCTCCCGCTGCGCGTCGAGCGAGTTGAACTCCTGCTCAAGCCCTTCTTCCGAGGACTTGCGGGTGTAGACGGCGCAGCGGCGCTTGATCTTCATGTCCGTCATGCGCGCCTCCGGCTCTTCAATCCGAAGAACACCCAGCCGTTCCAGCGCGTGCCAGTGATGGCGCGGGCGATGGCCGAGAGCGACTTGTAGGGGCGGCCCTGCCATTCGAAGCCGTCAGTCGTGACGGTGACGACATGCTCAACGCCCTGCCATTCGCGGATCAGGCGGGTCCCGGCGATGGGCTTGAAATCGGCCCGGACTCGGCTCTTCTTGCGGTCGCCGCTGTCGAGTTCCTCGCCCAGCCGTTCGAGCCTCCGGACGGTTTCGGGCTTCAACCCGCCATAGGCGAGTTCCTGGATGCGATAGGCCAGCCGGCTTTCCAGGTAGCGGCGGTTGAAGGGCGGTGGCTCGCTGTCGAACAACTCGCGCCACTGGGCCTTCAGTTCCGGCGTCTTCATGGTCTTCAGCGCAGCCAGGCGCGCGGGAATGGGATCGTGTGTGTTCACGTGGTCCTCCGGTTGGTTGGATCCGCACTACCGCTCTGGTCGCGTGAGTTGTGTAGCGGAAAGTCTCCTTCTCTCTCGATATGTTGCCCGCTGTCCCGCATCCGCAGTCTGACCAGCCCGGCGGCCAGCAGGCGGCACAGTTCCGCACGGCGCTCGGCCGGGGTCATCAGTGCGGGCGAGAGGGGATTGGGGCGTTTCATGGGATCACGGTGTGCCTTCCTGGGAGATTCCCATGAGAAAAGCCATCCGCGGCGCCGGGATGGGACGGGTGCCACGCCAAACAGAACGTAATGCGAACATTTTTGCTTGTGCTCCGGTTGGCGAACAACAATTATCTGCGGTTGAGTCGCTATCGAGCAACTATTGGTTGAGGTGAGTTCATGCCGCGAAAGTCATTGCCGCTTGGCCCGGAATCGCGGGCCCTGATCGAGGAAGCACGAGCCGATCTGCTGCTTGCGGCGCTCACCGCCAAGGACGGCGAAAACGAGCCGGAAATCCCCCTGCCAGCGGATGTGCCGAATCTCGCGGACGAGGAAGCGATCGACGCTTTCCGGGACCGGTTGGTGGAGATTCTGGCAGAGCGTGACGCCGACGAACTCGAGCCACTCGAGACGCGTGCTCGGCGCATCCGGCATCTGGCCGAAGGAAAGGGAACCACCTCGCTGGAGGTCGTCGTCGCGCAGAAGCTCGACGATGAGCTCATTAGTCTCTTCGAGGACCAGCCCGATCCGCTCTGCCGCAGCATCTGGGCCTTCGTGCACGCGCGCGGCGTCTTCGAGGACGCCGAAAGCTTCCACTACACGCGGCAATACCGCGACCATCGCAAGCTCTACGATGCCTTCGAGGTCGATCTCGAGACGATCATGCCGCTGGAAGCGGGCAAGATCGATACCGCCACGCTGGTGGAGCGGCTCAGGAAGGACCTTGGTATCAAGAAGGAGGTTTCCTGCACGGTCAGCACGGTCGATCTGCCGGCCACGGAGGCGCATCCGGCCTCGACCATGGTGATCGTGCGCCACGGCGGCAGGCTCTCGAGCGTGTTCCACCTGCGCGATGATGGCCGCCGGCGCGCGATGTATTATCGCCCACCGAACGAGGTGTCGCTGATCTACACGCCCTCGCTGCGTCAGATCGAAGTTTGCGCCGACAGCCCCGTCGAGCGCCGCCAGGTTGGCGAGACCTTCGCGGAAATCGCGCTCGGCCACGACATCACCGGGAAGCCGCTCACCTGGAAGCGATACAATCTTTCGCGATTCCGGACGTCGCTGCGGCTCGAGCGGCCCGAAATCGAGGGTTACGACATCGCGCAGGTCCGCGTGCCGGAAGCCGAGGTGCGGCTCGGTCTGTGGCGTCGGAAGCTCCTACTCAAGGTGACCATGGACGATGACATCGAGGAGATTGCGCAACAGTATCTTGGCGCGCGGAACGTTTTTCGGCGCGCCGATGGCTTCAGCCGGATCGGCATCGCGGTGTCCTACAGCCGGGCGGGCGACGCGCGAAAACGCACCCTCAACATCACGATTTCCGGTACCAGGAGCTGCAACCTGCAGAGCCACAAGGACCCCGAGGAACGCAGCCTCGGGTTTGCGCTCCTGCGTGAGTGGGGCATCCTGAGCGCTTTTCGCCAGATCGCCCCCTCGGACCTTCGAGCGATGTTTGGCGCGCTTGTGAGCTTGCACGACAGGGTCGAGGACGAGGTGAGCGGTCAACAGCTGCGCGAACTGGGCCTTGACCCCAAACAGTTGATCGAGGGCGGGCTCCTGGAACGTCGCGACCGTCAGGACGTGGTTCTGATCGAGGAAGAGGACATGGAGGGGGAAGGCGCGATCGAGCCCTCAGAACGCCCGGGCATGGTCCGCGCCGTCGGTCCCTTCGGCGAGGAGGCGGGCGAGATTCCCATCGAGGACCTTGATCTGTATGCGGTCAATCGCGAATGGCTGCACGAAACGCTGTTGCGGCTGATCAGGCCGCTTGCCAAGCGCGGGGGCGGGCGGGACGCGATCGATCCGGATCTGACGCTGATCGGCGCAATGGAGATCGACGGCGCCGAGGTGCCGCTCTACTTTGCCCGGCGGCTGAACGATCTGAAGACGCTCGCGCGGCTCGATGTCCTGATGCGGACGCGCAACCAGGCGGGCGTGGGCATCGTGCTTTCCGCCGGCCCGGACCATCCGGCTCATCTCGGGCCCAATGTCGTGGTCCCGCTTTTGAATCAACTCGCGACGGGCGAGGCTGAGTGCGTTCTGTCCCGCGATGGACTTGAGCTTGCCTGGCGCGGCGGGCGCGAGCTGGCGGCGGGTGGCGATGTGCCACGAGTTCTGAAGTCCGGGCCGCAATCGGCGACGCTGCATGTCCCGG
This sequence comes from Ruegeria intermedia, assembly GCF_900129345.1. GTDB lineage: Bacteria > Pseudomonadota > Alphaproteobacteria > Rhodobacterales > Rhodobacteraceae > Ruegeria > Ruegeria intermedia. The sequence goes on along the minus strand of NZ_FQVK01000049.1, from coordinate 2,660 downwards.
GCAAGCCGCCTTTCGCACTGACAGGCGCCGATCAGATCAGGATCTTCGAGCGCCTCGCCGCCGCTGCGCTGGCCGGAAGCCCGGATGTTCAGGTCAAGACGCTGATGGATGGGACCGGCTCACGGAGTCCGCAGCAGGCGTTCCGGCCGAAGACATGGAAAAGCATCGAGGGCGTGTACATCGACAAAGGCGCCAAGCGTGGCTACTGGCGGCTGATCACCGCCCAACAGGCAGCGGCGTCCCCCGTCTAACAAGCGTCTAACCTGAAGGGCGGGACGGTCGAACAAATCGCTGTCTATTGGAAAGGCTCCACAGCAAGAGGAGCATTTCCATGCCGACTCCCGACTTCCAGCGCGGATACGCGTACCCGACCGGCCAGGCGCGCCGCGCGGCCGGCAATCCCGATCACACCCACACTGAATGGCGCTGCACGCGCTGCGACAAGCTGCTCGGCATCCGCCGGGGCGGCCAGCTGCACCTGCGCTTTGCCCGGGGACACGAGTATTTCGTGAGCCTGCCCGCCGTCGCCACTTGCCGGGGCTGCGGCACGCTGAACAAGGCCCCGTCGCCTGCGCTCTGACGCGGGCGCCCCTCTCATCCCTGCAACCGAAGAGACGCGCGACGTCCTGACCTGGCCACGAGAAGGCGCCCGACGCCTGGCCGAAAGGCAGACGTCCGATGTCCTTCAAATGGCACGAAATCCACGATTCCCTCATGAATTCCTCAGCAACCCTTCAGTTCCAGAAAGCTTTCGAGGCGCTCCGGCGCGGCGATCCCGTGCTCGGGCGTTTCACAGATCCCGCCGCGCTCCTGGACGTGCTGCACGAGCCCACCGGCTGCGCCGAGCGGAAGAACCGCATCCTCATAGCTTTGGTGGCTACGGCCCAGAGCGATGGCCTTGCTTCCGACTGCGCGGTGACGCTCGCGCTGCTCGCGCTCTGGCCGGGGCTCGACGCGGTGCGCAGGCGGCTGTTGTGGTGCAAGGCCGGTCGCCCCGACGAGGTATCCTCCGAAGTCCTCGCACGCGCGACCGAGACCCTGCGCGGACTCGATCTCGATCAGGTCAACAGGATCGCGGCGACGGTCTTGCGCAATGTCGAACGCGACGCCCTGCGCGCTCATTGCCGCGAGGCCGCCCGGGCGCTGGTCGCCGCCAATGCCGAGCCAGATGAATTGCCGGCTGGGAGTCCGGGTGCCGAGGCGATCTTCCTGCGCCGCGATGTCGGACGGCTTGTCGGTCTCGACGCCGATCTCGTCCTGCGGGTGGCGGTCGACGGTTTCACCCAGCGCGAGGTAGCCGGAACACTTGGTCTGTCCGAGGCCGCCGCGCGCAAGCGCTATCAGCGCGCCATGGGCCGGCTGCGGGAGGCATTCCATGAATTCGTCTGAGCGCGTGTCCCGTTTCGCGGGTCCGGATGGCTTTTCCCTCTCGAACGGTCCGCGACGGTCGCGGGCCCCCTTAAGGAACGAGCCGATGAAGGACCGCCATCGCCCGCCTGCTGGAGAGCTTGCCCGCATTCCCGGCCTCTATCGCCGCTGGGAACTGCCCGAGGTGCTCCGGGGGCGCCGCACCTACCGCATCGAGAGGGCCGGCGCGCACGAGGACGGAACGCCCCTGGTCGCGATCTACGCCGATGCCCCGGACCCGGCCGGGACGCCTTCCGGAACCGACGAGTAGCGGCAGGACATGGGAGGAACCGCCATGCCCCGCACCGCCTTCACGCCCGTGATCCGAGCCGCGCGCCCGCTCACGGACATCGAATTCTGCGCCTGGGTCGGGCAGGCCGCGTCCGGCGATTGGCTGGAATACCACCGGGGCTTTCTCGGGATCGATGCGATGCCGGGCATGTCGACCCTGCCGGACAGGGACCGCCAGCGGCTGGCGGCGCTCGCCTCGGCCGCCTTCCGCGCCTGCGAGGCGGGGCTCGTGCATCTCGTGCAGGAGCGCCTCGGCCCCGACCGCTTCGCCTATCTCGCCATCGCCCGGCCGAAGCCGCGCGCGACGCCGATACCGCTCGAGCGTCTGCTCGAAGAGCCGGAGGCCGCGTGATGGCCCGCTTTCTCGACCAGTTCGCCAATCACGGAGACCCCTTCATGCCATACCCCGACAATACCCCCACGCCTGACGATCTGCCCGGGCTCGACCCCAACGAGATCGCCCAGATGCCCGTCGATCTGCTCGCCGTCCTGCAGCACGAGGTGGACGAGCGCCTGAAGCGGGCAAAGGCCGCCAAGGCCCGTCTCGATGGGGCGCTGACCGTCCGCTACGCCGCCCGCGCCGAGGAAGCCCGCCGTGCAGGCGGCAAGGACACCGGCACCGTCAGGCTGGATGACGGCGACTTCATCGTGGTCGCCGACCTGCCCAAGCGCGTCGACTGGGACCAGGAGCAGCTCGCCGCCATGGTCGAGCGCATCCGCGCCGCCGGCGACGATCCCGCCCAGTATGTCGACGTCACCTACAAGGTGCCCGAGCGCAAATACGCCGCCTGGCCCGAGGCGATCCGCAAGGGCTTCGAGCCCGCGCGCACGGTGCGGCCCGGCACGCTGAAGGTCGCGATCCTGCCACGGGAGGGTGCGCAATGACCGCGATCGCCCCGATTTCCTCCGAGGCCCAGGATCTTCCCACCCTGATCGACCGCGCCGCCAGCACTCTCGCAGGT
>NZ_FQVK01000048.1 GCF_900129345.1 Ruegeria intermedia | reverse complement strand
CCCGGATCGCGGATTGTTTGCTGCCGCCAGCGAACGGGCTGGATCTCGCGCAAGTTGTGGAGAACGTCCGAACCCAGTCCCGTCCCCTCCGCCACCACCCCCATTGCGAAACATCGACCTCACCCGGCCAGCGCCGGAATTTTCCCTGTTTTCAAAGGGGTTTGCAGGATGGGTGCGAACCTCTGAGACAGGCCGCACCCCCGGTTTCGGTCTCTGAACCGCCCCCGGTCTCTGGTCGAGCGAACCTCGCGCAATTCGGTTCGGTGTGATTTTCACAAGCGTTTTCAATGCTCTGAGTTTCAACCCCGCCAAAACTTCGACCCCTGTTTACAATGCCTACAAGCGGAACATGATCCGAACAGACAGGAGGCGTAGTGGCAGGGGTTGGTGGCAGGCTCGCGCGTAGGGATGACGGTACTATCACGTTTGTGGCAGATGAACACGAAGCGGTGACGCGAAATCTCCCTTTCGGTCCCAAAGCTTTCGTGCGCGCACGGTCATCTTGGCAAGATATGGGTTCTGGAGGTCTGTTTCGCCAACAAGAATGATCAGATGCGCCTGTGCACGTGACGCAGCTACGTTCATCAAGCGGCGTCCGGTCTCGCTATTCAGAAAGGGGCTCCCCGCATCCACTGGATCGAAGATTACGATTTTTCGCTCGCTGCCTTGCGCCCGGTGAACCGTACTGACCCGGACTGCCCGTTGTCCCTGGCGGCCAAGCAAAGATCTGATCAATGCGCGCTGAGCACGAAATGGTGTTAGGATCAAAACGTCGTCAGGTTCGACGTAGGATCCCAACAGCTCGTGAACCAGGGCCGCGGCAATTTCTGCCGATGCGTAACGGATCTTGCCATTATAGCGCTTTGACCAAGTGGACTCTCCGGCGCGGTCGTCCACGAGAACGCGCGGTATCTCTCGCCCGTCTAGAAACCACGGAGATCGAGCCAACTTCCATTCGGGGTCTCGGGCGGCTTTTGGGCACACCACGAGTTCATCACCATAGAAAGTGTGCGAAACAATATCGCAGACGCCTTGGCACATTCTGGACTGCTCATTCAGAAAGACGCTTTGGGCGTCTTTGAAAACGTCGAACGCCGTCTTGCCCAGGACAGCCTGGGCTAACGGATCAGCACTTTGAACGATTGGTGCCAGCTGTTGAGGATCCCCGGCAAAGGTGCAGCATTTCGCCAAACTGGCGACCATCAAAGCCGCGGGCAGCATGATCTGACTAGCTTCGTCAGCTATCGCAAAGTGCCAAGAGCCGCCGCCTGGATTTGCCACGCTTTCGAAGTGTAAAAACAGAGAGTTGGTCGTGATCGCGACCACCCGTGATGTTGCGGAAATGTGCGCGACGTCGGTTTTCAGTTTCGCCCGGGCAGCATCCAGCTTTTCTTTCCAAAGGACGTATCGTTCGATGTCGTTCTTCGGGGGTTCCTCGAGTTCTAGAATGCTGACTTCAATCGATGCCTCGTAGATTCCTTCAGCGAGAAGGTGGTCCCGATCTTGGTATTTTCGTTGATCAAACCGGGAGCCGATCCGTTTCATGCACTGCCGGAGATCATCGCGACCAATTCGGCTGAGCCAGTCGTCAGCGGAAATGAGCGCCGAGTCTACCGCCGTATTCGTCGGGCCACTGACGAGGATCTTTGCGTTTCGGAAGCGGGTCAGAAGATAAGCAATCATTGCCCCGATTGTGAATGTCTTCCCCGTGCCTGGAGGCCCGTGAAGCAGCCCGATACGGTTGAGCGGCAACGACACTGCCTGAGCTTGTCGGGATCTCAAGATATCGAAGTGGTTGGGCAGTGTTCTTGTCTGAGCGACCGGTTCCTTAGCGCTTCTACGCAGAACCGCCGCAGCGTTTTTTCTGCGTGGTCCCTCCTGCCAAAGATCAATCAGAGGTGTAATGAAGTCTTGAGGATAGAGCGCAATCCGTGCACCTTCCTCGGGAAGGGATCCATAAACAAAACGGAGGGCAAACTCCCCGTTTTCCGGGTTGACTGCTGCCACATCACCGCGACCGCTTTCCTCGCCGAACCAAACGGCCCGAGATCCTTCCAGGCTTTCATCAAGCGCGGTACTTGAACGGCCGTCCCGTATGGGTTCGACGCAGAGAATTGCGAGGTTTCCTTGGCGCCGGGAAGAGACAACTTTGAAAGGTAGTCCGCGCTGAGCTGCGGATCGCTCCATTTCAAGAGCAGACAGGATTTTGTCCGCTGTGATTGCCATCAATTCCTCGACTTGGAATTCCTGTTTGGGGAAAGGATTCCGTTTCGAAGGAACAATAATTCGGGATCGCAAGTTATCGCAACAAAAAGAAAATATGCCAACTCGTGTCAGTGGCGATCGATGACCTCAGCGCTCACACGGTCTCAAACACCCGCTCCAACTGTTCCTCCCAAGGCAGCGAGGCGATGAGGCACAACTCGTAGATCGTGATGGCGCAGGGCTCGCGGTGGATGACGAGGCGTTCGAGCACCTCGGGCGCCAGCCAGGCGAGGCGCGTGAGGCGGCTGAGGTAGCGGTCGGAGAGGCCCTCTTCGGTGGCGAGATCGGTGAGCGTGGCGACCTCGCCACTCTCCAGCATCTTTCGCCAGCGCCAAGCTCGGCCGATGGCGCGCAGGAGGCGGGGATCCTGACCTGTGGGCGTTGTGGCCTCGATGTCCTTGGGCGGCAGGATGCGCGGTCGGCCGCCGCGCTTGCGCAAGGTGAGCGGCACGTGGACGCGGATCGTGTTGGTGCTGGGCATCAGGCGGCGTCCTCCGTCTCGGGCGTCAGCAGGCTGGTCAGCGCGCCGAGCCCGTCATGGCGTAGGTCGATATCCATTCCGCCCTCGCCGACCGTGACCCGCGCCACCAGGAGCTGCACCACGCGCGCCTGTTCGGCCGGGATCAGCGCGGCCCACATGTCATCGAATTGCGCGAGCGTGGCGACGACGGTGTTCTCGTCGAGATCCGGGCGCTCCTTCCTCAGTGCCCGCGCGGTGCGCGCCACCACCTCTGGCGTGTGCAGCCGCCGCCGCAGCTCGGCGATCACCGCTTCCTCGACCATCGCCGCCGGCAGCCGCTGCGGCCCGCGCAAGTCCGCCTTGGGCCGGCCCCGGATCACGTCCATCGAGGTGTAGTAGCAATAGCGCTTGCCCTTGCGCTTGGTGTGGTGCGGCGTCATCGCGGCGCCGGTCTGGGTGAAGATCAGCCCGCGCAAGAGGGCCGGCGCGGCCGCCCGGGTTCGCCCGGCGCGGGCATGCGTGTTGCCCTTGAGAACGGCATGGGCGGCGTCCCACAGCTCGGAGCTGATGATCGCCTCATGCGCGCCGGGATAGACCGCGCCCTTGTGGGTGATCTCGCCGCGATAGATACGGTTGTGCAGCAGCTTGTAGAGCGCGCCGCGGTCGATGGGTCGACCGCGCTTGGAGCGGATGCCGCGCGCATCCAGTTCGCGGACGACCGAGGCGGTGGTTTCGGACCGCGCGAAAAGCTCGAAGATGGTGCGCACGTTCTCGGCCTCGGCCGGGTTGATGACCAGTTTGCGGTCGATGGCGTCATAGCCGAGCGGGACGAACCCGCCCATCCACATGCCCTTCTTCTTCGAGGCCGCCACCTTGTCGCGGATCCGCTCGCCGATCACCTCGCGCTCGAACTGGGCGAAGCTGAGCAGGATGTTTAGCGTCAGCCGGCCCATGGAAGTGGTCGTGTTGAAGGACTGGGTGACCGAGACGAAGGTGACGCCGTGGCGGTCGAAGATCTCGACGAGCTTCGAGAAATCCATCAGCGCCCGGCTGAGCCGGTCGATCTTGTAGACCACCACCACGTCCACCAGCCCGTCCTCGATGTCGGCGATCAGCTGCTTCAGCGCCGGGCGGTCGAGCGTACCGCCGGAAAAGCCGCCGTCGTCGTAGCGGTCGCGCAGGCAGGCCCAGCCCTCGGCGCGCTGGCTGGCGATATAGGCCTCGCAGGCCTCGCGCTGCGCATCGAGGCTGTTGAACTCCATGTCGAGCCCTTCCTCGGTGGACTTGCGGGTGTAGACGGCGCAGCGCAGGCGGCGCGCGGGCGTTTGTCGTGCGGTCATTTCACTCCTCCCGTCCGGTCGAGGCCGAAGAAGCGCCAGCCGTTCCAGTTCACGCCGGTGATGGCGCGCACGGCGGCCGAGAGCGACCTGAAGCGCCGCCCTCGCCATTCGAACCCGTCGGCCAGCACGGTGACGACATGCTCCTCGCCCTCCCATTCGCGCACCAGCTTGGTGCCGGGGGCGGGCTTGCGCGGATCCGAGACCAGGCCGCCCAGCTTGCCGGCGGCGACCTCCTCGGCCAGCACGTCGAGCGTGCGCCGGGTCTCGCGCCCCAGCCCGCCAAGGGCCAGCTCCTGGATGCGGTAGCCCAGCCGAAGCTCGAGATTGCCGCGGCTGCCATTGGGCGCGGGCGCATCGAACAGCGCCTCCCATTTCTCACGCAATTGCGCCACGCTCATCGCCCGCAGGGCCATCAGTTCGGCCAGGACGTCGGGCCGTCCAGCATTGCTTTCATTCGATCGAGTGTGCTTCATTCTTCGCCTCCAACTCGGTTTCGCAACTGCCTCCGACGACGGCGTCTGAGGGCGAGAATGTCCAGCGAACTGTCTGGGTCGGTGGGAGAATTCTCGTGCTTGGTCAGCGGGTTGGCGCGCGAAACGGCGACGGCGAGGATATCGGCCAGCTCAGCGAGCCGCTGGCTGGCGGTGAGCGTCTCGGCGGGCGGCGCGAAGGGCAAATCGTCGGGCATGGGGAGCGAACCTCCTGAGGCAGTTTGCTCCGTGTTCGCCCCGCGCAGGGAAGGATTTCAAGGGAAATCAGAGGGTTGTCGTGATTGTGCGAACTGCATAGAAACTGGCCGTGCACGGAAAGACAAACAAAAGGAGTGCAGAGGGATGCGAGTGCGACGGAGCCGTGGCAATCTGCTTTTCCGAGAACTCTGGAAATACTTGGGTGCCGTCGGCTTTTTGTTCTGGGCAGCGGTTCCCGCGATCGCACAACAGACGAATGCCACGTGCGATCGGCCACCAGCGCTGGAAGACAATGCTTTCAACCAGCCTATGACATTTTCGATGGCGACGAACAAAGGCAATATGTCGACCTCTGCTTGGATCGCAGCAACTGGCGTAATTGACATGGAAACGCCGTCGCGGTTCAGGGCTTTTCTCGAATCTGAGCAGAACCCGCCAAGCCAGATTGTTCTTCATTCTCCAGGTGGGAACCTTGCTGCGGGGTTAGAACTGGGTCGGATGATCAGGGAAGCAGGATTGACTGCACATGTTGGCAGGTCGGAGCGGACCTTCGAAAGCTACAATGCGCCATGCGACACTTGGTATGACGGCGTTGAGGCAGGCATATGCGCGAGTTCATGTGCTTACGCATTCCTCGGGGGGCGAGAACGTTTCGTCGATTCACCGTACTACCCGACAGGCCCAAACCTTCTCGGTTTCCATCAGTTCTACGGCAGTCCTGAGCGGGGTCGACAGATGCTGACGGCGGCGCAGGCCGCAGAAATCGAAACGACTGCGCTGTCAGTTGCACAAGCAATCACCGGTCAGATTGTTCTTTATGCCATTGAAATGGGGATAGATCCGCGCGTGGTCGCCTTTGCATCCTCCACTCCGAGCGATGATCTCTATTATCCAACAAGTGGAGAGTTGAAGGAACTGTCTATTGTGTCTGGTTCAGGTCTCAGGGCTTGGTTCATGGAGCCCTACGCGGGTGGCTTGGTGACTGCGGCGCGGCCCTATCGTTCCGACTCGATGCTGCAGCAGGTCACCGCATTCTGTCAAAGAGGATCAGGCACGGCGAACTGTCTGATTACAATGGATCTTGCAACACCGTCCTATCCTAACCCGGACGACCTTCCACTGCGGGCGGTTGATTTGGCGATCGATGGTCAGATGCACAGCGTTGCGAGGCGTGAACTCACTGTCAGATATGGGGATAGAGCTATATTCATCACCGTTCCAGTTGAGCGTTTCAAGTCTCGGATACTTGAGGCCCGGAGAATTGAATTCGGACTCGATGCAGCGCGCGTGATGGGAGGGTTCCGAGAGGGGAATGATATGGACGATGTTGCTCGAAATTCGATAGCTCTCGCGTGGAGGAACTGCATCTGATAGCCGAGAGAAGCCTAGGGTGCAGTTTTGTTAACAACTCGTGTCTTTCGCGATCGGGCCATCAATGCTGAGCTTCACTTCGCGCCATCCAATCCGTCTCAAGCCGCAACGCCGCACGCCACAGCGGCGTCTTCATGAACACCGCCTCCTCGAATCGGAAGCCAATCGCGCCGCGCTCTTGCTGCAGCAATCCCGCCCAGCACAGCGGACGCAGAACCTGGATGTAGAGCTGGCCCATCACCTCGTCGTAGCGCGGCGGCTGCCCCGCATCACGCTCGCCGAAAAGGACGCGGCGGAGGCGGCCGCCGGTGGCGCCGTCCTCGGTCTCGACGTTCAGCACGTTCAAGAACACGTCCCAGTTGCCGAGGATTGGCACGTCGTCGAAGCGCGACAGGCTGGCGTGGTTGATGCGGAACAGGAAGAACGGGACGACGGTGCCGAAGATCCGCCCGGGGTGTCCGACCAGCGCCTGACCGGCCTTGGTCAGCCGGAACGCGCCCTTGTAGTGCCGGCCGAGTTTCATCGCGATCATCAGGTCGTGCAGGATTTCAAGCGGCGGAAAATCCCATTCGTTGAGAACCTTGTTGACGGCGAAGAGATCCGCCTCGGTATGGCCGGGCCAGTCGAACTCGGCCGCCGCCCAGTGCACGAACACCCGCTTGAATGCCTTGGACGGCGTCAGGGGGATCCCGCCATGCTCTCCGATCCAGACAAAGGTCTTCTCGATCCCGCGCACCAGCGGCGAGTGCGCCAGCGCCGGGTCGGCATCGTCGACCACCCGAAACGCGATCACGTCAAATCTCCCGCGCGAACCAACGAATGCGGCCGACGGTGTGGATTTCGTCGGCCGTTCGTTCATAGGGGCTGTAGACGGGATTGTCCGAGATGACGCGCACCGCGGGCGGGTCGCTGTTGGGGATGTGCTCGAGCCGCTTGGCGACCAGCCCCATGCCGTCGTCCAGCACGAAGATGCCGGGCGGGTTGGGCGTGCGGCGGGCCATGTCTGTCAATCGGCATTCAAAACTGACCCTGTATCGGCATCCAATTTTGACCCCCTTTGGTGGTTAGCAGGCCCGACGCTGCGTAGTCTCCAATTAAC
>NZ_FQVK01000047.1 GCF_900129345.1 Ruegeria intermedia | reverse complement strand
ACTTTTCAGGCGACGACATCCGATCTCGGCCTGCGCCGCGACCAGATCCACGAGGCCCGCCAGATCCGCGATGCCGAGGCCACCGAACCCGGCATGGTCCGGCGCGTTCTGAACGAGCGCCTCGAACGCGGCGAGGAACCGACCCGCGCCGCTCTGCGCAAGATGGTGATTGACGCGGCCAGGAGGGGGATGCGCCCGCAGCGCCCCACCGGCCGCCGCAATCCCCTCCATGTCCCGCCGACGCCGGAACGCGCCGCCTGGCAGCATGTGACCGGCACGTTTCGGGCCTTCGCGGAATGGGCTTCGGACGACAACCTCGCGCTCGCCCGGCAGGGCATGCGCGAGGCGCGGGACGATCCGTTCCACCATCTCGACGCCCGGGCCATCGCCCGCGGCGCTGAAGTCTTCACCAAAATCAAGGAGTGGCTCGATGCTGAATAGCCAATCCGCGGCCTTTGCCGCGTCCGTCTGGGAGTTTGCCTCCCGCGTGGGCAACAACGCGCCCAGGATCGCCGACGAGATCATGGAGGCGGCCTTTCCGCTGACCTGTTCGCAGGCGCGCGAGGAAGGCGCGTTGCGCATGCTGCGCACCGGGATCGTCTCGGAGGTCAAGCGCATCCTGCGCAATCGGGACGACGGGTCGGGCCAGGCCGATTTCTCGGAGATCTGCGCGGCCTTCGCGCCGCTCGTGAAGGACCTGCGCTCGAAATCCTATTTCGTCGAGAGCGCCGAGGAATATGTCGCGATCCCGGATCTGATCGCCGATCCCGCGCTGCTCGACGATGCGCGGCGCTTCATGCGGCGCAAGGGGATCGAATGCCTCGCTGAGGCGGATCGGTTGGATGCGCTCTACGCCGCCGTGACCAGCGGTGATCCCGTGGCGCCCCGCAAACCGCAGGGGGTGCCGGCATGACCCTCCCCATCATCACCGCCGATCAGCGGCTCGCGGAGATGCGCGGCGTCAAGGCCGCGATCTTCGGGGCGAGCGGCGCGGGAAAGACCACGCTGTTGCGCACGCTCAAGGCAAGCACGACGCTGTTCTTCGATCTCGAGGCGGGCGATCTCGCCGTCGAGGGGTTGCCCATAGACACGATCCGGCCGCGCACCTGGACCGAATGCAGGGATTTCGCGGTGTTCATCGGCGGGGCCAACCCGGCGCTCAGGGACGACCAGCCCTACAGCCGGGCGCATTTCGAGGCGGTCTGCAGGAAGTTCGGTGATCCGGCGGCGCTCGACAAGTACGACACGCTCTTCGTGGACTCGATCACCGTCGCCGGTCGGCTGTGCTTCCAGTGGTGCAAGGGCCAGCCCGAGGCGCATTCGGACAAGACCGGCAAACCGGATGTGCGCGGCGCCTACGGGCTGCACGGGCGCGAGATGATCGGCTGGCTCACCCATCTGCAGCACACCCGGGCGAAGAACGTGATCTTCGTCGGCATCCTCGACGAGAAGCTCGACGACTTCAATCGCAAGGTCTTCGTGCCGCAGATCGAGGGTTCCAAGACAGGGCTCGAGCTGCCCGGCATCGTCGACGAGGTGCTGACGCTGACCTCTTTGCCGGATGGTGAGCTGGATCAGGAAACGGTCCGGGGGGACCGTTTCCCCAGCGAACGGCGAACTGCGGCGGGTCTTCGTCTGCCAGACCCAGAACCCCTGGGGCTATCCGGCCAAGGACCGCTCCGGCCGCCTGGAGATGCTCGAGCCCCCCGATCTGGGGCGCCTGATCGACAAGATCCACCAGCCGCTGCCGCTTGATGCGCGCCCGCTGGTGATCGATCCGCCGGCGATCCCGGCGGCGGCCGTCCCCCCTCAAACCGATCCCTCCAACTGAAAGGACCAATGCCATGTCTGGCCTGTGGAACGACTTCAACGACGCGCAATCCAACGCCAACCTCATCCCCAAGGGCACGCTCGCCAAGGTGCGGCTCACCATCCGCCCCGGCGGCTTCGACGACCCTTCGCAAGGCTGGGCCGGGGGCTATGCCACCCGCGGCTCGACCGGCGCGGTCTATCTCAACGGCGAATTCACCGTGCTCGAGGGACAATACGCCCGGCGCAAGATCTTCACCCTGATCGGGCTTTACAGCCCCAAGGGGCCGGACTGGGCCAACATGGGCCGCAGCCTGATCCGGGGCATGCTGAACTCGGCGCGCGGTATCTCCGACAAGGACCAGTCGCCCCAGGCGCAGGCGGCACGGCGGATCGGCGGCTTTGCCGATCTCGACGGGCTCGAGTTCGTGGCCCGGATCGACATCGGCACCGATGCCATGGGCGAGGAGAAGAACGAGATCCGCGCGGCGGTCACGCCGGATCATCGGGACTATGCCCGGATCATGGGGACGGCGGCTGCACCGATGGCACCCGCGGCTCCCTCCAGCATCCCGCAGACTGCGGCCGCGCAGACCGCGCCCCAGCAGACCCCCACGGCGTCGTCCATGCCGGGCCGCCCGTCCTGGGCCGAGTGAGGGCCAGCCCATGCGCCTTCGTCCTCGTCAAAAACTCTTCGTGGAGCGCAGCCTCGCTGCGCTCTCGAAGAACCGCAATACGCTGAGCATCGCCAGCACCGGATTCGGGAAGTCGATCGCATTGTCGGCGGTTGCCGGATCGTTCGTCGGCGACGGCGCCAAGGCCTGCGTGCTGGCCCACCGGGACGAGCTGACGGCTCAGAACCGCGAGAAGTTCGGCCGGGTCAACCCGGACGTGACAACTTCCGTGGTCGATGCCGCCACGAAGGACTGGTCCGGCCAGGTCACCTTCGCCATGGCGCCGACACTGAGCCGCCCCGCCAATCTCAAGGCCATGCCGGAGCTCGATCTCCTGGTGATCGACGAGGCGCACCATGCGATCGCCGACAGCTACCGCCGCATCGTCGACCGGGTGCGCGACGCGAACCCCGAGGCCCGCATTTTCGGCGTCACCGCCACGCCGAACCGGGGAGACCGCAAGGGCTTGCGCCAGGTCTTCGACAACGTGGCCGATCAGGTCCGGCTGGGCGAGTTGATCGCCTCGGGTCACCTGGTGCCGCCGCGCACCTTCGTGATCGACGTGGGCGTGCGCGCGCAACTGCAGAAGGTGCGCAAGACCGCCCTCGATTTCGACATGGGCGAGGTCGCCAGCATCATGGACCGCGCGCCGGTCACCGACGAGGTGATCCGCCACTGGCGCGAGAAGGCCGCCGGTCGCCCCACCATCGTCTTCTGCTCGACCGTCGCCCATGCGGCCCACGTCGCCGAAGCCTTCAACGCGGCCGGCATTCCGGCGGGGCTGATCCATGGCGAGCTCGCGCTTGACGAGCGCCGCAACATCCGCGGGGCTTACGCCTCGGGCGAGATCGCCGTTCTGGTCAACGTCTCCGTGCTCACCGAGGGCTTCGATCACCCGCCTACGTCCTGCGTGATCCTGCTGAGGCCCTCATCCTGCAAGTCGACCATGATCCAGATGGTCGGGCGCGGCCTGCGCACCATCGATCCCGAGGAACACCCCGGCATCGTCAAGACCGACTGCGTTGTCCTCGACTTCGGCACCTCGAGCCTGATCCACGGCACGCTGGAGCAGGACGTCGACCTCGATGGCAAGAGCGAGACCGGCGAGGCCCCGACCAAGTCCTGTCCTGCCTGCGAGGCGGAGATCCCGCTGGCGGCACGCGAATGCCCGCTCTGCGGTGAGCTTTTCCTGCGCGAGGACGCGGGCGAGGACGGGGGCACGGCGCCGCTCGAGGGTTTCGTCATGACCGAGATCGACCTGCTGAAGCGGTCGAGTTTCCAGTGGGTCGATCTCTTCGGCGACGAGGGGGCGCTGATGGCCACGGGCTTCACCGCCTGGGCCGGCATCTTCTGGCTGGACGGGCTCTGGTATGCGGTCGGTGGCCGGCGCGGGGTGCAGCCCCGGCTTCTCGGCGTCGGCGAACGCGCCGTCTGCCTTGCTCAGGCTGACGACTGGCTCAACGCGCATGAGAGCGACGAGAGCGCCTTCAAGACCCGGGGCTGGCTGAGCCAGGCCCCGACAGAGAAGCAGCTGCAATACCTGCCCCCGAGCGCGCGGCAGGATTACGGGCTCACACGCTACCACGCCTCGGCGCTGATCTCCTTCCGGTTCAACAAGCGCGCCATCCGGCAGCTTGTCCAGGCCGCCGCCACGCCGGAACGGAGGGCCGCGTGAGCCATGTCGCGCAAGTCTCACCCCCGCCCGTATCGCCTGCGGATCGACCGGGCTTTGATCGCTTATGGCACCCGCGCCCGGTCATTTGCGCCGTCTGCACATCCCGCACCCGCGGCTTCGGCTGGTTCGATCCCAACCGTCCGCGTCCAACCCGCACTCGCCGCTGGTTCTGCTCCATGGGCTGCCAGGCGGCCTTCACCCGAAAGGCAAAGAGAGGACTGAACATGGTCGATTTCACCGAAGAGGAAACCCAGGCGCTGCCCGCCGTCATGCGCGCGCTCGCGCCAGAGATGGAGCGGATCGGCTGGGATCGGCCGCTGGGCCAGCTGACGCAGAACGACATGCACCGCCTGATCGTGGTCACCATCGAGGCCTTCCGCGCCGAGATGGCCGAGATCGCCCAAAAGTCGGAGGTGCCGTTTTGATGCTGGATTTCAACCATAGACCCTGCGTCGCCGAACGGATCAACACGGCCGTCGATGCCGCCCTCGAAGCCGAACGAGCAGCGACGCCGCCGCGTGACTATCTCGGCGCCTCCCGGCTGGGGCAGCCTTGCGAGCGTGCGCTGCAGTTCGAGTTTGCCCATGCGCCCAAGGACGAAGGCCAGGAGTTTTCGGGCCAAACCTTGCGCATCTTCGCCATTGGGCACGCGCTCGAGGATCTGGCGATTCGCTGGCTGCGGGCTGCCGGGTTCGATCTGGTCACCCGGAAGCGGGATGGCGGCCAGTTCGGATTCTCCGTCGCGGGCGGGCGCATTCGCGGCCATGTCGATGGGATCGTCATGGGCGCCCCCGCCGCCATGGGTCTGCGCACACCCGCCCTCTGGGAATGCAAGACCATGAACGCCAAGAACTGGCGCGAGACGGTGGCCAAGGGAGTGACCGTGGCGAAGCCCGTCTACGCCGCGCAGATCGCGCTCTACCAGGCCTACATGGAGGAGAGCGTGCCCGGCATCGCGGCCAACCCGGCGCTGTTCACCGCCATCAACAAGGACACGGCTGAGCTGCACCATGAGTTGGTGCCGTTCGACGCCGATCTCGCGCAGCGCATGTCGGATCGCGCGGTGCGGATCCTGCGGGCGACGGACGCGGGCGAGTTGCTGCCGCGCTTGGCCCAAAGCCGCGATTTCTTCGAATGCCGGTTCTGCCCATGGGCCGAACGCTGTTGGGGACTTCCCGGATGAATGACGCCCCCAAGGACCCGCCCGAACCACCCGAGGACACCGATATGCGCGACGACAACACGACCGACCAGCCCGAGGCCAACCTCGTCCATTTCAACCCCTGGCGCGATTTCAACGACGCGGCACCGCGGATCGACCCCTTCGGCGACGAACCCGACCCCGAGCAGATCGCCTCCTTCATGGAGGTGGTATTCGGCTACAGCGACGGGCTGATCCCGGTGCGCAGCTTCATCGACAAGGGACAGGGGATCGACGGCCGGCCGCACAACATCTGGATCGCGGCCGACGAGACCGCGCCCGAGAAGATGGCGACCTTCGCGAACTGGGCCGCGCGCGAGGGCGCGGCGGTTTACGTCATTCCCGGCACGGTCGCGGAAACCGGTCAGGCCAAGGCCGCCGACGTGGCTCAGATGCAAGCGGTTGTCGTCGACATCGACAGCGGCGACATCGCCGCCAAACGCGCCCATCTCGAACGCCATCTCGGCCCGCCCACAATGGTCGTCGAAAGCGGCGGCATCACGCCCGAGGGCCAGCACAAGGCCCACGTCTGGTGGAAGCTCACCGAACCCGCCGAGGGCGATGATATCCGCCGCCTTTGCCGCCTGCGGGGTGACATCGCCGCCAAGGTCGGAGGCGACATGCATTTCCGCTCGGCGCATCAGCCGATCCGGGTGGCAGGCTCGGTCTATTACAAGAACGGCCTCAAGACGCTGGTGCGGATCGTGGAGTTGAACGCCGGGCTCGAGCGCGATCTCGACGAATTCGCCGAGGCCGTGGCCGACATGCCGCCCGTGCCGGGCGTGAACCTGACACCGGACTTCGCCACACCCGACAAGCCCGCCGTGGGCGATGTTCTGGTCACCCCGGTGCGCGAGGGCGCCGCCGACGACTGGTCGCGCTTCGAGGGTGCCTCGGCCGCCATCGGCTATTTCATCCGGCTGGTTCACGAGGGCCGCCTCTCGAAGAACGATGGCTGGGAGGCGATCTGCGGCTACAACGCCGCCATGCTGCGGCCCCAGTGGCCGGTGGAACGGCTCAAGCGAGAATCCGAACGCCTCTGGGCCCGCCATGTCGAGCGCCACGGCCCGCCCTTGGTTCGGCTCGACAGCGCCGCGCCGGTGCCCGACGACATGCCCACCTTCACGCTGGGGCAGCTGCTCGACGACCGGAGCCCCATGCCCGCCGACCTGATCGGCCCCCGCGTGCTGACCCCGGGCGGCCTTCTGGTGCTTGGCGGCGCGCCCAAGGTGGGCAAGAGCGATCTGCTGATCGCCTGGCTCGTGCACATGGCCGCCGGCGTGCCGTTTCTCGGCTTCACACCGCCGCGGCCCTTGCGGATCTTCTATCTGCAGGCCGAGATCCAGTATCACTACCTGCGCGAGCGAATGCAGCAGATCGGCCTGCCGCCCGATTTGATCGCCTCCGCGCGCGACAACCTCGTCGTCACCCCGAAGCTCAAGATGCTGCTCGATGCCGAGGGCAGCGCCCGCGTGGCCGCGGCAATCAGGGCCGCATTCCCCGACGCGCCACTCGACATCCTCTGCATCGACCCGATCCGCAACCTCTTCGACGGCGGACCCGATGGCGGCGGCGAGAACGACAACGCCGCGATGATGTTCTTCCTCAAGGACCGCGTCGAAGTGCTGCGCGATCACGTCAACCCCGACTGCGGCGTGATCCTCGTTCACCACACCAAGAAGCTGTCGAAGCACCAGGTGAAGGAGGATCCCTTCCTTGCCCTTTCCGGCGCCAGTGCGCTCAGGGGCTTCTACACAACGGGTCTGATCCTGCACCGGCCGGACGAGGACGCATCGGAGCGGAAGCTGGAGATCGAGCTCCGGAACGGCCCCGCGCTGAAGCCAAAGCTCGTCGACAAGGTCAAGGGGGCGTGGGTCGAGGTCAACCCGATGAACGAACGGCTCGTGCGCGCCGAACAGGGGGCGAAGTTCGATGCCGAGCGGGATCGCAAGGGCGAGGTCATCGTCGACATTCTCCACCGCGAGGCGCGCTCGGGGCGCATGTACACCATGACCCTCTTTGCCGAGGCCTTCGAGAACAAGAGCGGCCTCAGCGGGCAGACCAGCATTCGCGAGCGGCTGAACGTCCTGACCACCAAGGGGATCGTCAAGTTCGTCAAAGGCGATGCCGCAAGCGATCTCGGCCTCGCCTCGGACCGCAGCAAGTACGGCTATCTCTGCGTCGAACACATGGAACTGGCAACCGGCGAAGAGACGGTCGATCCGGAAACGGGCGAGGTCACCCCGGTGCATGTCCGGGTGTTTCCGAGCCACTACAAGTGCCCCCAGACCGGGGCGGTTCTGCCGGTCGAAAACCCCGCCGTCTGGGTCTATCCGGAAGGGGGCGAGACATGAATTTCACCGCCGCGGACGCACCCGAAATCTGGCCCCCGAAATCCGAAATCTGGCCAGATTTCGCGAAATCTGGAATCTGCGCGCAATCAGAAATCTGGGTTTTCTGGCGATTTTTCAATGACTTGGAGCACCTGTTCCAGATTTCGGACGGGCTGATCCGCAATCTGACCCGCAATCTGGATTTCCTCAATGAAATCATAGGGTTTTGCCAGATTCCAGATTTCGGAATAGGCACCCCTAAAAGGGGTGGGTGGACTCCCCCCGTCAGGTGGGGAGGTCCACCACCCACCCCTGGGCGATTTCGTCCACCGCGATCCTGTCCATCCCTTCATCGAGCAGCCGGAAAAAAGGAGCCCCCAAATGGCCGCGACACCAACCTTTCCATCACCCACGATCCTTGCCCTCGATCTGGGCACCACAACCGGCTGGGCCTTGCGAGGGGCTGACGGGCTGATCACCACCGGCACGGTCTGCTTCCGCCCCGGCCGCTTCGACGGCGGTGGCATGCGGTATCTGCGCTTCACCAACTGGCTGAGCGAGATCGATCGGCTATCCGGGCCGGTGGAGGCGATCTGGTTCGAGGAAGTCCGTCGCCA
>NZ_FQVK01000046.1 GCF_900129345.1 Ruegeria intermedia | reverse complement strand
TCTTCGGCCTTCTCTCGTTTTCCAGCCATCGCTGATCCTCCAATTGCGGGACAAATCTATCCCAGGTGGTGGACCACTTTCAGGGGGCAACTCCACCAGGCGTTTTCCGAATTCATTCATTCCGCCTGGCTCCTATCTTCGTATCTGGCGTGCCTATTTGTTAGCAGCCACATCACTGTCGCCAAGCTATATTGAGAACTGCAGCTTGGCGGTACTTTTCAGCCCACCATCTTCTTTGTCTCCAGATCTCGGGCGTAAAGATCCTCATAACGGATGATATCATCCTCACCGAGGTATGAACCCGTCTGGACCTCGATCAGCACCATCGGAACCTTTCCGGGGTTTTCCAACCTGTGGACTGAACCGAGCGGGACATAAACCGACTGATTTTCAGTCACCAGTTTCTCGTTGCCATCCACGGTTACCTTTGCCGTGCCTTGCACAACGATCCAATGTTCAGAACGGTGATGGTGGCTTTGCAAACTGAGAGCTGCGCCAGGGTGGACATGGATCCGTTTAACCTGGAAACGGTCTCCGGTCGACAGGCTTTCGAACCAGCCCCAAGGCCGATAATCCCGCGGAAAGGTTTCAGCCTGTGCCGCGCCCTGCTTTCTTAGTTCTGAAACCGCCCGCTTGACTTCCTGAGCACGGTCCTTGTGAGCCACAAGAACCGCATCCGGCATGGCCACCGCAATGACATCCTCTAACCCGATGGCCACCAAGCGCTGGCACTCGGATTCTGCTCGAAGCAGGCTGTTCTTGCAGTCGATTGCGCTCGTTGGGCCGGTGGTTACGACGCCGTCGGCATCGGAATCACTTTCCCGCCATACAGCATCCCAGCCACCAAGATCTGACCAAGTGCCGCCATAGGGAACTACTGCCAGATTGTCGGCTTTCTCCATAACCGCGTAGTCGATCGAGATGTCCTCAAGTGCATGCCAAGGTTCTGATGCCAACCGCGTGAAACCCAAGTCCTGCTTGGCATTCTCGACGGCAGCACACACTTCTTCCAGCATCTTTGGAGCATGGGATTTGAAGGCGGCAATCAGTGCCGAGGTCGAGAGCAGGAAGATCCCCGCGTTCCAGAGATGCTTGCCGCCTTCGAGCATCGCTTGTGCCATTTGCAGATCGGGTTTTTCCACGAAGCGCTTCAAAGGCTGCGGGACAGGAGCAAAATCCGCTTCGGGCACCTTGCTCAGTTCCAGCCAGCCATATCCTGTTTCGGGCCGGTCTGGGCGGATACCGAAGGTGACAAGCTGACCCGTTTCTGCAGCGAATGTCGCAGCCTGAACCGCTGCCCGGAACTGATCCGCGTCAGGGATCACATGATCCGATGGGGCCACCAGCATCAGGGAACCTGGTTCCTGCGCTTCTAGAACCAGTGCACCTGCCAATATTGCAGGAGCCGTGTTCCTTCCCTCTGGTTCGATCAGAGTCGCAGCTGGAGCGATCTCAACAGCCGCCAGCTGCTCGAGTACGAGAAAGCGGAAATCGGAACCAGTGACGACCATCGGAGCGGCAAACCCCTCCCCTGAAAGCCTTTTTGCCGAAGCCTGGAAAAGGCTTTCCTCGCCTGTAAGCTTGGCGAATTGTTTGGGGTAGCTCTTGCGTGAAAGCGGCCAAAGCCTGGTTCCGGAACCACCACAGAGAAGCAAAGGATGAATAGTCCGGCTCATGATGCCCTCTTTGAATACTTGATGTGGTAATTCAGCGCCGAACGCTGTTCTGGTTTTCCAAGAACCATTGATAGGTTTCGCGGATCCCTTCCTCGAGCCCGATCCGGGCCCGCCAGCCCATGTTGGCCAGCCGTGTCACGTCCATCAGCTTGCGCATGGCGCCGTCGGGCTTGGAGGCGTCCTGCGTGATGCGGCCATTGAAACCCGTGACCTTGGCTACCAAGGCCGCCAGTTCGGCAATCGAGATATCCTCGCCACTGCCCACGTTGATATGGCTCAGCATCGGCTGGGTGTTGGCCTCGTATTCCGCGCGCGGCAAGTCCAGCACGAAGAGAGAAGCCTCGGCCATGTCGTCCACATGCAGGAATTCGCGCCGCGGCTTGCCCGTGCCCCAGATGACCACTTCGTCCAGCCCGTCGCGCACCGCCTCGTGAAAGCGGCGGATCAGGGCGGGCAGAACGTGGCTGTTCTCGGGGTGGAAGTTGTCACCCGGCCCATACAGGTTCGTCGGCATGACCGAGCGATAATCGACCCCGTGCTGCCGGTTGTAGCTTTCACACAGCTTGATCCCCGCGATCTTGGCGATGGCGTATGGCTCGTTGGTTGGTTCCAGCGTTCCGGTCAGCAGCGCGTCCTCACGCATCGGCTGCGGAGCCTCTTTCGGGTAGATGCAGGACGAGCCCAGTTGCAGCAGCTGTTTGACCCCGGCGGCAAAGGCCTGATGGATCACGTTGCACTCGATCATCAGGTTTTCATAGATGAAATCCGCCGGATAGGTGTTGTTGGCGTGAATACCGCCCACCTTGGCCGCGGCAAGGATCACCACGTCCGGGCGTTCGGTCTCCATGAAACCGCGCACTGCCGCCTGATCGGTCAGGTCGAGTTCGGCATGGGTGCGAGTGACCAGTTCCAGCGCCTCGCCCGCCGCCTTGCGGGCCTCGAGCCGGCGCAGGATCGCACCACCCACCATGCCGCGATGCCCGGCCACGTAGATCTTGCGCATCGCCGGACTCCTCAGCCGTTTTCCAGGCTGACCGGCAGGTCCAGCCCATGCTCTTTCAGCAGCGCGTGACGGCGGGCGGTTTTCAGGTCTTCGGCCACCATCTCGGCGCACATCTCCTGCACGGTGATCTCCGGCTCCCAGCCCAGTTTCTGCTTGGCCTTCGAGGGATCACCTAGCAGCGTATCGACCTCGGCGGGGCGAAAATATTGCGGGTCGATCCGCATGATCACGTCACCGGGCTTCAGCGCCGGGGCCTTGTCGCCTTCGACCGCCGTGACGGTGGCGATCTCGTCCACGCCGCTGCCGGAAAACTCCAGGCTGATGCCCAGCTCGGCGGCGGCCCAGCTTATGAACTGGCGCACCGAATACTGCTCGCCAGTGGCGATCACGTAATCCTCGGGGGTGTCCTGCTGCAGCATCAGCCACTGCATGCGCACGTAGTCCTTGGCATGGCCCCAGTCGCGCAGAGAGTCGATATTGCCCATGTAGAGGCAGGGTTCGAGCCCCTGCGCGATATTGGCCAGTCCGCGGGTGATCTTGCGGGTCACGAAGGTTTCGCCACGCCGCGGGCTCTCGTGGTTGAACAGGATGCCGTTGCAGGCATACATGCCATAGGCCTCGCGGTAGTTCGCCGTGATCCAGTAGGAATAGAGCTTGGCGACAGCATAGGGCGAGCGCGGATAGAATGGCGTGGTTTCGCGCTGGGGGGTTTCCTGCACCAGCCCGTAGAGTTCGGAGGTCGAGGCTTGATAGAACCGTGTCTTCTTTTCCAAGCCGAGGAACCGGATCGCCTCCAGCAGGCGCAGGGTGCCGATCGCGTCCACATCCGCCGTGTATTCCGGTGACTCGAAGCTGACCGCAACATGGGACTGCGCGCCCAGGTTATAGACCTCGTCCGGCTGAACGTCCTGAATGATGCGCGTCAGGTTCGAGGTGTCGCTGAGATCCCCGTAGTGCAGCTGCAGCTTGGGGTTCGGCTCGTGCGGGTCCTGATAGATGTGGTCGATGCGCTGCGTGTTGAACAACGAGGCGCGGCGCTTGATGCCATGCACCTCATACCCTTTTTCCAGCAGAAATTCAGCCAGATAAGAGCCGTCCTGCCCCGTGATCCCCGTGATCAGAGCCTTTTTGGTCATGGTCTTTTTTCTCTGATAATGAATTGGCTCAGTTTGCTCGTGTTCTTTTGGAGGAGGGTTGCAATTCCTCCGACCTCATTGCGGCGGATTGCGCGATAATCTTCTCGCGATTTTCGAATGATCCGCCCGATCGAGCGATTGCTTTCGCCCCCGACCCGCATCTTGACGAGCACCTCTGGCACATAGGCGAGGCGGATTTTTCCGCGCCACAAATAACGCAGCATTGCGTCGTAGTCGGCAGCAATCTGGAAGCCGGGATCATAGAGCCCCCATTTCTCGAAAACCTGACGCCGGAGGTACAGTGTCGGGTGCGGCGGCATCCAGCCTCGCCGTAGAAGATCCGGGTCGTAAGAGCCCGAGCGCCACTTTCGAATGAGCCGGCCGGTATTTGAAGCCGAGACATAGTCGAGGTCGCCATACACCCCGTGCACCTCGGGATCCTCAAAGGCTTTGGCGACCCGCTTTAGAACGTCAGGATGAGCGAAATAGTCGTCCGAATGCATCAGGCCAATGACGTCGCCAGAGGCGCGGGAGATCCCTCGATTGATCGCATCGTAGAGCCCGTTATCTCGCTCCGAAATCAAGTGGGTCGAGGGCCGAGCAAATCGCTTGATGATGTCGAGGGTGGCGACCTTGATTTGGGCCGCGAGTGGGCCGACGGGTTGGTTGCGGCGGTTTACCAAACACCAGCCTTTGCGAGAGCGCTTCAGCCGTTTTTTCTTCAGGAGCCGCAGAACCAGTTCCTGCGCTACATCCTCGGCGTCGAGCCAGGCGATATTGCGAATGTAGCCCTGCGCGGAGCGTGCGCACAGGCGGCCGATCTCGGTGCAGAGTTTCGCCTTGCTTTCGAAAAAGGAGATTTGTGCAGCTTTCGCTGCAGGGATAGCTGATGCCATCTTGCGCCTCGTCGGTTTGTGGAATGGACGAGAACGTCAGAAGCCTTCTTTCTGAACCTGTTCTCGAAAAAGAACAGGTTCAGAAAGAAGGTTTTAACCTTTGGTTATAAATATTTACGTAGTAAATATTTAGGGTTGGAATTTGGAAAATGGAAAAATGATCCAATTTGGCCTTGTAGCCGGTTTCCAAGACTTCCAGACCCGGAGTTTCGAACGAAAAGTCACGTAAATGATAAGACGAAAGACGCTGGATCAGATCAACATGGAGGACGCGGCGCGACCCTGGCGCCCCTGGCTCATCAAATCGCTCATTCCGCCGAAAGGTGTGGTGGTTTTGTATGGCCCGACCGGGGTCGGAAAGACCTTTCTGGTTCTGGACTTGGTCCTGAGCATGGCTGCGGGTGTCCCGTGGCCTCTTGGGCCGAATGAGCAGCTTGATGCAGCGCGATTGCGCGCTGACGGTTTGAAACGGATCTCGCCCAAGGCGAACGTGTTGTACTGGATCGGAGAAGGCCGCGA
This sequence comes from Ruegeria intermedia, assembly GCF_900129345.1. Lineage (GTDB taxonomy): Bacteria > Pseudomonadota > Alphaproteobacteria > Rhodobacterales > Rhodobacteraceae > Ruegeria > Ruegeria intermedia. The sequence continues at coordinate 4,294 of NZ_FQVK01000046.1, read as the reverse complement.
GAATGCCGAACAGCGGGTGCGCGCGTGGATCGCGGAACATGCGTGCAAAAGCGGAGCAACAGACGGGATGGAGTTCGCCTTCGTGGAAGGCTATGTCACCAACCTGCTGCTTTCAGGGCGACGCGGGGGAAAAGCGGCCGAGCCCGTATCCGGCGACCACAATGCGCTTGGTGACATGCATCCGAATTTGAAGATGTTGGTCAACGCCTTTCCCGATATCCACGACACAAGACCGGGCCGGCCGACCCCGGTGCTGGTGGTGGACACTTTGTCGGCGACCCATCCGGATATGGATGAAAACGATACCCGCGATGCGGGCCGCGTCATGGAGAACTGCCGCCGCCTGGCCGAAGATCTCGACGGGCTTGTCATCCTGGTTCACCACAGCGGCAAGGGGCGGGGCTTTGGTCCGCGTGGGCATTCCAAGATGATGGGGGACCCCGACACGATTCTTCATGTGACCCGCACCCGGAAGGCGTCGAAAGACATCCTGCGGCTTCAGGTCGAGAAACAGCGCATGCTGTACGAAGCACCCGACATGTACTTCACGCTCGACTCTGCAAACAACGAGCAGGGCATGCCTCCGGTCTTGCGCCCATTGGATCCCGAAAAAGAGGGGTTGAAACCTGCGCGGCGGCGCAGAGACCCGCGGTTGAGCCGTGCCGACCAGAAGACGATCCAGGTTCTGACGCTGTTGCGCAAGGAGGCGGCCAAGGCAAACGATCCGCATTTCCGCAAGCAGGCCTTCGCCCGCAAGGCGCGCGCGCAATACAAATGGAGCGAGTCCAGCACCTACAGTCACCTCAAACGCCTTGAAGAAGAGTTCGGCCTGATCCGACGGTATGAACCGCCGCAAGCGGGCGAAGGTGGTTCAAAGACCGTGGGTGAAACCCGCGCGGGGCTCTACGTTCTTGAGCCACCCAAATCCGGCGAGGATCCGGCGGATGAAATTGCCCGCCTTTTGAAGCTGAAAACGGCTCAGGTCACGAAGACCTGAGCCGATCTTGGGGCTGCGCCGCGTTGCTTTCTGGGCGCAGCCAACCATGGCTGGTGTTCAAGCCGCCTTTGTCTGGTGTCGAACACGCGGCAGAGTTGGGCGTGTCTCACGGCGAAGCCAGCGCCGCGCGCGTCTTTTTTCCAAAAAAATCACTCCGAGGTGTCACAGATGCGTCCGCCGCTCCGTTTTTAGTTTGAAAAGCACGGAGGACACCGAACATGAACAGCATCCTTGGCCCCTCGCTGCAGGCGGAAAAGACCGCGGTCGTCATGCGCCGTCTGGAGCGGCTCGAACGGATCAAAGACCGGATCCGCCGCAAAACAGACCGGATGCATATCGAGCGGATGGTCGAAGACCGCCGCATTTTGGGCGCCGATTTCATTCCCAGCGATTGGGATGCCAGCAAGTTGGCCGAGATCGAATGCCGTCTTGTCGCTGCACCCAAGTTTTCCCGCCTGCAGGATGCATGTGTCGAAAAGGCCAAGGCCATCATCAAGAACGGCAGCCTGGAATCCGGCAAATTGCTGCAACTGGTCGCATTGGTCGAAAAGGCGGAGGCCAGACCACTGACCAAAAGCGAGATCGACCGGCTTCAGAACTTGGTTCTACTGGCACGCGACCGGCGCCCCAAGCACTGAACCTCGCCCGGTCTCCGCAGCGGAGACCGGCCAAACCTCTCCAAAACGAAAGGATCGGACAATGACCGAGAACAACACACCCACCACCAACACCGTCGTCGTGACCGCGTCAAAGAGCATGATTCTGGCGTTTCTGCTGGCCTTCCTGTTCGGGCCGCTGGGGCTGCTCTAGGCCTCGGTCGTCGGCGCGTTGGTTCTGCTGGCGATCGGGATCGTTGCGCTGCCACTGACCGGCGGGTTGGCCGTGGTGTTCCTCTGGGTCGCCAGCATCATCTGGGCGATCTGCGCCGCGGCCGCGTCAAAGAACGCCACGCCAAAAAAACCGTGATCCGCTGCCCCGAGCCTTCCGGCTCGGGGCTCTCCTCTCTGCACAAACAAAAGGGAAAACACCATGTCGACACGTGCTCAGATGCTGGCCACTCTCAGGGACATTCAGTCGAAACCTTCCACACCGGGCCGGGAACGGGCCGCAGCGAATATCCAGGCCGCGCTGGCGCGGATGGATGCTTATGCGGCGAACCAAAAATCGGGCGGCGGGTTCGCGCGTGCCATCACATTCCATGATCGCGAAACGCTCAAACTCCTGGTTGATGACCCGTCCCGCTGTACCGAGGTGCGTGACCGGGCCAAGCGGCTGCTCGACGGGAACGGCGAGCTGACGCGCGGCGATGTGCGGTTCCTCGACGCGGTTCACGGGGATGACCGCTGACCCCGCTTGGACGTGAAAAAACCAACCCAAAGGAGTGCCAAGTGACTGCCAGACCCAAACTTTGCCTAAGGGCCCCGGCCCCCTTTCCGGGCCTGCTGCTGGGAACGGAACACGCCTTAACCCCGCAGCCCGTCGGTTTCATGAGGTCGGCAGACAGCACGGCGGTCGCACCAATCCGCGACACCAGCGACGGCGGCCTTGTCACCATCGCGGGCACCGGCGCGGGCAAGGGGGTGTCGCAGGTCATTCCGACCCTTCTGACCTATCCCGGCAGCATCATCGTCAACGACCCGAAGGGCGAAGTTTCGGCCGTCACCGAGCGCCGTCGCCGGGACATGGGGCAGCAGGTGTTTCATCTGGACCCCTTTGGCCGCGAGGACACACATGCTTTGAATCCGTTTTCGGTGATCCGTCCGTTCTCGGCCGAAGCGCCCGACCAATGTGCCGCGCTGGCCGCGCGTCTGCTGCCCAAAAGCGAGGCCCCCGACCCGTTCTGGGAAAACACCGCCCGGCATCTGATTGCGGGGACTTGTCTGTTCATTGCGACCTACCTCTCGCCCGAGTTCCGGCATCTGGGAACGCTGGGCCGGATCTGGGCCGGAGGAGAAAGCCGCCTGTCCGAATTCCTGGCCGTGATGAAACGTTGCACCCACTACGACGGAGCTGTCCGGGACGCGGCCGCGATCTACGAGGACGCGCCCGACAAGACACGGACCTCGATGCTGACCAGCATCCGCGAACCTTTGGCTTTTCTGGCCTCGCCACGTGGACGCAAGAGCCTGTCGGGCAACGAAATCCCGCCGGCATTGATCGAGTCTGGCACGCCCGTGACGATCTATTTGCGCGTTCCTCCGCATCTGATTTCCGGGCAGGCGGCGTTGTTGCGTGTCTGGATTGGAACGCTCATCGCGATTCTGGCCAGCAGAAAGGTGCGCCCGGTCCTGCCTGATCTGTTGCTGATCGACGAGGCCGCTCAGCTTGGTCAGCTGGAAGAGCTTTTGGTCGCCGCCTCGCTTCTGCGCGGGTACGGCGTGCGAACCTGGAGCTTCTGGCAGTCGGTCGGGCAGATGGAGGGGATCTGGGGCCCACGGCATCGCGAGTTTCTGGACAACGCAAGCGTGCTGAGTGTTTTCGGCGCCGGCAACGCGGCGGCGGCATCGGCTGCCTCGGACCTGACGGGTCTGCCGTTCGAGGATCTGCTGGGCCTGTCGCCTGACCTGCAGGCGTTGTCCATGTCCGGCAGCCGACCAAAACTGTGCCGTCGGATCGACTATCGCACCGATCCGAGCCTGGCGGCCATGGCCGACCCGAACCCGCTCCACGAAGGCCATGAATGGCCGACATATCTGCAGAAAGGAGACATCGATGGAAGATGATATCGAACTTGAGGATCTGGAGGAGGAGATCGATGAAATGGCCATGCGGCTATCGCTCGATCTGGAAGCCGAAGAGGAAATTCCGTTCGAGAATGATGAGGCGGATACTCCGCTTGGTCAAACCCGCCGGGAAGCTGCCCGGATCCGCGCCCGCTGGGAACTGGACTGCTCGACCCCGTTTGATGCGGATAGCGCGTTTGCAGGGTGTGACGACCATAGGCAAAACGAACATGACGCGATCATGGAGATCAGGTACGAGGCTCGGCGGTTGTTGGCGATCGACTCGCAGGATCAAAATCCGGCACCCTTGTCCTCGGATATTCTGAAGTTCACCCAACAGATTCTGCTGAGTTGACGAGACAACGACAACGCTGATCCACGCGGCGCTTTTTTGGGGAAGACGGTGTTCGATCATGCAGTGACCAGCTGCTCGAAAACCTGACCGTCCCAAGCTGGAATTTTTCAATTGTGATCCCAGGAATGGTTAACGGTACCATCCTTCTGTGGAGTCCGGTAAAGACCACGGCAACCGCCCACCGTAATGCACGGCCTTCCCGCAAGCCGCCAACGGCGA
>NZ_FQVK01000045.1 GCF_900129345.1 Ruegeria intermedia | reverse complement strand
ACGCTCAAAACAAAGCCCGGGATCCGCGAGCGCGCAAAACGCGTGAAACAGATCATCGCCCGGATGATCGGGTTCATTGAAACCTACGATGAGAATATCGGCGATTTCGACTCGGTTTAGATCGGCAAAGAAAAACCGCCGCCAATCGGCGGCGGTTCATGCCCCACAGCACGGAATGCGTCAGAGGGGGCTGGCCCCCTTGTTCCGTCAGCGTGTGGGGACCGGCACCTCGCCGCGATAGTCATAGAACCCGCGCTCGGTCTTGCGGCCCAACCATCCCGCTTCCACATATTTCGTCAGCAACGGGCAGGGGCGGTATTTGGTGTCCGCCAGCCCGTCATGCAGAACGTTCATGATGGCCAGGCAGGTATCCAGCCCGATGAAATCGGCCAGTTCCAACGGTCCCATCGGATGGTTGGCGCCCAGCTTCATCGACTGGTCGATCGACTGCACGCTGCCCACGCCCTCATACAGCGTATAGACCGCCTCATTGATCATCGGCATCAGGATGCGGTTCACGATGAAGGCCGGAAAATCCTCGGCGCTGGCGGCGGTCTTTCCCAACCGGTCCACGACCGCCTTGCAGGTGGCAAAGGTCTCTTCGTCGGTGGCAATGCCACGGATCAACTCGACCAGTTGCATGACGGGAACCGGGTTCATGAAGTGGAACCCCATGAATCGTTCCGGCCGGTCTGTCCGGCTGGCCAGCCGCGTGATCGAAATCGACGAGGTGTTCGACGTCAGGATCGTGTGGGGCAGAAGGTGCGGCTGCAGATCTTCGAATATGGCCTGTTTGATCGCCTCGCGCTCGGTCGCGGCCTCGATCACCAGGTCGGTCTTGCCGATGTCGGGCAAGTTCAGCGTGGTCTTGATCCTGGACAGTGCCGCCTGCATGTCGTCTTCGGAGATTTTCCCACGCGAAACCTGCCGGGCCATGTTGCCCTTGATCGTCTCCAGCGCCGCATCCAGCGCCTCCTGACTGATATCGTTCAACACAACGTCATACCCAGCCAGCGCCATGACATGGGCGATCCCGTTGCCCATCTGACCCGCGCCGATCACTCCGACTGATTTCACGTCCATGCTGAGCTGCCTTCTGCGTTGAGGTTCGGGGGCGACCATATCGGCAGTCCGGGCAGGGCGGCAAGGGGCAGAGACCCTTAGAATTCGCGTAAAAGTGAACCATTGAGATTTTCTTAACACCTGTGGCCCGACAATGGCGTCCGGGTGAAGAAAATGGGTGGATGACATGAGTTATCACGAATCCGGCGCGCTGAGCGCCGACGAGCCGCTGTGCCGCTACGAAGGTTCTGAGCGATGGTATCGCGGACCGGAACGGGCATTGGACGTGCCATATGTGGCCTGCGTGGGGGGCGATGAAACCTTTGGCCGTTTCGTTGCGCGTCCGTTTCCGTCTGTCCTCGCCGACAAACTCGACACGCCTTGCATCAACCTGGGCAGCCTGTTCTGCGGAGTCGACGGTTTGACCCTGGACGCCGGTCTGCAAGACCTGATGAACAATGCCACGGCCTGCGTTTTGCAACTGCCGGGCCTTTTGGGGCAGACGAACCCGTTCTACCGGGTTCATACCCGGCGCAATGACAGGGTGCTGGCAGCAACTGCGGACCTGCACGCGCTCTACCCCGAGGTGGATTTTGCCGAAATCCACTTCGTCCGACATCTGATTCTGCGGCTGGCCGAGTTTCAGGACGCGCGATTCGAAATGGTGGCGGACACGCTGAGGCGGGGATGGCTGACCGCGCTGAGCGATTTTCTGACCCGCGTAAAACCACCGGTCGTCTTGCTGTGGCTGGATATGGCACACAGCCCCGACGCGCAGCACCTCAGCTTGCCCGAACCGGTGCGGGTCACCGCTTCGATGGTCGAAGAACTGGCGCGGCTCTGCGCCGGAAAGGTCGAGATGCAGGTGCGCCCATCGGGCGAATCGGATGATCTCGAGGACATGCTGTTCGGCACGATGCAGCAGCCGATGGCGGAATACATGATCGGGCCGGCCACGCACCGGGCCATTGCCGAGCGACTGTTGCCCGCGATCCGGGATCTCGACTGAAAACAGGCCCGCCTGACTGGCGGGCCTTGAACTCAAGAAAAGAAGGGCCGTCAGCCCAGCTTCTCGGTCAGTTCCGGCACGGCCTGGAACAGGTCGGCGACCAGTCCGTAATCGGCCACCTGGAAGATCGGAGCCTCTTCGTCCTTGTTGATCGCGACGATGATCTTTGAATCCTTCATGCCGGCCAGGTGCTGGATCGCGCCCGAGATGCCAACCGCGATGTACAGGTCCGGCGCCACGACCTTGCCGGTCTGACCTACCTGCCAGTCGTTCGGAGCATAGCCCGAGTCGACGGCTGCACGGCTGGCACCAACCGCCGCACCCAGCTTGTCGGCCAGGGCTTCGATCAGTTTGAAGTCTTCTTCCGATCCGATGCCGCGGCCGCCCGACACCACGACCTTGGCCGAAGTCAGTTCGGGGCGGTCGCTTTCGGCGACCTTGTCTTCGACCCATTCCGACAGGCCGGGATTTTCACCGACCGATACGGTCTCGACCGGCGCCGATCCGCCTTCGCCGGCGGCGTCGAAAGTCGAGGTGCGGAAGGTGATGACCTTCTTGGCGTCGTTCGACTTGACGGTCTGAACGGCGTTGCCCGCGTAGATCGGGCGTTCAAAGGTCGATCCGTCCACCACGCCCGACGCGTCCGAGATCACCATCACGTCCAGCAGCGCGGCCACGCGCGGCATCACGTTCTTGGCGTCGGTGGTGGCGGGCGCCACGATGTGTTCATAGCCGTCGGCCAGGCTGACGATCAGCGCGGCGGTCGATTCGGCCAGACGGTGGCCCAGCGACGGGTCTTCGGCGACCAGCACCTTGGACACGCCGTCGATCTTGGCGGCGGCTTCGCCGGCAGCGGCGGCCGAGCCGCCCGCGGCCAGAACGGTCACGTCACCCAACTGCTTGGCAGCGGTGACCGCCTTGGCAGTCGCGTCCATCGCCAGTTCGCCATTGTTGACTTCGGCAAGCAGAAGTACAGCCATTACACAGCCCCCGCTTCTTTGAGTTTCCCGACCAGCTCGTCGACCGAGCCCACGATGATGCCGGCGGCGCGTGCCGGCGGCTCTTCGGTCTTGACGATTTCCAGACGCGGCGTGACATCGACGCCGTAATCGGCGGCGGTTTTTTCGTCCAGCGGCTTTTTCTTCGCCTTCATGATGTTGGGCAGCGACGCATAGCGCGGCTCGTTCAGGCGCAGGTCGACGGTGACGATGGCCGGCATCTTGACGCTGATGGTCTGCAGACCGCCGTCAACTTCACGCGTGACCTTGGCGGTGTCGCCTTCGATGTCCAGTTCGGACGCGAAGGTGCCCTGGCTCCAGCCCAGCAGGGCCGACAGCATCTGACCGGTGGCGTTCATGTCGTTGTCGATCGCCTGCTTGCCGCACAGAACCAGCCCGGGCTGCTCTTCCTCGACCACCTTGGCCAGGATCTTGGCGACGGCCAGCGGCTCGATGTCCTGGTGGACGTCATCCGCCGCGACCACCAGAATGGCGCGGTCTGCACCCATCGCCAGCGCGGTGCGCAGCGTTTCCTGCGCCTGCTTGACGCCGATCGAAACGGCCACGACCTCGTCGGCCTTGCCGGCTTCTTTCAGGCGGATCGCCTCTTCGACGGCAATCTCGTCGAACGGGTTCATCGACATTTTGACATTGGCGAGATCAACACCGCTGCCGTCCGCTTTGACGCGAACTTTCACGTTGTAGTCGATCACGCGCTTGACAGGCACAAGTACCTTCATTTTTGCGTACGCTCCTTACAAAAACGGCAAGCCGCAATGCGACTCCACCAATGCTCTCGTCGGCCTAGATAGCGCCTTGCGGGGCGTCGGGACAGGGCAAAATCGTCACGTCATGTCGTGGGGACGTCGCGTTTCACGCTTTTTGACGTGAAGGAACGAAAGATTGTTACCCGGCCGATGGGCGGTTTTGCCGCGCCGGATGGTGCGAAAACGCATCCAACAAGCTTGGGGCTCAGCGGTTCGCGCCCGCCCTTCGGGCCGGGGCTTCGCCCTTCCGGTCGCCCCAACGTCCACTGGACGTTGCGCCGCTTTCAGCGGTTCGCGCCCGGAACCCACAAGACGTCATCGCGGCCGCCGTTGTTGGCGCAGCGGGCGGCCACGAAGAACCAGTCGCTGAGGCGGTTGAGGTATTTCACCGCAGCCTCGTTCACCGGCTCCATGTTGGTCAGTTCGACCGCCAGACGCTCGGCTCGCCGCGAGACCGTGCGGCAGACATGAAGATGCGCCGCCAGCCGCGACCCGCCCGGCAGAATGAAGCTGCGCAACGGTTCGAGGTCGGCATTCATCGCGTCGATTTCCGACTCCAGCCGGTCGATCTGGGCGGGGGCGATCCGCAAGGGTGGATAGTCGGCCTCGGCGTCTTTTTCCATGTCGGGGCGGCACAGATCAGCGCCCAGGTCGAACAGATCGTTCTGGATGCGGGCCAGCGCCGCATCGGTCTCGCCCTCGGCCTCGGTGCGGGCCACGCCGACAAAGGCGTTCAGTTCGTCCACCGTGCCATAGGCCGCCACGCGGCCCGCGTATTTCGCAACCCGTTCGCCATTGCCCAGCGCGGTTTTGCCATCGTCCCCGGTGCGGGTGTAAATCTTGTTCAGAACGACCATCTACTGCACTCCCTGACCACGCAGATAGACGTAGAGCACGATCAGCACCACGGCAATGAATTGAAACAGGATGCGCAGCCGCATCATCTTGTTGCTTTTCTTGGCGGCCTCCATGCCGCCCTTGCCGAAATTGGCCACGCCCAGCACCAACACGACGACGACCGCCGCCATCGCCAAAAGCAGCACACCCATCAAGATATCCACGTCGTCCCCATTCGCGCCTATGTTCCGTTGCCGCACCATCTAGCCGGACGGGTCGGAAAAGCGAACGGGTAATTTCGTCTCAGACGCGGGACAGGATCCGGTCGATGGCGCCGGTCGGCAGCACGCGCCGCAGATAGCCGGCGATGTAGGTGGGTGTCGTGACATAGTAACGCGCCTTGGGCGATTTCGCCTCGAGCGCGCGCGCCAGCTTGTCCGTGACGGCCGAGGCGGGCAGCTCGAACCGGTCCGGGCCGCTGTCCTCGTAGAGCCGTCTGAGCAGCGAGTTCTCGTATTTCGCGCGCAGGGCCGAGTTTTCCCAGTCGATGAACCGTTCGAAAATCGGAATGGCCTTCTCGCGCAGCTTCGAGGTGACCGGGCCGGGTTCGATCAGAATGACCTTGATGCCGGTGTCGCGCAGTTCCAGCCGCAGCGTGTCGGTCAGGCCTTCGATGGCGTATTTCGTGGCCACATAGGCACCGCGCCACGGAAAGGCGACCAGCCCCAGAACCGACGAGTTCTGTACGATGCGGCCATGACCCTGCGCACGCATGACGGGAATCACCTGACGCGTCAGTTCGTGCCAGCCGAAGACATTGGTTTCGAAGATATGGCGCAGGCCTTCGGTCGGTACGTCCTCGACGGCGCCGGGCAGCCCGTGCGCGCCGTTGTTGAACAGCGCATCCAGCGTGCCGCCCGTGGCCTCCAAAACCTCGGCAAGGCCGGTCGTGATGCTGGCGGTGTCGGTATAGTCGATGCGGGGGCTGTCAAAGCCCTGCGCACGCAGCCGATCACAATCGCGCTGCTGTCGGCACGCGGCGAAAACACGCCAGCCGCGCGCACGCATTCCGTGTGCCGCGTCCAGCCCGATACCCGAGGAGCACCCGGTAATGAGGATGGATTTCTGCATGTCGCCCCCGTCGTCTTCCGTCAGCAACAGCTATTGCGGGGAACGTGGCAGGGCAATGACGGCATCGCGTCAATTTTCGCTTTTGCGGATCAAGGAGGCGGAAATCCATCCGACCTGTTGCTCGGGCAACACGCGCAGGCGCAGCCAGCCGGTGCCCGAGTCGCTCAGCACTTCGACCTTCTGGCCCATCCGGGCCTTGCCGATGATCGGATAGATCGTGCCCGGGCCGTCGCGCATGTTGACGCGGGTTCCGGCCACCCGTCGGATGTCCTTGGGTGGCGGTGCGGGCAAGGCGGTTTCGGCGGGTTCGGGCGCTTCCGGTGCCTCGCGCAGCGTCAGGGCCGTGTTCGCGTCAAGCGATGCAAGCGAGAACGTTTGCCCCTGGTCTTCAAGTGCGGACATGTCGGATTGCAACGCGGCGGCGACCTGCGCGAGCAGGGCGTCCGCATCGACGGTCTGAGCGACAGGCCGAGGTTCCGGCTTTGGCTCGTCCGGCTTTGCCGGTCGCCTTGCTGCCTTGGTCACAAGACCAGCCCGTGCGGCGGCAACCAGCGGAACGGTTGTCGGAGTGTGGGCAACCGGATCGGTCGCGGCTGCGCGCATTCCGCGCGGTTCGAAATCCGGGCCTCCGCTTGCCACGTAAAAGACCCAACCCAAGGCGGCGAACGTTATGACTATCAGGCGCGTCATGGCGCATCCCCCGGCAATCGCATCAACAAAGAAATCGGCAGCATTCAATGGTTGTCATTTTACCATAAATCCGGGCGTGAGTCGAAAATCGGGGGAAATCGCGGGGTTGGGTCCCCCTGCCGCAAAAAGCCGGACTTGTCCCCAGCAAAATATGCGCGGATTGCTTTACCACGGGCGTCGGGCGTCGTATCACATCATCTATGAACGACACGATCGACGACCCCAACATGGAGTCCCCCGACGCCGGGGGCGAGGTGGCGGAACCGCTGCGCCGGGCAATTGGCGAGCGGTACCTGACCTATGCGCTGTCCACCATCATGCACCGGGCCTTGCCCGATGCGCGCGATGGGCTGAAGCCGGTACACCGGCGAATCCTATACGCGATGCGCGAGCTGCGACTCAGCTCATCGGGCGGGTTCCGCAAGTCGGCCAAGATCTCGGGCGACGTGATGGGTAACTATCACCCGCATGGCGACGCCGCGATCTATGACGCGATGGCGCGTCTGGCGCAGGATTTCAACGTCCGTTACCCGCTGGTGGACGGACAGGGCAATTTCGGCAACATCGACGGCGACAACCCGGCGGCCTCGCGCTATACCGAGGCGCGCATGACCATCGTCGCCGAGGCGCTGCTGGAGGGGCTCGACGAGGATGCCGTCGATTTCCGCGACAACTATGACGGCACGCTGCGCGAACCGGCGGTGCTGCCGGCGACCTTCCCGAACCTGCTGGCCAATGGCGCGTCTGGGATCGCCGTGGGCATGGCCACGAACATTCCGCCCCACAACATCGCCGAGCTGTGCGACGCCTGTCTGCATCTGATCAAGACGCCCGACGCCCGTGACGACACGCTGCTGAACTATGTGCCGGGGCCGGATTTCCCCACCGGCGGCGTTATCGTCGAGCCCCCCGAGAACATCGCCCAGGCCTACCGCACCGGGCGCGGGTCGTTCCGGCTGCGCTGCAAGTATGAAATCGAGGATCTGGGTCGCGGCCAGTGGCAGATCGTCGTCACCGAGATCCCGTATCAGGTTCAGAAATCGAAGCTGATCGAAAAGATCGCCGAGCTGATCCAGACCAAGAAGATCCCGATCCTGGGCGATGTGCGCGACGAATCCGCCGACGACATCCGCCTGATCCTGGAGCCGCGTTCGAAAAACGTGGACCCCGAGGTGCTGATGAACATGCTGTATCGCAACTCGGATCTCGAGGTGCGGTTCAGCCTGAACATGAACGTGCTGATCGACGGGGTGACGCCCAAGGTCTGCTCGATGAAAGAGGTGCTGCGCGCCTTCCTCGATCACCGGCAAGAGGTGCTGCTGCGCCGCTCGCGTCACCGCATGGCCAAGATCGACCACCGGTTGGAGGTGCTGGAGGGCTTCATCGTCGCCTTCCTGAATCTCGACCGCGTGATCGACATCATCCGCTATGACGACGACCCCAAAGCCGCCCTGATGCGCGAGAACTGGGGCATCGACCATGTCCGCGCCACCAGCGAGGCCGATTACGTGTCGCCCGCGCCGGGCGAGGGCGAGCTGACCGAGGTTCAGGTCGACGCGATCCTGAACATGCGCCTGCGCAGCCTGCGCCGGCTGGAGGAGATGGAGCTGATCCGCGAGCGCGACAAGCTGATGGAGGAACGCGCCGATCTCGAGGATCTGCTGGCCGACGAGTCCCTGCAATGGGCGCGGATCGCCGAGCAGCTCAAGGAGACCAAAAAGAAGTTCGGCAAGGATTACGAGGGCGGCGCCCGCCGCACCCGCTTTGCCGAGGCCGGCGCGGTCGAAGAGGTGCCGCTCGAGGCGATGATCGACCGCGAGCCGATCACGGTGGTCTGTTCCCAGATGGGCTGGATCCGCGCGATGACCGGCCATATCGACCTGAAGCGCGAGCTGAAATTCAAGGATGGCGACGGGCCGCGTTTCATCTTCCACGCGGAAACCACCGACCGGCTGCTGATCTTTGCCTCGAACGGGCGGGTCTACACGGTCAGCGCCGCGAACCTGCCCGGCGGGCGGGGCATGGGCGAGCCGCTGCGCCTGATGGTCGATCTGCCCAACGAGGCGCAGATCGTCGACATCCTCATCCACAAGCCGGGGCGCAAGCTGCTGGTGGCCTCGGATGCGGGCAACGGGTTCATCGTGCCCGAGGATGACGTGCTGGCCCAGACCCGCAACGGCAAGCAGGTGCTGAACGTCAAGGATGACGAGCGCGCGGTGATCTGCAAACCGGTCGAGGGCGACCACGTCGCCGTGGTGTCGCAGAACGGCAAGTTCCTGGTCTTCCCGGTCTCCGAACTGCCCGAGATGACGCGGGGCAAGGGTGTGCGTCTGCAGAAATACAACATGGCGCGCGGGCGCCAGGGCACGCTGGAGCTGGATGGCGGCCTGTCCGACCTGACCACTTTCAACTGGGAAGAGGGTCTGAAATGGTCGATGGGCGGCGACAAGACCCGGCACGAGCCGGACATGTCGCCGTGGCTGGCCAAGCGGGCGAGCGTCGGGAAAAAGCCGCCCTACGGCTTCCCGCGCGACTACAAGTTCTCGTGATGCGGTTGCGGCCTTCAGGCGAAATCTGCCGATACGGCTTGGCACGGGCCGTATCGGTGCGATAGACCATGAAAAAACAGGCCCTATCGAGACGGAACCCATGCGCAAACTGCTGATACTGTTCGCCGGACTGGCCATGATCGGGGCCTGCACCCAGACGCTGGTTGACGAGGCGCCCGAGGATCTTGGCGCCTTCAAGCTGCGGGTCAATTATGCCTATGCGGACAAGGCGGTGCAGGGACCGGTGAGCCGGGACGCGACGCCGCAGGAATGGGCCGAGGCGATCCAGAAGGCCGTGGACATCCGGCTGGGCCGGTATCAGGGCACCCAGGAATATGACATCGGCATCAGCCTGGAAGGGTACATGCTGGCGCCGCCGGGCATCCCGGTGATCTACAACCCCAAAAGCACGGCCATCGTCCTGGTCAATGTCTATGACGTGGGCAAGAAAGAATTTCTGGCCAAGGGCAAGCAATTCCAGGTGCTGGAAGACACCACCGGCGACAGCGCGGTCGTGGGGTCGGGCAACAGCCGCACCCGCGAAGAGCAGATGAACGGGCTGGCCCTCAAGATCGCCGACCGGGTCGAGGAATGGCTGGCCGAAGAACATAAGGAAAACGGCTGGTTCGACCCGCGGCCGGGGCTGATCCAGCCGCTCGAGCCGGGCGAGGCCATACAAAATCCGGCCTGACGCCCGTTTTCCTGATGGTTGTGCTTGATTTTCCGTTGTGAACCCAATATCTCGCGCGCGCAGATGCAAACCGGGACCAAGGGTCCCCCAAACCGCAAAGGGCGCCTGAGGAATGGCAAAGGAAAAGTTTGAGCGTACAAAACCGCACGTCAACATTGGCACGATCGGCCACGTTGACCACGGCAAGACGACGCTGACCGCAGCGAT
>NZ_FQVK01000044.1 GCF_900129345.1 Ruegeria intermedia | reverse complement strand
ATCCGTGAGAAAGCTACCGAAATCAAATATCAGGGGGGTCAAATTTGGACGCCGATTACCCCAATACCGGGGTCAATTTTGCATGCCGGTTCACACTCCATGACTGATCCTCCGATCCGCCATGCCCGCCCGAAACGACAACCCCATGTTGCCGCTGAATCATACCACGGGAGCCGATAAATTGATCGCTGCGCCGACTTGCCCATCAAACTGAAAAAAGTCTGAGACTTAGGCTTATCGAACTCGGGAACTTCTAGGTCTCAGCTCGCGCAATAGCTGCAGCTGCTGGGATGAACATCCGTGATCGTGGTCTCGCGCAGGCGCTCCACGAGGTTTGCTTCGATTTCGTCGAGGACTTCTGCAACACGTGCTTGCAGGCCTGTTTCGACGCTGCAGTCAGAAGGTTCAGCATCGTCGCCAGCCCCGGAAACAAGCCTTTCGTCGAGTGCCAAATAAACGTCCGCAAGCGTGATGCTGTCGGCTGACCTGGCCAGACGCCAACCGCCTGCATGGCCTTTCTCGGAATGCAAAAGCCCGGCCTCGCGCAGTTTTCCGAGGACTCGGCGCACGACCACGGGATTTGTTCCGGCGTGATCGGCAATGTCCGCCGATGTGCGCACGCGGTTCGGCTCTCCGGCCATGTGGCTGAGGGTGTGCAAGGCAAGAGACAGGCGGCTGTTTCGCTTCATAGGCAATTCTTCTCCGGGTCAGACCCAAACGTAACAATTGCAGTTGCATTCGTCTAGTAACTGCGTAAGTTGCGTGACTGTCGCAGCAACCAACGGAGTTCAGACATGCCAGATTCCCGTCTTCCCGTCACCGTCCTGTCCGGATTCCTGGGCGCCGGCAAAACCACCCTGTTGAACCGGGTTTTGAACAACCGAGAAGGGCGGCGTGTCGCTGTGATCGTCAACGACATGTCGGAAGTGAACATCGACGCCGATCTGGTGCGCGCGGACACCGAACTCAGCCGAACGGACGAGACGCTGGTTGAGATGTCCAACGGTTGCATCTGCTGCACGTTGCGTGACGACCTTCTCAATGAGGTGCGCCGCTTGGCCGCTGAGCACCGGTTTGACTACCTGCTGATCGAGAGCACCGGCATATCCGAGCCGCTGCCGGTAGCGGCCACATTCGAATTCCGCGACGAGTTTGGCGACAGCTTGTCTGATGTTGCGCGGCTCGACACGATGGTGACAGTCGTGGATGCGGTGAACCTGCTCAAGGATTTCTCCAGCCACGATTTCCTGAGGGATCGCGGCGAAGTCATGGGCGATGAAGACGAGCGCACGTTGGTGCATCTTCTGACTGACCAGATCGAATTTGCCGATGTGGTGATCCTCAACAAGGTCGCTGACGCGACCGAAGGTCAGGTCGATGCTGCCCGCAAGATCATTCGCAGTCTGAACGCGGATGCCGAAATCATCGAGACGAACCATTCAGAGGTTGCCGCAGACAAGATCCTCGACACCGGGCTGTTCGATTTTGACAAGGCGCATGAGCATCCGATGTGGGCCAAGGAACTATACGGCTTTGCGGGCCACGTGCCGGAGACCGAAGAGTATGGGGTGACCTCCTACGTTTACCGTGCGCGCCAGCCCTTCATCCCGGAAAAGATTCTCGCGGTTCTGAATGGGGATATGCCCGGGGTGATCCGAGCGAAGGGTCATTTCTGGATCGCAACCCGCCCTGAATGGGTGGCCGAGTTCTCGCTGGCGGGCGCGTTGTCCAGCGTCAAACCTATCGGCACATGGTGGGCCTCTGTCCCCCAAGAGCGTTGGCCAGACCACGCATCAGCGCGCGAGTACATGCAGCGGCATTGGGTTGAGCCTTGGGGAGACCGGCGGCAAGAGCTTGTGTTTATTGGTTCTGGCATTGATTGGCCTGCTCTCGAGGAAAAACTCGATGCCTGCCTCGTGCCATCGGTCATGGCTGCCGGACCAGATGCTTTGCCGCTGGACATGCCAGACCCGTTTCCCGGCTGGCGGCGCGTTGAGGACGCGGCATGAGCTTCGTCCGCAAAACAGTCAAGGACGCAGCAGTCGGCGTTGCTGTTGCGGACGACCCCGCGGGACTGCGCGCGTTTGTGCAGCCAGGATGCGCTGCGGCTATTTGGCGGCGAAACATGCCGAAAGATGTGCAGTCCTGGCTTGAATCCGTGCCCGAAGACGCCTTGCCGAATGGCCGCGTCATTCTCCCCAAGGGTGCCGTGCCCGAAACCGTTGGACATCTTTGCGATATGTCGGCCATGCCAAACGGAGGCGAACGTGCCTGGCTTGAGGCTGATATCGCGGAAATGGCGCGCATGTTCGCGGATCTGATGCAGACGGATTACCTGCGTCTGCGGCTGGACAGGATCCAAACCAACGCTTGTCGCAGGTTCCACATCGACGCGGTTACCGCCCGCCTTGTGTGCACCTATCGCGGCACGGGAACCCAATACGGTGTTTCCACGGATGGCGCCGAACCAAAGCGTGTATTCACGGTGCCGACAGGCGCGCCAATCCTCCTGCGAGGTACGCTCTGGCCTGCCGAACCGCCGTCAGGCCTTTTGCATCGTTCACCGCCGATTGAAGGGACGGGCGAAACCCGTCTGGTGCTGGTTGTCGACCCGATTTTGGACCCGGACGAAGCTGAATGAAACGCAATCTCGGTCAATGCAGTCTGCGTCGCAGAAAGCGTGCAGGAGACCCGATGGACGCCTTTGACAGTTTGCCGCAACCCGTCCGACAATGGGTCGCTCAAGCTGCTCTGCCATGGTCGCCCGCCTCGGTGCGCCGCATTTGGTCCAAGTCTCGGGCGCGGGGCCTGTCGGACGACGAGGCACTCCTTTCGCTTGCCCAAGCCGAAGCCCGCACACTTGCCCGTGATCGGCAATCCACCGTTTTCAAACTCAACTCCATGTCCTGAAGGAACCCCTTATGTCTTTCTTTTCCCGGTTGGCGGTAGCAGGAGCTATTGCACTCAGCACGGCGCTGCCCGCAGCGGCCCAAGAGGGCACTCTTACCATTTCCGTTGGCTTTGGTCCGACGGCCGAAGTGCCTGATCCGCGGGCCAGCTACAATGGCTGGATGTCGAACCAGACCGGCGTGACTGAAACGCTCATGGGGATCGACTATGACATGAACCTCTATCCGCGTCTGGCGGAGAGTATTGAACAGGCGTCGCCAACGACGTGGCGTGTAACCCTGCGCGAAGGGCTGACCTTCCATGACGGCAGCCCGGTAACGGCACAGGCCGTCATTGATTCAATCGCTCCGATTTCAGATGAGGAGCACCCCGGCCACAATGCACGGGTCTCCAAGCTGCTCGATCTTGCGGGTATGTCGATCGACGGCGACCGCGTCGTTGTTTTTGAAACCAACAGCCCGAATGCCGCTTTCCCCTGGACTCTGTCCGAACCCGCGGTTGCGGTTCTGGGTGAACCGTCCGATGCGTTTCCGATCAACGCCACGGGTCCCTACGTGTTCAAGGAAGCGGTGCCGGAACAGCTCTATCGTACCGAAGCAAACCTGAATTACTGGCAAGGGACGCCCGGCCTCGAAGAAGTCCGCGTCGTCGCTTCGGCGAACCCCGCCACTGCGGCACTGGCATTCGAGGCGGGCGAGGTTGACCTGGTGATCAACTACCCGGAAACCGACTTTGAACGCATCCAGGAAACGGGTGCGCAGGGCTTCTCAGCGCCCACGGCACGGCTCTACTTCTTCACGGTGAACGCCAAGAACGGCCCCATGGCAAACCCGCTCATTCGCCAAGCGGTTTCCTATGCGATCGACCGTCAGGGCATCGTCGACGCGGCCCTGTCCGGCGTTGGCGGTGTTCCGGCAGGCACTGTTTTTCCCGCGGGCAAAGGTTGGGCGGCAGATATCTCCGCACCTTATGATCCTGCAAAGGCCGAGGCATTGCTGGCCGAGGCGGGAGCGGTGAAGGAAGGTGGGACCTGGATGCTGGAGGGCACGCCGCTGGAAATTGATATTGTCACCTACTCCTCGCGGGCCGCACTGCCGCCGACTGCGGAGTTGACGCAGGCCTTCCTTGCCGCGATCGGCGTCAAGGCCAACATAACCATCGGCGAATGGGGCGCGAGCAACGATGCAATCGCGGCAGGCGACGCCGACCTTTTCCTGCAGGCGTGGGTGACGTTGCCGCAGGGCGATCCGGGTGCCGTTCTGGAGACGCTGTTGAAGTCTGATGGAAGTTCGAACTCCGGGGGCTTTTCGAATGCGCGTTTGGATGAGTTGCTTGAACTGGGGCGTCTGACGTTCGACCACGACGCACGCATGGCAATCTACGACGAGGTTCAGCACATCATTGCGTCCGAGGCCGCTTTGATTCCGGTGTTTCATGTCAGCCAGACCAATGTCGGTGTGCCGGGCCTGACCGGTTATCAGGTGCATCCCACCGAGACTTACTGGATCACTCATGAGACGAAACTGACCAAATGACGCTGAACGTGACCGGTCTGAGTGCGGTGCGCTCGGGCCGGACCATCCTTCACCCCACAACTTTGGAGATCCCACCTCGAAGCCGCATCGGCCTGGTCGGTGCGTCGGGCTCCGGCAAATCCACCCTGGGCCATGTGCTGATCGACGATTTGCGCGCGCGGGGTTACAACGTCGCTCATGTTCCACAAAGCCCGGATGAGGCGCTCGATCCGTTGCGGTCCATGGCGTTTCACTGGCGCGAGGCGGAAATGGCACTTGGCCTCGCAACGGGCAGCACGGACCGGGTCGGGCTGTTCCGGGCGTTGAAGATCGAGGGCGGCGACATGCGCAAACGCCCTTGGGGCTGGAGCCGTGGGATGCAGCAACGTTTCGTCATTGCCATGGCGTTGATCGGCGCGCCCGATCTGATCGTGCTGGATGAGCCGACTTCCGCGCTCGATCCCGTGGTGGCAGCCACGACAATGGACCTGCTGAGCGTCACTCTGAAAGACAGAAATACGGCGATGCTTCTGATTACGCACGATCTTGGCCTTGCAGCGCGCCGGGTAGATACGCTCATGGTAATGGACGAAGGGCGCTTGGTTGAGCGGGGCCGCACCGAAGACATTCTGGAAAACCCGCAGACTCGGGCGGCGAAGTCGCTTTCGGCACATCGCAGTTGGTTGGCGCTGCCATGTTGACCGTGAGCAACCTCAGGGTGAAACGCGGGGCGCGTGTGACACTGCACGACATCTCGCTGTCCTTGCCCGCTGGCAAGACCCTTGCCGTTGTCGGCGAGAGCGGTGCTGGCAAATCCACTCTGATTGCGGCGATCCTCGGTCTTCTGAAACCCTCGGGCGGGCAGATTGCCTGGAACGGCGCACCGACGCGCATGGTCCGTCCAGCCCTCGTCATGCAAGAGCCCCGCGCGGCTTTCAATCCGGTGCTGAGCTTGCGCCAATCGATCATGGAACCGGTCGTCGCGCAGAATATCAAACTGACGCAGGAGCGGCTGCAGCGACTTTGCGCCGGACTCGAACTGCCATTGGACATTCTGGATCGCCGTCCCGGACAAGTCTCGATCGGGCAGGCTCAACGCGTTGGCATCCTGCGCGCTTTGATCGCATCGCCCCCACTGATCCTGTTTGATGAACCGCTCTCCGCGTTGGATGCCGTTGCACAGAAACACACGGCGCGGCTGATTTCCGACCTTCAGGGCGAAGAAGGCTTTGCTGCGCTGATTGTCACCCACGACCTCGGTTATGCCGTGGCCCATGCGGATCAGATCGCCGTTTTGAAAGCCGGGCGGATCGAGGAAATTGCGGATTCTGAAACATTTGCCTTGAACCCGCGATCTGAATACTGCCGCACCCTACGCGACGCTGCAATCGCACTTGGGGCACTTGAGGCCGTCGCATGATCAAAGCCGTCTGTGGACTTCTGCTGCGCGCGTTCGTTGTGCTGTCTGGCGCCACCATCCTCACGTTTGCCTTGCTATGGAATGCGCCCGGCGATCCGGCACAGGCCATTGCCATGGCCCGGTTCGATGCGCTCCTGACCGACGAGGTGGTTGACCAGGTTCGACAAGAGGTGGGCCTGGACAGGTCATTCTGGCAGGCCTTCTGGGCATGGCTCGGGCCGCTGCTCACATTGGACCTGGGCTTTTCGGCGGTCACCGGCCGTCCGGTCTGGCCCGATCTTGCGGCGGCGATCAGCTATACTTTTCCGCTGGCCTTCTCATCGTTGGCGGTCGGTCTCGCAGTGTCTGTTCCCTTGGCGCTTCTGGCCACGAAACGTCCCGGCGGATGGATGGACAGGCTCGCCGTTGCGGCCGCCTCGCTCGGCAACGCGATCCCGGCCTATTGGCTGGGCCTGATCCTTATCCTGCTTTTCTCTGTAAAACTTGCTTGGCTACCCGCGCTTGGTGCAAGCACTCCGGCTCACGCCATCCTGCCTGCACTGACGCTCGGGCTTGGCGTTGCGGCATCGCTCACGCGGATCATTCGCTCCGGCATTCTTGAGGCGCGCGGCCAGCCTTTCCTCCCGGCATTCAGACGGCGTGGGATCGTCGAAAAATCCATTGGAAGAGACCATGTCGCCCCCCACGCTGCGATACCCGTTGTCACTGTCTTGGGATTGGAATTGGCCTTCCTCCTCGAAGGGCTCGTCCTGGTTGAAGTAATCTTTGGCAGACCGGGCCTCGGCACGTTTCTTGTGCAAGCCATCCTGGCCCGAGACTTTGCCCATGTGCAGGCCGTTGTGGTCCTGACCGCGCTGGTGTTCGTCGCCGTCAACCTGGCCATCGACTTGACCTACCGCATCGTTGATCCTCGGATCGGAGAGAGCGATGCGTAGCGTTTGGGTGCTGGCGATCGTCTTTTTGCTGCTGGCCGGTCTTGGACCCGTGCTTGCGCCTTACGATCCAACGGCAATCAATATCCCGAAACGTTTGTCACCGCCAAATTCCGAGTTTCTGCTTGGGACCGACGCAATGGGTCGGGATATTCTGTCGCGTTTGCTGCACGGTGCGCGCTGGTCGCTGGGATTGGCCTTCCTGATCTCGGTCATCAGCCTTGTAATCGGCACCACAATCGGGCTTGTCGCGGCTCTGGGCGGCAAACGTGCGGATTGGATGGTGATGCGGACCACGGACACGTTTCTTGCCTTCCCGGAGCTTGTGGCGGCAATCGTCATTGCCGGGCTGATGGGCGCCGGGACCTGGAGCCTGATCTTTGCCCTGAGCGTCACCGGCTGGATGCGCTATGCCCGCGTCGCGCGCGGCATCGGCTTGTCGGTTCAAAGCCGTGGCTACGTCGTGCAGGCCCGCCTCGCCGCTCTGCCGGCCTGGTCCCTAGCCCGTTGGCACTATCTGCCATTTCTGATCCCGTCCCTCACAGTCGTCTGGACCGGCATGTTCGCCCGCGCGATCCTCGGCATCTCGGCACTCGGCTTTTTGGGATTTGGAGTGCAACCGCCGAACCCGGAATGGGGCTCGATGCTGTTGGATGCGCGGGTTCACTTGCGCTCTACCCCCTTGCAGATGCTCTGGCCCGGACTTGCGGTTGTCCTCTGCGTCTTGGCGATCAACCTGACAGGCGACGCACTGCGTGACGCCTTGGCGGAACGGGACCACCCCAAATGAGAGATTGTGACTTGCCAGGACTCGGGATCAGCCTGCGCATCCTGTCCGGGCTGCTCATGGCAGGCATGTTCGTCAGTGTGAAAGCCGTCAGCGCGGATGTCCCGCTTGGGCAGATCGTATTTTTCCGCTCTTTTTTCGCCATTTTTCCGCTCGTAGTCTTCCTTTGGATTCGAGGGGAGTTTCCGAGTGGCCTCGCGACCGAGCGGCCCGGCGCCCATTTTCTGAGGGCCGGTTTTGGCGCTCTTGCCTTGTTTGGATCCTTTGCTGCCGTCGCACGTTTGAACCTTGCAGAGGCCATCCTGATCTCGCAACTCTCCCCGATCCTGATGGCGCTTGGAGCGGCAATCCTTCTGGCTGAGCGCCTGACCCGATGGCGCATCTGGGGCCTCGCGCTCGGCTTTGCAGGCATTGTCGTGCTCGTCTGGCCTGAACTGACAACCTATTCCTGGGAGCGCGGTCGGCTGATGGGGTACTTCATAGGGCTTGCCACAGCTGTCCTGACCGCGCTGGCTCTCATCATGGTACGCAGCCTCAACAAGACGGAAAGCCCCGGGGCCATCGCGTTCTATTTCGTTCTGGCGTCAATGATCGGCGGCATCGCCACACTGCCCTGGGGTTGGGTCGTGCCCAACGGGCCGATACTTGGTTTCCTGGTCTTGTCGGGTCTGTTCGGTGGTTTCGGCCACATCGCAATGACACTGGCATTTCGCTATGCCGAGGCATCGCGGCTTGCGCCCTTTGAGTACGTCGCGCTGCTCTGGCCAATTCTCGCGGACGTGTTCATTTTCTGCCTGAGCCTTGCCACCAGCTTCCTACTCGCAGCGCCACTCATTTTGGCCGGAGCGGCGATCGCGGCGGCGGAAAAAGGTAGAGAGTCGCGCGGCAAGCATCTTTCCTAAAGGCTATTCTTGAATGAGACCCCCAATTTGTCGGCAGCCGATAAATGTCCGCTTTGGGGAGGCTGCACTGCCGCAATGATGACTTTGGTGAAGGTCCGCAATGGGCCGTCCACGAAGGCGGCCCAAGCCTTCGGATTTCCACCGCCTCTGCGATCGCCAGCGCATCCTCCAATTCGACGCCAAGGTACCGGACGGTGCTGTCCATCTTGGTGTGACCAAGCAGAAGTTGTACCGCTCGCAGATTTCCTGTCTTTCGGTAGATTTGCGCGACCTTGGTCCGGCGCATCGAATGTGTTCCGTACGCACTCGGCTGCAGACCGATCGATTCCACCCAATCCCGAACAAGGCGCGCGTATTGTCGCGTGGAAATGTGAAGCCGTTCGTGGAAACGCCCTGGCCAGAGGTACTCCGATCCGGTCATCAGCGGTTGTTCCATCCAGCACAGCAGCGACTTTCGCGTGCCCTCGGTGATCTCAAAACGGACAGGTTTCTGTGTTTTGCTCTGAATGATTGAGGCGCGTTCCTTTACCTGACCAGCGGCGTAGACATCCGCGACCTTCAGTTTGACCAGATCGCACCCGCGTAGTCGGCTGTCGATCGCCGGTGTCAGCCATCCGCGAGAAACGTCCAATGCCCCAATCCGTCCCGGGGCCAGCAGGCTTCCTTCATGGCGATGAAATTGGCGGCTGCCTCTTCGTTCCAGCCCGATGTCAGCAGCGGCATGTGCTCTGCCACGCGCGGATTGGACATGTAGTCTGCGAATTGCGCGGGCGCGATCTCCGACAAGCTAACGAAAGTGAGTTCAGGTTCCAAGACGGAGACTTCCGGTTTTCATTTTCGATGATGGCTTTTGTGAGACAGGTGATCGGTGAAACCGTTAAGTTCTTTGATCGACTTGATGTGATGGATTGTCTTGCCGTTTGCGCGGGTCTGGATTTTTGTGAATAGCTTGTCCGTCGTCAGAGATTTTGGGCCAGTTGGCAGCCTGAGCTAAGAGAGGGTCTGGCTCATCTGGTTGGTTTGATTATGCGGCGGATTTGCGGTGAAGTAAGCGCCGGGTTTCGATGGTCTTCTGTTTGATCCTTTCTCTTTGTCTCAGAATGGTTTGGCCGCGCCCGAAGTAGACATCAGCCGGAGTGAGGTTCTGCAGGCTCTCGTGGTATCGTCGGTTGTTGTAGTGCTCGACGAAGGCGTCGATCTTCTGCCTGAGATCGCCGGGCAGGTAGTAGTTTTCCAATAGGATGCGGTTCTTGAGCGTCTGGTGCCAGCGCTCGATCTTGCCCTGGGTCTGGGGGTGATACGGGGCACCCCGGGCATGATCCATGCCTTTGCCTTCGAGATACTCGGCCAGATCGGCGGCCACGTAAGACGCGCCATTGTCGCTGAGGAGCCTCGGCTTCTGCGCCACGGTCGCGTTGTTGCAGCCCGAAGCGTCCAGCGCCAGTTCCAGCGTATCGGTGACATCCGCGGCCTTCATCGTGGTGCAGAGCTTCCAGGCGATGATGTAGCGGCTGTAGTCATCAAGGATGGTGGACAGGTAGAACCAGCCCCAGCCGATGACCTTCAGGTAAGTGAAGTCGGTCTGCCACAGCTGGTTTGGCCGGGTCGTCTTGTCCCGGAACTCGTCGGCCGCCGACACCACCACATAGGCTGGGCTGGTGATCAGGTCATAAGACTTGAGGATGCGATAGACGGAAGCCTCTGACACAAAATACTTTTCTGTGTCGGTGAACTGCACTGCCAACTCGCGCGGCGACAACTCGCTTTCCTTCAGGGCCAGGTCCTTGATCTTCTCGCGCACCAGTTCGGGAATGCGGTTCCAGACCCGTGACGGCCTGGGGCTGCGATCCTCAAGCGCTTCTGGCCCACCCGACAGATACCGGTCATACTGTCTGAAGTCAGCACCTATCGGACAGATTTAGGGGTTTGAGCAACGGAGGATTTCTGGTTCATCGAAGCCATCAAGGAGCGAAGATGAACAAGAAATCCGGAACAAGCAAGGATGCCGCTGACAAGCTGGTCAGAGGCATCAAGCGGAAGACCCGTAAACAGTATTCAGCGGAAGAGAAGATCAGGATTGTCCTGGCTGGCCTGCG
>NZ_FQVK01000043.1 GCF_900129345.1 Ruegeria intermedia | reverse complement strand
ACGCTCAAAACAAAGCCCGGGATCCGCGAGCGCGCAAAACGCGTGAAACAGATCATCGCCCGGATGATCGGGTTCATTGAAACCTACGATGAGAACATCGGCGATCTCGACTCGGTTTAGATCGGCAAAGAAAAACCGCCGCCAATCGGCGGCGGTTCATGCCCCACAGCACGGAATGCGTCAGGCAATCCGGGGCCCTTTTTTTGGTGTCGGTCGCGTCTGGCCGCCACGGGGATACACGCCTTGACCCGCGCGACCGGCCAAGGCTAACTGTCGCCGTTCGGTGTGCGCATCCGAACTGCCGCGGCCCGCCCGTGGCTGGCTGGAAGACCTGCCATGTTGTCGGAGATGTCCGGTGTCATGCGCGGGCAGCCCTCTGGAACCATCGTGCATGACAAGGGAAGGACAGTGTGATGGGCACTCTGGATATCGATTTCGTGCGGGCGCAGTTTCCGGCCTTTGCCGAGCCGAGCCTGCAGGGACAGGCGTTTTTCGAGAATGCGGGCGGGTCCTATACCTGCAAGCCGGTGCTGGACCGGCTGACGCGGTTCTATACCCAGCGCAAGGTGCAGCCCTATGCCCCGTATGAGGCCAGCCGACTGGCGGGCGAGGAGATGGACGAGGCGCGCATGCGGATGGCGGCCCTTCTGGGCGTTGACACTGACGAGCTCAGCTTTGGCCCCTCGACCACGCAGAACACCTATGTTCTGGCGCAGGCGTTTCGGCAATGGATGAAGCCGGGCGAGGCGATCGTGGTCACCAACCAGGATCATGAGGCCAATTCCGGCCCCTGGCGGCGTCTGGCCGAGGACGGGATCGAGATCCGCGAATGGCAGATCGACCCCGAGACCGGCGCGCTGAACCCGGCCGATCTGGAAAACCTGTTGGACGACAAGGTGCGGCTGGTCTGTTTTCCGCATTGCTCGAACGTGGTGGCCGAGATCAACCCGGTGACCGAGATCACCGCCATCGCTCACGCCGCAGGGGCCTTTGTCTGTGTCGACGGCGTGTCCTATGCCCCGCACGGGTTCCCCAACGTGGGCGAACTCGGGCCGGATATCTATCTGTTCTCGGCCTACAAGACCTATGGCCCGCACCAGGGCTGCATGGTGATCCGGCGCGCGCTGGGCGACCTGCTGCCCAACCAGGCCCATTTCTTCAATGGCGACGTTTTGTACAAGCGGTTCACCCCGGCCGGGCCGGACCATGCGCAGGTGGCCGCCAGCGCGGGCATGGCGGATTATGTCGATCTGCTGTGCGACCATCACGGAGGCCCGGCTTCGGGTGCTGGCGAACGCGGTCAGTTCGTGCATGACCTGATGCGTGCGCATGAAATTGCCCTGCTGCAGCCGGTGCTGGATGCGGTCAAGGACCGAAACGCCGTGCGCCTGATCGGCCCGGCCGAGGCCGAGCGGCGCGCGCCGACCGTGGCGCTTGCGCTGAACCGCAACGCCGAGGAGGTTGCCGCCGAACTGGCGCAGCACGGCATCATGGCGGGCGGCGGGGATTTCTACGCGGTACGGCCTCTGACCGCGATGGGGGTGGATCTGGGGCAGGGCGTCCTGCGGGTCAGCTTCACCCATTACACCTCGCGCGACGAGATTGACCAATTGCTTCAGGCATTTGATCGCGTTTTGTGATCCACTGCGCCCGCCACTGCGTAGACAGGGAAAAACAGGGCGAGCATGGACAGCAAACAGTCACCCATCCTCATCTGGTTCCGGCAGGATTTGCGCCTGTCGGACCTTCCGGCGCTGAGCGCCGCGGTACGCTCCGGGCGGCCGATCATACCGGTGTTCATTCGCGATTCACTGGTGGATGGTCTGGGGGCGGCGCCCAAATGGCGGCTGGGTCTGGGGCTGGCGGCCCTGGCGCAACACCTTGAACGCAAGGGCAGCAAGCTTGTACTGCGCAGCGGTCCCGCACTGGACGCGCTGAAGGCTTTGATCTCCGAAACGGGCGCGCAAGAGGTCTATTGGTCTCGGGCCTATGACCCGGACGCAATCGCGCGGGATACGGGTATCAAATCGGCGCTGGCGGAACTGGGCCTGACCGCAAAATCCTTTGCGGGACACCTTCTGTTCGAGCCGTGGACAGTGGCCACCAAGACCGGGGCGCCCTTTCGGGTCTTCACGCCGATGTGGCGCGCGGTTGCGCAGCGGGACGTTCCTTCGCCAGACCCGGCCCCCGAGCGGCTGGCTGCGCCAACGCACTGGCCGGCATCCGAACACCTGGACGATTGGGGCCTCGGGCACGCCATGCGGCGGGGCGCCGGGATCGTTGGTCAGCATGTTCAGGCCGGAGAGACAGCTGCCGAGGCGCGGCTTGACGCCTTCATGGAGCGGCTGGACGCCTATCCGGCGCAGCGCGACGCGTTGGCGGATGACACAACATCGCACCTGTCCGAATATCTTGCGCTGGGCGAGATCGGCCCCCGAACGGTCTGGCACAGGGTCAAGGGCGCGGCCCTGATCGGCTCGACCGGCGCCGACGCCTTTCTGCGGCAACTGGTCTGGCGCGAGTTCGCCTATCACCTGATGTACCACACGCCGCATCTGCTGACGCGGAACTGGCGGCAGGAATGGGACGGCTTTCCTTGGAACGAGGACATCGAGACGCCCGAGGTTCGGGCCTGGATGACCGCGCGCACGGGCATACCGGTCGTCGATGCCGGGCTGCGCGAGATGTACGTGACCGGGCGGATGCACAACCGGGCGCGGATGATCGTGGCAAGTTATCTGACCAAGCACCTGATGACGCATTGGAAAATCGGGATGGACTGGTTTGCCGACGGCCTGGTCGACTGGGATGCCGCCTCGAACGCGATGGGGTGGCAATGGGTGGCGGGTTCGGGGCCGGACGCCGCGCCGTTCTTCCGTATTTTCAACCCGCAGACACAGGCCGAGAAGTTCGACCCGACAGGCGCCTATGTGCGGCGTTGGGTGGCCGAGGGTCAGAGCGATCCGCCAGAAACCGCCCTGGCGTATTTCGAAGCCATCCCCCGGTCTTGGAACCTGAGCCCCAACGACGCCTATCCGCGTCCGGTCGTTGATCTGAAGGTCGGCCGCGCACGGGCGTTGGCCGCATATGAAGGCCGAAAAGACCAGTAAGGAACTGAAAACTTGCCAGAAACGCTTTCGCGACCTAGCCTGACCCGAACACCGCAAAGGGGAGCGCGGATGATCCTGACCACCACCGAGGGGCAGAAAGACCTGCCCAGATATTTTGCCCAAGTCTTCAAGACGCTCGGTAAGATGGAGTCCGGGCGGCTGGATATCGGCTTGCCCGACGGGCGCGTGTTTCGCAGCGAAGGCGCCAAACCCGGGCCGGTTGCGCGGGTGGATATTCATGACCCGGACGTGTTCGCGCGCCTGATCCGCGAAGGCGAGCTTGGATTTTCCGACGCCTACCTGGAAGGCGGGTGGAGCACGCCCGACCTGCGGGCGTTCATGGATCTGGTGCATCTGGGCACCGAGACGGTCTATGACGATTTCACCGGCAAGTTCCTGGTGCAGGCCTATGAGAAGCTGCGGTTCTGGCTGCAGCGCAACCACCGGAAGCAGGCCCGCAAGAACATTTCGTACCATTATGACCTGGGCAATGACTTCTACGCCGCCTGGCTGGACGATACGATGACTTATTCCAGCGCCCTGTTCGAAACCGGGCAGGAAAGCCTGGAAAAGGCGCAGATCGCGAAATATGCCAGCATGGTCGATGAGATGGGGGTAAAGCCCGGGGATCATGTGCTTGAGATTGGCTGCGGCTGGGGCGGGTTCGCGGAATACGCCGCCAAAGAGCGCGGCCTGCGCGTGACCGGGTTGACCATCAGCCAGGAGCAGTTGAAATACGCGCGACAACGCATAGAAAAGGCAGGATTATCGGGCCAGGTCGAGCTCAAGCTGCAGGACTATCGCGACGAAGGTGGGCAATATGACGGCATCGCTTCGATCGAGATGTTCGAGGCCGTCGGGCAGAAATACTGGCCCGTCTATTTCGAAACCGTGCGCGAGCGGCTGAAGCCCGGGGCGCAGGCGACCTTGCAGATCATCACTGTGGCCGACCGACGCTGGGAGGTCTACAGGAACGGGGTGGATTTCATCCAGAAATACATCTTTCCGGGCGGCATGCTGCCGTCGCCGACGGTTCTGCGCGCGCAAGTCGCGCAGGCGGGCCTGCAGGTCGTGCGATCAAAGGAGTTCGGGCCAAGCTATGACCTGACCCTGCGCCGCTGGTATGACACGTTCAATGAAAAATGGGACGAGATCGCCGCCATGGGCTTTGATGAGCGTTTCCGCCGCATGTGGAATTATTATTTGACCGCCTGCGGCGCAGCCTTTGACACCGGCAATTGCGATGTGACACAGATCACCATAGCAAAACCAAACTAAAGCACGGAAAAGACACATGCCCACCGCCTCTCGCCTGGTTGCCGCGATCTGCCTTGTGGTCGTGGCCTTTCTGGTATCCGGAATGATCATGGACAACGGAGAGGAGGGCAAGGATTATGGCTATTTCACCTATGTCAACGTCATCCTCGGGTTTCTGTGCGGCTGGGTGATCATGGGCAAGCGTGCCGGTCACGGGTGGACGGCCGCGGTCAACAACGGGCTGACCGGGGTGGTTTCGCTGGTGTTCTGGGGGCTGTTCGTGCAGGGCACCTATGAGATGTTCCGGCTTGCGATGCGCCACCGGTATGACGGCCCGTTCGAAGCGCTGCTTGCGATTTTTCAACTGGGCGTCGAGTTCGGGCGGGAACTGATCTATCCGGAAATCATCGCAACCTTGGCCATCGGGGCCATCCTGTCGGGGCTGTTCACCGAAGAAGCATCGCGCCGGTGGAACTGAGCTCTGTTTGAAGGTCCCGACAACATGGCAGATCTGTTTTTCTACGGCACGCTGCGCCATTTGCCGCTGCTCGAACGTGTGCTGGGCCGGTCCGGTGATGCTCTGGCGGTTCGGCCGGCCCGTCTGCGCGACCACGCCGTGCGTTGCGCCGAAGGGCAGCCCTTTCCGATGATCGTGCCCGAGCCGGGACAGGCGGCCGAAGGGCTGCTTGTGCAAGGACTGGGGGCGTCGGACCTGGACCGGCTGGCCTTCTACGAGGGCGGGTTCGAGTTCGACCTGCGCGACTGCGAGGTGCAGTGTGACGATGGCGCGCGGGTGCCGGCCCAGGTGTTCTTTCCTGCCGCCGCCCGGTGGACACCGGGTGCGCCATGGTTGCTGGATCAGTGGGTTGCCCGATGGGGGCCCATGACCCTGCTGGCCGCTGACGAGGTCATGAGCTGGTACGGCCGAATCGAGCCCGCCGACATCGCCAAAAGCTTTCCGGCCATCCGAACCCGGGCCTGGGCCCGGCTTGCGGCCCGGGAACGCCGCACCGGAGATCCGCGCGATGTCCGCAAAGACGTGATCGCCCACCGGCACCATCGGGCCTATGTCAACTATTTCGGTGTCGACGAGATCGACCTTCAGTATCGCCGCCACGACGGCACGATGGGGCCGGTGCTGAACCGCAGCGCGCTGATGCAGGGCGGTGCCGTGGTCGTGCTGCCATATGATCCGGTCCGCGACTGCGTGCTGCTGGTCGAACAGTTCCGCCCGCCCGTCTATCTGATCGATGATCCCGAGCCATGGGTCTGGGAACCGGTGGCCGGTATGATCGACCCCGGCGAGACGCCTGAACAGACGGCGCTGAGGGAAACGATGGAAGAGGCGGGGGTGTCGCCGTACCGGTTGGAAAACGCCGGCGAGGCCTATTCCTCGACCGGATCGTCGACCGAATTCGTCCATCTGTATGTCGGCTTGTGCGATCTGACCGATCCGGCCGTCAATGGTGGGTTGACCGCCGAGGGCGAGGACATCCGCAGCCGGATCCTGCCATGTGACGCGTTCATCGGTCAGGTCGACCGACACGGCTTCAAGGACATGCCGTTGCTGGTGGTGGCGCACTGGCTGGCGCGCCACCGGGATCGGTTGCGCGGCTGAGCATCGCCGCTTGCCGTCACGGCCGGGCACCTGTATGCCTGCACTGATGCCAAATGACACGAGGGCGCCATGCGCATAGCACGAGATCTTGCCGACGCAGTTGGAAAAACCCCGTTGATCCGCCTCCGCCGGGTCAGCGAGGAAACCGGATGTGAGATTCTGGGCAAGGCCGAGTTCATGAATCCCGGCCAGTCGGTCAAGGACCGGGCCGCGCTGTACATCATTCGCGACGCCATCGCCCGTGGCGAGCTGAAACCAGGGGGAACGATCGTCGAAGGCACGGCCGGCAACACCGGGATCGGGCTGGCTCTGGTGGGGGCGTCGATGGGGTTCAAGACGGTGATCGTGATCCCCGAAACCCAGTCGGAAGAGAAGAAGGACATGTTGCGCCTTGCCGGGGCGCAACTGGTGCAGGTGCCAGCGGCGCCGTACCGGAACCCCAACAACTTTGTCCACTATTCGCGTCGCCTGGCCGAGAAACTGGCCAAGACCGAACCCAATGGCGCGATCTGGGCCAACCAGTTCGACAACGTCGCCAACCGTCAGGCCCATGTGGAAACCACCGGCCCCGAGATCTGGGAGCAGACCGAAGGCAAGGTCGACGGGTTCATCTGTGCCGTGGGCTCGGGCGGAACGCTGGCCGGCGTGGCCGAGGCGCTGCAGCCCAAGGGGGTGGCCATCGGGTTGGCCGATCCGATGGGCGCGGGTCTGTATTCCTATTACACGACCGGCGAAATCGCGATGGAGGGCAGCTCGATCGCGGAAGGGATCGGTCAGGTGCGCATCACCAAGAATCTGGAAGGGTTCAAGCCGGACCATGCCTGGCAGATCAGCGATACCGAGGCGCTGCCCTATGTGTTCGACCTGCTGCGCGAAGAGGGGTTGGTGATGGGCGGCTCGACCGCGATCAACATCGCCGGCGCGGTCCGGCTGGCCCGCGAAATGGGGCCGGGGCACACGATCGTCACGGTCTTGTGCGACTATGGCACGCGCTATCAGTCCAAGCTGTTCAATCCCGAGTTCCTGCGGGAAAAAGAGCTGCCGGTGCCCGAGTGGATGACCGAAGCCCCCCGCAGCATCCCCGGCGTGTTCGAAGACGTTTGATGGCTAGGTGGCTGCATCATCTGCTGGGGCTTGCCCTTGTGCTCGTGCTGGGCCTGGCCGGCGCGGCCTCGGCCCAGTTGAGCGACACGCAGAGCGAATACTACAAGCGTTGGCTCAGTACTGCCGAGCGCGCCGAAAAGGTGATAGCGGCCCAGCGTGCCTCGAATGTCGCGCTCGAGAAATTGCGTTCCGAGCTCAACACTTACCGCGAAAACTTCAACAAGGCGCGGACGGCCAATTCCGAGCGTCTGACGACGCTGGAAGCGCAGCTCAAGGCGTTGGGTCCGGCGCCCGATGACGGTTCGGAAGAACCCGAAGAACTCGCCCAGTTGCGGGCGCATCTGGAAAACCAGATCAACAAGCTGAAGCTCCCGCGGATCATCAGCGAGGAGGCCTTCAGCCGCGCCAACGGTTTGATCGGCGAGATCGACTCGATCATCCGCGCCCGGCAGCGCAAGGAGCTTCTGGCGCGCGGGCCGTCTCCGCTCAATCCCGCCTATTGGCTGCCGGCCTGGGAGGCCGTCAGCGAGGCCGCGCGCAGCCTGGTCAACGAAACCGAGGCGAACCTGCGCTCGGCGGTCGTCCGTGAACGGATGAGCAACGATGCGCCGGCCATCCTCACGTTGGTGGTGCTGGCGCTGGTTCTTCTGATCTTCGGCCGACGCTGGTCGGAAAAGGCCGGCGACTATTTGCGGCGCTTCGGCGGATCGGGTCGCGGCGTGTGGAGCTTCATCGTCTCGTTGTTCCGGATCATCTTTCCCTGGGTCGGGGTCGTTCTGCTGATACAGGCGGTGACGATGACCGGAGTGCTGGGCCTGCGCGGAACGCTCTTGATGCAGGAAGTCCCGTACTGGGCGGCGATCATCCTGTTCTATGACTGGATCGGGCGCCAGGTCTATCTGATGAGCGAGACCGGTGAAGCCATCGCCCTGTCCGGGGGCAAGGTTGCCGAATTGCGCCTGTATGTCGATCTGCTGGCCGTGATGCTGATCCTGCACGAACTTGTTCTGCTGTTCGGTCGGATCGAAAACATCTCGGATGCCACCCGCGCGGTGGTCAGCTTTCCCGCCATCCTGATCACCGGGCTGCTGCTGTTGCGGGTGCGGCAAATCCGCGGCGGCGACACGGGGGAAACCGATGACCAGGCTGCCGTGCGGGGGCGGGCGTTCGCGCAGATCGTCGAGCTTCTTCGGCGCCTCATGTTCCTGTTGGGCGCAGCCGGGCCGGTGCTGGCTGCGATGGGGTATACCAACGCGGCCGAGGCCGTCGTCTTTCCGGCGGTCAAGACGCTGATCCTGATCGCGGCGCTGGTGATCTTCCAACGTTTCGTGACATCGCTTTATGGCTGGCTGACGGGCCAGCAGGACAGGGCGGGCGACTCGCTGTTCTCGGTGCTGGTCGGGTTCGTTCTGGCTATTCTGTCGCTGCCTGTTCTGGCGCTCTACTGGGGCGCGCGAGAGACCGACCTGATCGAGGCCTGGTCGCGGATCATGCTGGGCTTCGACATTGGCGGCGTGACGATCTCGCCCTCCAATTTCCTGACCTTCGTGGCCGTCTTCGTGATCGGCTACATGCTGACCCGCCTCTTGCAAAGCACGTTGCGGGGATCGCTTCTGCCGAAGACCGGGCTCGACGCCGGAGGGCAGGCCGCCGTGGTGGCCGGAACGGGCTATGTCGGTATCTTCGTGGCCGCGCTGGTCGCCATCGTGGTCGCGGGCTTTGACCTGTCGTCGCTGGCGATCGTGGCCGGTGCGTTGTCGGTCGGGATCGGTTTCGGTCTGCAGACCATCGTGTCGAACTTCGTCTCCGGGATCATACTGTTGATCGAACGCCCGATTTCGCAGGGCGACTGGATCGACGTGAACGGAATGACCGGATATGTCCGCGATATTTCGGTCCGCTCGACCCGGATCGAGACCTTTGACCGGACCGATGTCATCATCCCCAACTCGGACCTGATCAGCGGGGTGGTCACGAACTATACCCGTGGCAACACCATCGGGCGGGTCATCGTTCCGGTCGGGGTGGCCTATGGCACGGATACCGCCAAGGTCGAGAAGATCCTGCGCGAAGTGGCAAACCAGCATCCGATGGTTTTGGCGCACCCGGCGCCCAACATCTACTTTGCCGGGTTCGGGGCCGATTCTCTGGATTTCGAAATCCGTGCGATCATCCGCGACGTGAATTGGGTGGTGTCGGTCAAGTCCGACATGAACCACGAAATCAATCGCAGGTTCGCCGAAGAGGGGATCGAAATTCCCTTTGCCCAACGGGATGTCTGGCTGCGCAATCCCGAGACTCTGAGGAACCCCTAGACCAGCAGAGGCTTCGCCATCCGCCCGTGAGGCGCGGAGGGCGAAACCGGGGCACGCCGTTGCGGCGGCGCGTTCAAGCGTGGCGCGGTGCATCGGATCTGGGTCGGGGACCATCCGGCGCGGGCGGTTTCCCGGCGGTCGGGCGTCAACACGTAATCTCGCGGCAGGTGGCCGAGGCTTTTCGGGGCCTCGGTGGTGTAGCCGGTTCTGGACTGCGAAGCCGTGAAGCCAAGCCGGAAGCGCGAACTGGTCGGGGTGGTGGAGAAGAGTGAACCGGCATGCAAGATTGCCCCCCTTATTGGGGCATCAGCGCCCAATGGTGACGTCTCTGATATTTGGTTTCAGTCGCGTCCCCACGAATTTCAGGGAGCGAGTTGAGGATGTTGGTTGTGGAGACGATTGCGAGGATCAGGCCGGAGTATTTTGTCCAGGAGAAGTCTGTCAAGCAGATCCGCCGCGAACTGCGGATATCTCGGAATACGGTGCGCAAGGTTGTGCGCTCTGGCCCACCCGAACAACGGCATGCCGCGGCCCGATGGCTTAGAGTATGGACAGCGGAAACTGAACGGGACAGGCGTCCGGGAAGCCTGGGAAACCTCACAATGCTCGGTGCGCCCGGCGCTCGTGACGTCAAGCGGAAGGCGAGGGGGCCCCGAGCCGAAGCAGGGGGCGCCGATGGGATCGCCAGCCGGTGCGCATGAGTCGGGACGAGACGTCAAAGCCCGGAGGCGTTGTGTATGGGTTCAAAGGGCGGGTTGGATGGATCATCGGCAAGGTCGAAGTTTGTCACCCGTCGGAAATGCATGCAAATTGCGTTTCATCGGGCCTTGCAAATCCTTGTTCAATGGTTCAAAAAACCCCGGCACGGAGAGGTGGCCGAGTGGTCGAAGGCGCACGCCTGGAAAGTGTGTAGGCGGGAAACCGTCTCCAGGGTTCGAATCCCTGTCTCTCCGCCACCAATTTCCCGTAATCACTTGAAATTATTGTTTTTTCGGCGATTGCGCTACGTGCCATCCCCCATTTTCCACCCCCTCGAAAGCAAGCCAAAACCAAGGAGCGTAGCGGCAAAAACTGTTTGCTAATGCATTTCCGTACTGAACAGTCCGACTCTAAGTTTATCAGCCCACAGCCGACTGTCTGAAGTCAGCACCTATCGGACAGATTTAGGGGTTTGAGCAACGGAGGATTTCTGGTTCATCGAAGCCATCAAGGAGCGAAGATGAACAAGAAATCCGGAACAAGCAAGGATGCCGCTGACAAGCTGGTCAGAGGCATCAAGCGGAAGACCCGTAAACAGTATTCAGCGGCAGAGAAGATCAGGATTGTCCTGGCTGGCCTGCG
>NZ_FQVK01000042.1 GCF_900129345.1 Ruegeria intermedia | reverse complement strand
GTTATCCAGCAATGTCAAAGAACCATACAACCCAGAGAAAAAATCAGACCAACACGCAAATCACTCTGCGCATCCGCCCAACAAATCCTCAAGATACCCCAGTCTCTCCTGAGCGTCTCAACCGTCTTTCCAGTCCGTCAGGCCGCCTCTCCGACCCGTCACCACCGCCTCAGCAGCGCCGGTGAAGGGGGTTCTAAGGTTATCCAACACGAGCCGCAAGCGGAAAATAGCATCTCGGCGAATTTTTTTGCAGATTTTCATTTTATCATTTAATATCAGTAACTTGACTGCCTGACAGCAGCGGAAATTCCTACATCATTGACGCCCGGGACCACGGGCTCGGCTGCGGCTCTCAGGCTAGTAGATTCGCGCCCCACAATATATTGTGCGCATCGCGCCCTGCGCCACAACGACGAGCGACTCGCATCGTGCGGCACCCGCCCTGTCGGCCACGCTTCACCGCTGGAATCAGAGAATGCTCCCGCCATGCGCGATGGCGGCTACGGTGCTTGAATGACCCGCAGAAGTTGCCCGAGAGCCAACCACAGCCTAGCATGATCCGCAAAAGCCCGACTTGAGTTCATCGCACCGCCCATCCGCGCAAGGAGGCGCCCATGTCTTTCGATCTGATGACCTACCAACCGCGGGGGGACAAGAAGAACTCGGACTTCTTCCACGAATACCTGCCGAAAATCTATCAGCGCCGACAAGCCTCGGGCATCGCCGAGCAAGTCGGCCAGATGGCGGCCATCATCCTCCAGGTGGAACCCGAGGCGATCTTTGACACTTTGGTCGAACTCTATGTCATGACCCCCTATCGCCATGCTGCAAGCTACCTGGGGGCGACGCATCGGTTTTCCGTTCTGCACGCGCATCCGGACTTTCCTGCGTTGATCCTGATGGCCCCGCTCAGCGCCGGCTTCGAGGACTATGTCTCGCGCCTGAATCGAATGTACCCGCTCGCCCGGGCGAAACCGCACACCCGCTATGTCGGCGAAGTCTTTGCCGCGCGCGATCTGAACGATCTGCGCCGTACCCTCGAGGATCAGAACATCCGCTTCGACTATGCCGGCGACACCGAAAACCCGTTTTATACGTTGGACGGGATGCTGTTCACCACCCCGTCGGATTTCACCTGCAACCGGGTCGGCTACTCGGCGCTGGACTTCAACGACCCCGACAGTCTGGGCCTGGGCGACCGACTGATCCTGAGCGCGACCGAGCAGGACCGATTGGCAAGGGCCGCCGAGTTCGGCACGGACAGCGGGATCGCGCCGCTGATGCTGGGCCTGGACCATCTGGCCACGCGGGTGCTGGCCGGCGAGCGCGAGGATGCGATCCTCGAGTTTCTGACCATGGTGCCGTATTATTTCTGGGGCGCCTACAACATCGCCGAGATGAACTCGTCGACCAATGTCAACCGGCACCCCGGCGTGGACGACGACAAGAAATCACCGGCCAAGGTCTTTACCGCAAACAACACACCGTCCTTCGTGAACTCGTTTGCCAAGCTGCCGATGCCCACCGAGGACTTCGTGCGCAATTTCGGCCGGCGCCTGCACCACATGGCGGTCGAGATCCGCGACGGTGACCATGCCGGCGGCGAAAAGAACGTGGATTTCGTGGTCAACACGTTGAAGGAAAAAGGCGTTCCGTTTCTCGCCCATGTCGTCGGGGAATGCAAAGACGACCCGAACCTCAAGCAGATCTTCTCGAAACACTCGAAACATACGCTGCTGATCACCGAGTATATCGAGCGGTGCCACCACTATGACGGCTTTTTCACCAAGGACAACGTCGCCGCCCTGACCGCCGCCGCGGGTCAGGACGAACAATACCGGCACGGAAACGTCTTCGATTGAAAAAAAGGCTGCGGAATTCCGCAGCCGATGCCTTCAGGAGAGAATGCCGGACCTTATGATGGCCCGATCATGAAACAGGTGACGTTGCGCGCCTTCAGACGGCGACAGGCCAGATCGGCCTGCTCGCGGGTCATGCCCTGGAACGTGGCCTCGAACCCCTTGGAGCTCTGGTTCACTTTGCGCAACGAACCTTCCAGCGTGGTCATTTCCGACAGCGCCGTCTTCAGCAGCACCTTCTCGGCCTCGTACCGCGTTGCGAAACGGCCCACATTGACGCCCCACAGATGGCCGCCCGAGGTGGACAGCCGCGTGACGATTTCCTGTTTGGGCTCGGCCGCGGGCGGTTCGGTCGAGGCCAGCACCAGGTTGTCGGGCCGCAGGGCCGGGCGCGTGTCGGCGGTTTCGACCGGCGGGGCCGTGGGCGCGGTCTGGGCGGCGGCGATTGCCTGGGCGATGCTGTCCTGGATACGGGGCGCGTTCTTGGCGGCCGTTTCGGCCACTGCGCTCGCGACTTGAACCGCGACCCCTGCCCCCGGACGCATGACAGGGCGCAAACTCTGTCGCGGCGCGCCGATCGCGCGCGCCACCTGGGTGCCGCCCAGGCCCGCATTCCCGGCATAGGCCGGGCGAGACGGCTTGCGGATCGGGGCGCGCGACGGGGCGCGGCGGAACCCGAGGTCCAGCAACTCGGCCACCTTGGCGTTGCGCCAGGCGCTGGATTTGCCGCCGAACACGGTGGCGATGATGCGTTCGTTTCCACGCTTGGCCGAGGCCACCAGGTTGAACCCGGCTGCGCGCGTATAGCCGGTCTTGATGCCGTCGGCGCCCTTGTACGCGGCCAGCAGGCGGCGGTTGGTGTTGGGCACCGACTTGATGCCGGCATAGGTCGATTGGCGCGAGAACAGGTTGTAGTATTCGGGATAGTCGTACAGCAGGTGCCGGCCCAGCGTGGTCATGTCGCGGGCGGTGGACAGGTGGCCCGGTTCCGTCAGCCCATGCGCATTCTTGAAGGTGGTGCGGGTCATGCCCATCGCCTTGGCCGTACGGGTCATGCGGCGCGCAAAGGCCGCCTCGGACCCGCTGAGCGCGATACCGATGGCGGTGGCCGCATCATTGGCCGATTTCACCGCCGCGGCCCGGATCAGGTAGCGGAACGCGATCTTCTGTCCGGCGCGGAGCCCGAGTTTCGATGGCGGCTCGGCCGCCGCCTTCTTGGTGATCGTCACGGGGGTGTCCAGGGTGATCTCGCCGTTCCGAACGGCCTCGAACGCGATATACAGCGTCATCATCTTGGTCAGCGAGGCCGGATGAAGGCGGGCATCGGCATTGCGCGAATGCAGAACCTCGCCGGTGCGTGCGTCGATCACCATCGCCGCGTAGGGCGCGGCCAGCACCTGAGTCGCCGAAACCACAGCGACCCACATCACCGCAATGAGGAACAAGCCCGTCCGGGCCGGAATCATCCGCCGAAACTGCACGATCTTTGCCTCTGTCTGCCTCGCGCCGCCGGATTTTTCCGGTCGGCATTTTTGTTGATTGCCCTGACGATAGCACAGGCCCCGCATGAAATAAACCGAAAGCTGCCCGCACCCGCCGCTCCTCGGGCGTCGGGTCACCTCTACATCTTGGGAACCCTATCGCGCGGGCCACCACGGAAGCCAAAGCGGCAAAATCAAGGCACGGGGGGCGGTCAAACAATCATCCGGTGCGCCCTATTCGACACAGGTCACCTGAAACGGTCGATCAGCGCCGGAAGGTGGCCGAGATGCTCGATCTCGAAAAACCGGGGGTGGCCGGATGGGATCTCGGCCCGCTCGATGTCCCAGACCAGCCATGTGGAACATGCACACCCCAGGCGCCGGCCTGAATCGGGGCGACGACATCGGACCGGATCGAGTTGCCCACCATCATCACCCGGTCCGGCGCGTGACCGAGACGGTGGAAAATGGCGCGATAGGTTTGTGGGTCCTTCTCGGACACGATCTCGACCGCGTCGAACAGATCGCCCAGCCCCGACTGCGCCAGCTTGCGCTCCTGGTCGATCAGATCTCCCTTGGTGATAAGCGCGATGGCATGGGTTTCGGCCGCGGCCTCGACCGCCGTGCGGGCGTGCGGCAAAAGCTCGATCGGATGGGCCAGCATGTCTTGCCCCGCCGCGACCAACTCGCGGATGACGCGGGCCGGAACCCGGTCGTTGGTGACGTCCAGCGCGGTTTCGATCATCGACAGGACGAAGCCCTTGATGCCATAGCCATAGTGCCGGATGTTGCGCCTTTCGGCCTCCAGAAGTCGGTCCATCAGGTGGGCGCGATCGGCATAGTCCGCCAGAAGCTCGGCGAAACGCGCCTGGGTCAGCTGAAAGAACCGTTCGTTGTGCCACAGCGTATCGTCGGCATCGAAGGCAATGAGGGTCAGGTTTTCATGCATTCCGATTCCGCCGGTTGCTCTTTCCTCTGGGGGCGCTGACGTTATATAAGCCCTGAAACGACCCGAAATGTGAATCGGAAAATCTCGGTACAATGCTGACTGCCCGTTGGATGATGGCTGGCAAATCGGATGACGATGGCGACACGTCCATCCTTGTCCAAACCAAGCCCAAGACCAAGCGCCCGCCGCTGTACAAGGTGCTGCTGCTGAACGACGACTACACGCCCATGGAATTCGTGGTGCATGTGCTCGAGCGGTTCTTCGGCATGTCGCACGCGCAGGCGTTCGAGATCATGTTGACCGTCCACAAGAAGGGCGTGGCCGTGGTGGGTGTATTCAGCCACGAGATCGCCGAAACCAAGGTGGGACAGGTGATGGATTTCGCCCGCCGCCACCAACACCCTCTGCAATGCACCATGGAGAGAGAGGAGTAGGGCCGCGTGCCTCGGTCCCACAGCCCATGTCCACTCGTCTTCATCTTGCCCTGCAACAGGGCCTGACCCTGCCCGAGCCGGTTTCGGTGATCGGCCCGACGCCCGGGCATGACCTTTCGATGCTGCCGGGCGGCACGCAGGTCGTGCAACCGTTCAAACCGTCTCACGACCATTTTCAGGCGCAGGGGTTCGACGCCACGCCCCGGGCCGATGCGCCCTGCGGCAGCGTGATCCTGTTTCTGCCGCGCGCCAAGGCGCTTGCGCGGGCGATGATCCATCAGGCCATTCAGCGCACCGGTGGTCCGATCGTCGTGGACGGTGCCAAGACCGACGGCATCGACAGCCTGCTGAAAGACATCCGCAAACGCGTGGTGATCGAGGGTCCGATTTCCAAGGCACATGGCAAGATCTTCTGGTTCCGCGCCGGTGCCGACACTTTTGCCGACTGGGCCGCGCCGCAGGACCAGAGCGCCGACGGATACCGGACCGCGCCGGGCGTGTTCTCGGCCGACGGGATCGACCCCGCCTCGGCCCTACTGCGCAAGACCCTGCCGGCCAAGCTGGGGGCCAAGGTGGCCGATCTGGGTGCCGGCTGGGGGTACCTGTCCGCCGGCGTTCTCGAACACGACTCGGTGACCACCCTGCATCTGGTCGAGGCCGACCACACCGCGCTCGGCTGCGCCCGGGCCAACGTGGACGATCCGCGCGCCCGGTTCCACTGGGCCGATGCAGTGACCTGGGCCGCGCCCGAGCCGCTGGACGCCGTGGTCATGAACCCGCCCTTCCACACCGCACGCAGCGCCGACCCGTCGCTGGGTCAGGGCTTCATCGCGTCGGCGGCCCGCAATCTGTCGCGCTCGGGCAGTCTGTGGATGGTGGCCAACCGCCATCTGCCCTACGAAACCACCCTGTCCGAGACCTTCGCGCGGGTCGAGGAACTGGCCGGAGACAACCGCTTCAAGGTGTTCCATGCCTCTCGCCCTCGGCGGTGAAGCCGTCTAACCTGCGCCGCGAATCTGGAGGAACCGCATGTCCTTTTCCATAGCTGGCAAGACCGCCATCGTGACCGGAGGCGCAAACGGCATCGGGCTGGCGATCGGCCGCCATTTCGCCGACGCGGGCGCCAACGTGATGTTCGCCGACATGGACGAAAAAGGCCTGGCCGACGAATTGGGCGAACAGGTCGATGAAGGCAACATCCGGTATTTTGCCGGAGACCTGCGTGAAAAACTGACCGTCGCCAACCTGCTGTCCGCCACGCTGGACGCGTTCGATCAGGTGGACATCCTGGTCAATGGCGCGCGGCAGGTGATCCCTTCGGACCCGCTGGACCCCGAAGACGACTCGGTGCGCGCCCTGCTGAACCAGAACCTGATGCCCACCCTGCGGCTGAGCCAGATGGTTGCCAACCGGATGATCAAACAGGCCAAAGACAGCGAAGACAGCCAGATCGGCTCGATCATCAACCTGTCCTCGATCGCCGGGCGCCGCACGCATCCCGACCTGCTGGCCTATTCCGTGGCCAGCGCGGCGCTGGATCAGCTGACCCGGTCGCTGGCCGTGACCCTGGCGCCGCACCGCATCCGCGTGAACGCGATCGCGCTCGGCTCGGTCATGAGCGCCTCGTTGCAGACGACCCTGAAAGACAACCGCGACTTTCGCAGGGACATCGAGAAGCACACGCCGCTGGCCCGCATCGCCGCCCCGACCGAACTGACCGATACGGCGCAATACCTGGCGTCCGAGGCCTCGGGTTTCATGACCGGCCAGATCCTGACAATCGACGGAGGCCGCACCCTGCTGGATCCGGTCGCCGCCCCAGCCCACTGAGCCCCATGTTCGATACCGAAAAAGCCACCGCCTCCGCCTGGTTCCGCAGCCTGCGCGACCAGATCGTCACCGCCTTCGAAGCGCTGGAGGACAGCCACGACACCGGCCCCTTCAGCGAGGCCGCGCCCGGCCGGTTCGAGGTCAAGGAAACCCGGCGCCAGTCGGAAGATGGTTCCGACGCGGGCGGCGGTCTGATGTCGGTCATGCGCGGCGGCCGCGTGTTCGAGAAGGTCGGCGTCAACGTCTCGACGGTTTACGGCACGCTGGGCGAACGGGCACAGCAGGCGATGGCCGCGCGCAAGGGCATCCCCGGCATGGCCGACGACCCGCGGTTCTGGGCCTCGGGCATCAGCCTTGTGGCGCATATGCAAAACCC
The DNA here is from genome assembly GCF_900129345.1 of Ruegeria intermedia. Lineage (GTDB taxonomy): Bacteria > Pseudomonadota > Alphaproteobacteria > Rhodobacterales > Rhodobacteraceae > Ruegeria > Ruegeria intermedia. The sequence continues at coordinate 4,920 of NZ_FQVK01000042.1, read as the reverse complement.
GCATGTCCCGGCCGTTCACATGAACACCCGCATGTTCTGGACGCCCCATGCCTGGTGGTTCGGCGGCGGTTCCGACCTGAACCCCTGTATCGAATACCCCGAGGACACGGCGCATTTCCACGCCACGCAGAAGGCGCATCTGGACCCGCACGGGCCGGGGCACTATCCGCGTCTCAAGGAGTGGGCCGACGAATACTTCTACATCCCGCACCGCAAGCGCGCGCGGGGCGTCGGCGGGATCTTCATGGATGACTACTGCACCGGCGACTGGCAGGCCGATTTCGCGCTGACCCAGGACATCGGCCGGGCCTTCCTGCCGGCCTTCCTGCCCCTGGTGGAAAGACGGCGCGTGCAGCCCTTTACCGAGGCGGACAAAGACACCCAGCTGATCCACCGCGGGCTCTATGCCGAATACAACCTGGTCTATGACCGGGGCACGAAATTCGGCCTGGAAACCGGGCATGACCCTGACGCCGTGTTGATGAGCCTGCCGCCGCTGGCCAAGTGGGTATGAGGGTCAGAACCCGAAATCCATGAAATTGTCATAGCAGTAGTTCTGCGCGGACGAGGCAGACATGTTATCGCCCACCCGGTTGACGGTGATCGAATATCCCGGCGTGGTGTCTGCGCCCGGCGGCGGCTTCAACGAGAACTGGACCGTTCTGGCCCCTTTCTCGTAGGCTTTCCAGACATAGATCCGCTGCGAGCGCGGCACGCCCAGTTGGCGGATGGCATAGTCGCCGATGCCGCACCAGTAATTGACCGCCGCAGACGAGCCGATCGCCTTTACCTCGTAGATACCATCGCCGACGGGGCGGATTTCGGTGCGGTAGGTGGGGCGGACGCTGAGGCCAAAGCCCCGCGCCTGCGCCGCGAGCGGCGCCAGAAGAGATGTGCAAAGCAGAAAGAACACAAGGAAACGCGCCATCGGAAAACCTGTCAGCTGAAACTCGATGCCGTTCATGTTAAGGCACGGGCCCCTCGAGTAAAGCCACATTGGCCCACCCGCCAGTCGCCGGTGCACACGGCAAGCCGGGCACCGCCGCCACGGGGCGCGGAAACGATTGACCCGGGCGCGCCGACGTCCATAGATGCAGGGCAGGCATATTCGACAGGACAGGACACCCGCCATGCTGCACGAAACACCGGGATTGCTCGACGCCATCCGCGCGCGCTTTGCCCACGTGGAAAGCTGTCCGTTTCAAGGGCCGCGCATATTCTTCGAAAACGCGGGGGGCGCACTGACGTTGAAATCGGTGGTCGACACGTCGGCCCGGTTTGCGGCCATCCCGGACAATCAGGGGCGGGACAACATGGCCAGCCACGCCCTGGTCGACATTATCAATCGGGCCAAGGCCGATCTGGCGGTGTTCATGAACGCCTCCTCGGGGCAGTTCTTCGTGGGCGAAAGCGGCACCGAGCTTTTGTTCCGCATGATCCGCACGGCCTGCGTGAACGCGCCCAAAGGGGCAAAGGTGATCGGCAGCAGCATCGAACACCCGGCCAGCCGCAGCGCCGCGCGCCGCTGGGCCGGAATCGCCGGGCTCGATTATGTGAGTGTGCCCCACGACGATGCGACCGGCCTGGTCACGGCGGCCGACTATGCCGCGCGCATGTCGCCGGATGTGGCCGTGGCCACGATTCTGCATGCCTCTCCGGTGACCGGCATGGGAATGGACGTGGCCGCCATCGCCCGCGCGATTCGGTCGGTTTCGCCAGACTGTTTCATCATCGTGGACGGCATCCAGCACGCCGCGCACGGGCAGTTGGACATTGACGGCTATGGCGTCGATGGTTATGCGATTTCCCCCTACAAGGTGTTTTCGCGGCACGGTTACGGGGTCGCCTGGATTTCGGACCGGCTGACCGCCCTGCCCCATGACCAACTGATCGACGCCCCCGCGGCCGGCTGGGAATTCGGCACCCGCGACACAGGCGCCTATGCGACGATGTCCGACGTGGTAGACTATTTCGACTGGCTGGGCGGGCAGGTATCCGATGCCACCGACCGGCGCGCCCGGATCGAGGCCGCCGGGCGCGCGATCCACAGCTATGAAACGCATCTGACCAACGTGATGATCAACGGCACCGGCAACCTGCACGGTCTGCGGGACATGGATCATGTCACGATCCTGGCCGGCGCCGAGAACCCGGCACGCGAAGGGCTGGTCTCGATCGTCGTGCGCGACATGCCTTCGGCCGAGGCGGTCTCGCGCCTGAACGCGCAAGGCATCCGCACCCACACGCGCAAGGACGACCACTACAGCGGCAACGTCCTGCGACCGCTGGGCATGCCGGACTGCATCCGGGTCTCGCTGTGCCATTACAACACCGAGCATGAGGTGACGCAGTTTCTGGCGGCGATGCAGGACATGAAACGCAAGCGGTGCATCTAACCCCGCCTGACGCACCTATCCTCTCGTGAAGTGGTCCCGGTTTTTCGGACAGCTTGGCAGCGCTTCCAAGGTGTATCCGGGTTGGTTTTCATACCGCCAATTTCTGATCTCGACCGTGCCAGTATGCTTCCCTGGGCGTTTTGCGCTCAAGGGAGGAACGGGGCCGCTCGACGAAGATGTTGATCCGTTGCCCGGCAGTGCATTGCGCGGCAATGTCACGAGGGTGGAGGAACCGGCCCTTGCCGTCCATCGAGATGCGGACGCCGGATCGGCCCAGCCGGTCGGTTCAGGCAAACCAAGTGAACCGGCTGCCCTGATCCGTGTTCATGATCTCGGGCGAGCCGAGGCGAAGGATGGCCTCATTCAGCGCATCGACTCAGAAGCCCGCCTCCGGCGTGTTCGAGATGCGCCAGGGCGAGATGGTGTCCGTCGTCAGTTTTTCCGGCAAGCACGGGTCGCTTCGTAACCGAGGCTCTGGTTCGATTTCTGATTGAGTTTGGGCGGCCGCGGCCTGGTTCTGCAACCCGCGTTTACGGAGTGTCTGCTTCTTGATCTGTTCTCTCATCTTCAGTTTTTTGCCCCGGCCGTGATCGACATCGGCGGGCGTCAGGTCGTCCAAGCTCTCGCGGTATCGAAGGTTGCTGCAGCGGTCGACGAAGGAACGGATCTGGCACTCCAGGTCGCCGGGCAGGAAGTCGTTTTCCAAGAAAACTCGGTTTTTCATGGCCTGATGCCATCGCTCGATCTTGCCTTGGGTCTTGGGGGTGATGTGGCGCAGCGCGAACGTGACTCATGCCCTTGTTCTCGAGATAGTCGGTCAGCTCGGCGGCGACGAAAGTTGTACCGTTGTCACAGTGAAGGCGGGGTTCTGCACGACGGTCGCGCTGTTGCAACCGGACGCCGCCAGCGCCAGGTCCAGCGTGTCAGTGACGACTGCGGCCTCATCGTCGTGCAGAGCTTTCAGGCGATGATGTAGCGGCTGCAGTCGTCAAGAGTGGAACTGAGATAGAACCAGCCCAAGAGGCGGCTTCACGACCAGGATCCACCTCTGCGCCAATGCGGCGGGCCTGCCCACGAGAACCCCGATCACACCGGGTCAGGCATCCGATTGTCTCGGGCTCGACCTGGTCATGGCCGACAACCTGCCCGAGCCGAAGGTTCTCCTGACGGACAGGTACTATGACGCCGACGGCATTCGGGAAAAGATGAATGCGCGTGCATGTTTTGGCCCAGATTCCCATGCGCAAATCCCGCAGGATGCGCATCGGCGTCGATCACTTTCTGTATTCCTTGCGCAACTTGGTCGAGCGGTGTTTCAACAAACTCATGAACGCCCGCCGCGTCGCCACACGCTACGACAAGACCGCCGACAGTTTCCTGGGCTTCGTGGCCATCACGTCCATCCGTCTTTGGCTGCGCCATTTGTCAACATAACTCAGGTTTTTGGCGGGGCGATGGGGGCAGATGCGGGGTATCTGGCAGCTTGGATGAGCCCAAACACCACCCGGAGTGCGAGTTTAACGTCCGGTTTGGGCTTTCAACACCCAAATTGTGGTTGTAAAAGCAACGCGTGGCCCGGTAGCTCAGCTGGATAGAGCAGGAGCCTTCTAAGCTCTTGGTCGGGGGTTCGAGTCCTCCCCGGGTCGCCAAAGTGGTCGGTTGCTGACGTTCGACATCCAAAGTCCGTTTTTACGACAAAAAACGGTTTTTTGAATTGCACTCGAATCTACCGTCCTTTTAGCGCAGTTCTTTCAACAACTTGTGTGTCGTGTAGCGGTTCGTTCATTCCGGCCGGGTTCGATGGCGCAAACCAAACAGGATGCGTTGACACGCAGCACGTTAGGTGTTCCTCATTCGTTCCACAGGTTCCGGAACCTTTCACGCCCATCAGCCCCGCCCGCCCCGGCGGTGTGGACAACGGTGCGACAAGCCCTGTCGCGCCACGAAAGGATTCTGCGATGTCCCGTGCCACCACCACGATTCCATTTCATACGCTGCGGTTCGAAGACGACCTGCCGACGCTGCACGAGGTCGAGCGGCGTCTGAAGACATTCCTGCGCGGCCTCCGCAGGCAACGCCAGACGGCGCAGACCGGTGACGATGATGACGCTTCCGAAAAGATGGACCAGTTCTTCGACTATCTGAATGAGGCCGAGCGGCGGAAGATCCGGCGTCGCGCGCACCGGTACGTGCAGCGGCTGGACGCCCGGTCCGGCCTGTCTCATCTGAGCGAGGAGAATTGCGCCAAGCTGACGCCCTTGCGTGGCGGGCTGCCGGTCACCCGCATCAACACCGAACACGAGGCGGATGAGATCGCCGCCGCGCTCCACGCCGAGATGCCCTGGATGGCGCCCGCCACCGAAGCCGTCTGGCACGGGCTGCGGGCCTCGGCGCGCGAGGGCCTGCCGGGTGTCCGGTTCACCCCGCTCTGTCAATCGGCATTCAAAACTGACCCTGTATCGGCATCCAATTTTGACCCCCTTTGGTGGTTAGCAGGCCCGACGCTGCGTAGTCTCCAATTAAC
>NZ_FQVK01000041.1 GCF_900129345.1 Ruegeria intermedia | reverse complement strand
TTTGATGATCTTTTCCTGAATGCTTGTCATTGATCGACACTCCTTGCTTGCGCTCCAAAAGAGCAGAAATGTCAGATCAAGTCGTGTGTTTTACACCTTATTCCTGATCGGGCCGTTCCGCGCCCGTCAGGATGCTCCGGGCACCCAAAGAGGTGACAGCGCCAGCCAGACGCCCGCAAACATGGCAATCCCGCCCAGGTTCACCCAGATGTGCCAGATCGCATAGCGGTAGGGCAGCGTCTTGCGGGCATAGAAGGCGGTGCCGATCACATAGCAGCCAGACCCGGCCAGAATGCACCACAGTGTCGCCACCGGTACGCCCCGCAGGTCGGGCAGGGCCAGCAGCCCCAGCGCGCCCAACCCCAGGTAGGATGCCGTCGACCAGCGTGATTTCACCGTCTCATTGGTGATCTTGTTCCAGACCGCCACCGCCGTCAGCGCCCAGCACACGACCAGCAGGCCCAAGGTCCAGGGGGTGCCGGCCAGCACGAAGAAGGGGGTGAAGGTGCCCGCGATGCTGGGATAGATTGCCGCATGATCTATGCGCCGCAGCAGCGTGCGCCGCTCGTGCAAGGGCAGAAAGTGATAGGCCCAGGACGCCAGGTTCGACGCCAGCGCACACGCCACATAGACCACGACCGCAGCCAGCAACGCGCCTTGCAGATGGGTCACCGCCTTTGCCACCAAAGTGCCGCCCGCGCCCAGAATCAACGCCAGCCCAAGCGCATGCACCGCCATGTCCGCGCGGCGGAAGGCGGGGGAAATGCTGGGAAAGGTCGCGTCGGTCATATCAGGCCTCGTGGCTGCCCGTTCTGGGTAATGCCGCCCCGGGTCCAAGTCCACAATTCCGGCACGTCAGCCGGTGTCTTCCGATTGAATTTGCTTCTTTCCGCGCCGCGCCGTACCGTCGCGGTCCGACGCGATCTCAAGGCAACCCAAGGGCCCCGCATGGACTGGCGCGACCATGGCATACTTCTGACTGCCCGCCGCCACGGCGAGACCGCGGCCATCATCGAGGTGTTCACCGAAACCCATGGCCGCCATGCGGGCGTGGTGCGCGGGGGTGCCAGCCGCAAGATCGCCCCCATCCTGCAACCCGGCGCGCAGTTGGACGTGCTGTGGCGGGCTCGGCTGCAGGAACATATCGGCACCTTCCAGGTCGAGCCGCTGCGCTCGCGCGCGGCGGCGGCGTTTTCGGGGCGGCTGGCGCTGTCGGGGCTGAACGCCGTCGTGGCCCTGCTGTCCTTTTGCCTGCCCGAACGCGAACCGCACCCCGGCATCTATCGACAGACGGAACAGCTGATGGATCTGCTGGGCCAGGACGAGATCTGGCCGCTGGCTTACCTGCGCTGGGAACTGGCCCTGCTTGAAGAACTGGGCTTTGGGCTGGACCTGACCCGCTGCGCCGTGACCGGCACGACCGAGGGGCTGGCCTATGTCTCGCCCAAGACCGGCCGGGCGGTCAGTGCCGAAGGCGCCGGGGATTGGGCCGACCGGCTGCTGCCTCTGCCGCCGGTGTTGCGGGGGCAGGGGGGTGCCCCGGATGACGAGATCGCCGCCGGGCTGCGCACGACCGGCTATTTCCTGGCGCATCGCGTGGCGCCATCGCTGGGTCACACGCCGCTGCCCGAGGCCCGCGCCCGCTTTGTCGATCAGTTCACTCGGCGGCTTTGAACACCATCTCGTGCCCGTCCTCGTTGCGCAGGATCAGCACGTCGCCTGACACTTCGGCCTGCGTCATCGCCAGCAGCGCGGCGAAATAGAACCCTTCGGCCTCAAGCCCGGCGCAGGCGGCGCGGGTGGCGGTCAGGTCGGTGATTTCGAACCAAGGATAGGGTGCGTTCAATGTGCCCGAGTAGCTGTTGCAGGGCGCGTTGCCGGAAATCTTGCCGTCTTCGGGAAAGCGCAGCAGCGCGCTGGCCTCATAGGGCTGGCCGTTCACTTCCTGCAACACCCAGGTGCGGTCGGCCGCGCCATAGGCGGCGACGCTTTCGTCGCGGTCGCATTGCAGCAGGGCAAGGGCGGGCAGGATCAGGCTCAGGCGCAGCATGGGGGTTTTCTATCCCGACTTGGCGTCATTGCGCCAGCAGTTCGGCGCGCACCTCCATCCGGGGGCGCCAGTTATAGCGCGTGTCCTCGCGCACCGGTGCCCAGAACAGGTCACCCCCGTTGCGCCAGCCGTCCAGCACGATCGCGTCATAGGGTCCGTCGCCCTTGGCACTGATCGCGGCGGAATGGTGGATGATCCGAAACGGGGTCGGCGGCGAGGTGATCCAGTGCAGGTCCAGCGTGCGGAAGTTTTCCTGCCGCAGCCGCTCGAGCATGTCCTCGGCCCAGTCATTGCACAGCCCGCGCTCGCGAAAGCCATTGATGACCTTGGCGTTGTGGATGATCGCCGGATCGGTGACCCGGTATTCGGCCCTCAGCTGCAGCGCATAGTCATGGGCGATCTGCGCCGCGCGGGCGGCTTCCTGCGGATCGACATCGGGGCCGAGGTTCTGAATGGCGCGGGTCAGACCGGCAACGTCGCCCGAGGGTGTGCCGGACGGCGTGCTGCATCCTGCAATCAAGAGGCCAAGAACAAGGATCAGAAGGCGCGCCATGGTTTCTCCGTGGGGTCTCGAGTCGGCAATGCGCCCGCCGCAGCGCAGCGTATCGCGCGTGCTTCTTACTCCGGACAGGCCACGGGACCCAAGGGGGAAAAACGACAGACCGCCCGCAAGCCGGACCCCAGTCGCCGCAGGGCCGACAGATCACAAAGAAAAGACCCGGCGCCGGGCCGGGTCAAGTTGGGGAAACCGCGACGGGCGGGCGCTCAGGCCAGCAGACGCCGCGCGATGACCTGCGCCTGGATCTCGGCGGCGCCTTCAAAGATGTTCAGGATGCGGGCGTCGCACAGCACCCGGCTGATCTTGTACTCCAAGGCAAAGCCGTTGCCGCCATGGATCTGCAACCCGTTGTCGGCCGCGGCCCAGGCGACGCGCGCGCCCAGCAGCTTGGCCATCCCGGCTTCGAGGTCGCAGCGGTGGCCGTTGTCCTTCTCCCAGGCGCTGAAATAGGTCAGCTGACGGGCGATCATGATCTCGACCGCCATCATCGCCAGCTTGCCGGATACGCGCGGGAAGTTGATCAGGGCCTTGCCGAACTGTTTGCGCTCTTGCGCGTATTGCATGGCGATGTCCAGCGCGCACTGGGCCACGCCGATGGCGCGGGCGGCGGTCTGGATACGCGCGGATTCGAAGGTTTCCATGAGCTGCTTGAAGCCCTTGCCTTCCTCGCCGCCCAGCAGGTTCTCGCCCTTGACGTGGAAGCCGTCGAAGGCCAGCTCGTATTCCTTCATGCCGCGATAGCCCAGCACCTCAATCTCGCCGCCGGTCATGCCGGGGGTCGGGAACGGATCCTCATCGGTGCCGGGCGTTTTTTCAGCCAGGAACATCGACAATCCGCGATGGTCGGTGGTTTCGGGATCGGTGCGCGCCAGCAACGTCATCACATGGGTGCGCGCGGCATGGGTGATCCAGGTCTTGTTGCCGGTGATCCTGTAGTCGCCGTTCTCGTCCTTGACCGCGCGGGTGCGCAGGCTGCCAAGGTCCGAGCCGGTGTTGGGTTCGGTGAACACGGCCGTCGGCAGGATCTCGGCGCTGGCGATCTTGGGCAGCCATTGGGCCTTTTGGTCGTCGGTGCCGCCCGCGATGATCAACTCGGCCGCGATCTCGGACCGGGTGCCCAGGCTGCCGACGCCAATATACCCGCGCGACAGTTCTTCGGAGACCACGCACATCGACGCCTTGGACAGGCCGAACCCGCCATATTCCTCGGGGATGGTCAGGCCGAATACGCCCATCTCGGCCAGTTCCTCGATGATTTCCATCGGGATCAGCTCATCCTTCAGGTGCCACTCATGCGCGTTGGGCTCGACCCGATCCTGCGCATAGCGGCGGAACTGGTCGCGGATCATCTCCAGCTCTTCGTCAAGGCCAGAGGCGCCGAACATAGTGGCGCCCGCCTGCGCCTCCATCAACTCGACCAGACGGGTGCGCGCGGCCTGGCTGTTGGCCGAACGCATCAGCGTCTGAACCTCGTCGCACTGGAACCCGGACAGGGCGTCCCAGCCAAGGCCCAGATCCTGCAGGCGCACGACCTCGCCCTGGTTCATCGGGATGCCGCCGGCGACCTGGTGCAGATATTCGCCAAAGGCGATCTGGTGCAGCAGCTGCTCCATCTCGCCGAACTTGCCCTGGGCGTCCAGCGCCTCGGCCCATTTCTGCATCTGCTGCAGAGACTGGTTGTAGGTCGCCAGCCAGGCCAGCCCATGCGCTGCGGTCTGGTTCGCCTCGACCAAAGCGCCCGAGACGCGACCCTCGGCCGTGACCATCTCGCGCACCGCATCGCGCGCCCGGTCAAAGACGGACTGAACCGCGGGCAGCGCGGCCCCCGTCAGGGTCAGAAGATCGGGCAGAACCGGCTGAGAAGTCATGTTCGTCATATCTTGTCCGTCATGGGCCATGAATCACGTCCTTTGCTGGGTTGTCTGGTCATATCATGCTGCAACTGCAGCGCAACAAAAATTCACAAAATGCGTCGAAAAGGTCCAAAAATTACGCAACGATTTTTGCGGTGCAGAAGAAATGCAGGGTGCTATGTAGGGGCATGACGCTGTTTTCGATGCTGACTTGGCCCGAGCTCTGCCTTGCTTTCGCGGTGGCCTTTCTGGCTGGCGCGGTCAAAGGCATGGTCGGGTTTGCCATGCCGATGGTTCTTGTTTCGGGGCTGAGCATGATGCTGCCGCCGCAACTGGCCTTGGCCGGGCTCATCCTGCCCACGTTGGTCACGAACGGATTTCAGGCCCTGCGCGAAGGGCGTGCAGCGGCGGTGTCGGCCATTCGGCAGTTCCGGGTGTTCCTGATGGTGGGGCTTATGTTTCTGCTGGCCAGCGCGCAGTTGGTCAGCCTTGTGCCGGCGCGGGCGTTCTTGTTGCTGGTCGGTCTTCCCGTGACGTTTTTTGCCGCGATACAGTTGCTGGGGTTCGGACTGAGCCTCTCCCGGCCGTCAGCGCGGATCGAGGCCGCCATCGGTGCGCTTGCCGGGTTCGTCGGGGGCATTTCCGGGGTTTGGGGACCGCCCACCGTGGCCTATCTGACCGCGCTGGATACGCCCAAGGCCGAGCAGCTGCGGATACAGGGGGTGATCTACGGATTGGGTGCCGTGGCGCTTGCCGTGGCGCATGTGGGATCGGGGGTGTTGCGTGCCGACACGGTGCCGTTTTCCATGGCGCTGACGGTTCCCGCGGCGGTCGGAATGTGGCTGGGGCTGCGCCTGCACGACCGGATCGATCAGGCCACGTTTCGCAAGGCGACGCTGCTGGTGCTGATGGTCGCCGGTGCAAACCTGCTGCGGCGCGGGTTGGTCGGGTGATCGGTCAGGCCCGGCGGTCGATGACGCGAAAGGCGAAATACAGGCCGAACATCAAAAATAGCAGCCCCGACATGTCACCGATCAGAAACGCCACGTATTCCGAGGTCGAACTGCCGAAGGCCATGTTGGTCAGGATGGACACCAGAACCGATGTGATCCCACCGACGCCCATGATGCAGGCCCAGCACGGGCTGCGGCCGGGCGCGGGAAACAGATCCCACCCCGCCCATTTCAGCAGGTAGAACACCGCCGGTGCCGTCGTGACCGCGATGGCGATCGCCAGCAGCCGGTTTGCCAGAAACACATCCGCGCCACCCAGCAATGCGAATACGATGAACACCCCGGGAAGCAGGGCCGGAACGGCGCGCCATCCAAGCAGCCAAGCCGCCAGAACCCGCACGCCATGCGGCAGAAACAGCAGGCTGGCGCGGCTTGGGTATTCCGGGAAGAAAACGTTCTGCAGAGGCATCAGAACCGAAAAGGTCAGAAATGACGCTCCGACATATGCCAGCGAGGCGAAAAACGTGTCAGTGATCCACGATCGCATGAGGGTCAGCCGAATGGGTGCAGCAGCAGGTCAACGCGGCGCATTGACGATGTAGCGGCCCCTGTTGGCGTTTCCGCTGTGCGCCAGATAGCCTTTCTGCACCAGCGATTTCAGCGCGCGGAAAAAAGTCGGTCTGGAGACGTTTTGCACCAGCGTGTGTTCGATCAATCCATAGGTGCGGATCTCGGAACCGTTCTTGGACAATTCTTCGGCCGCATAATAAATGTCGCGCTCAACCGGAGATAGTTCCTCGAGACCCAGTGTACGCTCCATGCTGTGTACCAGTTTGCGCAATTCGGCCAGTTTCGAGATTTCGGTCATGTTCATTCCTGATATTCCTGCTGCCAACATAACGCCCGTTTCGGAGGAGCACTTGGCACGACCCGAAGCGGCATTGTGCTGTCACGTTGACACTAATCCCCTAATGGTTCACTATACTCTTGATTAGACGGCCTGTTCTTTTGGTGAGTGAACAGATGCAGGTCGCCCCCAAGGTATTTTCAGTCCCGGCCCGGTGCGCAAGCGCCGGGCTATTTGCGATTTGTACAATTTTGATTATCGCAACTTCGCATGCCAAGCAACGCATTTGTATGCGCAACAGGGGAATTACAACCATAGGCAGATTGGCGTTTCGCTGGGCTTCGCCACACGAAAACGGGGGCCGTGCGGCCCCCGTCTGCAAAAGTGGCTTGCGTGGTTTCAGCCGATCGCGACGGCCCGGATATCTTCGTCGATGAATGGCAGGTACTGCTCGAAATTCTCGGCGAACATCTGCACCAGCTTTTCGGCCTGCTTGTCGAAGGCGGCCTGATCATCCCATGTCCGGCGCGGATCCAGCAGCACTTCGGGGACGCCCGGTACCGCCACCGGTACGTCAAAGCCAAAATTGGCATCCTTGCGGTATTCCGCGTCAGCCAGCGAACCGTCCAGAGCGGCGGTCAGCAGGGCGCGGGTGGCCTTGATCGGCATCCGGCTGCCCACACCGTAGGCGCCGCCGGTCCAGCCGGTATTCACCAGCCAGCAGGTAGCGCCGTGCTGGGCGATCTTGTCGCGCAGCAGCTTGCCGTATTCCTCGGGGCGGCGCGGCATGAACGGCGCGCCGAAGCAGGTCGAGAAGGTGGGCTGCGGCTCGGTCACGCCGCGCTCGGTTCCGGCCACCTTCGAGGTGAAGCCCGACAGGAAGTGGTACATCGCCTGCGCCGGCGTCAGCCGCGCGATCGGAGGCAGCACGCCGAAGGCGTCGCAGGTCAACATGATGATGTTCTTCGGATGGCCGCCCAATGCGGTTTTCGACGCGTTCGAGATGTATTCCAGCGGATAGGCGCAGCGCATGTTCGCGGTCAGGCTGTCATCGTCGAAATCCAGTTCCCGCGTCTCGGGGTCAAAGACCATGTTCTCGACCACGGTGCCGAATTTCGAGGTGGTCGCGTAGATCTCGGGTTCGGCCTCGGGGTTGAGGTTGATGGTCTTGGCATAGCAGCCGCCTTCGAAGTTGAAGGTGCCGCGGTCGGACCAGCCGTGTTCGTCATCGCCGATCAGAACCCGCGCGGGGTCCGCCGACAGCGTGGTCTTTCCGGTGCCCGACAGGCCGAAGAACACGGCCGTGTCAACCGGGTTGCCGACGGCGTGGTTGGCCGAGCAGTGCATCGGCATCACACCTTTTTCAGGCAGCAGGTAGTTGAGCAGCGTGAACACGGATTTCTTGTTTTCGCCCGCGTATTCGGTGCCACCGATCAGGATCAGCTTGCGGTCGAAGTTCAACGCGATCACGGTTTCGCTGCGGCAGTCGTGCCTTTTCGGGTCCGCCTTGAAGCTGGGGCAGTTGATGACGGTGAAGTCGGCGACGAACTCGTCCAGGTCCTCACGGTCGGGGCGGCGCAGCATGTGGCGGATGAACAGGCTGTGCCAGGCCAGCTCGGTGACCATGCGCACGTTGATCGCATAGGTGGGATCGGCCCCGCCGACCAGATCCTGCACGAAGTAGTCCTTGCCCTTCATATGCGCCAGCATGTCGTCGTACAGCGCGTCAAAGCCCTCGGGGCTCATGGCGGCGTTGTTTTCCCACCAGATGCTGTCGGCCACGCTGTCGGTCTTGACCACATGCTTGTCCTTGGGCGAGCGGCCGGTGAACTTGCCGGTCGAGACGAGAAAGGCCCCGCCGTTGCCCAGTGTGCCTTCGTTTCGCTTGAGGGCCTCTTCGATCAGCGCCGGTTCGATGAAGTTGTAATAGACATTGCCCAGACCCCCGATGCCCTGATCTTCGAGGCGAAATTGCGGGTTTACCCGTCCAGATGTCATGCGTGTCTTCTCCTGTGGCGGCGCCGGATAGCAGTCTTCAGCGCACGTGGGGCATTTTGCCGGAAAACCCGGCGGATGCGCGTGTCTTAACATGCACGCGGAAGGCATGAACAGGACGGTTTGGCACAGTTAGCGCCATCAAATCCAGGTTTAGCGCAACCAGGAATTTCCTGTCGGAAAGCACGACCACTTTCGGCCATCCGTTAAGACTTTTTTGTCTCAGGTTCGTGAACAATGTGGCGTGATTCGTACATCCGGATTGATTCGCGGCCTTAAAAAAGCCAAGAATGCCCTACAAAAAGCAAACGATAGCTTCAGTGAGCAGGTAAAGGGGCAGCCCTATGTCTAAGATTGCACTGGTGGACGACGATCGGAATATCCTGACGTCCGTGTCCATGACGCTCGAGGCCGAGGGGTTCGAGGTCGAAACCTACAATGACGGGCAGGCCGCCCTGGATGCGTTCAACAAGAAACTGCCCGACATGGCGGTTCTGGACATCAAGATGCCCCGGATGGACGGCATGGACCTGTTGCAGCGTCTGCGCCAGAAAACCCAGATGCCGGTCATCTTCCTGACCTCGAAAGACGACGAGATCGACGAGGTTCTGGGCCTGCGCATGGGGGCGGATGACTATGTGAAAAAGCCGTTCTCGCAACGCCTTCTGGTCGAGCGGATCCGCGCCTTGCTGCGCCGGCAGGAGGCGATCTCGGGCGATCCGTCGGCGTCGGCGCCGGGCGAGACCAAGGTCATGGAACGGGGGCACCTGCGGATGGACCCGTTGCGCCACGCGGTCAGCTGGAAAGGCACGGACGTGTCCCTGACGGTGACCGAGTTCCTGTTGCTGCAAGCTCTGGCCCAGCGGCCGGGTTTCGTCAAAAGCCGCGATCAGCTGATGGATGTGGCCTATGACGATCAGGTCTATGTGGACGACCGCACGATCGACAGCCATATCAAACGTCTGCGCAAGAAAATGCGCGCGGCCGATCCAGAATTTTCGGCCATCGAGACGCTTTATGGCATAGGCTACCGGTACAACGAAGAATAAGCCGGACCGGCTTCAGCAAAGGTGATTGGGTTTCGTGCGGGACACCCAGCAAGGCAGCGACATGCGCGACGATGGCGTCGTTCTGGGGGATGACTGGGTCATTCCGCAGGATTCCGAATCGGCCGAACTGCGCGCACGCCGCTCGCGCCGGACGCTGTTCACGTTGCGCAATTCGCCTCTGGCCCGCAAGATCATCACCTTCAACCTGATCGCCCTGGTGACCCTGGTCGCCGGTCTTTTGTATCTGGATGATTCCCGGACCGCGCGGGTCCAGCAGACAGCGCGCGATCTGATCGGCGACGCCAAGCTGGTGTCGAATGTTTTCGAAGCCCAACTGCGGCGGACCGAGGGCGCCCGGGCGACGGCGGATCTGAACATCAAGGATACGTTGTCGTTGCTCAGCATACCCGAAGGCGGCGAGGTGTTCGTCTATGATGGCACAGGCACGCTGATCGGATGGACACGCGGAGAATCATCCGTGGCCAGGGTGCCGGGGCTGATCCCGGCCGAGGCCGATGCGCCCACGGGCGGTACTCTGATCAGTGACGCCCTGAACGCGGTTTGGAACGGGTTGTACAAGGTCTTCACCGGCGCGGCGCAGGATAAGGCCCCGACGCTGGCCCAGCGCGTGCAGGAAATCGTGCCCGGAGCGCTGAACGGCCAGTTGCAGGTGCAGGCGGTCAACGACGACCTGGGCGACACGGTGATCGTCGCGGCTTCGCCGATCCTGCAGGCCGGGGACCCGATCGGTGCCGTCGCCATCACCGGTCCGCCCGGCGAGATCGACGCGCTGGCCCGCAAGGAGCAGGAGCGCATCCTGCAGATGTTCGTCGTCGCATTGCTGGTTTCGATCGGCCTCAGCCTTGTTCTGGCCTCGACCATCGCCAACCCTCTGGCCGATCTGGCGGCTGCGGCCGAGATGGGCAAGGACCGGGGCACGGGGGTCAATCCGGGGCGCATCCGCATGCCCGACCTCAGCGCCCGCCCGGACGAGATCGGACGCCTGAGCCGGGCTCTGCGCGGCATGGTGACGGCGCTGTACAATCGCATCGACGCCAACGAACAGTTCGCGGCCGATGTCGCCCACGAGATCAAGAACCCGCTGGCCAGCCTGCAATCGGCCGTCGGCACTCTGCGGATGGTCAAGCGCGACGACCAGCGCGAGAAACTGCTGGGCGTCATCGAACATGACGTGCGGCGGCTGGACCGGCTGGTCAGCGACATTTCGAACGCTTCGCGCCTGGATGCCGAACTGGTCAAGGAAGAAGAGCAGCCCTTTGATCTGCTCAAGCTGCTGGACAACATCGGCCAGTATCTGGGTGAGGACGCCCGGTCGAAGGGGATCGACTACATCACCGATCTGCCGGCGCAGCCGATCATCGTCAACGGGCTCGAGGCGCGTCTGGCCCAGGTGTTCGTCAACCTGATCACCAACGCCATTTCGTTCTGCGAAAAGGGGGACGCGATCCGTGTCTGGGTGCGGCGGCGTGAAAACCGGGTGCTGGTCGTGGTCGAGGACACCGGGCCCGGCATTCCCGATCAGGCGCTGACCAAGGTGTTCAAGCGTTTCTATTCGCAACGCCCGCCCGAGCATTTCGGCAACAACTCGGGGCTGGGACTGGCGATTTCCAAGCAGATCGTCGAAGCCCATGGCGGCGTGATCTGGGCCGAAAACATCCGGCCGACCGACGCCGACCCGACATCGGATCCGCTGGGCGCGCGCTTTGTCGTGGGCCTGCCCGTCTGACCCATGGGCGTCGGAGATCTTCCGCAGGACCCGGTCGCAGGCAGGGTGGTCGTGCATGGCTCGTGCGTCGCGGTCGGCGGGCACGGAGCGCTGATCCTGGGGCGTTCGGGCGCAGGGAAATCCGCGCTTGCCTTGCAGATGATGGCCCATGGCGCCCGTTTGGTCGGCGATGACCGGATCACCCTGTGGCTGGACGGGCACGACGTGATGGCCGATGGGATTGACCCGATACGCGGCCTGATCGAGGCGCGCGGCATCGGGCTGCTGCGCGCCGAGGTCGCCAAGGCCACGCCTGTGCGCTGGTTGGTCGATCTGGATCGACCCGAACCCGAGCGCGTGCCCGAACCGATGCGGTTTCCTCTGCTGGGGCAGTCCTTGCCCTTGCTTCGGGCCGCCGACATGCCCAATCTGGCGGCAGCCTTGATGCAACTGATGAAGATGGGACGAGTCGACCCGCGATGGCCCAGCAAATGAACACGCAACGCCGCGTTGTCCTGGTGACCGGCCCGTCCGGAGCCGGACGTTCGACCGCCATCCACGTGCTCGAGGACCTGGGTTATGAGGCCATCGACAACCTGCCCATGGGTCTGCTCATGCGGTTGATGGAAGGGCCCGGCCCCAGCCGCCCCCTTGCGCTGGGCATCGATGCGCGCAACCGTGATTTCTCGACCATAGGCTTCATCGAGCTGGTCGCCAGGCTGGGGCGTATGGCGCAGGTGGATCTGACCACGCTGTATCTGGATTGCAGTGACGAGGTGCTGCTGCGGCGGTTTTCGGAAACCCGGCGGCGCCACCCGGTGGCGATGGATGCCAGCCCCGAAACCGGCATCCGGCAGGAAAAAGAGCTGTTGGCCCCCATCCGAGAGGTCGCGGATACCCTGATCGACACCAGCACGCTGAACATCCATCAACTGCGCGAAGAGGTCGAGCGCTGGTTCGCCCCGGAAGGCGGGCGACACCTTGCGGTTTCGATCGAGTCGTTTTCCTACAAGCGGGGGCTGCCCCTGGGGCTCGACATGGTGTTCGACTGCCGGTTTCTGGCCAATCCCTATTGGCGCCCCGAGCTTCGTTCGGCGGATGGTCGAAATCCGGACGTGGCAACCTATGTTCAGTCTGACCAGAATTATGCGCCTTTTCTGAGCCGGGTCGTTGACCTGCTGCTGGCTCTGCTGCCGGCTTTTCGGGCCGAGGGGAAGGCGCATCTGTCGGTGGCTTTCGGGTGTACCGGAGGGCAGCACCGTTCGGTAGCGGTGGCCGAAGCCGTTGCAAAGGCCCTTGCAGAGGCAGGGCAGCCGGTGGCAATTAGGCACCGCGAGATGGAACGTCGATCGTTGAATGTGAGGCCGGATTGATCGGAATTGTAATCGTGGCACATGGCGGGCTGGCCCAGGAATACCTGGCTGCCATGCAGCATGTCGTGGGCCAGCAACCCGGTCTGGTGGCGATCGCGATCGAGGCGGATCACGACCGCGAAGAGAAACAGGCCGAGATCTGTCGCGCGGCCGATGCAGTTGATGTCGGCGATGGCGTTGTCGTGGTCACCGATCTTTTCGGGGGCAGCCCCTCGAATCTCAGCCTGCGGGCCTGTGCGCCGCAGGACCGGCGAATCCTCTACGGAGCCAACCTGCCGATGCTGATCAAGCTGGCCAAAAGCCGCCACCTGCCCGTCGGCGATGCCGTTCGCCAGGCCATGGAGGCTGGACGAAAATACATCAATACGCAAAATGTGACGCTGGACTGAGACCGGATCGAATGAACATGGCCACCAGAACTTTGAAAATCATCAATGAAAAAGGGCTGCACGCGCGCGCGTCGGCCAAACTGGTCGAGGTGGTTGAAGGCTTTGACGCCCGCGCCGAGGTCTCGAAGGACGGGCTGTCGGCCTCGGGCGACAGCATCATGGGGCTTTTGATGTTGGCAGCCTCGCGCGGAACCACTATTGACGTCGAAACATCCGGGCCGGATGCTGAGGCGTTGGCGGATGCGCTGGAAGCCTTGGTGAACGACAAGTTCGGCGAAGGGTACTGAGCCCGGCACCGCGACACAGGAACGGGAAGACCAGGAATTGGCGGAAACCACGCACGAACCCAAGACAAGCGCGGTTGCGGATGGGGTGCCGCAGCAGGGCGAAATCTACGACCGCAGAACGCTGACCTACGCAAATTCGTTCGACGACCCCTGGACTGCGACCGCGATCAAGGCGATCGAGTGGTGCACGGGCAAGCTCACCATCCTGCGGATGGTCAACAAGTTCGAAAAGCAGAACGAGAACTACCGCGGCCAGAAGTTCTGGGGTGGCGCGCTCAAGACAATGGGCATCGACCTGACCACGCCCGAGGAGCAGATCGCGCGCATTCCCAAGGAGGGCCCGGTGGTGGTGGTCGCCAACCACCCGCACGGGATGGTGGATGGCATGATCCTGGCGGAACTGATCGGGCGCGTCCGCCAGGACTATCGCATCCTGACCCGCTCGGTCCTGACCGGGTTGGACGAGGCCGCGACCTCCTTCATGATACCGGTCCCGTTCCCGCACGACCCCGAGGCTCAGCCCAAGATGCTCGAGATGCGCGCCAAGGCGATGGAGCATCTGAAGAACGGCGGCGTCGTCGCCCTGTTTCCGTCAGGGGTGGTGATGTCATCCGACACCTGGTTCGGACCTGCGCAGGAACGTGAATGGAACGTGTTCACCGCCAAGATGATCCGCCGCTCGGGCGCCAGGGTCCTGCCGATCTTCTTCCCGGGCAGCAATTCGCGCTGGTACCAGATCGCCAACAAACTGTCGCCGATTCTGCGTCAGGGCCTCTTGCTGCACGAAATCGTCCGCTCCTGCAACAAGCCGCAATCGCCGGTGATCGGAGAACCGATTTCAGATGCAGACATGGAGTTGCTTGAACGAGACCCCCGTGGCTTCATGGCCTGGCTGCGCCAGCACACCTTGGCGCTCGGGCAATCGCACGCTTCCTGACCCGCGCCTTCATCTGGCCAGAAATATCCCGGGGGTGAGCCTGGATGAAATCCGGGCGAGGGGGCTTGACGCATTCCGCGTCGTGGGGCATGAAGAGAAAAAAGCTTGCCATCATTTGCTGGCAAGCTTTTGTTTTTTAATCCAGAAAAATGCGGCTTCCA
>NZ_FQVK01000040.1 GCF_900129345.1 Ruegeria intermedia | reverse complement strand
ATCACCCACGCGGTGGATCCGGCCTCGCCCGCCGACCGCGCGCGCACGCGGGAAGAAGGCGCGCTGTTTGTCGATGCGCAAGGGCATCTGCGAACCGCACTGGCCCTGGCGCGACCGTTGCCGGCGCGGTGGACGACGCTTGAAGGTGATGCCGGAGACGTCCTGCCCGAGCACCTCGACCACGAGAAACCCGACCTGGTCGTGACCGGAACGGGCCGGGACTACACCCTGGGCAAGATCATTCTGGGAAGCCTTGCAGACCGTATCGCGGCCGCGTCGCGCGTTCCGCTACTGGTCGTGAAGCGGCGGCCGGTCGGGCCCTACCGGCATGTGCTCGTGGCCTTCGACGGCTCGGCGCGGGCCGGCGCGGCCCTCGCGACCGCCCTTCAATTCGCACCTGGTGCGCAGGTTCTGGGCCTGTTCGCGGCGGGCGATGTGGATCCGGCCAGGGCGGACGCGAAAACCGTTCAAGCGGCGTTCGACCGCGTGCTCGACGCACATGCCGCCGCTGCCAGCGCGCCGCGGCCCAAGGCGGATCTGCACGTTGCGGGAGAAGACATCCTGTCGGGCATGATCGAGGCCGAACGGAAGTGGAAACCAGATCTTTGCGCCTTCGGCCGCTCGGAGAAGCCCGGCCTGCTTGCGCTGGAGCGGGGCAGCCACTCCGGCTTGCTGATGGCTCACCTGCGGAGCGATACGCTTCTTGGACAGCGATAGGGATGCGACGCCCAGTGACATGGCTTCAGCCGATCTTCGCGCCCCAGAACGACGTATGATCCGCCGCGAAATACCCGTCCGCCGCCCGGAAATACCCCTGCAGTTCCACGGTATCGCCAGCCGCCAGTGGCACCATGGTCTGCAGCCAGAGCGCGGTGGCGAGCGACTTGTGGGAGCTGGAGACTTCACCGAAGGAGCCGCGGATTTCGGTCGTGCCGTTCAGGACCAGCCGCCCGCGCATCCGTGCCGAGGTGCTGGCATTGACCTTGTAGAGCAGGCTCGCGCCGAAGAGGTAGGTGCCTGCAACCGGCGCGGTGAAAAGGTTGGTCGCCGGGTCGAACGCGCCTTGATCATTGGCCTCGACCGCGTTGATGCCGATTTTCGTCCAGGTGGCGAGCGCGACGTAATTGTCGTAGTTGGTGTAAGCCTTGAAGCGTGGCAGTTGCGGCTGCTCGACGATGCCGGTCGCACGGTCGACGGTCAGCGCGTCGCGCCAGGCCGCGCCGTCGGGGCTCACCTTCAGGGTCAGGTCGTCGGAGCCGAGGAGCCCGAATTCCGCCCGCCCGGAAAACCCCGTCTGCAGCAGGAAGGACAGAACCCCGGCGGCAGTTTCCTTGTTGAGGGTTAGGTGCAGATCACCGGTGCCGCCTTCGGCCGCGGTGAGCGCGGTCCAGAGTGCCCCGTTCAGCTTGGCAGAAAACGGGTTCGACGCATCCGCTGTGGTGCCAATGCCCAGCCGGGTGAGGCCTTGCAGCGCGTCCGGCGTGACGCCGACCCACCCTGCGCCATCGAAAACCAGCAGCACCGCCTCGTCCTCGACCCAGACCCGCCAGCCAGCTTGCGGCGCGAGCCGGACCCACACCCCGCCGGAAAACAGCGCCACGTCACCGTCCCAGCCGGCCCATGCGCCGGTGGCACCGGTGGCCACGATGTAGCGATCACCTTCCGTCGGGCTCGGCGGTGGCGTTGTCAGATCCCGGTCCTTCACCGAAAGCTGCACCAGCCCGTCAAGCCGGTCGAGGGCTTCGTTGTGGGTGACGTGCTTCTGCGCCTGCGCGGCAGCGATGTAGGGAAGCGCAAGGTTGGGGGTGGTCATGAGGGCCTCAAGTGATGGTGATGGTGATGGTAGCCTCGGCGGGTATGCCCCGGCCGAGCAAGGGCGAGATCTGGGCCACGCGAATGGTCAGCGTGGCGCCCGGCGCCAGCGCCGCGCCCCAGTCGGCCACCTGGTCGGCGGTGCTGTAGGTGACGCTGGCCGTCCCCGCCGCCAGCGTGCGCTTGACTGTCGCACCGTCAAGAATGTCGATCTCCCAAGATTCCGGCTGGTCGAGGAGCGGCACCTCGGTCGCCTCCCAGCTGTCGGCCGCCGGGTCGCGGGAGCGGCGCGTCCAAGAGAGGGTAATGTCGCCCGACGGCTCGGCCTTTGCCGCGAGATGCACCGGCGCGAAGGGCCGGAGCGAGGCGCCCGATGGCGTCAGGGACAGGTGGCTATAGCTCGCATCCGACACCGGCCGCGAGGCCGGCCCCACGGCGAGGTTCCATGGCAGCCCGATCTCGCCAGCCGTGAATGGCAACTCAGTGACGGCCGTGTCCAGCACCACCACCCGCGCCCCGGTGGGCGCCGGATTGCCGATTGCGTGCTCCGTCCCCCGCTGGCCGCGCAGGAGCGTGGTCAGGCGATAGCGGCTGGGGGCGATGAGCGTGACGTCTCGGGCCTGCAGGACTTCCCAGGTTCCGGGCGCGCGCTCCACGGCGAAGGCGTTGGCGCCTGCGAAGAGCTGCAGCTCGGTGACGCTTTCAAGCTGGCCCCAGGGGAGATCGATCTCGAGAACCGATCCCCGATCCCACCGCCAAGGCGGTCCGGATGGCAAATCGCTGACCAGCGTTCCGATCCGCGCCCGGCGGGTGATCGTGGCGAAGCTCGCCCAGGCCGATGTCTCGGGGGAGCGCAGAACGGCAACGGTGCCCGGCCAGGGATCGGCATCGACGGCAATGAGCGGTCGGGGTGGCGTGTGGGCGCCGGTCAGCTGCGGCAGATCGAGGATCGCCACCTGCGGCGCGCCGAGGGGCACGGAGCGGGCCACGGCGGCTGTGCGTTGGGCTCCCGGCGGCAGGTCGTAGACCTCGCGGTCCTGGCGGGTGGCCTCTATGCGCCGGGAGAGCCCGTCGGCAATGCGGGTGAGGCGGAACTCGGTGGCGGTGTCGTCGGTAAAGATTACCGCATCGCCCGGATCGAGCGCGAGGCGCGACGGCGGTAGGGAAAAGCTCGCCCGTTCGCGCCCGATCCAGGTCTCCATCAGGGCGCGGCGGCAGCGGCGTTCGGCCTCCTCGGGGGCGACGGCGACGGGGAAACTCTCGGCGGTCACGCGCACCGCGCCGGTGGTGATGCGGCGCGCCTCGACGAGGGCGCTGTCATAGTCCTCGTCGGCGCGCGCCACGCTCCAGCGCAGGACCTGCGGAAGCTCGGTTTCCTGGCCTCGGGTTCGCTCAATGCCTTCGCCGTTCCCGGCCACGAGATCGTCCGGGGTCAGCGTGGCCACCGGCGCGGCGCCGCGCAACCTGAAGCGGATCACGCCCTCGCTCTCGACCGCATCGAAACCGAAGTGGCGGGCCAGCATGGAGACGGTGGTGCGCGGGCTTTCGATGGCCGGGATCACGAGCCCCTCGACGGCACCCCAGAGGCCGGAGACGTCGATGTGAGCGGCGTCCATGCCGGCGGCGAGGCACAGGCGCCGCACCAGCGCGGCAAGCGAGACCGCACCGAGGCGACCAGTCAACCAGTGGCCGAGCTGCCAGTTCGCGCCATCCGACCAGACGTCGGTGAGCGCCGGGAAGAACGGATGCGGGCGGGCATCCCAGGTCCACGCGGCGCTATCCTTGAGCTCTACCATGGTCTTGCCGGTGACCGTGGAGACCGGGTTGTTCGCCGGATCGGCCCAGTAGAGCGCTGTCGCCTCGAGATAGGCCCTCTGGATGGCATCGTCGCGCCAGCCGCGGGAGAAGAATGGCGCCGTGCTTTCCGACGACTTCGGGTCGAAAAAGACGTTCGGCTGGTTCGTGCCCCGGTCAATGGAGGGGCAGCCGAACTCGGTAAAGCGGATGGGCTTGGACTGTGGCGTCCATGCCGTCGGCGTCGCGCTTTCAACGCCACCGGGGCGGTCGTAATGCGGGTTCGACCACCAGCTCACCAGGTCCTTGTAGCGGAAGACCCAGTCCTTGCCATAGGCCCCATCCGAGATCGGCGTGCGGATCTGCGCCTCGCGGTCCGCCGCGTTCACGTAGAACCAGTCGAAGCCCTCACCGCCGGCGATGTTCGATTGCAGGTAGGCGCGGTCATACACCGCCGGCGCGCCCGCAACCGCATCCGCGTGCTCGAAGCCGTCCCGCCAGTCGGAGAGCGGCATGTAGTTGTCGATCCCGACGAAATCGATGTTGGCATCGGCCCACAAGGGATCGAGATGGAAGAACACGTCGCCCGAGCCATCGGCAGGCTGGTGGCCGAAGTATTCCGACCAGTCGGCGGCGTAGCTGACCTTGGTGGTGGGCCCGAGGATCGCGCGCACATCAGCCGCGAGGCTCCGGAGCTCCGCCACCGCCGGATAGCTCTTCGCGCTGTCGCGGATGGTGGTCAGCCCGCGCAGTTCGGAGCCGATCAGGAAGGCATCGACTCCGCCGGCCGCCGCGCAGAGATGGGCATAATGCAGGATCATCCGCCGCCAGCCCCAGTCGGCGCTGCCGGTCCAGGAGACCGTCTCGCCCGAGACCGCGAAGTCGGAGACCTGCGCATTGCCGAAGTAGGCAGCGACCTGGCTGGCCGCCGTGGCCGACTTGTCCACCGTGCCCGCGTAACCGGGCGCCGGCGAACAGGTGATCCGCCCACGCCATGGCAGCGCGGGCTGGCCGATTGTGGCGACGTTGTCGCTGTAGGGGTTCGGCAACGTGTTGCCCTCGGGGACATCCATGAGGATGAAGGGATAGTAGGTGACGCGGTAGCCCCGCGCCTTCATCTCCTTGATTGCCTGGACCACGGCCGCGTCGCTCGGCGTGCCGCCATAGACCGGCCGGCCCTCGGTATCGGTCGAGACGAGATGCGCCGCGGCCCGGTTCACCCCGTTTACCTGCCAGACCTGCGGTGTGGTGGTCTTGGTGGCTGTCTCGACGCCGGGACGAATGGTGCAATGGCCCGCGCGCAGGTCGTTGCCGAACCACGAGACCACCAGCGACACGCTTTCGACCCCCGGCGCCAGCGCCTCGAGCCGGTCGAGCGAAACCAGGAAATCCGCCCTGTCGGTCTCGGCATGGACATTCTCCGGCGTCGTCTTCGCGCCCTCCTTCCGCATCACCGGATCGGTGGCATAGACGAACTCGCCCGCGCCGGGGATCATGGTCACCGCCCGGATCGCGCCTTCGGCCGTGTCGGGGTCGGCGAGCGGCCGGAAAACCTCGAAGGAAAGCTGCGGGATGCGATTGCCAAAGGGGGTGAGGTCGAGTTCCTCGAAGACGACATAGGCCGTGCCGCGATAGGCCGGCGCGCCTTCGGCGCCCATCTTCCCGGCGATGAACGGGTCGGCCATTTGCGCCTCATCGCCCGGATACCAGCGCCGAGTGACGGTGGAAGTATCGAGAAGCTCCCCATCGGCCCAGATGCGGCCGATGCCGGTGATCGGGCCTTCACACAAGGCGACCGCAAAGGACGCCGTATAGGAATACTCGGTCGTGGTGACCGTCGGCCCGCCGCCCTTGCCGCCGCCCTGGGTGCTGGTGCTGACATGCTCGGTGAAGTCGGTGGCCCAGATGATGTTGCCGCCCAGACGCATGCGGCCGAAGACGCGCGGGATCGTGCTGCCCTCGGTGGCCGAGGTGACCCGCAGGCTGTCGAGCCTTGCACCCTCGTAGCGCTGGTCGGGCTGCAGCGAGCCGACGATCCAGCTGTCAACGACAGACCCCGCCATGGTGCCGATCGCGCCGCCGATGGTGGCGGCCGAGATGCCGAGGAGACCGCCACCGATCGAGGCACCGATGGCCTGACCGGCCAGACCGAGCACGAGCGTGGCCATTATCGCCTCCAGGGTTGCGGGTAGAGAAAGGCGAAGGCGACGCACCGCCGCCAGGACCGGTTGAAAGGTTCCTCGATCACGCCCAGCCGTTCGCGGGCGTGGATGAGGGTGTCGCAGTCGGTGAAGATACCGAGATGCTTGGCGATGGCGCGCTCGCGCATGCGGAACATCAGAAGCGCGCCGGGTGGCGGATCATGCCTCCCCACCTCGATCATGCAGCCGCGGGCGCCCTCGGCCAGCACCTCGACCGGCCCGGTCTCGCCCCAGTCGCGGCTGTAGGGCGGGATCGGGAACGGCTCAGGCCCCAAAACTTCGCGCCAGATGCCGCGCGCGAGCCCGAGACAGTCGCAGCCGATGCCCTTCACGCTCTGCTGGTCGTGATAGGGCGTGCCGAGCCAGGACCGCGCCGCCGCGATCACCTTCGCCGGCGCAACGGGGCGACGGATGAAGCCCGCGCTCACAGCACGCTCCCGTCATTCGCCTTCCCTTGGGAGGCGTAGCGCAGCACCGTGTCGTTTCCCGGGATATGCGGAAAGCCCCGGAAGTTGGCGGTGTTGCCGAAGCGATCGCGGCAGGTGCCGAAGGCCTTGTCGCAGCCGGCGCGGATGGTGAAGGCGTCGTTCGCGGCAATGGGGCTCGCGGGCGGTTCCAGCAGCGTGATGACCGCCTCGCCGGTGCTCGCCACCTCGTGGCGTTCCACCTCCACTGTCCGGCCAGTATTGGTGCCCGTATCCCAGGTCAGCGTTCCAAAGGTGAAGAGCCCCGTGCCAAAGCCAGAAAGCCCCGCCACAGAAAACGCCCGGTCTCGCAGCAGCACCGCCACGGAACCGCTGCCCTTCCAGGCCGGGTTCTCGAGGTCGATCCCGCAGCGCCCGTCACCCAGCACAGCATCACACCCGGCCTGGAAACTCCGCCCCACCGGCTGGTCGAGCACATGGGCGAGCGAGCGCATCTCGGCGGTGAAGGCCACCCGCCCGCGCCGAATCTCGCCGATGGCACCTCGGCGCATGAGCACGCGCTGGCTCGTGTCGGCCCAGTTCACCCGCCAGACCTCGACCGCTGCCCCGTCCCAGAGCCCCGCGGCAATGTCGGCCTCGGTGATGACGCCCGAGCGCAGCACGCCCTCTGCATCCTGCGCGTCCACCACGAGATCGCCCGAAGCGCGCAGCTCGGACGCCGCAAAGCCGCTTTCGGGCTCAAAGCTGGTGCCATCGAAGGTCAGAGGCAGGTCGTGGTCGGTGAAGCCGAACACCTGGCCGTCGGCGCGGATGATGCGCCAGCACCAGGCAAGCGTCGTGGTGCCCTCGTCGAGATGTGCCTGCAGCGCGGGAGAGAGGGATTTCATCGGCAGGTTCCCGTCATGCGGTCATCGAGATCGGCGATCCAGTCCGCCCATGCCGGCGGCACCTGCGTCACGGTTTCCGCAGGTGGCCGGGCCAGCCGCGCCTCTGCGTAGGAGATGCAGCCGGCATCACCAGGCACCGTCGTTGTTGCGCAGCCGCTGAGCAGGATCGCCAGCGTCGCGGCCGTCACGAACCGCGTCGCGCCCGCGTTCGACCTTGCCGATTGTCTCTTCCAATGCATCGCGTTCGGCCTCCCGTTTGCCCTGACGCTTTCCTTCCACCCGCCCCCAGGCCCGGCCGAGGACAACGCCCCCGACCGCGCCCAGAGCGGCGACCAGCCAGATCAGGAACTCAGTCATCGCCGCGGAACCCGCGCTCGATCCGGTCTCGCAGGCCGATCAGGCCGAGACCGAGAAACATGAGGCCGGCGGGCGAGGCATCACCTGAGCCGGCGAGGAGCGCGACGAGGCGGGACAGTTCGGCGAGCGGGCCGGTGGCGGGAAGCGCGACAGATGCAATGCCCGTGAGCATGGCGAGCAGTCCCGCCCACCATGTGAGCGAAGTCGGTCGGATGTAGCGCATGGGGATCAGGTCCTCCGGATCAGGGTGGAAAGGAAATCGACCAAGCGAGCGTGCCAACTGGTCGGCGGATCGGGTGTGGCGGGAATGGCGGGCTTGGCGGGACGCAACAGTTCCAGCGCCTCATCCCCGGTCAGGCGGCGGATCGGCCGCGAGAAGTCCACGCGTCCCTGCGCGTCCACACCCCATACCGGGATCGTTCCGGTGGGATAGCGGCCATGACGAAACAGGTCGCGTTCAGCCTCGCGTCGGGGGATGATCGAAGCGGGCTTGCGCCAGTTCAGGAACGCGTCGGCGGCGGCTACGCGATTGCCGGCGTTGAGATTCCGGGTGAGCGCCGCGCGGGCGATGCCGCCGGTGTTGTAGTGGAACGAGACCAGCGCATCGAACTCATGCGGCGCAAGCGGCACGGTCACGGCGCGCAGGACGTCGGCTTCGAAGCGGGCCAGATCGGCGCGAAACAGCCGGAACGCCTCGCGGATTGCCAAGTCGATATCGGCGGGCATCCCACGCGGCATGGTGGCGGGATCGGGTGGCCCGGCGGCGGCCGTGTGGCCGATGCCGAAGGTCCAGGTGCCGGTGGAATCGAGGTAAGGCCCGGGCACGACGCCTTCGTGCCGGGCAAGGGCCAAAAGGCCCCGGTCTGTCATGTGCATGGAACTATCCGAGAAGCGAGAGGAACAGGATCAGCGCGGCCACCGCGAAGCCGACCGCCAGCCGATGGACGAAGCGCTCGCGCGGGCTGCCGGCGACGAGCCGCAGCCCGCGCAGGACACGGACGAGTTCAGTCATCGCGGCCCTCCCGCGCCTGGCGAAGGCGGGCAAGCACCAGTTCGATCACCGCCGGGCCGAAGACGCCGACGAGATAGGCGGCGGAACCGGCGGCCCCGCCGGCCGGGATCGCCTGTGGCGGCAGGCCGAGCCAGCTGGTGATGACGGCCATCGACAGGCTCCCCATGCCGGTCGCGATCAGCCCGCCGAGCAGGATGTGGCGCAGGGCGTCGCGCAGGCGCATCTTCGTGGTCAGCGCGTTGGTGGCCCCGCCGAGCGCGCCCCAGGCGGCGAGGATCACGGCCGTCGAGGCCGCGAGATCGCGCAGCACCGTCGCCACGAAGCCGGAATTGTCGTTCATCGCCGGATCTCCAGGAGCGGGATGGAGGTGATGGAGCCGAGGCGTTCGATATCGAGCGTTACGTCGAGCGTGTCGGTGTCGAAGCGGACGGGGACGTCGAATTCGAAGCCGGCGGTGATTGCGGCACCATTGGCCGGGGCGGTGGCGAAGGTGACGAGGCCGGTGGTGGTGTCGATGGACCAGCCGGTCGCCTGCTCGGTGCCATCAATGGCGACGCGCACCGTTCCGGCGACGGGCTTGGTGATGGCCCGGTTCCAGCTTTGCGCGCCAGACGCGTAGGCCTTCACCAGCTGGAAGTCGGTGGTGGTGCCGTCCCCGGTGCCGATGACCTGGTCGGTCGCCGCGGGCGTCTGGGATGGCGCGCTCGACTTGTAATCGGCCCAGTCCTTGAAGCGGAACCCGTAAAGCCTGCCATTACGGGCCTCGAAGAACGCCACCGCCGCCGCCAGATCGTCCGCGCGGCGGATGCCATAGGCCACGTCGTAGCGGCGGCGCGAATTGGCCCAGCTGGCGTTTCGCTCCTCGTCGCCGGAGGCAAGTTCGACGATCTGCGTGCGGCGCTCCGGCCCGCCTCGTGCACCCCGGCTGATATCGTCGGGGAACCGAACCTGGTGAAACGCCATCAGAGCCCCCGTCTGCCCAGCGACACCGCCCGGGCAATGTCGGCCGCAACTTGCGTGCGCGATTGCCGGAAGCTCTCGGCGTCGCGGGTATTGATGTTGATGGTGACGCCGCCACCGGCGCCGTAGCTCTGCGCCTCGCGGCGCGAGAGCACGCGCTCGCCGCGCTGCAGGATCGCAGGCACCTCGTCGGGCCTGAGGCCGGCCCAGCCTCCACCGTGCATTCGAGGCGCGCCGGCAAAGGCCATGACGGGGGCCATGCGCGACGGTGCCGGCCCGCCAACAATGCCACCCGCATGCAGGACGTTCGCAAACAGCCCGCCCGCGCCGCCGAGGATGCCACCGAGGGCGCTGGCGAGTGGGCCAAGGATGAACCGCCTTGCCGCGAGCCGCGCCAGATCGGCGATCAGCGAAGTGACGAGATCGCGGAAATCCAGCTTGCCGGACTTCACGAACTCCGCCACCGCGTCCTCGGCGCTGCGGAAGGCGCCCACGAGGCTCTGGCCGATATCGGCGCCGATATCGCGGGCCTTGGCGGCGTAGTCTGCCAGCGTCGCGGTCACCGCCGCCCAGCCGGTCGCCGCCTGGTCAGCGCCATCCGCATTAGCCGCCCCGGCCGTGCGGCCGGCCTGACCGGCGGTATCCAGCGCCTCCGTCACCCGATCAGCCGCCGCCCTCGCCTGGTCGAGCGCATCCGCACCGTCCTCGCTGCTTGCCTGCATCGCGGCGCGGAGTGCGTCCACCGCCTCGCGCACGCCATCGAAGGCATGGGCGCGGGTGTCGGCGGCGCGGGAACGCAGCGCATCGGCCTGGTGGCCGGCATTGCTGGCTGCATGGTCCAGATACGACGCGTAGCTCTGCGCGCCGAAAACGTCGATCCGCGCATCCGCCCCGATGCGCTCGGAAACCGCGTTGAAGGTCGGCCCAATCTGGGCGAGGAAGTCGGCCCACTTCGAGGACAGGAAGGCCATGAGCCGCAGCCAGATCGCCTCGATGTCCGCACGCATGGCGCGGAAATCGTCGACGAAGGAGGTGACGGTGACCTTGATCCCGTCCCAGACGGCCTTGGCAACATTGCCCATGAGTTCCAGCGCCTCGCCAAAGCCGCCGGCGCCGCGCACCAGCCGGGTGAACTGGTAGATCAACTCCCCCGCACCGACGATCAGGGCGCCGATGCCAGTGCGGATCAGTGCCCCGCGCAGGACGACCAGTGCGGTGGCGAGACCACGCACGGACAGAGCGGCAGCAGCCAGTCCGGCAACCCAGCGGCTGACGAGGAAGGCAGCGAACGTGGCGGTATAAGTGGTCAGGCGACCGATGTTCTCGAAGAGCCCGGCGATGGCCTGGCCGAGCGGGCCGGTGCGGCTCGCGAGCGTGGCCATGGCATCCGCGACCGCTTCCAGAGCCGGTGCGGCGGCAACGGCGAGCTGATTCGACAGTCCGCGCCAGATCAGCCCGAGCCGTGAAATCGCATCGTTGGTGAGTTCGATCTGGTCGGCGTCGGCTTCCGAGACCACGACGCCAAAAGCGCGCACGTCCTCGGTCGCCTGGCGCAAGGTC
The DNA here is from genome assembly GCF_900129345.1 of Ruegeria intermedia. Classification (GTDB taxonomy): domain Bacteria; phylum Pseudomonadota; class Alphaproteobacteria; order Rhodobacterales; family Rhodobacteraceae; genus Ruegeria; species Ruegeria intermedia. The sequence continues at coordinate 4,904 of NZ_FQVK01000040.1, read as the reverse complement.
GCGGTGTCGATCCGGCTCATGGCGATGGAACCTTCCTCGCCGAAGAGCTGCCCCGCGACGGCGGCACGCTCGGCGGCGGGCACGAAGTCCTCGATGGCGGCGTTGATTGCGCCGACGCGTTCGTCGAGCGGCAGGGTCAGCAGATCGGAGGCCGAGAGCCCCAGCCGGTCCAGCGCCTGCGCGGCGGGGCCGGTTCCTGCGGCAGCCTGGCTGAGACGGCGCGTCAGATCCTTCGTCGCCTGCTCGATCCCGGACATGGTGACGCCGGCGAGTTCGCCCGCCCGTTCCAGCGTCTGGATCGAGGCGACGGTGGTGCCCAGAGACTGGGCCAGCTTGGCCTGCGCATCGACGGTTTGCAGGCCGGACCGCACCATGGCGACGCCTGCCGTCGTGGCAGCCGCGACGGCGGCGGCAGCGGCCACGCGCACGCGCCGTGCGAACCCCGCGAGGCGCGCGTTGGCCGCCTCCATCTCGCGGCTGAGGCGCCCGAAGCCACGGGCCCCGGCTTCGCCGACACCTTCCAGTTCGGCGCGCACCTGCCTGCCGCCGACCGCAGCGAGGCGGACGCTGACCCTCTTCTCGGCCATTGCGTACTCCCTTGAAGCGCAGGACGGATCGCCTTACGTTCCGTGTGTCGATCAGCCCAGAGTAAGAAACATGACCGAGACCGCGAAGCTGTCCTCGAAGTTCCAGATCTCGATCCCCAAGGCGGTGCGCGAGGCCCATGGGTGGAAGGCCGGCCAGACCTTCGCCTTCATCCCCAAGGGGACCGGGGTGCTCGTCGTGCCGGTGCCGAGGCGGGACGATCTCAAGGGACTGGCGAAGGGCGCCAACCCGGCCGATCATCGCGATCACGCGGACCGGTTCTGATGGTTCTCGTCGATACCTCGGCCTGGATCGAGTGGCTGATCGGCTCCCCCACGGGCGACAGGCTCGAGGCGCATCTGCCCGAACCGGCCGACTGGCTGGTGCCGACCATGGTTCAGCTCGAACTGGCCAAGTGGCTCACCCGCGAGGTCGGCGAGGACCGGGCCGATCAGGTCATCGCCTTCACGCAGGTCTGCCGTGTCGTGTCGCTCGACACCGAAACCGCGCTGGCCGCCGCCGAGGCCTGCCGCGAGCACCGGCTCGCAACGGCGGACGCGATCATCTTCGCGACGGCGCGCGTCCACGGCGCCAGGTTGGTGACCTGCGACGGGCATTTCGAGGGTCTGCCCGACGTCACCCTGATCCCGAAAGCGTCGGACTGAAGCCCCCGCCTTCCGAGGCGGCCATCTGTTCGTTGAGCTTGGCGACCATCACCGCTTCGATGACCGGCAAGAGTTCGGCCATTGCGGTGGGCGACACGCCCAGTGCATGCCCAAGCGCGAGCGCGGCCGACATATCCCAACCGATCACCGCGCCGGGCAGCACCCGCAACTGCCCGCCGAGACGGCCGACAAGGTCCCAGACCTGCCAGCCCTCAAGCGTGAGCGGCCGGTTCAGCCGCGCCGGGCAGTCCGGGCAGGCTTGCTTGCAGGCTTCGCAGTATCGCTCGCCCCCGCCGAAGGACCATTCGGCAAGGGCGCGGAGGCGTTTTTTTCCTGTTCCAGAAGCAGGCCCTTCGAGACGTATGCGAGCTGGAAGGCCTCGAAGATCAGCCAGATGTCCAGGAGCGCGTCGATGGCGTCGGGGCTTGGCTCAATCGAGTTACCGTCGGAATCGCCGATACCCTCCCAGGCAAGCACTGCCCGCCGCGCCAGCGCCTTGGCGAAGGCCAGTGCGCGTTCCTCGTTGGAGGCCTCTTCGGGGACGGCCTCCACGGCCGGGTCGCTGCGCGTCGCCACCATCAGGGCCGTGGTCAGCGGACGCAGTTGCACCCGCACGCCGGGCGCAAGTTCGTGCCAGCGCGGTTCATTGGAGAGGTCGAGCGTCAACATGGTCAATAACTCGCAACTGCGTTCTTGAGGACGATTGTGCACATCTGCCCGGCCACGGAATCGTAGGCCGCCTGCCAGTCGAAACTGGCCTGGATGCCCTGCGGCCCCTGGATCTCGACCCGGGGTCGCGGGAGGTAGACGGCATGGGTGGTGATCGTCAGGCTGACATTGGCCGAGATCACCCAGGAGAACTCGAGGCTCGCCGCCGTCCCGTTCAGCGCCTGGTCCATCAGCGTCGTGTCGGCAAAGCGCACGTCGATCTTGCCGGTCAGCGCGGCAATCGAGGGATCGGCCCCGTCTATGCGCCCGTCGTTGCGGATGGTCTCGATGCGTTCGACATTGTTGGCATAGATGAGATCGGCCGAGACGATGTTACCAAGCGCCGTGCCGTTGCGTTTGATCGCCCCGTTGAAATGCCCGAACCGTTGCAGGGCGTAGGCCGTGGGCGTTCCGGCCGCTGTTGATGTGGCGACGCTCTCCCCCTGCGCCACCAGCTTCACATCCGCTGTCAGTAGGCCGGATCGCTGCATGGCGATGCTGAGCTGATCGAGCACGCAGCCGGTGTACATGGCAAAGCGCGGGATCTCCGGCATCGCCACCTCGATCGCCACGCTGGGCAGCGACCACGAGCCCGACTTGAAGGTGTGGGTCTTGTTGGTAGTGCCGGTGGTGGTGGGCGCCCCAAACGCTGCTTTCAGCCAGAAGCCGAAGGCCTCGGCGTCGAGCGGCACGGTGATGTCGCCATCGGCCGTCACCGCGTCCTTGATCGGCGCCAGCGGGTCGCGGCCATAGCCGAGCAGTTCCGAGGCCAGCAGCGGCTGCTCGGCCCCGAGCGAGGCGCTGGCGAAGGGCATCTGCATGAAGCCCGAGGCCGGCGCGGTGCCATAGGTCGTCTCGAACGCGGCCGCGAGCTGCGACCGCGCCCCCTGGGCGCGTGCCATGGTGTTCTCCTGTGTTTGGGATCAGGCCAAGGGATCGGCCGTGGAATAGTGCAGCACCACCGGGATGACGGCGGCCTTGAGGCTCGCCGCGCCCTCGATGGGCAGATCGACCGGCCGCGGCGCTTCCGCTTCGACCCAGTCGCACAGGCCGCCCAATGTCCGGTCAGCGGCGAGCGCCGCGCCGATGCTGGCGATCAGCGTGTCGAAGGCCCCGTCACGGTCAGCGCCCTGCACGACCGCCTCGATCTCGGCGCGGTGCTGGTAGTGGTAGGCGAGCGGCGACAACGTCACCTCAGGCCCGCCCGGCTCGCCGTCGCGCAGTATGACGAGCCCCCCGGCCGGCACGCGCTCGGGCAGCACCTCGCCCCGCAGGACGGTGGCCGGCAACGCCGAGAGCCGCGCATGCAGCGCGGCGAGGATGGTTTCGCGTGGGGTGGGCATCGAAGCCTCAAAGCTATGCGATGGGTCCGGTCAGTCGTCCCGGCGCGGCAACTCCGTCAGCCGCGCGGGAAGATCGCGCCGCCCGTGCAGGAAATCGACGATGATCACCCGGTCGGGCTCATCCACGAACACGATCAGGTGCTCGCCACAGCGGGTGAAGCGCAGATCCTCGGGCAGGCGCGGATCAATCACCTTGGCGCAGCTCTGCCACGGGGCCTCGTCCCGCGCGATTGCCGCGCAGCGGTCGATCAGGTCGGCTTCGTAGGCCTCGGCCTGTCGCGGGCCGAATGTCTGGTAGGTCCAGAGCGCGATGTCGACGAGCGATGCTTCGGCTGCCCGTGTCAGGCGCCATGGCTTGCCGCTCACCGCGCGGTCCGAGCCGCGCGGAAGGCCCGCCGGATGGCGTCTTCACCCGAACCTTCGGCAAGATCGCCGCGCCGGGCCTGGTCCAGGCTGGCCTCGAGCCGCGCGCGCAGAGCATTGAGTTGTGCTTCCTCGCGTTCCAGAAGCCGCAGCCCCGCGCGCAGGGCCTCGCTGGCATTCTGATAGCGCCCCGAGGCGACCAGGCGATCGACCAGCGCGGACTGGCTTTCGGTGAGGACGACGTTTCTCGTGGCCATGGTTTTTTCTCCTTCATTGGCAATATATGCCAATAAGGGGAAGCTGTCGACCATGGGCGTCAGAGGCGGGTTTCCACCCAATTCGCCACGATCAACCCCGGCACGCTGTCGAGCGCCCGCTCGGCGTCGCGATCAAGGTTCAGCCGCTTCGGCAGCCTGACCTGCGGGACCAGCAGGAAGATCGGCACGGTGGCGCGGCCGCGTCCGGTCTTCGAGCGGGAGGCGACACCAAGTCCGCGCGTGTTGAGCCGCCCATCGGCCACCAGCAGGCTCGGCCCGCGCCGGCGATAGACGAAACGCAGGCGCAGGCCGCGCCGCCGCTCCCATTCGCCGGGGGTCAGCTTCGCCCCGCGCCGCCCCTTGCCGGCGGCGGGCAGCGGGATCGCCAGCCAGAAGCCGTCGCGAGAGCGGATGAGCGGGCCGGTGTCATGGGCGCCGACGATGACGGGCGCCTTCGACCAGACCAGCGCGGCGGCGTTCAGGCTTTCGCCGACCTTCGGGTAGGTCTGGCTCCGGATCGAGTTGGCGAGCCGCCGCCCGAGCCCCGCGCCGGTGATCTGCCCACGCCAGGCCGTCTTCAGCCCGGTCCCGGCCTCGCGCATGGCGGCGGTGACGGCCTTCTCGCCCGCCTTCACCTCGGCGGCCATGGCGGCGACGAGATCCGACGTGACGTCGAGCTTCAGTTTCATCGCAGGTCACGCAGGGCGCAGGTCCACGGTCCAGACCAGCCGCTCGCGGTCGCGGACGGGTTCGCCCTGGATAAGGAAGGCCGCGCCGTCGATCTCGATGCGGTCGCCGGGGCGCGGGTTTGCGACCTCGGCCACACGCAGATCCACCCGCGTCGTTTCCGACCAAAGGCGCGCATCGCCGAAGCCGGTGACGTCGTCGGGCCGGCGCAGGATGGCGCGCACCAGCACGGGCGCGCCGCCCTCGGCGGTGTAGACCACGTCGCGGCCGAGATGCGGGTCGGCGAAGAGCGCGTC
>NZ_FQVK01000039.1 GCF_900129345.1 Ruegeria intermedia | reverse complement strand
AACAGCCCCACTCGCATAACCCTCGAAAACAACGGAAAATTTCGGGCGCGGCCGGATCGAGAGAACGCTTTGCCAAGGGCAAGTGGCGGAGGGGATGGGCCTAGGATCGAACGCTCTCCGCCCTATAAGCTATTGTTTTAATTGATTCTACTGATGGTTTAGATCGTCATTTGGTTCAGTCGCGACTGGCAGCGAAACACGGTCCTGACAGCCTCTCGCGCATCACAACCGACCCATCCACCGCCGAGCCATGCACCTGAAACACGTTCCATGCGAGATCGACGCCGGTGATGCCAGCCCCTCCCATGGATGCCCTCTCCTTCAGCTTGTGTGTTGACACCGCAAGCTTGGCACATTGCGATGTCGACTGGGGAGAGCGGCATCCACCCCATCTCCGCCTCGGACGGAACCCGGACCGCCGCACCTCTTGCGCGGCCGCGGCGGGTTGCAACGGTTGACAATCGGGGGGGCGCTTCGAATACTTGCGCGCAGTCAGGGGAGTCCCGCCAAGGGGACTGAGAGGCTGACGGGGCTCCGGCGACGGGCCCGGTGAGGCGACCCTTCGAACCTGACCCAGTTGATACTGGCGTAGGAAGACCGGGAGGATTTCCGCCACAAGCGTTCCGGCGGCGGGCCTTTCGGGCCGCAGTGGCCAATTTGTGCGCGAGCGCATCTCAGGGGCCGCCCCGGCCCCTTTCTGCAAAGGACGTCTTCTGGGTCTCATCGCAAGAGGAGACCGAGATGAAGGACCACCCCACCCCCACCGTCACCACCGGGCCGCTGCCGGCATCGCGCAAGATCCACGTCGCGGGCGAACGCCACGACATAAGCGTGCCCATGCGCGAGATCGCCCTGACCGGCGGGCCGCCGCTGACCGTCTATGACAGCTCGGGCCCCTATACCGACGCCGCGGCCCGGATCGACATTTCCCACGGCCTTCCGCGCTGGCGCGGGGCGTGGCTGCGGGCGCGCGGCGATGTCGGGGAAACCGACCCCCGCCCGGTGGCGCCCGCCGACAACGGCTTTGCCGAAGGCGCCCGGCTGACGCCGGAATTTCCGACCCGCCATCGCCCGCTGCGCGCGGCCGGCGGGCGCGCGGTGACGCAGCTGGCCTATGCCCGCGCCGGCATCATCACGCCCGAGATGGAATTCGTCGCCATCCGCGAAAACGAGGGCCGCGCAGCCGCCCATTCCCGCGACGGAGAGCCCTTCGGCGCCGCGATCCCCGATCTGGTGACGCCCGAATTCGTCCGGCAGGAGATCGCCGCCGGCCGCGCCATCATCCCCGCCAACGTCAACCACCCCGAGCTGGAACCCGTCATCATCGGCCGCAATTTCAAGGTCAAGGTGAATGCCAATATCGGCAATTCCGCCGTCACCTCGTCGATGGAGGACGAGGTGGAAAAGATGATCTGGGCGATCCGCTGGGGGGCGGATACGGTGATGGACCTCTCCACCGGCCGCAACATCCACAACATCCGCGAATGGATCATCCGCAACAGCCCGGTCCCCATCGGCACCGTCCCGATGTATCAGGCACTGGAAAAGGTGGGCGGCGTGGCCGAGGATCTGACATGGGAGATCTTCCGCGACACGCTGATCGAACAGGCCGAACAGGGGGTGGACTACTTCACCATCCATGCGGGCCTGCGCCTGCACATGATCCCGATGACCGCGAAACGGGTGACCGGCATCGTCAGCCGGGGCGGCTCGATCATCGCCAAGTGGTGCCTGCACCACCACCGAGAGTCCTTCCTGTATGAACATTTCGACGAGATCTGCGACATCGCCCGCGCCTATGACGTGAGTTTCAGCCTCGGCGACGGGCTGCGCCCGGGCTCGATCGCCGACGCCAATGACGAGGCCCAATTCGCCGAGCTGCGCACGCTGGGGGAACTCACGAAGATCGCCTGGGAAAAGGATTGCCAGGTGATGATCGAAGGCCCCGGCCATGTGCCGATGCACAAGATCAAGGAGAATGTCGAAGAGCAGCTGAAACACTGCCACGAGGCGCCCTTTTACACGCTTGGACCGCTCACCACCGACATCGCGCCGGGCTACGACCACATCACCAGCGCCATCGGCGCGGCGATGATCGGCTGGTTTGGCACGGCGATGCTGTGCTATGTCACACCCAAGGAGCATCTGGGCCTACCCGACCGCGACGACGTGAAAACCGGCGTCATCACCTACAAGCTGGCCGCTCATGCCGCCGACCTGGCCAAGGGGCATCCCGGCGCGCGGGCGCGCGACGACGCGCTCAGCAGCGCGCGGTTCGAATTCCGATGGCAGGACCAGTTCAACCTTGGCCTCGACCCCGACACGGCGCGCGAGATGCACGACGAAACCCTGCCCGCCGAGGCGCACAAGCTCGCGCATTTCTGTTCCATGTGCGGGCCGAAATTCTGCTCGATGAAGATCAGCCACGACATCCGCGCCGAGGCTGAACGCCAGCAGGGCATGGAGAGCATGGCCGAGAAATTCCGCGACGGCGGCGACCTTTACATCCCCGCGCCGGAGGCAGGGGAATGATCTCGGTGCTGGGCTCGGGCGTGGCGGGGCTCTGCGCCGCCACCGCGCTGGCCGAACGCGGGCTGGATGTCGAGGTGATCGAACCCCAGGACGCGCCCGATCCCGTCTCGGCTCTGGCGGGCGGGATGCTCGCGCCCTTCTGCGAAGGCGAAACCGCGCCCGAGGCGGTGGTGCGGATGGGCGCGGGCGCGGCGGACTGGTGGGAATCGCACGGGGCCGAGGTGCACCGGCGCGGCACGCTGGTCGTCGCGCCGGCGCGCGACGCGGCGGAGCTGGACCGGTTCGCTCGGGCCACGCAAGGCCACGACTGGGTCGATCCCGGCGCGCTGGAGCCCGATCTGGCCGGCCGCTTCGCCCGTGGCCTGTTCTTCGCCGGCGAGGCGCATATGGACCCGCGCGCCGCATTGGCCCGCCTTCGCGCGCGGCTTGTGGAGATGGGCGTGCGCTTTCACTCCGGCCCGGCGCGGGGACAGATCATCGACTGCACCGGCTGGGCCGCCGCCCCGCATCTGCCGGACCTGCGCGCGGTGCGGGGCGAGATGCTGCTGCTGCACGCCCCCGACGTGGCGCTGTCGCGGACCGTGCGGCTCTTGCATCCGCGCTTTCCCTGCTATGTCGTGCCGCGCGGGGACGGGCACTACATGGTCGGCGCCACCATGGTCGAAAGCGCCCGCCCCGGCCCGGTCACGGCGCGCGCGGTGATGGAGCTGCTGTCGACCGCCTGGACCCTTCACCCCGCCTTTGCCGAGGCGGAGCTGGTCGAAACCGGCGCCGGGCTACGCCCCGCCTTTCCAGACAACATCCCCGCCCTGCGCTTTGGCGCAGAGCGGATCTTTTTCAACGGCATGTATCGCCACGGCTTTCTGGCCGCGCCCGCGCTGGCCGAAAAGCTGGCCGCGACCCTGAGACAGGAGACCGCCCCATGCGTATCGAGCTGAACGGACGCCCCACCGAAACCGAGGCCGCCACCCTTTTGGCGCTTCTGGCCGAACGCGGCCACGATCCCGTCACGGTCGCCACCGCGCTGAACGGCGATTTCGTGCCGCGGGAGGCCCGCGACACCACCCCCCTGCACCCCGGCGACCGGGTCGAGGTGCTGCGCCCGATGCAGGGAGGATAGGATGTTCTACGGCATCGACTTGCAATCGCGCCTGATGCTGGGCACGGCGCAATATCCCTCTCCGGCCGTCCTGCGCGAGGCGATCGCCGCCTCGGGCACGCAGGTCATCACCGTCAGCCTGCGCCGCGAGGGGCCGGACGGCGCGGCGTTCCGGCAGATCCTTTCCCAATCCGGCTGCCGCATCCTGCCCAACACCGCCGGCTGCCATACCGCGCGCGAGGCGATCACCACCGCGCGGATGGCGCGCGAACTCTTCGGCACGCGCTGGATCAAGCTCGAGGTGATCGGCCATGCCGACACGCTGCAACCCGACCCCTTCGCGCTGGTCGAGGCCGCCCGTGTGCTCTGCGCCGAGGGCTTCAAGGTCTTTCCCTACACCACCGAGGATCTGGTGCTGGGCGAGAAGCTCGTGGAGGCCGGCTGCCGCGTTCTGATGCCGTGGGGCGCGCCGATCGGGTCGGGTCAGGGGTTGCGCAACATCGAGGGGCTGCGCGCGATGCGGGCGCATTTTCCGAACGTGCCGCTGGTCATAGACGCCGGGATCGGCGCGCCGTCGGATGCCGCGCGGGCGATGGAGCTGGGCTTTGACGCGGTGCTCTTGAACACCGCCGTGGCACAGGCGGACGACCCCGTGGCCATGGCCGCCGCCTTTGCCCGCGCGGTCGAGGCCGGCCGCATGGCGCAGGCCGCCGGGCTGATGCCGCGCCGCGACATGGCCGCGCCCTCCACCCCGGTCTTCGGCACGGCGGAGCTGGCCTGATGCTGGATCCATTCTACCTGATCTGCGGCAGCGCCGATCTGCTGGAACGGCTGGTGCCGCTGGGCGTGCGCACGGTGCAGCTGCGCGTCAAGGGCCTGCCGCAGGCCACCCTGCGCGACGAGGTGCTCCGGGCGCGGGCCGCCTGCGCGGCGCATGGCGCGACGCTGATCCTGAACGATCACTGGCAGCTTGCGCTGGAGCTGGAGATCGGTTTCGTGCATCTGGGGCAAGAGGATCTGGACGGCGCCGACATCCCGGCCCTGCGCCGGGCGGGTGTGCGCTTTGGGCTCTCCACCCATGACGAGGCCGAGCTTGACCGCGCGCTGGCGCTCGATCCGGCCTATGTGGCGCTGGGGCCGATCTGGCCGACGCTTTTGAAGAAGATGAAATGGGGGCCGCAGGGGCTGGAGCGGATCACCGAATGGAAACGCCGGATCGGCGCTCTGCCACTGGTGGCCATCGGTGGCATCACGCCCGTACGCGCGCCCGCCGTCCTGGCCGCCGGAGCCGACAGCGCTGCCGTCGTCACCGATATCGCCACCGCCGCCGATCCGGTGGCGCGCTGCCGCGAATGGCTGGCCGCGACTCGCGAGGAGGCGCGATGAGCCGCTATTCCCGCCAGGAACTTCTGCCCGAGATCGGCCCCAACGGGCAGGCGAAGCTGGCACGAGCCCATGTTATCGTCGCCGGGGCGGGCGGGCTTGCATCGACGGTTCTGCCGCTTCTGGCCGGGGCCGGCATCGGGCATCTCACCCTCTTCGATCCCGACCGGGTGGAAGAGCACAACCTGCATCGCCAGACCATGTACCGCATGGCCGATCTCGGCGCGCCGAAGGCCGAGGCGGCGGCTCGTCACCTTTCCGCCCTCAACCCCAGGATCCGTATTGACGCCATTGCACGCCCCCTCTGGCCCGATGCCGAGGCCGGGTGGCTCAACGGCGCCGATCTGGTGATCGATGCGGCCGACACGCTCGCGGCCAGCTATGCCCTGTCCGATCACTGCCACGCCACTGCCACGCCATTCCTCAGCGCCTCGGTGCAGGGGCGGCGCGGCCATGTGGGGGGATTTTGCGGCGGCGTTGCCCCAAGCCTGCGTGCGATCTTTACCGACCCGGATCCCGGTGCGGCCAGCTGTGCAAGTGCCGGGGTGATGGGCCCGGCCGTGGCCCTTCTTGGTGCGCTCCAGGCCCAGATGGCCCTGGCGGTTCTGCTCGGACACAAGCCCTCGCCGCTCGGTCTGATGATCAGCGCCGATCTTGCCGGATGGCAGCTCAGTCGGTTTCGCTTCGAGCAGGCGCCCGAGCCCGACACGCCCATGCCCGAGGTCATCGCGCCCGGGCGGCTGCAACCCGACGATTTCTTGATTGACCTGCGCCGGGGCGAGGTGCCGCCCGCGCGCGTGCCGCCTGGCGCCCGGGTCGTCTTTCTCTGCGCCACGGGGCTGCGGGCCTGGCGCGCTGCAAGAGCGCTCGCTGCGCGAGGCCACACCCGCGTCGCCGTCGCCGCGGCCGGCGAGGCGCCGTGAAGCCGCGCGTCTTGCTCGTCGGGGGCACCGACTCAAGCGGCGGCGCCGGCCTGTCGCGCGATGTCGTCACCGTCACCCGGCTCGGTGCCGAGGCGGCGCTGGCTGTCACCTCCGTCACGGCGCAGTCGGATATCGCCTTCAATGGAGCTTGTCACCTGGGCGCCGAGCACGTTGCGGCCCAGATCGGCGCCGCCGGCTCCGTGGGTGCCGTCAAGACAGGGATGCTGGTCGATGCCGCCACGGTTTGCAAGGTGGCCGAGGCACTGCCCGATGTTCCGCTGGTCGTCGATCCGGTGCTGGCTTCAAGCTCCGGTCACGCGCTCCTCGATAATGAAGGGATCGGCGCGCTCTTGGCCCGGCTCTTGCCCCGGGCCACGCTCGTCACCCCCAATCTGCCCGAACTCGCGTTGCTTTGCCAAACTCTCGGTCTTGGCCAGGACGTGCCCCTTGCAGACCGGGCCCAAGCGCTTCTGGCGCTCGGCTGCGGTGCGGTTCTGGTCAAGGGAGGACACGCGAAAAACGGCCGTATCTGCGAAGATCGCCTCTATACAGGGCCCGGCACGCCGCCGCGCCGCTTTCGGGGCCCGCGCTTTCCGGGGACCATGCGCGGCACCGGCTGCCGCCTTGCAAGCGGCATAGCAGCCTCCCTTGCCCAAGGGTTCGACCTGCCCGCTGCGGTAGTGCGATCGCGCGCGCTCCTGGTGGCGGAATTCGCGGGTCTCTCCCGACCCTGAAATCCTTTCCACGGAAAATGGGAGAAGGCTTGGTGGCAACGTGCGCCTGGTTATCCGCGCACGATCGGAAACACGCGTTCCTGCTTGACAACACCGTAAGCAAAGGAGGTGTTGATCGAGGCGATTTTCGGAATTGGATGAATCCGCTCGCGAATGAACCGCTCGTATGCGTCGAGGCTTGGGACGAAAACACGCAGCGGATGGTCGATACCCCCTGTCATCATGTGGCACTCCAAGACTTCGTCGATTCCGCGAATTCGGGTCGCGAACGCACGCGAAGCCCTGCCCGGATCTCGGTGGTGGCATGGGAGCCTCCCGGACTCGCCCGCCGCCGGATCAGGCGCCGATCAGCACCGGACCACGGTAGTCTTCACCCCGCGTCTGCATCGCCCAGATGCCGCGCGCCATCTTGTTCGCCAGCGCCACCGCGACCACCGATAGGGGCTTTCGCTCCAGCATCCGCGCCAGCCAGGAGCCCTTTGGCGAGCCTCGCCGGGTGGCCCATCGGATCACGGCCATGGCGCCGGTGATCAGCAATCGTCGGATGTCGCGCTGTCCCATTTTCGAGGTCTTCCCGAGGCGCTGCTTGCCGCCGGTTGAATGCTGACGCGGCACGAGGCCGAGCCAGGCGGCGAAATCGCGCCCGCGGCAGAACTGGTCCATCGGCGGGGCGAAGGTCTCGACGGCGAGCGCGGTAATTGGGCCGACGCCGGGCATCGTTCGCAGCCGCCGGGGCATTTCGGCCTCGTCCGACATGGTCTCGATCCTCGCCTTCAGGTCCTTCAGCCTCTCCGTCAGGTGCGCGATCTGCTCGAGGAGCATCCGGCAGATGTCGCGGGCCAGTTGGGGCATGTCCGTGTCGGGATCTTCGACCATCTTTGCCAGGCGCGGGACGAACCCGATGCCCGTGGGCGCGACGTGGCCGAACTCGTAGAGATGCGAGCGTAGCGCGTTAATGGTCTCGGTGCGCTGCTTTACGAGTTGCTCGCGCGTGCGGAATGCGATTGCGCGAGCCTGCTGGTCGGCGGTCTTTGGCTCGACGAACCGCATCGTCGGCCGCAGCGCCGCCTCGACAATGGCCTCCGCGTCAGCCGCGTCGTTCTTCTGCCGCTTGATGAACGGCTTGACGTAGTGCGGCGCGATCAACCGAACCTCATGGCCCTGCCACGTCATCTGTCGCGCCCAGTGATGCGCGCTGGCGCAGGCTTCCATCGCGACGCAGCTCGGCGGCTGTTCGGCCATGAAACGGATGAACTGCGGCCGTGACAGCTTTTTCCGGAAAAGTACGGACCCGTCCGCTGCGGCCCCGTGAACCTGGAACACGTTCTTTGCGAGATCGACGCCGATGATTGTAACCTCTCCCATGGATGCCCTCTCCTTCAGTTTGTGCGTTGACACCGCAAGTTTGGCACATCGCGATGCCGTCAGGGGAGAGCGGCATCCACCCCATCTCCGCCCGGCGGCCCGCCGTGGACGGTCGGAGGATTCCCCCGTGACGATGGTCGCATTCGTGTTGCTGACAGGCTGGCGGAAAGCCATCGTGGCTAGCAACGGTCAACGGCTCTCCCCGGCCGTCATGTAGTCGTCCCGCCCAGGAACAGCGCCGTCATGTAGGCACCGTAGGCACCCAACATGACGATGCCCCACAGGCGCGAGATACGCGGCGCAACGGCCAGAAGCCCCAGCAGCAGGACTGATGCCGCCAGCATCACATGGGTGTCGAATTCGCGGAACCGCTCGCTGACCTCGATCGGCAGGATCACGGCCGTCGTGCCGAGGATGGCGAGGATGTTGAAGATGTTCGACCCGATCACGTTGCCCAGCACCACGTCGGAATGGCGCCGGATCGCGGCCGTGATGGCAGTGGCGAGCTCGGGCAGCGACGTGCCCACGGCCACCAGCGACAAACCGATCACCGCCTCCGAGACTCCGAAGGCCCGCGCGATGTTGACGGCGCCACCTACCAGCAGGTCAGCCCCGAACACGAGCGCGGCAATCCCCGCAACAACGAACGCCACGGAGACCCAGACATTGCCGATCGGAATGTCCTCGAATTCCTCGGCTTCCTGCTGGAAAGTGTCGGTTTCGGAGCTGCGCCGCTCCAGCCAATAGCTGGCGAAGAGGTAGCCGATCAGCACCGTCAGCATGGCCGCACCTTCGAGGCGTTCGATATAGGCTCCCTGAACGAGCCCCACCAGAACGAGAGCCACAAGGGTCGCAACAAGCGCCTCACGCACCGCAGTGCGCTCCCAGCTTGTAATCGGCAGGATCGTGACGGCGACGCCGACGATCAGAAGGACATTCGCGATGTTCGAGCCGACGACATTGCCGAGCGCGATCTCGGGCGCACCGTCGAACGCGGCATTGACCGAGACCAGCAGTTCCGGCGTCGAGGTGCCGAAGCCCACAATGACAAGCCCGATCAGGAGCTTGGAAACGCCGAAACGTTCGGCGATGTTGACCGAACCGCGCACCAGGCCCTCGCCACCGATGAAGAGGAGAACCAGGCCGGCGGCGACATATCCCAGATCCAGAAGCAACTTGATTTTCTCCAGCTTTCAGTGTCAGGCAGAGCCGTGACGGATTTCATGGCGCCGCCGCAAGGGCGGCCTGCAAGGTGATTTCCCGCCCGTCGCGCAGGATCGTGAGATCGACGGTCTCGCCCGCCCGACGTGTCTCCAGAGCAGCGACCAGGTCCTGACTGCGCCGCACCGCGTCATCGCCCAACGCAAGGATGATGTCGCCCAGCACGATCCCCTCCCGCGTCATGCGGGTAGGCCGCAGCCCCGCCGCCTCTGCCGGACTGCCCGGCACCACGTCAAGCACCAGCACGCCTTCCAGTCCGAGCCGATCAAGCAGTTCGTCGCCCCGCGGATCGAAATGCACGCCGAGGAATGGCGGCGTGTAGCTGCCGCGCGCAATGAGTTGCGGCACCACCCTGTTGACCGTGTCGACGGGCACGGCGAAACCGACGCCGGCACTGGAGCCTGACGGGCTGTAGATCGCCGTGTTCACCCCGATGAGCCGCCCTGCGCTGTCGATCAGCGGGCCACCGGAATTGCCGGGATTGATGGCCGCGTCGGTCTGGATCAGGTCGCGGATCGGCAAACCGTCCTCGGTGGGCAGTTCGCGCCCCAGGGCCGAGACAACACCGGTCGTCAACGTCCAGTCGAGGCCGAAGGGATTGCCGATCGCCAGCACGCTCTGACCGACCCGCAGATCCGCGCTGGTGCCGATCGGGATGGGCGGTGGGCGATCCGCCCCCACGCCGATCTGCAGCACCGCGAGGTCATGCTCGGGCGCGCTGCCCACGAGGCGCGCGGGATAGCTGCGGCCGTCGGCGAGACGCACGAATGCCCGGCTCGCCCCGGCGATGACGTGATGATTGGTCACCACGTGACCAAGTGTGTCCCAGATGAAGCCTGACCCGTTGCCCCGTGTCAGGTCGTAGATGTTGCGCGTCCAGGGGTCGATGACGGTTTCGGCCGTGGTGATGAAGACGACGCTGTCCCTGGCGGCCTCGAACACGGCGATGGTGCTCTGTTCCCAATCCGCAAGATCGCCGCGCGGCGTGATCGCGCGCGGCTCGGCCAGCCGTCCCAGAACCACGGCCTGGAAAATGGGAAAGCTTTGCCAGAAGGCAACGACGAGAAGCGTGGCGGCAGTGACCCGCCACAGGAGCGCAAAACCTCTGTCCATGTTCCGAAAATGCCTTCTCCTGCGTGGTCCGTTCCGCCTGTAGATACCCGATCGCTTTGGTCTCGGGGCCATCGTATATAGGTTGCTCCGGCAGACCAGCAATCGGAAAGTACCTCCCGGATGTGGGGTCAGGCAACGTCCCCCCTACCATCGGTCACAGCCAGCCGCGGCGCTTGAAGTAGGCGAAAGGCAGGATCGCCGAAACGATCATCATCCCGATGGCAAGGGGATAGCCGAGAAGCCAATCGAGCTCGGGCATGTGGGTGAAGTTCATTCCGTAGATCGAGGCGATCAGGGTCGGCGGCAGGAACACGACCGCCGCGACCGAGAAGATCTTGATGATGGCGTTCTGTTCGATGTTGATCAGACCAAGCGTCGCATCGAGCAGGAAGGTTATCTTCTGGCTGAGAAAGCTCGCATGATCGGCAAGCGACCGGATGTCGCGCGACAGGGTCTTGATGCGTTCCCGCAGGTCTCGCGGGCTCTTCTTCTGCAGCGTTTGCTGACCGAGAAAGCCCGCGACCCGTTCCAGCGTCACGAGGCTGTCGCGAATATTGGATGTCAGATCGCCCTTGCGCCCGATCGCTTCGATCACATCCTGAAGATCGGCGCCCTTCATGACCTTCTCTTCCGACTTTCGGAAGATACGCCGGGAAATCGCGTCGATCTCTCGCCCGTCGTGTTCAAGGATGTCGGCAAGACGGTCCACGATAGCTTCGAGTAGCGCGACAAGAACGCCCTCGCCCGTGTCGCAGCCCATGGACACCTTGGCTGCCCGGGCAGGAAACGTCTCGAAGGCGCGCGGACGGTGATAGCGGATGGTGACGAGCGTGTCCTTCGACAGGACGAATGTGACCGGCAACAATTCCGGATCGTCGCCGTCGGCCTGCGATGGCAGAATCGCAGTCATGAACAGCGCGCCGTCCTCGCTAAAAAGGCGCGAGGAAACCTCGATCTCCTCCATGTCTTCACGGGTTGGGACATTGATGCCGTGCAGCTCCTCGACCCGCGCCTCTTCATCCCGGTCCGGGTCCAACAGGTCGATCCACACAATTCGGGCCCCGGACGCTCCCAACCCCGGTTGGACGACCAGCCTGCCGCCATCGGCCACATATTCTGTGATCATGTCCATCCCCTTTTGTACCGGTGAGAATGCGCGACAGTGGAACCTGCGCCCGAATTAACCGTGAAATAGGAAGCCGGATCAGCGAATTACAGACCTGATGCATTGTTTTTCATCCACGACGCAAATATTTGCCGATGGACGGTGAAAGGATCCCCTGGTGCAGGACGAAACTAGGCAAAACGTCGAACCACGGCATATGGGCAGCTCGCCTGCCACTTGGCTTCTGTATGCGCTCCTGTTCGGGGGACTGTCGGCCGCTGGATTTGCCGCTCTCTCAGTGGTTTTCGACGGGCCTCCGCCGCGCTTCGACGCGAGACTGGTCCAGCCGACAGCCATCGCGTCGATCCTGCTTTTCCTGCTGGTCTATTTCGTCTCGGACGGGCTTCGGCTCTTTTTCGTTCTCCGGACAATCGGATCGAGGGTGAAAATCCGCGAGATTTTCCCCCTTGTCTTCATCAATTTCCTGTTTTCGAACATCACACCCCTGGCCACCGGCGGCGGCTTTGCACAGGTCTGGTATCTGCAAAGGCAAGGCGTGTCGTTCGGCGCGTCCGCCGCCGCAACGTCGATCCGCACCATTCTGGCGATGTTGATGATCTTCATCGCCGCTCCCGCGTTTCAGTTCCTTCATCCCGATGCGTCCAACAGCGAGATCGCGCGGATCACGATGCAGTCCCTGTCAGGCTTCAGCGTGCTTTATCTCGTCGGCTTCATCCTGGTGCTGCGTCGTCCGTTCTGGATGGCGACGCTGATTGGAACCCTGCTCGGCCTCGCCTGTCGCCTGCGCCTCATTGGTGAGGAACGAAAAGACCAATGGGTCAGCACGGTCCGCCGGGAGACCGCCGAGTTCGCAAGCGGCTTTTCCAGGTTTCTCCGGGGATCACGGCGCGATGCCGCCGCTGCCGTGATCTCGACGCTCGTCTTTCTCGTGACGTTGTTCGCTTTCCCGGCGCTTCTTCTCGTGTTGCTCGATTACGATGTCGACTGGATGACGGTGATCGGCACGATGTCGGTCGTGACCTTCCTGATGTATTTCGCTCCGACCCCGGGCGGCGCGGGCCTGGCGGAACTGGCCTTCGCCGGGTTCATGGCGAGCCAAATGGCACCGGCCGACCTGCTGCTCGTCGTCTTCGCCTGGCGGTTCCTGGTCATCTATCTCGGCATGGGCATCGGGATGGTCGTATCGGCCTACGTCCTGCGTCCAAGGACCGGAACCGGATGAACCGCGCGCTTCTCTCCCTCTTCTTCTATGCCAATCTCGCCATTGTCCTGGCGATCGCCGCCTACCGCGCCTATCTCTATGCCGCGGCACCCGATGCAAGCGCGCTGCTTGTGCGGCAGATTGACAGGATCGAGGCGGTCGCAGCCGAGGGCGGACCGCTGAGGTTCGCCGTCGTCGGCGAGGGCAATAATTCCATCGGCATGCTGGAACGGGAGGTGATCCCGCGGATCAACGCATCGGACGTGGATTTCGTCGTCTCTGCCGGCAATATCGTCAGCGGCGGCGGCGAGGACAAATACCGCTCCATCCTCCAGATCCTCTCTCACCTCGACATTCCCTATCTCCTGACCTTCGGCGAAAACGAGTTCGAGGAGTTCGGAAGCACCCGGTTCTACCAGCGGTTCGGACCGCATTTCTACTCGATCGCGCTTCCGCAAGCACGTCTCGTCTTTCTTGACGCCACGGGTCGCACCCCGACCGACTGGCAGGAAAGGTGGCTGCGTGATATCCTGCAGTCCGGGGAGGACAGGCCCGTGATTGTCTTCGTCGGTCACCCGCTCGTCGCCCCTGAACATGAGACCCTCTTCGAGCCCGACCGCGGCGCCTGGTCCGAACCGGATGATCGGGACAGGCTCCTCGATCTCTTCGACCGCCTTGGCGTGGACATGGTGATCTCGGCGGGTGCCGCGACCTACTCGGACCAGGTCGTGGACGGGATCCGGCACATCGTCACCGGAGGGGCCGGCGGTTTCGTCGTCAACGACGAGACGAGCTTCTATCACTACCTCGATCTGAGCGCGGATCGGGACGGCATCCAGGCCGACCTGGTTCGCATCGACACCGCCCCGACACCGCTCGCACAGAGGGTCGAGGGGCTCTGGTTCTTCGTGTATTCCCTGTTCTACGTTGGCTGGCTCAATTTCCTCGCGATCTTCTCGGCTTTCGTTCTGACGGCGATGTATCTCTACAATCGGCTGTTCAGGGAACGCCGCTACTACCCGGATTACGATCTGCGCGTGCCGGTCGATCCCGGTCGCCCGCTTCGCATCGTCATGTTCACCAACACCTATCTGCCCTCCATCAATGGCGTGGCTGTCTCCGTCAACAGGCTGAAGACGGGTCTGGAACGACAGGGGCACGAGGTGTTGTTGTGCGCGCCGAGCTATGATGACCAACGCCCGGAAGCGGGCGTTTTCCGCATTCCCATCCTGATCAGTCTGGGCGCAGCTTTTCGTCTGGCAAACCCTTTCCACCGTCAAACCTGGCGCGCGGTACGTGAATTCCAGCCGGACGTCGTTCACCTCCACCATCCCTACTGGCTTGGCTCACTCGGGCTTCGGATGGCCCGAAAACTGAAGGTGCCCTCGGTCTTCACCTATCATACCCGGCTCGAACAGTTCGCCCACGCCATCCCCTTGCCCGGCGCGCTCTTCCGGAACGTGATCGCGCATTGGCTGGTGCGGCGTTTCGCCAACCGGTGCGACGAGATCATCGTTCCGACACCCATCACACGGGACTACATCCATCTGATCGGGGTGGACCGGCCCGTGCACGTGCACCCGACCGGTATCGAGGTCGAACGGTTCCGGCAGAGAAATCCGACGCAGCTTGCAGAGCTTGCCGCACGCTTCAACCCGGACGGACGAAGGATCCTGGTCACCATCGCGCGACTCTCGAAGGAAAAGAACCTCGACTTCCTGATCGCGGCGATGAAAGAGCTCAAGGCCCGTCAAGCCCCGCCGTTTCGACTGCTGATCATCGGCGACGGTGACGAACGGGCGCGGCTGACCAGCACCATCCGCGATGCCGGATTGACCTCGGAGGTCAGGCTGGTCGGAAGCGTGCCGATGCAGGACATCCCCGCCTATCTCGCCCTGGCGCAGCTCTTCGTCTTCACCTCGGTGTCCGAGACACAAGGAATGGTCATCCTGGAAGCCATGGCCGCAGGCCTTCCGGTCGTGGCCGTGAATGCGACCGGGGTCGACGCCTTCGTTCAGAACCGCCGGACGGGAATGCTGACGGAAGAAGACCTGGACGCCTGGACAGACGCCGTGCACGCCCTGCTCGTGAACCGGTCCGAACGCCAGACAATGGCGCGCGCCGCGCTCGAGGAGGCGCAGACCCATTCAATTGAGCGGTTCGCCGCCGATATCGTCAGGGTCTACTTGATTGCGATCGGCGCATGGGAGCGCGCAGGGAAAGAGCACTAGGATGGAATTCGTGTGCAAGTACGCCCATCTTTGTCGAGAGGGGCACAAGAGATCATGATCGAAAGTCACACCATGCGCCGTCGGGCCTCGTTGTCCCTGCCCATTATCCGGACCGCTCGCGGGCAAAACCGCGATGGGTCCCTGACGCTTGGTGGCTTGCTCAAGGCCCTGGGTGAAACCTCTTTCGGATGGGCGATTGTTCTCTTTTCGCTTGTCACGCTTCTGCCCTTGCCACCGGGATCATCCCTGATCACGGCCCTGCCTCTCCTTCTGACGACGGGTCAGATGGCTCTCGGCTACCCCAGTGTCCGTCTTCCCGGCAGGCTTTCGCGACTGAAAATCGACGAACCGGGTCTCAGGCGCACCGTCCTCCGCCTGAGCCCGATCACGCGGCGCCTGGAAAGGATACTCGATACGAGATACGAAAGCGTCTTCTTGGATCGGCAGCCACAGGCATTGGGCATTGTTCTGTTCGCGATTTCATTTGCCCTGTTCCTGCCGGTGCCATTGACCGGCTGGTTTCCGGCCATTTCGCTCTTCGTCTTCGGCGTGGGACTTATGGAACGCGATGGGCTGGTCGCTGGGATCGGGCTATGCCTCGGGATGATGTCGATACTTCTGACGGCGGTGATGATCAGTTCGCTTGCGGCCGCAGCCGAAACGCTTGTCGACTGGTCACGTTCCGCGGGCGCCGAATGATCAGTCGCACTCGGTGCTGTTGGTGCTTTCGTTCGGCATCTGCGTAAGACAGAACCGCCCCGGCGTGAGGTCGGTGTTCTCGAGAATGGCGTCCTCGAAGACAGTGGCCTGCAGATCCGCGCCTTCGAATGTCACGTTGATGAGCCGTGCCGCCCGGAAACTCGCTCCGCCGAGGTCGGCTCCGTCGAACGAGACATTCTCGATCACCGCGAAATCGAAAAGCGCGATATTGAGATCCGCGCCACCGAAATCGATATCCCGCAAGGTCGCTTCGGTGAGGTCCATTCCGGTCAGTTTGCGTTCCGACAAATCCAGACCTTCGAAACCGCATCCACGACACTCGCCGAGCATGCGCAATTTCGAGGGATCGCCCGACTGTTGAGCCAACGCTGGAATTGCCGCGAAAAGCGCAAGAAAAGCCCCGAGCGCTTGACTGCGGGCCCTGGATATCGAGTGTTTCAACGTCGCCCCTCGCGAATAATTCGCTCCCACCTCAGAAATCGAATAGATCTCCGAGGAAGGATGCGCGCTTTTTCTTATAGGGCCGCTGGCCATGCGTGTCATGCCGATAATCTTGCGCCGGGGCGGCAGGTCCGGCCCGCTCGATGATCTTGTCCAGTTCACCCCGGTCCAGCCAGACGCCGCGGCATTTCGGGCAATAATCGATCTCGACGCCGCTGCGTTCGGTCATGACCAGCGGTTCTCCGTCAATCGGACATTTCATCGGAATTCTCCTTTCCGGCCCAGTTTGCCTTTGTCAAACGGCACGGCAATTGATTTCCACAAGATGGGAGGAAAAAAATCTTGCGGG
>NZ_FQVK01000038.1 GCF_900129345.1 Ruegeria intermedia | reverse complement strand
GCTCCGGGCCATCATCAATGGCCACAAGCAATCCGATATCGACGCCCTGCTGCCCTGGAATTACGCCCAGACAGTGTGATCCGCGCACCGCTTACTTTCCGTTCCGTTGTCAGAGACGATCATATCGGGCTGGCCACGCCGACGGATCAGGTTGTCCAGTTCACGCGTCATCCTCGCGCCGGACAAGGAACGATCCACGACAGTTGCCAGTGCCTCACGGGTGCAGTCATCTACAATGCACAACACGCGGAACCGCTGCCCATCTTCGAATGCGTCGGAGACAAAATCCAACGACCAACGCTGATTGGCAAGATCCGGCACCAGAATGGGTCGCTGCGTGCCCAAAGCCCGCTTGCGAGACCGCCTGCGGCGCACCGCCAGACTTTCCTCACGGTAGAGCCGGAACAGCTTCTTGTGGTTCACTTCAAAACCTTCCCTGGCCAGCAGGATGCCCAAACGTCGACAGCCGAACCGACGCCGTTCGTTCGCCAGATCCCGAAGCCGTTTGCGCAGGGCTTCATCGCCCCGATCCTGCTTCTGATACTGAAAGACCGACCTATGCAGGTCCGCCAATTCACACGCCCCTCTCGGCAGATTTGCTCTGCAAATCGCCTGTCGGGCAACGGACGCTCGGACAAGCCGTGCCGTTCCATCACGTCACGCACAGCTCGCCGCTTCACATGTCCGGCATGGGCCTCGGACCGATGGCGGCCGCATGCCGAACCGTCAGTAGTTTTTTGCTGCGCGGTCCTTCAAGGCAGCATTGCCGAGCATCGCATCCGCCAGCATGCGCTTCAGTTTGTTATTCTCGTCCTCCAGGGCACGCAGTTTCTTGGCATCTGACACATTCATGTGTAAGCGTTGCATCTGACCCCGCTCACAGCCTCTGAACTGCCCCTTCCCTCCATGATAGATCTACTTCCCAAACCACACGGGAGACCATCATGACGGATCGCAAGATCTGGGGCTTCGAAATCCCCACAACACCCTCGGGCAAGAATATCTGGCCGAAAACCCTAAAACGTGAGGCCGTGCGACGCATCGACGAAGAAGGCGCCTCGCCCGGTGAGATTGCAGCGGAACTCGGTGCACATGAATGCTTGGTCCGCAAGTGGCACGTCGCAGCGCGCCGAGCTCGTGGCGACACCATCATGGACAACGGGGCAGCGTTCGCTGAGGTGAAGCTCACCACTGAGTCTCGATCAGCTGCCGCGCCCACCTCCAATTCGGAGCAAGCGCGTATCATTGTCGGTTCAGTCAGCATCGAATTTCCGACATCCATCGACGAAGCAAACCTGGCAAAACTGATCCGTGCAGCAGGGGCCACAGCATGATCGCCCCCTCAAGCAGCTTCAAGATATTTCTTGCAATGCAACCCGTCGATTTCAGAAAGGGGATCGATGGCCTCGTGAACTATGTCGCAGAAAACTTCGATCTTGATCCTTTTTCCGGCGCGTTCTTCGTGTTCCGATCGAAGGGACGTGACAAGATGAAAATCGTGATGTGGGACGGCACCGGCTTGGTGCTGATCTACAAGCGCATTGAAGGCAAAGGGTTCTATTGGCCCAATCTTGAAGATGGAACGCTATCGCTTACGAAAGCACAATTTGAAGCACTCTTCGAAGGCATCGATTGGCGAAATGTAACGACATCTCGCTACCTGCGGCCACACAAGCCGCAGTCTCATTCAACGCAATCGCGCCAGAATTCGGACCAAGCTCATGAGCATTGATCGTCGCACCCGTGCGCCAAGACGCGACCAGGTTCCTCTCCACATTGTTGCTGCGCGTTTCGATCTCGAGACATCGCCGTATAAGATCGAGCAGAAACTCACCGCGTTCCTACGCCAGCTGCGCTGGAAGGCACTCGGGTTTGACCTGGAGTATTTCCACGCCGCACGCGAAGCCGATGACTGGAGCGAAGAGTTACGCGCCTGCAGCCCTAGTCATCACGACGACAACAAGATTCGGCGCCGAGCAAAAGCGCTGGCCGATCGGCGTATGCGGGTATCGGGTCTGGGGCATCTGGACAAGGACGCGCTAGAAAAGCTACGCGGCCTCAGCGACGGCGTACAGGTGGTTCGGCTGCCATCCGAGCATCGCGCCGACGAGATCGCCGCGACGCTGCACGATGAGATGCCCTGGATGGCGCAGCCGACTACGCTGGCCTGGCGCGCGATGCGCGAAAGCGTGCGCAGCGGGGCGACCGCCTTGCGCTTACCGCCGATGCTGCTTGATGGACCGCCTGGCGTGGGCAAAAGCCACTGGGCGCGGCGTCTGGCGGAATTGATCGGGACACCTTCGGATCTGATCGACGCAGCAAACGAGCCCGCCGGTTTCGCGGTGGTGGGGAGCCAGAAAGGATGGGCAAACGCGCAGCCGGGTCGGTTGGTCGAGCTGATCCTGCGCGAACACGCGGGCAACCCTGTGATGGTAGTCGATGAGATCGACAAGGTCGGTGATGTGCGCTCCAACAAGGGCATGAGCTATGCACTGACAAATGCGCTTCTGCCCTTGCTCGAGCCGCTCAGCGCACAGGCGTGGAGCTGTCCCTTCTTCCGAGTGCGCTTCGACATGCGTTGGATCAGTTGGATCCTGACATCGAACAATCGGCGCAACGTGCCCGCCCCGCTGCTCAGCCGCTGCCGGGTCGTTGATGTCCCCCCGCTTTCAGGCGCGGATCTGGCGCATTTCGCGCGCCGGGAGGGTTCGGCGCGGGGGCTATCGGAGGACGTGATTGCAACCTTGGCCGAGATGCTCGAAAATTCCTCCTGTCGCCTTGATCTGCGCGCGGTCATCAAGCTGATCGACGGCCTCTGCGCGCTGGAGAACAGCCCAAGAGCACATTGAATTGGAGGCAGGTGTATGTCCAATACGCTAATCCTCGCCGATCTGCATCTTGACCTCTGGCAGCGGGCAGGCCTCAACCCGCTCGAACAGATCGATTTCGGCGGTGTCGAGCTGTTGATCATCGCCGGCGATCTGACCAACAAACCGCGAGTGCGCTGGAAACAGGCCCTCGCGCTGATTGGCGAGCGCATCTCGCTGAACCGCGTGCATGTGCTCCCAGGCAACCACGACTATTACGACTTCCGTCTGGATGGCGATGATCGGCTTGCCGAGATTGCCAAGGCAGCCCAGACAAAGTTTGCACAGAAATCCGAGATCATCCATGGCGCTACGCGCTACCTGTGCTGCACACTTTGGACCGATATGCGCCTTGGCGCTGGAACGCTGGAAGAGAATGCCGCCGAGGCCGCGCGGATCATGAACGATTACCGCTATATCCGGGTTGCGCACTCAGGCTTCCGCAAGGCGCGGCCATTCGACACGATCGCCCTGCATCGTGAACATGTCGCCTGGCTGGAGGCGCGGCTGTCAGTACCCTTCGCAGGTGAGACCGTTGTTGTGACCCATCACGCGCCCCATCCCCTCGCATTGCCTCCAGGCGACTCGGTGCCCCAAGCCTATGCCTCGGACCTCAGCGACCTGATCAAGCGATATCAACCTGAGCAATGGTTCTTTGGACATACCCACTTTGCGGCAGAGTTTCAGATTGGAGCGACCAAGCTGCGCAACGTCTCGGTGGCGTATCCGGCGAAGACGGCCTGAGCTTGGACCGGGATGTCGCCGATTTGTTTGGCATGCCTTTGCCACCAATTAAAATTCAAGCCGTCAGCGAGGTCAAAGTTGCTCCGAGCCAAGAGAGTGGTTTACTCAAGAGGGATCGTAGTTAATTGAAGAGCTTACCCCCGATGTCAGCCATTGATGATCTTCTCCATTCCTATCGTGAAGCCGCTGTCACGGAACGAGAGAAGGGGACGTATTTCGAGCGGCTCGCTTGCGCCTATCTGACCACGGACCCGGTGCAGGTCGAGGAGTATTCTCAAGTTTGGACTTGGAAGGATTGGGCCGACCAGCATGGGTGGAGCGGAAAAGACATCGGCATTGATCTGGTTGCGAAGCTCCGGAATGAAGACGGTTTCGCTGCGATCCAGTGCAAGTTCTATGCCGAAACGCATCGGATCCAGAAGGCTGACATAGACAGCTTCATATCAGCATCGGGCAAAGAGCCGTTTCGGCGTCGTTTGGTAATCGACTCGACAACTGTGCCTTGGGGTGCAAACGCCGAGGAAATGATCTCCGGTCAGACAATTCCGGTTGTCCGCATCTCACTCACCCACCTACGAGAAAGTCCAATCGACTGGACGAATTTTGGCCTGAGTGGTGAAGCTGTCCTTTCGGACAAGAAGAAACTCCGGCCGCACCAGATCGAAGCGCTTGAGGCTGCGCGCGCGGGTTTGGCAACCGACGATCGTGGCAAGCTGATCATGGCATGCGGTACAGGCAAGACCTTCACCTCACTAAAGATCGCTGAGGATCTCGTCGGCAAAGGCGGACGCGTGCTCTTTATGGTTCCTTCGCTTGCGCTGATGTCCCAGACTGTCCGCGAATGGACCAACGACACCGAGACACCGCTACGGTCTTTCGCTGTGTGCTCGGATGCTCAGGTGGGCAAACGCCGGGTCGGAACTGATGATGCCGCCGAAATCGACGCGCATGATCTGGCATTCCCAGCGACAACCAATCCGGAACGCCTGGTCGAGAAAGCCGCTATCGAGGCGGCCGATCGCATGACAGTCGTGTTTTCGACTTACCAGTCGATCGGCGTTCTCGAAGCGGCGCAAAAGGCGGGCCTCCCCGCGTTCGACTTGATTATCTGCGACGAGGCGCACCGGACGACCGGCGCCACGTTGGCAGGCGAAGAAGACTCGAACTTCGTCCGCATCCATGACGATGCCTATGTCACGGGCCGCAAGCGCCTCTACATGACAGCAACGCCGCGGATCTTCGGCGATGCTGTCAAGACAAAGGCAGACGAAGAGGCCGCTGTTCTGGCCTCGATGGATGACGAGCGCCTGTATGGCAAGACACTGTTTTATCGGGGTTTCGGCTGGGCGGTTCAGCAAGGCCTGTTGACCGACTACAAGGTGATCGTCCTGGCAATGGATGAAGGCTTGGTGAGCGCCAACGTCCAAAAACGTCTCGCCGATGAAAATTCCGAACTCGACCTCGACGACGCCACCAAGATCATTGGCTGCTACAAGGCGCTGACCAAACAGGATCTGAAGCAGGACATCTCCTTCGATCCGCAGCCCATGAAGCGCGCTCTGGCCTTCTGCAAGAGCATCGCCGCGTCGAAGCTCATCCGCGATGAGTTCACACAGGTTGTGGCGGAATACACCGGCGACGATGCCCTGATCGAAGAGGATGCGCCCTCGTCCCCCGACCGCCTCGACATCGAGATCGAGCATGTCGACGGCACCTTCAACGCCAAGTCCCGCAACCAATTGCTGGACTGGCTGAAGGCCGAGGCCGAGGGCAACACTGCTCGCATTCTAACCAATGCACGCTGCCTCTCTGAAGGCGTCGACGTGCCCGCGCTGGATGCGATCATGTTTCTGCATCCGCGCAAGTCCTTGATCGACGTAGTGCAATCGGTGGGTCGGGTCATGCGCCGCGCCGAGGGCAAGAAGATGGGATACGTCATCCTTCCCGTCGGCATACCGGCAGGCGTGGAACCCGAGGTCGCGCTGCGGGATAATGAACGCTACCGGGTTATCTGGCAGATCCTGAACGCGCTGCGTGCCCATGACGAACGTTTCGACGGCACGATAAACCAAGCCTCTCTGGGGCAGGACGTGTCTGATCGTATCGAGATCGTCGGCATCACTGCAGAGTCCGAAGCGCTCAAGTCCATCACCCATGAAGTAACCGAACTACCAACGCGGAAGGCACAGCCTCAATCTGCGATCGGCACGGGGGGCGATGTCGAAATCTCGGCACCGCCGTCTTCCCAGCAGTACGAGCTGTTCATAGACGAATTTTCCAAGGCCATCATGGCCAAGATCGTCAAGAAGTGCGGCACCCGCGACTACTGGGAAGACTGGGCGACCAACATTGCCGAGATCGCGCAACGTCACATCTCGCGTATCAATGGGCTGCTGGCCGAAGCCGATACCCCGGCGCGGCGCGCATTCGATAGCTTCCTGGCCGAACTCCGTGACGACCTGAACGATTCCATAACGGAACAAGACGCCATCGAGATGCTGGCCCAGCACCTCATTACGCGCCCCGTTTTCAGGGCGCTGTTCGAGGGGCACCAGTTCACCGATCAGAATCCCGTCTCGCGCGCCATGCAGCAGGTGCTGGACGTGCTGGACGAGAACCACCTCGAGAAAGAATCCAAAGATCTTGAAAAGTTCTACGACAGCGTCCGCAACCGCGCTCACGGCATCACTGATCCGCAGGCCAGGCAGCGCCTGATCGTCGAGCTTTACGACAAGTTCTTCCGCAATGCCTTCCCGCGCACGACCGAGAAGCTGGGCATCGTCTATACCCCGGTCGAGATCGTCGATTTCATCCTGCACTCGGTCAACGAGATGTTGCAGGAGCATTTCGGCCAGACCCTTGGGTCAAAGGGCGTCCATATCCTCGACCCCTTCACCGGAACGGGCACCTTCATCACACGCCTGCTGCAATCCGGGCTGATCGCGCCCGAGGAACTGGAACACAAATACCGCCACGAGATCCACGCCAACGAGATTGTTCTGCTGGCCTATTACATTGCCGCGATCAATATCGAGGCGGTCTACCAAGGGCTGACCGACAGCGACGAATACGTGCCCTTCGAGGGGATATGCCTGACCGACACCTTCCAGATGTATGAGGGCGACGACGAGCTGGCGCTTTACATGCCCGACAACTCCGAACGCCGCAGCCGGCAGAAGGAGCTGGATATCCGAGTGATCGTCGGCAACCCGCCGTATTCTTCAGGGCAGAACAGCGCCAACGATAACAACGCTAACGTGAGCTACCCGGCTCTGGATCGGCGCATCGCCGAAACCTATGCAGCACGATCGACCGCAACTCTGAAAAACTCCCTCTATGACAGCTACATCCGGGCGATCCGTTGGGCGTCTGACCGGATTGGTGATGCCGGGGTCGTGGCTTTCGTGACCAATGCTGGCTGGCTCGATGGCAATGCGGCTGATGGGATGCGCGCATGTCTTGCCGAGGAGTTCACCGACCTTTACATCTTTCACCTTCGCGGCAACCAACGCACCAGCGGAGAGCGGTCCCGCAAAGAAGGGGGCAAGATTTTCGGCTCGGGCAGCCGCGCGCCCATCGCCATCAGCGTCTTCGTGAAGAACCCCGATGCAGCGGAGCATGGCTGTATCTTCTTTCACGATATTGGCGACTACCTCGACCAGAAACAGAAGCTGGCGATCATCCGCGACTTCGGCGCGGTGAAGGGGATCAGCAAGGGCAAAGGCTGGGAGCAGATCTCGCCGGACGATCAGAACGATTGGATCAACCAGCGTGACGCGAGCTTTGATGAATTCATCAAAATCGGTGATAGAGATCGCAGCGAAAACAAAAAGCTGTTCGCAGAATTCTCCGGTGGCAGTAAGACCAACAGAGACGCATGGTGCTTCAACGCGAGCCCTTCAAAGTTGGGAACGAACATAAGTAGCTTGCTCTCTACATATAACAGTGAGCGCACTCGGTTTCATGCAGATCCGGATCGCCCCTCCGACCCATCTGAATATGTTATTTACGACGCGCAAAAAGTTAGCTGGAACCGTTCCCTACTCCGGCGGCTTAGCAGCAATGTCGAGTTGACCTTCGATCATAAGGTGCTCCGGCAAAGCATGTACCGACCTTATTCGAAGCAATGGCTCTACTTCGATCGCTCATTGGTCAGCGATATTGGAAAGATGCCAAGGTTTTTCCCTGATTCATCGCTCGAAAACCGGATGATAGTCCTGAAAATGCGGTGGTCAGGTTATGGAAATCTTGCGCTGATGGCCAATGGACCAATCGAGCTACAATCCGACGGCGGAACCCAATGCTTCCCTCTCTACATTTATGACCAGCAGGATGAGGAACCCGGCGGTCTCTTCGAAGGCCAGTCCTTCGGCCTCCAGCGCCGTGACGCGATCACCGATGCCGGGCTGGCGCATTTCCAAGCGGCCTATCCGGGCGAGGAGATCACCAAGGAGGACATCTTCTACTACGTCTACGGCCTGCTGCACTCGCCCGACTACCGCGACCGCTATGCCGACAACCTGACCAAGGAACTGCCCCGCATTCCCTGCGTGAAGACCTACGCCGACTTCCGCGCCTTCACCGACGCGGGACGACGCCTTGGTGACCTGCATGTGAACTATGAAACGGTCGAGCATTACCCCGTCACCTACAAGCAAGGCGATCCGCGCACCTGGGTCATCGACGACCCCAAGTCGTTCTATCGTGTCACCAAGATGAAGTTCGCCGGCAAGCGCCCGAACGTCGACAAGACCACGGTGATCTACAACGCCAACATCACCATGACCGACATCCCGTTGGAGGCCTATGACTACGTTGTCAACGGAAAGCCCGCGCTGGAATGGGTGATGGAGCGCCAGGTGGTCAAGACCGACAAGGCCAGCGGAATCGTCAACGACGCCAACGACTACGCCAATGAGACCATGGGCGACCCGGCCTACCCGCTGAAATTGTTCCAGCGCGTCATTACGGTAAGCCTCGAAACGATGAAGATTGTAAACGCACTGCCGAAACTGGATCTGCCGGAATGAAGATCAAAGCTCTCTTCCTGCTGGTGACCTTGATGCCCATGGGCGTTGCGGCACAGCAACATTTCAGCTGCTCTTGGGGCGACCGTGGTGCCTGTCTCGGATATGGCGAAACAGTCTGCTCGAGTTCAGGCAAGTGCGTGAGCTCCGATGCAGTATGTTTCGACAGCTACCAGTGCAATTACGAGGGCTTTACCTGCAAATCGAACGTGACCGAATGCGTCGATAGCTACAATCGCCTGCTGGCGGACCACAATGACCTGGTCGCCGAATTCAACGATCTGCTCGACAAGAACCGCACCGTCGCCATCGCCCTGAAAACCGTGACCGCAGAGCGCGATGGTTTAGAGGAAAATCTTTATGACATTCAAAATTGTCTCTCGCGTGCGACGACCCTTGATGATGCGCAAAGCTGTCGTTGGCGGTGAGCAGTCAAAAATTTTTCGCGAGAAGTGCCACAAACGGTGGTGATTAGGCAGTCGTGCGAAGAATCTAAAGAGCAGTTTTTTCGCAAGGCGAAAATTAAAGTTTGATCGTCGACCAAAAGGTATGAATGGCCGCTGGTGGCTGTTACATTTTATTATAAATATCAATAAGTTATCTGAAATCCTAATTGCGTCTTTTTGTTATTTGCGAACTGTGAGCGACTTACCATCCCCCTCCTCGTGGAACGGCCTGTGGGTTTGCGAAAAAAATGATTGACGGCGCGAAAAACTAGGAGTATCCACGCCCATAGCGCCTAGACTTCAGTGGCGTCTATTATTGCGCTTGCCGCAATGGGTTGACTTAGCCCATTCATTTCGCCATCCCGTTAATCACTGATTCGCGGAGCTGGTGTATGGTGCGCAACGATTTTCCAATCGATAGAGAGCGACATTCTCGGATAAAATTTGAGCTGGACCGCCGAGGTCTCTCGCTCGCCGAAATCGCTCGTCGCGTCGGCGTCGGTCTCCCTGCGGTAAGCTCGGTATCACTCGGCAGGAGCCGATCAGCGCGCATCGAAGCGCACTTGGCCCAGGCCCTTGGCATGACAGCGCCGAAGCTGTTCCCGGAACGATACCCTGAAGAAAACAAAGGGGGCGCCGCATGAGCCAATAAAATTAATAAAAATAGGCTCTGGAAAGGTTGAGGCCCCGGGACGGCAATCCCAAGGGCCTCAGAAAATCGCGGTCGGCGATACCCTCTCCATCCATTACATCCGAAGAAATGTCAAGCCCCGTGCCTGCAATCCTGCGGACACGCAGGATGAGCTTTGCTTTCATGTCTCAGATGGAGGGCGCGGTTCCTGTCCGTGTCGTATGACATGCCCGATACGATTGAACAGTTGGAAAACGACATACTCGTTTCTGCCGGGTCTGACGGGCCAGGACTAGTCCAGCGTTTGCATGAGCTTTTTAGCGAAGTGATTTCGGAGAATGAAACCCTTCGCGAAGAAGGCCAGAAAGCAAAAATGTTAAACAAGGCCATGAAAGCGGAGAATGCGAGGCTGAAACGCCAGATCGCAAAACTCAAAAAGCTGGCCTTCGGAGCGAGTGCTGATCGCAACCCAGACAAGACACAGGCGTACCATGCGAAAGATGGCAGCGAGGACGCTCCCCCCAAAGGAGATGCCGGTTATTCTGAAAATTCGGCCGAGAACGCTGCGAATGGGGAACAGAGCGCTGATCGCCCGAAGCCTCGGAACACCAACGGGCGCGGCAAGCGAGTATGGCCCGACCACATTGAAAAGCGCGAGATTTATATGGGGACCGAAGACCGGAAATGTCCCTGTGGTTGCGGCGGTTCAATCGTGGGTATGGATACGACTGAAACATTGGAGGTGATCCCCGCGCGCTACTACATAGCGGTCCGCCAGTATCCGAAATATGGCTGCAAGATGAGGGGCGCCATCAAAGGCACCAAGTTTGATCGGCGCATTTTTCCGAATACGGTGATGAGCCACGGGCTCATGGCAAACGCGATTACGATGCGTTTTGGGTGGCAATTGCCTTGGTATCGGCAGGAAAACATTTTCCTGTCTCAGGGTATCAACTTGAACCGAAGCTCTCTCATGAGATGGTCGAACCGAATTGCAAATGAAGCACTCCTCTCGATCTACGAGTTGATGGAGCAGGATCTGAAAACCAACAGCGAGCGGCTGTTTATGGATGAGACAACATTGCCCATCCTACAACCCGGAAAAGGCAGGACCAAGACCAGTTACCTCTACGCTCTCTTGCGCGACGATAGGGCATTCTCCGGAAATAAGCCTCCCGTGGTTATCTATTACCCTCGGGAAACTCGGGCGATGCGAAATATCCACGATATTCTCGATGGCGTTACGGCCATTGTTCAGACAGACTCCTATGCCGGATATGGACAGCTGGGAAAGCCTTCAACGTCTGTAGAGCATATTACACCGGTCAAGTGTTGGGCCCACGCGCGACGCAATTTTACCGATGAATACGAGTTCAACCAGACTCCCGATGCGAAGCGGGTAATCCAGATTATTGAGGAACTCTATGACGAAGAGAAGAAGATAAGAGGCAAGCCGCCGCTGATCCGGGCAGCGCACCGACGCGAATTTTCAGCCCCAATCTTGGATCGCTTGAAAGCCTTCCTGATCAAGCATTCAGATCGCCACCTTTCCAAGAGCAAGATGGCGCGAGCGATCCACTATGTCTTAAGGCAATGGGAGGAGCTAACCGCTTTTGTCAATGACGGCCGCATTGATCTCGATACAAACGCAGTCGAGCGGATGTTCAAGCCGACAATTCTGCTGCGCAAAAATGTGTTGTTCGTTGGTAGCGAGGAAGGGGCCGCGGCGTGGGGAGTTCATGCGTCAATCGTCGAGACATGCAAGCTCAATGGAGTTAACGCGGAGCCCTACTTAAAATGGGTGTTCGACCAGATCGCGACGAAACTGCCGCTCTCGAAATACGAGAAGCTTCTACCTTGGAATGCCCCAGTCGAGTTTAGGATAAATCGATGAACTTTTGGTCGGCAGAACATCTGCCGACGTTTTCCTCCACCCGCCGTTGCGGTGAAGAATTGTATCTTGTGCGTAGGTTTCGGGATCTTGCCCAGGATTCGGTGGAAACTCATAGGTGACGTCATCTCCGGGTGGATCAACGCCCATACAACCGGCAGTTGGTGCCGACAGGGATATCACGCCATGAACTAAGCTACCGCACACTTCACGCAGTTCGCCAATTTCCCATGAAACCGGGTGCGACCTGATTGAAGAGTAATTTCCATTCAACGCCAGCGCGAGCAGCGACGCCGTGTTCGAGGAAGGACTCGCCAGCTTGCTTGGTCGCCTTTGCGACGGCCGGAGCGAGGGTCTGTGAGAGGCACCTTCGCCACCGAAACGGTGCAGGTGCCGTGCGTCCGCATAGAGGACGGGAACCTCAAGGTGACAGAACAACGATCGAAAGCGCTACCGCGCTACCCGGGCCAGTCAAAGAAAACAGAGTCCCTCATCGCCACGGTCGATCTCTCAGGCACCAACACGCGACGGGTCATGCGCGCGCTGTGCGGGTTGTGCGAGGGCTCCGTAAGCAAGTGCGTGGTGGCGTAAGGTCAAGGTCGACTGAGGTGCATGGTGCGCCTGCAGTCTCGCCAAACTGCGACGTATGGCCGAAAAGAGCGGTCCCAAAACGGCAACTCTGATGGCTCTTATCCTGCGCGCCAAGCCCCATGCGGGCGTAAGTTTTTCGCGGCCGATACAAGGCTGGAAGACGCTTGCGGCCCAGACCTGCCGCTGACGATGAAAGTCAACGCTGCGATGCAGCTTCTTCAAAGCGGACGTCCAGCCCTGCTTCAGGATATCATCAGTTCAGACTTCGTTCGGCGTTCGCCTATCGTTTCTGCATGGCGTGCCGACTGATCGACGATAACCATACCTTGGACATGTGCGAGTCCGAAGTTTGCCACGTATTTCGGACTCCGAGTTATCGATGCACCCTTTTCAGGGGGTAGCTACAGGAAGAGTCAAAGAGGGACGATAAGTTCGATCCCGTGCACCCTCAAAATCAAACTCATAGAGCCGAACATGTCCGAGCACTGGTGCCTGCTGTCCTAGAAAGAACGTCAGCGCATTGGGAGCTGCAACGAAAATGTGAAGGCGAACTTCCTGTGAGGTTCCTGCCATCGCTGAACGCATGGCGTTCTTTGCGGCTTGAGCCAGCGCAAACGCATGCCGTCCGGCCGCGACAGAATGGTATCCTGCCCCTGAAGTTGGACTGAGAACCAGCAAACGCCCGACGTCAGACAAGTTGGCGTCGACATAGCTCCGGACATCACTACTGATGTCATGCGTGATGCCTATGGCAACAGCGATATCATGAGCGTCTGCGTTCAGATCGATGACCGTTTGTTCCAACCCCGGCCAGTTTGGATCTTCCGGAACATCATCGGCGCTCCAGACGTCTCGCTTTGGCGTTCGTTGCTCCAGCTCCACACGGCGACCGGATTTCACATCGAGGATGCTCCCGGCGGCAAACGCCAAGGTCGTGTGTGCGTCAAGCGCCAGCCGTAGCTCGTGCCGATCGCCAGCCGCATCCCGCAGAAACGCCGAGAGTTCCGGATAAAGCTTCGACGACCAATCCGCATCGTCATGGATGAACCGTTTGTCGAAAGCCGGTACAAGGTCCAGCACGCCGTCACATCGCTCCTCAAGCCGATCATAGGCGTGCTCGAACGACTTCACGCCGTAAACTCTGGGTCTTTCAGGCGAGCCGTCGAACAAACCTTCTTCTCTGCAGGCGGCTCTTAAGCTTTGCTCATCAAATTCAGCCCGACCTTGTGCCATCCACTGGAAGATCAAATCATCGTAGAAAAATGCGCTCTCATGAGCCGGAACCCGGCGCAATCCGACCGAGGCAAACAAGATGTCGAGCAAGTCGCGCTGCTCGTTAAGCGTTCCGGACGCGTGACCGAAGGCCAGTGTGCCGGCAAAGAGGCGCAACTCATGATCGTCGATCTCTAGATGGTCTCGCCAGGACTTCCGGATTCGACCGGTTTTGCTGTTGTCGGTCTTCGTGCCATACAGCCGGTCTAGATAAATAGATCCGGAACGTTGACTGATCAGCGGATTTAGATTGTCGGTTCGATCAACTTGCCAGTTAGTAACCAGCTTGAACTGCACGCCAGAACCATTTGGAGCATACTGAAGCTGTGCGTCCCGCGCGCGTTGAAGTAAGGACCGGGCGTTGGCGTTGATAAAGTCTGGATCGGTGAGATCGGCATATCCGTAGGTTCCCGGCGTTCCATGCCATTTGGACTGAATATGCGCTCTCTTCAGCGGTTTCCCCGATGCGTCTTTTGGCCCCCGGCCGACGGCATACTCCGTCCACACATCATCGAAACTCTTCGGGCCACTCTCAAAGCCAACACGGACAACCGGGCTCACAGGGTCGAGTAGCTTTCCGGCTTGAAGCCAGAATTGGCGAGCCTGGAAAGTATCACCATCGCGTCGAACCGTAACCGCCTGTGTCATCGCGTTTGGTCAGCAATTCGCCGATACGTCTTGAAAGGGTGGTGTCGGTTTCATTCCGCGCGCGATCTCGACTGCACGTGCGCCGTCAACCGGTCGGGATGGATATGCATCAAGGACCAGCATCGGGATGAGTCGCTGTGTAAGGTCAGAAAAGGTAAAGCCGTGCTTTCTTCCGTCGACCGCTCCGGTCGCGTCAACCAGCGCCTTGAGATGTTGCGGGGAAACGCCAAGGGGTTCGAGGCGCGTTGAGAGAACGAAGTGACGCTGAGCATCATCGGGACGAGAGAACTCTAGGATATCAGCTGCACGGCGGCGGACGGCCGGATCGAGTGAGTTCAAGCGATTCGTGCACATGATGATGGCAGCTGGCACTTTGGCGTTCGCAATTTGATCGACGCCCCTTATGAACGCGTTGACACCGGCGCGGTCTTCGTGGTGCATCTGGCTCGCCTCTCGGGATTGTGCCAGGGCGTCCGCTTCATCAACCAGCAAGATGACAGCACCGCGGCTGCGCCCGTTGCTCGCCGGCAGCTTGCCAGCCTCCTGCAGCGTGTAGTCGAAGGCTGCCGAAATCAGCTGGGTCATTTCGCCGACACGGCCCTGACCACGAGTCGAAAGACTCAACGGAAGAAGCGTGATCTCGATCTTCTCCTGTCGGGCAACGGCATCGCCGATCGTCTCGGCGAGTTCGGTCTTGCCTGAGCCGACATCACCGGCAAGGACAACCAGCGGCGGTCTTCGCAAAACCGTATCTAAGAGCGCGACTGCGCCGGGATGATGCCGATCAGCCCATTCTGCCAATCCGCCCGGGTTAACCAGTAGACCCAGAACTTTTTTCAGCCGGTCTTTCTGCTGATCGAGGCCAACAAGACGAGCAAGCCTTTCTTGTGGCTCAAAATCTGGATAGACAAGGCGCCGATCGAAGAGCTCATCAATGGTCGGTGTTGTCTGCATCAGAAACTCCGTACGGTTGCACGTTCAAGCGCCCGCCCACCAGATGAGTAAGTTTTATCAGTCGACAGATAGCCGTTCACCGACGGCTCGGCAGCACCGGTTCGGATGTACGGAAGACCCTGTTCGAAGGCGTCCTGCTCAGCGGCACTCAGCGCATGCCACTTTGGGCTGTAGGTCAGATAGCTGTAGAAGGACGCGCCAGAGACATCAGCACCCGGACGGATCTTTCCTGGATCATCGTCGATCGAACCGCTGTAAAGGTCCTGCGCCGTGTACTTCAGTGTCGGTTCGATCCAGAGACCGTTGCGCTTGAACCCGTACCAGACGTAATTTAGATACCCGGCCTTCATCAGCGCGATCGCTTCTGCTTCATAGTCTGCGATGCGGCTGTCGCTGGGTGACCCATAGAAGCGCTGGACGCGCTTGAGGTCTGTCGCCACTTTTGCCGCCATGTGACGCGCGTGCGTAACGGTAAAGGTAGAGCTTTCGGAAACTGTGAGACTGTATAACATGCCGCTACCTCAAACCTGGAATGTTGAGCCGAACACCTTCTGCCAGTAGGCGACGGTCAGCTGCTTTGTAGGGGCCGCCAAGGCGGCATCTATGGCATCGCCGGCATCCAGTGCGGCCTCCACGATCATGTCCACGTTGGACGGCGTGTACAGGCGCGCGACATTGTTCTCAGCATTGACCGGGTCGATAATCTGCACTGGATCGCCGAGCGGCCCGACACTGGACGGCGGGTAGTAGTCGGCGAACACGATACGCTCACGCAGGTTGCTCCGCGCGATGTAGGTGAAGAAGTGCTGCAAGGCTTCAGGGTAGTCGCTGAGATCGAGACCATTGTCGCAGA
Organism: Ruegeria intermedia; assembly: GCF_900129345.1. GTDB lineage: Bacteria > Pseudomonadota > Alphaproteobacteria > Rhodobacterales > Rhodobacteraceae > Ruegeria > Ruegeria intermedia. Next base: position 2,483 of record NZ_FQVK01000038.1, on the reverse strand, counting down.
GCTTGGCCATGATCATCTCGATCATGAATGACTTGAACCGAAAGTCGGGATTTTCGTTCTTAAGGCGACGGGCCCAGAACTTCACGAGCCGCACGACCTGAGCGAAGTGTGTCTCCTGGGCCTTCTTACGTTTGGTCGCGAATTCGAGGTGCAGCGGAATGCTGGTCTTAAGGAAGGAGCCATCTTCCTGGCTTACGAGGTCGCCATACCACTGGGGATCATCGCTGTAGAGGATGGGAACGATATCGACGTCCAGCCCCGTACCCTTGAAGGACACGGTCACCGAATAGGTCTGCGGCTGAACCTGGTCGGGAGTAAAATTAGGAAACGCCTTTCGCAAGCGTTCTGCGATATAGTTGAGAAGTTCTTCGATATCGCGAGGAGCGTCCGCTCCGCTGACGTAACAGGCGACATCGATATCGTTCAGCGACCGAAGAGCGGTGCCTTTCGCCAGGCTACCGGACAGCAACATTTTCCGCAGCGTGAAGTTGGGATGTTCGTCGAGGTAGCCCTCAAGCTTCTCCCGAAGCCGACGGGCCTGGGCGCGGTACTCGTTCGCCTTTTCTTTCGGTAGGTTTACCCGATCCGTCGCAAATTGCTCGATTTCGCGGTGGCCCACGTGATCTCTGCTCATCCTCCAGCCTTTCTTGCTGCAGTATTTTCGATTCGATCCGAGGCTCCTCCCGCCGACTCGCATCAATACTATTGAAACTACATGGGTATAGCTGCTATACCTGTCAAGAACCGATAGGGGTATACCATGACAGATGATGTGCCATCTCCCGGCCGCAACCTCGCTCCTAGGTTTGAGTTCATCGAGTGGCGGCTCTTTTGGGAAGGCCACCTGAACAGAAGAGATCTTGAGGACCGCTTCGGTATCTCCACCCCACAAGCATCAGTGGACTTGCGAAATTACCGCGAGGTCGCAGGCGAGAACATCGCCTACAATGCGACGGAGAAGCGCTTCGTCGCCACTAAAGGGATGAAGCCGCGTTTCCTGCAGGTCTCGGCCAACCGCCTCCTTTTGCAGCTACGCGCCTTGGTCAACGGTGTCGTAAGACGCGACGACGTGCCTTTCAGCCAATTACCCAGTGTGGATGTTGCTCCAGAGATTGTTCGCGATGTGCGCGCCGCTGTTCTCCAGAGAATCCTGACGGCTATTCAGTCGAAGAAGGCCGTCTCCATTCACTACCGGTCTCTGACCAGCACGCGGTGGCGCGATATCGCGCCCCACGCCTTGGCCTTTGACGGCCATCGGTGGCACGCGCGCGCATATTGCTGCGAGCGCAAGGAGTTTCGCGATTTCGTCCTGACGCGGATCGAGCGTCTGGGCAGACTAAATCCAGTGTCCTTTAATCCGGGGAATGACCTTGCTTGGCAAAACAAGATAGAACTTTTGTTGTGTCCGCATCCGGGCTTGAGCGAGGCACAGAGAGAAGCGATCCAGTGCGACTACGAAATGCGCGATGGGGTGCGGAGGATCGAGATGCGCCTGTCCTTAGCATACTATTTCATCAAGCGTCTGAACCTGGACATTGATGTACTCGAACCGGCGCGCGCACAGATCCGTCTCCAAAATCTATCGGAGGTGGAGGATGCGATCGTCAGAGCACGCGAGAAGTCTAAGGAACTGTGCGCCGCGGCCTGAGGGTGTGGTTGGACATCTGCTGAAGCATCATATCCCAAGCACATATTTTTTCCGACATAACGTGCACAGCGTTGATTGTGCATCTTTGAAAGTCTGCTTTCGGGGATCGTGACCTAGTCATTTGCGTCCGCAGAGAATGACCGCTTTCCGCCCGTCTGTGGTTGGTAGATTGGCCCGGCGACAGGCCGCTTCGCGCCCGTCATCTTTGAATCAAGGGCGAGCGCTGAACGCCGTGACGGGCATGCTCCCGCGCCCCAGCTGTGTAGGTTGCTCAGGTTGCCTCGGGGCAGAAACTGAATGAATATCGACGTTCCATCTTGGCGCGTAGCGCCAAGATAGGCTCTCTGAGGACCAAAAGATAGGCGTGCCAGGCGGGGTTTGATGCAACGCTTACATTCATGTCGCCAAACTTCGCTTTGTATTTCACGAAGGTCTTCGTCCGCGACCACGGCACCGCCGAGCTGATGACCGCGCATGGCTTCGAGCATGTCGTCCACAGCGAGAAGCACGACTACTGGCTCGGAAAGGGGCTCGACGCCTTGGCTCGCTTCGAGGACGCGACGGTCGCCATGACGGGCGTTCGCCCATGAGTCGGACGCCATCCGTTGACATGCGGCGTCGGGGTTTTGTTGACACAGAGTTGACACGGGCTCGGAGCGCGAAAGGCCTCCCGTTCGGGGGCTCTTAAGCGGTTGTATCTTGTTGGGAAGTTTGGTTGCGGGGAGAGGATTTGAACCTCTGACCTTCAGGTTATGAGCCTGACGAGCTACCTGGCTGCTCCACCCCGCGACGATTGTTTGTCTTGGCCCTTTTTTGGCTTTGACTTTATTGGCCT
>NZ_FQVK01000037.1 GCF_900129345.1 Ruegeria intermedia | reverse complement strand
GCAGGATGGTGTTTATGGATGGGCGCGTGCGAAGCTGTTTGCAAAAGGCCTGCTATTCGACCTTGTGAAAAGATGGTTGCTGCGCCTCCCACTCCGCCGGAAACCCGTCCAGCAACCGCCCCAGCGTCACCTCTGGCCCCTGCCGCCCGTCCAGGATCGCCTCGACGATGTCCGGCGCGAGCAGCGTGAGCCGCAGGACGCGGGTCATGTATGAGGGTGCGATGCCTTCGCACTCGGCCAGTTCGGCGATGGTGGCGAACTCGCCCGATTCCAGCATCCGTTTCCATCGGAAGGCGCGGGCGAGCGCCTTGATCAGGGTGCTGTCGGTCCTCTGCGGCACCGGCGCGCCGTCGGGCAGGTGCACCTCCTTGCGTCCGCCGCGTTTGACCAGACGGAACGGGACGTGCAGCATAATAGTGTCGGGTGTGGCGGCAGGTTTCATGCGGCTTCTCCCAAGCCGCCGGCCATCATCTCATGCGCAAGACCGCGCAACCCATCCACCCGCATCCGGATGTCGAGCCCCTCGGTGCCGATGTCGATCCGCTCGACCAGCAGCGCCACAATGCGCGCCTGCTCGGCAGGGAAGAGTTCGTCCCACAGCGGGTCGAGCTGTTGCAAGGCGGTCCGGGCGTCGGCCTCGGTGATGTCGTCGGCATGGGCGCGCGCCGCCTTCCATGTCCCCGCCACGATCTCTGGCTGGCGGAACACCGCGCGGAGCCGGTCGATGACGGCGGCCTCGATCTCGCCCGCGGGCACGCGGCCGATTGGACACGATCCGGCGCCGTGTTTCAGCACGGTCTGGCTGACATAGTAGCGGTAAAGCCGATCTCCTTTGCGCGTATGGCTTGGCGAAAACGAAGCGCCGTCTGGCCCGAACAGCAGACCCTTCAGCAACGCGGGCGTGTCGGCGCGAGTCCGGGCAGCCCTCTTGCGGGGGCTCTCCTGCAGGATTGCATGCACCCGGTCCCACGTCTCGCGGTCGATGATCGCCTTGTGCTCGCCCGGGTAGCTCTGCCCCTTGTGGACCGCCTCGCCGATATAGGCGCGGTTGTTGAGCATCCGGTAGAGGTACTTCTTGTCGATCCGGTTGCCGCGCGGCGTGCGAATGCCGCGCTTTTCGACCTCGCGCGCCAGTTCCGTCCCCGAGCCGATTTCGAGGAAGCGGGCAAAGATCCAGCGGACATGCTCGGCGCGCTCGTCATCCACCACCAGCTTGCGGTTCTCGACCCGGTAGCCGTAGGGCGGCACCCCACCCATCCACATCCCCTTCTTCCGACTGGCGGCGACCTTGTCGCGGATGCGTTCGGCCGTCACCTCGCGCTCGAACTGGGCGAAGCTGAGCAGGATGTTCAGCATCAGCCGCCCCATGGAGGTGGTGGTGTTGAAGGACTGCGTCACCGACACGAAGGTCACGCCGTTTCGGTCGAATACCTCGACCAGCTTGGCGAAGTCGGCGAGCGAGCGCGAGAGCCGGTCGATCTTGTAGACGACGACTACGTCCACCAGCCCGTCCTCGATGTCGGCAATCAGCCGCTGCAGGCCGGGCCGGTCCAGCGTGCCGCCGGAGATGCCACCATCGTCATAGCGGTCGCGCACCAGCACCCAGCCCTCGGAGCGCTGGCTGGCAATGTATGCCTCGCAGGCCTCCCGCTGGGCGTCGAGGCTGTTGAACTCCTGCTCCAGCCCTTCCTCGGACGACTTCCGCGTGTAGATCGCGCAACGCTGTTTCCGGACGATGGGCTTGGTCATGTCCGCGCCCTCCGGTTCTTCAGGCCGAAGAACACCCAGCCGTTCCAGCGCGTGCCGGTGATGGCGCGCGCGATCGCCGAGAGCGACTTGTACGGCCGCCCCTGCCACTCGAAGCCGTCCGTGGTCACGGTGACGACGTGCTCGACGCCCTGCCATTCGCGTATCAGCCGCGTGCCGGCGATTGGCATGGTGTCCGCGCGGACGCGGCTCTTCTTGCGGTCGCCGCCGTCGAGTTCTTCGCCGAGCCGTTCGAGCTGCCGGATGGTCTCGGGTTTCAACCCGCCATAGGCGAGCTCCTGGATGCGGTAGGCCAGCCGGCTTTCCAGGTAGCGGCGGTTGAAGGGCGGCGGCGCGCTGTCGAACAGCTCGCGCCACTGGGCCTTCAGTTCCGGCGTCTTCATGGTCTTGAGCGCGGCGAGCCGCGCGAGGATGGGATCGTGCGTGTTCATGCGGTCCTCCGGTCGGTTGGACCTGCACTACCGCTCTGGTCGCGTGAGTTGTGTAGCGGAAATTCTCCCTTCTCCCCAGAGAGTTGCCCGTTCTCCCGCATTCGCAGCCTGACCAGCCCGGCCGCCAGCAGGCGGCAGAGCTCCGTCCGGCGTTCGGCCGGGGATAGCAGGTCGGGTGGCAGGGGGTTGGGGCGTTTCATGCGGCGGCGCGGCCCATGTCGCGGAGCACCGCCGCGCGGATTGCGGCACGGTTCCAGCGGAAGTTCAAATGGCAGTTGGCGGCGTATTTCGACAGTCCGAAATCCATGCCGCTGGTCTCGAAGCCCGCCCGTTGCAGCAGTTCGATCTGCCGCATGCTGGCCGGATCGTTGAGCCAGCGCCTGCTCTTGGCGGCGGCACTTGAGGTCTCGGTCATGCGCAGGAAATCGTCGGCCGCGGCCAGTGCCTGCACCCGCGTGCCCACCGCAAGGGGGCGGATCGCCTGGCCCCTGGGCCGGCCGAGCGCGTGCCAGAGCGTGCCATCGTGGAACACGCCGGCCCAGCCCTGGAAACCGCTGGCCATCAGAGCCTGGCCGTCGCCATGAAGGTCACACCAGAAGAAGGGAGAGCGATCGAGAAGGTCGATCTCGGTCATCTCGAAGGTGGTCAGCAGACGTTTCTCGCCGATCTCGCGAGTGAAGACGTGGCCGCAGAGATCGCAGATGGAGGCGCCAAGCGGCAGCTCTGCCTCGCAGGACGGGCAGGTCTTCCACGGGCGCTCGCCGGTCGGTGTCTCGTCCTCGTCGAGGTCGATCTCCTGCTCGAGCGTGCCATGGCGGAGCGCCGCGCCCGCGAAATCCAGCACGATGCAGTCGGTCTTGACGATGCCGGGGAAGCGTTCGGGATCGACCCGGCGCAACCCGCGTCCGACCGCCTGAATGAAGGTGCCCTTGTGCAGCATGGGGCGCAAGATACCGATGCAGCCCACGGGCTGGCTGTCGAAGCCTTCCGTCAGCACCATGCAGTTGGTGAGCACCCGAACCTCGCCCCGGTCGAAGCGGGCGATGAGGTCCGCGCGCGCCCGCGCCGGCATGTCTCCCGTGATCGTCTCCGCCGAAACGCCGGCGGCCCGAAACGCTTCGGTCACCGCTTGGGCATGGTCCACGGTCGCGCAGAAGAAGATCGTGCGCCGGTCGGCGGCCTTGTCCGTCCAGTGCTCGACCACGGCCTCGGTGAGCACGGCGCGATTGAGCACCTTGTCCGCCTGGCGCATGTCGAAATCGCCGGCGGTGCTGTCGATGCCGGACAACTCGTCCTCGATCCCGAGGTCGATGGTGAAGGTCCGGGGCGGGACCAGCAGGCCACGCGCGATGAGCGTGCCGATCCGCAGGTGATAGCCGACATTGCTGAAGGTCTTCCGCAGGCTTCGGCCATCGCCGCGGCCGGGCGTGGCGGAGAGGCCGAGAAGCTTCAGGTCCGGATTGGCGTCGCGCGCATGGGCGAGGATGGCCTGGTAGCTCGCGGCGGCCGCGCGGTGGCATTCGTCGATCACCAGATGGCTCAGCTTGGGCATGGAGGCACGGCGGTGTTCCCGGGCGAGCGTCTGCACGCTGCCGAAGATCACCTGGCTGTCCCAGCAATCCCGCTCCGCCTTCACCACCGACGTGTCGAGGCCCGAGATCTGGCTGATCGCCGAGCGGTTCTGTTCGATGAGCTCATCGGTGTGCTGCAGCACGAGCACCCTGGCATCGCGGTCCCGCTCGGCCTGTTCGCCGAGATAGAAGCCGGCGATGGCCGTCTTGCCGGCTCCGGTCGGCAGCACGAGCATGGTATTGCCATGTTCGGCCGTGCGGTCATGGGCGGCGTCGACCGCCGCCCGCTGATAGTCGCGAGGGATCATGGCGGCCTCCCTCAGCGCGCCCAGAAGGGTGCGCCGCTGGCGGAAGGCGCCGCGGGAGCGGACGGCGCCGGGGGCGTCTGCGGCGCGGGCGGCACCGCCATGCCGGCCGAGGGCGCGGCCCCCATGACGGCGGAATATTGCGCGTGCTCGGGGCCGATCGCCGCCTTGATCACGTTGCGCCCGGCATCGTCGGGGTTGTTGCGGTCCTTCTCGACGCCGACCCGGGCCACGAAATCGAGCCCGTTGAGATCGCCGAGGCTGCGGATCATGCGCGCCGCCCGGGCCGCCTCGGACTGATCGCTGGCCTTGATGCCGCGCGCCGATTCCAGAATGCCGCGGATCAGCGCCCGGCCACGGTTGGCATAGGTGTCCTCGCCGCGCTCGTTGACGCTCTTTCCCTTGAAGCCGATGCGCGTGTAGATGCGCCGCCGCGCATGCGGGCCTTCGAGCACGACGGCTGCGGTGTTGAGATAGAGCGCAGAACTGGTGCGGCTCTGGGTGAGCCAGCCCTCGGGGCCGGCGCCGCCGGGGCGAATGGTCAGCGTCACCTTGACGAGGGTGTTCGCCGGGATCAGGTCGAATGCGGCGTCCTGGGCCTCGGCGCCGTTGAAATCCATGTTGTCCGCCATGGGTCAGGCTCCTTTCGTCGTGGGATTGGTCTGGGCCGGCTGCTGCGGCAGATCGAAGTCGAGATCGGCGCTCGCCTGCGCGCCGGAGCCCGCACGAATCTTCGCCATCAGGCGGCCGAGATGGGCCTGCTCGATCATCGAGAGCCGGCCGCTGCGGTCTTTCGCCGGAAAGCCGAAATCGTTGATCGTGGTGCAGACGAAGGCGCGGAACGGTTCACCTTCCTGGGGGCGGATTTCGGCAAGGGTGATGACCTCGTCGACGATGCCGGGCAGTTCGAGGCCGGTTTTCGAGCCTTCGATCTGCATCGCGAAATACGGCTTGCCGAAGTCGTCGATCTTCCGGTCGAGCAGGCCCACGAGCCAGATGTTCTTGCGCGGCGTGTGCTGCAGATGCGTAAGCCAGCCGATCATTTCCTGGCCCAAAAGCCCGTAGGCGCCTCGCAGGTCGAGCTTGCCGCTGCGGTCCGAGTGCGCCTGCGGCTGCCCCTTGCACCATTGCATGCAGATGCGCGAGGCGACGGAGATCGAGTCGACGAAGATCGTGTCGTACTTGTCGAGCAGGGAGGGATCGCCGAAGGCGGCGCAGACGCGGTCGTAGTCGTGCTGGCTGTAGGGCTGATCCTCGCGCATCGCCGGGTTTGGGCCGCCGATCCAGCAGGCGAGATCGCGGGCGCGCTCCCAGTCGCGGACCCGGATTTCGTCGCCGGGCCAGCCCTGAACGGCGAGTTCGCCGGCCTCGAGATTGACGAACAGGGTGCGCTCGGCATCGAGCGTCCAGAGCTGGCTGGTCTTGCCGATGCCGGAGATACCGGTCAGCACCCCCTTGATGCCGCGCGTCTCGCGCAGGCGTTCGTCGGCGGTGATGATCTTCAGCGGGGCGGGTTGGAAGGGCGCGCTCATTTGCGCGCCTCCAGATCGCGGGCGGCGGCCGCGACGGCGTTGTCGCTACCCTTGGCGCCCTGACGCCGCGCCATGCGCAGCACGTCCTCCAGCGCCATGATGGTCTGGCCGAGGCCGCGGCGTTCTTCCTCGAGCGCGACGAGGGCAAAGGCAATGTCGTCGACGCTTGCGCGGTCCACCGGACGGGTGCGCGCGGCGCGTTCCGCCAACGGAGGGATCGCGATGGTATCGGGAAATGACGCCGACCAGTGCGACTGGCGGAGTTTTGTGAGGGGGGATTTGAACATCTGCTGCTCCTTTTCGTCTTGCCCAGGGATCGTCCGTAAGGTGTCGGCTGCCGGGCCCGACGCCGCCCTGGAGCTCGCGGTCGGGGTGTTTCCCTGAGGGTCTTTCATTCCCCCGAAGGCCCGGCATGAATTGGCTTGAGTGCTTGCCCTCACTTACCGGCGCGGGGCCGCAACTGTCGGGGCCGCCTCGAAATACCCGTCGAGGCCCATCTCCGTGGCGATCGCGCGGATCCTTCCCAGCCGCTCGTAGATGGTGCTGCGATGCACACCGAGCGCGCGCGCCGCCTCGGAGATGCTGAGCTGGCTGACGGCCATCGCGACCTGCCGCGTCGCCGGGCAGAGCGCGGCCAGGAGCCTGCCCACGTCGCCGCGCAGGCCGGGGCCATGGGCGATCAAAAACTCGTCGACCGGATCGAGCGCCGCGGCTTCGGGCAGGACGTCGGAGAGGGTCAGGCCCCCATCGTCATCGCCGACCGGCGCGTCGATGCAGAGCATGGCCCGTTCGGCGCGCATCGCGGCGGTCGCGCTCGCAAGCGTGGCCACGCGGTTGGCGACGATGCGATCGGCGAATGTGTCGAAGGAAGACTTCGCCGGATCGAAGTTCTTCGCGCGCCTGATGAGATCGAGGCGCAGTTCCTGCTCGATGTCCTCGGCATCGAGCCCCGGCACGGCGCCCGAGCGTGCCAGGCGCGCGGCGCGGATGCGGATATTGCGGGAAATGCGGGTGGTGGGATCGGTAAGCTGTTGAAGCTGCTCCATGGTTTTCGCCTTCGTCCAGGTGGACGGGCACGCGGCCCGAGTACCCGGCTCCGGCGAAATTTCGCTGGGACGGCGGTTGGAGCGGCTTCCTTGCGATGAAAAACCGCCGGCGAGCCTTGCTCCCCGGCGGTTTCATGGCGCAGATTTTTTGAGATTTTCTCAGCGGTGCCCGGCGAAATTTCGTCGGGAGATGCCCGCGACGCCCTGCTTCAACCCGCTGCCATCGATGGCAAACTTCGCGACATAGTGCCCGGCATCGTCGCCGATGGGGTCCTCGGCGATCCCGGTGAAGGCAGTGAGATGTTCGCTCACGAATTGCTTGTGCTTCTGGGCGCTACTGTTGCCCACGGGGATACGGCCGCCGTGAAGCGCGAAATGGCGCAGCCACTCCCACGGGAGTCGTGCCTTGCCCGTACGCTTGTCCGCCATACCGATATCGGCGGGCGCAACGGCGCGATGAACGCCCGGCCCGCTCAGATTGAAGAGCTCGTCATTCTCGAATGCGATCCGGATCGACGACCAGGTCGTCCCGGGCGGCAACGCCAGCGCAGGCGGCCTCGATGCATCATCGTCGGAGCCCGGAAGCTTCACGATGAGATCGTGAAAGATCGTACTGAGATCGAATCGAGGTGCGAGCGTGGTTCGCGGGTCCCATACCACGACATCGTCGAGCAGGAAGATGCGTGCGCCCTCGACGGTCAGCCTCGTAGTCAGGTCAGCATCAATGACCGAAGCATAAGGGATCAGTACCGCCTTTGGGCCGGGCGTTCGAAATACAGGCGCCAGATCGGTGAAGGCCAGGGGATTCCCGTTTTCGGCGAGCCCGAGGAATATGGCGAACCCGACGCCCGCCCGAACATCGTAGCGTCCGAGCGTGAGTACGTGCTTGGGAACAGTTGCCGCGGTCGCGTCTTGCAGGCCAAAGGCGCGGATCAGAGCGGAGGCGAGCTTGCCACGGTGAAGCACGAGAATCCGAACGTCATCCTTTTCGAGACGGAGGGTATCGCAACGCTGCGGAACATCGCCGCAATCCGCACGGAACCTGCCGTCTGGCAACGCAACAAGGTTGCGAAGGCAGCCGTTTTCGCTCGATCGGGGACACACAAGGTTCTCGGCCAAATCACCGGTTCGTTGCAACAGCGCCCCTGCGATGGCCCAGTCGGCGCCGAGTTGTCGTACCCAGTCGCATTGCGGAGCCGCACCGCCAAGCGTCTCAAGCGCCTGCCAGAACCGGCTCGTCCTCATCGATGACATCCGTTTCTCGATTGATGTTGAAGAACCCCCGCTCACGCAACCAGGCCTCGACCTGTTCTGCGTCCGAATCCCGGTCGTAGCGCGCCGAGTCGAGGCGGATGTGAACGCCGCGCTCGCGACTCGAATCGTCAAACAGGAAGCCGAACTTGGCAGAAGTGATCTTTCCACGCGACAGTGCATCCTGCCATCGCGTTCCGAGAGACCGGTAGAGGTGAGATGAGCGCCGAATGTCGATTTGCGGGGGATCACCCGGAATCACGCACACGACTTCTAGCAGGCGGACGCGCGTCACGCCTTCGATATCGCCGCATTTCAGTATGTCGGGCCCGACCGTCCTGATGGGTGCAAGGGTGAAAACATCCCCTTCGCCGAAGTAGTTGGACCTGCCGAAGACCAATTGGCCGATCGTTTTGCGGTAGAGATCGCGCTCGCCCTTGGTCTCTGCGTTGATCCCGAGCAGGTCCAACATCGCATCGTAGATGACAACGTCGTGCTTTTGCGGCCGGTAGAAGGCGGCGCCGGATTCCCCGTCTTCCTCGTGCTTGCCTTCCCGAACCGCGGCCTTCCCGTGCCGGATGACCAGCCAGAATTTCCGTTCACGGCTGAAAACGAAGGCCCGCACGCCCTGGCCCTTGCGGCGTTCGTCGAACCACGGGTTCATGATTTCGGCCATCTGAGCAAGATGCGCTTCCGTCACCTCCGGAAGGTCGTTCTTGTCGCCGTGCCTGCCTGGATAATACTGAAACGCCGACTTGTTGAAGGCGATGGCCCGGACCGTCCTGGCCTCCAGAACGCTGGGCCGTGCGAGGTGGATCTGCACGGCTACATCGGCAGTCGTGGACTTTTCGGCGGGCGCAATTGCGATCCCCTCCTCGGCGGCGCGCTCGAGCAGCCACTCGAGGGTTTCGTCCGACGCGGCCTCGTCGATGTAATAGAGACCGTTCATCAGCTCCGTCGGCATGCCGGGATCGTAGGTCAGAAGAACCTTCGCCAGATCGTTGTGCGGGAACTCGTCCTCGGGATCGGTCGGGAAGGTAAATTTGCGCCGCGCAAAGTATTCCCGCCACGGGTTGAGAAGATTGATCAGGTGAACGTTTGCAATCCGTTTCAAGCCGTCCGGCCGGATGAATACTTTTGGATTGAATGATGCCATGCGCGACTCCGCTCCAGGATGAATCGGGGGGAGTTCAGGCTATCGACGGAACCCCGTTCATTCAAGCGTTTGTTCACGAAATGTTCTTGATGAGCCATCCGACAGGCCGAGAGCCGCGCCGGTATGTGAGGAAAGGCAGCTGGAGCTTTTCCCCATGATCGCAGTTTTCGATCGCGCCCGGCGCGATCCCATCCCCTCGTTTCTCACCCGTCTCGCGCGCATCGCGGGAGGCGTTTCATGATTGATCCGGACGCGCGCGAGCGGCAAGCGCTTCAAACCGCCATGAAATTCATGGGCGAGCTGATGGCCGAGATCGGCTGGGCGACCCGTTTCAACGAACTTTCGGCCGAGCAGGCCCAGGCGCTCGCCGAGGCCGCCATCGACGGCTTTCAGGAGGCCATGGCCGCCTCGACGCCGAAGACCGACCTGGAGGTTCCGTTCTGATGGCGGCGCTTCTGGACTTCAACCATCGGGAGAAGAAGCCCGATTTCGCGGATGCGGTGAACGCCCTCATCGACGCCGCCCTGACAGCCGAGAATGCGGGCCGACCTGCGCGCGACTATCTCGGGGGCAGCCGGCTGGGCGATGCCTGCCAGCGGCGGCTTCAATACGAATACCTCAAGGTGGCGAAGGACGACGGCGCGGACTTCACCGGGCGCTCCTTGCGCATCTTCGCGCTTGGTCATGTACTCGAGGATCTGGCCATCGACTGGCTGCGCAAGGCCGGCTTCGATCTCAGAACGCGCAACCGCCATGGCGAACAGTTCGGCTTCTCCGCTGCGGGCGGCCGCCTGCAGGGGCATGCCGATGGCGTCATCGTGGCGGCGCTGAACGGCATGGCAGTTCCGGCGCTCTGGGAGTGCAAGTCGGCCAACGCGAAGAACTGGCGCGAGATCGGCAGGCGCGGCGTGGTCAAGGCCAAGCCGATCTATGCGGCGCAGATCGCGCTCTACCAGGCCTATCTCGGGCTCACCGAGGCGCCGGCGCTCTTTACCGCGATCAACAAGGACAGCTGCGAGATCTGGCACGAGCTGGTTCCGTTCGATGCCGAACGGGCGCAGGCCGCCAGCGACAAGGCGGTCCGCATCCTGCGCGCCTGCGACGCGGGCGAACTGCTGCCCCGGCACACGGAGGATACCGAGCATTTCGAATGCCGCTTCTGCGCCTGGAAAGAGAGGTGCTGGGCATGACGGACGCGCCACTGAACACCCCCGACACGACACCCGTTCCCGATCGCGACATGATCGCGACCTACGCAAGCGCGGTGTTCGGCTATTGCGAGCATCTGGTGCCGGTGCGGGCGCTGGCAGAAAAGGGCGCGGCGGACGCCCCCCCGCACACGCCGTTCCTGCCCGCCGACGACACGCTCGCCGAAATGCTCGCGCGTCAGGCGGACTGGGCGGCGGGCGCGGGCATGGCGCTCTTCGTCGTGCCAGGCACGGTCGAAAAACCCGGCGATGCCCGCGCCGAGCACATCGTGCAGACGCAGGTCGTGCTGGTCGATCTCGACCATGGCGACATCGCAGCGAAACGCGCCCATCTCGAACACCATGTGGGACGGCCCACGCTGGTCGTCGCCTCGGGCGGCGTGACGGCGGAGGGTCAGAGCAAGCTGCATCTCTACTGGCGCCTGACCGAGCCGGCGGAAGGCGAGGACATCGCCCGCGTTTGCCGGCTGCGGCAGACGATTGCCGCGAAGGTCGGCGGCGATCCGGCCTTCAAATCCGCCCATCAGCCGATCCGGGTCGCGGGCAGCATCCACGCCAAGGGCGGCAGTCGGCGGCTCGTCGAGATCGTCGGTCACGCCGAGATTGATCACGACCTTGGCGAGCTCACCGAGGCTATCCTGGCGATGCCGCCGATGGAGGGGCTTTCGGATGACACGCTCGATTTCAACGGCGCAGGTCGTGGAGGCGACACGGTTCCGGAACTGTTCGGGCGCCCCGTTCGCGAAGGCGGCGTTGACGGCACGACCCGCTTCGATGCGCTGTCGCGCGTCATCGGCTACTGGATCCGTCGCTGCCGCGAGGGGCATGTCACGCCGGGCGAGGCCTGGGACGAGATCAAGGCCTACAATCTCGCCCGCATCGATCCGCCCTGGCCGGAGGACAGGCTGAAACGCGAAGCCGAGCGTCTGTGGCAGCGCGATCTCGAGCGCAATGGGGCCTTCGACGATGATCTTCCTGAAGGCACCGATGGCGGTGGCGGTGACAATGATGGCCCGACGCCCGTGCGTTTCAGCGAGGACGCGCTGGCGGCGCGCTTTGCCGAACGGCACGCCGATCGCTGGCGTTACGTGGCCGGATGGGGCCAGTGGCTCACCTGGACCGGGGCGGTCTGGCGGCGCGAGGACACGTTGCAGGCCTTCGATCTTGCGCGCCAGGTCTGCCGCGAGGCGGCGGTGCGCGCGCCGTCTGGGCGCATTCGCACCAAGCTCTCCTCGGCGGCGACGGTGGCCGCCGTCGAGCGGCTTGCCCGCAGCGATCGCAGGCATGCCAGCACGACCGAGATCTGGGACCGCGACCCCTGGCTTCTGAACACCGGCGACGGCGTGATCGACCTTCGCACCGGCGCGCTATCCGCCCACGATCCGCAGCTCTTCATGACCAAGATCGCGGGTGCGGCCTCGAAGGGCGCCTGTCCGACATGGGAGGCGTTCCTTCACACGGTCACGGGCGGTGACGCAGAGCTTCAGGCCTATCTGCGCCGGATGGCCGGTTACTGCCTGACCGGCGTGACCACCGAGCATGCGCTCTTTTTCCTTTACGGCACCGGCGCCAACGGCAAATCGGTCTTTGCCAACACGCTGACCGCGATCATGGGCGATTACGCCACCGTCGCGGCCATGGACATGTTCATGGCCACCCATGGCGACAGGCACCCCACCGACATGGCGGGGCTCCGCGGCGCGCGGATCGTGACCTCCATCGAAACCGAACAGGGAAGCCGCTGGGCGGAAAGCAAGCTCAAGGCGCTCACCGGGGGCGACAAGATCACCGCCCGCTTCATGCGGCAGGACTTCTTCGAGTTCATCCCGCAGTTCAAGCTGCTGATCGTCGGCAACCACAAGCCGTCCATCCGCAACGTGGACGAGGCGATGAAGCGACGGCTGCACATGGTGCCCTTCACGGTCACCATCCCGCCGGCCAAACGCGACCGCCGCCTGTCCGACCGGCTTCTGGCCGAGCGTGACGGCATCCTCGCCTGGGCGCTCCAGGGCTGCCTCGAGTGGCAGGAAACCGGGCTGCGTCCGCCCGAGGCCGTGATGGCCGCGACCGAGGATTACTTCGAGGCCGAGGACGCGCTCGGTCGCTGGATTGAGGAGTGCTGCGATGTCGGCAGCCCTTCTTACGAGTCCGGATCGACCGAGCTTTTCAACAGCTGGAAGAACTGGGCCGAGGCGAACGGGGAGTACGCCGGCTCGATGAAGCGGTTCTCCGAGACCCTGAGTGCCCGCGGCTTCGAAAAATTCAAGACCAGCACGGTGCGCGGATTTCGCGGGATCGCCGTGAAGGACAACAAGACCGACCTGTTCGAGGGGGACTACAATGACCAGTAAAACAAGGGAAATGGCGGATGTGGCGGGTTATGACCATATAACCGTCACGCGTGCGCACACGCGCGCCCGTGAGAGGTTTACCGAACAACCCGCCACATCCGCCACAACCGCCACCGAAGCGAAGGCCACGAATGGAGACGTACTCCCCGACACGGTGCTTGCGCTCGATCTCGGCACCACGACCGGCTGGGCGCTGCACGGGCATGACGGGCTGATCACCAGCGGCACGGTCTCGTTCCGGCCGAGCCGTTTCGACGGCGGCGGCATGCGGTATCTGCGCTTCACCAACTGGCTGACTGAGATCGACCGGATGTCGGGGCCCATCTCCACCATCTGGTTCGAGGAAGTTCGTCGCCACGCCGGCACCGATGCGGCCCATGTCTACGGTGGGCTCATGGCCACGCTGACCGCATGGGCCGAGCTGCGCGGCGTGCCTTACGAGGGCGTTCCGGTGGGCACCATCAAGCGCCACGCCACCGGCAAGGGCAATGCGGCGAAGCAGGCGATGATCGACGCGGTTCGCGCCCGGGGCTTCGACCCCGCCGACGACAACGAGGCCGATGCCATCGCGCTGCTGCTCTGGGCCATCGAGACGAAGGGAGGCATGGCATGATCCGTCCCGCGATCCTCGAGGAAGCCGCCCATGTGCTCGAAGCCCGCGCCGAGACCTACGGGCCGGCGACGGATGCCCTGCGCGCCATCGCGGCGCGCTGGTCCCTCACGCTGGGCGTGCCCATCAGTCCCGCGCAGGTGGCGCTCTGCATGATCGACCTGAAACTGGCGCGGCTCGCGCATGACCCCGCGCATCGCGACAGCCTTGTGGACGTGATCGGCTACGCGGCGCTGATGTCGGAGGCGAGACGATGAAGACCATGCGCTTTACGCCTCCGGGCTATGGCGGGCGCCGCCGCGATCCCGAACAGGTCAAGCGCGACGGCTGGCGCGAACAGGGCATTCTGGCGGTGTCCGTCGACGACGAGCGGCTGACCTGGCCGGAGCGAGAGCTTGTGCGCCAACTGGGCGACCGCCTCTACGGGCCGCGCGCCGCCGATGACGGAGGGCGTCATGGATAGATGGACACCCTCCCTTGTCGAGGCCCGCCTTTCCGAGGCGGCCTTCGTGCTCAAGCGGCTGCCGGAACCACGACTTCGGGGGTATTTCAGCACTTGGCCCGAGATCATTCACAGCTTTGCCGACAAGGTGGGCCAGGAGCCGAAACGGATGCGCGTGCTGCCCTCGCCGCAGGCGATCAGCCGGATGGAGGAGACGCTGTCCTGGACGGTGGGCCTCGACCCCGTCGACGGCAAGATCGTCTGGCTGCGTGCCTACGGCTATCGCTGGCGCGAGGTCTGCCGCGCGGTCGGCCTTCAGCGCGCCTCCGCCCATCAACACTGGGTCTATGCCCTGTGTCTGATCGCGCACCGGCTGAACAACCGCCGCCTCAATCCACGGCTGTCCATGCAGCAGGTCATCGACCTCGCACGCGCCGACGACCCGGCGCTGTGAGCGTTCTGAAGCCGAGCGTATTTTTTTTCCAGACACTTTTGCGATCCCGCCGGTATGTGAGGGGTAAGTTCGATCGGTGCGCCGGAAGGCCACCCAGCCAAGGCCACGGTTCCTTCTGGGCCGAGATCGTATGCTGGCGGGCTTGGCGCGGGATTTCGCCAGCGACAGGGCCGGATTTTTGGGAAGCCACCCGGAATCCGGATCCACCCCGGCGCCGTAAAATCGTCGTAACATCAAAGACATGACCGGACAAGCGGGGTGGATACCCCGTGGATGCCGGAGTCCAGCGGGCAAGCCGGTGGACTCCGCCCCGCCGGAATCCGCCACCACTCACGGAACACCGCCCATGACGCTGAGCTTCGCCCCCGAGCGGATCGAGACCTGGCCTCTGGCCAAGCTCCAGCCCTACGCCAAGAACGCGAAGATGCACGGGGCCGACCAGGTCGCCAAGATCGCCGCCAGCATGGCCGAGTTCGGCTGGACCGTCCCCTGCCTCGTGAGCGAGGACGGCGAGCTGATCGCTGGTCACGGCCGCGTGCTGGCCGCGACGCAACTGGGACTGACCGAAGCGCCGGTGATCGTGCTCGGGCACCTGACCGAGGCGCAGCGCCGGGCTTATCGCATCGCGGACAACCGGCTGACTGAATCCCCGTGGGATGACGCGCTGCTGTCGGCGGAACTGCAGGACCTGCTCGCCGAGGACTACGACCTGTCGCTGGTCGGTTTCTCTGATGGCGAACTCGACAAGCTGCTGGCTTTCGATCTGGACGGTGGCGGTGAAGAAGAAGGTGGCGCCGGGGGCTCGGTGCCGCCGGTGACCATCCCCGAGCCGCCGCGCAACCCGGTGTCGCGGACAGGCGACCTCTGGATCCTCGGCGACCATCTCCTGCTGTGCGGCGACAGCACAAACCACGACGACGTGCGCCGCCTGATGAATGGCGAACGCGCGGTCCTGTTCGCGACCGATCCGCCGTATCTCGTCGATTACGACGGCTCGAACCACCCGACGCGGAACAAGGACTGGTCCGCCTCCTACGGCACGACCTGGGACGACAGCAGCCAAGGCGCCGAGCTTTACGACGGCTTCATCGCCGCCGCTGTCGCCGAAGCGATCACCGAGGATGCGGCCTGGTATTGCTGGCACGCCTCGCGCCGTCAGGCGATGCTGGAGGCCTGCTGGGAGAAGGCCGGGGCCTTCGTGCACCAGCAGATCATCTGGGTGAAGGACCGCGGGGTTCTGACCCGCTCGCATTACCTCTGGAAGCACGAGCCCTGCTTCATGGGCTGGCGGCGTCCGCACCGCCCGCCGAAGGTGGCCGAGGAAACGCTGCCCTCAACCTGGGAGATGCCGTCCTTCGCCAAGGACGAGCGACCCGACCATCCGACGCCGAAACCGCTCGACGCGTTCGGCATTCCGATGCGCCAGCACGTCGCGCGCGGCGGCCTTTGCTACGAGCCGTTCTCGGGCTCGGGTTCGCAGATCATGGCCGGCGAAGCCAACGGCCGCCGCGTCTACGCCATGGAGATCAGCCCGGCTTACGTCGATGTCGCCGTGGAGCGCTGGCAGGCCGGGACCGGCAAGGAAGCGATCCTGGATGCTGATGGTCGAACCTTCGCCGAGGTGAGAGCCGAGCGGCTGGGCGCTACCGCCGCCACTGGGGCCGATGCCGCTGCCTGATGGCCGTCTACTACAACGATGCCGATCCCGCGGCCTGCGCCTGGCTGCGGGAGCTGATCGCGGCCGGGCTGCTGCCGAACGGTGTGGTGGACGACCGGTCCATCCTCGAGGTGGAGCCCGCGGACCTGCACGGCTTCACGCAATGTCATTTCTTCGCCGGGATCGGCGGCTGGCCCTATGCGCTGCGCCTCGCCGGCGCGGCCGAGGATCTGTCCGTCTGGACCGGCTCGCCGCCCTGCCAGCCATTCAGCCAGGCTGGACAGCGCAAGGGACAGGACGATGACCGCCATCTCGCCCCGGCATTCCTGCGCCTCGTCGCCGCCTGCCGACCGAAGCTCGTCTTCGGCGAGCAGGTCGCAAGCGCGGCGGTGCTCGGAAAGGTTGGCAAGGCTGGTCGAGCGGCGACTGAAGGCAAGGCTGGCTGGGCGTGGTTCGACGCTCTGGCGGCTGACCTGGAAGCGGCATCTTACGCCGTCGCGGCGGCCGATCTGCCGGCTGCGGGCATCGGCGCGCCGCACATCCGGCAGCGCCTGTTTTTCGGCGCCGTCGCTCTGGAACCGGGCGGGCTGGGCGACAGCCTCGGCGCGGGATCACAAGGACGGATCGGAATGCCGGTCCGTCCCGATCAACGCGCTGCTCGGCCGGCAGGTCTGGCTGGCGGGCTGGCCGACGGCAATGGCGGGCTCGCCCGCGACGGCAGCGTACAACGCGGCGGGCAACACGGATGCAAGCCGCAGGACAGTGAAGCTGGTGGACTGGTCGAAAGCGCCGACCCCGCCGGGACCGATGCGACGGACGGCGTCTGGCGAGATCCGGATTGGCTCCTCTGCCGGGATGGGAAGTGGAGGCCCGTTGAGCCCGGAACATTCCCGCTGGCTGATGGGATACCCGGCCGCATGGGGCTCCTGCGGGGCTATGGCAATGCGATCGTGCCGCCGCTCGCGGCGGAGTTCGTGACAGCGTTTCTGGAGAGTCTGCGATGAAGCAGAGCCGCGCGATGTCGCTGGTCGAGGCGGCAACGAACGTCGTGGTCGGCTACGTTCTGGCCATCGCCACGCAGAGCGTCGTGTTCCCGTGGTTCGGGATCGAGACGGGTCTCGCGGAGCATCTGACCATCGGCCTCGCCTTCGTCGGCGTCTCGCTTGCGCGCGGCTACCTGCTGAGGCGCCTGTTCGAGGCGATCCGGATCCGGGGCGCGCAATAAAGAACCGCCGCCCGACATTGGGCGGCGGCAGCGAGATTTCGAAGTGCGGGACGTCAGTCGCGGGCGATGCGATAGACTCGTCCGCGCTGTTCGTCCTTCTCGGAGGTGATGGTCAGCCCGAGCTTCTTCTTCAGCGCGCCGGACATGGCGCCGCGGACGGTGTGAGCTTGCCACCCCGTTTCAGCAACGATCTCGTCGATGGTGGCGCCGCCCTCGGCGCGGAGCATCTCGATCAGCTTGGCCTGCTTCGTGCCTGCGCGCGGCGTGCGCGCCTTGGGTGCGCGGTCGGCCGCAGCGGGAGCGTCCTGCGGGGCCTCCGCACTCGGCGCTTCGTCGGCGCCCACGGGCGCGCTGTCGCCGCCCTCCGGCTCGATTCCGATGGCGGCAAGGCCAGCATCGGTGATGTGCAGGAGGATGGCGCAGCCGTCCTCGCCGTTGCGCCAGATCCGGTTGAGCGCAGGATCGGCCTTCGCGCGTTGGTCGGTCACGGTTTCGGCGATCAGCCCGCGCTTCATGAGCGCGCCGATCACTTCCTGCGCCGCACCTCCGCGCAAGCTGCCGGGCAGCGGCAGGACGTTGCGGTCCTCGCGCTGCGCGGCGGCGCCGAGGATCACGAGCTGGGTGTCGGAAAGTCTGGTCATCCGGGGTCTCCTTCATCGGGGCCGCGACCGTCGCGACCCTTCCACGACCCCGAGCCGCGCAGGACGCGCGGCGGGAGTTCCGGCTGGGCCGGAGATCACTCGGTGGGCGCATCCTCGCCGAAGGCGAATGCGCAAATGTCGCGCAGCCGCTCGGCGATATGGCCGAGACTGCCGACATGGCCCCAGTTCACCTCGTCGGGGCTGACATTGAAATGGTCGTCGCTGAGCGCCTGCAGCCGCGCGAGCATCTCGTCGATCTCGGCCTTGCGCGACACGAAGGCACCGAGCGCGGCATCGCGGTTGCACCGGGCTTTCTCGGCGCGGAGTTCGTGGCGGGGTGTGGTCTCGGGGTTCAGGGGGGTCATGGCTGGCTCCGGGTGAGTTGCGTCGTACTTGTGGGATGGAGGTTCGCTCCAGGCACCCCGCTTATCAACCGGATAAGAACTTGATTTTGAATAACAATCGATGCCGCCGATGCAGGGCATGAGCGAGCGCCAGTATGCCGCCCGCGTCGGCCTGTCACGGGGCGCGATCCAGAAGGCGAAGGCCGCCGGCCGGCTGGCGCTGCACGAGGATGGCAGCATCGACGCGGAGGCGTCCGACCGGCTCAGAGCCGAGGCGACCGACCCGTCGAAGACCAGGAAGGCGCCGAAACAGCAGAGGCTGAAGCCTGTGCCCGAGGCGGCCGTCTCCGCCGTCGGCGACACGCTGCGCGAACAGGGGCTGGCCGCGCCCACGACCGGCGGCGGCACCACCTTCCTGCAAGCGAAGACGGCGCATGAGGTGCTGAAGGCGCAGGAGCGGCGCATCCGGCTCCAGAAGCTCAAGGGTGAGCTCGTCGATCGGGCCCGAGCGGAAACGCTTGTGTTCCGGCTCGCGCGCGAGGAGCGCGACGCCTGGGTCAACTGGCCGGCGCGGGTGGCGGCAGCGATGGCCGCCGAACTGGCATTGGCGCTCGCACAGGCTGCGGATGCCGGAAACGCAGATGCACAAACTGCGGTCACGACCGCGCTGATCCAGAGACTGCTCGAAACCCATGTCCGCGCCCAACTCGACAGCCTCGCCGAGGTCCGGCCGAGGCTCGGATGACGGAGCGGAGGAATTCGACGGGGCGGAGGGGATTCTTCGGGCCTGGCGGAGCGGCATCCGGCCCGATCCCGACCTGACGGTTTCGCAATGGGCGGATCGCCATCGCCGGCTGGGAACCCGCGCAAGCGCCGAGCCGGGGCGTTATCGCACGGACCGCACGCCCTATATGCGCGAGATCATGGATCGGCTGAGCCCCGGCGATCCGACCCA
>NZ_FQVK01000036.1 GCF_900129345.1 Ruegeria intermedia | reverse complement strand
AGACAATCAGGACTTCCGATCAATCGGACGGCCAACAACCCATTCTCAGCGCTGTCCGCTGAGGTGTCCGTCAGATCAAGTCTGAAGTTTTACAACTGACGGCAAGGCGTGCTATCCTTGGATCTAAACTTCTAAACCCGCGCTCTCTTCCATGAGCCGTTCCAGCATGAGTACGCAGTGCTCCAATGCCCTGAACGGTATTAAACAACGCACTGAGTACGGTTCTTACGTCTGCTTCGATTTCTGTGTCAGCTATGTCCTTGTTAGGTGACAATCCAAGCGGTTCACGAACTTCTTTGTACAGAGACTTAATATCCAAGCTTCTCGGGAGTTCCATTTGCCTTGAGATTAATACCGAGCGACACACACTCTCAAGCATAGAGCACGCCGCTGTGACGGCTGCTTCAGGATCTTTTTCCAAGTTTTCAAACGCCCTTTGAAACTCTCTTTCCACAGTATCAAGCGTCCACTCTGCACTGATCCTCATCAAGTGCGGTGCAGCAGAATGGCTAGGAAGTGCTGCAAGCTCAGAGATTAGTTTTTCAAAAGGTAAGTCCTCCAAGGCGGCAGAGTTTAGCAGCGCCTCGACATACTCAGGGTTGGAGCTCCATGCGTCTGATTGCAGTGCTTGCGTCGCTCTTTCAATCTCGTCATCGCGTTCCGAATTTTTCTGTTTCCAAAGTAGATTCAATAACTCAATTACTAGATGCGGGGGCGACAACTCTATGAATGCAAGAAGCCGGTTGAATTTGGACGTGCCCTTCTCACTAAATGCGTCTGAATAGATGTTAATCTCAAAGTGGTCGTCGAAAAATTCTGCAAAAGTTTTGTTCGAAAAGTTCAAAACGTACCCTGGTTTAGGACAAAACCAATCTCGAATTTGATCTCTTTGGTAATGTTTTAACTTTGCCATACAACGCTCTACCTCTTCCGCCTCTTCACATTCCCGCCCCTTTGCCCCGGCCTCCCAGCCGTTGACCGCCCGCGCGATTTCACCGCGTCTTCCGAGGCTTTCTCGACCGCCCATTGCCGCGCCATGGGGTCGTCGGCGACGGCAAGGTCGACCGCTTCCAGACGCTTGATCTCATCCCGGATGCGGGCGGCTTCCTCGAATTCCAGGTTCTCGGCCGCCTTGCGCATCTGCTCGCGCAACCCGTCCAGATGGGCCTCGAGGTTGGCGCCGTGCATCGGTTTGTCGATGGTGGCGGTGACGCGATTCATGTCCACGTCGCCTGCATAGAGACCGGCCAGAACGTCCTCGACATTCTTCTTCACCGTTTCGGGGGTGATGCCGTGTTCCTCGTTATAGGCGATCTGCTTGGCGCGGCGGCGGTTGGTTTCCTCCAGCGCGCGCTCCATGCTGCCGGTGATGCGGTCGGCATACATGATCACGCGGCCCTCGGCGTTGCGCGCGGCGCGGCCGATGGTCTGGATCAGCGAGGTTTCCGAGCGCAGGAAGCCCTCTTTGTCGGCGTCCAGAATGGCGACCAGGCCGCATTCGGGGATGTCGAGCCCCTCGCGCAGCAGGTTGATGCCCACCAGCACGTCGAAGGCCCCCAGCCGCAGGTCGCGCAGGATCTCGATCCGCTCGATCGTGTCGATGTCGGAATGCATGTAACGGACCTTGATGCCCTGCTCGTGCATGTATTCCGTCAGGTCTTCGGCCATGCGTTTGGTCAGCGTGGTGACCAGCGTGCGATAGCCCTTGGCGGTGACCTTGCGCACCTCGTCCAGCAGGTCGTCCACCTGCATCTCGACGGGGCGGATTTCGACCTCGGGGTCCAGTAGACCCGTGGGACGGATCACCTGTTCGGTGAAGACGCCGCCCGATTGCTCGAGTTCCCACGCCGCGGGGGTGGCGCTGACGAAGATGGATTGCGGGCGCATGGCGTCCCATTCCTCGAACTTGAGGGGGCGGTTGTCCATGCAGGACGGCAGGCGGAATCCGTGTTCGGCCAGCGTGAACTTGCGCCGGTAATCGCCGCGATACATGCCGCCGATCTGCGGCACGGACACGTGGGATTCGTCGGCGAAGACGATGGCGTTGTCGGGGATGAATTCGAACAGGGTCGGGGGCGGCTCGCCCGGGGCGCGGCCGGTCAGATAGCGCGAGTAGTTCTCGATCCCGTTGCAGACGCCGGTCGCCTCGAGCATCTCCAGATCGAAATTTGTGCGCTGTTCCAGCCGCTGCGCTTCCAGCAGCTTGCCCTCGCCCACCAGTTGATCCAACCGCTGGCGCAGTTCCTTTTTGATGCCGAGGATCGCCTGCTGCATCGTCGGTTTCGGCGTGACGTAGTGCGAGTTCGCATAGATGCGGATCTGCTCCATCGTGTCGGTGCGCTCGCCGGTCAGGGGGTCGAACTCGGTGATGGCCTCAAGTTCTTCGCCGAAGAACGAGAGTTTCCAGGCTCGGTCTTCCAGGTGGGCGGGCCAGATTTCCAGGGAATCGCCCCGCACCCGGAAGCTGCCGCGCTGGAACGCCTGATCGTTGCGGCGATATTGTTGGGCGACCAGATCGGCCATCACCTGCCGCTGGTCGTATTCCTGCCCGACCTTCAGATCCTGCGTCATCGCCCCGTAGGTCTCGACCGAGCCGATGCCGTAGATGCAGCTGACCGAGGCCACGATGATCACGTCGTCACGCTCCAGCAGCGCGCGGGTGGCCGAGTGGCGCATCCGGTCGATCTGTTCGTTGATCTGGGATTCCTTTTCTATGTAGGTGTCCGAGCGCGGCACATAGGCCTCGGGCTGGTAGTAGTCGTAGTAGGAGACGAAATACTCGACCGCGTTGTCCGGGAAGAAGCCCTTGAACTCGCCGTAAAGCTGGGCGGCCAGCGTCTTGTTGGGGGCCAGGATGATGGCGGGGCGCTGGGTTTCTTCGATCACCTTGGCCATGGTGAAGGTCTTGCCGGTGCCGGTGGCGCCCAGCAGCACCTGGTTGCGCTCGCCCTCCAGGATGCCCTGCGCCAGTTCCCGGATCGCGGTGGGCTGGTCGCCCGCCGGGGCGAACTCGGTGTGCATCACGAATCGCTTGCCGCCTTCGAGCTTCAGGCGGGTGCGCACGTCATCAACGGTCAGCTGGGTCTTGTCGGAATGGGCATAGGGCATGGGGCAGGCTCCGCTTCGGCCCCTTACATTTGTTCTTATTTTGTCCGCATGCAACCCCCGCCGGGCGGGTCATTTGCATCGCCCTGCGGCAATTGCAATCTTGCCGCCGCCCGCGCTCTGACGCATAAACGGGCGCGACCAACCGAGTATGGAGAGGCGACATGCGCGCACGGATTTACCAGCCTGCCCGAAACGCAATGACGTCGGGAATGGCCAAGACCCGCAAATGGGTTCTGGAATACGCCCCGGCCTCGGCGCGCGAGGTCGATCCGCTGATGGGCTGGACATCCTCGAGCGACACGCAGACCCAGGTGCGTCTGCGGTTCGACACCAAGGAAGAGGCGCTGCACTATGCGCGGGAACACGGCATCGACGCGCAGGTCGTCGAGCCTCACAAGCGCAAGCCCAACATCCGCCCGCGCGGATATGGCGAAAACTTTGCCACCGACCGGCGCGGCCCCTGGACCCACTGAATGATCCGGATTTGTCCGGCCGATCCGACATCGGATGCGTTGCGCCCGGTGCTCGAGGCCCATGTCGCGCATAGCCGGTCGGCCGGCCCGGCAGAGAGCAATCATACGCTGCAACCTGATGAACTGACCGCGCCGGACATCCGGTTCTGGGCGATCCTTGAGGACGATCGGGTGCTGGGATGCGGGGCGCTCAAGGCGCTGCCTGATGGCACGGCCGAGGTCAAGTCGGTGCATGTGTTGCCGCAGGCGCGGGGCCGGGGGCTGGCCCGTCGGATGATGGCGCATCTGGCTGAAGTCGCCCGGTCAGAGAGCTTTACAGCGCTTGTTCTGGAGACCGGCGCGGCGCATCTTCCGGACTATGACGCTGCTCGCAAACTGCACGAGGCGTTGGGCTACGGCTATTGCGGCCCAATATTTGGCTACCATCACGACCCCAACAGCGCATTCATGCGTTTGGGCCTTGTGCCCCGGTCCTGAGCCGCCGGGCCACGCGCCGACACATTCGACGGCCCAAGTTCAAGGACCGCTTCACGTCTCGACCAGATATCGGTCGGACAGTGGCAGGCTGGCGGCGCCCAACGCGCGGGCGTCCGGTCCGACCGAGCCGGCTGAAATCGACGGTGCTTCCAGCCCGGTCAGGTTCAGCCGGGACAGATGGTGCCGGACCAGCGCGATCAGCCGGGACTTGACCGCAACCGGCATCCAGCCGTCGATCTTGACGCACTCGAAATCGATCAGGCTGCAACTGGACAGGATGGCATGGGCCAGACCCTGTGCCGCCCGGTTTAGCCACCGGTCGAGCAGGTCGGCGGGAATGGTCCAGTGCTCGGGCGAATCCCACAGGCCCGACGCGTCACAGCCAGAGGCCGCCAACGCGCGTTCAAGGACATACAGGCTGGCCACCTCGATCAGGGGCTGCACCGGCCCCGACCCGAGCGAGACCGGCATCGGCCCCAGCGCGCCGGCATTTCCCCGGCCAGCAAAGATGGACCCGTTCAAAACGACGCCGCCGCCGATGAAAAAGCCGATGTAGAAGTACAGGAAATCCCGCGGTCCTTCGGTCGGGCCGAATACCAGTTCCGCGCCGCAGGCGGCCGTCGCATCGTTTTGGGCATAGACCGGAAAATCGCAGATGTCCGACAGGCTGGCCCGCAGGTCGGCGGTGCGCCACGGGTCCATCTTTTCCTGCAGGACCTGCAGGATCTGCGCCCAGTCCCACAGATAAAAAGGCATGGCGATGCCCAGGCCTGCCACCCGGCCGCGTGCCGGTTCAGACAGCGCCTCCGTCATGTCGGTCAGGGACCGGACGGCGAAATCGAGCGTTTGCTGCGGTGTGGGATAATCATAAGTGGTGCGGGACCGGTCGCGAACCCGCCCCAGAAAATCGGTCAGCACCATCTCCGAGCTGCGGCGCCCGACCTTCAGGCCCAGGAAATAGGCGCCCTCCGGGTTCAATCGCATCGGCACCGAAGGCTGTCCGACCTTGCCGCGCTGCGGTTCACCGCGCAACAGCAGCCCGTCGCTTTCCAATTGCCGCATGATGACCGAGACGGTCTGCGCCGACAGGCCTGCCATGCGCGCCAATTCCGACTTGGCCAGCGCCTGATGGCGCCGGACCAGCGACAGAACCAGTTTTTCATTGCGCGCGCGCATGCCGCTTTGGTTGGTTCCGCGCACGTTTGACGGGCGGTTCGGGGGGGCGGTCTCGATTGCGGGTTTTTCGGTCACAGGGCTGCTCCTTGTACCGGCAAGAATGTGGCGAGGGCCGAGGGCTGTCAATAATAATTAAGAGTGATTTAATTATTGACAGGAATCGGTAAACGTCTGATGGTTTTAGCCATGGGGCCGGGCCGAATTTCGCCCGGATGCCCAAGACGCCTGCGGGCGTCGGAGATAACGGGAGGAAAAGCTTTGAAGATTTCAGCATTTGCCGGCGCGACCGCGCTGGCCCTGACAGCCATGGCAGGCGCTGCCGCCGCGCAGGACACGGTCTGTCTGATCACCAAAACCGACACCAACCCCTTCTTCGTGAAGATGAAAGAGGGTGCCGCCGCCAAGGCCGAAGAGCTGGGCATGACGCTCAAGGCCTTCGCCGGCAAGATCGACGGCGACCATGAAACCCAGGTGCAGGCGATCGAGACCTGCATTCTGGACGGTGCCAAGGGTATCCTGTTGACCGCATCCGATACCTCGTCAATCGTCCCGGCGGTCAAACAGGCGCGCGACGCCGGTGTTCTGGTCATTGCGCTGGATACGCCGCTGGAGCCGATCGACGCGGCGGATGCGACCTTTGCCACCGACAACTTTCTGGCCGGCGAGCTGATCGGCAAATGGGCCGCAGCCACGCTGGGGGACGAAGCCCAGAACGCCAAGATCGCCATGCTGGACCTGGCGGTCAGCCAGCCCTCGGTCGGGGTGCTGCGCGACCAGGGGTTCCTGCAGGGGTTCGGCATCGACCTGGGCGACCCGAACAAATGGGGCGACGAGACCGACCCGCGCATCGTGGGCCATGACGTCACCGCCGGGAACGAAGAGGGTGGCCGCAAAGCCATGGAGAACCTTCTGGCCAAGGACCCGATGGTCAACGTGGTCTATACGATCAACGAACCGGCCGCCGCCGGCGCGTATGAGGCGCTCAAGGCCATCGGCCGCGAAAACGACGTGCTGATCGTCTCGGTCGACGGCGGCTGCCCCGGTGTGCAGAACGTGGCCGACGGTGTGATCGGCGCAACCTCGCAGCAATACCCGCTGCTGATGGCGGCGCTTGGCGTCGAAGCGGTCAAGAAATGGGCCGACGAGGGCGTGAAGCCCGAGAACACGCCCGGCAAGGATTTCTATGACACCGGTGTTGCGCTGGTGACGGACAAGCCGGCCGAAGGCGTCGAGTCGATCTCGGTCAAAGAGGGCATGGACCTCTGCTGGGGCTGATCTGAACCCGTCAGGGGCCGCAGTGCGCGGCCCCTGAATTGAACCACGACCTCATCCGAAATTTTGCCAGCGTCGCCCCATGGCGGGAGCTTGACGCATGGGAGACCCATATTGATGTCCGACACATCGAGACAGCCCGACGATTTCGAAGCCGCGGCCAAAGGCAGCCCGGAACAGGTTGCCGAATTCGAAGATCACCATCGGGGGTTCATGGGAACGGTCCAGCATTTTCTGCATATGAACCCGTCGCTGGTGCCGTTGATCGTTCTGGTCGCGGCGATCCTGATTTTCGGCGCCTTGCTTGGGGCCAAGTTCTTTTCGCCTTTCGCGCTGACCCTGATCCTGCAACAGGTGCAGATCGTCGGCATCGTGGCCGCCGCCCAGAGTCTTGTGATCCTGACCGCCGGGATCGACCTGAGCGTGGGCGCGATCATGGTCATGTCCTCGGTGGTGATGGGCCAGTTCACCTTCCGCTATGGGCTGCCGCCCGCGGTGGCGATCCTGTGCGGTCTGGCCATCGGGACCGCCATCGGCGCGGTGAACGGGTTCCTGGTCAGCCGGGTCAAGCTGCCGCCCTTCATCGTGACGCTGGGCATGTGGCAGATCGTTCTGGCCGCCAACTTCCTGTATTCACAAAATGAAACCATCCGGTCGCAGGAAATCGAGGCCAACGCCCCGATCCTTCAGCTGTTCGGCGCCAAGTTCAATGTCGGCGGGGCGGTGTTCACGGTCGGGGTGATCTTCATGCTGGTGCTGGTCCTGGTGCTGGCCTATGCGCTGCGGCATACCGCGTGGGGGCGCCATGTCTATGCGGTGGGCGACGACCCCGAGGCCGCCGAGCTGTCGGGCGTGAACGTGCATCGCACGCTGATGTCGGTCTACATGCTGTCGGGGTTGATCTGCGCCTTTGCCGGCTGGGCGCTGATCGGGCGCATTGGCTCGGTCTCGCCCACCTCGGGGCAGTTGGCCAACATCGAAAGCATCACCGCCGTCGTAATCGGAGGCATTTCTCTGTTCGGGGGGCGCGGGTCGATCCTGGGCTCGTTGTTCGGGGCGCTGATCGTCGGCGTGTTCACCCTCGGCCTGCGGTTGTTGGGCGCGGATGCGCAGTGGACCTTCCTTCTCATCGGTATGCTGATCATCGCCGCCGTGGCCGTGGACCAGTGGATCAGAAAGGTAGCAGCGTGATGGAACCCATTCTCAAAGGGCGCAACCTGGTCAAACGCTATGGCAGGGTCACGGCGCTGGATCATTGCGATTTCGACCTGATGCCGGGCGAGATCCTGGCCGTGATCGGCGACAACGGCGCGGGTAAATCGACCCTGATCAAGGCGGTTTCCGGTGCCGCCACCCCGGATGAAGGCGAGATCTGGCTGGAAGGGCGCAAGGTCGATTTCCACTCGCCCATCGACGCGCGCGAAGCCGGGATCGAGACGGTTTATCAGACGTTGGCCATGTCGCCCGCCCTGTCGATCACCGACAACATGTTCATGGGGCGCGAGATCCGGCGCAAAGGGCCGCTGGGTTCGGTGTTTCGGATGCTCGACCGCCCGGCGATGGAGAAGTTCGCGCGCGACAAGCTGAACGAACTGGGGCTGATGACGATCCAGAACATCAACCAGGCGGTCGAGACCCTGTCGGGTGGACAGCGTCAGGGTGTGGCCGTGGCCCGTGCGGCGGCGTTCGGGTCCAAAGTCATCATCCTTGATGAACCCACCGCGGCGCTTGGCGTCAAGGAAAGCCGGCGGGTTCTGGACCTGATCCAGGACGTGAAATCGCGTGGCATTCCGATCATTCTGATCAGCCACAACATGCCCCATGTATTCGAAGTGGCCGACCGCATCCATGTGCATCGGCTTGGCAAGCGGCTCTGCGTGATCGACCCCAAAGACTACACCATGTCCGATGCCGTGGCCTTCATGACGGGCGCCAAAGAGCCCCCGGAACAGGATCGCGCGGCATGACGGCCGAAGGGGCATCGCCGCAGGCGCTGGCCGAGCGGATCGCCGACGCCGCAGCCGGGCTGGCGGACGGCGAGGCGCGCCAGCTTGTTGCCGTGGCCGGGCCGCCGGGTGCGGGGAAATCCACCGTGGCCGCTCTTGCCCAACGGGCGCTGCAGGGGCGCGGCATTCCGGCCGGGCTGCTGTCGATGGATGGTTTCCACTATGACAACCAGATCCTGACGGCACGCGATCTGCTGCCGCGCAAGGGCGCGCCCGAAACATTCGACCTGCCGGGCTTTCACGCCGTGTTGCGCCGCCTTCAGATCGAAGACGAGGTCGCCGTGCCCGAGTTCGACCGCGAGCTCGACAAATCCATCGCCGCCTGTTCGTTCGTGACCCGCGACCAGCGGGTGGTGATCGTCGAGGGAAATTATCTCCTGCTGGACGAATCGGGGTGGCGCGATCTGCGCGACCTGTGGGCGCTGACCGTGTTCCTGGACGTGCCCCTGCCCACGCTCGAGGCGCGCCTGCTGGACCGATGGATCGGGCTGGGCCTGCCGCGCGACGAAGCCGAGCGCCGAGCCTTCGCCAATGACATTCCCAACGCCCGGCGCGTGGTGCGGAACTCGGGCGCGGCCGACCTGGTGCTGCGTTAACCCAGCGCCTTGTACATGTAGGTGGTGGGTTCCAACACGGGCTCGAACGGGTTGCGGCAATAGCCGGGAATCTCTCCGGCAGTTTCAAAGCCCAGGCTCTGGTACAGGATGCGCGACGGGTCGGTGCTGCGCGTGTCCAGCACCAACAGGGTTCGGCCAAGTTCGGCGGCGCGCTCTTGCAGGGCACCCATCAAGGCGCGGCCCAGCCCGCGCCGCCGTGCATCGGGATGCACCAGCAGCTTGGCCACATCGGCGCGGTGCGGCTGGTTGGGCATCGCGGCCGGAATCAGCTGAACCGTCCCTTGGATGCGTCCGTCATCATGGGCTGCGAAAAGTTCCAGCTCTCCGGCTGACAGCCCCGGGCGCACGCGCTCGTGCCAATAGGCGCGCGCGGCGTCACGGGGAAACGGCAGAATGAACCCGATGCTGGCGCCGGTCTGTACGCAGCCATGCAGGATATCCGCCAGATCCTCCACCGCCTGGTCAAAAGTCGTTTCGGTCAGGCGTGTAATCATATCAGCACCAGAATGTAGCGGGCGCCGCGGGACGCCTCGGTTTCAAAACGGGTTGCGCCGGACAGGTGATAGCGCAGGCAATCACCTGCGTTCAGCGTGTGGGGCGTGCCATCGACGGTCAGGGTCAGCGCGCCATCCAGCATGATCAAGTGATGTTCCTGCCCGGGGCGTGGTGGTGCGTTATAGGTGATCGTGGCGCCGGGCGGGAGGTGACATTCCAGAACCTCGCCCGTCAGCCCCGCCGAGGGCGGCGACACCGATCGGCGCGTGAACCCGGTTTCGGGGTCGCGCCATTCGATCTGCCGTTCGTAAGGAACCTTTGGGTCGAAGCTGTCCTCGACCATCATCAACAGGCGCGACATCGGCAGTCCATAGGCCGCGCAGAGATGGCCGAGGCTTTCGGCGGTGGGGCTGACCTCGGCCTTCTCCATGCGAGACAGGGTGGCCCGGCTCAGCCCGCTTTGCGCGGCGAGTTGGTCCAGCGACCAGCCGCGGGCCTGCCGCAGTTCCCTGAGGCGATCCGCAAGTCGTTCCGAGAGTGAGTCCAGCATATTCCATAAATGAGAAAAAATTTCGGATACGGAAATGCTGCAATGAAAAAGGAAAACAATCAAACGAAAAAGGCGCAGGGAAATCCCTGCGCCCTTGGGTGCCTGTATGCCGGGCGGATTACTTCCAGCCCACCTCGTTGAAGATTTTCTGCGCCTCGGGGATGTTCTTGGCAACCTCCGACAGGTTCACGTCGTCGGCCTTGAACTCACCCAGAGCGGCCACATTTTCGGCCAGCGGCACGCCGGGAACGGCGGGGTATTCGTCATTGCCGTTCGAGAAATAGACCTGCGCCTGATCGCTGGCCAGATATTCCAGGAACTTGATGGCGGCGTCCTTGTTCGGGGCATGGGCCGCGACACCGGCACCCGACAGATTCATATGCGCGCCTTCCGCGTCCTGCGACGGGAACTGGATGCCGATCATGTCGATGCTGTCCGACAAGCCCTTGACGTCTTTGCGCAGCGCGCGGGCGAAGTAGTAGGAGTTCGACACGGCGATCTCACATTCACCCGAGACGATGCCGCGCAGCTGGTCGGTGTCGCCGCCCTGCGGGTCGCGCGCCATGTTGGCGACCACGCCTGCGGCCCATTCCTTGGCCTTCTCGGCGCCGTGATGGGTGATGATCGAGGCCAGCAGCGTCTGGTTGTAGGTGTTGGTCGACGAGCGGATGCAGACCAGCCCTTTGTATTCGGGATTCGCCAGGTCCAGGTAGGTGGCCGGCGGGTTGGTCACGTCATTCTTGTCGTAGAAGATGATGCGCGCGCGCTGCGAGAAGCCGAACCACTGGTTGTCCTCGTCCTGCAGGTTGGCGGGGATGCGTTCTTCCAGAACGGCGCTGTCCACGGCCTGCAGCAGGCCGGCGTTCTTGGCGCGCGCCAGGCGCGAGGTGTCAACGGTCAGCAGGATGTCGGCGGGCGAGTTCGCGCCCTCGGCTTCCATCCGTGCGATCAGCTCGTCGGCCTTGCCTTCGATGCGGTTGATCTTGATGCCGGTGGCCTCTTCGAAATCGGTATAGAGGCGCTCGTCGGTGTCGTAGTGGCGCGACGAATACAGGTTCAGCTCGCCATCGGCGGCGGCCGATCCGGCGATCAGGGCCGACAGGGCGGCGGCGATAAGGCGCGTGGTTTTCATCTGTTTTGGTCCCAGTTGTGGAATCTCAGGAGCGGGTATTTCCCGACTGATTTGCTCAATTAAACGATTCCGGGCGGGATGCAAGAAAATCTGACAAAATTACTTGGTAAAAAATGTCGCGGCGCTCGTGGGGGGCAGTTTATTAACAATTAACCAAGCCGGAGCCAACTTGGCGGGGTTGCGCCGCCGTCGGTCCGGTTCGGCGCAGATGCGGAAGGGGCTGTTGAAATGGTCGAATTGTTGCTGGAAGCCGTGACGCTGCTGTTGCTTCTCGGGCTGGTCGCGGGGCCGGTGTGGCTTTGCGTCAGGTTTCCGGATTTTCCGTCCGGGTTCACCTGGAGCTTCGTGGCCGTCGTCGGCCTGACCATCCTGCTTTCGTGGTGGCGCGACTATGCGCTTGATCTTGAACTGCTTGCCATGGGCGTGGATCTTGACGACTTCACGACCGACGAGCGGATGCGCGATGTCGCGCCGCATTTGCAGGACCGGGCCGAGCGCATGGCCTTTTCGCCCGAACGGTTGGGTGTCGGCTGGCCGATAAAGGCGGGGTTCGCCCTGTTCGTTTCAGTCCCCTACGCGATGGCGGTCTGTTGCATCACATGGCTGGTGCGGAGGGTTCGCAGACGGGGCCGCAGGGCTGATTGAACACAAAAAAACCGCGCCCTGAGTCGCGGTTCTTTGAAACAGCGATTCGCCGTTCTCAGCCCTGACGAGCTTTGAACTTGCGCTGCGTCTTGTTGATTACATAGACGCGGCCTTTGCGACGCACGACCCGGCAATCGCGGTGCCGGTTCTTGAGCGAGCGGAGCGAGTTCTTGACCTTCATGGTCTCTCTCCAATTCTGCGGCGCCTTCATCAAAGACGTGGCCAGCGCCTGGGTTAGCGGGTGCCCCGGGTCAGACCCGAAACAGTGAAACAGATGGTGGGCGGTACAAGGATCGAACTTGTGACCCCTTCGATGTCAACGAAGTGCTCTACCGCTGAGCTAACCGCCCACTTTCCCTTTGCGAGATCCGCCCCAGAATGAAATGGGGCGCGGAACCCCGCGCCGGTGGAGGGGTCTATAAAAGGAGTCGCGCAGGGGTTCAAGGGGTTTGGTCGAACAATTTTCCGGTCTATGTTGTTCGCAGAGAAGGAGTGGACATGCACAGCGCCGCATATGCTTTGGAAATGCCCGCGAAACGCAGTTCGTGCGTGGTGTTTTCGTCGCCCCACAGCGGCCGGAACTATACCCAACCCTTCCTGAAACGGTCGATTCTGAACCGAGACGTGATTCGCTCGTCCGAGGATGCCTTCGTCGATCAGCTGTTTGCATCGGCCCCGGATCACGGCGCCCCGCTGATCATGGCGCAGATGCCGCGCGCTTTTCTGGATCTGAACCGCAGCGCAGACGAGCTTGACCCGGCCCTGATCCTGGGTGCCCGCCGGTCGGGGCACAATCCGCGCGTTGCCTCGGGCTTGGGCGTGATTCCGCGCGTGGTGGCCAATGGCCGCGCGATCTACAGCGGCAAGCTGACGATGGATGAGGCCCGTCTGCGCATCGACACTTATTGGCGGCCCTATCACGCCCGGCTGAAATCACTTCTGGCCGAATCGATCGAAACCTTCGGGCAGGCGATCCTGGTCGATTGCCACTCGATGCCGCACGAGGCGGTGGCCCTGGCCGGAACCGCGCTCGGGCGCCGCCCCGAGATCGTGCTGGGCGACAGGTTCGGTGCGTCGGCTTCGGGGGTGATCGTGGATCAGATCGAAGCGGCCTTTGTCTCGGCCGGGCTGACCGTGGTCCGCAACACGCCGTTTGCGGGGGCCTACGTGACCCAGACCTACGGCCGTCCGGCGCGCGATCAGCACGCCATCCAGATCGAGATCGACCGCGCGCTCTACATGAACGAATCAACGATCGAACCCAGCGCGGACTTCGACTCGTTCTGCGCGGTTCTGGCGCGGGTCATCGCCGATATCGCCCGAATCGGGGCGCAGCCCGAGCGTCTGGCCGCGGAATAGCTAGCGCAGCGCCCGCCCCTTCACGATTGCATCGCTGCCGAACTTGCGGCGGATCTCGTCCGCGGCACGTTCGGCCTTGCTGCGCTGGACGGCACCGGGATCCAGCAGGTCGCCCAGGACATCGGCCTGTTCCGCTGGACACAGATCGGACAGGCCGCAACCCAACAGGCGATACGGCCCCTGATCGCCGACCTGATCGAACAGCCCGCGCGCGGTGCGATAGATCCGGTCGGCCATCTGGGTTGCGTCGCGCAACGACACGCGCCGCGTCAGGATCCTGTGATTGGCCCGTTTCAGCTTGAGCGTCACCACCCGCCCGGCCAGACCCTTGGCCTTGGCCCGGTCGGCCACCTTTTCCGCCATCCGCCACAGATGCCCGTCAAGGATGTCCGGGTCGGAGGTGTCCTCGAAGAAGGTGGTCTCGTTGCTGATGGATTTCATCGGCGTGTGCGCCGAGACCCGACGCTTGTCCTGCCCGCGCGCCAGGTGCCACAGCCGATGGCCCATGGACCCGAACCGCGCCGTCAGCGCCTCTTGATCCCAACGCAGCAGGTCCGAGAAGGTGCGGATGCCCGCGCGCTCCAGCGATTCCTGCGCCGCCGGGCCGATGCCCCAGATCAGCCGCACCGGCTTGTCGTGCAGGAACTCCGCCGTCTCGGCCCTGCCGATCACCGAGAACCCGCGCGGCTTGTCCAGGTCAGAGGCCACCTTGGCCAGGAACTTGTTGTGCGACAGCCCGATCGAGCCGGTCAGGCCCAGTTCATCCTTCATGCGTTTTACCAGCCGCGCCAGCATCACCGCGGGTGGCGCGCCGTGCAGGCGCTGGGTGCCCGACAGGTCCATGAAGGCCTCGTCCAGCGACAGCGGCTCCACGATCGGGGTCAGCTCGTCCATCATCGCACGGATCTGGCGTGACACTTCGGCATAGACCGACATGCGCGGCTTGATCACCACCGCGTCGGGGCACAGCTTCAACGCCTGGAACATCGGCATGGCCGAGCGCACCCCGAGGATGCGCGCCACGTAGCAGGCGGTCGAGACCACCCCGCGCCGCCCGCCGCCGATGATCACCGGCTTGTCGGCCAGCTCGGGGTTGTTGCGCTTTTCCACCGAGGCATAGAAGGCGTCGCAATCCATATGCGCGATGGTCAGGTCGAACAGTTCCGGATGGCGCAGAACCCGTGGGCTGCCGCAGCTTGGGCAGCGCCGTTCGTCGCCCGGACGGGTCAGGCAATCGCGGCAGAGACCGGGCATCACATTCTCCCATGCGCAGCATGACGATGAACCAGAGGCTGCACCCTATCGCAGCCCGTGCGCCAGATCAAAGCGGTTGGCCGAAGACTTCCGGGAGGAGAAAGAAGACCCCCCGCCGATGCGCGGGGGGAGGTAACGGACCTCAGGAAGTCGCAGTCCGTTGGGGAGTGTCTCTGGCCCAGAATCGCGCGAAATCGCCCGTTTCGACAGGGTTTTGGCGCGACGCACAAAACTGAGGTTTCGAATGTGTATTTTCGGGCACAGAGACAATTTGGCGCGGCGCGAGACAAAAGTGACGCAAGGTCAACTGGTTGTGCGCAGCTTCCATGGGAAATACCCCTCGCGAAGGCGGGCCGCGCTCAAACCTGCGGCACCGATTTCAGCTCTTCAAGAACCGACCGCGCGGCCGCCTTGGGGTCTTTGGCACGATAGATCGGTCGTCCGACCACGATGTGATCGGCCCCGTCCGCGATCGCTCTGGCCGGGGTGGCCACCCGTTTCTGGTCGCCCAGATCGGCTCCCGCAGGCCGCACACCGGGGGTGACGATCAGCCGGCCAGCGGCCTGGGGCAGGGCACGGATCCGTGCGGCCTCCTGCGGGCTGGCGATCACGCCGTCGGCCCCGGCCTCGAATGCGCGGGCCGCGCGCTCCACCACCATGTCCTGAACGTCTCCGGCCTTCATCATGCCGGCATCCAGATCGTCACGGTTCAGCGAGGTCAGGATGGTCACCGCGAGGACCTTCAGATCCTTGCCTGCTGCGCCCTCCTTGGCGGCGCGCACCACATGCGGGTCGCCATGCACGGTCAGGAAATCCAGATCGAACTGCGCCAGCCCTCGTACGGCATTCTCGACCGTGTTGCCGATGTCGAACAGCTTCATGTCCAGGAAGATGCGCTTGCCGTGTTCCTGTTTCAGCTCGTTGGCCAGTGCCAGCCCGCCCCCGGTCAGCATGCCCAGCCCGATCTTGTAGAACGACACGGCGTCGCCCAGCGTCTCGGCCAGCTTCAGCCCTTCCAGCGCGTTGGGGACATCGAGAGCGACGATCAGGCGGTCATCGGCGGTTCGGGGCATTGTTTCGGCCTTTCAAGCTTGACGGGATCGGCGCTTCTGTAGAGCGTGTGGCGCATTGAGACAAGAAAAGACGCAGGAAAATACGGGATGATACGGTTGGGTGTGGTGGCCTCGGCGGCCGTTTTGGCCGGGGCGGGCGCGGTCTGGGCCGGTGAGACGGATTGCGGCGAGGCCCGACTGGTCTGGGCGGACGTCAAGGACAGCGGGTCGGCGACGGCCATCGAGAATTTCGCACAGATCTACGCCGATTGCCCGATCTATTCGCAGCTGGCGCGCGATCTGCTGGTCGGGCTGACCGGCGAGGCCCCCGCGCCGGCAAAGGCCGACGCCCCTAGGGAATCGCAACGGCGCCTGCGGGTCTCTGACCTGCGCCCCCGGCCGGAACTTGACCCTGACGCTCCGCCGCAGGACCCCGACTATTCGGACGGAGAATACGAGTGCCTGATGGCCGCTGCCGCTCCGGGCCAGTCGCCCTATGTCGACGGGGTGAAATGGGCCGACATGGATGCCCAGAACGCGATGGCGATCTGCGCCGATCTGCTGCTGAACGACCAGGGCGTCGATGCCGAGGTCGTCGCCGCCTTTGGCCGGGCGCTGATGAAGGGCGGCAAGCTGGAAATGGCGCTCGAGTTCTCGGAACTGGCCGCGATGGAGGGCAGCGGGCTGGCGATGAACACGCTCGCCACGCTCTATGGCGATGGCGAGATCGTTCCCGAGGACGTCGAGACCGCGTTCGCCTGGTACATGGCGGCCGCGGAAACTGGTCTGCCGATGGGGATGCACAACGTGGCCCATGGCTACGAGAACGGGAAAGGTGTTGCGCGCGACATCGACAGGGCGCTGTACTATTATGAAAGGGCCGCGTTCTTCGGGTACGAGCAGTCTCTGCTGCGCCTCGGCACATTCTATCGCGAAGGCACGCATGTCACGCGCGACATGCAGCGCGCGGTCGACTATCTGAAGATGGCGGCCCGAAACGGCAGCACCGATGCCGCGGCGCGCCTGGGCTACATCTACGAGACCGGTGAGAACGGCTATTCCAAGGACATCGAACAGGCGCTGTACTACTATTTCCAGGCCGCCAGGCAGGACAATGTCGTGGCGCTGCACAACCTGGGGGCTCTGACCTATCACGGGCGGGACGGCGTGCCGCAGGACACCGAGGCGGCCTTCGTGTTCTGGGGCAGGGCCGCGAAGCTCGGCGATATGAAATCGCAGCGCAAGTTCGGCCGGTTGCTCTATGAAATCGGCGAAGTCGAAGAGGCGCTGAGGTTTCTTCGCCTCGCGGCCGGGCAGGGCGATGACGAGGCGCAAGAGCTGATCCGGCAGATCGAAGGCGGTTGACCCCCACGGCTGACCGGGGGCGTGGTTTCCCTCGCGCTGTCCCAACTGTGCTATGGTGCCGCCATTCAAAAACGGAATTTGCACCGAAGGGACAGACCATGAAGCATCTATTTCCGCTGGCCGTCGTGGCCACGCTGGCCGCCTGCGCCGATACGCCGCCGCAGACCGAAACGGGCGCCGCGCCGCCGCCCACCAATGACGATCTGTACCTGGTCGGTGGCTATCGCTCCGAGGATGACTGGTGCCAGTTGACCGGCGAAACCGCCTTTACCGTCAATTTCCTTGACCACACGGCCGACCTTGTGTCGTGCCCCACCGGCAGCGCCGCCGCGCAGTCGCTGGTCGAGACGCAGGGTGCCCGGCAGGTGGCCGAAACCGGCGGCTATACCGTCTATACGATTCCGCGCGGCTGAGGCGTTTTTTCACTCTCCACCCCCTTGAAGCGGCAGGGACATTTCCCAAATTGAGGGCAAGGCCCGGACCACTGCGTGCTGCCAAGCAGGCGCAAATTCACCGGGCGCTTGGAAAAGGAGAATGCCATGGACTTGAACAAGTTCACCGAGCGTGCACGAGGTTTCGTGCAGGCGGCGCAGGCCATTGCGCTGCGCGAGGGACACCAGAGATTGGCTCCCGAACATATTCTGAAAGCACTGATGGATGATGACCAGGGGCTGGCCAGCAACCTGATCAAACGTGCGGGCGGCGCGCCCGAGCGCGTGGTCGAGGCGCTGGATGTTGCCCTGGCCAAGATCCCGAAGGTCAGCGGCGACGCGGGCCAGGTCTATCTGGACGGCCAGACCGCCAAGGTTCTGGACGAGGCCGAGAAGATCGCCAAGAAGGCCGGCGACAGTTTCGTGCCGGTCGAGCGCGTGCTGATGGCGCTGTGCATCGTCAAATCCAAGGCCAAAGAGGCCCTGGAAGCCGGTGCCGTGTCCGCCCAGAAGCTGAACGAGGCGATCAACGATATCCGCAAGGGCCGTACGGCCGACAGCGCCAATGCCGAAGAAGGCTACGACGCGCTGAAGAAATATGCCCGCGACCTGACCGAGGCCGCCCGCGAGGGCAAGATCGACCCGATCATCGGCCGCGATGAGGAAATTCGCCGCGCCATGCAGGTTCTGTCGCGTCGGACCAAGAACAACCCGGTTCTGATCGGTGAGCCCGGTGTGGGTAAGACCGCCATCGCCGAAGGTCTGGCTCTGCGCATCGTGAACGGCGACGTGCCGGAATCGCTGAAGGACAAAAAGCTGCTGGCGCTGGACATGGGTGCCTTGATCGCCGGTGCGAAATACCGTGGCGAGTTCGAGGAACGCCTGAAAGCCGTTCTGAACGAGGTCACCGCGGCCGCCGGCGAGATCATCCTGTTCATCGACGAGATGCACACGCTGGTGGGTGCCGGCAAATCCGACGGCGCGATGGATGCGGCCAACCTGATCAAGCCCGCGCTGGCGCGGGGCGAGCTGCACTGCATCGGCGCCACCACGCTGGACGAATACCGCAAATACGTTGAGAAGGACGCGGCCCTTGCCCGCCGGTTCCAGCCCGTCTACGTGCAGGAACCCACGGTCGAGGACACGATCAGCATCCTGCGCGGCATCAAGGAGAAATACGAGCTGCACCACGGTGTGCGCATCTCGGATTCGGCGCTGGTGTCGGCCGCGACCCTGTCGCACCGCTACATCACCGACCGCTTCCTGCCCGACAAGGCGATCGACCTCGTGGACGAGGCCGCCTCGCGTCTGCGCATGGAAGTGGACAGCAAGCCCGAAGAGCTGGACCAGCTGGATCGCCAGATCCTGCAGCTGCAGATCGAGGAAGAGGCGCTGAAGCTTGAAGATGACGCGGCTTCGAAGGATCGGCTTGAAGCGCTGCAGAAGGAACTGGCCGAGCTCAAGGAGAAATCCGCCGAGCTGACAGCCCAGTGGCAGGCCGAGCGGGACAAGCTGGCCAGCGCCCGCGAGCTGAAAGAGCAGCTGGACAAGGCGCGCGCCGAGCTGGAGATCGCCAAGCGCGAGGGCAACCTGGCCAAGGCCGGTGAGCTGTCCTATGGCGTGATCCCCGAGCTGGAGCGCAAGCTGGCCGAGGCCGAAAGCCAGGAAAGCAACGCTGTGATGGCCAAGGAAACGGTGCGTCCCGAACAGATCGCGGCCGTAGTCGAGCGCTGGACGGGCATTCCGACCTCGAAG
Organism: Ruegeria intermedia; assembly: GCF_900129345.1. GTDB lineage: Bacteria > Pseudomonadota > Alphaproteobacteria > Rhodobacterales > Rhodobacteraceae > Ruegeria > Ruegeria intermedia. Next base: position 3,066 of record NZ_FQVK01000036.1, on the reverse strand, counting down.
ATGCTGGAAGGCGAGCGCGAAAAGCTGCTGCGCATGGAAGAAGCGCTGCATGCCCGCGTGGTCGGCCAGGACGAGGCCGTGCGCGCCGTGGCCAACGCCGTGCGCCGGGCCCGGGCCGGTCTGAACGACGAGAACCGCCCGCTGGGCTCGTTCCTGTTCCTCGGCCCGACGGGTGTGGGCAAGACCGAGCTGACCAAGGCCGTCGCCGAATACCTGTTCGACGATGAACACGCGATGGTGCGGATCGACATGTCCGAGTTCATGGAGAAACACGCCGTCGCCCGCCTGATCGGTGCTCCGCCGGGCTATGTCGGCTATGAGGAAGGTGGCGTTCTGACCGAAGCCGTCCGTCGCCGGCCGTACCAAGTGGTGCTGTTCGACGAGGTCGAGAAGGCGCATCCGGACGTGTTCAACGTGCTGTTGCAGGTGCTGGACGATGGTGTCCTGACCGACGGTCAGGGTCGCACGGTCGATTTCAAGCAGACGTTGATCGTGTTGACCTCGAACCTCGGCTCGCAGGCGCTGAGCCAGTTGCCCGAGGGGGCCGACACGGCGCAGGCCAAGCGCGACGTGATGGACGCGGTCCGGGCGCATTTCCGGCCCGAGTTCCTGAACCGTCTGGACGAGACCATCATCTTCGACCGGCTTCAGCGGTCGGATATGGCTGCGATCGTCGACATCCAGCTGGCCCGCCTGCAGAAACGGCTGGCCGCGCGCAAGATCCGGCTGGAGTTGGACGAGGCCGCGAAGGAATGGCTGGCCAACGAAGGCTACGATCCGGTCTTCGGGGCGCGTCCGCTCAAGCGCGTGATCCAGCGTGCCTTGCAGAACCCGCTGGCCGAGGCTTTGCTGGCCGGCGAAATCCGCGATGGCGACACCGTGCCGGTGACGGCCGGACCCGATGGTCTGATCATCGGCGACCGGTTGGGCACCAGCGACCGCCCGCGCCCGGACGAAGCCGTCGTGCACTAAGCTGCGGCTTGGTTGAAACAGGAAAGGCCCGCCAGAGATGGCGGGCCTTTTTTGTTGGTCCGGCGTCAGGGGGCGGCCGGTTCGTTACAGTCCCGTCTCTCAATCGTGACGCAAGTTGCCTTGGTCCTGTGCTAAGACCGGGCTAGGTCGGGTCAGGGGTTGAAACGGAACGGAGACCAAGATGGCGCATCGCTGGACCAACACTTTGACATATGCCGACGTCACGCCCCGGGCGGCGTTTCTGAACCGCCGCCAGGTGATGGCGGGGCTGGCCGGATCCGGCCTTGCCGCAATGGCCGGGCGTGCGCAGGCCGAGGCCGTACCCGAGCCCAACAGTTGGGAAGAGATTACCTCGTACAACAACTATTACGAGTTCGGGACCCGCAAGGACGACCCAGCGAAATACGCCCATACCCTCAAGACCGAACCATGGAGCGTCAAAATCGACGGGTTGGTTGACCGCCCGGGAGAGTACGATTTCCAGGACATCCTGTCCGAGATGACCATCGAGAAACGCATCTATCGGTTCCGCTGTGTCGAGGCCTGGTCGATGGTCGTGCCGTGGAACGGGTTCGAACTGGCCGATCTGCTGAACATGGCCGGTGTGCAGGAGGGGGCGAAATACGTGGCCTTCGAAACCGCGCTGCGCCCCGACGAGATGCCGGGCGTTGCCTACCCGGTTCTGGACTGGCCCTATCGCGAGGGCCTGCGGCTGGACGAGGCCCTGCACCCGCTGACGATCATGGCGACGGGTATCTATGGCCGTCCGATCCCCAATCAGAACGGCGCCCCGCTGCGGCTGGTGGTGCCGTGGAAATATGGCTTCAAGTCGATCAAATCGATTGTACGCATCACCCTGACCGAGGACGAGCCGCCAACCAGCTGGAACATGGCCAACCCGCGTGAATACGGGTTCTACAGTAACGTGAACCCGACCGTGGATCATCCCCGCTGGTCTCAGGCCTCGGAACGCCGCATCGGCGGCGGGTTGTTTGCCAAACGTCAGCCGACGCTGATGTTCAACGGCTACGAGTCCGACGTCGCAAGCCTGTATGACGGCATGGATCTGTCCGAGTATTATTAGAGCCATGGACAAGCTGAACCAGATCCTGCGCCGCGTTCCGGTCTGGGCGGTTTACCTGCTGGGCCTGCTGCCGGCGCCGTGGCTGTTCTATCTGGGTCTGGCCGGTGGGCTGGGTGTCGACCCGATCGAGGCGCTGGAACATGAATATGGCGAGCTGGCCCTTCAGTTGCTGATCCTGGGGCTGGCAGTGTCGCCGCTGCGACGTCTGGCCGGGCTGAACCTGATGAAGTTCCGGCGGGCGATCGGCGTTCTGACCGTCTGTTACGCGGGCTTTCATCTGCTGGTCTGGTTGGTGCTGGACGTGCAGGTGCCCGCGCAGATCTGGGCGGACATCCTGAAACGGCCCTATGTCACGATCGGTATGGCGGCCTTCGTGCTGTTGCTGCCGCTGGGCCTGACATCGAACAATGCCTCGGTGCGCCGTCTCGGAGCCGCTTGGCGCCAGTTGCATCGTCTTGTCTATCCGGCGGCCGTTCTGGCCGGTCTGCACTATGTGATGGTGGTCAAGGGGTTTCAGTTCGAGCCTTTGCTGTATCTGTTGGCCATCTGCATCCTTCTGCTGTCGCGGCTGCCGGTACCCCGCCATCCATTCGCGCGCCGCAGCTCCGATTCCACCTGACTCGCGCCCGAGTCTGTGGGTAACTCTGTGGACTTCTGGATTGCGGGTCGTGCCCGGAGCGAACCAGCGAGCGCGAGGTGGCCAGAACGGTTGGTGATGTTCGGGTAAGATGTTGAAATCTCTAAAGGAATCTTTGGGGGCAACTTTTTTGCGAGATCTTTGAATTTTCCGCTTGCGGCTCGTGTTGGATAACCTTAGAACCCCCTTCACCGGCGCTGCTGAGGCGGTGGTGACGGGTCGGAGAGGCGGCCTGACGGACTGGAAAGACGGTTGAGACGCTCAGGAGAGACTGGGGTATCTTGAGGATTTGTTGGGCGGATGCGCAGAGTGATTTGCGTGTTGGTCTGATTTTTTCTCTGGGTTGTATGGTTCTTTGACATTGCTGGATAAC
>NZ_FQVK01000035.1 GCF_900129345.1 Ruegeria intermedia | reverse complement strand
TCGCCGTTGGCGGCTTGCGGGAAGGCCGTGCATTACGGTGGGCGGTTGCCGTGGTCTTTACCGGACTCCACAGAAGGATGGTACCGTTAACCATTGGTTAAGAAATCGAAACCCATAACGCCTCGGAATGAATGATTTGGAGGCACAGATTTGTCCAAACCCTTCTTCTTTCGCAGCATCCTGGCCCTGACCCTGATCGCCGGCGTTTCCGCCTGCCAGTCCACCGGGATGCCCGCCTATGAGGCGCCACCCTCCTTGACCGCGAACCAAGAAATGAAAGTGCCGACTCTGATGCCGAGGCAGAAGGCCATGGTTCCGGTGGATGCAATCGAATTTCGGGACAGCTATTTTGCCGCGAACCCACGGGGCCACGACCGTGACGGCCGGTCTGCCTGCGATCTGCCTGGCTCTGCCGCTCGGCGCACCCTGTGAATGAACTTACGAAATAAAAGGATTTCCATGTTCAAATACCTGGTTGCAATTGGCTGCCTTGCAGCATCTTCGACCCTGGCGGAGGGTGTGAACAAATTCATGGCGCAAGGCGGCGAGGTCCTGGCGACCGATACGGCGGTGACCTGCACCGTGCCCGAAGGCAGCTACCCCCATATTTATGGCGTCAAGGATCTCGATACCTATCTGGCCAGCAAGGGGCCGGGTTTTGCGTCGGGCTATGTCGCAAACCCCGCTCTGTGGTTCGGCAACGGCGAGCCCCTGAACATCGTGCAGGGCTTTGCCGTAACCACGGACGAAAAGGCCGCCCAGACTTGCGCCGCGCTCGAGGCTGGCACGGCAACCGTGGATCAGGTTGCCTATCTGGAATACGCGGTTCGGCGGGATCAGTTGTGGTGGAAGGTCGATTCCCAGGATTTTGAAGGTAACGACGTTTCCGGATATGTTACGGCGCGCTATGTGGGATTCACGAGCTACGACACGTGGATTGATGAGTTCGGCCCCAAGCTTGGCTTTACATCGACCAACCATTCGGCCCCGAACCGCATCGTCGAGATTACCAACACGGATACCGCCTTTGCGCGAATGTCCGGGGATGTCATTCCCTACGATGTTGTCGGATATTGCCATCTCGGGTTCAACACATCGGATTTGTATCGCGATGCGGAAGAAGGACGTATCAACGAACCAGTTGATCGGGGCATCTGGACCGGGTGCAATGAGGAAACAGAAACTCTTCTTTCATTTGAAGAGTATGCGGATTGCGAGGCGCGAACGATCTGGGGACAGCCAGTTACCGCCCAAGATATTCACTACCCAACCGGAGCAGGCGCTGGTTATGGCGATTTCGTTCGGCTCTGCCCGAAAACAAGCAAGGAAATGATCCGGGAAGCATGTGAAGCGGGCGACACCTTTGTCTGCGACGCGATGGACGATGGACCGATTTCTTCGGTCTGCGACCCGCAGGAACAGACCGAGTTCAGCTGCCGCATCGACGGGCGCAGCACGTCGGTGTCGCTCTGCGCAAGGGATGGCTACCTGTCTTACGTCTATGGCGAGGACTCGGACTGGCCCGAACTGCGCATTCGCAAGCCCGAGCGCAGCAGCTATTTCGATGTGTACGATCCCGAAACCACGACCTTTGCCAATGGCGACTACTACTATCGCGTCAATGCCAGCAACGACCCGGCATCGGTCGAGGTCTTCAAAGGGCAGATCGATCCGGAACACCTGATCACGACGCAATACTGCGTGCCGCGGTAGGAGAACGGAGATGCGTTGAAGTACGCCCCGGTTCCGCAGATTTCGGTCGACGGCAACACGCGCGTCTTCAAGCGCTTTCCGGGCTATTTCTTCGACGCGTTCTTCGCGATGTCTCGTCATATAGAGACCCATGTCGCACGCCAATGCGTCCTGCGGAGCCTCGTTGGGCTGGCGGAACTGCTTCGGTGACCGCGCATTTTGCCTCGGCGGCGCAAGCTTTGACCTTCTTGGCTGCCGTCTCAGCGACGCAGGCAAAGGGCATTTCGTGCGCGAACTGAAACGCCACGGGGCAGAGGTCGGCTGTTTCGGGAACCCGAGCAGCGATCTTCCGATGCCCCGGTAAACGGATAACGCGTTTTATGTTTATTTTAAGCGCCACCTCTAAAAACTCCGTGCCCACCCATCCCTGAACTTGCTGCAACTGGAACACCAAGATGCCTGTCACGATGCTCTCCAAGCAAGTCCCGTTTCTTGAAACCCAAAACGGCAGGACCCGCGACGCACGAGACTCAGGCCCTGACTTGCGAAAATTCTCCGGGACATCCGGCGTATACTGGGCCAGCATCATCCGAGCCGGAAACCACTCCGGGCCAAGCCGATCACAACCGTTCAGGTCAAGCGCAGCGACATTTCGGACCTGGCCGCGGCCGATCTGACCATCGTCGTCTTGCTGCGGGCGGATCCGTTTGTCGGCGGCCCGGTTGCGGGGCCAGGCCGCCCCTCCTACGCTGCGTCCAGCATCGCGATCAGCGCCTCGAGATCCTGCACCGAGCGCAACCTGAAGCACACAAGGTCGGCCCGCTCCAGCTGCGGCATGGTCCGCAGCCCCGAGTGGCGACCATACTGCAGCAATCCCTTTGTGTTTCTGCGCGAATACAAGGCCGAGGCCGGAGACAGGCGGTGGTCCAGATGCCCGCAGGCTCTTTCGTCAACGAACCGTTGCGCGATCCACAGATTCGCCGAACTCTTGGGGCCTTTTTCGAACATGATCTCGATCGGCGTGCCACCGGCGGCGCGATAGACATAGCGATTGGCATAGGTCGATTGATGCCCCGCAGGATGGACGCTGGCGATGGCATCCAGCCGTGCCACCACAAGGCGCTTGATCTCGTCCTTTGACAGCGGCGTGTGCGTAACTTTGCTGGCCTGCGACGCCGGTCTGACTGCAGCAGTCGCCGACCGCGCGGCTGGCCGGACCGGTGCAGGCCCCGCGCCTGTCAGGGCGCGCAGGTCAAGGCCGGTCTGCGCCATCGCCCGCAGCACGACTTCGGCGGCGGCACGGGCGTCCTCTTCGCCGTCATGGTGGCGGAACTCCAGCCCCAGATGGGTTTTCAGCGAGGCCAGCCCATGCCCGCCGTTGCCCCGCAGCTCGGGCCAGGCCCGGCGGGCCACCGCCACGCTGTCCTGCCAGTTCCAGGCCGGCGTCGCCACCCCATGGGCGGCACAGGCGGCATTGATGGCGCTTCGTTCGAAGCCGCTGTGCTGGAACACAATCTGACCGTCCAGAACCGGCAGCAGCCGCGCCAGAACCTGCGGGAAGCCAGGCGCACCGCGCACGGTCCGGGCGGTAATGCCATGCACGAAACTGCAGCTCCAGTCCGTGGTCCGCGGATCGACATAGCTGCTCCAGGTGCCGCTGATCCGGCCGTTCTGCACGAAGGCCAGCCCGATCTGGCAGATGCTGGCACGATCATTGTTGGCCGTCTCGACATCCAACGCGACGAAATCGAACGGACCCGACGGCAGGTCGGCGCCCGATGACCGCGCGCCGCCGGCCGTGGCCCGGGCATGGCGCGCCCGCTGCCGGTCGAGCGCGGCGATTTCGGCCGCCGAAAACCCCATCCGCCCGATCAGCGCATCCACCAGGTCCGACGGCTCGGGATACGGTTCCATCGCCCGGCGGTTCCAGGCCACGGCCTCGGGCGGGGCGAGGCGCAGGATCTCGGCCTCCAGCGCCTCGATCGGGGCGGTGTCGGGCAGCGGCACCCAGACCGCGCGGCAATGTTCCGCGATGAAGGCGTTGCGCAGGCGCTTGGCGACATCCGCGTCCGCCCCGGCCCCGGCATCGCGGCGGTCGCGATACATGCGGCCCGTGTTGTACATCCGCGAGAAATAGTGGCTGCTGTCTTCGGACCCGGTCCGGTGACGCTGATGGATGCGTTCGTACAGCGTCTGGCGGGTCGAACTGGTCGATCCGACATAGCGCAGGTCGCCATGGTGGTCGATCAGGCCGTACAGGCCGCGGCGGTCTCGCGGGGCTGCCGCGGTACGGGCGGGCGCGGCCGAAAGAAGCGCGGCAAGAAGCTGCTCGGGGTCAAATCGCGTGGTCATTTCCATCCTCTCCGATCCCTTGCTCACGCCCGTTTCACCCGCTGCCAGGCCACCCCGGTCACGATGCCCCAATTGCCCTGCGCATTGGGGCGGCGCCAGCGCGGCACGGGCATGGCGTTGAGCGCCTCGAGCGCCTGCTCGTAGGTGTCGAAATACTGCTCGTCGCCCCTGGCTCCGATCTGGTACTGGCCGGCGCGCTGCAGGTCCGGGGTGAACATCGACCCGTCGCGGGCCACCGGAACAAAGATCATGCTGCCCGGATCCACGGGCTCGGGCCGGGCTTCGGGTTCGGGCTCGGCCTCGTACCAGATCGACGCCAGGAACCCCTTGCGCTTCTGCAGCCAGGTCAGGGCCGACAGGGCCACGACCCCGCCATTCGGCCCCCGTTCAAGCTGCGCCCCCTCGCCGGCCAGCAGGTTCCGCAGCCGCCCTTCGGACACGGCCCCCAGGATCGACATCGAATGGATGTCCACCTCGCCCTGCCCCCGGTCCATCGCGTGGCGCGAGGCGGCAAGATTGGCGATCATCTCGATCGGGTTCCGCTCGACCCCGAGGGCCTGAACCTCGGGGTGTGCGGCGAATTCCGTCACCCGGCTGACCAGATCGGCGATCCACCCGGCCCGGTCCTGCACCGCGATCCGGGCCGGGGTCACGCCGTAGAGACCGTACAGAAGCGCGTGGTTGAAATCTTCGCCGATCGGCCAGACCGTCCCGGCCGAGAACACATCCTCCATCACCTCGCGCCAGCTGTCCTTGCGCGTGCCCTCGATGGCGGCCACGGGGGCCAGAAGCTGCATCAAGGGTCCGGCGGCGTGCCGTTCGCCCACAAGATCCTCGACCAGGTCCAGCGCCCGCTGCAGCAATTCGGCGATCCACTGGGCATAATCCCAGTAATGCGGATCGTCACCATGCTGAAACTGGTTTTCCATCCAGGCGTCGCGGCGCTCTTCGGCGGTCATCAGGTTGTCCATCTTTCGTTCCTCTTCGTTCAGCGGTGCAGGCGCCGGATCGCGCTGCGCAGGTTCTTCAGGTTGCGCCGGTCCGATGGCGACGCCGAGGCGGTCACGAACCCGGCCTCGAAACACAGGCGGCAGTGTTTGCGGTGCGTCTCAATTCGCAGCAGCGTCACGCCCTCGGCCGCGCACAGCGCGATGTATTCCCGGTGAGTCCTGGTCATGGCAAATCCGTGCAAGTGTTGATCGTGAGATCACTCTACAGGCGATTCGCCTAAGTGTCAAATACCTTAAATTGTGACGCGCATTTTCACGCGTTTACCATTTTCGCCAGCAACCCAATCTGCACCTTGCTCCGGGGCGGAAGGGCCTGTTGCGCAGATCACAGATCGTTCGGGGGCAAGGATGGGGCTGGCCTATGCGTTTTGATTGCCCCAGCCAGCGCCCACCGAGCTGCCGATCCTTTCGATCAGAAAATCCATGAACACGCGCGTTTTCGGCGTCAGCACGTTCGAGCGCGGATAGATCAGCCACAACACCGATCCGTCGTTCAGCCGCCAGTCGGGCAGCACCCGCACCAGCCGGCCCGCGCGCAGCTCATGCGCCACGCTCCACAGCGAATTGATCGACAGCCCCGCCCCGGCCAGCGTCGCCGCGCGCTGTGCGGTGCCGTCATCGACGATGGTCCGGCAGGTCATCCACGCCGGGTCCAGCACGGCCGTGTCTCCGTCGGGGCCGATCAGCGCGCGCGGCTCCAGGTTTGCCCAGGAAATGAACCTGTGGCCCGGCAGGTCCTCCGGCGTCGCGGGGGTTCCGTGCCGATGCAGATAGTCCGGCGCGGCGCAGAGCACGCGGATATCATCGGCCAGCTTGCGCCCCTTCAGGCTGCTGTCGGTCAGCGGCGCGCTGCGCAGGGCCAGATCGAAACTGCCCTCGATGGCGTCGAACGGCTTGTCCGACAGGCGCAGATCCAGCGTCAGGTCGGGGTAGCGGTCGTGGAATTCCGGAAGGATCGGCATGATGTGCAACTGCGCGAAACTGCTGGGCGCGGCAAAGCGCAAGGTGCCGGTGGGGCCGGTCTCCGTGCCGCCGAGCGCGGCGCGCGCCGCATCGGCCTGGGCGAGGATCTCGCGCGCATAGGGCAGGAACTCGGCGCCTTCCAGCGACAGCGAGACCTTGCGGGTGGTGCGGTGCAGCAGTTCCACCCCCAGTTCGGTTTCCAGCTTGGCCAGCCGGGCGCTGGACACCGCCGGGGCCAGGCCCAGCTCGCGCCCCGCCGCGCTGATGTTGAGCCGTTCGGCCGCCATGACGAACAGGCGCAGGCTGTCTGTATCCATGGGCGATTATATCCAAATTGAGAAAACTGTACTCGGATCTGCCTCGGTTTATTCCGCATTGGCAAGTGATATTTGCCCTTTCGACGCAAAACCATCACCCACGGAGCACTTCCATGAACGCGATCACCCAGATCAATCCCGGCATCCGCCAGCAGATCCTCGACGCCTTCAACTTCCGCCACGCGACCAAGATCTTCGACCCCGACCGCAAGATCAGCGACGAAGATTTCAACGTGATCCTCGAGGCCGCGCGGCTCTCGCCCACCTCGTTCGGGCACGAGCCCTTTCGCATCCTGATGATCCAGTCGCCCGAGAAGCGCGAGCTGTTCCGCGAATTTTCCTGGGGCGCGAACGGGATGATGAACGGGTCGTCCGGCCAGTTGGGCACCGCCAGCCATTTCGGCATCATCCTGGCGGCGACGGATGAGTTGATGCGCGCCGGTTCGGACTATCTGCAAGACCACTACGCCCGGGTGAAGCAGCTGCCCGACGAGGTGATCGAGATCTTCAACGGCGCCTACGGCAAGTTCCAGGCCGAGGATCACAAGATCACCTCGGGCCGCGAGATCACCGACTGGTCGGGCAAGCAGGCCTATATCGTGCTGGCCAACATGATGACCGCCGGTGCCTTGATGGGTATCGACAGCTGCCCGATCGAGGGCTTCGACATGGCGCGGACGACGCAGGTTCTGGCCGAGGATTTCGGCATCGATACCGCGAAATGGAAACCGGCGGTGATGTTCGCCTTTGGTCATCGCGCGAAGGATCCCGAGTTCCTCAAGACCCGCCGCACGATGCAAGACACCGTCTCTTGGTTCTGACCCCGAAGGAGATACACGATGACCTATTATTCCGTTCTGGACGTCACCCCCACCGCCGAGGGCTGGATCCCCGGCTATCTGCCCACCGCCAACGAACGCGTGGCGGCCCATGGCGGCAGGTATCTGGCCCACACCGCGACCCACGCGCAGCTGGAGGGCGAAGATCAGCCCGCCGGGTTGCGGATCATCATCGAGTGGCCCTCGGAGGAAGCGGCCCGCGCCTTCATCGCGGACCCGGCCTATGCACCGCACCTGGCCGCCCGCACCAAGGGGTCGGTCAGCCGTCATTATTTGATCGCGGGGCAGGACGACCTCGCCTGAACGCCGCGCCGGATCTGGCCGCGTTACACGCCTGGTCACACCCCCACGGAGACCCACCATGCCCGCAACCATCCTCATCACCGGCGCCACAGACGGCATCGGCCTGCTGACCGCGAAGACCCTGGCCGCCGAGGGCCACCGCGTGCTGCTGCACGGACGCAGCGCCGACAAGCTCGCCGCCGCCGCGCAGATGGTGGGCGGCGCGCCGGAGACCTTCCGCGCCGATCTGTCCCGCCTCGACGAGGCCGCCGCGCTGGCCGAGGCCGTCCGCGCCCGGCACGACCGGCTGGACGTGCTGATCAACAATGCCGGCGTGTACAAGACTCGGCAGCCGCTGACACCCGAGGGGCTGGATGTGCGTTTCGTGGTCAACACGCTGGCGCCCCATGTGCTGACCCGGGGCCTCTTGCCGATCATCCCGGCCGGGGGCCGCGTGGTGAACCTGTCCTCGGCCGCGCAGGCACCCGTGGACGTGGAAGCGATGCGCGGCAACGGGCGGCTTTCGGACATGGCGGCCTATGCCCAAAGCAAGCTGGCCCTCACCATCTGGTCGCAGCAGATGGCGCGGGCGCATCCGCAAGGTCCGATCTTCGTCGCGGTCAATCCCGGCTCTCTGCTGGCGTCAAAAATGGTGCGCGAGGGCTTTGGCGTGGCCGGCAACGACCTGACCATCGGCGCCGACATCCTGCGCCGCGCGGCGCTGTCGGAGGACTTCGCCGAGGCCTCGGGGCGCTATTTCGACAATGACGCCGGGCGTTTCGCCCCGCCGCACCCTGCGGCGGCCGACCCCGAGCACGCGGCACAGGTCATGGACGCCATCGCGGCGTTGACGGGCGACGGGGCATAGAACGGCAATCCAACCCGCTGCCCCGACGGCATCGGGCGGCTGGGGTCACTGACACAGAAAAAAGTGAGGTTTCAAACCGGGCATTCACGGTGTAATTGTGCCGGCACTGGGGAAAACAACCCAGATTTCCAGAGCAGAGGCATTCCAAAAATTGGACTCAGTCGTCAAGAATTTCCCGCCGATTCAAGTGGGTGAGCAAATAATTGAGTTTCCGCACCTGGTGCCGCATGTCGTAGACCTACCGAACCATGGGCCGGACGGTCGGACATTGCGCGTCCGCATCTCGTATCAAAGCCATGTTTTCTCGCAATCCTGTGCACATGATGCCGAGGATTTCGATTTTTTGGATGAAGGCAAGAACAAGAGAACCTTCTGCATCGACAGGTTCAATCTGTCGCAAGGCTTGCCTGCAATCTGTACAAACCTACTCGAATCCAACGCATATACATGGGAATCAAAGGATAAAAACCGCGTCAGCAATCTAGCCGTGATCGATGGGGCCTTGGTCAGCGGCAGGCATCACGTGGTAGTTTATTATTTGTTTCCCAGCAAAGTAGACGGCCTGGACGTCGAAATGGTGGTCAAGAGCGCCTATGAAAAAGACATCAATTTTGATCACATCAAACGGCGGTTCAGAATGATCCAGAAGGTAAAGACCTGTTTCTACACCAAAAAGCGAATACCCTGAAAACATGAGAGGCCCCCGAAGGAGCCTCATGTAGTCATGCGAGTGTGCCTTACCGTGGTGTTCCGGCCCCCTGAGAGGCGCACATGCAACAGCGACCTTTCGGAAGCCTCGCTGTCTGTTGCTGAGATGAACATAGCTATTCAGGATCCGAGTCGCAAGTGATTTCGTGCAATCAAGCAACGCCCCAAACTAGAAGGTTTTGTTAAAGAAAACAGAAAATAGGGTGCGAAGAACCGTCAGAAAACGGTTCAATCTGGCCCCGTTGTGTTGTGACTGGCCGGTGAATGCGGTTTCTTCAAAATACCCCAGAGCAAACTCAAACGGCTGGCTCGGATCCACGAAGATGCCGCTCTGTATAAGGCTGGAAAGCCCCTTGGCCTTCGAACGAAGGGCCGCTTAACTGAGCACCGGGGCCGAAAGAAATCCGGCACAGGTCCAGCCCATCCCCGCGGGTGCGGGGAACACGTGACCGCGCTTGGTGACTGCCTGCTGTTCGACGGGTCATCCCCGCGGGTGCGGGGAACACTCTGGCTGGAAGATATTGAAACACAACGGGTTCGTCACCCGTCGAATTTCTACCGATGATTCTAACCGGATTTTTCAGCCGCCCGGGGCCTCAGCCGGGGCCGTCGCGCGGGGCGAATTGCACCAGGGTCAGGCCGTCGAAATCCACCGGCATCCGGCGGTTGCGGCCCACCGTGCGGAAGGCAAAGCCCTGATCCGTTGGCGCCGCCCAGCACATCACCGCGTCGCCCTCGGCGATGCCCGCCTCGACCTGCGCCCAGATGCGATCGCGCACCCGGGCCGAGTAGCGGCCCACATAGACCCCGGCGCGGATTTCCAGCAGCCACACCGCCAGCCGCCCCCGCAGGCGCGGCGGGGCGTTCTCAACCGCGATGACCATCATCGCCGCCTCCCTCGCCGTCGCTGAAGGCCGGTCCGACGCCCTCGGGCGCGGGCGCGGGTTTGGGCAGGTCGCCCGCCGACAGGACCTCTTCGATGCCGGGAATGATTTTGCTCAACAGACCACTCTTGCGGAAGGCGTCGCGGCAGGCCAGCCGCACCGCGCGTTCGGGCGGCATGTCCAGCTTGCCCTTCTGCGCCTGGGCGGCGATGCGAAACGCCTCGGGCACCACGGTGTCCAGCTTCCACAGATCGGCGATGTCATAGACGAAGCTGCGCGGCTTGCCCCTGTGCAGAAATCCGATCGCGGGCGCGTATCCGGCGGCCAGCACCGCCGCCTCGGACAAGCCGTGCAAGCAGGCGGTGGCCGCCGACAGGCAGCGGTTGGGGATGTCGGCACTATCCCATTGACCAGGGTCATAACGGCGGCTTTTCCACTTGACCCCGAATTTGCGCGCCAACAGTTCATAGCCATGGCGCACCCGTTGCCCCTCGATCCCGCGCAGTTGGTCGACCGAGCGGCGGGCCGGGGGATCTTCGCCGAAGCGGCGGGCGAACATGGCCCGCACCACCCGCAGGCGGGCGCCCTCGTCCAGCGCCAGCGCCGCCTGCCACAGCAGCCTGTCGGCGCGCGCCCCGCCCGGTTGCCCGGCGGAATAGAGCCGCACGCCGCCCTCGCCCACCCAAGTCACCAGCGTGCCCGCCTGTGCGGCCAGCGACACCGCCGCGTGGCTGATCCGCGCGCCGGGTTCCAGCATCAGGCAGGCGATGCCGCCCACGGGGATATGGGTGCGCATGCCCTCGGCGTCGATGGCGACAAAGGCGCCGTCCTTCACGTCGATCTGGGCGCGTTCGACGAATACCATCGCCGCCCGTTCCCTCAGCGGGATGGGTTTGGGCGGTGGCAGGCCCGGCAGGCTCATCGCGCCCGGCGGATCAGCATCAGCCCGCAGCCCCACGCCTTGGCCCGGCCAAACCCGCTGGCCAGCGCGGGCAGAAAGGTGGCGGGGTCGGTGACTTCGATCTCGCCGGTCAGGTCCAGCACGCCGTGGGTCAGCCCCCGGCGCGCGCCGCGGCCCAGGTTCAGCACGCGGTAATCCTGCACCGCGACGCTGTGCGGGGCGAACCCCTTGGCCGCGCCCTGCCGCGCTATCCAGCCCTCGGCCGCCTGTTGCGCCAGCCGCATCCGCTCGGCCGCGCGGTCGGGGCCGGGCACGTCGCGCAGCAGGTCCATCACCACGTCGACGCGGCGGCTCTGGCCCCGGCGGGCGGATTTTTCCATCCGGCTGACCGCCGCCCGGTCGCGGGTGGCGTTGGCGCGCAGGGAAAACAACAACCGGTCGCCGGGGGCGAGCTGCGGTGCGAATTCCTTGGTTTCCGGCGGGCAGAACAGATCGTTGGCCAGCGGCGGACGGGCCGAGAGGGTAAAGAACCGCCCGCGCCCATCCGCCCGCCACAGGAAATCGCGGGGCCGGTCGCGCGCGTCGCCGAACAGGGTCCAGATCAGGCGGTGATGGGCGTCGGCGCGGGCGTTGTCATCCGCCGGGTCCAGCAGGTCCGACAGGGCGCGGGTGGGCGCGTATCGGTTCAGCGTCAGGCGCGAGAAATACAGGCTCATGCCTTGTTCTCCGGTCGGTGGACATGAACGATGCGCGGCCCGAAATGCCAGCCCGCGCGATCCAGCGGTTCATCCCAAACGGTTTCCTGCATCGCGCCCTCGATGGCCGCGTCCGAGGCGATGGCCAGCGGGCGCCGTCCCGCCAGCCAGGGCGGCAGCACGACCTGATCCAGCGCCGCCACCACATCCGCCGCCCGCACGATGCGCGGGGCCATGGGCGCGGCCAGCGGGCAGGATTTGCGGCCCAGATAGGGGGTGAACACGGGCCGTTCCAGCGCGGCGCGGGCGGCGTCAAGATCCGCCCCGCCCCACAGGGCCACGCCAAAGGCGCAGTCACAGCGGTAGTCGCGCCTTGTGATCACGGGATTGTCCTTTGGTTTCAGGGCCTTCAGGGCCTGCCGTCGGGTATCGGGGCGCTTGATGTTGGCGCTGGGAACGGTCTGCACGGTGTGGAAATCCTGCACCGGCACGCCCTCGGACAGCACCGAGACCGCCACCTGCCACCGCCGCAAGGCCCCCTGCCCCGCCGCATCGTCGCGCCGCACGCCCTGCGCCGCGCCCAGCAGGCCCAGGATCGCCGACCGGCCCGGCCAGCTGCCCGAGCCGCGCCGTTCATGCCCGGCCAGCCCGCCGAAACTGCCCATGGGCGCGGTCAGCGCAAAGACCAGATATTCAGTCATCCAGCACCGCACCCCGCACGAAGGCCTTGATCTCGGCCAAGCTGCCGATGCCCTGTTCCACATCCATCAGCGCGTTGGCCTCGGCACAGGGGCCATAGGCCTGATCCATCCGCTCGGCCATCTGTTGCAGCGCCGCGACCGATCCGGCCATCAGCGCGCCCTCGACCGGCTGAAAGAACGCCCCGGCCAGGCTGCGCGGCTGCTGCGCCCCGCGTTCGGCGCGGATGAACCCGGCGCGAGTCTGATGGGCGAAACTGTTGCGCTTGCCCGAGGGCGTGGACACCGCCAGCGCCTCGGCCAGCGCCTCGGCGGCGCGGGCGGCCAGATCGCGGTCCCCTTCGAGGTTCTCGAGCAGCAGATCGCGGTCGATGCAGGCATAGAGGTAATAGACCCCCGATCCGAACCCCGCATCGCCCACGAACCCCGCCCCGGCATCCTCGGCCGCGGTCTTGAGGTCATCGACAGCGGTATAGAAATCATCCTCGACCAGCGCGCGGTGGGTGGTGATGGCGTGGCTGACCTGCACGGCGGCCTCGCGATTGAAATCCGGGTCATCGGCCAGCATCCGCCCGAACATGGCGATGTCGGCGGCGCCGTCGGCGGTGCGCAGAACCATCTTCTTCAGCTCGGCATTGGCGGGCAGAGGCTCGCCGGCGATGGCCTTCTGCGCGAGTTCGGTCGCCAGCGCCTGTTCCTGCGGCGACACGAAGGCCAGCTGGCGGGTGCGCACATGGCCCTTCTTTTCGGCCTCGGCATCCAGCTTGCCGAACACGTCGGCGATCTGCTTGGCGGCATCGCGGGCGGCGTCGCCCTCGGCCCCGGCATCCTTCAGCGCCTGTTCGATCACCTCGCCGATGCGCTGGGTGCGCGCGCCCATGTGGCCCTGCAGCGCCTGCTGCATCACGTCCGAGATCCGCGCCGCGCGCTTGATCGACTGGCTCGAGATCCGCAACCGCGGCTGACCCCCGAACACGGCCGATTTCGGGCGGCCCTGATCGTCGCGGTTGGGGTTCGACGGCGGATAGACGGTCAGGTAATGCAATTGGACGAAACGGCTCATGCCTCACTCTCCTCGGACATCTGTTCTGTTTCGGGCGCCGCCTGCGACGCCCCGTAATAGTCGAAACACCAGCTGGCGCGGGTGGCGTCGGTCCACCAGCGCAGATCCTGCGCCAGACGGGCCACGTTGGCCCCCTGCCCCACCACCGCCAGCGCCCGGCGCAGCTGGGTGGCCAGTTCGGCCGGGTCGCGGGTGCGGATCAGCCGGTCGAACCGGATCTCGCTGAAGGGTTTCGGATCGCCCTGCCCCATCCGCTGCGCCAGCCGCGGCCCCGTGTGTTCCTTGACCTGCGCCAGCACCATCGCGATCAGCGCCAGCCGGTCGGGCGCGGACCGCATGTCATGGCCCGCCGCGGCCAGTTTCCGGTTCAGGTCATGCACCGCCCGGATGGCCAGCGCGTCCACCGCGCCCCCTGCCCGTTTCAGCCGCGCCAGATCGGCCCGCGACCGGCCGATCGACGGATCGGTCAGCCCGCGCCACCAGCCCAGGCAGATGGTGCCGAAATCGCCGCTTGTCTCCGTGCTCATGTGCGTGCCTCCGCTTTGGCCTTGCGTTTGGTTTTGGGCGGGGGCATCCGCAGCGCCTTGAAGACCTTCACGCCCACGCCCCCGTAGCCACTGAGAGTTGACAGCAGGCTCTTGCGCGCCGCCACCGCCGCCTGCCGCCGGGTCTCGGACAGATCGGCCAGCCCGGGCATCACCTCGGCGTCGAAGATCCGCAGCGCCGCGCCGCGCAGATCCTTCAGCCAGTCCTCCGGCACCCGGTCGCCCTGCCCGTTCACCACGTCGCGCAGCCGCGCCTCGAACGGGGCCTGGGTGGCGGCAAAGAACATCTCGCGCGCGCGCGCCCCTGCGCCGGTGGTCAGGTCGTCCTCTCCCCTGCCCTGCCGCACCGCGCTGGCCAGCGCATAGCCCGCCTGCTCGGCCGCATCGACCAGCCGCCCGGCCAGATCCTCGCCCTGCGGGTCCAGCGGAAAGACCGGCGCTTCGGACCAGATGAAATCCAGCGGACTCATGTTCGACATGGCCCAGCCGCCCACCAGCAGCCGGCAGGGCGCGCTGTCGGTGCGGTTCAGAAAAGTCTCGAGGCATTGCGCCCGATCCGCCCCGTCATTCAGCAGCACGATCCCCCGCCAGTTGCGATAGCCGAAGGCGCCGGGCTTGGGGTGTTTGGGCAGCACCTCGTTCTTGACGTGGTAATAGGGGCTGAGCGGATGCACCCAGCCTTCGTAATTGGTGCCCCAGGGCGTCTGGATCACGCCGGTGATCTGCCCGCCCTCCTCCACCAGCCGCAGGCGGCGCGGCTGGCCAAAGAACACCTCGGGCGGCAACAGGTCGCCTTCGGGCGGAACCGTCACCTGCCCCTTCTTTTCCGAGGTCTCGGTGGGCCGCATCCAAGGCAACCAGTCCAACTCGTCCGCGCCCAGCGGCACCCCGTCGGGCACATTGGCCCAGATCAGCGGCCACAGCCCCGCCGCCTCGGGACGCACCAGCGTCACCATCGGCCCGCCGCCCCGCATCGAGGTCCGGTTGCCCGCCCCGCCCGAAGGCGCGAAGGCCTGCAACGTATACAGCGCCATCGCCGCCAGCGCCGGGTCCAGCCGGGGATAGCGGGCGCGTTTGACCATCAGGTCGGCGTTCTTTTTCGCGGTGCTGTCGCCCGCGCTGTCGATGAACAGCATGTCGGGCGGGTTCAGGCTGCCGTCGATCGGGTCGAAATCCTGAAGGAAACGCGGCCCCTCGCCCAGCAGGTTGAAGGCCGGGGCCAGCGGCGCCAGCGCATTGCGCAGCGCCCGTTGGTCGGGTTGGCGGCTGGTCCAGTCGTCGGCATCCTGCGGCGGGCAAGCCAGATAGACCAGCCCGATCAGCAGCTCGAGACAGGCCAGATTCAAATCAGCGCGCGGCCAGTCGGGGAACAAAACATCCGGCTCGGCGATCTGGTCGGGACGGATCACGTCAGGGCCGCCGGTCCGGCGCACCGGGATCCAAGCATCGGTAATAAGATTCAACAATTACAAACCTTTAAATGAACGTTCCTCTTAAATCAACCTGAGGATGCGCTATCATTATGGTATTTTCAATTCCAAATCGCGCCTAATTCGGGATCATAGCGCAGCCCCTCACAAATCCGCCCCTCCGGACCCAAAGGCGCAATGATCGTACAGGCCGCGCGGGCCTCGGACCAGCCCTGCTTGATGCGCGTGATGGCCGGGTCGGTCTGGTCGGGTGGGGTCAACTTGTCGAACCGCGGTTTCGAGACCTGCAGTTCCGACATGGCCCAGCCGTCCGGCCCATTACCGGCATAGGGCACCACCCCCCCTGCCCCACACCGCGCCAGCGCCAGCGTCACCTGCGGCACGCCCAGCCGGGTCGGGAACTGTTCGTCGTCCCAGATCTTGCGCATGGCGTCTTGGGCAAAATCCTCGGCAGCCGAGATCAGGCAGTTCTCGGCCAATTGCCGCTCGACCATCTGCTGCCCGATATGTTGAAAGTTCTCGCCCTCCAGCGCCTCGGGCAGCGGCAGCGGGTCGGCGCCCTCGACCGCCTCGATCAGGGCGCGCAGCCCGTCGGGGGCGCGCAGTTCGCCGGCGTCGAACAGGGCCCGCGCGCTGCGCCACGTCACCGTGGGCGGATAGATATAGGCCCCGGCCCCCAGCACCTGATGCAGCCAGCGGGCATTTTCCACCCGATCTGGATCGGGCGACAGCACATGCAAGACCGGTTCGGGCACCGGGCGGGTCGGGGCGGGCCGCGCATCCATGTGCCGCCACAGCCGCCCTGCCCTCTGGATCAGCGCGCCGATCGGCGCCAGGTCGCTGACCATCACGTCGAAGTCCAGATCGAGGCTCTGTTCCGCCACCTGTGTCGCCACCAGAACCCGCCCTGCCCGGCCCTGGCCCGATTTGCCGAACACCGCCTGCAAGGCGCGTTCTTTTTCCAGCCGGTCGCAGATGGCAAAGCGGGCGTGCAGCAGGTCGGCCCGGACCCCGGCGGCGCGCAGGGCCGCGACCGCCTCGATCGCGTCATCCACCGCATTGCGGACCCAGATGCAGGCGGCCCCCTGCGCGCTGGCCTCAGTGATCAACTGCACCGCCTGCGCGGGATCTGACAGGCGGGTCACACCAACCCGGCGCACGGTGGGTTCGGCCGGGTTGACAGCTGTCAACTCGGCGGTGTTGGTGGCGATGGTCAGGGCCGGATAGGGCGCGGTGGGCGGGTCGGCTGCCGGAACGGCCGGACGGCGGCGGCCCCGGCTGGGGCGCGGCGGGGCCAGACCGGCCTGGAATGCGGTGACGAAACCCTGTTTCATCCGCCCGGGCAGGGTTGCCGTCATCACCACCGCAGATCCGCCCAAGCGGGCCTGAAAGGTCAGCAGGCGCTTCAACTGGGCCTCCATGTAGGGGTCATAGCTGTGCGCCTCGTCCACGATCAGCACCTTGCGCGCCAGGGCCCGCAGCCGCAGCGCGTTGAACCGCGTGGGCAGCACGGCAAACAGCGCCTGATCGATGGTGCCGATGCCGATATCACTCAGCAGGATGCGGCGGCGGTCATCGGCCAGCCAGCGGGTGCAATGCGGGCCGGTTTCCGGGTTGGCGCCTTCGCCGCCGATCAGGCTGCGGAACCCTTCGGACAGCGCGGCGCGGCCGTGCGCCAGACCCAGCGTCGGCGCGCCGTCGAACAGGGCGGGCGCGGCGGCCTGAACCCGCGACAGCATCGCGTTGGCGGTGGCCATGGTGGGCAGGGCAAAAAACAGGCCATCCGCCTTGCCGGCCTGCATCATCCGCGCGGCCAGGATCAGCGCGGCCTCGGTCTTGCCGGCGCCGGTGGCATCCTCGATCACCGCCAGAACCGGGCCGTCAGGCAGGGCGCAGTCGCGGGCGGCTTGCTGCATCGGGCGCGGGGCAACGTCGGGCGGCAGGATGCGTGCGTCTCCCACATCGGTCACCGAGGCCGCGTATAACCCGGTTGCCGCCACTGCATGCTCGGCCTGCGCGCAGGCCCGCGCCCAATATGCGGGCAAGGGCATATCGGGCGCGGCGGGCGGGAACCAATCGGGGTTCGAGCCGATCCAGTCGCTTTGCACCACCAGCCCATTCAGCAGCCAGGACAGGGGTTTGGCGCCGGTCGCGTCGATGCCATCCAGCGACGCGCCGGGAAACAGCGCGGCAACGGCCCGGATCGCCTGTTCGGCATCCGCTAGGGCCTCGGGGCCAATCTCTTGCAGTTGCTGCTGACGTTCGCTGGCCGTGGGTGTCTGGCGCGGGCCGCCGTGATGGCCTGCGATCGCCTCATAGAGGATCCGGCGCACGCTGTCCGACCCGCCGAGCAGATCCGCCAGCACCGCATCGTGGTGCCGCAGCAGCAGGGCGCTGTGTTCCCAATGGCGCCAGATCTGGCCACGGCCCTCGCGCAGCATCGCCCGGAAGGAATTGCTGATCTTGCCCAGATCATGCAGCGCCACCAGCAGCGCCAGCGCGGCATCGGTGGCACCGCCGCGGATCGGTCGGGTGGTTAGCAGATGCCGGGCCACGGCGCCGACATCCAGCATGTGCCACAGGGCAGGGTGCTCGGACGGGTGCGATTTTCCGGGCCAGTCACGGGCCAGGCGGGAAAGGGTCAGGTCAGTCAATGCGGGCCTCGAAAATTCTGCGCCCAGATTGGCCAATTCCCGCGCCGCGGGCAACCCGGTTGACAGCTGTCAACTCAGGCCGCCGCGCGGGTCGTGCCGTTCAGCAAGGCCATCACCATCGGGCCGGGCGAAAACGCCCCAACCGCCGATTTCGCCGCCAGCGCCCGCAGATATCCGCCGGGGCTGTTGATCTCGGTGAAGCGTTGCAGGATGCAGGCCACGGTGACCGCCGCCGTTTCGGGGCCCATCAAGTCTTTGGCTTCTTCCCAAGCCGAGGGGCTGATCCCCATCATGCCGCGCACGAAACCGGCGGCTGTGATCAGATCCCGCCAGTCTCGCAGTTCTCCGTCGCAATAGGGCAGGATGTCGGGGCAGGCCTTGACCACCAGCGCCAGAGGAATACGAGGCAACTCGCGATCCTGTTCAGGGGGGGCGCTGATCCCGCCGCCCTCGCCATTTTCATGGCAGAGTTCAGATTCAAGGTTTTCTGAGTTTGAATTCTGATACTGCCGCCCGGAATCGGCGTCAGTGCCGCTCATTTCTTCTGACTCAAACGCCAATGCACGGTTAATCTCCCGCAGGATATCCTCAAGCTGCGGCTCCAGCGCCTGAACCTCGTCCAGGCTCAGCTTGCGGCGCATTTGCTTGTGAACCGCCATCAGATCGGCCAGCAGCGCCTCCCAGTCGCCGGGCAGGGCGTTTTCCTGCCCGTACAGAGCCAGCTTCAGCGCGTCGCGCTTCATCAGCGAGATCTTCTCGCGCGCCATCGCCAGGCGGGCCTGGTCGGCGCGGGCCTGCTGCGCGGCCTGCCGGATGTCGGCCGCCTGCAGCAGCAGCGGGCGCAGGTCAAAGCCGAAGGCGCGGGCAATCTCGCCATCCACGCCCCGGCGCGCATAGCGTTTGCCGTTGGGGCTGTCGTGGCGCAGGATCAGCCCGGCCCGCACCAGCGCGGCCAGATGCCGGCGCAGGGTGCTTTCGGCCATGCCATGCGCCCGTTCCGACAGCGCCGCGTTCGAAGGGAAGACGATCAGGTTGTCATTGTCCGACAGCGCCGAGTTCGGATGGAACGAGACCAGCGCGTTCAGCACCGCCAGATCCCGGTCCGTCACCCCAAAGGCCTGCCGCGCCGTGCACAGATCGCGCAGCAGCTCCCACTTGTCGATATGTGCGATTTCCGGGGCCGCGTTCATGGCCGCCACCTGTTCAATCAGGCCAGCCGTCACCGGCCGCCGCCCGAAGGGCGTCGTTGTGATGTGTTCCATATCCTGTCACGAGACAAAACTTTTCACCCCGCCGCACGCGACGCCGGTTGACAGCCGTCAACCTCGGGCCTTAGATTGGGGGTGCTAAATCACCAATTGAGGCCTCTCGGAACTTCGGTTTTGGGGGGTCTTTTTCTTCCGTCCTGTCTGTTTCGTGCCTCCTTGTTGCTGCTCCACTATTTTTCCGCCGGGGCGGATCACTCATCCCGTTCGTTCGTCCAACGGTGATGAAGCTCTGAAATGTTCTCGATCAGCCACTGGTCGAAGCCTTGGGCCTTTTTGGTGTCGAGCGTCAGCACCGCCTTGGTGCCGCTGCGCCGGACCTGCCCCAGCGCTCTGCCGTCAGACCCCAGCAGCGGCTGGTCCTGACGCGGGGCAGGGGGCTTGCGCGGGGTCAGCGCGGCCAGGACCGCCTCGAACCGGTCATCCGAGGTGTCACCCTGCGCGGCGGCGATGGCGGCCTGCTCTTGCCCGGCGGTCAACAGATCGGCCAGCTTCAGCCACCGGTCCCGCCCGACCGAGGGCGCGGCCCCGATCGCCTGGATCAGCACCGCCGGAATCCGGTCGGCCACCGAAAGCATGCGTGAAATCAATGTCTTGTCCACATGCAGCGCGTCGCAGATCACCTTGCGGTCATAGCCCATTTCCTGCATCTGGCGGGCGAAATTGACCTTTTCGATAAAGCTCAGATCTCGGCGGGCGGTGTTTTCCTGCCCCTGCGCCAGAACCACCGCGCGGTCGTCCAGAACCCGAATCAGCGCCTTGACCGGCTGGCCCAGCTGGCGCAGCGCGGCCACCCGGCGGCGGCCATAGACCACCTGATAGCGTTCCGCGTCATTTGGGTTGGGCCGCAGCAGCACCGGCACCTGCTGGCCGTATTCGCGAATCGACTCGATCAGCTCGTCCAGCCCGGCGTTTTCTTCCAGCCGGTCGCGAAGCCCGCCCGCGTCGATCATGCGCGGATCGATCTCCTGCACCGCGCGCGACTTCAGGTCGGAAATCGACTGGCTGACCGCCCCGATCGCACCCGAGCCATAGCGCGGCTTGGCCACGTCGACGCGCGCCGGATCGGATTGCGGGGCAGGGGGGCTGTCCATCAGCCCCTGCAACAGGTTCTTACGTGCCATGGTTTCGTCCCCATGCGGCCTGGACCAGCGCCTCGATTTCGCCGTTCACGGCGTTCAGGCTTTCGATCGCGCGCTCATAGGTGGCGCGGGTGAACTGGCCCTTTTCCACTTCGTACAGCGTCTGCTTGGTGATCCCGGCGTCGGAAATCGCGGTGGATTTCAGAACCGGATGGTTCAGCACATGCTCGCCGAACATCGAGCGCATGAAACTGACCATCTGGTTCTGCGGCCCGTCTCCGGGCTCATACCGGGTGACCAGATAGCGCATCCAGTCGTAGGACATGTTGCCGCCCGCCTCGCCGACCACGCCCAGCAGGTTCGAGGTCATCAGCAGGAACTGGCACATGGACATCACGTCCAGCATCTGCGGGTGCACAGTAACCAGCACGGCGGTGGCCGCCGACAGGGCGGACATGGTCAGAAACCCAAGCTGCGGCGGGCAATCGACGACAACCACGTCATACTCCTGTTCGACCGAGGACAGCGCGTCGCCGATCCTTGTGAAAAACAGGTTGCCATCCCGTTGCGCCAGCGCGCGGGGCGTTTCATGTTCGAACTCCATCAGGTCGAGATTGCCCGGAATGATGTCGAGATTGGTGAAATAGGTCTGCTGGATCACCTCGCGCAGCGGCACCGGATCGTCATAGCGGATCGCGTCATAGAGCGTACCGCCATCCAGCAGGTCGAACTCGGGCTGGAACCCGTGCAGGGCCGACAGGCTGGCCTGCGGGTCCAGGTCGATGGCCAGCACCTTGTAGCCGTCCAGCGCCATCTTCTGCGCCAGATGCGCCGCGGTTGTGGTCTTGCCCGAGCCGCCCTTGAAATTGATCACCGTGATCACCTGCAGATGGTCGCCGTCGCGGCGGCCGGGCAGGTAGGTTCCGGGGGTTTTCGCCCCGGCCTCGAGCAGTTCGCGCAGGGCCTGGATATCCTCGGGCGAGTAGTAGCGGCGGCCGCCAGCCCGGATCTCGGGCGAGGGACCGCGGCCATCCAGATGCAGCTTGCGAAGATAAGCGTCCTTGACGCCCAGCAGATCGGCGGCCTCGCCGGATGTGAACTTGCGCAAGGACCGCTTGGCATCGGGCGGGAACAGCTGCGCGCGATGCGCCTGCAACCGTTCCGACAGCCGCCGGGCATGGTCGCCCACCAGCAGGTCGATCCGTTCCTGGGTGTGGCCAGTCTGCGGCGCATCCGTTGCGGTTGCGTCTGTGGTCGCTTGCTCCATTCTGCCCTCATCCGGCGCCGTTGTTACGGTTGCCGCCGTTTTATTCACTTGTTTCCGTAAGTAATGAGGCACAAGCGCCGATTCTTGCAAGTGTTTTCTTCAACATCCTGTAGGGCAGGGGGGTCGGGGCACAAGGCGGCGGGCCGGGCGGGCTTGACTCCGAGGCGCGGTATGACCAAGTATTCCCTGCAAGGAGACACCTCATGACCGTCAAGACCACGCTCAGTTTCACCGACCGCCACCACGAATTTCTGAAATCGAAGGTGGGCGAGGGGGTCTATGCCTCGACCTCGGCCGCGGTCGCCGCCGCGATCGAGCGGATGATCGAGGATGAGCAGGCCCGCGAAACCGCGCTGAACGCCATGGCCGAGGAAATCCGCCGCCGCGCCGCCACGCCGCGCGAATCCTTCGTCGATCACGACACCACCTTCGGCGCGGCCCTGCAGACGCTGGAGCGTCCCGAGTGAGCTATCGCCTGCGGTATCACCCCGCAGTCGCCCAGGATCTGATCACCATCGCCGAGCTGATCGCCGACTATGCCGGCCCCAACGTGGCGCGCGACAAGCTGGCCCGGATCGCCGACACCGCCCAAAGCCTGACCGAGCAGCCGCATCGCGGATCTCTGCGCGACCACATCCTGCCGGGCCTGCGCGCCATCCCGGCCGCGCGCCGGGCGGTGATCGCCTTCACCATCGACGAGGACCGGCGCGAGGTGCATGTGCTGTCGATCACCTATGGCGGCGCCGATTGGATGGGGCGCATCGGCCGACGCGGGTGAGCGGGCATGGGACCCTGTATCAAAGCCGACGCGTAGAGCGCTCCAAGAGGCTGGCTGGCAAAGGCGGCCCGAGCGTTACAGCTAGTATATTGTTTTTACTGGATATTTTAGGAAGTCGCCTAAGCCGACTTTTCGCCGTTACAAAATTATTGTTTGTTTTCAACGATGTAACAGATGTAACGCGTAACGTAAAAATGTATGTCTTCGTGGGTGCGCGTGCGTGCGCGCGCGTAGGCGCGTGTACGTATATATATTCTATTCTATTTCTTGTTACGTGTTACATATATACCTAAGTCTTTGAAAATAAGTTTTTATTCGTGTAACGGAATATGTAACGGGCCGTTACAATGGTCTGCCCCTATTAGGTGGTCCAATTTGATTGTTAGTGCATCGAGGGTCTCTGGTCCACCGGGACGATGCTTGTCGGTGCGGGCGGGCGGTAG
>NZ_FQVK01000034.1 GCF_900129345.1 Ruegeria intermedia | reverse complement strand
TTCATAGCGACGTTGAGACATGCTGCTCTCCTCTTTCACAGAAGTGAATCAGAAACCCTCAAACGCCGATAGCGATTTATGAGTGTGTGACCTAGGCCTCAGCTTTCGCGCAGCAGCCGGAAGGCCGTGGATGCGCCCCATCCCGCCGCGATGGCGATCACCAGCGACATCAGCCCGTACCAGACAGGCTGCTGTCGGGACATGTTGTACAGGAACCGCTCCAGCCCTACCTTGCGCACGTCGATGGTGGTTTCGAATTCGGAAATCACCTGACCGCCGCGCATCAGGAAGATGCGGGTCAGATAGTCGCCTTCGGTCAGGTCTGCCGGCATGTCGATCGAGGTGCGGAACAGTGTCTGTTCGTCCACGGCAACGGTGTTTTCGCGGATCGAATACAGCCCCTCATCCTCGCGGATTCTGACGACCGCCTCGGCGAAGTCCTGCGCCTGCCGGATATGCATCGCGGCCCCGACCGAGCGGATCGCGCGCTTGATCGAGATCCGATAGCGCAGGTCCTCGGTGTCGCTGATGATCTCGTTGAACGGCGCGCTGG
Source organism: Ruegeria intermedia (assembly GCF_900129345.1). Classification (GTDB taxonomy): domain Bacteria; phylum Pseudomonadota; class Alphaproteobacteria; order Rhodobacterales; family Rhodobacteraceae; genus Ruegeria; species Ruegeria intermedia. The sequence goes on along the minus strand of NZ_FQVK01000034.1, from coordinate 22,292 downwards.
TCGCCACGGCATAAAAGCTGGGCGCGGAATCGACCAGGACGCTGTCCGTGTTGACCCAGATGCCGAATTTCTTTTCCTTCCGGCGGACCATGACGGGTTCGGACGGGCCGGCCACGGCCACGATCACCTCGAGCGGCGGCCCGTCGGGAATGGGCGCCTCGCGCTTGACGGCGCCGAAAATCAGAATTTCGGAACCGTCGAAATCGGCGGTGATGGCGACCCGGTCCTGGCTGAGGCCCAGAACGACCTGTTCCTGCGCCGCCGCAACGGGCAGGGACAGCAACACCAGGGCCAGTATCCAGCGCAACACGTCAGTGCCCTCCGTCGGTGCCGAGCGAATAGAGCTCGGCCGGTTGCAGAAGCAGATCCAGCGCCAGTTTGGCGCAGACCGCAAGCACAAGCGCGGCCAGCAGCACGCGCAGCTGTTCGGCGGGCATGCGTGACCCGATGACGGTGCCGATCTGCGCGCCGATCACCCCCCCCACCAGCAGAAGCACCGCCAGCACGATATCCACGGTATAGTTCGTGGTGGCATGCAGCATCGTGGTGAAGGCGGTCACGAAGATGATCTGAAACAGCGATGTCCCCACGACCACCTTGGTCGGCATGCCCAGCAGATAGATCATGGCCGGCACCATGATGAAGCCGCCGCCGACCCCCATGATGGCCGACAGCACACCGACGCACAGACCCACCAGAACCGGCGGGATCACCGAGATATACAGGCCCGATGTTCGGAACCGCATCTTGAAGGGCAGGGCATGGATCCATCCGCGCTGACGGCGCTTGGCCACCGGCCCGCCGCCCCGGCGCGATTTACGCAGTGCGTTCAGGCTTTCAACGAACATCAGGCCGCCGACGACGCCCAGAAAGACCACGTAACAAAGCTTGACCAGCAGATCGACCTGGCCGAGGCTTTTGAGGTAGTTGAACACCACCACACCCAACGCCGCCCCCAACAGGCCCCCCACCAGAAGAACGCAGCCCATCTTCAGATCGACCGTCTTTCGTCGGAAATGCGCCAGCACCCCCGAAAACGAGGACGCCACGATCTGGTTGGCCTCGGTGGCGACCGCAACGGCAGGCGGGATGCCGATGAAAAACAGCAGCGGGGTCATCAGAAAACCTCCGCCCACACCGAACATTCCCGACAGGATGCCCACCATTCCGCCCAGCCCCAACAGAAGAAAGGCATTGACGGAGACTTCGGCTATGGGAAGGTAAATATGCATGCTGTCAACACGCTCCTGGAACGGCGGTGGTGGGGCTGAACGCGGGGGGCGGACTCAGAGTCGGCCCAAGCCCTGGGACTTCTCGGGGCGGTCTTGAGCGAGTGTCAAAGCGGTGCCGGACCATCAGTTTTCCCCAAGAAATTCAGACAGGTTGTAGTGTTCGACCGGATCGATGGTCAGGTCCAGCCCGACCTTCGCGGCGACGATCATGACCATCACCGCCAGAAGGATGCGCAGCTGCTCGGCCTTCAGGCGGGCGCCCAGACCGGTTCCGAACTGGGCGCCGACGACGCCCCCGATCAACAGGAAAAGGGCAAGGACGATGTCGACGCTGAAATTGGTCGCGGCATGGATCATCGTCGTGAAGCCGGCAACGAAGATGATCTGGAACAGAGAAGTCCCGATCACGACCTTGGTCGGCATCCCCAGGATGTAGATCATGGCCGGCACCATGATGAACCCTCCGCCCACGCCCATGACGGCAGACACGACCCCGACGCCAAAGCCCACCATCACCGGCGGGATGATCGAGATGTAAAGATTCGAGGCTCTGAACCGGGTCTTGAACGGCATGCCATGAACCCATCCGCGCCGACGGCGACCCGCGGAAACGGTACCGCCCGCCTGCCGGGCTCGTCGGATGGCAAGCACGCTTTCGACGAACATCATGCTGCCGATCAGGCCCAAGAACACCACATAGCAAAGCTGGACCGCCAGATCGACCTGTCCCAATTGCTTGAGGGCGTTGAAGGCGATCATTCCGACCGTGGCGCCCAACAGGCCGCCGCACAGCAGAACCGATCCCATCTTCAGATCGACGGTCCGTCTTTTCAGATGGGCCAGAAGGCCCGAAAACGACGATGCAACCACCTGATTGGCCGAGGTCGCCACGGCGACGGCCGGCGGAATGCCGATCAGGAACAACAGCGGAGTTATCAGGAAACCGCCGCCCACGCCGAACATTCCCGACAGGAAACCGACCGCGATTCCGATCCCCAGCAAAAGGAACGGGCTCACGGACACTTCGGCGATGGGAAGGTAGACGTGCATACCCCTTTAGAACGGTTGCGGCATGCAAAATCAACTCTGCATGCCGCTGTGCAGCGAACAGGACTGGCAATCAGCCCCGAACTGGCCTTATCGCTCCTTGATGTACGGCTCGCCCCCGGCCTTTGGTGGAATGGCCTTGCCGACGAAACCGGCCAGGATCACGACCGTCAGGATGTAGGGCAGCGCGTCCATGGCCTGCACCGGGATCACGATGCCGCCCAGATCGATGTTCTGGAACCGCAGCGCAACTGCCTGCAGCAGCCCGAACAACAGGCAGGCCCACATGGCGTGCCATGGGCGCCACTTGGCGAAGATCAGGGCCGCCAGCGCGATGAACCCGCGGCCGGCGGTCATGTCCTTGACGAATCCGGCCTGCAATCCGGTTGCCAGATAGGCCCCGGCGATACCGCACAGAACGCCGCAGATGGCCACTGCGGCATAGCGCAGCCCGACCACCGAGACCCCTGCGGTATCAACGGCGGCGGGGTTTTCCCCGACCGCACGCAGCCGCAGCCCGAACCGGGTGCGGAACAGCACCCACCAAGTCGCCGGAACCATCAGGAACGCGACATAGACAAGGATCGAATGGCCCGACAGCAGCTCGGAATAGATGGGGCCGATGATCGGGACGCCGCTCAGCGTCTCGGCGAAGGGGAAGGTGATGGGTTCGAACCGGCCGCCTGCGAACAGCGACGGCGTGCGGCCGCCCTGCTGGAACCAGTCCTGCGCGATCAGCACGGTCAGACCGGCGGCCAGAAAGTTGATCGCCACGCCCGAGATCAGCTGATTGCCGCGGAAGGTGATCGAAGCCAGCCCGTGCAGGGCCGACAGCACCAACGACGCCGCGATCCCGGCCAGCAGGCCCAGCCAGACCGATCCGGTGACGGCCGCAACCGCCGCCGAAAAGAACGCGGCCATCAGCATCTTGCCCTCGAGGCCGATGTCGAAAATGCCGGCGCGTTCCGAATACAGCCCGGCCAGACAGGCCAGCAGCAGCGGCGTGGCCAGGCGAACGGTCGAATCCAGGACCTGGATCAGTGTCAGGAAGGAGTCCATCAGTTTGCCTCCTTGCGCAGGGCCAGGAACAGCTTTTCAAGCGGCATGCGCACCATGTTGTCCAGCGCCCCGGTGAACAGGATCACCAGCGCCTGGATCACCACGATCAGCTCGCGCGGGATCGAGGTCCACAGCGCCAGTTCCGCGCCGCCCTGGTACAGAAAACCGAACAGGATGGCCGCCAGGAACACGCCGAACGGGTGCGAGCGGCCCATCAGGGCCACGGCGATGCCGATGAAGCCCGCGCCCTCGGTCGAGTTCAGAACCAGCCGCTCGGCTTCGCCCATGACGTTGTTGATCGCCATCAGACCCGCCAAAGCGCCCGAGATCAGCATCGCCACGATGGTGATGCGCACCGGCGAGATACCGGCATAGACCGCACCGGTCTCCGAATGCCCATAGGCCCGGATTTCATAGCCCAGACGGGTGCGCCAGATCAGCGCCCAGACCACGACACAGGCCAACAGCGCCACGATCAGCGAAATGTTGGCCGGGGCCGCCTTGGAGAAATTGATCCCGATCGGCGCCAGCATCTCGTGCAGGGTAGGCAGGTGCACGGCCTCGGGGAAGCGGGCCGTGGCCGGATCCTGCGAGCCGGCCGGCCGCATCACGATGACCAGCATGTAGTTCAACAGCGCCGCGGCGATGAAGTTGAACATGATCGTGGTGATCACGATATGGCTTCCACGCTTGGCCTGCAGATAGGCCGGAATCGCCGCCCAGGCCGCCCCGAACAGCATCGCCGCAGCCATCGCGGCCAGCAAAGCGATGCTCCAGTGCGGCCACGGCACATACAGGCAAACCATGGCGACGCCCAGTCCGCCCAACATGGCCTGACCCTCGCCACCGATGTTGAACAGGCGCGCGTGGAAGGCCACCGCGACCGCCAGACCGGTGAACATGAAGTTGGTGGCATAATACAGGGTGTAGCCCCAGCCATAGGTCGACCCCAGCGCGCCGGTGACCATCAGGTTCACCGCCTCGACCGGGTTTTCGCCGATGGCCAGAATGACCAGCGTCGACAGGATTGCGGCCAGGATCAGACTGATCAGCGGGATCAGAATGACATCGGCCCATTTTGGCATTTTGTCCATGTTACGCGGCCTCCCCCGCAACACCGGCCATCAACAGGCCCAGTTCTTTTTCATCCGTTTCATGGGGCAGGCGCTCGCCCATGATATGTCCGTCGAACATCACCGCGATCCGGTCGGACAGCGAGAAGATCTCTTCCAACTCGACCGAGACCAGCAGGATCGCCTTGCCTTGGTCGCGCAGGGCGACGATCTGCTTGTGAATGAACTCGATCGCGCCGATGTCCACACCGCGGGTCGGTTGACCTACCAGCAGCAGGTCGGGGTTCCGCTCGATTTCGCGCGCCACGACGATCTTCTGCTGATTCCCGCCCGAGAAATTCTTGGCCGACAGCCAGCCGTTCGGCGGGCGCACGTCGAATTTTTCGATCTTGCGTTCGGTGTCGGCGCGCAGGGCGGCGTTGTCCATGAAGATCCCGCGTTGATAGGCCGGGTCGCGGTGATAGCCGAACGCCACGTTTTCCCAAGCGTGGAAATCCATGATCAGGCCTTCGCGTTGCCGGTCCTCGGGCACATGGGCGATGCCCTGGGCGCGGCGCGCCTGCCCGTCCGACCCCGGCCCGCTCAGCGCCAGAGGAACACCGTTCATCCTGATCGTGCCCGATCCGGGGCGCATCCCGCCCAACACCTCGAGCAGCTCGGACTGACCGTTGCCCGCGACGCCCGCGATGCCCACGATCTCGCCCGCGCGGACGGTCAGGTCGATGCCCTTGACGCGCTCGACGCCCGACGAATCCGTCACCCGCAGGTTCTCGATTTCCAGAATCGGCTTGCCGGGTTTGGCCGGCACCTTGTCGACCCGCAGCAGAACCTTGCGCCCCACCATCAGCTCGGCCAGCTCCTCGGGGTTGGTCTCGGCGGTCTTGACCGTGGCGGTCATCTGGCCGCGGCGCATCACCGACACGGTGTCGGTGGCCTCCATGATCTCGCGCAGCTTGTGGGTGATCAGGATGATGGTCTTGCCTTCGGCACGCAGCCGGTCGAGGATGCGGAACAGCTGGTCGGCCTCGGCCGGGGTCAGCACCCCCGTGGGTTCGTCCAGAATCAGGATTTCCGCCTTGCGATACAGCGCCTTAAGGATTTCGACCCGCTGCTGCATGCCGACGCCGATCTCGTCGATGCGCTTGTCGGGGTCCACGAACAGCTCGTATTCCTGCTCGAGATCTTTCAGCTCTTTCCGGGCCTTGGCCAGCGAGGGGGCCAGCAGCCCGCCATCTTCGGCGCCCAGAACGATGTTTTCCAGAACGGTGAAATTCTCGACCAGCTTGAAATGCTGAAAGACCATGCCGATACCGGCGGCGATCGCGGCCTGGCTGTCGGGGATGTCGGTCTTTTTGCCGTTGATCCAGATTTCACCTTTGTCGGCCTTGTAGAAGCCGTACAGAATGCTCATCAGCGTGGATTTGCCCGCACCGTTTTCACCGATGATCCCGTGGATCGTGCCGGGGGCGACGCTGATCGAGATGTCCTTGTTCGCTTGAACTGGCCCAAAGGCTTTGGAAATCCCTTTGAGCTCGATGGCGGGGACTGTCATGTCTTGTCCTCGATTGCCGTAGAAGCTGCGCTGATTTCGCAATCATCCGGTCGTGGCGAAACAGCGGCATGAGTGGATGCGGGACGGGAGGCCTTCCCCCGCCCCGCGCGATATCAGAACTGCAGTGCCGGGCAGCTGTCGTTCTCATAGTAGCTGACGACCTTGATCTTGCCGTCGATGATGTCCTGACGCGCCTTTTCGACGGCGGCCATCATCTCGTCGGTCACCAGCGGCGCGTTGTTCTCGTCCATGGCGACGCCCACGCCGTTTTCGGCCAAGCCCATGGTGAACTTGCCGGTCTCGACGTTTTCGCCGGCTTTCATCGCATCATACACCGCGACATCCACGCGCTTGAGCATCGAGGTCAGAACCTTGCCCGGGTGCAGGTGGTTCTGGTTGCTGTCCACGCCGATCGACAGGATACCTTCGTCGGCGGCGGTCTGCAGAACGCCCACGCCGGTGCCGCCGGCCGCGGCATAGATCACGTCAGCGCCCTGGCTGATCTGCGCCTTGGTCAGTTCCGAGCCTTTCACCGGGTCGTTCCAGGCCGCCGGGGTGGTGCCGGTCATGTTGGCGACGACATTGATGTCGGGGTTCACCGATTTGGCGCCCTGCGCGTAGCCGCAGCCGAAATGACGGATCAGCGGAATGTCCATGCCGCCGATGAAGCCGACGGTGCCGGTTTTCGAAGCCATGGCCGCCATGATGCCGACCAGGTACGAGCCTTCATGCTCGGCGAAGGAAACCTGACGGATGTTCGGCGCGTCCAGCCAGCTTACATCGACGGCGACGAATTTGGTGTCCGGGTAATCCGGCGCAACGGCGGCCAGCGGATCGGCCATGGCAAAGCCCATGGTGATGATCGGGTTGGCGCCGGCTTCGGCAAAGCGCCGCAGGGCCTGTTCGCGCTGCGCCTCCGACTGCAGCTCGATCTCGCGATAGGTGCCGCCGGTTTCGTTGGCCCAGCGTTGCGCGCCGTTATGGGCCGCTTCATTGAACGATTTGTCGAACTTGCCGCCCAGATCGAAGATGATTGCCGGTTCGGCGATGGCGGCACCCGCCGTCAGTGCAAAGGCGGCGGCTGCGCCCATCAAGGATTTCATCAGGGTCATCATATACTCCCGTTGTTTATTATGACTTCGGGACCGGGTCTTGCGCCCAGCCCCGCTCAGAGCGAGCAGAACTGCTGAGATAGCGGCAATTAAGGCCGTCTGAAACTGTCATGGTCAACCGCTTTTTGACCAATTGGTCTCGGAATCGCTCGGCTTTCGTCTGGGCAGCGTGCGCTCCATCACAATTGCATCGACATTGTCCGCCCCGGGAGGCCTGTAATAGGCCCGGCGCAGACCGCAGCGCGCATACCCGCAACTTTGATAGAGTGCAATGGCCGCAGCGTTGTCCGCCGCCACGTCCAGAACGGCCCGGCGCGCACCCAATTCAGCAGCCCTTGCCTGCCAGCTCTGCATGAGAGCGCGGGCCAAACCCTGCCTCTGGTGGTCGGGATGGGTGGCAATGGTCAGCAGTTCGGCCTCGTCGCCGATGACCTGGAACACGGCAAAAGCAGATTTGTTTCCAAGCACATGCGTGAAACGACCTGCGGCCAGGCCGGCAAACTCGGATGCGGTCCACGGGCGCGACTGGGTAAAGGCCGCAGCATGGGTTTCGGCCATCTCCTGTGGCGTCATGGGTCCAGCAGAGCCGGTGGCGCGTCGCGCGACGGCGCGGCATCGGCCGGGCGCAGATACAACGGCGCGGGCGGGGTCTGCGGCAGGGTCCGGCGTTGCGCGGCGATGCGCGCGATCGCGCAGGCCAGCTGCTCCGGGTCGTCGTCGGTGAACAGCGTCCCCAGTGATTCTGCCTGATCCCGCGGCAGAACCTGCGGTGCGGCACCGGGCTGTTGCAGATAGACCTGGTCCCTCGGGGCGGGGATGGCGGGGATGTGGCCCGAAGGGGCCATCGCGGCCAGGGCTTCGAGGCCCGACACACCGACGGCGGGTTTGTTCAGGCCCAGCGCCAGACCGCGCGCGGCCGAAACCGAGATGCGGATACCGGTGAAGTTTCCCGGGCCGGTTCCGACGCCGATCGAGTCCAGCCCGGACCAGTCCAGCCCGGCCTCGGTCAGGATGTCCTGCAACATGGGCATCAACCGCTCGGCCTGTCCGCGGGTCATGGCTTCGGCACGGCTGGCGATGATGTCCGGGCCGCAAATCAAAGCGGCCGCGCAATGCGCGGCCGATGTATCAAAGGCCAGAACCTTGGGCTCAGACGGCAACGGGGCGAACCTCGGTCACTTCGGGGATGTAGTGGCGCAGCAGGTTCTCGATCCCCATCTTCAGGGTCAGGGTCGAGGACGGACAGCCCGCGCAGGCCCCCTGCATGTGCAGATAGACAACGCCGCGATCAAAGCCGTGGAACGTGATGTCGCCGCCGTCCTGCGCCACGGCAGGGCGGACGCGGCTGTCGAGCAGTTCCTTGATTTGATTGACGATTTCGGAATCTTCGCCGGTGTGTTCCGCGTGACCCGAGGCCGCATCCGCCCCGGCCCCCATGACCGGCTGGCCGGATTGGTAATGCTCCATCACTGCGCCCAGAATCGCGGGTTTGATGTGGTCCCACTGAACGTCGTCATTCTTGGTGACGGTCACGAAGTCATTGCCGAAGAACACACCTGTCACCCCCTTCACCGCAAAGATGCGTTTGGCCAGCGGCGAGTTTTCGGCGGCCTCGGCCGTCGGGAAATCTGCGGTGCCGGCTTCCAGCACGGTCTGGCCGGGCAGGAATTTCAAAGTTGCCGGGTTCGGCGTGGATTCGGTCTGGATGAACATGGCGGCGCTCCGTATCGCTTGCGTCTGATATGCGCGCCGGGCGCGGGGAAGTCAAGTTTTGGAACGATTCTAATCCTGGGCTGCCTGCTCGATCGCCATGTCCAGGCGGTCGTCGCCCCAGAACAGGTCCGAGCCGACCACGAAGCCGGGCGCGCCGAACAGGCCCAATGCCTCGGCGCGGTCGACCTGTTCGAACAGGGCGGCCTTGATGGCCGGATCTGACAGCCGGTCCAGCATCTCGGGCGCGGCGCCTGCCTGGGACAGCGCATCCTGCAGAACCATGTCGTCGGATATGTCGCGGCCGTCCCCGAATTCGGCCGAGAAGACAGCCCGCGCAAACGCGGCCCGTGGGCCGGAGTCTGGAAGTGTCAGCGCCAGGCGCGCCGCTTTCAGGCTGTTTTGCGGAAACGGGTCCGGACGGGTCAGCGGCAGGTTGCGCGAGGCACACAGCCGCTCCATGTCGCGCCACATGTACCGGCCTTTGGCCGGGTAGATGTTGAAGGGCGAGGTGGTCCAGCCCTGGTCGGTAAAAATGGGACCCAGCAGAAACGGCTGCCATTCCACGCGCACCCCGCGCCGCGCCGCATCCCGTTCGATGCGCATGGCGCTCAGGTAGGAATAGGTCGAGGCGAAATCGAACCAGAAATGCAGGGTGTCGGGCATCAGGTGATCTCTTCGAGCTTCTCCTTGCTCAGATCGCCCGGCACGATGGTGATCGGAATCGGCAGCCCGCCGGCGTTGCGGGTCAGTTGCGTGACCAGTGGCCCGGGCCCCTTCTTGCCCGTGCCGGCCCCCAGAACCAGAACTCCGATTTCAGGGTCCGAGCGGATATGCTCGATGATCTGCGCCACGGGCTCGCCTTCGCGGATCGCCAGTTCGGGTTCAATCCCTTGCTTGTCGCGCATCCATTTCGCGAATACCTCGAAATGGGCGTGGATGCGTTCGCGGGCCTCTTCGCGCATCACTTCGGACACGCCGATCCAGTGGTTGAACTCATCCGGCGGAATGACCGACAGGATGGTCACGCCGCCGCCCGTATGCGCCGCCCGCATGGCAGCAAAGCGCATGGCGTTCAGACATTCGCGGCTGTCATCCAGTACTACAAGGAACTTGCGCATGACTGTCCTCTCAAGATTTTGGCGATCATGCCCGAGCCTTGGCAGTCTGGCAACTCGGTCGGGCCGATTACCGGGCGCTGGCGGCCCAGTCCCAGTACAACGACCGCACCCGACGCGTGACGGGGCCGATCTGGTACTGGGTGTCGTCAAAGGCCGTCACCGGCGTGACCTTGTTCATGTTGCCGGACATGAACACCTCGTCCGCTACACGGAAATCATCGAAGGTCAGCACCGTTTCATGCACGGTCACCCCGTCGCGGCGCAGATTGTCGATGTGCCGCGCGCGGGTGATGCCCGCAAGGAAGGTGCCGTTGGGAATGGGGGTAAAGACCTCACCATCCCTGACCATGAAGATGTTGGCAGTTGCGGTTTCGGCCACGTTGCCCAAGGCATCGGCCACCAGCGCGTTGGAAAACCCCTTGGAGCGGGCCTCGTTCAGCATGCGCGCGTTGTTGGGGTACAGGCACCCGGCCTTGGCGTTGACCACGGCGTTTTCCAGAACCGGGCGGCGGAACCGCGTGGTGGTCAGGGTGGCCGAGGCGGTTTCGGGGGCCATCGGGATCTCTTCCAGGCAGATCGCGAACCCGGTGCTGCCGGCTTGGGGCACGATCGCGGTCGCGTCGCCGTCGATGCCCCAGTACATCGGGCGAATGTAGACGGCGGCAGTTTTGGGATAGGTCGCCAGCCCTTCCAGGACCAGTTCGACCATCCGTTCCGTGGATACCGTCGGGGTCAGCATCAGCGCCTCGGCCGAGCGGTTCACCCGGTCGCAATGCGCCGCCAGATCGGGCGCCATTCCGTCAAAATAGCGCGCGCCGTCAAACACCGATGATCCCAGCCAGGCCCCGTGGTCCGCGGCCCGCATGATCGGGGCATCGCCATCGTGCCATGTGCCATCAAAATAGGTGCGGATATTCTTGCCGACTGCCATCTTCCCCTCCGTCATTTTCGCGAACCGTAGGAGCGCGCGCGCCCGAGGTCCAGCGGATAATCACGTCTCCACAGGCAACACGTCGCGCTTGACCATCGCGCGCAGGGCAAAATTGGAGCGCAGGTTGCGGATGCCCGGAATCTGCATCAGCCGGTTCTCCAGAAACGCGTCGAACGCTGTCAGGTCTTGCGCCACGACGCGCAGCAGGATGTCGCGCGAGCCGGTCATGAGGTAACACTCCATCACCTCGTCACAGCGCAGGATGGCGCGTTCGAAGGCGTCGATGGCGTTGCGGTCCTGTTTCTCAAGTTCGACCGACACGAAAATCGTGACGCCAAAGCCCAGTTTCTCGGGGTCGACCTGCGCCGAGTACCCGGTGATCACCCCGTCGCGGCGCAGGCGGTCCAGGCGTCGCGCGCAGGGCGTGGGCGACAGGCCCACCTTTTCGGCCAGGTCCAGGACGGTCATGCGCCCGTCCTGCTGCAGCGCGCGCACGATCTTGCGGTCGATCTGGTCCATGGAGAAAATCCCTAAAATGGTCGGCTCAGATTATCATTATCGCCAAGAGGCATGTGTTGGCCAGCATGTATTGGCGAAAATCGCTCGGTCCAATGTGGCAGAATCAGTCTGTCTTTCCGGAGGAGCGAAATGGAAATAACCACGATTGACGCGCCAGATCACGAGCGTGTGGTCGAATTCAAAGACGCCGCCAGCGGGCTTTCGGGCTTTGTGGCGATCCACTCCACGCAATTGGGGCCTGCAGCGGGCGGCGTGCGGATGCGCACCTATGGCCACCCGTCCGAGGCGCTGGACGATGCGCTGCGCCTGTCGCGGGGCATGACCTACAAGAACGCCGCGGCCGATCTGCCGCTGGGCGGGGGCAAGGCCGTGATCATCGGCGACCCGAGCGCGGACAAGACGCCCCGGTTGCTGAAGGCCTTCGGGCGCGTGGTCCAAAGCCTCGGCGGCCAATACTGGACGGCCGAGGACATGGGGATGACCCCGGCCGACATGGCCCAGATCGGCACCGAAACCGAATATGTCGCCGGTCTGCCCGATGGCCCCTTCGCCAGCGGCGACCCGTCGCCCGTCACCGCCCGCGGGATCTTCAACGCCATCCGGGTCACCGCGCGGCATCGGTTCGGGTCCGGGGACCTGAGCGGCAAGACCGTCTCGGTGCAGGGGCTGGGTCATGTCGGCGAACATCTGTGCGCGCTGTTGCATGACGCCGGGGCGAAACTGGTGATCACCGACATCGATGCGGATCAGACCGCCCGGCTGGCGGACCGGTTCGCGGCGCAGGCCGTCGCGCCCGATGCGATCTATGAGGCCCAGGCGGATATTTTCGCGCCCTGCGCCATCGGGGGCATCCTGAACGAAACCAGCATTCCGCTGCTGAAGGTCGGCGCGGTGGCCGGAGGGGCCAACAACCAGTTAGCGACCGATGCCGACGCGCAGCGCCTGCATGACCGCGGCATCCTCTATGCTCCGGATTTCGTGGCCAATGGCGGCGGGATCGTGAACGTCGCGACCGAGATCCTGAAGATCAAGGATCGCGAAGCCTGGGTCGGTCAGCGGCTCGAGGCGCTGGAGCGGACGATGGACCGCATCCTGACCCGCGCCAAGGTCGATGGCGTCAGCCCCCATGCGGTGGCCGAATCCATCGTCGAGGAAAAACTGCACCCGCAGGCCGCCTGACCTGCAACGAAAAACGCCGCCCCGGATCAGGGGCGGCGCTGAAGTTTCCGTCTGGGTCTTAGGCGCGGCCGGCGCCCACCATCCCCACGATTTCGTAGGTGCGGCTGAGGATCGGAGCCGCGATTTCCCGCGCCCGTTCCGCGCCACGGTCCAAAATCCTGTCGATCTCGGCCTGATCGCCCATCAGCCGCGCCATCTCGGTTGAGATCGGCGACAGCTTTGCGACCGCCAGATCGGCTAGCATCGGCTTGAATTCACCGAACTGCTTGCCGCCGACCTCGGCCAGAACCTGCTCGACCGTCTGATCGCTGAGCGCGGCATAGATGTTGACCAGGTTGCGCGCCTCGGGGCGGCCTTCCAGCCCGTCCACGTCCGAGGGCAGGGCATCGGGGTCGGTCTTGGCCTTGCGGATCTTCTTGGCGATGGTGTCGGCATCGTCGGTCATGTTGATCCGGCTCATGTCGGACGGGTCCGACTTGGACATCTTCTTGCCCCCGTCGCGCAGGCTCATCACGCGCGTGGCTGCGCCCTCGATCACCGGCTCGGTTATCGGGAAGAAATCGACGCCATAGTCGTGGTTGAACTTGATGGCGATGTCGCGGGTCAGCTCAAGATGCTGTTTCTGGTCGTCGCCCACCGGCACATGGGTCGCGTGATAGACCAGAATGTCGGCGGCCATCAGCGAGGGATAGGCGAACAGGCCCAGCGAGGCGTTTTGCTGGTTCTTGCCGGCCTTGTCCTTCCACTGGGTCATGCGCTGCATCCAGCCCATGCGCGCGACACAGTTGAAGATCCAGGCCAGTTGCGCGTGTTCGGGCACCTGGGACTGGTTGAACAGGATCGACTGTTCCGGGTCGATGCCGGCGGCGATGAAGCCCGCGCACAGCTCGCGCGTGGAATGCGCCAGTTCCTTGGGGTCCTGCCAGACGGTGATCGCGTGAAGATCGACCATGCAGTACACGGTCTCCATCTCCGGCCCTTGCATATCCACAAAACGCTTGAGCGCACCAAGGTAGTTGCCAAGATGCAGGTTTCCCGAGGGCTGAATGCCGGAAAACACGCGCGGCGTGAACTTGGTCTCGGTCATGGAAGGGAACTCCCGTCTGGAAAAATGAGCCTCCGTCGCTTACCCATGAGGCAAAGGGACGTCAACAGCCGCGAAAGGCCCGCCCAATGAGCAGCGAGCACTACACACCCCCCGTGAACCCCCTGCCGCCCGTGGTGGTGGCGCTGGTTTTGTTCATCATGGGGATCGAACTGGCCTTCACCCTTGGCACGCGCGGCCTGGTCGGCGGACCGGGCGCGGTGGGCTGGCGGCTGGAGGCGATCCAGCGCTGTTCCTTCTCGGCCGACATCTTCGACTGGATGGTGATGAACGGGCGTTGGCCGATCGAGCATGTGATCCGGTTCTTCACCTACCCCTTCGTGTCAGGCAGCTTTACCCAGGCGCTTTTTGTCTGCGTCTTCGTTTTGGCGATGGGCAAGATGGTGGGCGAGGTCTTTGGCGGTTTTGCGATGCTGGTGATCTTCGTGCTGTCGGGTGTGGGCGGGGCGCTGGCCTATGCGGTGCTGCTGGACCCGCGCTATCCGCTGGTCGGGGGCTTTCCGCCGGTCTATGGCCTGATCGGCGCCTTCACCTGGCTGCTGTGGCGCAGGCTGTCGCTGGTCGGAGAGAACCAGGCGCGGGCGTTCCAGTTGATTGCGGTGCTGATGGGCATCCAACTGCTGTTCGGGCTGATCTTCGGCGGCACCTCGGATTGGGTGGCCGATCTGGGTGGGTTCGCGACCGGGTTCGGGCTGTCGTTTTTCGTGGCACCGGGCGGATGGGCGCGGCTGGTGGGCCGTATCCGGCGGGACTGAGGCGGTCAGGACCTTCGCAGGGCGGACCGGAACTCGGACAGACGGAATGCGCCCAGCAGGTGGCCCAGAAGGAAGTAAGACAGTGCCGCGACCACGATCAGGCCCAACAAGGCCAGATAGCGCCAGCCCGGAACCTCGAACGTCCAACCGAACAGCCGCATCGATGCGATCAGCACCACACCCATTCCCATTGAGGCCGCCAATATCCTGGGCGCTCGGCGCTTGAACCGCTCGTCGAAACGGGCCTCCTCGCCCATGCGCCGGGCGCCCAGAGCCAACAGCGCCACCATGCCCCACCCGGCGGCCGAGGCCGCGATGGCCGGGGCGATCCAGCCGACGATCGGGTACAGTCCAAAGGCCAGCACGGCATTGATGATCATCGCCACAACGGCATACCGGAAGGGCGAACGGGTATCCTCGCGGGCGAAGAACAACGGTTGCAGCAGCTTTTGCAGCATGAAGGCCGGCAGGCCGATGCCATAGACCGCCACGGCCAGCGCAGTGGCAGCCGTGTCTTCGGGTGTGAACTGTCCACGTTCGAACAGGACCGAGACCAGCGGCACCGGGATGAGTACGAAGGCCACGGTGGCCGGAATGGACAGCAACAGGGTGAACTCTCCGGCGCGGGAAAAGGCGTTGCGCGCGCCATCGCCGTCCCCCGCGCGCAGGCGGCGCGACAGGTCGGGCAACAGCACGATGCCCACGGCGATGCCGACCACGCCCAGCGGCAGCTGATACAGCCGGTCGGCAGCGAACAGCCAGCTGACGGCCTTTTCGGTCTTTGACGCGACCAACTGCCCCACGACCAGATTGACCTGTGTCACCCCCATGGCAAGGGCGGCGGGAACGGCGATGCGCACCATCTTGCGCATCTCGGGGCTCAGCCTTGGCCGTCCGGGGCGGATGCGGACACCCGCCCGTTCGGTGGCGACCCACACCAGCGCCAGTTGAGCGACCCCGGCGATCGGAATGACGGCGATCAGCCAGCGGATGACCTCTCCGCCCATGGTGGCGCCTGCGATCAGTGCCGTGCAGGCGAAGATGTTCAGCAGGACCGGCGCCGCCGCCGCGGCAGCAAAGCGGCCTGTGGCATTGAGAACCCCGGAAAACAGCGCGGCCAGGGACATGAACAGGATGTAGGGAAAGACGACATATCCGTACCCGACCGCCAGATCGAAACGTTCGTCGCCATAAAACCCCTCGGCCGTCAGCCAGACCAGCCCCGGCATGAACACCATGGCCAGCCCGACCAGCGCCAGAACGGCCGCCGCCAGCAGGTTGAACGCATCCTGCGCAAACCCCTGCGCGTCTTCGCCCCCTTCCAGCCGTTTCGAGAACATCGGAACGAAGGCCGCGTTGAAGGCGCCCTCGGCGAAGAACCGGCGGAACATGTTGGGCAGGCGGAAGGCCGCGACAAAGGCATCCATCACGGGGCCCGGGCCGATCAGCGCGGTCAGAAGGATTTCGCGCGCAAATCCCAGAATGCGGCTGGCCAGGGTCCAGAACCCGACCGTGAACAGGCCCGAAAACAGACGGATCTGCTTCATGAGGCCGCCCGCTCGGCGCCCTCGGCGATGGCCTTGCGCAGCTTGGCCTCGAGCGTGCGCTGCTTGGACTCGGAATGGTATTTCAGCCCGAACATGTCCTTGACATAGAAGGTGTCCACCACCTGTTCGCCATAGGTCGCGATCACCGCGTTGGCGACATAGACGTTGGCGGCCGCAAGGGTTCGGGCCAGATCATACAGCAGGCCGGGGCGGTCGCGTGTGTCGACCTCGATGATGGTGTAGATTTCCGAACCGTCGTTGTCGAAGGTGATGTGGGTCGGAACGTTGAACGCCTTTTCCCGCTTTTTGATCTTGTCGCGGGACTTGAGCGCATCGCGGGCGACCACTTCGCCCTTCAACGTCTTGTGGATCATCTGGGTCAGGCGCGGCAGGCGGGCCGTGTCAAAGGGGTGACCGTCGGAATCCTGGATCCAGAAGGCATCGGTGACATAACCGTCCTTGGTGGTATAGCTGCGCGCATCCACGACATTGGCCCCCACCAGCGCCAGGGCGCCGGCGATGCGGGCAAAGATGCCGGGATGGTCGGCCATGGCGAAACAGGCACGGGTGGCGTCGCGGTCCTCGTCGGGGTGCAGACGGATTTCCATGGCGCCCGGGTCGCCGCCATGTTCCAGCACCCGCAGCATTTCGGCGAACTCGACATGCGTTTCGAGGTTCAAACCCTGCCAATACGGGTCATAGTGCCGCGCGGTCTCGGTCTTGAGATCGGCCTTGGACCAGCCCGCCAACGCCTCGCGCAGGGCCTTCTTGGCCTCGGCGCCCCGGTTGGCGCGGTTGAGGTCCTCCATCCCGGTTTCCAGCGCCCGCTTGGTTTCGGCGTGCAGAGCGCGCAGCAGGGTGGCCTTCCAGTTGTTCCAGGTGTCGGGCCCCACCCCGCGGATGTCGCAGACCGTCAGAACCGTCAGCAGGTCCAGCCGTTTGACGGTTTTCACCGCCTTGGCGAAGTCGCGGACCGTGCGCGGGTCGGAAATGTCGCGCTTCTGCGCCATGTCCGACATCAGCAGGTGATAGCGCACCAGCCATTCGACGGTTTCACATTCCTTCTTGTTCAGCCCCAGCCGCGGCGCCACCGTGCGGGCGATCCGGGCGCCCAGAATCGAATGATCCTCGGGGCGGCCCTTGCCGATGTCGTGCAGCAGCAGCGCGACATACAGCACCCGCCGGTTCACGCCGCGTTCCAGGATCGACGAGGCCAGCGGCAGTTCCTCGACCAATTCGCCCCGTTCGATCTGCGCCAGGTTGGTGATGCACTGGATCGTGTGTTCGTCCACGGTATAGCTGTGGTACATGTTGAACTGCATCATCGCCACGATGGGCTCGAACTCGGGGATGAAGGCCGACAGGACCCCCAGTTCGTTCATGCGGCGCAGCGCGCGTTCGGGGTTGCCGTGTTTCAGCATCAGATCCAGAAAGATGCGCCGCGCTTCTTTGTCGTTGCGCATGTCATCGTCGATCAGGTGCAGATTGGCAGTGACCAGCCGCATGGCATCGGGATGGATCAGCATGCCGGTGCGCAGGCCCTCCTCGAACAGGCGCAACAGGTTCAGCTTGTCGGACAGGAACCTGTCGGGATCGGCCACGTCCAGACGCCCATGCACCACCTTGTAGCCCGGCTTGACCCGCGGCCTGCGTCGGAAAATGCGCTCAAGCAAGGGCGCATTCTTCATATGCGCCGCTTCCAGCTTCGTCAGAAAGATCCGCGTCAGATCGCCGACCTGGGTCGCCTCGCGAAAGTAGCGTTGCATGAAGATCTCGACCCCACGCCGGCCGGCGCGGTCCTCGAAACCCATCCGGTCGGCCACCTCGACCTGCAGATCGAAGGTCAACTGCTCGGTCGCGCGCCCGGTGACAAGGTGCAGATGCGACCGGACGGCCCACAGGAATTCCTCGGCCCTGGCAAAGGTCTTGTGCTCGTCGGGGGTGAACAGGCCCAGGGGCACCAGTTCGGCCGCGTCCTGCACGCCATAGATGTATTTGGCGATCCAATAGAGCGACTGCAGGTCGCGCAGCCCGCCCTTGCCCTCCTTGACGTTGGGCTCGACCATGTAGCGCTCGCCCTGTTTGAGGTGGCGCGCGTCGCGTTCGTGCAGCTTGGCCTCGATGAATTCGCGTTCCGAGCCCTTGAACAGGTCGGATTTCAACCGCTGTTCCAACTCGGCGGCCAGGGCCGCGTCGCCGCCCAGAAACCGCTGTTCCAGCATTGCTGTCCGGATCGTGAAATCATCCTCGCCCAGGCGCAGGCAATCGCGGATCGTGCGCGAGGAATGACCGACCTTCAGCCGCAGATCCCACAGCATGTACAGCATGGATTCGATCACGCTTTCGGCCCAGGCGGTGATCTTGTAGGGGGTCAGGAACAGCAGATCGACATCCGAGAACGGTGCCATTTCCCCGCGCCCATACCCGCCAACCGCCATCACGGCGATCTTTTCGCCTTGTGTCGGATTTGCCAGTGGATGCAGCCGGGTGCTGGCCACCTGCAACGCGGTGCAGACCAGCCCGTCGGTCAGATAAGTGTAGGACCGCGTCAAGGGGCGGGCGTCGAAAGGGCGGGCGGTGAACGCTTCGGCAATGGCCTGACGCCCGGCCTTTTGCGCGTCGCGCAACACGCGCACCACCGCAGCGCGGGCCGCCGCCGTGTCAGAGACATCGATCAGCGCCTCGGACAACCGGGCGCCGATCGCATCGCTGTCGAAAATCTCGGAGGCGTCGCAGATCAGCGGGCCGCCGGGCTGCGGAGCCAGCGCAAGCGGGTCAGAATCCGGCACCGGAGAAGCTTTGTGGGGCAGGGTCAATCACAACCACCTGTTTGTTCTGGATCGTGGCAACCGCCAGACCGCGTTCGTTGGTGCCGTCCGGTCGCAGACGGAAGATGCCGCCCACCCCCTGGAACCCGGCATTCTGCGTCAACGCGGCCGCCGACAGGGCGTTCGACTTGCCCTGGCTGGCCAGGGCGCCGATGGCCGCGATGCCGTCATAGGCCAATCCGCTGATCGGGTGCGGAGCCTCGCCATAGGTCGCGTTGTAGCGCTGCCGATAGGCTTGGGCCTTGGCCGGATCGGGCAGGGCGAACCACCCGCCCTGGACCCCGGGCAGTTCCAGTGTCTGCGCCGGGATGTCCCACCGGGTCAGGCCGATATACTGCACCATGGCGGGGGACACGCCGGCCTCGGGCAGCAATTGGGTCAACAACGGCAGCGCGCCGGCGGTCGTGGCGGTCAGGAACATCGAATCCGCTCCGGTCTGATCCACCGTGGCCTTGATTGCAGGAACCGCGTCGATCACGCCTTGCTGAGACCGGTCAAAGCCGACTTCGCCGGCATTGGCGACCCGGCTGCTACCGAGCGCGTTGGTGATGGCGGCGCGCCCCAACTGCCCGGCGGCGTCGTTGCTGTAGACGACCACCATCTTCGATTTGC
Source organism: Ruegeria intermedia (assembly GCF_900129345.1). GTDB lineage: Bacteria > Pseudomonadota > Alphaproteobacteria > Rhodobacterales > Rhodobacteraceae > Ruegeria > Ruegeria intermedia. Next base: position 2,910 of record NZ_FQVK01000034.1, on the reverse strand, counting down.
CCTGGCGCCCAGCGAAATTGACCAGCCGGCGGGCCGTGTTGTCGAAGGTCGGCCCCAGCACGAAGACATTGCCGCCCGCGATGCTGGTGTTGTTCGAAAACGAAAGCACGTTCACGTTCTTGCTCAGCACCGCCAGCCCCGCCGCGTTGGCGGCCTGGGCGTAGACGGGGCCCAGAATGACCTTGGCGCCGTCGGCCACCGCCTGCTGCGCCGACGCGGCCGCGGTGTTCGGATTTCCGGCCGTGTCATAGACCCGCAGGTCGATCCGGGCGTTCTGAAGATCCGCCATCGCCAGACGCGCGGCGTTCTCGAGGCTTTGGGCCAGCGACGGATCGCTGGACTGAGGCACCAGCAGCGCAACGGGAATCGGCTCGGACGTATCGATCGAGGGGCCGCGGCCGGTCGCGCCCGGCTCGCAGGCGGCCAGAAACGCAGCGGTGGCAAGGCCGATGGCGATTTTCGCGATCTTGCGAACGGGGTTGCAAACAGTGAACATCTCGATGAAAACTCCCTGATCCGGCGGCACGGGGCGCTGCTGTTTGGTGCCGCCGCGATAATAAACGTCACGCTGCGAGGGTCCAGCATTGAATTTCCAAAAGGTTAGATTGGCGGGGGGGCTGTATTTCGTTGCCACTCCGATCGGAACGGCGCGCGACATCACGCTCAGGGCGTTGGACGTTCTGGCCTCGGCGGACGTGATCGCGGCGGAGGACACGCGAAGCCTGCGCAGGTTGATGGAGATTCACGGCGTGCCGCTCGAAGGGCGGCGCATCCTGTCCTATCACGATCACAGCGGCACGGGCACCCGTGACCGGCTCATGGCGGAACTGGCCCAGGGCAAGTCGGTGGCTTACGCGTCCGAGGCGGGGATGCCGCTGATCGCCGACCCGGGATACGACCTGGGCAAGCAGGCGGCCGAGGCCGGATTCACCGTGACCTGCGCGCCGGGACCCTCGGCGGCTCTGACCGCCCTGACGCTGGCCGGGTTGCCGACCGATGCCTTCTTCTTTGCCGGGTTCCTGCCGAACGCAGCCGGCGCGCGACGGTCCCGGATCGAGGGGCTGCGGGACATTCCGGGGACGCTTGTGTTCTACGAATCCCCCAAACGGCTTGCGGCGTGCCTGACGGACCTGGCGCAGGTTCTTGGGGGTGATCGACAGGCGGCCATGTGCCGGGAACTGACCAAGAAGTTCGAGCAAATCCGTCGCGGAACTCTGGCGGACCTGTCCGCGCAGTATCGAGACGCCACCGTGAAGGGCGAGATCGTCTTGCTGGTGGATCGCGCGCATTCACCGGCCGTTAACGATGCGGATGTAGAAGAGGCGTTGAGACAGGCGCTGGAAACGCACTCGGTGCGGGATGCGGCCGATCTGGTGTCCAAGATGTATGATTTGCCAAGGCGGCCGATTTACCAGAAGGCCCTGAAGATGGGAAAGGAATGACATGGCGCGCCGGTCGGTCAAGGGCTCGGTTTCCTATCACGCCGGGCAGGCGGCCGAACACAGCGTCGCGGCCGACTACGAAAGGCGCGGCTTCGAGGTCTGTCACAGGCGCTGGCGCGGCGCGGGCGGCGAGATCGACCTGATCGTCCGGGATGCGCAGGGCCTTGTGTTCGTCGAGGTCAAGAAAAGCCAAAGCTTTGACACCGCCGCCGCGCGGATCAGCAAGCGTCAGATCGACCGGATATGCGCCTCGGCGGCGCAGTACCTTGCGCAGGAACCGGGCGGGCAGTTGACCGATGTCCGGTTCGATGCGGCTCTGGTGGATGCAACGGGCGCAGTGCAAATCGTCGAAAACGCCTTTGGTCAGGGCTGATCGCCATTGAACACCCGTCCCCGCTGGGCCATGTATCTGGCGTGACTACGAGGGACACGCCATGAAAATCGCCTTTCAGATGGACCCGATCGGGGCCGTGGACATCAATGCCGACAGCTCGTTCCGGCTGGCCGAAGAAGCCCAGGCCCGTGGGCACCAGCTGTTTTACTACGGACCCGATCAGCTGGCCTATCAAGAGGGGCGCATCACCGCCCGCGGTCACGACATGACGGTGCAGCGGGTTGCGGACCAGCCGGCGGTTCTGGGGCCTGAGCGCGAGGTTGATCTGGCGGATTTCGATGTCGTCTGGCTGCGGCAGGACCCGCCGTTCGACATGCATTACATCACCTCGACCCATCTTCTGGATAGGCTGCGCGGCCAGACGCTGGTGGTGAATGATCCGTTCTGGGTGCGCAACTACCCGGAAAAACTGCTGGTTCTGGATTTTCCCGACCTGACCCCGCCCACCACGATCGCCCGCGATCTGCAGACCATCAAGGCGTTCAAGGAAAAGCACGGCGACATCATCCTCAAGCCGCTCTATGGCAATGGCGGGGCCGGCGTGTTCCGCCTGGATGCCGATGACCGCAACCTGACCTCGTTGCACGAGCTGTTCACCGGTTTCTCGCGCGAGCCGCTGATCGTTCAGAAATTCCTGCCGGATGTGCGCAACGGTGACAAGCGGGTGATCCTGGTCGATGGCGAACCGGTCGGTGCGATCAACCGCGTTCCGGCCGAGGGTGAGACCCGGTCGAACATGCATGTGGGCGGCCGTCCCGAAAAGATCGGCTTGACCGACCGCGATCTTGAGATCTGCGCGGCCATCGGTCCGCTGCTGAAGGAAAAAGGCCAGATCTTCGTGGGTATCGACGTGATCGGAGACTATCTGACCGAAATCAACGTGACCTCACCCACCGGAATCCAGGAACTGGAGCGGTTCAACGACACAAATATCGCCGAAAAGATCTGGCGGGCGATCGAGGCCAAGGTCTAGGTCACCCACTCATAAATCGCTATCGGCGTTTGAGGGTTTCTGATTCACTTCTGTGAAAGAGGAGAGCAGCATGTCTCAACGTCGCTATGAACTGACCGACT
>NZ_FQVK01000033.1 GCF_900129345.1 Ruegeria intermedia | reverse complement strand
CAACCCGTCGCGACCAATCCCGGTCGCGGCATAACCGAGCGGGAAATCCACCTACAAAACGGCTCGAAACTGTTCAAACGAACCGAACCACCTCTCAACAGAGAAACAAAAGGATTACGTTCGCCAACTCGCACGCAGTGATTTGGACCGGGAAGGAGGCTTGACCGAATGCCTTCCCAATGGTTGGGAAAAAGACCAAAAGCTTTGCTCAGATTTCATTTCCGCGCATCCTGACTGCAAAAAGTGTGGTAGGAAGATGGTTCTACGGAAGAACAAAAAAGAACAACTCTTCTGGGGATGCCGTTACTTTCCGAATTGCATTGAAAAACTCTCATACGTCTCGAAAACACCATTGACGTCGATCGTAGCGTCGCACGAGCAGAAACTGCGCGTTTCACCCCGGGAGCACGAAAAAATCGGTGCTGAGAGTCCGATGCTGCCAAGGCCTCCATCTGACGACAGTTCGCTATCGCGTAGAGCGTTGCCGTCTGCTCCTAGGCCTGCAAAACGATAGCCTAAAACGTATCCCACATTTCCAACAGTGACCTGCAACCCAATCTGACATTCTAGAGTCAGGTAAAAAACCACTGGATTTGGCTCAGAACGGGCATTCCGTGTCTACGCCCACTTGGGGTTCAACGATATTGACCGGGTTTGCCAAATGTTGCTTTGCCCGCAGACTATTCGTTGGGCGGGTCGCGTTGCGGCATCGAGATCCCATTTTGGGGGGCTCAGGGCTTATAGATCTGGCGTCGGACTGTCCAGGACGGGAATGTATTGGCAACCAAGCTTTGTCTTTAAACTACTTGGTATGGCCTACTTCGGGGGGGGGGGAGTAATTGGGGGACGCCTCGACACTGATCTACTAATAATGCAGTAATATCAAATGGTTATTAAAAAAAGTGGCGGAGAGACAGGGATTCGAACCCTGGGTGGGCTTGCACCCACAACGGTTTTCGAGACCGCCCCGTTCGACCACTCCGGCACCTCTCCGCGGGGGTCTGTGAGGGGGGGATTTAGTGATGATCGTCGGAGGGTGCAAGCAGAAAATTCGTCAATATCGCATCCGACCGATTTTCCGTTGCCTGAGCGGTGAAATATCCTAGGCTGAAGGCCATGCAACACTCCATTACCTTCATCGCTCGTATCGCTGTTTTCTCGTTGGGTCTGATGTTTGCGCTGGGGCAGGCGGCACAGGCCACAAGCCGAGAGCGGATCGAGGCGTTCCTGGAAACCACCGGATTCGACGTGGCGCTGGAAAGCATTGCGCTGGCGTCCGCTTCGGCGCCGCAGATGGTGGGGATCGACCCCGAGGGGTTTGGGTCGCAATGGACACGATTGTCGGAAGAGGTGTTCGACACCGAAAAGATGCACGAAACCGCCGTGGCCATACTCGAGCAGACGCTCAGCGACGAGGCCCTGACCCATGCGGTCGAGTTTTATGCCTCGGATCTGGGGCAGCGGCTGGTCGAGGCCGAGAACGCCTCGCACATGATCGAGGATAACGACGCCAAGCAGGCCGAGGGCCTAAGGATCGTGGCCGATCTGGTCCGCGAGGGGGCGATGCGGGTCGAGATCCTCAAACGGATGAACCGGGCGATCGATTCCAGCGAAACGGCGCTGCGGGCGGTTCAGGAAATCCAGGTGCGATTCCTTCTGGCGGCCAGCGCGGCCGGTGTCATCGATCTGCAACTGGATGCCGACGGCCTGCGCGCGTTGATGAAGGCGAACGAGGCCCAGATGCGCCAATCGATGCAGCAGTCGGCGCTGGCCAATGCCGCTTACACCTATCAAACCTTCTCGGACGCCGATCTCGAGGCCTACGCCCGCGCGCTCGAGCATCCGCTGATGCAGCAGGTCTATGAGCTGCTCAACGCGGTGCAGTACGAGATCATGGCGAACCGGTTCGAGGCGCTGGCCGCCCGGATGGCCGAGTTGCGCCCGGCCCGGGACATCTGATGCGGGTCGTTCTGACCCTGTGGCTGATCTGCGCCGGATGGGCTGCCGCCGCCGCCACGTCCGAGACGGCCGAGCGGTTGGCTGCGGCGCTGCACCTGCGCGAGGCGGCGCAGATCCTCAGCGAGGAGGGCGTTCAGCAGGTGGGCGACATCGACGCAGCCATGCTGGAGGGCAGGGGTGGTTCGTATCTGCGGGCTCAGATCGAGGACCTGTATGACCCTGCGTGGATGCATGATCGGCTGATCGAGGCCCTGGCCGCCGGGATGACCGCGACCGAGATGACGCAGGCGGCCGTGTTCTTCGAGGGTGAAACGGGCCGCACGGTCATTCGGCTCGAGAATTCCGCCCGTCGGGCGTTTTCGGACGAATCGATCCGGCAAGCGGCCTTGGACGCCTTGGCCGAGGCGGATCAGGAGGCCGAGTTCTTTCGGCTGATCGACGAATTTGTCCAGGTCAATAACCTGGTGGACCAGAATGTCGCCGGCACCCTTGGCGCGGATTACGCGTTTCTGCGTGGGCTTGCCGACGGGCAGGGCGTGGCGGCGGACAGTGATCAGATGCTCGCACAACTGCTCGAACAAGCCGGAGAGACCGAGGATGACACGCGCGAATGGCTGTATTCGTTCCTGATGCTGGCCTATGGTCCGCTCGATCCGGCGCAGCTGCGCGAGAACATCGCCTTTTCCCGGACCGAGGCCGGCCGGGCGCTGAACCGCGCCCTGTTTGCGGGGCTTGGCGACATGTACGAGGATCTTTCCTATCAGGTGGGCTTTGCGGTCGGGCAGGTTCTGAGCGCGTCGGATCTTTAGGCGCGGTTTGGTGTTGACTTTGGGCCGGTATCCGTGGATAAGCGCGCATCCCGGCCGGAACCTCCGCGCCGGGTATCGTTATTGCTGGCCTGACGGGTGCGCCCTGATGGTCGTTCATCCGCCCGACAAGGGCGCGCTGTTCGAGGTGGCCTTGGCCGAAACACCCGTCTGACGGGGACCACAGAACGCGGTAGAAAAAGGAAAGACGCATGTTTGCAGTCCTCAAGACTGGCGGCAAGCAGTACAAGGTTCAGGCGGGCGACATCCTCCGCGTTGAAAAACTGGCTGCCGACGCAGGTGAAAAAGTCCAATTCAACGACGTTCTGATGCTGGGTGGCGATGCCCCCGTTGTCGGTGCGCCGTTCATCGATGGCGCGGCCGTTCAGGCGGAAGTGATCGAACAGATCAAAGGTGACAAGGTCATCAAATTCGTCAAGCGACGCCGCAAGCACAGCTCGAAGCGCACCGTTGGCCACCGTCAGAAGCTGACCCTGGTCAAGATCACCGACATCCTGCCCTCGGGTGCGGACAAGTCGGGCGTCAAGGCCGCAACCGGTTCGGCTCCGGCAGGTGAAGTTGCAAAAGCAGCGAAACCCGCCAAGAAAGCCGCTGCCAAGGCAGAGGCCCCGGCCGCTGCTGCCGCCGCCGACGATCTGACCAAGATCACCGGTGTTGGTCCCGCAGCTGCCAAGAAACTGGCCGAAGCCGGTGTCGAAAGCTTTGCCGCTCTGGCCGCCTTGTCGGACGAGCAGATTGCTGCTATCGAGACGGTCAAAGTGAAACCCGAATGGGTTGAGCAGGCCAAAGAGCTGGCCAAAGGCTAAGGAGAGAGAGAATGGCACATAAAAAAGCTGGCGGTTCCTCCCGTAACGGCCGCGACTCAGCGGGTCGTCGCCTTGGCGTGAAACTGTATGGTGGCCAGGCCGCCGTTGCAGGCAACATCATCGTGCGTCAGCGCGGCACCAAGTTCTGGCCGGGCGAAGGCGTGGGCATGGGCAAGGATCATACCATCTTTGCAACTGTCGATGGCGCCGTGAAGTTCCACAAGGGACTGAAAAACCGCACCTTCATTTCGGTCCTGCCAGTGGCGGAGGCCGCAGAGTAAGCCGAAACCCAGAAGGTTTAAGAAAAATTCATGGGGGACCGGCACAAAGTGCCGGTCCCTTTTTCGTTTTGACGCAGATGTGATCGAAAACCCCGATGCCCGTTGCGACCACCAGTTTCCTGATCTTTGCCGCCAGCCAGGTCGGCACGCCGGGACCGGCCAACATGGTCCTGTTGGGAACGGGTGCGCGCTATGGGTTCCGCGCGGCACTGCCTTTCGTGGCGGGCGTGATTCTGGGCAAACAGCTGATCATCTGGCCGTTGGGCTTTGGCCTTCTGCAACTGGCGGAACAGGCCCCCACCGCGTTTGCGGTTCTGAAATATGCTTCGGCGGCCTATATTTGCTGGCTTGCGTGGAAAATCGCCAACCTGCGCCTGTCCCATCAGGACGCGGGCGAGTCGGTTCCGGGTTTCTGGGCCGGGCTGGTGGTGCATCCGCTGAACCCCAAGGCCTGGGCGATGATCATCGCGGGATTTACCGGGTTCGTCGCGGCGGGAACATCGGTGCTGAGTGCGACGCTCACGATCGCGCTCGTTTTGTTGACCTGCCAGTTGGTCCTGCACCCGATCTGGACCTTTGCGGGCGATAGAATTGCCCGCGTGGTTGCGGGACGGCCGGCGGAAAAATATTTGATGTGGACTCTCGCGGGTCTGACTGTTGCATCCGTACTTTTCGTGTTGTTCGGAGGAGGAACACACCAATGAAACTTGAGGCAATCATAAATCAGCCGGTCATTGAAACCGAGCGGTTCGACCTGCGCCCGCTGCGCCGGTCGGATATGGGCCTGATCGAGCACTACGCAGGGGACGAGCGCGTGGCGCGCATGACCACGTCGATCCCGCATCCTTTGCCGCCCGGTTCGATCGAAGCTTTCGTGACCCGCGCCATGGCCGAGGACCGCGACGAGGATGTCTGGGCGATGGACGCCACCAAGGACGGCGGGCCCGAGTTGATCGGGGTGATCTCGCTCAAGCGGCTGGATCGCAACCAGTCCGAAGTGGGCTATTGGGTCGCGCCCTTGTATTGGAATACGGGCATCGCCTCGCTGGCGGTGGAAACGCTGGTTCAGGCGAACCCGCTGGAAAACGCCACGATGTTTGCCAGCGTGTTTCAGGACAATCCCGCCTCGGCGCGGGTCCTGACCCATTGCGGGTTCGAATATCTCGGCGATGCCGAAAGTTTCTCGGTGGCGCGCAACGCAAATGTGCCCACCTGGACGTACAGCAAGAAACTCTGACTTGTGGCCGGTGGGGCCTTTGCAGTAGGGGACTGACATGAAATTTCTCGATCTTGCAAAGGTCTACATCCGGTCCGGGGCCGGAGGTAGCGGGTGCGTCAGCTTCCGACGCGAAAAGTACATCGAATACGGCGGCCCCGATGGCGGGGACGGCGGCAAGGGCGGGTCCGTCTGGGCCGAGGTCGTGGACGGGCTGAACACCCTGATCGACTTCCGCTATCAGCAGCATTTCTTTGCCAAGAACGGCCAGCCCGGCCGGGGCCAGCAGCGCACCGGCAAGGATGGCGACGACATCATCCTGCGTGTGCCCGTCGGAACCGAGATCCTGGACGAGGATCAGGAGACGGTGATCGCCGACTTGACCGAAGTGGGGCAACGTGTCCTGCTGGCGCGGGGCGGCAATGGCGGTTTCGGCAACCTGCATTTCAAATCGGCCACCAACCAGGCGCCGCGCCGGGCCAATCCGGGGCAGCCGGGCGTGGACCGTACGATCTGGCTGCGTCTGAAGCTGATCGCCGATGTGGGTCTGCTGGGCCTGCCGAATGCGGGCAAATCGACCTTTCTGGCCGCCACCTCGAACGCCCGGCCCAAGATCGCGGATTATCCCTTTACCACGCTGCACCCCAATCTGGGCGTTGTTGGCGTGGACAACGTGGAATTCGTTGTGGCCGACATTCCCGGCCTGATCGAAGGCGCGCATGAAGGCCGCGGCATCGGCGACCGTTTTCTGGGCCATGTCGAACGCTGCGCGGTGTTGCTGCATCTGGTCGACGGCACGTCCGAGACCATCGCGCAGGACTATCACACCATCATCCACGAGCTTGAAGCCTATGGCGGCGCGCTGGCCGACAAGCCCCGGATCACCGTGCTGAACAAGATTGACGCGTTGGACGAAGAACGGCTCGAACTGGCCAAGGCCGAATTGGAAGAGGCCGTGGGCGGCCCTGTCATGACCATGTCGGGCGTGGCCCGGCAGGGCGTGACCGAGGTTCTGCGGGCTCTGCGCGCCCGGATCGACGAAAACCGCCTGCGCCAGAAACCCACCGAGGAGCGCGAGACGTGGCAGCCCTGACCGACGCAAAGCGCCTGGTGGTCAAGATCGGCTCGGCGTTGTTGGTCGATCGTGCGACCGGCAAGCTGCGTTCGGAGTGGTTGCATTCGCTGGCGCAGGACGTGGCGTGGCTCAAGGGGCAGGGGGCCGATGTGGTTCTGGTCTCTTCGGGTTCGATCGCACTGGGGCGCGGTGTTCTGGGCCTGCCCGCAACCGCGCTGTCGCTGGAGCAATCCCAGGCCGCGGCCGCCGTCGGGCAGATCAGGTTGGCCCGAGCCTATGAAGAGGCGTTGGCCCCGCACGACATCACCACGGCGCAGGTTCTGGTGACGCTTGAAGACAGCGAGAACCGCCGCCGGTACCTGAATTCGCGCGCGACGCTGGAAACTCTGCTGGGGTTGGGTGTCGTGCCCATCGTGAACGAAAATGACACGGTGGCCACGGATGAAATCCGTTACGGCGACAATGATCGCCTTGCCGCGCAGATCGCCGTGACCGTCGGTGCGGACCAATTGATTCTGCTGTCCGATGTCGATGGGTTCTACACTGGCAACCCCGCCGAGGACCCATTCGCCACCCGGTTTGACGTGATCGACACGATCACGCCCGAGATCGAGGCAATGGCCGGTGACGCCGGTTCGGGGCTGTCCAAGGGCGGCATGAAGACCAAGCTGATGGCCGCGCAGATGGCGACGGCAGCGGGCTGCGACATGGCGATTACGGAAGGATCGCCTCTGAACCCGCTGAAATCGCTGAACAATGGCGCGAACAGCACTTGGTTCAAGGCCAAGCTGGACCCGCATGCGGCGCGCAAACGCTGGATCTCGGCGATGAAGCCGCGGGGCGAGATCACGGTCGATGCAGGGGCCGCGCGCGCATTGGAAAATGGCAAAAGCCTGTTGCCGGCCGGCATCGTCGAAGTCACTGGCGATTTCGGACGGGGCGACCCGGTGGCCATCAAGGATCACGAAGGCCGGCGTCTGGGATTGGGCTTCAGCCGCTACACCGCGCATGAGGCCGATTCCATCAAGGGGCGGAAATCCTCCGAGATCGAGGACACCCTCGGCTATCCCGGCCGTGCGGTGATGATCCACCGTGACGATCTGGCTTTGTAGCCGCGAAAACTGATAGATTTGGCTGGTCCGACGACCGGAAAGGCAGATGACATGAAGGACTTTGACAGCATTCCCGCCCTGATGGCCGATCTTGGCAAGCGCGCCAAGGATGCGTCTCGGGATCTGGCCTTTGCCTCGGCCGAGCGCAAATACGCCGCGTTGATCGCCGCCGCCGACGCCGTGTGGAAGAACCGCGCACAGATCATCGAGGCTAACAAGAAAGACCTGGACTACGGCCGCGAAAAGGGTCTGAGCCCGGCCATGATGGACCGTCTGATGCTGGACGAGGCGCGCATTCAGGGCATGGTCGACGGGTTGCGCACCGTGGCCGAACAGACCGATCCGGTGGGTGAGGTTCTGGCCGAATGGGATATGCCCTCGGGGCTGAACATCCGCCGCGTACGCACCCCGCTGGGCGTGATCGGCGTGATCTATGAAAGCCGCCCGAACGTGACCGCGGATGCCGGGGCGCTGTGCCTCAAGTCGGGCAACGCCGTGATCCTGCGCGGCGGGTCGGAAAGCTTTCATTCTTCGACCGCGATCCACGCCTGCCTGGTCGAGGGGCTGAAAGCTGCCAACCTGCCCGAGGATGCGATCCAGCTGATCCCGACCCGTGACCGGGCGGCGGTGCAAGAGTTGCTGACCATGACCGACTATGTCGACGTCATCGTGCCGCGCGGCGGCAAGGGGCTGGTCGGGTTGGTCCAGCGCGAGGCGCGGGTGCCGGTCTTTGCTCATCTTGAAGGGATCGTGCACATCTACATCGACAAGGCTGCGGATCCGCAGAAAACGCTGGACGTGGTGCTGAACGCCAAGACCCGCCGCACTGGCATCTGCGGGGCGGCCGAATGCCTGCTGGTGCATCAGGATATCGCGGAAACGCTGGGGCGCGACGTGATCGCGGCGCTATTGGCCGCGGGCGTCGAGGTCCATGCCGCAGGTGCGCTGGCCATTGACGGCACCGTGCCGGCCAGCGATGACGATTGGGGCAAGGAGTTTCTGGACAGCATCATCGCCGCAAAACCGGTGGCCGATATCGACGAGGCAATCGCGCATATCCGGCAATACGGATCGAACCACACCGATTGCATCATGACCGAGGATCAATCCGCCGCCGACCGCTTCTTTGAACGGCTCGACAGTGCGATCCTGATTCACAACGCCTCGACCCAGTTTGCCGACGGGGGTGAGTTCGGAATGGGCGCCGAAATCGGGATCGCCACGGGCAAGATGCATGCGCGCGGCCCTGTAGGGGCGGCGCAGTTGACCAGTTTCAAATACCTGGTGCGCGGCAATGGCACGACGCGCGCCTGAGGCGCTGCATCAGAACCGCAGCACCACGCGGGTCGCGCCCGTCTCGGCCGAAACCCGGCGGCCCTGAGCGGCCGCCGTCTGCGGCAGCAGGGCGAATTGCACCTGCGCCGGCGTGACCTTGTTGGCGAATGTGCCGGTCGGCAGGCCTTTCCACAGGTCGGGATCGACATTCATGCGGTCGGCCGTACCCGTGACCGTCCATTTGTCGCCCACGCTGTCAATCTTGACCTCGCCGCCCATGGGCATGGCGCTTTCGCAGCACATGATGGCCAGAAAGGCCAGTTTGATCTGATTGCGCGGCATCGCCTCGGTGACGTTCCAATGCACCCGGACCCGGCCCGCGCGGTTGACATCGCGCAGCAGGTCGGCCACTTCGCTGCGGCCCAGCGGCTGATCGCTGGCCGCGCCAAAGGCCACGCGGAAGAACCGGATCCGCGCCCCGGCGCTGCCGACGCTGCCGGTAATCAGCTCCATCTCGGGACCCTGGGTGCCGCCAACCATCTCCAACAGTTCCAGACCGTTCGTGATCGCGCCGATCGGGCTGATCAGATCGTGGCAGATCCGAGAGCCGATCAACTCGGCCAGGTTGACGTTGGTGTCGCCCATGCGTACCTCCTGTAATATCCGCCCATGCCCGACCCGGAGCCGCCACATGACAGACATGAATGCCATTCTTGCACCGGGCATGTATGTCCGCCACCCCGATTTCCCCGATTGGGGCGTCGGACAGGTCCAGTCCAACATCGGCGGCAAGATCACCGTGAACTTTCGCGACCAGGGCAAAGTGGTGATTGACGGAACACGCATCGCCTTGATGCCGGTTCTTGATCCCTGAAACTGGTTTAGGAAAAGTTAACGGTGCCGGCCACCCGGTTCGTGTTGCCATTCGCCGGGCAGCTGCGGTATCAGCGCTGAAATCGCAACTGGGAACCGACCTTGCCACATGCCGGACGCTGGCCCTTCATTCACCGTCAAACTGGCCGAAACCGATGACGAACTGCGCGCGGCGCAGCGGTTGCGGTATGACGTCTTCGTGCGGGAACTGGGCGGCAGTGGCGAGATGGTCGATCACGCCGAAGGCCTTGAGCGCGACCGGTTCGATCCGTATTTTGACCACATGCTGGCCTATGACGACTCGACCGGTGCGGTTGTCGGCGTCTATCGTCTGCTGCCCGGAGACCAGGCGGCCGAAATGGGCCAGTTCTATTCCGAAGACGAATATGACCTGACGGTGCTGAAGCGCAGCGGGCGCAAGCTGCTGGAGCTGGGCCGGTCCTGTCTGCATCCCGACTATCGCGGCGGAACCGCGATGTATCACTTGTGGAACGGGCTGGCGCGTTATGTGGCCGAGCGGGACATCGAGGTGCTGTTCGGAGTCGCCAGTTTTCACGGAACCGACGTGCAGGCGCTGGCGCAGCCCTTGTCGATGCTGCATCACAACCACCTGGCCCCGCCGGAACTGCGCGTGCACGCGCAGCCGGACGTGTTTCAAAGCATGGATCTGGTCGCCCCCGACAAGCTGGACCGCCGCGCGGCGATGGTGCAGGTGCCCGCGCTGATCAAGGCCTATCTGCGGCTGGGAGGGTTCGTGGGCGAGGGGGCCTTCATCGACCACGCCTTCAACACTACCGATGTCTGCCTGATCCTGGACACCGCCCGCATGAACGACCGGCAGAAGCGCATCTATGGCGGAGCGTGACGTGACGAAGCAGGCGCTTTGGTACAGCGACGACGCCCCCGATCCGGTCCGGCTGGGGCTGCTGGGCTGGGTTCTGGTGGTTGTGCGTGGGCTGCCGCTGGCGCTGATGGTGCTCGTCGGGCTGATCGTTCTGCTGACCATTCGCCTGTTCGAACGCCCCCTGTGCGGCATGCGTCGCCCGGTTTCGGCCTTCGTGCCTCAAATCGTGTCGCGCAACGCATTCCGTATCCTGGGCATCGGGTTTCAGACCTCGGGCGAATTGATGCGCCAGCACGGCGCCGTCGTGGCCAACCATTCCTCGTGGCTGGACATCTTTGCGCTCAATGCCCGCAAGCGGGTGTATTTCGTGTCCAAGGCCGAGGTGGCCAAATGGCCGGGCATCGGCTTTCTGGCCCGCGCCGCCGGGACCGTGTTCATCGAGCGCGACCCCAGAAAGGCGCGCGCGCAGACCAAGCTGTTCGAAGAGCGCCTGAAGGCCGGGCACAAGCTGCTGTTCTTTCCAGAAGGCACCTCGACCGACGGATTGCGGGTTCTGCCTTTCAAAACAACGCTGTTTGCGGCGTTCTTCGCCGAGGAACTGCGCGATTTCATGTATGTGCAGCCGGTGACGGTGATCTATCACGCACCGGCCGGGGAACCGGCCAGGTTCTATGGCTGGTGGGGCGACATGGATTTCGGGCCGCATCTGCTCAAGACACTGGGCGCGCGGCGTCAGGGGCGGGTCGAACTGATCTATCACGCGCCGGCAAAGGTCAGCGACTTTCCAAACCGCAAGGCGCTGGCGGCCCACTGCGAAGAGGCCATCCGCCACGCGCACGCGTTGGCGCGCCCCGAAAAATAAGGGCTTTTGCCCCTTGCGTTGCCCGACATCCTGCCGTATACGCGCGCCATTCAAACCCGCAGGCGGGGTTTGGCCTTTTTGAGGGAGACATTCTCATCACGGCCGCCGGTTGGAGCAACCGCTTCTTTCACCCCCGCCAAGGCGCAAACCGGAAAAGGAAAATACAGCATGGCTCTTCCCGAGTTCACCATGCGTCAGCTGCTGGAAGCTGGCGTTCACTTCGGCCACCAGACCCAACGTTGGAACCCGCGCATGGCGCCCTATATCTATGGCGCGCGCAACGGCATCCACATCATCGACCTGACTCAGACCGTTCCGATGCTGGACCAGGCGCTGCAGGTCATCCGCGACACCGTTGCCAAGGGCGGCCGCGTTCTGTTCGTGGGCACCAAGCGTCAGGCCTCGGGCCCGATCGCCGAAGCCGCCGAAAAATCGGCCCAATACTACATGAACCACCGCTGGCTGGGCGGTACGCTGACCAACTGGAAAACCGTTTCCCAGTCGATCCAGCGCCTGAACCAGATCGACGAAGCCATGGAATCGGGCGCCGAAGGCCTGACCAAGAAAGAGCGTCTGGGCATGGAGCGTGACCAGGCCAAGCTGCAGGCTTCGCTGGGTGGTATCCGCGAAATGGGCGGCGTTCCGGATCTGCTGTTCGTCATCGACGTCAAGAAAGAGGCCCTGGCCATCGCCGAAGCCAACAAGCTGGGCATCCCGGTCGTGGCCGTGGTCGACACCAACTGCTCGCCCGATGGCGTGGACTATGTGATTCCGGGCAACGACGACGCGGCCCGCGCGATCGCGCTGTACTGCGACCTGGCCGCGCGCGCGGCGCTGGACGGCATGTCGGCACAGCTGGGTGCCGCTGGCGTCGATCTGGGCGCTCTGGAAGAAGCTCCGGCGGAAGAGGCCGTGGCCGAAACCAGCGAAGCCCCTGCCGAGGCGTAAGCTGCCTGTCACATGACTGACACATGGGGCAGGGTATGACCTGCCCCAATCCCTTTTGAATTGAGGAGAGCCGAACCATGGCAATCACAGCAGCACTGGTGAAAGAACTGCGCGACGCGACGGGCGCAGGCATGATGGACGCCAAGAAGGCGCTGACCGAAACCAATGGTGACATGGAAGCCGCCGTCGACTGGCTGCGCACCAAGGGTCTGGCCAAAGCGGCTAAGAAATCGGGCCGTACTGCGGCCGAAGGCCTGGTGGCCGTCGTCGTCGAAGGCGGCAAGGGTGTTGCCGTCGAAGTCAACGCGGAAACCGACTTTGTCGCCAAGAATGCCGAGTTCCAGGAGATGGTCGGCGAGATCGCAAAAGCGGCACTGAACGTCGACGATGTCGAAGCGCTGAAGGCGGCCGATCTGGGCGGCAAGACCGTTGCCGACACCCTGACCGACAAGATCGCCAAGATCGGCGAGAACATGTCGCTGCGCCGTATGGCCAAGATCGAAGGCGACAGCGTGGTGTCCTATGTGCACAACGCCGCAAACCCGGGCATGGGCAAGATCGGTGTTCTGGTCGCTCTGTCGGGTGGTGACGAAGCAATCGGCAAGCAGATCGCCATGCACATCGCCGCGGTGAACCCTGCCGCTCTGTCCGAAGCCGATCTGGATCCGGCCGTGGTCGAGAAGGAAAAGCAGGTTCAGATGGACATCGCCCGCGAATCCGGCAAGCCCGAGCAGGTGATCGAAAAGATGATCGAAGGCCGCATGAAGAAATTCGTGGCCGAATCGACCCTGCTGAACCAGCAGTTCGTGGTGAACCCGGACCTGACCGTGGAAGCCGCGGCCAAGGAAGCCGGCGCAACCATCACCGGTTTCGTGCGCCTGGAAGTGGGCGAAGGCATCGTGGTCGAGAAGGAAGACTTTGCCGCCGAGGTCGCCAAGGCCGCGCAAGGCTGATCCGGCCAACGCCCGGCCATGGCGCCGGGCCGACCAGACCAAACCGGTTGCGCCCCGCGCAGCCGGTTTTTTTGCGGACATCGAAAGTGAGATGTCGGGAGGCCTCGCTACTAATGGGGATGGACGAGGCCCCCCGGTGATTACCAACAACGGAACGCGGACGAATAGGCGCCCGTTGCCAGAGCTGGTCGAACTGCCTTGGAAATACAAGGATCCGACCGAATGTTCCCTGGCCAAAGCCACCACTCACGGAACGATATCACTGTGCGATTTCGGGGGCGGTCGGGAAAGTCATGTATTCCTTACTTAACGTCAACTTGAAGTTGGGCGTGGGTGTACAGATCAGGCTTCCATGACGAACATCTGATTGTGCAGCGACGCCTTCAGCACGGCCTGCGCCGTGGTTTCGACCGACAGCGCCTCGCGCGCAAGGCGCAGGTGTTTTTCGACCGTGGCCGAGGTCAGCCCCATCAAAAGCGCGATGTCCTGCGTCGTCTTGCCGTCTCCGACCCACTCCAGCGCCTCGCGTTGGCGTTTGGTCAGCGCGCGGTTCGGCGGAACATAGGGCAGGGTGAGGATCTTGAGATGTGCGACATTGTTCATCAGCAGGATATCGGCCCCATGCTCGGCCCAGATCGCGTCCAGTTCCTCCTGGGTACGGCTCAGCGAGGCCAGCGAGATCGCGCCCTTCGAGCGAACCGACACCGAGGTGAAACTGACCGTGTAACCGACTGTGATTCCCTTGGATTTGTTGAACTCGTAGACCTTGCGTTCCTCGGGCGTCATGGTGCCGCTGGACATCATGTCCTGGATCATGCGCCAACTGGCCGCGCCTTCGTGATTGAGCGCCCATTTCAGCATCGGGGCGTGAAAATACAGCCCGTCGCGCAGGAACCCGTCCATGTATTCCTTGCAATGGTTGGTCAGGATCACGAAATCTTCGGGGTCACCCAACGATGTCGGCGTGCGATATTGGGTATGGCCATACAGAAGCCGGTCGAACCCGTATCGCTCCATCTGGTCGGTATGTGCGGCCCAGAGCTCCTCGAGGGTTTTCACATAGCTCAGGAAGTTCAGATACTCGCTCAGGTTCATGCGCCCCCCTTTTCCCGCAGATGCGCGGCCAGGGCATCCAGAGCCAGAACATAGCTTCGCGCGCCGAAACCGCAGATCTGCCCAAGCGCGACCGGCGCGATGTAGGATCTGTGCCGAAAGGATTCGCGCGCATGGATGTTGGACATGTGCACTTCGACCACCGGCAGCTGGACGGATGAGATCGCATCCATCAACGCGATCGAGCTGTGCGAGTAGGCGCCGGCGTTCAGGATGATGCCGTCATGGGCACCGCGCGCGGCATGTATGGCATCGATAAGGGCGCCCTCGTGGTTGGACTGAAAGGTTTCGACCGTCACGCCGATGGTTTTACCATGCGCAACGCACTGGTCTTCCAGCATCTGCAGGGTCGTATGGCCATAGACCTCGGGTTGCCGGGTGCCCAGCAGATTCAAATTCGGTCCGTTCAATACAAGAATGCTGTGCATTATCTTCCTGTCCCCATGCTTTGTCATAACCTTGAATCGCCCACGCGTCTAGAAAGCTTGCCCGCATGACGCGAACAAGAAGAAACACGTTGGCATTTTTGTTTTTCGGTATGCCCGCGCAGGCGTTCAGGCCGTTTCCATCGTGACCACAACTTTCCCGAGCACCGAACGATCCGCAAGCAGATCCAGCGCCTTGCCCGCCTCTTCGAGCGGAAATTTCGCGGTTATGCGCGGCCGGATCTTGCCCGCCAGGTACAGCCCGAACAGTTCATTGACGTTTTCCGCATGGCCCTTGGGATCGCGAAACACCGACGCGCCCCAGAACACGCCGACGATATCGCAGCCTTTCAGCAGCGGCAGGTTGAGGGGAATATTTGGAATGCCGGCCGGGAACCCCACCACAAGATACCGGCCTTTCCACGCCATCGCCCGCAAGGCGGGTTCGGCATAGTCGCCGCCGACCGCGTCATAGACGACATCGACACCTTCACCGCCCGCAAGTTTCTTGATCTCGGCGGACAGGGCCTTTTGCGCGTCGCGGTCCATCTCGCGGGGATAGACCAGGGTTTCATCCGCGCCCAGATCACGGCAGAAATCGGCCTTGTCCTGCGAGGACGCCGCAGCAATCACCCGCGCGCCCATGGCCTTGCCCAACTCCACCGCCGCCGAACCGACACCGCCCGCGGCGCCCAGCACCAGCAGGGTATGGCCGGGGCGCAATGCCGCACGATCCTTGAGCGCATGATACGAGGTGCCATAGGTGAAGATGAACCCTGCGGCGTCTTCGTAGGGCATCGAATCGGGAAACCTGACGGCGCTGGCCGCCGGAACGCAGATCTGTTCGGCAAAGCCACCATGCCCGGTCAGGGCCAGCACACGGTCGCCGACCTTCAGGTCTGACACACCATCGCCCAACGCGATCACGTCACCCGCGATCTCGCCGCCGGGCGCGAAGGGGCGGGGCGGCTTCATCTGGTACAGATCGCGGATGATCAGCGTGTCGGGAAAGTTCACGCCGGCGGCGCGGATGCGGACCGCAATCTGCCCCTTTTTCGGCGCAGGATCGGGCAGGGTGGTCAGTTTCAGGGTGTCCGGACCGCCGGGGGCGACGCTGAGTAAAGCTTGCATTTGCTGTTCCGATCCTCGTCATTTGTTGGCTCGAAGGTCCGATTGCGGCGCGATGTTGTCAAGGAAGTTGTGAAATGCAATTCTGCACAGTGGAACGGATCGCGGCCAACCGGCATGACGGATCGAAAAATACGGATTGGGGAGAAGAGCCATGACACCGGACAACCTGTTTTCGCTGAACGGAAAAACGGCACTGGTGACCGGAGGCGCCACGGGAATCGGGCGCATGGCCGCCGAAGCCTTGGTGCGCGCCGGCGCGCGCGTGCTGATTGCCTCGCGCAAGGGCGCCGACTGCGCGGCCGTGGCCGATGCTCTCAACGCGTTGGATGCGCCGGGCCGCGCCGAAGGGTTTGCCGGGGATGTCGGCTCCGAGGCCGGGATCGACGCGCTGGTCTCCGAGGTCAACACCCGCACGCAACGGCTTGATATCCTGATGAACAACGCGGGCGTGTCCTGGGGCGCACCTTTGGGGCAGTTCCCCTATGACGCCTGGGACAAGGTCATGTCGGTGAACGTGACCGGCGTGTTTCACCTGACCCAGAAACTGCTGCCGCTGTTGATCAAGTCCGGGTCCAATGATGACCCGGCCCGGGTGGTCAATGTCGGTTCGGTCATGGGCGAGGTTCCGATGGGCGATGGCGCCTACAGCTATTCCGCGTCGAAAGCGGCGGTGATCCACCTGACCAAGATCCTCGCCAAAGAGCTGTCGCCCCATCGCATCACCGTCAATGCGCTGGCGCCGGGGCCGTTCGTTTCGCGGATGACGGCCTTTGCCACGGCGGATGAGGACAAACGCGAGAAGGTCGGGAAATCGGTGCCGTTGGGCCGTGTGGGTCGTGATGAGGACATCGCGGGATCGATGTTGTTTCTGTGCGGGCGCGGCGGCAGCTATGTGACAGGCGCGGTGATTCCCGTCTCGGGCGGTATCAACGTTCTGACCGGGGGGAACATCTTTGCCGAAGCCATGTAGTGCGCGCCGAACGGGACGAGTGGCATGACCCAAGACACCAACGAACTGGACCTCGCTGCGGTCGATACCTATCTCGGCGCGCATCTGCCGGGCTATCGCGGCCCGCTCGAGGCCACCAAATTCGCGGTCGGACAATCCAACCCGACCTACGAATTGCGGACGCCGGAACGACGCTATGTCCTGCGACGCAAGCCGCCGGGCGCATTGCTGAAATCCGCCCATGCCGTCGACCGCGAATACCGGGTGCAAAGTGCTCTGGCCGGCAGCAATGTGCCGGTGCCGCGCATGTTGCTGCTGTGCGAAGACGATTCGGTGATCGGCTCGGCCTTTTACGTGATGGAGCGGCTTGAGGGGCGCATCTTCCTTGAACCCACGATGAAGGGCGAAAGCAACGAGACCCGCCGCGCCGTTCTGCACGAGATGAACCGGGTGCTGGCCGAGCTGCACATGGTCGACATCGACGCGGTCGGCCTGTCGGATTATGGGCCGACGGGCAACTATTATGAACGGCAGATCTCGCGCTGGACCAAACAGTACCGCGCATCCGAGACCGGCACCATTGCTGACATGGACCGGTTGATTGGCGCGCTGACCGCCTCGGTCCCCGAGGAGGACGGGCAGCGAACGCTTGTTCACGGCGACTACCGCATCGACAACCTGATGTTTGAAACCGATGGCGCCCGCTGCGAGGGCGTTCTGGATTGGGAGTTGTCGACGATCGGCCACCCCTATGCCGATCTGGCCGCGGTCATCATGCAATGGCAGATGCCGCCCGGAAAAGAGGGGCGCGGCCTGGCCGGCATCGACCGCGCAGCGCTGGGCCTTCCGTCCGATGCGGAATTCATCGCCGAATACTGCGCCCGGCGCGGGCTGCCGGGCATCGACAATTTCGGCTTCTACCTGGCGTTCAATTTCTTCCGGATGGCTGCCATCCTTCAGGGGGTCTACAAACGGGCGCTGGACGGCAACGCGTCCGACCCGACCCGCGCGCAGGCCTTCGGCGCCTATGTTCCGGTCTTCGCCCAGCACGGGCTTGTGGCCCTGGAAACGCGAGGCGATTGACCAGTGACCACCCGTCGGGCACAGCCGGAACCGGATGACAAGGACCGCAACTTCGTGACCGCCCTGGCCCGAGGGCTGCAGATCCTGAGGGCATTCCGGCACGGCGATACCGCGCTGAGCAATACCGACTTTGCCGAGCGCACCGGCCTGCCCAAGCCGACCATTTCCCGGTTGACGCATACGCTGTGCCAATTGGGGTACCTGGTGCAGGATCAGCCCGGCGGCGCCTATCGTCTGGGTGTCGGGGTTCTGCGGCTGGGATTCGGCGTTCTGGGCAGCACCGATATCTGCGAACGCGCCGGCGAGGTTCTGCGTGAACTGCGCACCGGCGCCAACCCCTATCTGACGGCGGCCCTTGGCGAAGCGCACCGGGCCGAGGTCGTCTATGTGGCCGTCAGCCGATCCACCCAGAACGTCGCGCTGACCATGCATGTCGGCTCACGGTTGCCGCTGTTCTCGTCGGCTATGGGGCGCGCCATTCTGGTGGCTATGACCCCTGATCAGCGCGCCGCCGCCGTCGAGGCCGCGCAACAGGATCTGGGGCTGCAACGCGACGATCTGCTGCGATCGATAGAAACGGCGCAGGATGAGTATGTTGCGCGCGGGTATTGCACCGGCTTTTCATTGTGGCGGGATGACGTGCACGCAATTTCGGCGCCGGTTCCTTCGGCCGATGACGGGCGCGTGTTCGGCCTGAACATCGGCGGGCCGAGCTTTTACGTGACACCCGAAGAGCTTGCCTCGGAACACGCCGCCAAGCTGATCGACGCGGCCAGGCAACTGAGCCTGCGGCCATGACGCGCGCGCGATGCATTTTCAGATGCAATACAAGGGAGATGCGCCATGAGTTTTGACCCTACGCGGCTGGCAAACCTCAACTCCTGGATGCAAGCCTATGTTGATACGAAAAAATATCCCGGCTGCTCGGTTCTGCTGCGCCACGGTGGCGACGAGGTGCATTTTCACGCCTGCGGTCAGCGCAGCATCGAGACCGGCTTGCCTTTCACGCGCGACACGATCGTGCGCATCTATTCCATGACCAAGCCGATCACCTCGGTTGCGTTGATGATGCTGGCCGAACGGGGGCTGTTTCACCTGGATTCTCCGGTGTCCGATTTTTTGCCCGAATTCCTGAACATGCAGGCGCTGATCCCCAATGCGACGCGGTTGGATCAGACCGAACCGGCGCCGTCGCCGACGCTGCACCAATTGCTGACCCATACCAGCGGGCTGAGCTATCCGTTCAATCCGGGCCTTCTGCCGGCGGAGATGGATGCGCGCGACCTGATCTTCAAGCCCGATCAAGGCTGTCTGGCCGACCAGGTGCGGGCGCTGGCCGACTTGCCGCTGGCCTTCCGGCCGGGCGCGCGTTGGGAATATTCGGTGGGCATCGACGTGATCGGGCGCGTGATCGAGGTTGTATCCGGTCAGACTCTGGACCGGCTTCTGGCCGAAAACGTCTTTGCGCCGCTGGGCATGACGGAAACCGGCTTTTCCGTTCCCACGGGGGCAGGGGATCGGTTCGCGTCGCTGTACACCCCGCTCGAGGGCGACGCGATGGCCCTGAACTCCGCCAAAGCGAGCAATGAGACGCTGCGGCTGGTCGATCAGCCCGGCGGATCGCCGTTCGAAGCCACCACGCTGTTTTCCGGTGGCGGCGGGCTGGTCGGCACCATCGACGACTATGCCCGCTTCGCCGACATGCTGCGCAACCGGGGCACCGGCAACGGCAATCGTCTGCTGGGGCCAAGAACCGTGGATTTCATGTTGCGCAACCACTTGCCGGGCGACATTGCGTCAATGGGACCGCAGAGTTTCGCCGAGCAGCCGATGGAGGGCATGGGCTTCGGCATCGGTGGCGCGGTGGTGCTGGACCCGGCCTGCGCCCGCACGCCCGGCTCGGTCGGAGATTTCAGCTGGGGCGGCATGGCCTCGACCTTTTTCTGGATCGACCCGGTTCTCGATCTGACCGTGGTGTTCTTCACGCAACTGGCGCCGTCCAGCTCCTACCCGTCTCGGTCCCAATTGAAGGCGCTGGTCCAGGCCGCCCTGATTGAATGACCGTCGCGGGGCTGCTAGGCGGGGCGTGAACCGCGACTCCGGAGACACACCCATGACTGAAGCCGAACGCATTCTGCTGGACCTGCTGGATATCGAACGCCTCGAGGTGGACCTGTTCCGCGGCGTCGGCTCGGGCGGGGAAACGCCCACCCGGATTTTCGGCGGACAGGTGATCGCCCAGGCGCTGGCGGCGGCCTACAAGACGGTCGAGGACCGGTTGTGCCATTCGTTGCACGCCTATTTCATCCGCCCTGGTGACCCGGATATTCCGGTTGTTTATCAAGTGGATCGCGCACGAGACGGAGGCAGTTTTACAACCCGCCGCGTGGTGGCGATTCAGCACGGCAAGCAGATCCTGAACATGTCGGCCTCGTTCCACATTCAGGACGAGGGATGGGAACACCAGCACCCGATGCCGGAGGTAGCGCCGCCCGAGCAGCACCCCTCGCGCGATGAGTTGCGGCAAAGGTACCTTGACCGCGTACCGGACCACCTGCGCGCGGAACTGCTGCGGGAACGCCCGATCGAAGTGCGCGAGGTCGATCCGCTGGACATCTTTCACCCCGCAAAGGCCGATGACCGCAATTTCCTGTGGTTCCGCATGGGCGCCGCCGATCAGGCCGATCACGTCACGCAGCATCTGCTGCTGGCCTATGCATCCGACATGGCGCTGCTGAGCTCGGGGATGCGGCCGCATGGGCTGAGTTGGTTTACCGGAGAGATCAACGGTGCCAGCCTGGACCATGCGATCTGGTTCCACGCGCCGGTGCAATTCCAGAACTGGCACCTCTACGCCATGGATGCGCCGTGGACGGGGCAGGGGCGCAGCTTCAACCGCGGCGCGATCTATGCGCAGGACGGCACGCTGGTGGCGTCGGTGGCGCAGGAAGGTCTGCTGCGCCGCGCCCGGAAAAAGCGTTAGATATCTCCGGCAAACTTTTGATTTAGCTTCCGCATTCCGCCCAGCCAGCGGTCATAATCGGCAGTTTTCAGCCGCATGTAGTCCAGAACCTGCGGATGCGGAAGCACCAGAAAAGTCTCGGCGCGGATGGCGTCGACGCAGGCCTGGGCCACGTCCTCGGGCTCGAGCATTCCGTCGATCGAGGCAACCGAATCCTCGAACCCCCTGGTCATTTCCGAGCGCACCGCCTGGGGGCACAGGACCGAAACGCCGAGACCCTTGTCGCCATAGGTCAGCGCCAGCCATTCGGCAAAACCCACGGCCGCGTGTTTGGTCACGCCATAAGGCGCCGCACCGGGCTGGTTCAGCAAACCGGCGGCCGAGGCAGTCGTCAGGATATAGCCGCCGCCGCGCGCGACCATGCGCGGCACCAGATGGCGGGCCGTCCAGACATGCGACATCACGTTGATTTTCCAGATCCGGTCCCAGTGGTCGTCCGGCACGTCCAGACCGCCCAGGGTCAGGATCCCGGCATTGGCACAGAACAGATCGATCGGGCCGACCGAGGCCTCGACCTTGTCGATCAGATCGCGGATGTCATCCTCGTTGGCGACGTCGCATCGGACCGCATGACCACCAATGGTGCCGGCCACCGTCTGGGCGCCGTCCAGGTCAATGTCGGCGCAGACGACCCGGGCGCCTTCGCGGGCGAAGCGCTCGGCCAGTCCTTTGCCGATGCCATGGGCCGCGCCGGTGATGACAACGATCTTGTCTTGAAGTTCCATGTCGTGTTCCGCCTTCATTTGTGTCACGATCGACGGTAACAGCATGAAAACACGCCGCCAACGTGGACGTGGCGGCGTTGGCTTTTCAGTATTTTACCATAATACCGATTACACGCCATTAGTGTGGGATCAGTAGAAAGCCTGCAAACCGGTCTGTGCCCGCCCCAGGATCAAGGCATGGACGTCATGCGTGCCTTCATAGGTATTCACGGTTTCCAGGTTGACCATGTGCCGGATCACCTGAAATTCCAGCGAGATCCCGTTCCCACCATGCATGTCGCGGGCCATGCGCGCGATCTCCAGCGCCTTGCCGCAATTGTTGCGCTTGATGATCGAGATCATCTCGGGCGCGGCCTCGGCCTGATCCATCAGGCGCCCGACCCGCAGGCTGGCCTGCAGGCCCAAGGCGATCTCGGTCTGCATGTCCGCCAGCTTTTTCTGGAACAGCTGCGTTTGGGCCAGCGGACGGTTGAACTGTTTGCGGTCCAGACCGTATTGCCGTGCCGCGTGCCAACAGCACTCGGCCGCGCCCATCACGCCCCAGCTGATCCCATAGCGCGCGCGGTTCAGACAGCCGAACGGCCCCTTGAGACCCTGAACATGCGGCAACAGCGCGTCGTCGCCGACTTCAACGCCGTCCAGAACGATCTCGCCGGTGATCGAGGCGCGCAGGCTGAGCTTGTTCTCGATCTTGGGCGCGCTAAGCCCCTTGGTGCCCTTGTCCAGAACGAAACCGCGGATCTTGCCGTCATGCGCATCGGACTTGG
This sequence comes from Ruegeria intermedia, assembly GCF_900129345.1. Taxonomy (GTDB): domain Bacteria; phylum Pseudomonadota; class Alphaproteobacteria; order Rhodobacterales; family Rhodobacteraceae; genus Ruegeria; species Ruegeria intermedia. The sequence goes on along the minus strand of NZ_FQVK01000033.1, from coordinate 2,501 downwards.
CCCAGACGACGAACACATCGGCGATCGGGGCGTTCGAAATCCACATCTTGCTGCCGGTCAACCGATAGCCGCCGTCGATCTTCTCGGCTCGGGTCTTCATTCCGGCCGGATCCGATCCGGCATCCGGCTCGGTCAGGCCGAAACAGCCGATCCATTCGCCGCTGGCCAGTTTGGGCAGGTATTTGCGGCGCTGTTCTTCGCTGCCATAGGCATAGATCGGATACATCACCAGCGAGCTTTGCACCGACATCATCGAGCGATAGCCGGAATCCACACGCTCGACCTCGCGCGCGACAAGGCCATAGGTCACATAGCCCGCGCCGATGCCGCCGTATTCTTCGGGGATCGTGGTGCCCAGCAGGCCCATTTCTCCCATCTCGCGAAAGATCTCGGGGTCGGTTTCCTCGTTCTGGAACGCCGCCGTGACCCGAGGCTGCAGCTTTTCCTGCGCATAGGCACGGGCGCTGTCGGTCACCAGGCGTTCGTCTTCGGTCAGTTGATCGTTCAGGCGGAACGGATCATCCCAGGCAAATCGGCCCAGATCGGGCGCATCCTTGGCGCGCAGCGCCGGTTTCGTATCAGGGGCGTTCATGTGTTTGCTCCGGATTTCAGGGTTTGCCGCACCCTACCCCGCAATTTGCGCAAAATACAGCGAGACATTCGCAAGGTTTCATGAGTAAAACGCATAGATGCAAACCAAACGCCGCCTGTTCCCGTCGATTTCGTCCCTGCGCGCGCTCGAGGCGCTGGATCGGCTCGGCTCGGCCTCGGCCGCCGCGGACGAGCTGTCGCTGACCCAGAGCGCGGTCAGCCGGCAATTGCAGACGCTCGAGGCGCAGCTGGGTGTTCGCTTGATCCAGCGCGACCGGAAACGGCTGACGCTGACCTCGGCGGCACAGGAATATGTTGCCGAGATCCGTCAAAGCCTGAACCAGATCGCGCAAGCTTCGTTGCGGCTGCATGTGACGCCGGCGGGCGGCACATTGCATCTGGCCATTCTTCCGACCTTCGGAATGCGCTGGCTGGTGCCACGCCTGCCCGATTTCGCGCGGCTGCACCCCGACATCACGATCAACATGTCGACCCGGCTGCGCCCGTTCAACTTTGCCACTGAACCCTTTGATGCGGCAATCCATTTCGGCGAACCGGATTGGCCAGGAACCGAGCGGCTGCTGCTGAAGGTCGAGCGTGTCGTGCCGGTGTGCGCGCCCGCGCTGTTGCCGTCTGGTGCACCCAAGGATGCGGCTGAATTGCTGAAGCTGCCCTTGCTGCACATTCAGACCCGGCCGCGCGCCTGGCGGGATTGGTTCGCGCAGCAGGGCATAACCGTGCCCAGCCCCCTGCTTGGCACCTTCCATGACCAGTTCACCACCATCAACCAGGCGGCGGTCCATGGTTTGGGCGTGGCGTTGCTGCCCAGCTATCTGATCGAGCAGGATCTGGCCACAGGGCGGCTGATCATGACCTTTACGGGCGCCGTCGAGACGATGGGTGCCTATTACCTGGTCTGGCCAAGCACGAAGTCAGGCGATCCGTCGCTGCGCGAATTCCGTCACTGGCTGGCATCCCAGGCCCAGGGGGACGAGACCCTGCCCCGCTGATCACGCCGCGCTCAGACGGTTTGCGATGTCGTGTCGGCCTTGGGGCGCGACTCGGTCGGACGCTCGCCGGTGACCAGATAGATCACCTGCTCGGCGATCGACGTCACGTGGTCGCCCATGCGCTCGGTGTTCTTGGCGATGAAATGCAGGTGCATGCAGGCCGTGATGTTGCGCGGGTCCTCGGCCATGAAGGTCAGAAGCTCGCGGAACAGGCCGTTGTACATCAGGTCCACGTCCTCGTCGCGTCGGATGACGTCCTGCGCCAGTTCGGCGTCGCGCTGGATATAGGCGTCGAGCGCATCGCGCAGCATCGTTTCGACATCCCGGGCCATGCGGCGCAGCGTGGCCGCGCTGCTGCCGATATGCGGGGCCTCGACCAGCGTGGTCGTACGCTTGGCGATGTTCTTGGCATAGTCGCCGATGCGTTCAAGGTTGCCTGACACTTTCAGCACCGACAGCACCAGCCGCAGGTCGCCGGCCGTGGGCGCGCGCAGGGCGATCACCCGGGCCGTTTCCTCGTTGATCATGTCCTCGAGCGCGTCGATCTCCTTGTCGCCCTGACGCACCTGCTGGGCCAGTTCTTCGTCGCGTGTCTCGAGCGACCGGGCGGCGTTGCTGATGGCGACCTCGACCAGACCGCCCATCTTCATGATATGGGCCTGCACGGCTTCAAGATCGCGGTCGAATGCAGAAGCGATATGTTGTTCACTCATGGCGTGTTCCTGTCCTCAGCCGATGCGGCCGGTAATATAGCTTTCGGTTCTCGGGTCCTGGGGCGTGGTGAAGATCTGGCCGGTGTCGCCGAATTCGACAAGGCTGCCCAGGTGGAAAAATGCGGTTTTCTGGCTGACGCGGGCGGCCTGCTGCATCGAGTGGGTCACGATCACGACCGAGAACCGC
>NZ_FQVK01000032.1 GCF_900129345.1 Ruegeria intermedia | reverse complement strand
CCGCGGCTCTGCGGGGTCGGACAGTTCCGCCTCAGTTGCGGTGATCGTTCAACAAAAGCTTGGAGCCGGTTTCCCTTATTGAACGATCTCTCATAGCCGCCGCGCTTGCCCGGGCAGGTCGTCTGTCGCACTCCGACCGGTCGTCCCTGTCTCGACCGCTGCCTGAGCCGGCCGCCCTGCTTGGGGATGACAGCCGTGCGTCACACGGCGCCCTTGGTGGGATCATGAATCTCGCAGCGCCATGGCGGCTGTGCGCTTGACCCGTACCGATCAGGGTGCCACCCTGACACTATATAAGACACGATTGATTGGAGCCATTGGATGCAGAAAGTAATTCTTGCCGCTGCCCTGTTGGGTCTGGCAACGGCACCGTTGCCCGCTGCCGCCCAGTCCAATGCCGCAAGCATCGCCGCGGCCCTGCAAAGCTGGCGGGACGCCTGCAGCGACCCCAACCCGGACCTGGTGATCGGTTACATGGCAGACGCCGTCGCCACTGCCAGTATCGAAGTCCGCAAGGCCTGTTTGCGCCAGGTTTTCGCGTCGGACAATGTTGACCTGCGCAGCGCGGCACTTCGGATCACCATCACCTCGCTGCCTCGCATCCGGTTCCGCGTCAGCCCCGAATCCGCAAACCACAACTTCTATGGCGCGATCCAGACCGGCCTGATCTTCGAGGCCGCCGAGGGAGACCTGGCCACGGGCACCGCCAAGTGGTTTCCATTGGTAAAAAACTCGCAACCAAGTGACGACTACAGCGGCACGGTTGCGGTGCTGGGCACCGGCATCGTCTGGAAAGGCCGTGTTTATGGTCCCGGAGGAGTCACAGGTTGCAGCTTGTCGGCCGACCTGGCGGAAGGTGCGGCGCTGCAAGGGATCATTCATTGCGGAAACCAAGGCACCTACCCCGTGGCGGCAGACCTGCTGGATTGAAGAGGCGGACCGCCCTTCCGTCACTCCAGCACGACGCGCGACAACCCGACATGGCCGCCGGGCGGCACCATGCGCAGCCGCAGCTCGTAGGGCAGCGCGCGGTTGATCCGGCAGCCTCGGGGCGATGGCGCCACCGCGCAACTGGTCGAGATCAACGCCCATTCCCCGCCGGGTTTGCGGCCCTCGACGATGGCATTGGTCGCCGCGCCGCAATCTGGCTGGCTGTCCAGCGTCATCGAACCTATTCGCCCGTCCCGACCGTCCACCAAGATCACCAGCTCCACTGCTTTCTGACCGGGTTGCACCGCCGCGCGCCAGCACGCGGGTTTCTCGTCCAGCAACTGTTCAAGGCTGGAGGACGGCTCCAGAACGGTTGCGCGGACGTCCACGAACCTGGCTTGCAAGCTGCCGCGGTCCTTGACCGGTTCCTCTGAGGACGCCGCACGTTCCAAGGCTTCGAAAGCCGCCCGGATCCGGTCGAAGCGCAGGGCCTTGAACGATGAATCGGGTCCGTCGGCCAGCGCCAGTTCCATGGCCGCGGGCAGGCTGCGGTTGTTCCATCGCAACAACACGATGCCGCCGCTGATCCCTTTTTGCAGCCGCTCCGAATCCGCCGGGTTACGTGGGCGCATGATCAGGAGTCCGCCCCGAGCCTCGTCCAGCTTGCCGCTCAGCATCTCGACGTCCAGACGGAAAAAACGGCTTTGCAGCACATACACGAATTCAAGCGACGGACTGCCGCGCAACGCCTCGACATAGGCCAGGCTGGTCGGTAGCCCCAGGCGGGAGTCGCACGCGCCGTCGCGTCGGCCGACGGTGACGCGCGCAAGGGCCAGGTCATCCAGGTCGCGGTCATCCTCGAACCCCGGGATCGTTCTTGCGTGAACCGCCGGGCCGGCTTCGCCGATCTGCCCCGCCTGATCGGTGAACCTGAACCGCCGACCGCTTTCCGACGCCCCTTCCACCAGATGCCACGGCAAGGCGATCCAGCACGACTGATCCCTGCGCGAGCCGAACAGCCAACCGCTGCCCTGGTGCCCGAAACCGCCCTCGATCCGCACGGTTTCCGCATGCAGCCCGCCCGCGGCAAGCAGGCACCCCAGCACGATCCAACCCATCACAGCATTCACGCGTCGTCTCCCCGGTTTGTCCAGACGCCGTGCACATAGGACAGGATGCTCAGCAGAAACCCCGAAATGCCCAGAACAAGAAAGATCACCGACAGGATCGGGTCCGAAAACGCCCGCGCCATGAGACCGGTGGCAAAGGTCTCGTGCTGCTGGGTCTTGCCGGGCCTGAACACCCGCATCGCCGTGGCTTCCACGGTGAACTGGATGTCGAAAATCGGTTCATCGGCTGCCCGGACGATCGACCCGGAAACATCGTCAGACGCGAATTCGATCCGGCTGCCCCGCGGAATGGGAAAGTCACCGTCAATGACAGGATAAAGCTGCCCGCGCCAGTCGAGCCGGCCGAACAGCCGCGCCTGACCGCCCTGTACGAACCGCACGGGAATGGTTTCGACGATCCGCTCGGGCGTCAGTTGCCACCGGAACGTGTGGCGAGGCGGTTCGGTCCGGGACGTGTCGCTGCCGATCTCGACCGGGCCGAAGACCGGGAAAGGCTGGTTGCGGGCGAAGTCTTCTTCCGCGATCAGGACCGAGACCGTATCCTTGATGTCGCACCCCATCCCGAGGCTGGAGTTGAGCACCCTGACGCCGTCGCCCTCGTTCGGCGTCACGGTGATCAGGATGTCGGTCGGAAGGCTCAGATATTCGACCTGGGCGCCGGCCGCGGGCATCAACAGGAGGGTGTAGGCCCGACCGCGCGACAGCGTGACCCGCGTGCAGTCGGTTTCCGGGCCCACCCAGGTTCCGTCGACGATGGCCAGACGTGCCAGCGCCGGCCGTTTGACCTGATATTCGATGTGATTGGACCGCACCGAAACGAAAACGACCGGCGGCGCCTGAAAGAAAAACCGCAGCCAGACGGTCGCCGTGGTCATCAGCAGGATGGCCGCCGCGATTCCCAGCCACAAGAACCGGCCGCGGCTGATGTCTTTGGTACCCATTCACGCCCCCTTGCGGCTGTGTGCCCGTTCAACCGGCAAACGCGATCCGGCCCTGATCTGCCCGGTCATCTCAGCTCTCGTCCGGTTCGGGCAACAGGATGGTGAAGGTATTGGCATATCCCCCCATCCCGTCATCGAATTCCAGCACAAGCGTCGCATCCGCCTGCCCCGCGCGATCCGGCAGGCGGAAGCTGCACGCGTAGTCGAAGGCGACGCGCGTGTCGTCCTGTTCCTGGCACTCGGCCTGCAGGCTGGTGTCGACGGTCTCGAGGGTCGCCTCGAGTTTCTGGCTATTTGAATTGACGTAGATGATCAGACGCCTTGAATCGCTGTTCGGCGGAATCTCTGGCAGAAACCGATTGTCGAAGGCAAAGCAGTCCGGGTCCTTGCTCTCGAAGGCGACGATCGCCATCGCCCCCCAACCATAGGTCCTGAGACGGCTTTCATATCTGGCCTGCGCAAAGGGCTGCAATTGCAGGACCTGGGCCGAAGCGGCGGGCGCATCGGTGCGATAGGGGGTCCGGCTCCAGTACAGACCGTCCTTGCTGACACCGCTGACACAAACGAGGCTGTCCTCTTCCCGCGGAGGGGTGATGCGCACATTCGCAGGATCGAACAGGTCTTGTCCCAACGGAGCAAACCGCAGCCCGACCAGAACACCGCCGGATGTCTTTGGCGTTTCGTCGAAATGGTCGTTCACGACGCCCTCGGCCGGACGTGCGATCGCGATCTCGGGGTTGTCCTCGCTGGCGTGGACGGGGGCGGCGAGCAAAAGCGGCAAGAGTGAAATCAATCGGAACATCAAACCAAATACCTGAAACACACGCGGCAATCAGCTGCGCGGGTAGCATACCACAACCGGCAAACCGCTGCCAGCCGGCGGACCGGGGCACTTGCCGCAGGCCAAGAAGCGGAATGAAAAAATATGACAGTGCCGAAGCCGAGGCCTATGTCTCGCAGGAGTCCGGCCACGCGGGCCGATGGATGCGGCGAAGACTGCAATCCTGCAGACAACGGAGGAACGCCTCTGCCCGAACCGCAACACGGAGGTCGAGCGGACAGCCGATTGACATGCGCACGCACATCATGAAAGGCACGACACTCCATTGCGCAGGTCCGCTTGCCGGTTTCAGGCAGGCGACCAACGCCGGGGTGGCCGTCGGCAGCGCGCAAGAACGATCCACCATCCAGGCCTTCAACACCGCCTGTCCGGGCCGGGGCGCCAGGGCATCCGCGCCTGCGGCAGGATGAACGGAACGTCGGTTGCCGGCAGCGTGCTGACCGATAGATCGATGCCGTAGACCTGCCGCATCACCTCGTCGGTCATGACGTCCGAAACCGCCCCGGTGCGCCAGACCTCTCCGTTCGACAGAACGCAGACCTTGTCGGCGAACAACGCGGTCAGGTTTAGGTCATGCATCACGACCACGACGCCCCCGCCCTGATCGGCGAATTCGCGCGCGATGCGCAGAACGGTGAACTGATGCGCGATGTCTAGGCTGGCGACGGGTTCGTCCAGCAACAGCCAGCGCGGCCGGTCGCGCCGCACCGAGCTCCAGACCTGGGTCAGAACGCGCGCAAGCTGCACGCGTTGCTGCTCGCCGCCGGACAGGTTCTGGTACGAGCGCGGCTCGAACCCCGCAAGATCGACATGCGCCAGCGCGCGCGACGGCAGCGTGTCGTCGCCGTCGGCCAGGCCACCGGGCAGGCCCAGCCGTACGACTTCCAGCGCGGTGAAGGAAGGGCGACCGCCGAGGATTGCGGAAGAACGCCCCGCATCTCCGCCAGTTCCCAGGGCTGCAGGGCCGCGATGTCGAGACCGTTCAAGGTGATCCGGCCGGTGTACGGGATGTCGCCCGACAGCGCCCCGAGCAGCGTGGATTTGCCCGAGCCGTTGGGCCCGATGATCGCGGTCACCTGTCCGGGTTCGGCCAGGAAATCCACATCACGCAGGATCTGCTTGCGCCCGATGCGGACGCTGACATTTTCAGCTTTCATCATTCACATTCCCATCGATCCGTGGCGGCGCAGCAGGATCCAGAAGAACACCGGCGCGCCCAGAATGGCCGTGACGATGCCGATCGGCAGCTCGGCCGGGGCCACGATCACCCGGCTGATCATGTCGGCGGCCAGCAACAGGGCGGCGCCCAGCAAGGCCGCATTCACCAGCAGCCGGTGGTGATCGGGGCCGGTGCCCAGCCGCAGCAGATGCGGCACGACGATGCCGATGAACCCGATCCCGCCCGACACGGCCACGGCCGCGCCGGTGGCGGCGGCCACCGTCAGGATCGCGATGTTCTTGCTGCGTTGCACCGGAATGCCGATGTGATGCGCCACCGCTTCGCCCATGGCCAGGCCGTTCAGGGCGCGGGCCAGACGCTGCGCGCACAGGATCGACGCCAGGATCAAGGGCGCGGCGGTGGCGACCTTGGTCCAGGTCGCGCCGGCCAGCGACCCCATGCCCCAGAAGGTCAGATCGCGCAGCTGCTGATCGTCGGCGACATACACCATGACCCCCGACACCGCGCCCGACAGGGCCGCCAGGGCGATGCCGGCCAGCAGCATCGTGGCCACCGAGGTCTGCCCCTGACGCGTCGAAACGCGATAGAGGATCAGGACAGACGCCCAGCCGCCCAGAAAGGCGGCAACCGCGACCAGGCCACTGCCGACCCAGGCCAGAACGGCGGCGGGCAGAAGGTTGCCGAAGACGATGGCGGTGATCGCGCCCAGCCCCGCCCCGGCGCTGACGCCGACGATGCCCGGATCCGCCAGCGGGTTGCGGAACAGCCCCTGCATCACCACGCCCGACACCGCCAGCGCCGCCCCGACCAGGATGCCCATCGCCAGCCGCGGCAGGCGGATGTCCCACAGCACGATCCGGTTCAGATCCGACAGGCCCCGGCCATGCAGCAGATCTGACACGGCCATCTTCAGCGAGGCCTCGGACGCGCCGACCGAGATGCTGGCCATGCTGGTCACGCCCAGAAGGCCGACCAGGGCCAGGGTCACCCATGCCGCCCGCGACCTGCGGGCCGCGGCGGACGGGCGCGCGCCGTTGTCCAGTGCCAGCGTCATGAGCCCCGGACGCTCCGCAATGCGGCCGACAGATCCATGACCGCGTCGGCGGTGCGCGGGCCGAAGCCCAGCAGATAGGCGCCGGGCATCCGGATCAGCGCCCGGTTCCGCCCTGCCGGAGTCAGCCGGACCGCGGGCAGCGCGAACAGCTCTTCCTCCGAGAGGATCGGCCCGCCTTGGCGCTCCATCATCAGGATCACGTCCGGCGCGGTGGCGGCCATGGCTTCGGGCGTCATCGTCTTGAAACCCGTCACATCGGCGGCCGCGTTTTTGCCTCCGGCCATCCGAATGATGGTGTCGGCCTGGGTCTCGGCCCCACCGACGACAAACTCGCCGCCCCGAGCCGAAAGCAGGAACAGCACGTTCACCGGCGTATCCTGCGCCGCGGACGTCTGGGCCAGCGCCCGGTCCAGCCGGCGCGCGGTTTCGGCCGCCAGGGCTTCGGCCTCGGCCTCGACCCCCAGCGCGGCCCCCACGGCGCGGATCTTGTCGATGACGCCATCGCGCGAGAACTCGTCGGCAATGGTGACGTAATCCACGCCGGCCTCCTGAAGCACAGCGATGGTCTCGGGCGGGCCCGACCCTTCGAGCGCAAGGATCAGGTCGGGGGCAACCGACAGCACGCCTTCGGGCGACAGGGCCCGGCGATACCCGACATCGGGCAGATCCGCCGCCTCGGGCGGCCAGGTCGAGCTGCGGTCACGGCCGACCAGCCGGTGCTGCTGGCCCAGGGCATGGACGATCTCGGTCAGCGAACTGCCGATGGCGATCACGCGTTTGCTCTCGGCCTGCGCGGCCGCCGCCGAAACCAACAAAGCCGCGCAGAGTGTCACCAGGCCCCGCATCATGCCGCTCCGGCAGCGGCCGGGCCGGGCAGCGCCGCCACCAGCGCATCCCAGGCGGGGCGATGATCGGCCTTGCCGGTGCGGCGCCCGAAGGTCTGCAGGATCAGGGCGCCGTCCGCATCGAAGGCCTCGACCGAGATCGCCGGGCCGCGCTGGGTCGGCTTGTCGACGGCCCAGACCTCGGCGATGTGATCGCTGCGCAGATGCAGGTTGAAGCCCGGATCCAGTACGTTGAACCACGGCCCCATCTGCTGAAGATTTTGCACCGGGCCGCCGTGGATCTCGATGCAGCCGCGGTTGCCGACGAAGATCATCACCTCGATCTGCCGGTCCCGCACCTGTTCGAACAGGCCGGTGACCGCCGCGGGATCAACCGCGCGGGCCAGCGGTTCGCCCGCGATGCGATAGGCGCCCAGCCGGTTCATCCTGAGCTTCGAGGTCAGGCGCAGGAACTGGTGCGTGTCCGTCATCTTTGCCCATTCGCGGCGCAGCGCGTCGGCCTTGTCGGCATTGGCCTTGGGCGCTTCGGCCGGTTTGCGCGGCACGACCGTCATCGTCTGGCCTTGATCCTCGGCGGCCAGTGTCCGGACCAAACTGTCCCAGTGGCCCAGGTCCGAGCCATCGCGCAGGATGATCTTGTGAACCGCGTCCCCGGCCGCATCGAACACCTGGATCGAGCGGCGCAGACCGGCCTCGGTTTCCCGCTCGACGGCAAAGACATGGTGCCATTGCGCGGGGAACATGCGCAGGTCGATCTCTTCGGTCAGCACCATCGCGGCATGCTGGCCGCCGTGGTAATTGTCGTATCGCCCGATCTTTTCAATCACGCAGGACGGGTTACGCGTCAGCGCCATGACCTCGCCCAAACCGGCCAACTGGCCGAACAGCCCGTCAAGGCCAGGGTTCAGCCGCGTCACGCCCTGCCCGGCAAAGGCCGCGACCAGCTGGCCCTCGCTCAACCCCAGCGTTTGCGCGAAATCGCGGTCTCGCTGGCCTGTCTTCTGCGCATAGGCAGCACGAATATCCTGAGGAGCCATAAGCACCTGTTCCATAGCGGGTTTCCCGTCTTCTTCGTGGTTCCAAGGGGGTGCTGGCCCGGTCGCTGATCGCAAACAGCGCCCTGCTGGCAGTGCCGAAATTACAGGCACGAAATTATGTTGACTGTTTTAGTCACCTTTATTAACGAGCACAAGTCGCCGCGAAAAGGCGATTCCAAAAAAACAGCAAAAAAACTGACCAGCGCCAGCGAAGTGCAAGCATCTCCGGTCCTCACACTTGTTTCGAAGGGACAGAAATGCGTGCGCGTACTCATATTGCAGGCCTGCTTGGGACGGCCTCTTGCCTTGGTCTGATGGCGTCCATGGTTTGGGCGCAGGAACAGGATGACGGGTTCCTCGGGACCCTGGAACTGGGCGAAAGCAAACGCGAGATCCAGACCGGCACCGCGGTTCCGGTCACGAATATCGACCAGGAAGAGATCAACGACCGTCAGGCCAACACGGTGGCCGAGCTGATCGATTCGGTTCCCGGCGTCACCCTGGTGAACGGCTCGACCCCGCAAGGATCGGGCATCAACATCCGCGGATACGGGGCCAACGGCACCTTCGGCACCGACCAGAAGGTTCTGATCCTGGTCGACGGCGCCACCACCGGCGCGGAAGAGCTGTACCGGATCGGCAACCAGCTGTTCACCGATCCGCAGCTGTACAAAAGCGTCTCGGTCATCCGCGGCACGGTGGGGTCCTTCGAATACGGCTCGGGCGTCGTCGGCGGCGTGGTTCAGCTGGAAACCAAGGACGCGTCCGACTTTACCGGCGGCGAGCCGGGCTTCCGCTTCCGCCAGACGCTCGAGGGGTATTCCAACGGCAGCGGCTTTGCCTCGTCGTCGATCCTGGCGTGGCAACCCAACCGGCAGACCGAATTCCTGTTCAACTACACCTATCGCGACCAAAGCGATCAGAAGGACGGCAACGGCGACACGATCGGCAACAGCGCCTTTACCCTGCCGTCGCTGTTGGCCAAGGGGAAATACAGCTTTGGCGACAACCTTGAACATTCGGTCACCGCGTCCTGGAACCAGTCCACCTCGGAAGAGCGCGACGTGCCCTATGATTCCTTCGGCACGACGGCGGACGCCTTCGGCAACGTGGACCGCGACATAGAAACCCGGATCGCCGTTCTGCGCTATCAGTACCGGCCGGCCGGTAACGATCTGGTCGATCTGGACGTCAATCTCAGCTATTCCGAGCAGGCCATCGACAGCAGCTATGTGCCCGGTTCGTCCAGCCTGGAGGGAACGCCCTTCTTCCCCGGCATCCGGGCGCTGGCCGATGCCACGCACAATTACGCGACCACCAAGCTGACGATCAAGAACAGCGCGTATTTCCAGACCGGGGCCGCGTCGCATGATCTGCGGTTCGGGGTGGAATTCATCGACCGCGAACGGCTGGATGCCCCATCGGCGCCGGGTGGCACCGATCGCCGCGTCGCGCTGTTTGCCGTCGACGACATCCAGTTCGGCGACCAGCTGACCGTGACGCCCGCGCTGCGGTACGAAACGCAGGACATCAAGGGCAACGGCGATGCGGCCGCGCCCTTCAACGCCAGCTATGACAACGACGCGCTGATGGGCGGCCTGTCGGCCCGGTACGAATTCGCCAGCGGCTTCGCGGTGTTCGCGGGCGGGGCCTATACCGAAAGCCTGCCGATCATCGACGATCTGGGCACGCCTCTGTACATGACCCAGCCCGAGAAATCCCGCACCTGGGAGGCCGGCATTTCCTATGACCGCGGCGACATCTTCGCCGCCGGAGACGTTGTGCGCGCCAAGGTCAATCTCTACAGCACCGATCTGTGGGACATCACCTCGTACGTGTCGGGCACCCCGTCCCAACCCCTGTCCAAGGTCGAAACCGAGGGTGTCGAGATCGAGGCCTCCTATGCCCATGCCACGGGCTTCTACGTCGATTTCAACGCCAACATCGTCAGCGCCACCGAATTCAGCGCGGCGGGCATCGGATCGCCGTGGCGCAACGAACCCACGGATTCGGCGCGGATCACCCTGGGCAAGCGGTTCGGCAAAACCCTGGATGTCAGCTGGGAGATCTTCGGCGCCAAGTCGGGGCTCGATTCCTCGGGCGATCCGGTGGGCGGGTACGGGGTGAACACCCTGCGCGCGACCTATCTGCCGCAAGAGGGCGCGCTGGCCGGGTTCGAACTGCGCGCCGGGATCGAGAACATCTTTGACAAGGCCTATCAGCCGAACCTGTCGACCCGCAATTCGCCAGGCCGGAATTTCAAGCTGACCCTGGCCAAGACCTTCTGAACCCACAAGGGAGAGGACCCGTCATGACAAAAGCTGTGCAAAATCTTGTTCGGGCGGTCCTGCTGGCCCTGCCCCCCATCGCGGGGGCTGGGTCGGCCAGTGCCGAAGACACCCAGGGCGCGGGCGGCGTCACGATCGAGCTCAGCTCGGCCGTTGACCAGGATCAGGGCTGCCTGCTGAGCTTCGTGGTCGAAAACGCCCTCCCCGCCGATATCGGCGCCGCCGTCTATGAAACGGTGCTGTTCGGCGCGCAAGGCGAAGTGGCCCTGCTGACGCTGCTGGATTTCCAGGACCTGCCCGCCGGGCGGCCCCGCGTGCGCCAGTTCAAATTCGCCGGCCTGGCCTGCGATCAGATCAGCCGGATCCTGATCAACGGGGTGCAGGACTGCGCCTATCCCGGCAATCTGGCCGATGCCTGCCTGTCCGGCCTGACGCTGCGCAGCCGCCTTGAGACCGAATTGATTGGATGACCCGATGGATGCGTTTCTGCAAAGACTGACCGCAATTCTGGACCTGGGCGGCCCGGTCGTGGCGGTGCTGATCGCGACCTCGGTCGCGACCATGGCGCTGATCCTCTACAAGCTGTGGCAGTACAAGGCCGCCGGGGTCGGGCGGCATGTCGAGCTGTCGCAAGCCATCGAAGCCTGGGACCGCAACGACCGGGCCACCGCGCGCGCGCATCTGGACCGAAGCCGCAGCTATTTGGCCCCGGTGGTCGCCATGGCGCTGGAGGGGCACGGGCCGGAACTGATGGACCGCGCCGATGCCGAGGCCGAGGCGCGCTTTGCCGGGCTGGAACGCGGGCTGAACGTGCTGGACATGGTCTCGCAGCTTGCGCCTCTGCTGGGGCTGTTCGGCACCGTGCTGGGCATGATCGAGGCCTTCCGCACCCTTCAAGAGGCCGGCAACGCGGTGGATCCGGCGCTGCTGGCCGGCGGCATCTGGGTTGCGTTGATGACGACCGCCGCGGGGCTGGCCGTGGCCATGCCCACTGCGCTGGTCCTGACCTGGTTCGAGGCGCGGATGACCCGCGAACGGGTCTTTGCCAACCACGCCCTGCGCACGGTGTTTGCCCCCGGCCACGCCGCCGCGCCACGCCCGGCCATCCCGTCCTCCGAGGCGCTGGCCCATGGCGCTTGAAACCCGCAAAATTCGGCGCCGGCGCCTGTCGATGACATCGCTGATCGACGTTATCTTTCTGCTGCTGCTGTTCTTCATGCTCACCTCGACCTTTTCGAAATATGCCGAGATCGAGCTGACCACCGCCGCGGCGGGCGGGTCGCAGGCCCAGCGGTCCATCCGGTTCATCAAGCTGGAACGCGACCGCATCCTGATCGACGGCACCGAAGTCGCGCCCGACGCGGTCGCCGCCCGGTTCGACGGCCGAACCGATCAGCTGGCCTTGATCAGCCTGGGCAGCGGGGCGACCGCGCAGCAGTTGATCGACTTGCTGACAGCCCTTGAACCCGTGTCCCGGCTCAGCACGCAGGTCATCGGATGATCCGGCTGATCCCGAAAACGAAACCCGGCCGCGAGCCGACGATCGCCCTGATCAACGTGGTCTTTCTGATGCTGGTCTTCTTCATGATCGCGGGCACGCTGGCGCCGCCCCTGAGCCAGTCGGTGCACCTGGTGCGGACGGCGGATCTTGAAGGGCGCGAGCCCCCGGATGCGCTGGTCATCCGCGCCGACGGCGTGCTGGAATATCGCGGGGCCGAGCTGACGGATGTGGCGGCCTATGTCGAGCGCGCCTCCATCGACCTGCCATTGGACGTCGTGCGGCTGGTGCCCGACCGGGCCTTGCCGGCGGTGCGGTTGAAACAGGTCAGCGACGCCCTGCGGGCCCTGGGCGCCAACCGGGTCTTCGTCGTGACCGAGCGCGGCCTGCCATGATCCCGCAATCCCGCATCATGGCCGCCGCGCTGGTCGTGCTGGCCGCCGCGACCCACGCCGCCGCCCTATTCGAATTCGACACGGACGAGGCGGTTCTCATCGAAGGCGGTGGCGCGGTCGCCCCTGCGTCGCTGGGGTCCTCGTTCCGGGATCATGCGGCCGGAACCATGGCCCCGCCCCCCGCCGCCCCCCGGCACTCACCCGTTGCCCCGGCTCGGACCGCGCCCGAGGCCCCGGCCGACCGTGCGCGCGCGCAGCCGGCCACCAGGGTGCAGGCGCAGGCCCCGGCCCGGCGGCAGAACGCCCATACGCCGACCCTGCAAAAACCCCAGCCGCAGCAGGCCCGACCCCCAAAACCGCCCACCCCGAGCGGCAATGCCGCGGTCAGCCGCAAAAAGGGCAGCGTCACCGGCAAGGCGGCGACGGGGGCGGCCTCGGCGAAACGGACGAACCGCGCCGCGCAGGAGCAGGGAAACGCCGAGGCCAGCACCTATGCCGGTCTGGTCAAGCGCAGGATCGTGCGGGCGCGGCGCAAAAGCGTGAACATCCGGGGCTCGGTCCGGGTGGCCTTTCGCATCGCCGACAACGGCGCGCTGGCGTCGGTCAGCGTCGCCCGCAGCTCGGGCTCGTCCCGGCTGGATCAGGTCGCACTGGCGCAGGTCCGGGCCGCCGCGCCCTTCCCGCCGCCGCCAGCTTCGGCCCGGCGCGCCTATACCGTGGAAATCGTCAGCAAATAGCCGCCCTTTGCACGAACCGGGCTTCTGATCGCAGTTTGCCCGGTTTCCGGGTCGCGCCTTCTCGCCCGCGCGGGGCGGCGACCATCGCGCGCCCCCAGACCGTCAGGCGTCGTCCTTCGCGCTGCTGTGGGCGAAGCTTTCCAGATCGACCAGCAGATTGGGGTTGGTGCCTTTGCCTTCCAGCTCTTTGCAGACGTCGTTCAGCACGGTCAGATAGCGGTCCAGATGCGGTTTCCCGTCCACCCTTCCGGCCAGATCGTCGGCCAGGCGCTGGGTCGCCGCCAGCAGGCGGTCGGCGGTTTCGTCGCGGCCGGCGACCAGGGCCCAGGGCTCTTTCAACCGCCAGCGCAGCAGACCCACCAGAAGGTAGGGGCCATAGGAATAGCGCGCGGTGAAATCATTGCCCACGGCCTCGTGCACCTTGGCTTCGGCGATGGCGGCGAGACGTTCCACCTCGTCCCGCGTCAGCAACATGGGCGCGGTGTCGGTGCGTGACAGCAGGAAGGCGGCGCAGGCCATCTGGTTCTTGTTCCAACCGTCTTCGGGCAGGCCGAACAGGTGATCGAAGGCGCGCCGTTGGTCCCGTTCGTCGCGGGCCGTGCGCCCGACTCCCTGCAAGAGAAGGGCGCGGGATCGGTGATCTGCCAAGAAGACATGCCGGCCGTACCCCGCCTCGAGCGCATCCAGCATGGCCGGAACCACCCAATCGGGACATCTGGCGAACAGCCAGGTCAGGAACTTCAGCGAATGGTTGTCGCGGCTTCCGCCCCCGTCCAGCCGGGCCCGCACATCTGCGTCGGCCAGTTCGGTCGCCTGGTCCAGCAGGCGCTGCCCCTCGTCCGGCAGATCGTCGGGCAGATCGCCGTCGCTCGAGACCGCATAGCGGTCTTCGCGTCGGTTCGACAGCTCGCTGGCCAGCAGGTTCCAGTCGGGCAACGGCGCGGGCACCTCCTGCTGAAGCAACTCCAGCAGACCGGGACGGTTCCGGCGCGGATACCAGTTGTCGGTGCCGCAGGGCAGGACCAGCCGGTGCGGGATGGTTGGCATCTCGGGGGTCAGGCTGTCGATCAGTTCGGGCCAGCTCTGGCTCAGCTCTTCGGCGCTGTCCCAATCCACCACCACCGGCCCGGAAAAGGCCGGCGACACCAGAGTCAGCCGCGCGGCCCCGGCGGCGGGGGTCTGCTGGACGTGCAGCTCGACCCGCTCGGCCGAGGTCTGAGGTACCGGCAGCCTCACCTCGGCGCGGGGCGGGGGCGGTTTCCTTCTTCAGATGCACCTTGATTGCGGACGTGCCCGGTTGCAGCCCCAGAAGCGCCGGTCGGGTGTGTCTGACGTCAGCACCCATCGGACAGATTTTGGTGTTTGAGTAACGGAGGATTTCTGGTTCATCGAAGCCATCAAGGAGCGAAGATGAACAAGAAATTCGGAGCGAGAACAACTTGAGCAAGAGTTGCGTCAGTTGAACGCGACGCTACCAAATAATGGCAAAGTTCGATTGCGATGGTCGGGTGAGAACCGGATCTGCATCACGCCCCTTGATCCTGCGTCAGAGCCCAAGGGCCTGACCGGTCGCAAATCCTGATTGAGCAATGGCGTATCCACTACAACACCGTCAGGCCGCACAGCGCTCTGGGCTACCGCCCGCCCGCGCCGGCAAGCATCGTCACGGTGGACCAGAGACCCACGATGCACTAACAATCAAATTGGACCACCTAATAGGGGCAGACCAGACCCGCTCCCCTTGTTCGGAATACCCGGCTGGAGAATTTCCAAAGGCTTTGGATCTCGGGGAGCTTGCGTCTCCGGGTGCCTGACGACGGACGCTGCTCCGGGCCGTGGGACTTGCTCAAAAGCGTTGAACTAGCTGGCAGTTATCCGCTGCGCGAAGACACATAGGTCTCAACGCGAACCACGCCACCCATAGTTGATTAGATAGATTTGTGAAAACTGTTGGAACCAAGGCTTCCCGGTTCAACTCCGTTAGACACTCGTTCGAACCGAAGGCGCGAACCAACGGTCCAAAATTACCTTTATAAACCCCTTTCCTCGCAGGAGGTCAAGTTACGCTCCGGAGATTTTCAGAATTTTTTCGCACTTGTCCAGAATGCAAAATTTGATATTTCTTTATGTTAAAACAGTCTGTTGGAAACTTCATCCATATTAAGTTGGCTGTTCGCCCCTGGCAGGTTCTCATGAGATACCGTATCCCACCGAGCCCGCCTGTTCCAATTGTGCAACTGAGTAACGCAGAGAGGAACCCAGCAAGAAAATCAGCGGAAACCGTATTTACCTTACCTCTCACATTGATCTATCGTCACTACCATAAGAGTTTCGGTTAACATTGAGGAGTCGGCTGTCTATGGCTGTCTACTGGGTATCATTTCTTGCTTCTTTCCTAGTCTGCACCATCCTAGTTCTCACAAAAAACAAGCATATCCGCCTAACAGGGTCGAGCGATGAAACCGCGGCTGTACAGGCATCGCACGTCGCTCCAACACCTCGTATTGGTGGATTGGCTGTAATGGCCGGGATGACGATTGGTGCGGCGATTACTTTTCTTCAGGGCCAGAAGATATTCATGACCCTGCTAATGACAGCACTGCCGATGTATTTGACTGGCCTTGCCGAGGACGTCATCCGCCACATCTCAACCAAGCTTCGCTACAGTGCGACTCTCCTGTCTGCGCTGATTGTTGTCTGGGCGATGGAGATCTGGATTACGACTGCGGATTCCTTCCTGCTCGACTGGATCTTCCAATTTACCCCGGTCGCTGTACTTGTCACCATTTTCGTAGTGGCCAGTTATTGCCATGCCTTCAACCTGATTGACGGGCTTAATGGGTTGGCATCCGGAACAAGTCTCCTGATCTCTGTCGGTCTTGCAGCCATTGCCACTTTTACTGGACAATCAGAAATCGTGACCATGAGCATGATCACGGCATTTTCGGTCACCGGATTTTTCTTGTTCAATTATCCGTTTGGCCGAATTTTTCTGGGTGATGCCGGCGCCTACATCATCGGTTACATGCTGACCTGGACAGCGATAGTAACTCTGCATGAAGCGCCTGAAACCTCGGCTTGGGCTATGCTGTTGCTGTTCTTCTGGCCCTTGGCGGACACGCTCTTTGCGATTTACCGCCGCCGCCGCAAAGGGGTCAGTTTCGACACTGCCGATCGCCTGCATTTCCACCAGCTGGTTTTGCGGGGGCTCGAAATCTTCTTCCTGGGCCGGGACAAGCGCACGACCGCCAATCCATTGGCAACCAGCGTCTTGCTGCCTTTCATCGCAGCTCCAGTAGCAGCCGGCGTCACATTCTGGAATGAACCGGTACTGTCCTTTGTTGCATTGTGCCTATTCGGCGGCGCATTCGTCGGGACATACCAACTTGGATTGAGGGCCGCGCGAGCTCGAGTTAGGCGCCCGCGCTCGCGCCTTCTGCAAAATGCCTCACCCACCCAGCAGAGCTCGGACACCACGGGTCCGATGCTCAACAATTGGCGCAACAGAACCAATGGATAAAAGAAACGACGAAAGAGAGTTGAGCTGATCAAGGTTCTGACGTCCAGAGCTTCTTTCCGGATGCAGCACGTCAGACCATTCAAGGAACGAGGGAGAATACCCCATGACACAAATCTTCCCGCACAGGCAGTTCAACGACGCTGATCAGTCAAAGACCTGGCTCCTGGCGCAAACCAAGCCCAACACGGAAGCGCGGGCACAGCACAATCTCGAGAACCAGGGTTTCCGTGTCTTTGCTCCGAAGATCCGCGAAACCCGCCGCATAGGTGGTCGGTTCAAGGACAAGTTGAGCCTGCTATTCCCCGGCTACATATTTGTTCAGGTCAATCCCAACTCGAGCCCCTGGCGCAAGATCAATAGCACCTACGGCGTTTCGCGACTGGTCAGCTTCACCCAGAACCGTCCCGCTATCGTTCCACCAGCATTGATCACCAATTTGCGAATCCGGTTTTCAGAGGGCATTGACGCGCCTTCGGAAAGCACACTGGAACCAGGTGACACTGTCCAGCTCATCCGCGGGCCTTTTGCCGGCTTCGCAGCCAAGGTCGAAACCGTCGAAGCAAAGAACAGAATATGGCTGCTGCTGGACCTGATGGGGCGCGAAACCCGCGTCTCTGCAGACAAAAGCAGCCTTGTCCTTTCATGATCTGGTTCGGAACACCCAGCAAAAAACAACACCGCAAGGTACCGCGGCGTTTCGCAACTTGTATCGAAATTCCGAACGAATTAGGACGCTCAAAAAAAGACCGTCTGCAGGCAAAGATGATGAAGATGATGAAGAAAATGCTGCCGCTGGTAGGCGTCCTGTTGTTGGCCAGTTGTGGCGTCGTCTATCACTCGTCGACGATTTCGGAAGGCGAGACCGAAACCGTTGCATCTGTTCGGGTGGTCCCCGTTACGGCCGAAACCGTGCAAACCGCAAACCGGTCAACTTACGTGCCCCGAAAGCTGCCGGCGGCATTCTTTGCCACAACCGGTTCCGTTCGCGGACCGAGGGTAGAGCAGGCGCAAATAGAGCCTGCTTTCTTGCCCGAGAGGCGTCCCAACAGCCTGGAAACTCGTATACCTCCAGAGGTGCCGCGCCAGCCTTATAAGATTGGGGTTGGAGACAAGCTTCTACTGGCCACTCCGAGTGCGACTACCTCTGTCGAGCAACTGAGCGGTCTGCTGGCGGCTGAGAACCGCCGTCAAGGCTACACAGTGCAGGATGACGGCACCATCTCCATTCCAGATATTGGCCGGGTTGTGGTGGCCGGAAGGACGCTTGAGGAAGCCGAAAGCGCTGTTTTCGACAAGCTGGTTGCTGCTGGTGTCAACCCAGCCTTCAGCCTTGAGATTGCGGAGTTCAACTCGCAGCGCGTGACAATTGGCGGTGCGGTCAAGAATGCGACCGTGGTCCCCCTGACCCTGACGCCACTTCGGCTGAACCAGGCAATCAATGCTGCTGGAGGGTTTAATCTCACTGATCGTGACTATGCTTCGGTACGGATTTACAGGGATGGCAAGCTTTACCAGATCCCAGTAGGCGAATACTTGAAGAAGGGTTCACTGCAAAACCTCGTTCTGCAAGACGGCGACAGCGTGTTTGTCGATACCGATTTCGAGCTGGAAAAGGCATCGGAATACTTCGCCCAGCAGATCCAACTTTCGAACTTGCGGCAAGCCACACGCAAGACCGCGCTGGAGGAATTGGAGTTCGAAATCGAGCTGCGCCGCGCCGCACTCGAAGAGCAACGTGAAAGCTTCGCCCAGCGACTGGCTGTGGATGCTGTCGATCGGGACTTTGTCTATCTGGTCGGGGAAGTCTTCAAACAAGCTCGCTACCCTCTACCCTTTGAGCGAAAGGCCGTCCTTGCAGACGCGCTGTTCGGCGGCAGCAGCGGCTTTGCATCCAGAACCGGAAACCCGCGCCAGATCTACATCCTAAGGAGCGACGGACCACATGCAGGTGCAGGTGTCACCGCATGGAACCTTGATGCGACGAACGCCGCAAATTTCGTGCTCGCAACACGAATGGAGCTTCGTCCCAACGATATCATCTTCGTGGCCGAACAACCGATCACCAAGTGGAACCGGGTGCTAACCCAACTTGCACCGAACCTGGTTACATCTTCGGTCGCAAGTGCCGTGAATTGACGGTCCTCTTTGTTTGAAAGCGGAACCAGCCTGAACTGAAGAACAGGAACCTGAGCGTGAACAACATCGATCCGATCCAGCGCAAGAGCACCCTGCCCGACCTGCAGCCCACGGGAGGGTCGCAGATCGACGATGACGAATTCGATCTCGTGGAACTCTTCCGTACGCTGTGGCGTGGCAAATGGTGGATTGCAGCCTGCATGGCAGTGGCAGTAGCGCTTGCCGGCTACTGGGCATTTTTCGTCGCGGTTCCGCTTTATTCGACGACTGCCCATGTGACGCTGGAAAACCGCCAGAGCCAGGTTGTGGATTTCGAAAGCGTGGTGTCGGGTCTATCCGGTGACCAAACCAGCATCAATACTGAAGTCGAAGTCCTGAAATCCCGCGAACTAGCAAAAAAGCTGGTGCTCGAACTGGATCTTGTCAACGATCCAGAATTCAATCCGGACCTGCGCGAGGATAGCAGCTTTGCTCCCCTGGCTCTGCTACGTAAATTGATCCATCCTAGCGATTCCGCAGAATCCAAATCTCCAGAGCAAGTCACCGAAGAAGTTACGACCAACGTTCTCGAAGCTTTTTCGATCTCAAACATCCGCAACACCTATGTCTTCGAGATCGAGGCGACGACCGAGGATCCAGCGAAGTCAAAGTTGTTCGCCGACACGTTGGCGGAACTCTACATCCTGAACCAGCTCGACGTGAAATTCGAAGCGACCCAGCGTGCTACCAAGTGGCTGTCGGATCGGGTAGCAACTTTGCAGGTCGAACTGGAAGAAGCAGAAGCCAGGGTCAAGGAGTTCAATTCCCAGACGGAACTGATCAGCCCCGAGGTGTTGGAGGCTTTGAACCGGCAAGCCAAGGACACTCGTGAGCGGCTGAAATCCACTTCTGAGAGGGCAGCCGAAAGTGCGGCGCGGATCGAAGCCATGGAAGCAGCCGAGGCTGTGAGCGACCGGCAAAGCCTGGCCCAGGCCTCTGGCAACCCTGCCCTGATCCAGGCGCTGGCCCGCGTCGAGGCTGGCACCATGGAGGAAGCAGCGTTCGACAAGCTGGCCAAGCAGATAATTCAAGCCGAGGCCAGCACATTTGCGCGCGCGCAAAACCAGGTACAGGGACTGAACCAATCCCTGATCAACATCGAGGCCCAGATAGACCGACAGTCGAAAGATTTGGTGACCCTGCAGCAGCTGACCCGTGAGGCTGAGGCGGCGCGGTCGATCTACGAATACTTCCTCGGTCGATTGAAGGAGACCTCGGTGCAGCAGGGCATCCAGCAGGCTGACAGCCGGGTTCTGTCGAAAGCCGTATTGCCGACCATTCCGTCAGCGCCCAAGAAAACAAGAATCGTTGCGCTTGCAGGTATTCTTGGCCTCATGCTCGGTGCTGGCTTGGTTCTGCTACGCGAATTTCTCAACAACAGCTTCCGAACCCCTCAGCAGCTCGAGCAGTCGACTGGCATCACGGTTATGGGTCAGATTCCTCGCATGCCCGTGAAGCAACGCAAGGACGCCATCCGCTACCTGCATGAGAAACCCACTTCGGCTGCCGCAGAAGCAATTCGTAATCTTCGCACGTCGGTCATGCTGTCGAACGTGGATCAGCCGCCGCAGGTGATCATGCTCACCTCATCAATTCCCGGCGAAGGCAAGACCACGCTGACACTTGCATTGGCTCAAAGCTTTGCCGGTTTGGGTAAGCGCGTGCTGCTGATCGAAGGTGACCTTCGCCGATTGGTATTTTCGGAGTATTTCTCGAAAGAGGATTACAAACACGGACTGATCTCGGTCTTGGCCGGAGATACCAACCTTTCGGATGCAAGTCTGCGCATCCCCGAAATTGGCGCAGATGTCCTGCTGGGAGAGAAGTTTGACGCCAACGTGGCTGACCTGTTCTCTTCGGAACGGTTCTCCAAAATGATCAACGAAGCCCGTGACGCGTACGACGTAGTCCTCATCGATACAGCCCCGGTGCTCGTTGTCCCCGATGCGCGCACGATCGCCCAACATGCTGATGCATTGCTATTCGCCGTCCACTGGGATTCGACCAGTCAGGCACAGGTTGCCGAAGGCTTACGCATGCTGGAGAGCGTGAATTTCCGCCCCTCTGGTCTGGTGCTTAGCCAGATCGATACGAAAGGCATGAAACGTTATGGCTATGACGGCCAGTACGGCGCCTACGCACAATATGGTCGGAAATACTATTCGAATTGAACAGTACCTTAGCGACTTGGAGACACGAAGGAGCAGACGGTCTCAAACCCTTCTGAGTAGATCGGGCTTCAAAAAATGCTGAGATCTTGGATTACCAGTCTACGCCGAAGACCACCAACTTTTTCGGCCGTTGCACCTGAAACACCGTTCTACCTGATTGGCGACATTCACGGTCGCTCAGATCTTCTTGAAACCGCCCTATCGCAGCTGGACTCAGAATATCCCATCTTCTTTGTTGGCGACTACATCGACCGCGGTGAGGACAGTGCCGGCGTTCTTCAAATGCTCGTCGATCGCGACAACTGTTTTTGCATCCGTGGCAACCACGAAGAGATGCTTCTGGCGTTCCTGGAAGACCCAATCACCAACGGTCCGCGTTGGCTACGCTATGGTGGGCTGCAAACACTGGCCAGCTACGGGATTTCCAGTGTGACAGAAACCAGCAACGGGTTGGAACTCGAGGCAATACGCGACAACCTTCGCCAAAAAATGGGAGCTGAACAGGTCTTCTGGCTCCGCACCCTGCCCTATTGCCATCGCAACGGAAATGTGGCTGTCGTACACGCCGGGGCCGACCCGCGCGTCTCACTGGAAGATCAGTTCCGGGATACTTTGGTCTGGGGGCATCCTGGATTCGGAAAAGAGCTACGCCAGGATGGTCTCTGGATCGCGCATGGGCATACCATCGTAGATGCGCCCGGTGCGGAGAATGGGGTAATTTCGGTCGATATCGGCGCCTATGCCACCGGACGACTTTGTATTGCGCACATTGCGGAAGGCGAGGTGGGTTTTCGTGTTGTCCGTTAAGCGCGCAACCAAGCTTCTTACCATGGCCCTGAAACCGCGCAAAACAACGCCGCTTTCATTCCGGGTCACAGGCCGAGAGGGCCATTGTCAGACACTATCAGAATGAAACCCCCGCTAGGAACCTGACAGGGGCTTCGGCTTTGACAAAATGTTCAGGGTGAGGTCAAAGGACGATCAGGTTTAGATCCGTGATCCAAGTCCACACGCTTTGTCCAAACGCCACAGTGAATCGTGGGTCCACGCCCACAGCACTGCTTGAATTTCTTTCCGGATCCGCATGGGCATGGATCGTTACGTTTGGTTTTGCCGCTTGAGCGTACGAATGGTTCAGCTGAAGGCGCACGATACTCGCGCCGACGGACGAAATAGTGATGCAGACGCATAACACCAGCAACAGCCCTGATCAGAAGCCTTTTTCTTTTGCCCTCGCTGATAGGCCCGTCAAAAGGACGCATTTTCGGATCTTCGTGATGCTCGTATGCCAACGCCATGATCGGCACTAAAGCGCCAGCTTCCTCTTCATCATCCATGAGTTCGGCCCAAGCTTCGTGCTGCAGTTCCATACCGCGTGGTCTGCCCCTATTAGGTGGTCCAATTTGATTGTTAGTGCATCGTGGGTCTCTGGTCCACCGTGACGATGCTTGCCGGCGCGGGCGGGCGGTAGCCCAGAGCGCTGTGCGGCCTGACGGTGTTGTAGTGGATACGGCTGAGGATGTCCGTCAGGTAGGCTTGCGGGTCGATGCCGTTCATTTTGGCGGTTTCGATGACGGTCATTGCGCGGGCGAGGGTTTCGCCGCCGGTGTCTGATCCGGCAAAGAGCCAGTTGCGGCGACCGACGCCAATGGGGCGCATGCCGCGTTCGGCTGCGTTATTGTCGATGGCCACGCGGCCATCATCCAAAAAACAGGGTGAAGGAGGACCAACGGGATAGTCCATAGCGGAAAGCCTTGGCCAGATCTCCTTTGCCTGGGATGCGCGTCAGTTGAGCTTCGGCCCAGGCGTGGAAGGCCTCCACCTTTGGTTTGGTTTGTTGTTGCCGGACAGCATACCGCTCGTCGGCAGGCAGGCCTTTGATGTCGCGCTCGATATCGTAAAGCTGGCCAATGCGATCCAGCGCTTCTTTAGCGATCTCGGACTTGGTTCCAGTCCAGATGTCATGGAAGTCCCGCCGGAGATGCGCCCAACAGGCGGCTTCACGGAATTGGGCGTTGCCATCGGGTCGTGTCTCATAGAGAGCTTTGAATCCGGTGTACGCATCGGCCTGCAGGACACCGGCGCTGTTTTTCAGATGCTTGCGGGGATGTTCGCCCTTTCTGTCCGGTGAGAAGTAGTAGACCGCGCCCGGCGGCGCTTGCCCAGCCCATGGCCGTTGATCGCGCACATAAGTCCAGATGCGGCCCTGTTTGACGCCCTTTCCCAAGCCTTTTGATTTAGCAGAACGATCCAGAACCCGGATCGGGGTATCGTCAGCGTGCAGGATGTCGCAGGCCATCACGTCGGCTTCAATGCGCTCGATCAGGGGGGCCAAGGTCCGCATCGCCGCCCCGCACCAATCCACCAGCGTGGTGTCGGGAATGTCCGCGCCCATGCGTTCAAAAATCTCATGCTGGCGATAAAGTGGGACATGATCGTCGAACTTGGACGTCAGGATGTAAGCCAGGAGGCCAGGACCGGCCATGGAGCGCGGGATCGGGCGGCTGGGAGCCGGCTCCTGAACGATCTTTTCACAACGGCGGCAGGATTTCTTGATGCGGGCGATCTCAATCACCTTGAGCTGCGCCGCAATCATATCGATCAGCTCGCTGACATCTTCGCCCAGGACGCGCAAGTCGCCGCCGCAATCCGGACAGTGATCACCTGGATCAAGTTCCCTGCGCTCGCGCGGTGCATCTTTCGAGATGCGCGGGCGGCGGCGCGGCAGCTTATCGTCCGGGGCAGCTTCGCTTGATGTGGCGATGTCTTCCTCGGCATCGTCATCCGACCCCGCAGATTCATCGGCCTCGGCCATGGCCACCTGCAGGTCTTCGAGCGCCAGTTCCAACTGTTCAATCTCGCGTTCGATCTTTTCGGAGCTCTTGCCAAAGGCCTGTTTCTGCAGCTTCGCGATCCGCGTGCGCAGGGTCTGAACCAGCAGATCATGGGCGCGCAAAGTGGCCGAGAGCTTGGCATTCTCCGCCTCCAGGGAGGCGATGATGGCCCTCAAAACGGCGGGATCGTCAGACAATTTTGGAGCGCTCTCGGACATGCGGATGATTACCATGATCCACCGAAGCACGCCATAAAAACAAGTGATATCAGCGCAGTAATTTACCCCACCCGCGCAGGCGGCGCACCCCAATCCGGACGACGCCAGTCAATCCCCTCCCAAAGCATCGCCAATTGGGCAGAGGTCAGGCGCGCACTCCCATCCTTCGCCGATGGCCAAGGGAAGCGCCCTTTCTCCAGCACCTTGTAGTAGAGGCAAAATCCCTGGCCATCCCAGTATAAGAGCTTGAGCCGGTCGCACTTGCGCCCCCGGAACGCAAACACTGCGCCACTCGCAGGCCGTTGCCGCAGAACATCCTGCGCCAAGGCCGACAGGCCAGCGATCCCTTTGCGCATGTCCGTCGTTCCGCAGGCCAGATACACACGGACGCCCGTGCCGGGTCCGATCATGCCGTCTCGACCAGCCGGATCAATTGTATGATCTCCGCCTCGGCCATACCGGGCGGGCAGCGCAGAATACGCCCGTTTGCAAAACCAATCTCGGCAGGCGCACCGGTCGCGGATTCCGGCTCGGAAGTCAGGGGCAGGTCTGGCGCGTCGAGTGCTAAAAACGCCATGCCCTCAGGCTCCGGCCAGAGGCCCTTGTCCTTCAATTGCCGCCGCCACTGATAAATGTGCTGCCGCGTCACATCATGACGGCGCGCAACGTCGGTCACGGTCGCGCCACCCACGCCAACTTCCCGCAAAATCGACAGCTTCATCTCATCCGGCCAAAACCGTCGCCGCTCGACCCCAACGATCACCTCATGTCGCAAAATCTGCCCTCGCCGCATACGACGTCGTTATCCACGTCAGTAACGACGTCTTATAAGATCTGATCATCCGGCGCGGCAGGTGGTCCAAATCGGGCGGTTACCAAAAAGCGCCCTCGCATTCCAAAACCCAACGACAACCCAACGGCAATGCCAGCAAGGTCGGCTAGAAAATCTCCCCAAGATCTGGACCGACCGACAAAGGGCTGCACGAGTTCGATGGCAGCGCCATAGAAAAGTGCAAACAAAACGACCCAAACCAGTTTTCCAGGGCGCAGAAACGCAACCGGGAGAATAAGAGCGGCAAATGCTGCTATATGTTTTACCTTGTCTATGCCCCAGCCTGAACCCTGTACAGAACCGGGCCAAAAAGCAAAGACACCAATCACAATGGCAAGAAGGGCAGTAAGTGGGAGAGCCAGTGGTCTGCCCCTATTAGGTGGTCCAATTTGATTGTTAGTGCATCGAGGGTCTCTGGTCCACCGGGACGATGCTTGTCGGTGCGGGCGGGCGGTAG
>NZ_FQVK01000031.1 GCF_900129345.1 Ruegeria intermedia | reverse complement strand
ATCACCCACGCGGTGGATCCGGCCTCGCCCGCCGACCGCGCGCGCACGCGGGAAGAAGGCGCGCTGTTTGTCGATGCGCAAGGGCATCTGCGAACAGCACTGGCCCTGGCGCGACCGTTGCCGGCGCGGTGGACGACGCTTGAAGGTGAAGCCGGAGACGTCCTGCCCGAGCACCTCGACCGCGAGAAACCTGACCTGGTCGTGACCGGAACGGGCCGGGACTACACCCTGGGCAAGATCGTTCTGGGAAGCCTTGCAGACCGTATCGCGGCTGCGTCCCGTGTTCCAATGCTCGTCGCGAAGCGGCGGCCGGTCGGGCCCTACCGGCATGTGCTCGTGGCCTTCGATGGCTCGGCGCGGGCCGGCGCGGCCCTCGCGACCGCCCTTCGATTCGCACCTGGTGCGCAGGTTCTGGGCCTGTTCGCGCCACGCGATTCGGCTCCTGACAGGGCGGACGCGAAAACCGTTCAAGCGGCGTTCGACCGCGTACTCGACGCACATGCCACCGCTGCCAGCACGCCGCGGCCCAAGGCGGATCTGCACGTTGCGGGAGAAGACATCCTGTCGGGCATGATCGAGGCCGAACGGAAGTGGAAACCAGATCTTTGTGCCTTCGGCCGCTCGGAGAAGCCCGGCCTGCTTGCGCTGGAGCGGGGCAGCCACTCCGGCTTGCTGATGGCTCACCTGCGGAGCGATACGCTTCTTGGGCCATCGTAGGGATGCGGTGCTCAGTCCGGGACCCTCACCCAACCTTCGCTCCCCAAAACGACGTTTGGTCGGCAGCGAAATACCCATCCGCTGCACCCAAATTTCCCTGCAACTCGACGGTATCGCCAGCCGCCAGTGCCACCATCGTCTGCAGCCAGAGGGCTGTTGCCTCCGATACATGCGCGCCGCTGATCTCGCCGCGCGACCCTCGGATCCCGGCCGTGCCGTTCAGCACAAGCCGCCCGCTCATCCGCGCGGACGTGCTGGCGTTGACTTTGTAAAGCAACGTCGCGCCGAACAGGTAGGTTCCGTCGACCGCGGCCACGAAATGGTTGTTGGCTGCGTCGAACGCGCCCTGATCGTTGTAGTCGGTGTTGTTGATGCCGATCTTCGTCCAGGTCCCGACGCCGACGCAATTGTCGTAGTTCGTGTACGCCTTGAACCGCGGCAAGCGTGGCTGGTCGACAATGCCGGTGGCGTTGTCGACGCTCAGCCCGTCGAAAAAGGTGCTGCCGTCGGCCGAGACCGCGAGCCGGAACCTGTCCGAGCCGAACAGCCCCACCAGCGCCTTGGTCACGAAGCCGGTCTGGAGCGTCAGCCCGAGATCGTCGCCGGCGGCCTCCTTGTTCATGTTGTAGAACAGATCGCCGGTGCCGCCCTCGGCGACTGTCTTCGCCGTCCAGAGCGCGGCGTTCAGCTTGGCCGAGAACGGGTTCGACGCATCCGCCGTGGTACCCAGCCCCAGCAGCGCCATGTTCTGCACGCGGCCGGGGTGGTCCCGACCCAACCCGCGCCGTCGTAGACCAGCAGCAGGCCCTCGTCCTCGACCCACGCCCGCCATCCGGTGCGCGGTGGCAGGCGCAGCCAGGCGCCGTCGGTCCAGAGGGCGATGTTCAGGTCCCACCCCGCCCAGTCGCCCGTCGCACCGGAGCCGACGATATAGCGGTCGCCTTCGGCGGGACTGCCGGGCGGCGTAGTCAGGTCCCGGTCGAGAACGGAAAGCTGTACCAGCCCGTCGAGGATCCGCAGCGCCTCGTTGTGGGTGACGTGCATCTGGGCCTGCGCCGCCATGATATAGGGCAGCAGCGTATGGGTCGTGGCGTCAGACAGGGAGTCGTCAAAGGGTCAGCGTAACGGTTATCGGTGCACCCGCCGCGTTCGCCGTAATGTGGCAGCCGTAATGTGGCTCAAGCCAGCTCATGTTCAACTGGCGGATATCGCGCCGTCGTGCACAAGGGCGCTTTTCGCCGGCCATTGCGGCGGTTATCATCGACGGTCAGGAGATCCCGATGACCCAAGGCACCCCACATCGCGACAACCCCGAGCTGACCGACCTGACCGACACGGCGTGGCTCGACGTCTTGCAGGCCGTCGACCGGACCTATGCCGAACTGGTGGCCTACCAGGAGAAGCTCGAGGAAAAGAACCACGAACTCGATGCGCTCCGGCGGTTCATGAGCTCGGTTCTGCAATCGGTGTCGGACGTCCTGATGGTGGTCGATCGCCAGCAATGCCTGCAGGAGGCCAGCCGGTCGCTCGGGCAGATGC
Organism: Ruegeria intermedia; assembly: GCF_900129345.1. Lineage (GTDB taxonomy): Bacteria > Pseudomonadota > Alphaproteobacteria > Rhodobacterales > Rhodobacteraceae > Ruegeria > Ruegeria intermedia. The sequence goes on along the minus strand of NZ_FQVK01000031.1, from coordinate 24,560 downwards.
TGGGCCGCCAGCAGAGCCAGCTTGCCGGCAGCGCGCTGTCCGAATTCGTGTGCGAGGGCTCCCGTCAGGCGCTTGCCTCGGCGGTCGAGCAGTCGATGGCAACCCGCGCCTCGCGGATGATCGAGATCGAGATCGTGACCCCCGAAGGCCCCGCCCCGCTGGAAGTCTCGATCGCACCCCGTCTGGACGATCGCGGCCGCGCGACCGGCGCGGTGCTGACCGGGCGCCCCGTGGGCGAGTTGCGCCGGGCCTATGCAAAGCTGTCGGAAAGCCACAAGGCGCTGCAGGATGCCCAGGCGCAGCTTGTCCGCAACGAGAAGCTTGCGGCGCTTGGCCGGCTGCTGGCCGGCGTGGCCCACGAGCTGAACAACCCGATCAGCTTCGTCTATGCCAACGCCCACGCGCTGGAAAAATACGTCGGCAGGTTCGAGACCTATTTTCGCAAAGTGCAGGAAGGCGCCGACCGCGAAGAGCTGATCCGCCTGCGGCAGGAGCTGAAACTGGACCGCGAGCTGCGCAACCTGCGCGCCGCCATAGACGGCGCGCGCGACGGGGCCGAGCGCGTGCGCGACATCGTCGAGGATCTGCGGCGGCTCTCGGCCGAAGGCTCGGGCGAGATCACCAGCTTCGATCTTGCCGAAACCGCCCGTGTCGCCGCCCACTGGGTCGAACGCGGCGCGCGCCGGCGGGTGACGCTGACCCATACCGGGGATGACCGCGTTCCGGCACGGGGGCGGCCCGGTCACATCCAGCAGGTGGTCATGAACCTCGTGCAGAACGCCTATGACGCGGTTGAGGGTGTAGAAGATCCACAGATAACCATCGACACGCGGCTGGAGGGCGACCGCGCGGTTCTGAGCGTGCGCGACAACGGCCCCGGCGTGCCGCCCGACAAGGCCGGCGCGATCTTCGATCCGTTCTACACCACAAAGGATGTCGGCCGCGGCACCGGGCTGGGGCTGTCGATCTCGCACAAGATCGCGCAGGAGCATGGCGGTCACCTGCGGCTGTGCCCGTCCGAGACCGGCGCCTGCTTCCGGCTGGAACTGCCTCTGGGGGTGGCCGAATGAACCTTCTGTGGCTGCAATCGGCCGGCTGCGGCGGCTGCACGATGTCGCTGTTGTGCGCCGAGGATCCCAACGTGCTCGACCTGCTGGACTCTGCCGGCATCCGCCTTCTGTGGCATCCCGCGCTGTCGCAGGAGACCGGCGCCGAGGTGCGCGCGCTGCTCGAACGGATCGAGGCGGGAGAGGTGGCGCTGGATATCCTCTGCGTCGAGGGCGCGGTCCTGCGCGGTCCGAACGGCACCGGGCGGTTCCAGATGCTGGCGGGCACCGGGCGCTCGAATCTCGACTGGGTGCAGAGCCTCGCGGAGAAGGCAGGCCATGTCGTCGCGGTGGGCAGTTGCGCCGCCTTCGGCGGGGTTTCGTCGGCCGGGGACAACCTGACCGATGCGGTCGGCCTGCAATACGAGGGCAAGCACGCCGGGGGCGTGCTGTCCTCCGATTTCCGCGGGCGGTCGGGGCTGCCGGTCGTCAATGTCGCGGGCTGCCCCACCCATCCCGGCTGGGTGACCGAGACGCTGCTGATGCTGGCCGCCGGCACGCTGGGGCCCGAGGGGCTCGACGCGCTGTCGCGGCCGCTCTTCTTCACCGAGACGCTGGCCCATCACGCCTGCCCCAAGAACGAGTTCTACGAGTACAAGGCCAGCGCGATGAAACTGTCGCAGCAGGGCTGCCTGATGGAGCATCTTGGCTGCGTCGGCACCCAGGCGGCGGCCGATTGCAACATCCGCACCTGGAATGGCGAGGGCAGTTGCACCCGCGCCGGATACCCGTGCATCAACTGCACCGCGCCGGAGTTCGAGGAACCACGCCACGCCTTCACCGAGACCCCGAAATTCGCAGGCATCCCCGTGGGTCTGCCCACCGACATGCCAAAGGCGTGGTTCATGGCGCTGGCCTCCTTGTCCAAGGCCGCGACCCCGCCGCGGATCAGTGCCAACGCAACCGCCGACCGCATCCTCGTGCCACCAAGACCAAAGGCCCCCAAGTCATGACCGACACCCCCCGCAGGCTTCTCGTCGGCCCCTTCAATCGGGTCGAGGGCGATCTGGAAATCCGGCTGGAGGTCGAGGACGGGCGCGTGCGCGCGGCTTTCGCCAATTCTCCGCTGTTCCGGGGGTTCGAGAGGATGTTGCTGGGCAAGGACCCGCGCGACGCGATGACGATCACGCCCCGCATCTGCGGCATCTGCTCGATCAGCCAGTCGGCGGCGGCGGCGGGCGCGCTGGCGGCGCTGACCGGCGCAAGCCCCGCGCCGCAGGGGGCGCTGGCGGCGGCGATCCTGCACGGGGTCGAGAACCTTGCCGACCACGTCACCCATTTCAACCTGTTCTTCATGCCCGATTTCGCCCGTCCGGCCTATGCCGGGCGCGACTGGCACGAGACGGCCGTGGACCGTTTCACTGCAGCGCAGGGCTCGGCCGTGCGCGAGGCGGTCGAAGCGCGGGCGAAACTCTTCCACATCGTCGGGCTGCTGGGCGGGAAATGGCCGCACACGCTTGCGTTTCAACCCGCCGGCGTCACCCGCGCCCCGACCGAGCGCGACCGGCAGCGGATCAGGATGTCGCTGGCCGGGTTCCGGCGCTATCTGGAACGGGTGGTGTTCGGCGCTCCGGTCGAGGCCTTCGCCGAACTTGCCACGCGCGACGCGCTGATGGCGTGGACGGCGGGCGATGCGGGGCTTTTCCTGCGTATCGCGCATGACCTTGAACTGGGCAAGCTTGGGCGCGGGCCGGGGCGGTATCTGTCCTACGGCGCCTACCCGCTGGCCGAGGGGCGCGCCATGAAACCCGGCATCTGGGCCGACGGGCAGCACCGGCCGCTGGATACCGCCGCGATCACCGAGGATCTGACCCATGCCTGGATGCTGGGCAAATCCGCCCACCCCGCCCGGGGCGTGACCGATCCCGACGTCGAGATGGCCGAGCCGGCCTATAGCTGGTGCAAGGCGCCGCGGCTGGGCGGCCGGACGATGGAGGTGGGCGCGCTGGCCCGCGCCGTGGTGGACGGGCACCCGCTGGCGCTGGAACTGGGGGCGTCGGGCGGCGGCGTGCTGGCGCGGATCGCGGGGCGGCTGCTGGAGATCGCCCGCACGCAGATCCTGCTGGAACGATGGGCGGACGCGCTGCGGCCGGGAGAGCCGTTCATGGCCGACACGCCGCCCATCCGCGACGGCGCGGGCGAGGGGCTGGTCGAGGCTGCCCGCGGCGCGCTCGGTCACTGGATCAGGGTCGAAGGCGGGCGCATCGCGGGCTATCAGATCGTCGCGCCGACCACGTGGAACTTCAGCCCGCGCGATGCGAACGGCACCCCCGGCCCGCTGGAGGCGGCGTTGGAAGGCGTCAAAGTCGCGCCGGGCGAGGATACGCCGATCGCCGTCCAGCACGTGGTGCGCAGCTTCGACCCCTGCATGGTCTGCACGGTGCATTGATGGCCGGGGCCACGGGTCGCCGCATCCGGGTGCGCGGGCAGGTGCAGGGGGTGGGCTTTCGCCCCTTCGTCTGGGATCTCGCCCGCCGCATGGCGATCACGGGAGACGTGCGCAACGATGCCGAGGGCGTGCTGATCCATGCCGCCGGTCCCGCGCTTGACGCCTTTGAACGCGCGCTGGCGACCGAGGCCCCGCCGCTGGCCGAGGTGCAGGCGGTGGAAAGCGCGTCCCATGTCTTTGACTGCGCGCCCGAGAGGTTCGAGATCGTCGCCTCGGCCGGCGGCGCGGCGGACACGGGCGTGACGCCCGACGGCGCCACCTGCCCCGCCTGCCTGACCGAGATCCGCGACCCGGCCGAACGGCGTCACGGTTATGCCTTCACCAACTGCACCCATTGCGGGCCACGCTTCACCATCCTCGACCGCCTGCCCTATGACCGGGCGCAGACCTCGATGCGGGACTTCCCGATGTGCGCTGCCTGCCGCGCCGAATACGAAAACCCCGCCGACCGCCGGTTCCACGCCCAGCCCGTCGCCTGCCCCGCCTGCGGCCCGCGCCCGTGGCTGGAGGTGGACGGTGCCGAGCGACCCGGCGACCCGATCGCGCAGGCGGCGGGGATGCTGCGCGACGGCGCGATCCTCGGCGTCAAGGGGCTGGGCGGGTTTCACCTTGCCTGCGACGCGCGGAACGGGGACGCCGTGCAACGCCTGCGCGACCGCAAGCGCCGCCCGGCCAAGCCCTTTGCCCTGATGGGTGGCTTGGACATGATCCGCACCCATGCCGATGCCGGGCCCGAGGCCGAAGCGCGGCTGACCGACCCCGCCGCGCCGATCCTGCTGTTGACCGCGCGCGGCGCCGCTCTGCCCGAGGCGGTGGCACCGGGACAGGACACGCTGGGATGGATGCTGCCCTCCACGCCGCTGCATCACCTGCTGCTGGATGCCTTCGGGGGGCCGCTGGTGATGACTTCGGGCAATCTTTCGGGTCAGCCGCAGGTGATCGGCAACGACGAGGCGCGGGCAAAGCTTTCGCCTTTCGTGGATGGCTTTCTGATGCATGACCGCGACATCCTGCGGCGGCTCGACGACTCGGTGGAACGGCTGACGCCGCAGGGCCCGATGGTTCTGCGGCGCGCGCGCGGGCGGGTGCCGGGCACGCTGCCGCTGCCGCCGGGGTTCGAGGACGCCCCGCAGGTTCTGGCCTTCGGCGGGCAGCTCAAATCCGCGATCTGTCTGACGAAATCGGGCCGGGCGCTTTTGTCGCATCACTTGGGCGATCTGGACGACCGGCTCTGTTTCGACGAGTTCCGCAAGGCCGATGCCGACTATGCCGCGCTGTTCGACCACCGCCCGCAAATCTTCGCCTGCGACCTGCATCCCGGCTATCGCGCCTCGCAGCACGCCGAGACCCGCGCCAGAGCACACGCGGATGGCGCGCTGATCCGCGTCCAGCACCACCACGCGCACATGGCCGCCTGCATGGCGGAAAACGGCTGGCCGCGCGATGGCGGGCCGGTTGCCGGGATCGTGCTCGACGGGCTGGGGCTCGGTGCGGATGGCACGATCTGGGGCGGCGAAATCCTTGTCGGCGACTACGTCGGTTTCCGCCGTGCCGCACATCTGGCCCCCGTTCCGCTGATCGGCGGCGACGCGGCGCAGCGCGAGCCGTGGCGCAACCTGCTGGCGCGCCTGGATGCGGCGGGGCTGGGCGCGTTGGCCGATGAAATTCTTGCGGGCCGCGACCTGTCCCTGCCCCGCGCCGCCGCCGCGCGCGGGGTGAACGCGCCGCTTTCCTCCTCGGCAGGCCGGCTGTTCGACGCCTTCGCCGCCGCGCTGGGGCTGGTGACCGGCGCGCAGAGCTTCGAAGGGGAGGCTGCGATGCGGCTTGAGGCACTGGCCCGCAGCGCGCCGGAGGCGCTGTCCCGCCCCTACCCGTTCGACGCCGCAGGCGAGGCGCTGGATCCCGCCCCGATGTTCCGGGCATGGGCCTTCGACCGTGCCGACGGCGCGCCGCCCGAGTTCATGGCCGCACGCTTCCACGCCGCGCTGGCCGAGGCGTTCTGCGCCCGCGCGCGGCAGCTGGTCGAAGGCGGAGAAGCCCGCGCGATCGCGCTGTCGGGCGGGTGTTTCCAGAACGCAACGCTGCTGGACCTGTGCGCCCGGAAGCTTGAAGGGCTGCCCGTGCTGATCCATCGCAAGACCCCTGCCAATGACGGCGGGCTGGCACTGGGGCAGGCGCTGATCGCCGCGGCCGGAGCCTGAGCGGCGGGCGGTCACTGCGTTGCCACCGGGTTGCAAGGAAGGTAACCGCGCGACCGGATACCGTGGTATGCCGAGCCTTGTCTTTTTCGCATAAAAATCTGAAAAACAATCGAAAATTACGACTTCACCCAGTTTCCTGCCTTTTGCTTTATGCTGCCGCGCCTCCCGGCATTCTTGAATGGGAAGGAGTCCGCCCGCACCGCGCGGGCGGGGAATCAATCGCAGCAATTGGAGGAGGGCCAGCCTTGAAGCCCAGGGAAACCTTCTATGACGTGATGCGCCGCCAGGGGATCACCCGGCGCAGCTTCATGAAATACTGTTCGCTCACCGCCTCGGCGCTGGGGCTTGGGCCGGCCTTCGTACCGAAGATCGCCCACGCGATGGAGACCAAGCCGCGCACGCCGGTGATCTGGCTGCACGGGCTGGAATGCACCTGCTGTTCGGAAAGCTTCATCCGCTCAGCGCATCCGCTGGTGAAGGATGTCGTGCTGTCGATGATCTCGCTGGACTACGACGACACGCTGATGGCCGCCGCCGGCCATGCCGCGGAACGGGCGCTGGAAGAGACGATCGAACAATACAAGGGCAACTACATCCTCGCGGTCGAGGGCAACCCGCCGCTGAACGAGGACGGGATGTTCTGCATCTCGGGCGGCAAGCCCTTCGTGGAAAAGCTGCGTTACGCCGCCAAGGACGCCAAGGCCATCATCAGCTGGGGCGCCTGCGCGTCCTATGGCTGCGTGCAGGCCGCCTATCCCAACCCGACGCAGGCAACCCCGGTGCACAAGGTCATCTCCGACAAGCCGATCATCAAGGTGCCCGGCTGCCCGCCGATCGCCGAGGTGATGACCGGCGTCATCACCTACATGCTGACCTTCGACCGCCTGCCCGAGCTTGACCGCCAGGGCCGGCCGGCGATGTTCTACGGCCAGCGCATCCACGACAAGTGCTATCGCCGGCCGCATTTCGACGCCGGCCAGTTCGTCGAGGCGTGGGACGACGAGAACGCGCGCAAGGGCTATTGCCTCTACAAGATGGGCTGCAAGGGGCCGACCACCTACAACGCCTGCTCGACCATCCGCTGGAACGAGGGCGTGAGCTTCCCCATCCAGTCCGGCCACGGCTGCATCGGCTGCTCCGAGGACGGGTTCTGGGATCAGGGCAGCTTCTATGACCGGGTGACCGACCTGACCCAGTTCGGCGTCGAATCCAATGCCGACAAGATCGGCATGACGGCGGCCGCCGGCGTGGGCGGCGCAGTGGCGCTGCACGCCGCCGTCTCGGCGCTGAAGGCCGCGCAACGCAAGACCCAGAACGACGTTTCCGAGGAGGCCTGATAGATGGTTGTTCAAACCCCCAACGGTTTCGAGCTGGACAATTCCGGGCGCCGGATCGTCGTGGATCCGGTGACGCGGATCGAGGGCCACATGCGCTGCGAAGTCAACGTGGATGAAAACGGCGTGATCCGCAACGCCGTCTCCACCGGCACCATGTGGCGCGGGCTAGAGGTGATCCTGAAGGGCCGCGACCCGCGCGATGCCTGGGCCTTTACCGAACGCATCTGCGGGGTGTGCACCGGCACCCACGCGCTGACATCCGTGCGCGCGGTCGAGGACGCGCTGGGGATCACCATCCCCGACAACGCCAACTCGATCCGCAACATCATGCAGCTCAACCTGCAGATCCACGACCACATCGTGCATTTCTATCACCTGCACGCGCTGGACTGGGTGAACCCCGTGAACGCCCTGCGCGCCGATCCGAGGGCGACCTCGGAGCTTCAGCAGAAGGTCGGGCCCAACCACCCGCTCTCCAGCCCCGGCTATTTCCGGGACGTTCAGAACCGGCTGAAACAGTTCGTGGAATCCGGCCAGCTGGGCCTGTTCAAGAACGGCTACTGGGACAACCCCGCCTACCGTCTGCCGCCCGAGGCCGACCTGATGGCGGTGACGCACTACCTCGAGGCGCTCGATCTGCAGCGCGAGATCGTCAAGATCCACACGATCTTCGGCGGCAAGAACCCGCACCCGAACTGGCTGGTGGGCGGTGTGCCCTGCCCGATCAACGTGCATTCCACCGGCGCGGTCGGCGCGATCAACATGGAACGGCTGAACCAGGTCTCGACCATCATCCAGCTGTGCCAGGACTTCGTGCGCAACGTCTATATCCCCGACGTGGTGGCGATCGGCGGCTTCTACCGCGACTGGCTGTATGGCGGCGGGCTGTCCAGCCAGGCGGTGCTCGCCTATGGCGACATCCCCGAACATGCCAACAATTTCGACGCCGACCAGCTTCACCTGCCGCGCGGCGCGATCATCAACGGCAACCTCGACGAGGTGCATGACGTCGATGTGCGCGATCCCGAACAGGTGCAGGAATTCGTCGATCACAGCTGGTACGAATATGGCACGCCCGGCCGCGGCCTGCACCCGTGGGACGGCGTGACCGAGGCGAAGTTCGAGCTGGGCGCGAATACTGTCGGCAGCCGCACCAACATCAAGAACATCGACGAGGCGGCGAAATACAGCTGGATCAAGGCACCCCGCTGGCGCGGTCACGCGATGGAGGTGGGGCCGCTGGCGCGCTACATCATCGGCTATGCCAAGGGACACGAGCAGATCACCGCTCAGGTCACCGGCCTGCTGCGCACGATGGACCTGCCGGTCGAGGCGCTGTTCTCGACGCTCGGCCGCACCGCCGCGCGGGCGCTCGAGTCCGAGTATTGCGCCGACCTGCAGCGGTATTTCTTCGACAAGCTGGTGACCAACATCCGCAACGGCGACGAAAGCACCGCCAACATCGAGAAATGGGACCCGTCGAGCTGGCCGAAACAGGCCAGGGGCGTCGGCATCACCGAGGCGCCGCGCGGCGCGCTGGGGCACTGGGTGTCGATCGCCGATGGCCGGATCGCGAACTACCAATGCGTGGTGCCCACCACCTGGAACGGCAGCCCGCGCGACACCAAGGGCAATATCGGCGCCTTCGAGGCCAGCCTTCTGAACACCCCGATGGAGCGCCCCGACGAGCCGGTCGAGATCCTGCGCACCCTGCACAGCTTCGACCCGTGCCTTGCGTGCTCCACCCATGTCATGTCGCCCGACGGCGATGAACTGACCACCGTCAAGGTCCGCTGAAGGAGAAGGCAACCATGAAGAAAGCTCTTGCACCGATCCTGCTGTTCCCCACCGCAACCGTAGCCCATGAAGGGCATGGCGCGGCCAGCGAGGCCCACTGGCTGACCCAGCCGGACCACCTGACGGTCATCCTGCTTGGTGCGCTGGTCATCCTGCCGCTCGTCTTCCGGGTGGCCGGGCTGGTCGTGCACCTGGCCCGGACCTGGGAGAAGATCCATGAATGAGAGGACGATCCACTCGGCCAATCCCGACGTCTTGCCGCTGAAATCGGCGCTGCTGGCCGGCGACGCCACCGAAGGCGACCTCGACAGCATCCGCAAGCGCACTTCGGTCTTCGTCTATGAATGGCCGGTGCGGCTGTGGCACTGGGTGAACGCGCTGGCGATCCTCGTGCTGGCGGTCACGGGCTGGTTCATCGGCGCGCCGCCGCCGTCGATGCAGATCGGCGAGGCGACGCACCAGTTCGTCTTCGGCTACATCCGCTTTGCCCATTTCGCGGCGGGGCTGATCCTGACCATGGGCTTCCTCGGCCGCATCTACTGGGCCTTCGTCGGCAACCACCACTCGCGGCAGCTGTTCCGCCTGCCGCTGTGGAACCGCCACTGGTGGTCGGAAGTGTTCTTCGAACTGCGCTGGTATCTGTTCCTCGAACGCGAGCCCAAGAAATACGTGGGCCACAACCCGCTGGCGCAGGTGGCGATGTTTTTCTTCATGACGTTGGGCCTGACCTTCATGATCGTAACCGGCCTTGCGCTTTATGGCGAGGGACTGGGCGCCGGATCGTGGGCCGACGTCTTGTTCGGCTGGGTCATCCCGCTGGTGGGCGGCAGCCAGGCGCTGCACTCGCTGCATCACCTCGGCATGTGGGCCATCGTGATCTTCGTGATCATCCACATCTATGCCGCGATCCGCGAAGACATCATGTCGCGGCAGTCGATGGTTTCGACCATGATCTCGGGCCACCGGACCTTCAAGGACGACCGGCCCGACTGACCCGGGCGGGGCGCGATTCACCACGGCAAAACGGCGGGCCACGGCGCGCCGTTTTTTATGGTCGCATAGCTTTCGAAATTCTGAAAAGTGGATAGCATCTTGCCATGTCATGCCGGCCTGCATACCACGGCACACGAACATCTACTTGAAATACAAGAAGATAAAAAAATCCGGGGCGGAATCGCGGTTTTTGACCATACGCGGGGTGAAAGCATTATTTTCGCGCTCGCGCCGGACTGAAAACCACCTGTCCGGCGGAAAGAGACAGGGAGGAACCATGACCGCCAGGACACTCATTCTGGGCATCGGCAACGTGTTGTGGGCCGACGAGGGCTTTGGCGTGCGCTGCGTCGAGGCGCTGGCCGATCGCTGGCGGTTCGACGAGGCCGTGCACATCATGGACGGCGGCACGCAGGGGCTCTACCTGCTGCCCTATCTCGAAGAGGCTGACCGGTTGATCGTGTTCGACGCGGTCGATTACGGCCTGACCCCCGGCACGCTGAAGGTCGTCGAGGGCGACGAAGTTCCCGCCTTCATGGGTGCCAAGAAGATGAGCCTGCACCAGACCGGGTTCCAGGACGTGATCGGCACCGCGCGTCTGATGGGCTATTGCCCCGAAACGCTGCTGCTGATCGGCTGCCAGCCCGAGGAGCTCGAAGATTACGGCGGCGGGTTGCGCGCGGTCGTCGCCGCGCAGATCGACCCGGCGCTGGACATCGCGCTGGACCGGCTGCGCGCATGGGGCCACGAGCCGGTTCCCGGCCGCGCCGCCGGCGCCGAACTGGCCGACCACGCGATCCGGCGCACGGCCTACGAAGAGGGCCGCCCCTCGGCCGAAGAGGCCTGCCGCATCGGCGATGCCCGCTTCCTGCCCGGGCAGGGATAGGGCCATGTGCGTCGGAATTCCCATGCGTATCATCGCCTGCGACGGCATCTCCGGCACCGCGACCGATGGCCGGCGCGAGGCGCTGATCGACCTGTCCTTGACCGGCCCGCTGGACCCCGGCACCTGGGTTCTGACCTTTCTGGGAGCCGCGCGCGAGGTATTGCAAGAGGACGAGGCGCTCAAGATCCGCGCCGCGCTCGACGGGCTTGGCGCCGTGATCGCCGGCGGCGATCTGGGCGACGCCTTCGCCGATCTCGAGGCCACCGGCCCGACCCTGCCACCGCACCTGGCTGCCGCGAAGGCGGCCGGCAAGACCATCGCCTGAGGAGACGCGCCATGACCCATCCCCTGATCGACCGCCTGACCGCCGAGCTCGGCTGGCCGCGGCTTGAGGATGCCGTAAGCCTGAACCGCTTCATCTCGGCCCCGGGCGACCACGTCGTGTTCGTCCCCGGCGACCCCAGGCGCAATCTTGAAACCCCGGATGTCGCCGTGATCCTGCCGGAACTGCGCATGGCCTTCCAGAACCGGTTCGACTGCGCGGTGGCGAGCGAGGCCATCGAAACCGACGTGCGCGAGATGACGCAGGTCTTCAAGACGCCGAGCCTGCTGTTCTTCCGCGACGGCCGGCCGATCGGCGCGATCCCCAAGGTGCGCGACTGGTCCGACTACATCGCCCGTATCACCCATATCCTTGCCGCCCCGGCGGCCGAAAACGCCTGACGAAGGAGCCGATCATGGCCAATTTCCATCTGCCGCCCATCGGTTTCGGCCCCGGTTCGCAGCCCGCGGATGCCGAAGGCGGGCCGCAATACCCGCCGATGCCGCAGGAGATGCGGGTTTTCGTCCCGCCCAGCCCCGAGGTGACAGACCCCGAGCGGCTCGCCCCGGCGCTGGAACTGCTGTCCCGGTTTGCAGCGGCCTGCCAGGCCTGCGCCGGTGACGGCACGACCGCCGGTTTCGACCTTGCCACGCTCGACACCGCGAACCGCGCGCTGATCGCCGGGACGCTGGGCCAGGGCGAGGTGTCGATCCGCGTTCGCGGCGTTCCCGCCGTGGCGGTGCAGGAAAGCGTCTTTGCCGGGGTCTGGGTGCTGTCGGGCCACGGCATCGACCGGGTCGAGGTCGCGCCGATCCCCTCCCTCGCGCTCGAACGCGCCTTCGCGCCCACCCGTTCCGGCAAGGGTGCAGACGCCCCGCGCGGCCCGGCGGTGGTGAACGCGCCGCCGCTGCTGGTGGAGCTGCAGGACAAGTCCGCCGCCTTCGCACCGGGTTCGGGGCCGCATGTCGTCAACCTAACGCTTCTGCCCCATACCGAAGAGGATCTGGTCTGGCTCGACGCCGCGCTCGGCGAGGGGTCGGTCACCATCCTGTCGCGCGGGTACGGCAACTGCCGGATCACCGCGACCGCCCTGCCCCATGTCTGGCGGGTGCAGTTCTTCAACTCGATGGACACGCTGATCCTCGACACGTTCGAGGTCACGTCGATGCCCGAGGTCGCGCTGGCCGCGACCGAGGACCTGTCCGACAGCGCCGGCCGGCTGGCCCGCGTGCTGGAGTCGATCCGATGACCCCATTCGAAGGCGGCTATCACAACGACCCGCAGGGGTTCAGCCCGCAGGCGGTGCTGGAATGCAAGATCTGCTGGACGCCCTACGACCCCGCCCGCGGCGACGACCACCGCCAGATCGACCCCGGAACCCCGTTCCGCGACCTGCCGGAGGACTGGTCCTGCCCCAACTGCGGCGCGCCCAAGGAACATTTCCTCGTCAGCCGCGATCCCGGCGCGGCGGCGATGGTGGAACAGGCGCGCATCCGCAAGCAGACCGACCGGCTGGTGGCCGATTTCCGCGAGATCTGGAACGCCAAGATGCGCGACGTGCCGATGGTGAACCGGGCCCTGTCGATCGAGGCGGTCGGCTTTCGCCTGCATGACGGCCGCCCGCTGGGCGTCCTGCTCAGCCCCTGGTTCATGAACCTGGTGCTGCTGCCGGCCGAGGGAGAGGACTGGTCGCACCTCACCCCCGGCGAGAAGGAGGTGATCGGCTTCCCCTCGGGCGACTACGAGTTCATCCACAACGTGCGCGAGACGGTGGGCGGCTACAAGGCCTGCTCGCTGTTCTCGATGATGGGCGAGTTCCGCACCCAGGCCCAGGCGGTCGAGGTCGCCCGCGCGGTGATGGTGGCGCTGTTCGACGCGGCCAACCGCGCCGAAACCGACCGCCGCGCCGAGATCCGCGCCGCGCGCGAGGCCGCGACGGCCCCGGCTGCCGACGAGGCCCCGGATCTTTCGCAACCGACCCGCCGCGCGGTGATCACCGGCGGTCTGGCCGACGAGGGCTGACATGAGCTTTGCCCGCCCCCTCTCTTCCGCGCGGCTCGCCATCCGCCCCGCCCCGGCCCTGCCGGTGGCGCGGCTGGTCGTCGGAAAGCCGGTCGAGGAGGCGGCGGAACTGCTGCCGCGCCTGTTCAACCTGTGCCGCGCGGCGCAGGCGGCGGCGACGCGGCTGGCGCTTGGCCTGCCGCTGGCCGAGGGCTGGCAGGACGGTCTGCACCAAGAGATCCTGCGCGATCACCTGATGCGGCTGTTCGTGACATGGCCCGCGCGGCTGGGAAGGGGCGCGAGTGCCCCGCCCGCCGGCTGGAACGATGACGCCGGCGTGGCGGCAAGGGCCGTGTTCGGCCCCGCCGCGCGCGCGCCCGAAACACCCGGCGCGTTGTCCGACTTTCTCGCCTCGGGCCACGGGGTCGCCCCGGTTCTGGCCCGGATCGGCGGCGCCTTCGCGACCGGCGAAGCCGCGGCCGACCTGCCCGTGGTGAGCCCCGATACCGCCCTGACCCCCAGCGCGGTGGAAAATTCGGTCGCGGCGCGGCACGCGGACAACCCCGCCCTTCGGGCGCTGGCCAACCGCCACGGGCGCGGACCCCTGTGGCGCGCGGCGGCGCGGCTCTATGACATCGCCGCCTGCTTGAACGGCACTTTGCCCGCGCCTGCCACGCCCGCGCCGGGCGGCGCGCTTGTCCCCGCCGCGCGCGGGCTCTATGCCGTGCGGGCCGAGGCCCGCCATGGCCGCGTTACCGCCTTCGCCCGCGTCACGCCCACCGATCACCTGCTTGTGCCGGGTGGCGTGTTGGAGCGAAGCCTGGCCACGCTGCCAGCGGAGAAGGCGGGCCTTGCGCCGTTGCTGCTGGAAATCCTCGACCCGTGCAGCCCGGTGCGGCTGGAGGAGTTGGACGATGCATGAGATGTCGCTGTGCGAAGGGATCCGGCAAGTGATCGAGGATCAGGCCCGCGCCAACGGCGTCAGCCGCGTGCGCCGGGTCCGGCTGGAGATCGGCCGCTTTGCCGGGGTCGAGAAACCGGCGCTGGAATTTGCCTTTGACGTGGTCATGCGCGGCAGCGTGGCCGAGGGCGCGGAACTGGTGATGCTGGACCTTCCCGGCCGCGCCATGTGCTATGACTGCGCCAGGGAAGTCGAGATCGCCGACCGGCTCGACCCCTGCCCCGATTGCGGCGGCGGGAAGCTGATGCCGACCGGCGGAGATGAAATGCGGATCAAGGATTTGGAGGTCGTCTGATGTGCACGGTTTGCGGATGCGGAGATGCAAAGGTCGAGGGCCTCGCCCACAATCATGACCACGATCATGACCACGATCATGGCCACGGTCACGATCACCATCACGGGCATGGTCACGGGCACTACCATCACCACCACGATCACGCCCATCACCACCACGGCGAGCTGCATTTCGGCCAAGGCCCCGCCGGCGTCGCCGTGCCGGGGATGAGCCAGGAGCGCCTGATCGAGATCGAGACCGGCATCCTGGCCAAGAACGACCGCTATGCCGCCGAGAACCGCGCCTTCCTGCGCGGGCGGGGGGTGTTTGCGGTCAACCTCGTGTCGTCGCCGGGCTCGGGCAAGACAACGCTTCTGTGCAGGACGATCGAGGCGCTCGGCGGCCAGCCGTTGGCGGTGATCGAGGGCGACCAGCAGACCGCGAACGACGCCGACCGCATCCGCGCCACCGGCGCCCCGGCGGTTCAGGTCAACACCGGCAAGGGCTGCCACCTCGACGGTCACATGGTCGGCCACGCGATCGAGCATCTGGACCCGCGCCCCGAAAGCCTGCTGTTCATCGAGAATGTCGGCAACCTCGTCTGCCCCGCCGGGTTCGACCTGGGCGAGGACTGCAAGGTGGCGATCCTGTCCGTCACCGAGGGCGAGGACAAGCCGCTGAAATACCCCGACATGTTCACCGCCGCGCGGCTGGCGATCCTCAACAAGATCGACCTTGCCCCGCATTGCGACGTGGATCTCGACCTCTACGAGGCCAACCTGCGCCGGGTGAACCCCGGTATCGAGATCCTGCGCGTCTCGGCCCGCACCGGCGAAGGCATGGAGGCCTGGACCGGCTGGCTGCGCGCCCGCCTGGCCGAGAAGATCCGACCCAGGGCCGCCGAATGAGCACCGGGAAGCTGCCCAACGTCCTGCTGATCGACGACGAGGAACACTCGCTGGCCTCGATGCGCATGGCGCTGGAGGACGAGTTCGACTGCCTCACCGCCACCAGCGCCGACGAGGGCTGGCGGCTGATGGAGGAGAACTATGTCGAGGTCATCTTCTGCGATCAGCGGATGCCCGGCAAGACGGGGGTGGAGTTCCTGACCGAGGTGCGCGACCGCTGGCCCGAAACGGTGCGGATCATCATCACCGGCTATACCGATACCAACGAAATGATCGCCGCGATCAACGCGGCCGGGATCTACCAGTTCCTCACCAAGCCGTGGCATCCCGACCAGCTGCTGATGGCGGCGCGCAATGCCGCCCACCTGTTCCAACTCAGCCGCGATCACGACCGCATGGCGCTCGAGATGCGCTATCTCGCCAGCCGGGCCGAAAGCCAGCTGGAAGAACGCCGAAGGGCCCTGCGCGACGGTCTGGGGTTCGAAAAGGTGCTGCGCGCCCCCAACTCGCCGATGAACGCGGTGGTGATGCTGGCCCGCCAATATGCCGGCTTCGACGTGCCGGTGTTGCTGACCGGAGAGGCCGGAACCGGCAAGACCGCGCTGGCGCGGGCGATGCACTACACCTCGCTGCGCTCGGACAAGCCGTTTCACGAACTGAATTGCGCCGGCATGACCGACGACCTGCTTGAGGTCGAACTGTTCGGCGCCAAGCGCGGCGCGCTGCCGGGGCTGATGTCGAACCGGCTCGGCCTGTTCCAGAAGGCCGACCGGGGCACGCTGTTTCTCAACGGGGTCGATACGCTCAGCCCGGCGATGCAGCTCGCGCTGCTGCGGGTGGTGACCGAGGGCCGGTATCAGCCCGTCGGCGGGCACGAGACCCAAGCCACCAACCTGCGGCTGATCGCCGGCAGCCACGGCGACATGCGCGCCCTGGTGGCCGAGGGCCGGTTCCGGCCGGATCTCTACTATGCGCTGTCGGTGGCCGAGATCGCCGTGCCGCCCCTGCGCGCCCGGCCCGGTGACATCGCGGTCTTGTGCCAGCACATGCTGTTCGATGTCGCCAGCGCCCACGGCAAGCCGGTGCACGGGCTGTCGGACGCGGCGCTCGAGTTTCTCGAGAACCACGACTGGCCGGGCAACCTCAAGGAGCTGGAAAACGAGATCACCCGGATGCTGATCCTGGCCCAGGAAAAGGTCCTCGGGCCCGAGCTGATCTCGCGCCACATCCTTCAGGCCCCGCGCGGCGACAATGACACCGACCGCCGCGCCGACGCCGTGCTGGCGGGGCCCGGCACGCTCAAGGACCGGGTCGAGGAGATCGAGATGCGCATCCTGCGCGAGACCCTGACCCGTCTGAAATGGAACAAGAGCCGCGCGGCGGCAGAGCTGGGGCTGTCGCGGGTCGGGCTGCGGGCCAAGCTCGACCGCTACGGCATCGCCCAGCCGCGCCAATGCGCCGAACAGGAAGAGGAGGCCTGACCCATGTGCCACGCAGTTCCCGCGCGGGTGACGCAGGTCCACCCCGGCGAGATGGCCGAGGTCGATCTGGCCGGCGCGCGCAAGACGGTCTCGACGGTTCTGGTGGGCGCGGTCGAACCCGGCGACTACCTGCTGGTCCATGTCGGCTATGCGCTTGGCCGGATCGACCCGGACGAGGCCCGCGCCACGCTTGACGCGCTGGCCGAACTGGGAGAGTTGCAATGAAATACGTCGAGGATTTCCGCGCCCCGAAACTGGCCCGGGCGCTGGCGGCAAGGATCGCGGCCGAGGTGGAGTCGGGCCGCGACTACCGGCTGATGGAGTTCTGCGGCGGCCATACCCACGCGATCTTCCGCTATGGCGTCAAGGATCTGCTGCCCGCCAACGTGCGGATGATCCACGGCCCCGGCTGCCCGGTCTGCGTGCTGCCGATCACGCGGCTCGACATGGCGATCGCGCTGGCGCGCCGGCCCAAGGTGACGCTGTGCACCTATGGCGACATGCTGCGGGTGCCTGGCTCGCGCAAGCAGTCTCTCTTGAAGGCGCGCGCCGAGGGCGCCGACATCCGCATGGTGGGCTCGACGATGGACGCGATCCGGCTGGCCGAGGAAAACCCTGACCGCGAGGTGGTGTTCTTCGCCATCGGGTTCGAGACGACGACGCCGCCCACGGCGGTGGCCATCAAGGCGGCCGAGGCCAGGGGGCTGGCCAATTTCAGCGTGTTCTGCAACCACGTCCTGACCCCGGCGGCGATCACCAACATCCTCGAGGCGCCCGAGATCCGGCAGATGGAAGCGGTCGAGATCGACGGCTTCCTTGGCCCCGCGCATGTCTCGGTGGTGATCGGCTCGCAGCCCTATGACTATTTCGCCGAGGAGTTCCGCAAACCCGTGGTCATCGCCGGGTTCGAACCGATAGACGTAATGCAGTCGATCCTGATGCTGGTGCGCCAGATCAACGAGGGCCGCGCCGAGGTGGAAAACCAGTATACCCGCGCGGTCACGCCCGCGGGCAACGCCGCCGCCAAGGCGCTGGTGGCCGAGGTGTTCGAGCTACGCCGCACGTTCGAATGGCGCGGGCTGGGGCGCGTGCCCTATTCCGCCTTCCGCCTGCGCGACCGTTTCGCCGGTTTCGATGCCGAAAGGCGGTTCGGGATGACCCCCGACCGCGCGGTCGAGAACAAGGCCTGCGACTGTCCCAAGATCCTGCGCGGCGCGGCGGTGCCGTCCGACTGCAGGCTGTTCGGCAAGCAATGCACTCCGCAGACGCCGCTGGGCTCGTGCATGGTGTCCGACGAGGGCGCCTGCGCCGCCTATTACAAATACGGCCGCCGCCGCGCGGCCCCGAACCGGAGGGAGGCCGCGGAATGAGACACGCGACATTCGACAACGGAGTGGTCGAGATGAGCCACGGCGCCGGCGGGCGCGACATGGCCGACCTGATCCGGCATCTCTTCGTGGCGGCTTTCGACAATCCCGACCTGACCGGCGAAGAGGACCAGGCGATTCTGAGCTTCCCGACCGGGCGCATGGCGATCTCGACCGACGGCTTCGTCGTCTCGCCGATGTTCTTTCCCGGCGGCGACATCGGATCGCTGGCGGTGAACGGCACGGTGAACGACGTGGCGATGGGCGGGGCCGACCCGGTGGCGCTGAGCTGTTCCTTCATCCTCGAAGAGGGGCTGCCGCTGGCCGATCTGTCGCGCGTGGTGGAATCGATGGCCACCGCGGCGCGGGCGGCCGGTGTGCGCATCGTGACTGGCGACACCAAGGTGGTGGAGCGCGGCAAGGGAGACGGCATCTTTATCACCACCACCGGCTTCGGCCAGGTGCGCGAGGGCGTCAGCCTTTCCGCCCGTAACGGGCGGCCCGGCGACGTGGTGCTCGTTTCCGGCACGCTGGGCGATCACGGCGTGGCGGTGATGGGCCGCCGCGAGGGCTTTGATTTCGACACCGACATCGTCAGCGACTGCGCGGCGCTGAACGGGCTGGCGGGCGCGCTTCTGGACGCGGTGCCGCAGACCCGTCTGATGCGCGACCCCACCCGCGGCGGGTTGGCGGCGGTGCTGAACGAGATCGCCGAGGCCAGCCGCGTCGGCATCACCATCCGCGAGGATGCCCTGCCGATCCGCGCGGGCGTGGCCGGCGCCTGCGAAATCCTCGGGCTCGACCCGCTCTATGTCGCCAACGAGGGCAAGCTGGTGGCGGTGGTGCCCCCCGAACATGCGCAGGCCGCGCTCGCGGCGTTGCGCGCCCATCCCCTGGGGGCCGAGGCCGCGATCATCGGCGAGCTGCGCGCCGATCCCGACCATTTCGTCGAGATGGAAACCGCCTTCGGCGGCCGCCGCATGGTGGACTGGATCGCCGGCGAGCAACTGCCGAGGATCTGCTGATGCGTATCCTGATCCTGACCCACGCCTTCAACAGCCTTACCCAGCGGATCTGGCTGGAGCTGACCGAGGCCGGTAACGAGGTGGCCGTGGAGTTCGATGTCAACGATGCCGCCACCCGCCGCGCGGTGGACCGCGTGCGGCCCGATCTGCTGCTGGCGCCGTTCCTCAAGCGCGCTATCCCCGCCGACATCTGGCGCGCCCTGCCCTGTTTCGTGGTCCATCCCGGTCCGCCGGGCGACAAGGGGCCAAGCGCGCTGGACCGCGCGGTGCAGGAGGGCGCGCCCGAATGGGGCGTTACCGTTCTGCAGGCGGTGACGGAGATGGATGCCGGTCCGGTCTGGGCGCATTGCCGCTTTCTCATGCGCGCGGCCACCAAATCGAGCCTCTACCGCCGCGAAGTGACCGAGGCGGCGGTGGCGGCGGTGGCCGAGGCGCTGGAGCGGTTCGAACGGCGCCTTGGCCCCGCCCTGCCCGACAACGGGCCCGAGCCGATGCGCCCCGTCCTGCCGCAGGCAGACCGTGCCATCGACTGGGAGCGCATGACCACAGCCGAAGTGCTGGCCCGCATCCGCGCCGCAGACGGCATGCCGGGGGTGCGCGACGTGATCGAGGGCCACGAGGTCTGGCTGCATGACGCGCACCCGGCGCAGGCCGCCGGCACACCCGGCGCGCTCATCGGTCGCGGCGACGAGGCGGTCCTGCGCGCCACCGCCGACGGTGCCGTCTGGATCGGCCAGTTGCGCGTGACCCTGCCGGGCGAGGATCGCAGGCTCAAGCTGCCCGCCGCCGAGGCGCTGCGCCTGTTGGGCCTGCCGCTGCCGCCGCGCGTGGACCTGCCCGGCGCGCCAAGCCTCGTCGAGACCGAGCGCCACGGCGACATCGCGCTGATCCGCTTTCCCTTCCACAACGGAGCGATGAACCTTGGCCGCTGCCGGGCGCTCGAAGCCGCCATTCGCGCCGCCACCGCCGGCGACGCCCGTGCCATCCTGCTGACCGGCGGGGCGGAATTCTGGTCGAACGGCATCGACCTTGCCACCATCGAGGCCAGCGACAGCCCGGCCGAGGCGTCGATGGCGCTGATCGAGGCGATCGACGACGTGTGCCTCGCGCTGCTGGAGGCGCGTGACAAGTGGGTGGTGTCGCTGATGCGCGGGAATGCGGGCGCGGGCGGCGTGTTCATGGCGCTGGCCGCCGACGAGGTGCTGGCCCGCGACGGCGTGGTGCTGAACCCGCACTACAAGAACATGGGCAACCTCTACGGCTCGGAATACTGGACCTACCTGTTGCCGCGCCGGCTGGGTCACGAGGGCGCGCGCGCGCTGATGGAAACCCGCCTGCCGCTGTCCGCCCGCGGCGCGCTGAAACTGGGGCTGATCGACGGGCTGGTCGAGGCTGGCCCCGAGGCGGCCGAGGCCGGGGCGCTGGAGCGGATGCAGGCGCGGCTGACCGATCCGGGGTTCGGCCAAGACCTCGCCACCAAGCAGGCCCGCCGCGACGCCGACGAGGCCGAAAAACCGCTGGCCCGCTATCGCGCGGAAGAACTGGAGCGGATGCGGCTCAACTTCTTCGGTTTCGACACCAGCTATCACGTCGCGCGCTACAATTTCATCACCAAGGTGCCGAAGTCGCGCACCCCCAACTATCTTGCCCGCTCGGCACGCTGCGCCTGAGGCTCGGCTGTGCTGTCAGACGAATGCGAACCAGTCACGGATTCAAGGCTCGGCAGATCCTGTTACGCACGCAGGCGGCGCCAGTCGGCATGAGCGGCGGTGCGGTTCGTCTTGAATTCTGGTCTTGAGAAGAGGCTGAACAATTCTACGCCGTCAGCGAGCCGGCCGTCGTCCACCTGCCCAGGCGATAAGCGCGCCGCTGCGCCTCGGTCAGGTGGCCGAGCACGATCACCGGCGCTTCGGTCAGCCCGAGCTGCGTCGCGGCCAGCACACGGCCGTGACCCGCGATCAGTTCGCCGTCCTCGCCGACGAGGCACGGCACGGTCCAGCCGAACTCGGCCATGCTGGCGGCGATCTTCGCCACCTGGTCGGCCCCGTGCACCTTCGCGTTCTTCGCGTAGGGCTGGAGCTTGGCCAGCGGCCAGGTCTCGATCCGCTCGGGGGCGAAGCTCAGCGTCATGGGCGGTGTTCCGTGAGTGGTGGTGGATTCCGGCGCGGCGGAGGCCACCGGCTTCCCCGCTGGACTCCGGCATCTACGGGGCATCCACCCCGCGTGGCCGGTCATATGTTTGAAATTACAACGGTTTCGTGGCGCCGCAGGTGGGTCTGGATTCCGGGTGGCTTCCCAAAAATCCGGCCCTGTCGCTGGCGAAATCCCGCGCCAAGCCCGCCAGCATACGATTTCGGCCCGGAAGGAACCGTGGTCTTGACTGGGTGGCCTTCCGACGCACCGATCGAACTTACCCCTCACATACCGGCAGGATCGCGAAAGTGTCTGGAAAAAATTTATCCGGCTTCGGAACGCTCACAGCGCCGGGTCGTCGGCGCGCGCGAGGTCGATCACCTGCTGCATGGAAAGCCGCGGGTTGAGGCGGCGGTTGTTCAGCCGGTGCGCGATCAGACACAAGGAATAGACCCAATGATGATGGGCAGAGGCACGTTGAAGTCCGACCGCACGGCAGACCTCGCGCCAGCGATAGCCGTAAGCGCGAAGCCAGACGATCTTTCCGTCGACCGGGTCGAGACCGGCAGTCCAGGTCAGCGTCTGCTCCATCCGGCTGATCGCCTGCGGCGAGGGCAGGACGCGCATCCGTTTCGGCTCCTGCCCCACCTGATCGGCGAAGGAGTGGATGATCTCGGGCCATGTGCTGAAGTACCCCCGAAGCCGTGGCTCGGGGAGCCGTTTGAGCACGAAGGCCGCTTCGGAAAGGTGGGCCTCGACGAGGGAAGGCGTCCATCTATCCATGGCGCTCACCCGCATTGGAGGAACGCGGACCATAAAGCTTCTCGCCCAGTTGGCGCACAAGCTCTCGCTCCGGCCAGGTCAGCCGTTCATCGTCCACGGACACAGCCAGCAGACCCTGTTCGCGCCAGCCGTCGCGTTTGACCTGTTCGGGATCGCGGCGGCGCCCGCCATAGCCCGGAGGCGTAAAGCGCATGGTCTTCATCGCCCCGCCTCCGACATCAGCGCCGCGTAGCCGATCACGTCCACGAGGCTGTCGCGATGCGCGGGGTCATGCGCGAGCCGCGCCAGCTTCAGGTCGATCATGCAGAGCGCCACCTGCTCGGGGCTGACCGGCACGCCAAGTGTAAGGCTCCAGCGCGCCGCGATGGCGCGCAGGGCATCCGTCGCCGGCCCGTAGGTCTCGGCGCGGGCTTCGAGCACATGGGCGGCTTCCTCGAGGATCGCGGGACGGATCATGCCATGCCTCCCTTCGTCTCGATGGCCCAGAGAAGCAGCGCTATGGCATCGGCCTCGTTGTCGTCGGCGGGGTCGAAGCCCCGGGCGCGAACCGCTTCGAGCATCGCCTGCTTCGCCGCATTGCCCTTTCCGGTGGCGTGCTTCTTGATCGTGCCGACCGGGACACCCTCATAGGGCACGCCACGCAGCTCGGCCCATGCGGTCAGCGTGGCCATGAGGCCGCCGTAGACATGTGCCGCGTCGGTGCCCGCGCGTCTGCGCACCTCCTCGAACCAGATGGTGGAGATGGGCCCCGACATCCGGTCGATCTCGGTCAGCCAGTTGGTGAAGCGCAGATACCGCATGCCGCCGCCGTCGAAACGGCTCGGCCGGAACGAGACCGTGCCGTTGGTGATCAGCCCGTCATGCCCGTGCAGCGCCCAGCCGGTCGTGGTGCCGAGATCGAGCGCGAGGATGCAGGGCGCTCGATCGACCGGGCCGCTGTCACCCGTTTCAGCGATTACGGCCGAGGACATCGAGCCACCGATTTGCGTGCCAATCGTAATCCCGAGGTAGCCTCTCTGCCGCCCAGTGTTGAACTTCTCAAACCCAAGACCCGCGACGCCAAGAGAAAACCGCTTGACGGATCCTGACCGAATGTCGCGCGCTCGTGCCCAAGCCTGCCAGTCACGGAACAAGGTCATGGTCGGCGTGAATGCGTCCGGGTCACGGACGCATCGATCCGAAAGCCAACGGCGGAGATCATCCGAAAACGCAGTCGTGGCGGATGTGGCGGGACATCCGGAAAACACCGTTCGCCTGCGCGCGTGCGCGCGCGTGACGCCTATAAGGGGGATAGCCGCCACATCCGCCATTTCCCTTGTTTTACTGGTCATTGTAGTCCCCATCGAAAAGGTCGGTCTTGTTGTCCTTCACGGCGATCCCGCGAAACCCGCGCACCGTGCTGGTCTTGAATTTTTCGAAGCCGCGGGCACTCAGGGTCTCGGAGAACCGCTTCATCGAGCCGGCGTATTCTCCGTTCGCCTCGGCCCAGCTCTTCCAGCTGTTGAAAAGCTCGGTCGATCCGGACTCGTAGGAAGGGCTGCCGACATCGCAGCACTCCTCCATCCAGCGACCGAGCGCGTCCTCGGCCTCGAAGTAATCCTCGGTCGCGGCCATCACGGCCTCGGGCGGGCGCAGCCCGGTTTCCTGCCACTCGAGGCAGCCCTGGAGCGCCCAGGCGAGGATGCCGTCACGCTCGGCCAGAAGCCGGTCGGACAGGCGGCGGTCGCGTTTGGCCGGCGGGATGGTGACCGTGAATGGCACCATGTGCAGCCGTCGCTTCATCGCCTCATCGACGTTGCGGATCGCCGCGCTTGACGGCAAGGGCATGATCGTCTGCATGAGCCGGCGAATCTGCGTCGCGCTTTACAACGAGATCGTGGCACTTCGTCCCGATTGGCATTCCGACGACGACAATGCCGGCGCCATCAAGATCGTGATGACTGGGTCGGCATCGGATCCGGCGGATTGGCAACGACACATCGGCAACAAGGCGCGCAGGGATCTGATCGCGAAGCGCGCCAAGGATCCGGACGACCCACTGAAACTCGTGATCGTTCGCGACATGTGGCTGACCGGCTTCGACGCCCCATCGATGCACACCATGTACATCGACAAGCCGATGCAGGGGCACGGGTTGATGCAGGCCATCGCTCGGGTGAACCGCGTCTTCCGCGACAAACCCGCCGGTCTCGTGGTGGATTACATCGGGATCGCCCAAAGCCTGAAGAACGCGCTGGGCCAGTATTCCGAGAGCGACCGGCGCCAGGCCGGCATCGACGAGGCCGAGGCGGTAGCGGAAATGCTGAAGCGCTACGAGATCGTTCAAGATCACTTCCATGGGTTCGACTACAGCCAAGCCTTGAAGGGAGAGCCGTCAGATCGCCTGCGGACGCTCGCAGCAGCAATGAACTGGATCTTGGAGCGCCAGCACGCGGCAGCCACGAAGGAGGCGGACGAAGAAGCAAGAAAGACAGCCCTTTGGCGATACCAGGACGACGTCCTTGCGCTATCAAAGGCGTTCGCGCTGGCAGCGGCG
>NZ_FQVK01000030.1 GCF_900129345.1 Ruegeria intermedia | reverse complement strand
TTCATAGCGACGTTGAGACATGCTGCTCTCCTCTTTCACAGAAGTGAATCAGAAACCCTCAAACGCCGATAGCGATTTATGAGTGTGTGACCTAGCCAACGTCCGGCACGACCCAGCGCATTTTCGAGGCCGAACTGAAGCCGAACAGATGTTTGAACGGGCCGGTATGGTCCTGCCCGATCGCCTGAAACCCTTCGCGCTCGTACAGGATCCGCGCGCGTGGGTTGGTGTCGATCACGTCCAGTTGCACCTCGTGCATACCCAGCCTCCGGGCCTCGTCCTTGATCGCCCGCAGCAGCAGAGTCCCGACACCCTGCCCGCGCGCCTCGGTCGCCACGCATATGCCATCCATCTGGAACACGCCCGGCTTCAGGTCGCGCTCCAGAACGCTCAGGACAAGGCCCCGCCACAGGGCGCCGAACCAGCCATAGACCCGGGCCAGATCCGACAGCCCGCCCTGCGTCAGCCCGCCGTCGCGGGTTTTGTACCCGGCCAGCCCCAGCATCCGCCCATCCGCATCCCGCGCCACAAGCGCGAAATCGGGGTTCAGCGCCCGTTCGAAAAAGGCCAACCCGCGCGCGTCCGGACCCATCACGCGCGACAGTTTGCCCGAGAATGCCTGCCAGAACAGCGCGGCCGCCCGCGCGCGCTCATCGGGGGCAAACCCGCGAGAGACCGAAACCGTCACAGGCCGAAACTCCCATAGGGCATGAACCGAACCGGGTCTCCGGGTTGGATGTCCAGCAGACCGTCCGGCAGCTCGACCAGCCCTTCGGCCCAGCTGAGCCCGCTGATGCGGCCCGAGCCCTCTGAGTGGAACACCTCGACCCGGCCGTCGCGGACCCGGGCGCGCAGGTATTCGCGGCGGCCCGGTTTCTTGCGCTTGGCGAACGCGGCGGGCAGGTCAAAGCCCTGCGGCTGCCGCCACCCCTCGCCCGCCATCAGGCCCAGCGCGGGCCGGGCAAAGATCAGGGTGCAGACCATCGCCGCCACCGGGTTGCCCGGCAGGCCGAACACCGGCGTGCCCTGCCACAGGCCCAGCGCCAGCGGGCGGCCCGGCTTCAGCGCGATGCGCCATTGCTGCAAGGCCCCCGCCGCGCGCAACAGGGCCGAGACATGATCCTCGTCCCCCGCCGAAGCGCCGCCACTGGTCAGGATCGTGTCAGTCTGTTGCGCAGCTTGGTCCAGCCGGTCCCGCAGCGCGGCCCGGTCGTCGCCCACGCGGCCCAGATCGACCGGCACAAACCCCATCCGTTGCAGCATCGCCAACAGCATCGGGCGGTTCGCATCATAGATCTGACCGGGCCCCGCGGCCTGACCCGGATCGCGCAATTCATCGCCGGTGGACAGAACCCCCACGCGCAAGGGGGCGCGGACCGGGACCTCGGCCACGCCCACCGCCGACAGCAGCGCCAGATCGGCGGGTGTCAGGCGTCGCCCGGCCGGCAGAGCCAAGGCCCTGGCCTGCACGTCTTCGCCCGCCTTGCGCGTGTTGGCGCCGGCCTTCAAAGGCCCGTTGAAGGCGATGTGCCCGTCCTGCACGGTCACGTCCTCTTCCAGAATGACGGTATCCACCCCCTCGGGCAGCGGCGCGCCGGTCAGAACGCGCAGCGCCTGCCCCTCCGGCACGGCCCCCGCAAACGGCACGCCCGCCGCCGCGCGCCCCTCGGCCAGCGGCAGGACATGCGGGCCCTCGGGCCGACCACCGGCAAAGCCGTACCCGTCCACCGCCGTGTTGGGCAGCGGCGGATTCGACCGTTGCGCGATCACGTCCCGCGCCAGAACGCGCCCGCAGGCTTGGCCAACGGGAAGGGTCTCGACGCTGGCCACCGGGTGCAACCGGTCGCGCAAAAGGGCCAGCGCGTCATCGACCGGGGTCCATTCGACCCCCGGCGGCAGGGCGAAACAGTCGTTTTTCAGCGGTGGAGGCGCAATATTCGGCATGGTCCGGTCCTCGGGCATGGTCAGGGGCTGGGCCGCGGCCCCAAGCCGACCTCGGCCAGGATGAAATCGGCAATGGCAGGCGTGTCGTTCAGATCGAAAACCGGACGGTCCAGATCCAGCGGCGTGTCGCTGGCCACCGCGCGGATCGTCGGATCGTCAGCGGCGATCAGCGGGTTTCCGGGCTGGGCGCGAAAGGCCTCGACCTTGGGGTGGCGCGCGCGCTTGTATCCCTCGACCAACACCAGATCGACCGGGGACAGGCGCGCCAGAAGGTCGTCCAACGGCGGCTCGGGCGCGCCGCGCAGTTCTTGCATCACGGCGATGCGGCGGCCGGAGGCCAGCAGAACCTCGGACGCCCCGGCGGTTCGGTGGCGGTGGCTGTCGGTGCCCGGCTGGTCCACGTCAACCGCGTGGTGAGCGTGTTTGACGGTCGAGACACGGAACCCGCGCCCGGTGATCTCGGCCACCAGCCGCTCGACCAATCCGGTCTTGCCCGCATTCTTCCAGCCGGTAACGCCGTAGACCTTCATGCCCCCTCCAACAGGTGCTGCGCCCGGATCAGATCTTCGGGCGTGTTGACGTTGAAGAACGGATCAAACGGGTCGGCCGGAAACAGCGCCTCGCGCCCGTCATGGCGGTCGGTCCACAGGACCACCTTGCGTAACCCGTCCGTCAGGGCCGCGCGCAGATCGTCGCGCAGAGCGACGGGCCAAAGGCCAAAGGTCGGGTGCCGGTTCACCCGACGGCCCCCGCCCGATTTCAGCGCCGCGTCACCGGTGCGCGGCGTGGCGGCCAGAACCAGCGGATGCGCCTGCCCCTGCGCCGCCCGCGTCAGCCGATCGACCAGATCGCGCGGAAAGAACGGCGTGTCGGCGGCAGCGGTTACGATGCAATCCGCGCCCTGCCCCGCCGCCCAATCCAACCCGGCCAGAACGCCCGCCAACGGCCCGGCGTAACCCGCGATGCTGTCCGGCAGGACCGGCAGGCCAAGATCGGCAAAGCGCGCCGGATCGCCATTGGCGTTCAGCGCCAGCCCACCCACCTGCGGCGCCAGCCGGTCGATCACATGTGCCAGCAGGCTTTGCCCGCCCAGTTGCAGCAACCCCT
This sequence comes from Ruegeria intermedia, assembly GCF_900129345.1. Lineage (GTDB taxonomy): Bacteria > Pseudomonadota > Alphaproteobacteria > Rhodobacterales > Rhodobacteraceae > Ruegeria > Ruegeria intermedia. Next base: position 25,899 of record NZ_FQVK01000030.1, on the reverse strand, counting down.
TGTCGCCGCCGCCCATCCGCGTGGCCAGACCTCCGGCCAGTATGACGCCGAGGGGGCGTGATGCTTCACCTCCCATCGGCGCTTTTCCTTCGATGCTTCCGGTCCTCGACCGGCACAGTGGCCGGGTCCACGTCGCGCAGCAGCCGGTCCTCGCCCGACAGGCACACGAAACGTTGGCCGCGCATCCGGCCGATCAGGGTCAGGCCGACCTCGCGCGCGATTTCGACGCCCCAGGCGGTAAATCCCGATCGAGAGGCCAGAACCGGGATGCCCATCATCGCCGTCTTGATCACCATTTCCGAGGTCAGCCGCCCGGTGGTGTACAGAATCTTGTTGCCGGCCGTCTCGCCCTCGGACAGCATCCAGCCGGCGATCTTGTCCACCGCGTTGTGGCGGCCCACGTCCTCCATATAGACCAGCGGGCGACTCTCGCGGCACAGAACCGTGCCGTGGATCGCCCCGGCCTGCAAGTACAGCGACGGCGTGCGGTTGATCTTGGCCGCCAGATCATACAGCCACGAGGTGCGCACCTGAACCTGCGGCAGGCGCACGCCCTCCAGCCCCTCCATCATGTCGCCGAACACCGTGCCCACCGCGCAGCCGCTGGTGCGAGTCTTTTTCTTCAGCTTGTCCTCATAGGACGTTTCGCGGGCCGTGCGCACCACCACGGTTTCCAGATCGTCGTCGTAATCGACGCGCGTGATCTGGTCATCGGGGCGCAACATGCCCTGGTTGCGCAAAAAGCCCAGCGCCAGATATTCGGGATAGTCGCCGATGGTCATGGCCGTCACGATCTCTTGTGAATTGAGGAAGATCGTCAGCGGGCGCTCCTCGACCACCGAGATGCGGCTGACCTCGCCGTTCTGGTCCACCCCCTCGACCGCGCGGGTCAACCGCGCCGCACCGGGATCGGGGGCGATGATGTATTCCGACAGATCGGTTTCGGTGGCCAATTGCAACCCTCTCTCTGACCCGCTACTGCTGCGCAGACCACCATAGGATCTAGCCATGGCAACCTCCACATCCAAGTCATACTATTGGAAGGGTTTTCGCGACGGGACCCCGTTCATCTTCGTGGCGGTGCCCTTCGGCACCCTGTTCGGCGTCTTCGCGACCGAGGCCGGTCTGAACATCGTGCAGACCATGGCCTTTACCTCGACCGTGTTCGCCGGCGCCGCGCAGTTCGCCGCCCTGCAACTGCTGCAGGACGGAACGCCCACCGCGATCATCCTGATCTCGGCCCTGGCGGTGAATCTGCGGATGGCGATGTACTCGGCCTCGCTGACGCCCTATCTTGGCGCGGCGCCGCTGTGGCAGCGCGCCTTCGCCGCCTATCTGACGGTGGACCAGTCCTATGCCTGCTCGATCGTGCAGTTCGAGAAGGAACCCGGCATGACCGTCGCCCAGCGCATGGCGTATTTCGTCGGCTCGGTCACGCCGATCACGCCGCTTTGGATCCTCGCCACCTATCTTGGCGCGGTTCTGGGCACGCGAATTCCCGAAAGCTGGGCGCTGGATTTCGCCCTGCCGATCACCTTTCTGGCGATGATCGGGCCGATGATGCGCACCCCGGCCCATGTGGTCGCCGCGCTGGTGGCCATCCTCGTGTCTCTGCTGTGCGCGGAGGTGCCGTACAATCTGGGCCTGCTGATCGCGGGCTGCGCGGGCATGGTGGCCGGGGCGCAGGCCGAGGTGATGCTGGACCGTAGAAAGGCCTTGCCATGACCGCGCCCGATCCGATCACCATCTGGACCATCATCGCCGGGCTGGCGATCGGCAGCTACGGCCTGCGTTTCGTCTTCATCGGCCTGATCGGAGACCGGCCCATGCCGCCGTGGCTGCTGCGGCATCTGCGCTACACCGCGGCTGCGATTCTGCCGGCGCTGATCGCGCCGCTGGTGGTCTGGCCGACTGCAACGGGGGGCCAGCCCGATCTGCCCCGCATGTCGGCCGCGGTGGTCGCGCTGAGCGTGGGCCTGATCACCCGCAACGTACTGGCCGCGATCTTTGCCGGGGCCGGAACGCTGTACGGGATGCTCTACCTACTGGGCTGAGGCCGGCTCAAGCTGGTTCAGCAGCGCATTGTTCGCGGCCAACCCGGCCTGCAGATCGGCGCTGTCGTTTTCACGATATTCCGTCGTGACGACCCCCGGAATCTGCCCGAACTGATCGGACAGCTTGACCGGATAGAAGGTGGTCTTGATCTGCTCGAACCCCGGCACCTGCTGCAGCAGCCGCGCGGTCGAGTGGGCGCAATAAGCCCCCGGAACCGGGCCCGACTGCTTGGCCAGTTGATAGGCGATCTCGGCCTGCTGGGGGGTCACCTGGATGGTCTGGATGCGCGCATAATGCGTCTCGCGCGCGTGCGAGCTGCGATAGGCGCGCTCGACCGCGGGGGTGATGCCATACAGCACGTCATCCTTGATCGGCACCACATCGGCACGGAACGACCCGGCCGGGTCGAAGATCACCCGTTCGCTGGCGCTGATCATCAGCGAGGTATGCGCGCCGGACCCCGTGCGCGTGTTGATCATCGTGTACAGGGTCAAGCTCGGCGGACCCGGATCGCGGTAAGACCGCGCCACGATCTCGGCCGGATCGGCCTGCGGGCGTTGCGAGCCGGTACAGCCCGCCACCGCAACTGCCAGCAGGCAGGCGATCAGAATCCGAAACATGCCGATCGTAGCCGGATCAGGCCGCGAAAACCGCGAGGAACAGAAGAACGAAGAAGATCACCGCCACCGACCAGGTGGTGAATTTGACGAAACCGTTGAAGGTTTTGGTCTGTTCGGTGATGTCCATCTCGCCGTGCTTGTAGTCAGCCATGTGTCCAAGAATCCCAATTCGCGTGTTTGGCCGTTTGGATAAATGATATTTTCAGCCGTGTCACCACGTCAATCGCGCGCAGGGGAACGTTCCTGCTCCTGCCCCGACGATCCTGCGGCAAAGATCGAACAGTCCGGGTAGCCGAACCCCCAACGCCACGGCAGCCCGGTGCAGGGCCCGCCGCCGAAACGCACCGCCATGTACATCGCCTCGGCGGTGATCGACATGGCCGAGATCACCTGCTGAGGCGTCATGTCATAGCGGGCGGCATAGTCCTCGGCCTGAGCGGCTCCGAAATCCTTGACGCATTGGCGCAAGGCCCGATCAGCCGCGAGGCGTGCGTCAAAGCTGGCCTCGGGCGTCACCGCCCCGCCCGCATCGTGATAGGCACGGTCATGGGTCACGCAGCAGGATTCCCACGGCGGGTGCGCCTCGTAGACCGCGGCGAAGCTGGGAAAGGTGTCGGCGACCAACCGCCAGCTGGCCGACATGCCGCCCGAACAGCCGTCGCTTTCGAACGGCGTCAGCGATTGCCCCGCCGATTGCGACATCAACGCCCGATGCGCCGGCAGCTCCACGCTGCGCATCACGTCCTGCGCGGCGACCGGCAGGGCCAGGCAGGCCAGAAGCGGCCACAGCTTACGGGCTTGCATCGCGCATCGCCTCGGTATCGACCGACAGGCCGAAGGTCGTGGCCAACCACAGCAGCAGCCGCTCGCCCGGCTCCATCTCGGCGCGAACTCGCAGCACTTCGCGCGCCATGGCGGGGCGGTCGGTGATCAGACCATCGACACCCATCGAGGCCATCGACGACATCTGCAGCGGGTCGTTCACCGTCCAGACATAGATATCCTTGCCCGCGTCATGGACCCGCCGGACCAGCCCCGGCGTGACCATCCCGGCATTCACCGCGACGAAATCGCCCTCCAGCCCGGCCAGGTCACCCACCGCCGTCGCGGCCAGAACACCGGCGCGCCAGTCCGGGCGCAACGCTTTCATCTTCTGCACCGCCGGGTATTTGAGCGACATCGTGGCGATGTCCTTCTCCATCCCGAATTCTTCGACGATGGCGGCCACGCGGTTTTCCAGATCCACGTCATGGCCATAGTATTTCAGTTCGATGATGACCTTCGATTTGCCCTTCGCGGCCTTCAGAACCTCGCGCAGGGTCGGGGTGCGCTGATCGGCATATTCGGCCCGAACCAACTGCCGATGTCGATCTGCGCGACATCCTCCATCGTGGCGTCCCAGACCTTCAGATTGACCCCGCCCAGCTTCATGAAGTCGCTGTCATGGGCCACGATGACCTCGCCGTCGGCGCTTTCCTGAACGTCGATCTCGACCCAGTCGGCCCCGTCTTCGATTGCCTTCAGCACCGAGGCCATCGTGTTTTCCGGCCGCAGCGCCGCCGCGCCCCGGTGGCCGATCACGTCGGCATGATCGGGCGCCGCAATCCGGTCCAGCACGTCCTGGCTGAACCAGATCTCGGCCAACAAGGTCACAATGGCCGCGGCAACGGTCACCAGAACCGGGGCGCGCAGATTTCCGGCTGCGGGATGGGGGAGCTCTGCCGCCCGCGGTTCGAAAAACCCATCCAGCAGAACCGCCAGCGCGCCCAACGCCACCGCCGCCAGCACCAGTCCGGCCAGAGACCACAGCCCGGCCACCAGCAGGCTGAGCGTCAGGGCAAACCGCAGGTTCGTGCCCTGTTCCAGCGGAACAAGGTGAAACAGCAGGCTGGCCACGGCGGCAATCAGCGCAGCAATCACCAGACGTACGGCCAGCCACAGCGCCAGTTCGATCTTCAACCGGCCGCGTTTTCCCTCCATTCGGCGGGCGCTTTCGGCAAAGGCGTCCGAAGGTGCAATCCCCTCGAACAGCACCAGATGCAGGGCCAGCGCCCAGGCCGACAGGCGGCGGATCAGCACCCAGGCCAAGGCCAGCACCACCAGCCCGATCAGCGCGACGGCCACCTGAAACGCGGGCGGATGGAAGGTCAGGTAGTAGTTGATGTCGTATTCGGTCAGCGTCCACCACGCGATCAGTCCCGCGACCGCCACGAAAGGCAGCGCCAGGACAAGAACCCGCAGAATGAAGCGCACCGCAAAGGAAAACAGCGTCGGCAGGCGCGACAGGATCAACCGCAAGGCCGATCCGCCGGCCCGCCACGGGTCGCTTTCACCGATCCTGAGCGATCCGGCCATGACCGAAAAGACGAACACCTCGGCCAACAGGAACAGGCCCAGAACGACCACCGCCGCCACGAAGCCAACTGGCGACAGGATGAACATTGCGATGTCCTGATCGGTCAGCGCCGACTGATCAGACAGCATCACCGCGAGGTTCACGGCAAAGGCCACACCGGGGGCGATCAGCGCGATCAGCAGCAGCCGCACCGCCAGATAGATGGGAACAAAGGTCCTGCGCCGGGCCCAGGCCCCGCGATAGGCATCTGTTACGGTTGAGAAATGTGACACGCCGGCCCCCTTTGGATGCTGAATTCATTCAAGGCCGCGCAGATGTGAATTGCAAGCGTGACGCTCAGCTTTCCTCAAGCTTGGCCGCGAGGCGGAAGCCGATGCGGTTGGCGGGCTTGTCCTCGACCGTTTTGGGCAGGGCGCGCAACATGACGTTCAGCTGGCTGACATGCTGCACCAGTTGCGTGCGAGCGCCCGAACCGTCCGAGCCGTAGAAGGTGATCACGTCGGGGTCAAAATACCCCATCCCCTCGATCCGCATCACCCCGGCGTCACCGCCGGTAAAGCCCATGGCGACCTCGTGATCGGCATCGAGGGTTTGCTCGAAATTCTGGATGTACAGGATCAGCCGCTCATAGGCCCATTGGGCGGGGCTTTTGCTGTCGACCGGCCGGCGCAGAGGTTCGGGCAGATCCTTGGTGCCCGACACGCTGTCCGGGTCGGCATGCACCTCATAGCACCGGGGCAGAGCTGCGGCCTCGGCAACTTCGGCCGAAGTTTCGATCTTGTCCTGCATCATCTCAACCTTTGCGCTGATACACCCATGCGCCGTCTTCACGGCGCGCCCGGGTCACGGCGCCAGTGTGGTAAAGATGGTTCAGATGCGCAACCGCCTCGACCAGCGCAAGACCGTATTCGCCGCCGCGGATGGGGCGTTTGAACAGGGTCACGAAACAGTCCGACGCCGCCTTGGGTGCGTCCAGATCGTCCAGCAGGCGTGCAAGAGCGCCGTGGTGGTTCTCGATCAGTTGCTTCATGCGGATCGGCAGGCCGACGAAGGGCAGCTTGTGCCCCGGCAGCACCACCTGATCGGGCCGTGCCAGCCGTTGCAGGCGCTCGCAGGCCTCCAGCCAATCGGACACCGGGTCGGCCATCGGCTCGGTGGCATAAACGCCCAGGTTCGGGCTGATCGAACTGAGGATCTGGTCGCCCGAGATCACCAGGTTGTCGTCGCGGCTCCAGAACGTGGCGTGTTCGGGGGCATGGCCATTGCCCATATGCACGTCCCAGTCGCGCCCGGCCATGCGGATCACGTCGCCCTGCTTGATGCGGACAAAGCCCAGAGGCATCGGATAGACCGTGTCGGCAAAATTGAAGGGCCGCTCGGACATGCGCCTGGCCAGGATCTCGGGGGCCATGCCGGCGCTGCGGTAGAATTCCAGCGTCTCTTCCGGCCAGTTCTCCTGCACGTCCAGCGTCAGCATTCGCGCAAACAGCCATGCGGTACGGCTCGAAACCAGATCGGCGCCGTGCTCCGATTGGAACCACCCGGCATTGCCGACGTGGTCGGGGTGGTGATGCGTGACCACCACCCGGGCCACCGGCTTGCCGGCAAGCGGCCCGGCCATCAGGTCGGACCACAGGCCGCGCGTCTTTTTCGATGAAATCCCGGTGTCGATCACCGTCCAGCCGTCGCCGTCATCCAGCGCGTAGACATTGACGTGGTCCAGCGCCATTGGCAGCGGCAGGCGCATCCAAAGCACGCCCTCGGCGATCTCGGTGGCCTGCCCGGGCGCGGGCGGCTCGGGCCAGGGATGGCGAAACGCCGGAGGCCGTGCGCCGTCCATCACGCGGCCAGTTCGTCGGCGCTGAGCGCAAACAGATCGCCGGCTCCGATCTGCGCCTGATCCAGCAGGCCCGCGTATTCCGGCAGGCGCGCGGTGATGTAGTACCGCGCCAGCTTGGCGCGCGGACCATCCGGATCGGCCAAGGCGGCGATCAGGTGGTAATGCGCGCCCAGCACGCGGGCAAAGGCGTTCAGATAAGCCACGGCCCCGGCAAAGCGGTTGTTCATGTCCTCTTGCGCCACCAGCCACTCGGTCGCCTCGCGCAGGGATTCGGTCGCCTCCCATACCGGGCCGGCCAGCTCGGGCACGGTGGCGCGGGCGCGCTCGGCATGATCTTCGATCTCGTCCAGCAGGCGGGCGGCGGCTTCGCCCCCGTCCATCATCTTGCGGCCGACAAGGTCCATGGCCTGAATGCCGTTGGTCCCCTCGTAAATCGCGGTGACGCGGACATCGCGGTAAAATTGCGCGGCGCCGGTTTCCTCGACATATCCCATGCCGCCGTGCACCTGCAGGCCGGTTTCGGCCACGCGCATGCCGGTCTGGGTGCCGAAGGCCTTGCAGATCGGGGTCAGCAGGGCTGCCCGCGCGGCCCAGTCGGCATTGCCGGTGGCCTTGGCCATGTCGATGGCGGCGGCATTGGCCAGCATGATCGCGCGGGCGGCGAACAGGTCGGCCCGCATGTCCATCAGCATCCGGCGCACATCGGCATGATCGATGATCGTGCCCGAAGGCGTCTTGCCCTGCTTGCGTTCCAGTGCATAGGCCAGCGCGTGCTGATAGGCGCCCTCGGCCGCGCCTACGCCCTGCCCACCGACGCCGAGCCGCGCGTTGTTCATCATGGTGAACATGGCGGCCATGCCCTTGTGTTCCTGGCCCACCAGCCAGCCCTTGGCGCCGTCATACTGCATCACGCAGGTGGGCGAGCCATGCAGGCCCATCTTGTGTTCCAGCGACACCACCTTCAGGTCATTGGCCACGCCCGGATTGCCGTTTTCATCGGGGATGTACTTGGGCACCAGGAACAGGGAAATCCCCTTGGTCCCCGGCGCGCCGTCGGGCAGACGGGCCAGAACCAGGTGGCAGACATTCTCGCAGAAGTCATTGTCGCCCCACGAGATGTAGATCTTCTGCCCGGTCACCGAATAGGTGCCATCGCCGTTGGGTTCGGCCTTGGACGTCAGCGCGCCAACGTCAGACCCGGCCTGCGGTTCGGTCAGGTTCATCGTGCCCGACCATTCGCCCGACATCAGCTTGGGCAGGTACAGCGCCTTGAGCTCTTCGCTGGCGTGGTGTTCCAGCGCCTCGATCTGACCCTGGCTCATCAACGGGGCCAGCTGCAGCGACAGGCAGGCGGCGCTCATCATCTCGTTCACGGCGGTGGTCACGGTCATGGGCAGGCCCATGCCGCCATATTCCGGGTCGCCGCTCATGCCGATCCAGCCACCCTCGGCGATCGCCTTCCAGCCGTCGGCATAGCCGGGCGAGGTCCGCAAAACCCCGTTTTCCAACCGCGCGGGGTGCAGATCGCCGGGGCGCTGCAGAGGGGCCATCACCTCTTCGCACATCTTGCCGGCCTCGGTCAGGATGGCGCTGACCACGTCCGGGGTGGCCTCGGCGAATTTCTCGGTCGCGGCGACGTCCTTGAAGCCCACGACGTGGCCCAGAAGGAACTCGTAATCGGAAATAGGCGCGCGATATGGCATGGTTTCCCCCGGAAATCCTGTGTTGGTCGCATTGTCGGGCTTGGCTTCCACGGCCCGCGTCGGTATTCATCCAAGCTTGTTCGATTACCTATCCGTCCGCCTGTTGCAAGCAACCAAAACGCCGCGTCACCAGCCATGAGCCTCCAGAACACGCAGAGTCTGACCGCCGATGCCGCCGGAATCGCCACCGCGGCCGAACTGCTGCGCCAGGGCCTGCTGGTGGCTTTTCCGACCGAGACGGTCTATGGGCTGGGTGCCGATGCCCGCAACGGCGAGGCGGTCGCGGCGATCTATGCCGCCAAGGGCCGGCCCAGCTTCAACCCGCTGATCGCCCATGTCGCCTCGGTCGAGGCGGCGCAGCGCCACGTCGAGTGGTCGGATCAGGCCCAGCAGCTTGCGGATGCCTTCTGGCCCGGCCCGCTGACGCTGGTGCTGCCGCTGCGGGCGGGGCACGGGGTGTCGTCGCTGGTGACGGCGGGGCTGGATACGCTGGCGGTTCGGGTGCCGGCCCACCCCACCGCGCAGGCGCTGCTGCGTGCGGTCGACGGACCCGTGGCCGCGCCGTCGGCCAACCCTTCAGGTCGCATCAGCCCGACGACCGCGGCCCATGTACGCGAAGGCCTGGACGGGCGCATTGCCGCGATCCTGGATGATGGCCCCTGTGCCGTAGGCCTGGAATCGACCATCGTCGGGCTGGCGGGTACACCGGCCCTGCTGCGCCCGGGCGGTGTCACCGCCGAGCAGATCGAGTACGTTCTGGGCACGAAACTGAGCCATCACAAACCCGGCGACCTGCTGACCGCGCCGGGGCAGTTGCAGTCGCACTATGCGCCGGACGCCCCTGTTCGACTGAACGCCGAACAGCGTCGGGGGGACGAGGTGCTGCTGGGGTTCGGGCCGGTGGCCTGCGATCTGAACCTGTCGGAACGGGGCGACCTGCTCGAGGCTGCGGCGAACCTGTTCGCCTATCTGCACGAACTGGACAAATCCGGGCGTCCCATCGCGGTCAGCCCGATCCCCGGCCACGGCTTGGGCGTCGCGATCAATGACCGCCTGCGCCGCGCCGCCGCCCCGCGCAATTCCTGATCAGGCCCGCCCGGCGTTGGCCGAGAGGGTCAGCGGATCGACACCCAGCGTGGCCAGAGCGGCCTCCCACTTGTCATCGTCGGGCAGATCAAAAACCAGTTTCGAGGTCGCCTCGGCGGTCAGCCAGCCGTTCAGGCCGATCTCTTCCTCCAGCTGCCCCGGCCCCCAGCCGGAATAGCCCAGCATCAGCATCGCGTTCAGCGGCCCCTTGCCTGCGGCGATATCCTCGAGCACGTCCAGCGTGGCGGTCATGCTGAAATCGCCGGCCACATGCAGCGAATGCAGGTTCGCGTCATAGTCGGAACTGTGCAGGACGAACCCGCGCGACAGCTCGACCGGGCCGCCGAAATGCACCAGGCGCTCGCCCACGATCGGGATCTGGCAGGGGATGTTCAACTGCCCCAGCAACGTCTTGACCCGCAGGTCCGACGGCTTGTTCACGATCAGACCCATCGCGCCATCCTCGCCATGGCTGCAGATGTAGACCACCGAGTGGTCAAAGCGCGGATCGCCCATTCCGGGCATCGCGATCAACAGTTTTCCGGTCAGATCCATCGGTTGAAGACTCTTTCTTCGTATTCCCCCACAATGGCCCCGCGTGCCCCGGATTGGCAAGGGATCACGCCGGATTTCGCAGCTTTGCCGCAGGTGACCGGAACGTGACTTGGCAAACCGGGCCACAAAACGCATGTATGAACCATGACCCGCATGTTCAAATCCCTTGCCGCGATCCTGTCGACCTTCCTTTTTCTGTCCGCACCCGCCCGGGCGCAGAGCGTGGACGACATCGTGCAGCTCGACATCCTGGACGGAGGACTGGCGCAGGACGGAACCTATCTGGGCGCCCTGCGCCTGAGGCTCGAGGATGGCTGGAAGACCTATTGGCGTGCACCCGGCGATGCCGGCATCCCCCCGCAGTTCGACTGGGGCCGGTCCGACAATGTCGGCGCGGTGTCCGTCATCTGGCCCGCGCCCGAGATATTCGACCAGAACGGCCTGAAATCGATCGGCTACGCCAGGCAGGTCGTGCTGCCGATCAAGATCACACCCAAAACCGCAGGCCAGCCGGTTCGGCTGAGGGGCGAGGTCGATCTGGGCGTCTGCAAGGACGTGTGCATTCCGGCCACGCTGGGCTTTGACCACGCACTGGACGCGGGCGCGCCCCGCAATCCCGCCATTGCCGCGGCCTTGGCTCAGAGGCCCTATTCCGCGCGCGAGGCCGGCGTCTCGGCCACCACCTGCCACCTGAAACCCACGGCGGATGGCTTGTCGGTGCAGGTCCACATCTCGATGCCGCCGGCCGGCGGAGCCGAGATGGCGGTGATCGAGCCGGGCAACCCCGCGCTGTGGGTGTCGCCGGCCGAAACCACCCGGCAGGGCGGCACCCTGATTGCCTCGGCCGAGGTGGTCAGCGCCGACGGCAGGCCCTTTGCGCTGGACCGGTCCGACCTGCGGATCACGGTTCTGGGCGCGCGCTATGCGGTCGACATCCGCGGCTGCAGCGCCGGTTGACCCCATGAGCCGATTTCCCCGGATCGGCGCCCTGGCCGTGGTGGTGCAGGACGGACAGGTGCTGCTGGTGCAGCGCAGCAAGAACCCAGATGCGGGGCTGTGGGGGTTTCCCGGCGGGCACGTGGAATGGGGCGAGACCGTCCTGCAGGCCGCGGCCCGCGAGTTGCTCGAGGAAACCGGCGTGACCGCCAGCCCGCAGCACTATCTGGGCAACCTGGACCTGTTGCACCGGGATGAGACCGGAGAAATCCGCTTGCACTACCTGCTGGTGGGGGTGGCCTGCCGGTTCGAGTCGGGCACGCCCCGGGCCGGCGACGACGCGCTGGACGCGGCCTGGTTTCCCACCGAACGTATCCTGAACGGCGCCCTGCCGATGAGCGCGCGGGTGCCGGAGCTGCTGGCTCAGGCCCTCGCCCGGGCCGAGAACCGCGCATAGAGCAGGCCCGACATCAGCATCCCGACGATCAGAATGACCACGGCCCCTGCGGCAAAGGCACCCAGCCCCATGCGCAGGATCGCGGGCCCGTCCGGCCCGCCGTAAAGCCCCGCGACGACCCCGGCCGGGGCACCCGCGACCAGCGGCCAGACCATCGTGACCATCATCCACACCAGCATCGCGGCACCGGTGCCCATGGCCGAGGCGCGCACCACCCCGTCCGGCGCGCGCAACGCCCGGCGCATCGCGGTCATGGGGCGGGCAACGTCATTCAGGATGGCCAGCAGCGCCGGCACCAGCAGCAGAACCAGAACCATGCCGAAGGCCAGCCCATAGACCAGCGTGATCACCGTGGGCTTGAGGAACTGCGCCTGCTGCGACCCCTCGTACAGCAGCGGCGTCAGCCCCAGAACCGTGGTCAGCGTGGTCAGCATCACCGGCCGCAGACGGTCGGCCGTACCTTCGATGATCGACGGCACCAGCCCGCGTTCCTGCCGGTACTGGTCGATGGTCGTGACCAGCACGATCGAGTCGTTGATGATGATCCCGGTCATGCCCAGCAACCCCACAACAGTGAACATGCTGAGCGGAACATCCCAGATGTAGTGGCCCCAGATCGTGCCCACCAGGCCGAAGGGGATGATCGACATCACCACCAGCGGTCGCGTCCAGCTGGCGAAGACCCAGGCCAGCACGATGTAGATCCCGGTCAGGCACAGGATCAGCCCGGTGCGGGCCTCGGCCAGAAACTCGTTTTCCTGCTCGCTCAGGCCCGCCATGCGCCATTCGACCTGTTTGTCGGCGGCGATCTTCGGCAGAATCTCGTCGTGCATGGCGCGGGCGATTTCCGCGGCGCGGGCCGGGTCATCTTCGGAGATGTCGCCCTTGACCGTCACCACCCGCAGCCCGTTTTCCCGGCGCACCGTCGAGAACCCCGACTTGCGCTGAACCGAAACGATGTCGGCCAACGGCACATAGACTCCCTCGGGCGAGCGCATCAGGGTGCGTTCCAGAAAATCGGCCGTCAGTTCGCCTTCGGGCAGCTCGACCCGGATCTCGGCGCTGCGGGGTCCGTCGGGGAAGGTCGCGGCCTCGATCCCGTTCAGGCGGTGGCGCAGCACCCGGCCCAGGGTCTCGATGCGAAAGCCCAGGGCCTCGCCCTGGGCCGTCAGGTCCAGAATGAACTCCTCCTTGTCATAGGCCAGGTTGTCTTCAAGCGCCGAAACCTCGGGGTATTTCGACAGCTCGGCCTGCAGTGCCTCGGACGCGGATTTCAGCGTGCTCACGTCGGCGCCATAGAACTGCACGTCGATCGCATCGCCCCCCGGACCCGAACGCCAACCCCGGAAGCTGAGCAGTTCGACCTTGGGATGGCGCGGCACGAATTCCTGCAGTTCGCCCACGAATTCGAAACTGGAATAGGGGCGCAGGTCGGCGTCGATCAATTCGATCGAGATGCCGCCCAGCAGATCGCTGTCCTTGCCCTGCGCGGCCGACAGGCCATACCCGGCGCTGCCGCCGACCTCGGCCAGGACATAGTCGATGGGGTTGCGGCCGTGGCGTTTCTCGTAGATCCGGCCCAGCTCCTCGGTCGCGCGCTGCAGCATGTGCATCATTTCCAAGGTATCCGCGCGGGTGGCGCCTTCGGCCATGATGAAATTGCCGGTGACCGAGCCCCGCTCGGGGGCGTTGAAGAACCGCCATGTCACGTCGCCCCGGATGAACAGCGCGATCTGGCCGGCCAGGATGGCGACCATCAGCGCCACCACCACATAACGCGCCCAGATCGCCCAGGCGACCAGCGGACGGAACAGATGGTCGCGCACCCAGCGAAAGCCCCGGTTCACAACCCGGTTCGGCCAGTCGTACCAGTGTTCCTTGGCCGAATGCGCGATGGCGTGGGACATGTGGTTGGGCAGGATCAGAAAACATTCGACCAGCGAGGCGGCCAGCACCGCGATCACGGTAAAGGGGATGTCGCGGATCAGCTCTCCGAACCGGCCGCCGATGACGGTCAGGCCGAAAAAGGCGATCACCGTGGTGACGGTGGCAGCAAGCACCGGCATCGCCATGTGCCGGGCCGCACGTTCGGCGGCCACCACCGGCGGCTCGCCCAGGCGGCGGGCGCGGAAATCGGCATGTTCGCCCACGACGATCGCGTCATCGACCACGATGCCCAGCGTGATGATCAACCCGAACAACGAGACCATGTTGATCGACAGCCCGCCGATATACATCAAGGCGATGGCGGCCGACATGGCGACCGGAATGCCGGCGGCCACCCAGAAGGCGATGCGGGCGTTCAGGAACAGGAACAGCAGGACCACGACCAGCCCCAGCCCCATCAGGCCGTTGTCGATCAGGATGTCCAGCCGGTCGGTGATGGCCTGCGCGCGGGTGCGGATCAGGTCGATCGTGATGCCTTCGGGCAGGGTGGCCTGCATCTCGGCCACCACGTCTTCGACCGTGTGCTGGATGCCGATCGCGTCGCCCAGGTTCGACCGGTCCACGCGGATCGACATGGCCGGGTTCTCGCCCACGAAATAGCTGCGGTTGCGGGTCACGCCCTCGAGCCGGATCCGCGCCACGTCGCCGACCACCAGCTTGGACCCGTCGGGATAGTTGCGCAGCACGATGCCCTCGATCTGTTCAGGGCTGCGCTTTTCGATGCCGGTACGGATCCGGGCATTGGCCCCCGAGACATCGCCCGCAGGGTTGACGGTGACTTCGGCCGAAATGGCCGCGGCGATCTCGGACATCGTGATGTCGCGGGCGATCAGCTGCGCGGTGGGCACCTCGACCACGATGCGCGGCGCGGCCAGCCCCCGGATCGTGGTGCGGGTCACGCCGGCCGCGAACAGACGGTTGATGAGCTCGTCGGTCAACCGGGCCAGCTGCTCGGCCGCGACGGGGCCGGTGATGACCACATCCGTCACCCGGTCGCGCCAGGCCGACCGTCGGATCGAGGGCTCTTCGGCGTCCTCGGGCAGGTTGGTGACGCTGTCGATGGCGGTGCGCACGTCTTCGATCGCGCGGGCCATGTCCCAGTTCGGTTCGAATTCCAGCGCGATGTTCGCGGTTCCCTCGCGCGACGTCGCTTCGGTGGTGGCGACGCCATCGATTCCCTTCAGCGCAGGTTCGAGGATCTGGACGATGCCGCTGTCCATGTCCTCGGGGCCGGCGCCGTCCCATTCGACGTCGATTTCCACCCATTGCATCACGACATCGGGAAAGAACTGCGCCCGCATGTTCGGAGCCGCGGCCGCCCCCAGGACCAGCATCACCACCAGCAGAAGGTTGGCCACCGTCCGGTGCCGGGTGAAATAGCTCAGCAGACCGCCGGCTGCGTCCGGGATCCTGCGCATCATCGCGCTAGCCCCCCGTCCGGGTTTCCAGGCGCTGCACCAGCGACGCAGGCACCTTCGAGGCGGCCAACTGGTTCAGCACCCGGGTCTTGACCTCTTGCGGCATGCGCTCGCTGGCCTCGACTTGGGCCACCAGCCGCGCGCGCCGTTCGTCGCTCAGCTCGACCATGTCGGGGGCGGCGGCCGCGCCGTCCTCGATGCGGACGGGGCGCACCCGGACACCGGCGCCCAGCAGTGGCGTGCGCGCCACCACGACCTCGCGCCCGGCAAGGCCCGCCCCGCGCAACAGAACCGCATCACGCTGTCGGCGCACCAGCTCGACGGGCAGAACCTCAAGCCGGTCCTCGCCCGCAAGCACAAGCACCGTGCCCTGCGCATCCAGCGCCGAGGCCGGCAGCCGCACCACGTTTTCCAACGGCTGTTCCTGCACCGAGACGGTGACGAAATCGCCCGGTTTGAACCCCGTCGCCTGATCCAGCCGCGCAAAGATCAGACGCCCGGTCTGGCCTTCACCGGCTGAACCGCTGTCACGGCTGATGCGCCCGGTGGCGACCAGATCGGCCCCCGTCACCTCGAGCGAGACCGTGACCGGCGCCGTGATCAGCGCGCCCCGCTCGTCCAGCAGGCGCACATATTGCGCGGTGGACACCCGGAACGCGACCTCGAGCGCCTGCGGATCCACCAGTTCGGCCAGTTTCTCGTTCGCGGTCACCAGCCCGCCCTCGACCAGCGACACACCCGACAGCGTGCCGTCGAACCCGGCCCGGATGGTCATGTCATCGACATCGCGTTCGGCCGAGTCCAGCGCGATCTGCGCGCGCGTCAGCAGCGTGGTCGCCTGATCGACCCGCGACTCGGCCTGCGCCAGCGCGATCCGGCGCGACAGAACCGTCTGGCGAGCCGACGCCGCGGCCAGTTCCGCCTCTTCGACGCTGGCCGTGGCACCCACCCCGCGCTCCAGCAGATCCTTCTGGCGTTGCAAGGCCCGTTCGCGCAGGTCGGATTGCGCCTGCGCGGCGCGCAGCTCGTCCTGCGCCAGCAGCAGCGCGCGTTCCGCGTCGCGCTGTTCGAACTGCGCATCCAGCAGATCCGAGCGCGCCCGTTCCAGCGCGGCCAGCGCATCGGCGGGGTCCAGTTGCACCAGAACCTCGCCGGCGCGGACCTCGCCACCCTCTTCGAAATTCTCGGCCAGGCTGATCACCCGCCCGCCCAGCGCAGCCCGCAACTCCAGCCTGCGGCGGCTCTGGACCTGTCCGAAAGCCTCGAGATACGGGGTCGCCGTCGTCACCTCGGCCTTCTGGACGGTGACGGCAAACACCCGTTCGCGCGGCGGCGGCGGGGTCGTGTCGCGGGTCATCACCTCTTGCACGGCACCGGTGATCAGTTGCGCGGCCACCAGCAGCAACGCCAGCATCAGCGACGCCAGAAAGATACCGACAAGGCTTTGCCGCAGAAATCGCATCGATCATTCACTCCGGTCGCAGCAGGCTGCCATGCGCAGAAACCTAGCCTGACAACAAAAAATGCCAAGCCACAAGGCAGTTAACCCACCTGAAACGCACGACCAGTCTACTTCCGTCGCAGGTGTTCGTCCAATCTGGGCATGATTTCCACGAAATTGCAGGGGCGGTGGCGGTAATCCAGCTGTTTTGCAAGGATCCCGTCCCACGCATCCTTGCAAGCGCCGGGGCTGCCCGGCAAGGCGAACAGATAGGTCCCCCCCGCCACGCCGCCCGTGGCCCGCGACTGCACCGCCGAGGTGCCGATCTTTTCCATCGATATCAGGGTGAAGACGGTCCCGAAGGCCTCGATTTCCTTTTCATAGACATCGCGGTGCGCTTCGACCGTGACGTCGCGCCCGGTCAGCCCCGTGCCGCCGGTCGAGATCACCACGTCGATCCGGGGGTCGGCGACCCAGGCGCGCAGCTGGTCGGCGATCTGTTCGCGTTCGTCGCGGATGATCTTGCGGTCGGCCAGGACGTGGCCTGCGCGTTCGATCCGGTCGACCAGCGTCTGGCCTGACCGGTCCTCGGCCATGGACCGGGTGTCCGACACGGTCAGAACGGCGATGCGGACGGGGATGAATTCCATCGTTTCGTCGATGCGGGACATGGGTTCAGGCCCTTTCCATGACGGCCAGCCGCACCGCGAGCGCCGCAAAGACGCCGCCGCTGACCCAGCCCAGAATGCGCGAGGCGCGCGGGCTGGAGACCAGCACCCGCCCGGCTCCGCCGGCAAAGGCCCCGACCAGCCCGTTCACCACCAGCCCGCCGACGGCGATGATCGCGCCCAGCGTCAGGAACTGCAGCAGGACCGACCCGCTGTCGGGCGAGACGAATTGCGGGATGAAGGCCAGCACGAACAGGATCACCTTGGGATTGGTCAGGTTCACCAGCATCCCGTCGCGAAAGGCGAACCGCGTGGGCCGGGCTGGTGTCTCGGCCGAGATCGCCCCGTTGCGGATCGCGCCCCAGGCCAGATACAGCAGATACCCGACGCCCATCCAGCGGATCACGTCAAACAGCCACGGCAGCGCCGCAACCGCCGCGCCCACGCCCAGCCCGGCCAGCAGAACATGCACCATCAGACCCGCCGACACCCCGGCGCTGGCCACGACCGCCGGGCGCGCGCCCGAACGCAGACCCTGCCCGAAACAGAACATCATGTCGGCCCCCGGCGTGAGGTTCAGCGCCAGGGCCGCCGGAACGAATGCCAGCAGCGTGGTGGTTTCAATCATGTCTCGACCTCGAACCAGTTGACCGTGGGGCCCAGGTTGGCCACCTGCGTGCGGCCGATCCTGCCGCGCGCGCCCCAGCTGTCGTGGATATGCCCGCAAAAGGCGAATTCGGGCTGAATCCTCTCGATCGCATCGCGCACCGCGACCGAACCGACGGACAGTCCCTGTGATGTGACATCCCCGCAGGATTTGGGTGGCGAATGGGTGATCAGGATATCGGCCCTGTCGCAGCGGTTCAGCAGTTCTTCGGCCTCGGCTTCGGTCAGGTCGCAGTACCAGTCTCCGAAGGGCGTGACCGGCACGCCATAACCCAGCCCGAACAGTTCGACGCCGTCCAGCGTCATGCCCGACCCGTGCAGAACATGCACGCCGTCCGGTGCGGCCCGGGCCAGCTCCTCGGTGCTTTCGGCATTGCCGGGCACCAGAACCATCGGCGCGGTGATGCCCGACAGCATCTCCATCGCCTGATTCAGCGCCTGTCGCCCGTTGCAGTAATCTCCGGCGCCGATCACCAGATCCGCGTCCGCGCTGGCCGCAACCAGCTCGGCCGCCCGGTTTCGGGCCAGGTGCAGGTCGGAAAAGGCCAGTATCTTCATCATGTGCCCTCCAGAAACGCGCGCAGCTCCAACAGATCGGCCCAGGCCTGACGCTTGGCATGGGGCTGGCGCAGCAGATAGGCCGGGTGCAGCATCGGCAGGACCGGCAGGTTCAGCGCCTGATCCCACTGCCCGCGCAGCCGCGTGATGCCGCGCTTGTTCAGAACCGCCTGAGCGCTGATGTTGCCCATCACCACCAGAACCTTGGGCTTGGACAGGGCCACGTGCCGCTCCAGAAACGGCTGCATCATGGCAATCTCGTCCGGCCGCGGGTCCCTGTTCTGCGGCGGACGCCACGGCAGGACATTGGTGATGTAGACGTTTTGGGCGCGGTCCAAATCTATCGCGGCCAGCATCCGATCCAGCAACTGCCCGGCGCGGCCGACGAAGGGCTTGCCCACGCGGTCCTCCTCACGGCCCGGAGCCTCGCCGACGATCATGACGGGCGCGCCGGCGGTGCCGTCGGCAAAGACCAGGTGCCGCGCGCCGCGCTTGAGGTCGCAGTGAGCGAACGCCTGCATCGCCGCGCGCACCTGATCCAGAGACGATGCGGCCGCCGCAGCCTTTTTCGCCTCGGCCACCGGGTCCAGCTTGACCGGCTTCTGCGGCGCGGCCCCGGCCGCGGCAGGTTTCCGCGCCTTGGGCGCCGTGTCCGGCAGCGCATAGCGATCGACGGGCGTGTCGACGATCGCGTCGGTCACACCCAGTTCGACCTGCCATTCCAGCAGGGCGCGCGCGGTAAAAGGATCAAGGGCCGATTCCATGCCCATCAATCTAACCAGCTTTGCGAGAAGGGAAAGCGAATTGGCCTTGCCTTGGTCCATTGCCCGGCCGACCATGGCCTTGTCATGGTCGGAATGCTGAAGCCCCTGTTGATTGTCCTGTTCGCCCTGCCGCCCGGCGCGGCCTTGGCCCAGTCGTTTCTGGACGATCGCGGCCAATGCCGCGGGGGTCAGTTTCAATGCGGTCTGAAATGCTGCTCGGTCGGCCAACGCTGCAGCTTTGACGGGTTCTGCATTCAGGCCGGGGGCACCTATTGCGGCGGCGGGCGGTCCTGCGGGCCGTTCGAAAAATGCGTGGCCGGGGGCACCCGATGCGCGCCGGCAGGGGCAAACAAATGCGCCTCGCGGCTGGATTGCCCCGGCGGGACCTACTGCAACGGGCGCGGCGAGTGCCAGCCCGTGACGCCCGAATTCGCCCCCTCTCCGAAACCGGCAACGCCCTGCGACGACGGGCGGGTCTGCGCGCCCGGTTCGACCTGCCTGCCGGGCGGCGGCTGTACGCGCCCGGGCTGGTATCTGTGCGAAGAGACCGGATCGCAATGCCGCACCGGGTTCAAATGCTCGGCCAATCAGGGCTGCGTGCCCAGAAAGGCCCTCGATTGCGGTTACGGCAAGTGGTGCCGGCCCGGCGAGCGGTGCCTGCCCGAAGGCGGATGCGAGAAACTGCCCGACGGGGACTGACTCCAGTTGCCCCGACGCGCAGCGCTTTCTATAAGCGGCGCGACTGTCAGACAGGAGCCCGGCCCATGCGTTTCGCCCATCGTCACCTACTTGGCATCGAGCATCTGTCCCAATCCGACATCACCGCCATTCTGGACCTGGCCGAAAAATACGTCGATCTGAACCGGCAATCGGCCAAGCACTCGGACGTTCTGGCGGGGCTGACCCAGATCAACATGTTCTTCGAGAACTCGACCCGCACGCAGGCCAGTTTCGAATTGGCGGGCAAGCGGCTGGGTGCGGATGTGATGAACATGGCGATGCAGGCCAGTTCGATCAAAAAGGGCGAGACCCTGATCGACACGGCGATGACGCTGAACGCCATGCATCCCGACCTGCTGGTAGTGCGGCATCCGCATTCGGGCGCGGTAGACCTGCTGGCGCAGAAGGTCAACTGCGCGGTGCTGAACGCCGGCGACGGGCGGCACGAGCACCCCACGCAGGCGCTGCTGGATGCGCTGACCATCCGGCGTGCCAAGGGGCGGCTGCACCGGTTGAACGTGGCGATCTGCGGGGATGTGGCCCATTCCCGCGTGGCGCGGTCAAACCTGATCCTGCTGGGCAAGATGGAAAACCGCATCCGCCTGATCGGCCCGCCGACGCTGGTGCCTGCGCAATTTGCCGAATTCGGGGCCGAGATCTATGACGACATGACCGAGGGCCTGCGCGACGTGGACGTGGTGATGATGCTGCGCCTTCAGAAAGAGCGGATGGATGGCGGGTTCATCCCGTCGGAACGGGAATACTACCACCGCTATGGCCTGGACGCCGCCAAGCTGGCGCTGGCCAAGCCGGACGCCATCGTGATGCATCCCGGCCCGATGAACCGCGGGGTCGAGATCGACGGCACGCTGGCTGACGACATCAACCGCTCGGTCATCCAGGAGCAGGTCGAGATGGGCGTCGCCGTGCGCATGGCCGCGATGGAACTGCTGGCCCGCAACCTGAAGGAGGCGGCATGAGCGATCTGACCCTATCCGCCGGCGAGCGGGGCGTGATCCGCCTGTTCGCGCTGGACATGCGGCCCGAAGAGGCGAAGTTCCTGCGCGAGCCCGGCGCGGCGGACCAGGTCCTTGGGGTCTCGGGGCTGGACCCCGAGCAGATCGACGTGTTTCCGGTGTCCGACCTCGAGGATCTGGGCCTCTACGGCTATCTCGGCGAGGGCTGCGGCGTGTCCGAGGACCAGCTGGACCGGGCCAGGCTGGAGTCGGTCGACGGCTGGGTTCTGGTGCTGCGCAGCGCGGCCCTGGGCCGGCGCGCGGCCACGCTGAGCCCCGACCCGCGCCTGCGCCTGGTCGGGCTCTACACCGAAGAGACCACGAACTGGAGCGGCGGCACCATCGAAACCGAAAGCGCGCGCCCGTACTCTGCCGCGCCCAAGCCCGTTCCGAACGGGCAGCCCCGCCGGACGGGATCGGCCGTACTTGCCCTGATCATGCTGCTGGTCATCGGAGGTGCCCTGTGGCTGATTCTGTGACCTTTGCGCCGGACAAGGGCGCCTATGTCCGCACCAACGCGTGGCTGGCCGCGGGCGCGATGGCGGGGGCGATGCTCGTGCTGTGGCTGATCGGAAATCCCTATGTCTGGACCGGCGCCCCGGCCGGTCTGGCGGCGGTGGGCGTCCGGGCGTGGTATCTGGCTTCGGAGGAGCTGGTGGCCAATTGGCAGATGACCGCCACCACCCTGACCGGGCCCGGCGGGCGCAGCGTGCCGCTGAACCAGATCGCGGCCGTGAATATCATGGGCAGCTTCGTGCAGATCGTCACCAAAGGCGGCGACAAGCACCTGATCAAGTACCAGGCCGACCCGGCCGCCACCAAAGCCGCGATTGAAAGGGCGATGGGATGAGCGACGGGTGGTGGCGCGAGAAGATACCCGAGGGCGAACAGGTTCTGTGGTTCGGGCACCCGCATAGCGGCCATTTTCCGCCCCACTTGGGTTGGTCCTACAGAATTTTGATCGGCGCCGTCGGTCTGGCGTGGCTCGCCAGCCCGTGGTTTGCCGACACCGTGCGGGATTTCTGGAAGCTGATCAGCTGCACGGGCGTGCTGGCGCTCGTGATGTGGGCGGACCGCTTTGTTCGCTCGCAAAGAGTCTACGTCGTGACCTCGCAGAACGCGTGGCAAATCAACAAGGAATTCAAACCCAAAAAACTGGAAATCAACCGGTTTCTGAATTTCCGCACCGTGCCCTCTGCGGTGGTTTTTGCCCGACACCCCTTTTTCAGATTCGACCATCTGTCCGACCCGAATGCCGCATTGGCGGCACTGACCCAAGCCCGAGAGGCCCAGACATGACAGCCCTGATGTTCACCAACGCCCGCCTGATCGACCCCGAAGCCGGAACCGATGCGCCGGGCTGGCTGCATGTGGCCGACGGGCGCATCGTGGCCAGCGGCGACGGTCCGGCGCCCGAGACGGAAGCGCAGGTGATCGATTGCGCTGGTCAGTGTCTGGCCCCCGGCATCGTCGATATCGGCGTCAAGGTCTGCGAGCCGGGCGAGCGGCACAAGGAAAGCTACAAATCCGCGGGGCTTGCCGCCGCGGCCGGGGGCGTGACTACAATGGTCACCCGCCCCGACACCCTGCCTGCGATCGACACGCCGGAAACGCTCGAATTCGTCACCCGCCGCGCCCAGGCCGACACGCCCGTCAACGTGCTGCCCATGGCCGCCCTGACCAAGGGCCGCGACGGGCGCGAGATGACCGAGATCGGGTTTCTGATGGATGCGGGCGCGGTGGCTTTCACCGACTGCGACCATGTGGTGGCCGACACCAAGGTGTTCTCGCGCGCGCTGACCTATGCCCGGGCCTGCGGCGCGCTGGTGATCGCCCATCCGCAGGACCCGGGCCTGAGCCGCGGGGCCGCCGCCACCAGCGGCAAGTTCGCGGCCCTGCGTGGCCTGCCCGCCGTATCCCCCATGGCCGAACGCATGGGGCTGGACCGCGACATCGCCCTGCTGGAGATGACCGGCGCGGCCTATCACGCCGATCAGATCACCACGGCCCGCGCCCTGCCCGCCTTGGAACGGGCCAAGCGAAACGGGCTGGACATCACCGCCGGCACCTCGATCCATCACCTGACGCTGAACGAGCTGGACGTGGCCGACTATCGCACCTTCTTCAAGGTCAAGCCGCCGCTGCGCTCCGAGGACGACCGGCAGGCGGTGATCGAGGCCGTACGCTCCGGTCTGATCGACACGATCAGCTCGATGCACACGCCGCAGGACGAGGAAAGCAAACGCCTCCCGTTCGAAGAGGCGGCCTCGGGCGCGGTGGCGTTGGAAACCCTGCTGCCGGCCGCACTGCGCCTTTACCACGCCGATCAACTGGACCTGCCGACCCTGTTCCGGGCCATGGCGCTGAACCCGGCGAACCGTCTGGGGCTTGACTCCGGCCGTCTGAGCGCGGGCGCCCCGGCCGATCTGGTTCTGTTCGACCCGGATGTGCCCTTCGTGCTGGACCGGTTCACGCTGAAATCGAAATCGCAGAACACCCCGTTTGACGGGCAGCGGATGCAGGGTAAGGTCACCGCAACCTACGTTGCAGGCAAAGAAATCTATCGGAGACCCTGATGCCCCCTCTCGACAGCACGACGACCCAACTGATTGTCTGGGCCGCGATCGGATACCTGATGGGATCCATCCCTTTCGGCATGCTTGTCGCGCGCCTGATGGGGCTGGGCAACCTGCGCAAGATCGGATCGGGCAATATCGGCGCCACGAACGTTCTGCGCACCGGGAACAAGGCGGCGGCCGCGCTGACCCTGCTGTTCGATGCGGGCAAGGGCGCGCTCGCGGTTCTGCTGGCGCGGGCGGTGGCTGGCGAGAACGCGGCGCAGATCGCGGCGCTGGCGGCCTTTGTCGGCCATTGCTATCCGGTCTGGCTGGGCTTCAAGGGCGGCAAGGGCGTGGCCACCTTTCTGGGTCTTTGGCTGGCGCTGGACTGGCGGGTCGGCATTGCCTGCTGCCTGACCTGGCTGGTGGCGGCGGCGATCTGGCGGATTTCATCCATCGGCGCCCTTGCCGCGGCGGCGCTGTCGACCATCTGGATCACCCTGCTGACCAACGGCGCCACCTTTGCCCTTGGCGCGATGCTGACGCTGTTGATCTACTGGCGGCACCGGGAAAACATCGCGCGCATCAAGGCCGGAACCGAACCCAAGATCGGCAAATCCTAGCGCCCTCTGTCCGTCCACGACCCAATCACGTTTGATTGCTTTGAACGTGATCGGCGCCTTTCCCACCTGAGGTATCGTGACGCCCGATCACCGGGCGCACGAAACGCAATCACGGAGCCGGAACACCCGCATGTGGACATGCCGGGCTGGCCCGATCAGGAAAGGTGGAACCATGAACAAGATCAAATCCCTGTTGGGCGGCGTGGCGCTGTCGGTCGCAATCGCAAGCTCGGCCCTGGCGGCCGGGGTCGAAATCAACGCCTCGTCTACCGGGCTGGCCATGCAGGGCTATGACCCGGTGGCCTATTTCACCGAAGGCGAAGCAACCAAGGGCAGCTACAAGATCACGGCCCTGCACGACGACGCGCTGTATCGCTTCGCGACCGAGGAACACAAGGCCGCCTTCGAGGCCAACCCCGAGGCCTATCTGCCGGCCTATGGCGGCTATTGCGCATTCGGGGCGGCGATGGGCTTCAAGTTTGACGGGGATCCGACCTATTGGAAGATCGTCGACAACAAGCTGTACCTGAACCTGTCGGAAGATATCCAGCAACGCTGGGAAGGTGACATTCCAGGCTTTATCGAAAAAGCCAGCGCAAACTGGGAAACCATTGCCGACAAGGATCCGGCCGAACTGCAGCAATGATCCGCTGACACCCCGGCGGCAGATCGCCTCTGCCGCCGGGCGTCACCGGGAAATCGTTGATGTGATCCCCGAGAATTGGACCATTTCGGCTTAGAGACTTCCGCGACGACTCCCCGGCTGGGAAAGGAGCGGAAACGCATGAAGACATCGACGTTCACGGACGCGCAGAAGGCGTTCATCATCTAACACGGCGAGGACGGCACGCCAATTGCGGACATCCGCCGCTAGGCCGGGATCAGCCAGGCGACGTATATCAATTGGAAGAAAAAGTATGCCGGGCTGATGCCGTCAGAGATGAAGCGGCTGCGCGAATTGGAAGATGAGAATGCTCGGCTGAAGAGGATCGTCGCCGGTCTGACCCTCGACCGGGAAATGCTTCGGGACGTCATCAAAAGAAAGCTCTGAAGCGGGGCCGGAAGCGCGAACTGATTGACGGGATGTGTCTGAAGTCAGCAGGTAGGAGCGCGCGATCTTGCTGAAGCGCGGCACCTCTGTGCGGCCCGAAAACAGACCGCCATTTACAAAGGGAAAGGCGTTTGCCCCGCGAGGGATACCGGCCTTCTCGCGGTCTGCGGCCTTGGTGTTCATGGCGCGGAACAGCTCGCTGATCACCTCATGGGTGTTGGAGCTGTCCTTTTCGCTCATCTGCTCGACAGTCGCAGTGAACTGATCCTCTTTGACGAAAATGTCTGTGTCTTCCGCGAAGAAGCAGAAAATAAGCCGCGCCATGAAGTGGTTCATGTCATGGCGGCGCTCGGCAGTGCCCCAATCAGGATTGTCCTTCAGGAGCTCGACATAGAGCCGGTTGAGGCGGCCGGTGGCCTTGATGTCAAAGGAGCTTTCGCGGATTTGCTTGACGGTGAAGATGCCCGCCAGCGGTAGGAAGAACCCGAAGTGATCCGGGAATTCCTTAGATTCGCAGGCGATCGGCGCCACGTCGGACACCAGGTATTCGGCCTCAAGTGTGATGCCGTCAGTCGCCAGAATGAATTTCACGCGGTTGCGGGGATTCTGGGTGGCCGCGCTCTCGCGCAGTTCGCGGATGGTTTCTGGAACCTAGAGGTGGTCCGAGAAATCTGAACAGATGAGTTAGGTGGATTTTCCGCTCCTGATCCGGCAGCGTGCCGGGACGAAGGAGTGAATATGGCAAGACGACCGAGGCGGAACCACAGCCCTGCATTCAAGGCGAAAGTGGCATTGGCAGCTTTGAAGGGCGACAAAACGATGAGCGAATTGGCGACGCAGTTTGACGTTCATCCGAACCAG
>NZ_FQVK01000029.1 GCF_900129345.1 Ruegeria intermedia | reverse complement strand
CAACCCGTCGCGACCAATCCCGGTCGCGGCATAACCGAGCGGGAAATCCACCTACAAAACGGCTCGAAACTGTTCAAACGAACCGAACCACCTCTAAATACCAGTGTTCATCGAGCCGTTGCGCCGCTCTGAGTGCGCGAGAGGTAGCGACAGATGCTGATCTCGTGCGAAGCGAGAATGAGATTTTTGCTGATGTGTAGTGTGATGCTGCAGGTCCTTGGGGACGCGTCTTACGAAGTAGTAGATGCCGTCTTTGACAAATGAGTGAGGTGCAGTTTTGTTCTCCGCCATGTTCTACGGTAGCTCCATCCTGAGATAAAGCTGAGGCAAAACACTAGTTTAGCGGATGCTATGGTGCCCAGGAGAGGACTCGAACCTCCACGTCCATACGGACACTAGCACCTGAAGCTAGCGCGTCTACCAATTCCGCCACCTGGGCAGGTGTCGTGAGGGGGCGTTTAAGCCTAGTCGCGGGGGGCGTCAACAGGATTCGAACAGATTTTTGAAAGTTTTTTTGCCGCCGCCGAAATCGGGTTGGGATCCAAGGGCCAATTGCGGGGTTTTCGTCGCTTGCGCGGCGTTATTGCGCCTTGTTTGCGGCGCTTGCGGACGGTAGATCACACCAAGACCCACACAGCAGGAGCCCTGTCATGTCCAAACTGGTCACGATTTTCGGTGGATCGGGATTCGTCGGTCGCTACGTCGCGCGGCGCATGGCGAATGAGGGGTGGCGCGTCCGCGTCGCGGTTCGGCGCCCGAACGAGGCCATCTTCGTCAAGACCTATGGCGTCGTGGGGCAGGTCGAGCCGATCCTGTGCAACATCCGCGATGACGCCTCGGTGGCAAATGCGATGCGAGGCGCGGATGCGGTGGTGAACTGCGTCGGTGTCCTGAACGAGCTGGGCAATAACGGTTTTGAGGCGGTGCAGGCCGAAGGGGCCGAGCGGATCGCGCGTCTGGCCGCGCAGCAGGGAATCAAACGGATGGTGCATATCTCGGCCATCGGCGCGGACCCCGAGTCCGACAGCGAATACGCGCGCACCAAGGCGCAGGGCGAGGCCGGCGTTCTGGCCCATATGCCCGAGGCCGTCATCCTGCGGCCGTCGGTGATCTTCGGGACCGAGGATCAGTTCTTCAACCGGTTCGCGGCAATGACCCGGATGTCGCCGTTTCTGCCGATCTTCGGTGCCGACACCCGGTTCCAGCCGGTCTATGTGGATGACGTGGCGCAGGCCGCGGTCAAGGGCGTGTTGGGGCAGGCCGAGCCGGGGATCTACGAGCTGGGCGGTCCCGAAGTCAAAACCTTCCGCGAGCTGATGCAGCAGATGCTTGGGGTGATCCACCGCCGCCGCATCATCATCGGCCTGCCGTTCTGGGTGGGCCGGATCATGGCCGGGGTTCTGGACATCGTGAAATTCGTCAGCTTCCAGCTGTTCCCGAACAACATCCTGACCCGCGACCAGTTGAAGAACCTGCGCCGCGACAACGTCGTGTCCGAGGGGGCGAAAGGTTTCGCCGATCTGGGGATCGAGCCGGCCACGCTCGAATCGGTGCTGCCGGAATACCTGTGGAAGTTTCGCCCGTCGGGACAGTACGACGAGATCAAGAATTCGGCCCGGAACCTGCGGGTCTGATCAGCCGTAGGCGATGCTCAGCAGAACCACGCCCAGGATCACGCGATAGATCACATAGGGCGTGAAGCTGACGCTGCGCAGCAGCCGCATCATCAGGCTCAGCGCCAGCAGGGCCGAGACAAAGGCGAACACGGCCGCGATGGCGCTGTCCTTGGCCAGTTGGGCATCGGCCTGCCCGATCACGTCCAGCGACAGCAGCGCGCCCGACGCCATGATCGTCGGAATCGACATCAGCATCGCGATGCGCGAGCCGGCCTCGCGGGTATAGCCCAGGTGCCGCGCGCCGGTGATGCATATCCCCGACCGCGACGTGCCGGGCACAAGCGCCAGAACCTGCCACAAGCCCAGGATCACCGCGTCGCGCAGGCCCCAGTCGCCGGTCTCTTTGGTCTGGGGGGCTTTCTGGTCCATCCAGTACAGCAGCAGCCCGAAACCCAGCATCGTCCACCCGATCACCGCCACGGACCGCATCGCGCTGCTGAGGCCGCTCAGGTGCAGGATCGCACCGACGATCACGGTCGGGATGGTGGCCACGATCAGGGCCAGGGCCAATCGTGATTGCGGGGTGTCGAACCGACCGCACAGCGCGCGGGGTAGGCCGGAAAGGGCCAGCCTCACGTCGCTCCGGAAATACAGAACCACCGCGCCCAGGGTGCCCACATGCACCGCCACGTCAATGGCCAGGCCCTGATCGTCCATCCCGGTGAGGCTGGGCAGCAAGATCAGGTGACCCGAGGACGAGATCGGCAGAAACTCGGTGATACCTTGGATGATCGCCACTAGAATCAGCTGAAAAAGACTCATCCGCACGCCTGCCCACTGTCACGTTTTCTTTGTCTGCAATGGGTGTATAACTGGCATGATGAAAAGGAAAGCGCTGATATAGGTCCGTATCGGACGTAAAAAGCAAGAAAATCTTGGCGCCCACGTCACGTTTTCAGAATTTTTTCCTATTTAGGTCAGTATGGCTGACTTTTCATTCGGAAAGCTGTCGCCTAAAGAAATCCGACCTAGCCAATTCATGGAGTCTGACCGTGGCCAAGCAACCGATGCTGAAATTCGTGCAGATCGATCGTGACATGCCTCCAAAGCGTGCCGCCGATGACCGCAAGGATGACTTCCACGAGATCTACGCCGAGTTCGCCGCGGAAAAGGCCGCCGAGCAAGCCAGCCGGTGCAGCCAGTGTGGTGTGCCGTACTGTCAGTCGCACTGCCCGTTGCACAACAACATCCCCGACTGGCTGCGCCTGACCGCAACGGGGCGGCTGGAAGAGGCCTATCGGACCAGCCAGGCCACCAACACCTTCCCCGAGATCTGCGGCCGCATCTGCCCGCAGGACCGCCTGTGCGAAGGCAATTGCGTCATCGAGCAGTCGGGCCATGGTACCGTGACCATCGGCGCGATCGAAAAATACATCACCGACACCGCGTGGGAGGAAGGCTGGGTCAAACCTGTCGCTCCAACCGCCGAGCGCCCCGAAAGCGTGGGCATCATCGGCGGCGGCCCCGGCGGCCTGGCGGCAGCGGACATGCTGCGCCGGGCCGGAATCCAGGTCACGGTCTATGACCGCTATGACCGCGCGGGCGGGTTGCTGATGTACGGCATTCCGGGCTTCAAGCTGGAAAAGGACGTGGTTCAACGCCGCAACGAGCTGTTGGCCGAGGGTGGCGTGACCTTCGAGTTGAACTGCAACGTGGATGCGGCAAAGTTCGCCGAGATCCGCGCCAAACATGACGCCGTGATCATTGCAACGGGCGTCTACAAGTCGCGGGATCTGTCCATGCCCGGCAGCGGACTGCCCGGCATCGAAAAGGCGATCGACTATCTGACCGCCTCGAACCGCAAAAGCTTTGGCGACACGGTGCCGGAATATGACAGCGGCCGCCTGAACGCCAAGGGCAAGAAGGTGGTCGTGATCGGTGGCGGCGATACCGCGATGGACTGTGTGCGGACAGCAATCCGCCAGGGCGCGACATCAGTCAAATGTCTGTATCGTCGCGACCGGGCGAACATGCCGGGTTCGCAGCGCGAAACCCAGAACGCCGAGGAAGAGGGCGTGATCTTCGAATGGCTCAGCGCGCCCAAGGGGTTCGTGGGCGACGAGCGGGTCACCGGCGTGATGGTGCAGAAGATGCGCCTGGGCCAACCCGACGCCACCGGCCGCCAGGCCCCCGAAGTGATCGAAGGCGCGGATTACGTCGAAGAGGCCGATCTGGTCATCAAGGCGCTGGGCTTCGAGCCCGAAGACCTGCCCACCCTGTTCGGCCAGCCCGACCTGCCCGTGACCCGCTGGGGCACCATCAAGGCCGCGTTCGAAACCGGCGAGACCGAGATGGACGGCGTCTATGCCATCGGTGACATCGTGCGCGGTGCCTCGCTGGTGGTCTGGGCGATCCGCGACGGCCGCGACTGCGCGCAGGCCATCATCGACCGGTTCAACGGCAAGGCCGCGCTTGCGGCCGAGTGATCCCGCAGCCCAGCGACAGGAGGGACAGGATGCCCGAATTGCAAGGCCAATGCATGTGCGGCGCGGTCACCGTGACCGCGACCCCCGCCCGCGACGCGCTGGGCGCCTGCCATTGCGACATGTGCCGCCGCTGGACCAGCAGCGCGCTGGTCACCTTTCCGGCCCAGCCGGGCTATGCGGCGCTGGGGCCGGTCAAGACCTTCACCTCGTCCGACTGGGCCGAACGCGCCTTCTGCGAAGAATGCGGCTCGGCCCTGTGGTACCGGATCACCCTGCCGGGCGAGATGCACGGCCAGACACAAATCGCGGCCGGCCTGTTCGACAACGCGGCCGGCAACACGCTCAAACTTGAACTTTACATCGACAAGAAGCCCGAGGGTTACGCGTTCGCAGGTGAACGCCGCCAGATGACCGAAGCCGAGGTCATGGCCATGTACCCCCCGTCGGAAGAAGGAGACAGCCAATGACGAAATATGATGCCGATTGGGTCCGGGCCGAGGAAGCCAAACGCAAGTGGATGGCCGAAAATGGGCTGTATTCCGAGCAGGAAGAGCATTCCTCGTGCGGGGTCGGCCTGGTGGTTTCGGTCGACGGCAAGAAAAGCCGCAAGGTGGTCGAGGCCGGGATCGACGCGCTCAAGGCGATCTGGCACCGCGGCGCGGTGGATGCCGACGGCAAGACCGGTGACGGCGCGGGCATCCATGTGCAGATTCCGGCCCCCTTCTTCTATGACCAGATCCGCCGCACCGGACACGAGCCCAAGATGGACGAGCTGATTGCCGTGGGGCAGGTGTTCCTGCCGCGCACCGATTTCGGCGCGCAGGAGCGCTGCCGGACCATCGTGGAAACCGAAGTCCTGCGGATGGGTTACTACATCTATGGCTGGCGCCATGTGCCGGTGGATGTCACCTGCCTGGGCGAAAAGGCCAACGCGACCCGGCCCGAGATCGAGCAGATCCTGATCTCGAATTCCAAGGGCGTTGACGAGGACACGTTCGAGCGCGAGCTGTACGTCATCCGCCGCCGGATCGAGAAAGCCGCCGCCGCCGCGGGGATTTCGGGGCTGTACCTGGCCTCGCTCAGCTGCCGGTCGATCATCTACAAGGGCATGATGCTGGCCGAGCAGGTCGCCGTGTTCTACCCCGACCTGATGGACGAGCGCTTTGAATCCGCCTTTGCGATCTATCACCAGCGCTATTCCACCAACACCTTCCCGCAATGGTGGCTGGCGCAGCCGTTCCGCATGCTGGCCCACAATGGCGAGATCAACACGCTGAAGGGCAACATCAACTGGATGAAAAGCCACGAGATCCGCATGGCCTCGGCGACCTTTGGCGACTATGCCGAAGACATCAAACCGATCATCGCCGGCGGATCGTCGGATTCGGCGGCGCTGGATTCGGTGTTCGAGGTTCTGGTGCGCGCGGGCCGCTCGGCCCCGATGGCCAAGACGATGCTGGTGCCGGAAAGCTGGTCGAAACAGGCGGTGGAACTGCCGCAGGCCTGGCGCGACATGTATTCCTACTGCAACTCGGTGATGGAGCCGTGGGACGGCCCCGCCGCGCTGGCCATGACCGACGGGCGCTGGGTGTGCGCCGGGCTGGACCGCAACGGCCTGCGCCCGATGCGCTATGTGGTCACCGGCGACGGGCTGGTGATCGCCGGGTCCGAGGCGGGCATGGTCCCGATCGACGAGGCCAGCGTTGTGGAAAAAGGCGCGCTGGGTCCGGGCCAGATGCTGGCCGTCGACATGAAGAAGGGCAAGCTGTACCGCGACAAGCAGATCAAGGACAAGCTGGCCGCGGCCCTGCCGTTCGGCGAATGGGTCAGCAAGATCAACGATCTGGACGAAAAGCTGGCGAAGGTCGCCGAAAAGCCGCTGTTCACCGGTGAAGAGCTGCGCAAGCGTCAGATCGCGGCGGGTTACACGGTCGAGGAACTGGAGCAGATCCTTGCACCGATGGCCGAGGACGGCAAAGAGGCGATCGCCTCGATGGGCGACGACACGCCTTCGGCGGTTCTGTCCAAACAGTACCGCCCGCTCAGCCATTTCTTCCGTCAGAATTTCAGCCAGGTGACCAACCCGCCCATCGACAGCCTGCGCGAATACCGGGTGATGTCGCTGAAGACGCGGTTCGGCAACCTCAAGAACGTGTTGGATGAGGACAGCAGCCAGACCGAGATCGTGGTGCTGGAAAGCCCCTTTGTCGGCAACGCCCAGTGGGAAGAACTGGTGGCGAATTTCGACGCGCCGCTGGCCGAGATCGACTGTACCTTCGAACCCGGCACCGGCGCGCTGAGCGCCGCGCTGGCGCGCATCCGCGCCGAGGCGGAGGAGGCCGTGCGTTCGGGCGCGGGGCATCTGGTGCTGACCGACCAGTATTCCGGCCCCGGCAAGGTGGCGATGCCGATGATCCTGGCCACCAGCGCGGTTCACTCGCACTTGATCCGTCAGGGCCTGCGGACCTTCTGTTCGTTGAACGTACGCTCGGCGGAATGCATCGACCCGCATTATTTCGCAGTACTGATCGGCTGTGGTGCGACCGTGGTCAACGCCTATCTGGCCGAGGATTCGCTGGCGGACCGGATCGAACGCGGCTTGCTCGAAGGCAGCCTGACCGAAAATGTCGCGCGTTACCGCGAGGCCATCGACCAGGGCCTGCTGAAGATCATGGCCAAGATGGGCATTTCGGTGATCTCGTCCTATCGCGGCGGTTTGAATTTCGAGGCCGTGGGCCTGAGCCGCGCCATGGTGGCCGAGTATTTCCCCGGCATGACCAGCCGGATTTCGGGCATCGGCGTCACCGGCATTCAGGCCAAGGCCGAGGAAATCCATGCCAAAGGCTGGGAGAGCGGCCTGGACGTTCTGCCCATCGGTGGGTTCTACAAGGCCCGCGCCACGGGCGAGACCCACGCCTGGCAGGCGACCACGATGCACATGATGCAGATGGCCTGCAACAAGGCGTCCTATGAGCTGTGGAAGCAGTATTCGGCCAAGATGCAGGCGAACCCGCCGATCCATCTGCGCGACCTGATGGATTTCAAACCGCTGGGCAAGCCGATCCCGATCGAGGAGGTCGAGTCGATCACCTCGATCCGCAAGCGCTTCGTCACGCCGGGCATGTCGCTGGGCGCGCTCAGCCCCGAGGCGCACAAGACGCTGAACGTGGCGATGAACCGGATCGGCGCGAAATCCGACAGCGGTGAGGGCGGCGAAGACCCGGCGCATTTCGTGCCCGAGCCGAATGGCGACAACCCCTCGGCCAAGATCAAGCAGGTGGCCTCGGGACGGTTCGGCGTGACAGCCGAATACCTCAACCACTGCGAAGAGCTGGAAATCAAGGTGGCTCAGGGTGCGAAACCGGGCGAGGGCGGCCAGCTGCCCGGCATGAAGGTTACAGACCTGATCGCGCGCCTGCGTCACTCGACCAAGGGCGTGACGCTGATCTCGCCGCCGCCGCATCACGACATCTATTCGATCGAGGATCTGGCGCAGCTGATCTATGACCTGAAACAGATCAACCCGCGCTGCAAGGTGACGGTGAAACTGGTGGCGTCCTCGGGCGTGGGCACGATCGCCGCCGGGGTGGCCAAGGCCAAGGCCGACATCATCCTGATCTCGGGCCACAATGGCGGCACCGGGGCATCGCCCGCGACCAGCATCAAATATGCCGGTCTGCCGTGGGAGATGGGCCTGACCGAGGCGCATCAGGTTCTGGCGATGAACAACCTGCGCGACCGGGTGACCCTGCGCACCGATGGCGGGTTGCGTACCGGGCGCGATATCGTCATGGCCGCGATGATGGGGGCCGAGGAATACGGCATCGGCACCGCCGCCCTGATCGCGATGGGCTGCATCATGGTGCGTCAGTGCCAGTCGAACACCTGCCCGGTGGGCGTCTGTACGCAAGACGAATCCCTGCGCGCCAAGTTCACCGGCAATGCCGACAAGGTGGTGAACCTGATCACCTTCTACGCGCAGGAAGTGCGCGAGATTCTGGCCAGCATCGGTGCGCGGTCGGTCGACGAAATCATCGGCCGGGCGGATCTGCTGGCGCAGGTCAGCCGCGGGTCGGCGCATCTGGACGATCTGGACCTGAATCCGCTTCTGATCACCGTCGATGGCGCGCAAAACATCGTCTATGACCGTGACAAGCCCCGCAACGAGGTGCCCGACACGCTGGATGCCGAAATCGTGCGCGACGCGGCGCGGTTCCTGAAGGATGGCGAGAAGATGCAGCTGTCTTATGCGGTGCAGAACACGCACCGGACGGTGGGCACCCGCGTGTCCAGCCACATCGTGCAGAATTTCGGAATGCGCAACACGTTCCAGCCGGACCATCTGCATGTGAAACTGCAGGGCTCGGCCGGTCAGTCGCTGGGCGCCTTCGCCGCGCTGGGGCTCAAGCTGGAAGTGTCGGGCGATGCCAACGACTATGTGGGCAAGGGCCTTTCGGGCGGCACCATCGTCGTGCGCCCGCCGCAGGTCAGCCCGCTGCAGGCCGATCAGAACACGATCATCGGCAACACGGTCCTGTACGGGGCCACCGACGGGTACCTGTTCGCGGCCGGCCGCGCGGGTGAGCGGTTCGCCGTGCGCAACTCGGGTGCCACCGTGGTAGTCGAGGGCTGCGGCTCGAACGGGTGCGAATATATGACCGGCGGGGTTGCGGTGATCCTGGGGGACATCGGTGCAAACTTTGGCGCGGGGATGACGGGCGGCATGGCCTATCTGTACGACCCCGAAGGCAAGGCGCAGCTGCTGATGAACATGGAAACCCTGGTGACCTGCCCGGTCACGGTCGAGCATTGGGAGGCGCAGCTGAAATCGCTGATCGAACGCCACGCCGCAGAGACCGGCAGCCGCAAGGCCGCCGACATCCTGCAGCACTGGGATGTGGAAAAGGCCAATTTCCTGCAGGTCTGCCCGAAGGAAATGTTGAACAAGCTGGCCTATCCGCTCAGCCACGAAGCGACGGCGGTTCCGGCCGAGTGACATATACTGCCAAGATCCCCCGCGCGCCAAGGGCGCGCGGGGAACACTGTTTCGGGAACAGTCGTTGGATCGATGCGCGCTGATCCATGCTGAGAATGGCGGGCCTGCGATCTACGGACAAAGCCTTTTCAATTGTTGCCCGCGCGGCGTATAGCTGGGGCATGGCGAAGAAAGCAGCCCGCAAGTCCAGCGGTAAAAAGAAACAGGCAAATCAGCCGAAAAAAACGCAGACGTTCCTGTCTCGAATCCGGCGATGGGTGATGCGCGGTGCAGTTGTGGTTGCCTGCGTATTTCTGGCGCTGGTGTTGATCTATTCGGTGGTGAACCCGCCGATCACCCACACGATCTGGTCGGAATGGCGCCGGCTGGGCAAGGTCGAGCGCGACTGGGTGCCGATCGAGGAAATTGCCCCGGTCATGGCCCGTGCGGTCGTGGCGGCCGAGGATGCCAATTTCTGCCGGCACTGGGGGTTCGACGTGAACGCCATCCGAGACGCGCTGGAGGATGGCGGCAACCGCGGCGCCTCGACCATCACGCAGCAGGTGGTGAAAAACGTGTTCCTGTGGCAGGGGCGCAGCTGGGTCCGCAAGGCGATGGAAACCGCTCTGACTCCGGTGGTCGAGATCTTCTGGAGCAAGAAACGGATCCTCGAGGTCTATCTGAACGTGGCCGAAACCGGCGAGGGGCTGTTCGGGGTCGAGGCTGCGGCGCGTCGCAATTTCGGCGTGAGTGCCGCCGAACTGAGCCCGGTGCAGGCCGCCCGCCTGGCCGCGATACTGCCCGCGCCGCGCGCGCGATCGGTGACGGACCCGTCGGTCTATACCCGCCGGCGGGCCGCCGCGATTCTGGATGGGGCGGCCACCATCCGCGCAGATGGCCGCGCCGATTGTTTCGAGGATTGAAACCCTTGCCGCTCAGCGGCTATTGCTGAGCGGTATTCACTGGATCGAATGGACTCTCATGGCGCGTTTGTTTCACGTTCCCCTTTCCCCGTTCTGCCGCAAGGTCCGTCTGTCGCTGGCCGAAAAGAAGATCGAGGTTGAGCTGGTCACCGAGAAATACTGGGAGAAGGACCCGGATTTCCTGCGCCGCAACCCGGCCGGGAAGGTTCCGGTTCTGCGGCTGGACGGGCGGATCATGACGGAAAGCAGCGCGATTTGTGAATATATCGAGGAGACCCGCCCGGAACCGGCCCTGATGCCCCGCAAACCCGAAGCCCGGTACGAGGTGCGCCGACTGGTCAGCTGGTTCGACGACAAGTTCCACCATGAGGTGACGTCGAAGCTGTTGTACGAGCGGGTGAACAAGAAAATGACCGGGCAGGGGTATCCGGACAGCCGGAACGTGAAGGAGGGCGCGCGGGCGATCAAGTTCCACCTGGACTACATGGCCTGGCTGCTGGATCAGCGGCGCTGGCTGGCGGGGGATCAGATGACATTGGCCGATTTTGCAGCCGCGGCGCATCTTTCGGCGCTGGACTATATTTCAGACGTGGACTGGAACCGCAGCCAGGTGGTCAAGGACTGGTACGCCAAGATCAAGTCGCGCCCGGCCTTCCGGTCGATTCTGGCGGATCAGGTGCCGGGCTTCCGCCCACCCGCCCATTACGCCGACCTGGATTTCTGATAGGTTGAGGCAGGGGGCTGTCTGCCCCCTCTTGGCCCGTTGGGCCAATTCACCCCCGAGGATATTTTGGGCCAGATGAACAGCGCGACGGCATTGAAGGACAGGTTGGTGGCGCAGGCCCGGGCCGAGGGGTTCGTGTCGTGCCGGATCTGTCGACCTTGGGACGTGCCGGAGGTGCCCGCGCGGTTGGAGACCTTTCTGGCGGCGGGTTATCACGGGCAGATGGATTGGATGGCCGAGCGGACCCATTGGCGGGGCGATCCGGCGGAGCTGTGGCCCGAGGCGCGCTCGGTCATCATGCTGGCCGAGAGTTACACGCCGGATCATGATCCGACCGAGGTTCTGGGGCGACCCGATCGCGGGGCGATCTCGGTCTATGCGCAGAACAGGGATTACCATGATCTGGTCAAGAAGCGGCTGAAGCGACTGGCCCGGTGGCTGATTGCCGAGGCGGGGGGCGAGGTGAAGGTGTTCGTCGATACCGCGCCGGTGCCGGAGAAGGCCTTGGGCCACGCAGCCGGGTTGGGCTGGCAGGGCAAACACACCAATCTGGTCAGCCGGGAGTGGGGCAATTGGGCCTTTTTAGGGTCTGTTTTTACCACTCTGGACCTGCCGACGGACCCGCCGGAAGTGGATCACTGCGGGTCGTGTCGGGCCTGTCTGGATGCCTGCCCCACGGATGCCTTCCCGGCGCCCTATCAGCTGGATGCGCGGCGCTGCATTTCTTATCTGACCATCGAGCACAAGGGGCCGGTGGATCAGGAGTTGCGGAGCAAGCTGGGCAACCGGATCTATGGCTGTGATGATTGCCTGGCCGCCTGCCCGTGGAACAAGTTCGCCGTGGCGGCCAGCGACATCCGCTATGCCGCGCGCCAAGACCTGATGGCGCCGCCGCTGGCGGAACTGGCCGGGTTGGACGATGCGGCGTTCCGGGCCAGATTCTCGGGGTCTCCGATCAAGCGGATCGGGCGCGACCGGTTCGTGCGCAACGTTCTGTATGCCATCGGCAATTCCGGGTCGGCGGCGTTGATTCCGGTCGCGCAGGCGCTGACCGAGGATCCCGACCCTACGGTGGCGGACGCGGCGCGCTGGGCGGTCGAACAACTGTCGTGAATGCCGCAAACAGGCTGGACGCGTCGGTTCAAACCGCTACACCCGTGACTGCGAACAGGATGGAGACCCCGATGGCGTTGGCTTTGGGCGTGGATACCGGTGGAACCTATACCGATGC
The DNA here is from genome assembly GCF_900129345.1 of Ruegeria intermedia. Taxonomy (GTDB): domain Bacteria; phylum Pseudomonadota; class Alphaproteobacteria; order Rhodobacterales; family Rhodobacteraceae; genus Ruegeria; species Ruegeria intermedia. Next base: position 25,241 of record NZ_FQVK01000029.1, on the reverse strand, counting down.
GGTGCTGATCCGGGACGAGGAAGAGGTGATCGCCTCGGCCAAGTCCCTGACCACGCGCGAAGATCTGGCGATCGGCGTCGGGTGGGCGATCCGGGCGGTGCTCGACCAGGCGCAGGTCGCACCCGACCAGATCTCGATGGCGTCGCTGTCGACGACGCTGGCCACGAATGCGCTGGTCGAAGGGCAGGGCGGGCGCGTTGCGTTGATCTATGTCGGGTTTCGGGACGGCGATCTGGACAGGCATGGGCTGCGCGATGCGCTGAAAGGTGACCCGGCGCTGGTGATCGCGGGCGGGCACAGCCATGCCGGGGCTGAGGCCGCGCCGTTGGATACAGGGGCGTTGCGCGAATTTCTGGACCGGCAGTCCGGGATTTCCGGGTTCGCGGTCGCGGCCCAGTTCGCCACGCGCAACCCCGCGCACGAGCTTGAGGTCGCGCGGATCATCACCGAGAAGACCAGCGCGCCGGTGACCTGCTCGCATCAGTTGTCGGCCAAGCTGAACGGGCCGAAACGTGCGGTGACGGCGGTGCTGAATGCACGTCTGATCGGGATGATCGACCGTCTGATCGGCCGGGCGCAGGATGTTCTGCACGATCTGGGCATTGACGCTCCGATGATGGTGGTGCGTGGGGACGGAGCCCTGATGAGCGCCGAGCAGGCGCGGGAGCGGCCGATCGAAACCATTCTCAGCGGTCCGGCGGCCTCGATCGTGGGGGCGCGCTGGCTGACCGGAGTTCAGGATGCGCTGGTGTCGGATATCGGAGGGACGACGACCGATGTGGCGCTGATCCGCGACGGAAAACCGGCGATCGACCCGGCGGGCGCCCGGGTCGGCGGGTTCCGCACCATGGTCGAGGCGGTGGCGATGCGCACCCATGGTCTGGGCGGTGACAGCCAGGTGCATGTGGTGACCGAAGGCCTGCGCGGCGGCGTTTTCTTGGGTCCGCGCCGGGTGCTGCCGGTGTCGCTGATCGCGGCGCAGGCGCCCGAAGTGGTCCATGCCGCGCTGGACGAGCAGTTGCGCGCGACAACGGTGGGCGAGCACGACACCCGTTTCGCCCGCCGCGTGCCCGGCATCCACGCCGAGGGTCTGGGACCGCGCGAGGCGGGGCTGTTGGAGCGGTTGGGAGGCAAGGTTCTGCCGCTGAGCGCCCTGTTGCGCACGCGGATGGAAAACGGTGCTCTGACCCGCCTGGTGGATCGCGGGATCGTTCAGGTCTCGGGGGTGACGCCGTCGGATGCCAGCCACGTTCTGGGGCGCCTGTCCGATTGGGATGCCGATGCCGCGCGCAAGGCGCTGGAGTTGATTGCGCGTCGGCGTGTGGGGTCGGGCGACCGGCTCGCGGGCTCGGCCGATGAATTGGCCGGGATGATCGTGGATCAGCTAACCGAACAGACCGTTTTGACCTTGTTAGAGACTGCTTTTGCGGAAGAGGCCGAGGCGTTCGGCCTGCCGCCCGAGGATCTGGCGCGCCATGTGCTGACCCGGCGGGGCTTGCGCGGGCATCGCGGTCTGCTGGCGTTGGATACGACGCTGAACGTGGATGTGGTCGGGCTGGGGGCCTCGGCGCCAAGCTATTACCCGGCGGTCGGTGAGCGTCTGCGCTGCACGATGGTGCTGCCCGACCATGCCGGGGTGGCCAACGCGATCGGGGCCGTCGTGGGGCGGTTGACCATGCGGCGGGCGGGCACGGTGACCGCTCCGTCCGAAGGCCGGTACCGCGTGCATCTGAACGACGGGCCGCAGGATTTCCCCGAACCCGAACCCGCGCTGGCCCTGCTGGAGGCCGAACTGCGGCGCGAGACCGAAAGCGCCGTGCGCGCGGCCGGGGCCGAGGATATCCGCGTGATCGTCAACCGCGACATCCGCACCGCCCGGATCGAAGGCAAGGATGTCTTCGTCGAGGCGACGCTGACCGTCGAAGCCAGCGGCCGCCCGCGGGTGGCCGTCGGCTGAGCTTTATTCGGCAGCGCTGCTGCGTTTGGGCAGAACCCAGTCCGGGCGCGGGAAGTGGCAGGTATAGCCGTTGGGAATACGCTGAAGATAGTCTTGATGCTCGGGCTCGGCCTCCCAGAAATCGCCGACGGGTTCGACTTCGGTCACGACCTTGCCGGGCCACAGCCCGCTGGCATCCACATCGGCGATCGTGTCCAGCGCGATCTGTTTCTGCGTCTCGTCGCAGTAATAGATGGCCGAGCGATAGCTCATCCCGATGTCATTGCCCTGGCGGTTCACGGTGGTCGGGTCGTGGATCTGGAAGAAGAACTCGAGCAGATCGCGATATGTGATCTGCGCAGGGTCGAACCAGATCTCGATCCCTTCGGCATGGGTGCCGTGGTTGCGATAGGTCGCGTTGGGCACGTCACCGCCGGTATATCCGACGCGGGTGCGCAGAACGCCGGGCAGCTTGCGGATCAGGTCCTGCATGCCCCAGAAGCAGCCTCCGGCCAGAACGGCGCGGTGTTCGGTCATTTCGGGTCCTCCACTTGATCGAGGTATTCGCCATAGCCCTCGGCCTCCATGTCGTCGCGATGGATGAACCGCAGCGCGGCCGAGTTGATGCAATAGCGTAGCCCACCCTGATCCAGCGGACCATCGGGAAACACATGGCCCAGGTGGCTGTCGCCGTGTTTCGAGCGGACCTCGGTCCGGATCATCCCCAGCGAGCGGTCCTCAAGCTCGGTGACGTGGTCATGCACGATGGGTTTGGTGAAACTGGGCCAGCCGCAGCCCGATTCGTATTTGTGGGTCGAGGCGAACAGTGGTTCGCCCGATACGATATCCACGTAGATGCCGGGTTCGGTGTTGTGCAGGTATTTGCCGGTGCCGGGGCGTTCGGTCCCGTTGCGCTGGGTGACGTGGAATTCCTCGGGCGAGAGGGCGGCGACAACCGACGGATCTTTGGTATATTTGGGCATGGGTCCTCCGGCGTTGTGGTCTTTGGTCAGATAATTGGGGCGCGCCGCGACAAAAGCAAAGCCCTGTTTCACCCGGATCGCGCGATCGTGCGGGTGATCTGCTGCCCTGCTTCGCACGTATCAATATCAAAGAGGAGGTCATGCCATGTTCAGAATGCTTCTGTTGTCTGCCCTTTTGCTGATCGGCCGGACGGTGCAGGCCGCGCCCGTCTCCGGAGAGTTCCCTTCGATCGATGGCGGCACGCTGTCGCTGTCGGACTGGCGCGGCCAGCCGGTTCTGGTGGTCAACACGGCCTCGCAATGCGGGTTTACCGGGCAATATGCCGGGCTGCAAAAGCTGCAGGACACCTATGGACCCAAGGGTTTGGTGGTTCTGGCGGTTCCGTCGGATTCCTTCAATCAGGAATTGGATACCGCCAGCGAGGTCAAGGAGTTCTGCGAGCTGAACTATGACCTGACCCTGCCCATGACCGACATCACCCCCGTCACCGGTCCGCAGGCGCACCCGTTCTACAAGGCGGTCGCCGCCGAGACCGGGTTTGTGCCGGGCTGGAATTTCAACAAGATCCTGCTGAGCCCCGATGGCGAGGTCGTGGCGACCTTTGGTTCGACGACCCGGCCGGATTCCCGCATGCTGCGCCGTCAGGTCGAGGCGCTGCTGCGCTGAACCGGCTGGCGTGACAACTGCACGGCCAGAATGCCCAGCGTGGTCACCGCAACGCCGACGGCGTCCATTGCGCCCAACCGTTCACCCAGCAGAATCGCGGCGATCGTGACCCCGAACACCGGGTTGAGGAAATGGAAGGTGGCCGCGCGGATCGGTCCGATCCGGTTGAGCAGCAGGAACCAGATCAGCGTGGCCAACAGGCCGGGGAACAGGGTCGTGTAGGTGAAGGCCAGCGCCAGCGGCCAGGTTGGACGGACATAGATCGTCTCGAACATCGGGGCGGCGACGAACAGAACCGCCGAGCCGACAAACATCTGCAGACCGACGACCATCATGAAATTTCCGCCCGAGGTCGCCCCGCGCACGGCCAGCGTGGCGAAGGTCAGCGCCAGCGCGCCCAACCCGCAGAGGGCGACGCCGAACAGGTCGATCCCGGCGCTGATCCGGCTGCTCATGATCAGGGCCACGCCAGCGAACCCGGCCAGCAAGCCCAAGATACCCAGCGGGCGCAACCGTTCCCCGAACAGCAGCCAACCGGCCAGCGCAACCAGCAGAGGCATGGTCGAGGCGATGATCGCCGCGACCGAGGCCTCGACCGTTTGCATGGCATAGAAATTCAGACCCAAATACAAGGCATTCTGGCAGAGTCCGAACAGGATGGTCGCATGCCATTGCGACCGCGTCAGGCGCCAGCTCTGGCCCATGGCTGCGGCGATGGCGACACCCAGGAGGCCGGAAATCAGAAAGCGGACGGCCAGCGAAAACAGCGGCGAGGCATCCGCGACGATGATCCGCGCCGAGGTAAAGGCCGACGACCAGATGAAGGCAAAGGCCAGCCCCATGGCGATGGCGCGCAGATCCATGACAAGCCCCGTGTGAATGCTGTGGCGACTGTTTCCGATTTTCTCTGTGGCTGCAACCGGCGGTTGGCGGCGTGCGGCATAGAAAAAGGGCCGCGAAACCGCGGCCCCCGTTTCGTGCCATGCTGGCCCGGGATCAGCTGTTGACGCTGTCCTTCAGGGCCTTGGCGATGGTCATTTTCACGACCTTGTCAGCCTCTTTGGTGAAGGTCTCACCAGTGGCCGGGTTGCGCACCTGACGCTCGGGGCGCTCGCGGCAGTAGATCTTGCCGACGCCCGGCAGGGTCACGGCGCCACCGGCCGAAACTTCGCGGGTGATCAGGTTGGTGATCGCTTCCAGCGCCGCGTTCGCGGATTTCTTGTCGGTTCCCATTTCCTCAGCGAGAGCAGCAACCAGCTGAGTCTTCGTCATAGGCTTTGCCATTTCTTGGTCTCCTTAACGTGCCCGATCTATTGGGCCTCACCGCGTAACTGTAACGGGATATTGTGGGCGAACACAACGAATAGTAGCGCCGAACCCCCAAAAAATATGGGGATTTCGTTGCTTTTTTGCGTCAGAGAAAGGCCGTTTCGTCGAACGAGCGCAATTTCCGGCTGTGCAGACGTTCCAGCGGCATGCCCCGCAGGTGTTCCATCGCCCGGATCCCGATCGCCAGATGGCGGCTGACCTGGGTCGTATAGAACTCGGACGCCATGCCAGGCAACTTCAATTCGCCATGCAGGGGCTTGTCGGATACGCACAGCAAGGTGCCATAAGGCACGCGGAACCGATAGCCGTTGGCGGCGATCGTGGCGCTTTCCATATCCAGCGCGATGGCGCGCGACTGGCTGAGGCGCTGCACCGGGCCGGACTGGTCGCGCAGTTCCCAGTTGCGGTTGTCGACCGAGGCCACCGTGCCGGTGCGCATGATCCGCTTCAGCTCATAGCCTTCCAGTTCGGTCACCTCGGCCACGGCGCGTTCCAGCGCGACCTGAACTTCGGCCAGCGGCGGGATCGGCACCCAGACGGGCAGATCGTCGTCCAGCACCTTGTCTTCGCGCAGATAGGCATGGGCCAGCACGAAATCCCCCAGGGCCTGCGTGTTGCGCAGCCCCGCACAGTGCCCGACCATCAGCCAGGCATGCGGGCGCAGCACCGCGATGTGGTCGGTGGCGGTTTTCGCGTTGGATGGCCCGACGCCGATATTGACCAGCGTGATCCCCGACCCGTCGGCGCGTTTCAGGTGATAGGTCGGCATCTGCGGCAGTTTCAGCGGCTGTTCCAGCGGCGCGTCGGGGTCGGTGATCTCGACATTCCCGGTCGAGACGAAACTGGTATAGCCGCTGTCCGGGTCGGCCAGTTGCGCGCGGGCGTAGTTCTCGAATTCCGAGACGTAGAACTGATAGTTGGTGAACAGAACGTGGTTCTGGAAATGGTCCGGGTCGGTGGCGGTGTAGTGGGCCAGCCGGGCGAGAGAATAGTCGATGCGCTGGGCGGTGAACAAGGCCAGCGGGCCGACGCCATCCTGCGGTGCGTGCACACCGTTGACGATGTCGTCATTGGTGGTGGTCAGATCGGGCACGTCGAACACGTCGCGCAGGGTGAACCCGGCCGCTCCCTGATGCGGCACCACCAGATCGGGGTTGCCGGCCACGGCGAAATGCACCGGCATCGGTGTGGTCGAAGGGCCGATGGTCACCGGCTGGTTGTGGTTCTTGATCAGCAGCGCGATCTGCTGCGTGAGGTAGGACCGGAACAGATCCGGCCGGGTCACCGTGGTGGCATGAACCCCCGGCTCGGACACGTGACCAAAGCTCAGGCGGCTGTCCACATGCGCGTATGAGGTCGTGCGGATGCGGATTTCCGGGTAATAGGCCCGGTACCGGGCCTTTGGCGCGCCGCTTTCCATCGCCTTGGCGAAGCTGTCGCACAGAAAGGCTGTGGCTTCGCTATACAGCTCTTCCAGCCGGGCGACGGCCGCGGCGGCATCGGTGAAAATCTCGGGGTCCCGTGGTTCGGGCGTTATCGTTTTTGTCATGCGAGAGGTTCCAGAAGGTCAATTTTTTCGAATGTCCGCACATCCACCAACCCCAGATCGGATATCCGCAGCTCGGGGATGACGACAAGGGCCAACAGCGAATGCTGCATGTAAGCGTTGTTCAGCTGACAGCCGCAGGCCTGCATCGCCTCGACCATCTTCTGCGCCTTGGCCGCGACGTCCGCAGCCGGGCTGTCGGACATCAGGCCGGCGATGGGCAGTTCGACCAGCGCCAGCTCTTCGCCATCACGGAAGACGGTGATGCCGCCGCCTACCTCGGCCAGACGATTGGCGGCCAGCGCCATCTGATCGCGGTCGGTGCCGACCACGATCATGTGGTGGCTGTCATGCGCCACGGTCGAGGCCATGGCCATCCGGCCCTGATAGCCAAAGCCCGACACGAAGGCGTTGGTGACGCCGCCCGTGGCCCGGTGCCGCTCGACCAGCGCGATCTGGCAGACATCGCCTTCGCCCTCGACCAGCCCGCCGATGATCGGCAGTTCGGCCTTCAGCGCCTGGGTGGGGGCCTGGTTCTCGACCACGCCGATTACGTTGGCGCGCACGCGGTTGGCGCCTTCGGGTGCGGGGATCTCGAAATCGGCGGCGGTCAGGGCATGGCCCAGATGCACCGTGTTGCGCGCCCGGTCGGGCCAGTCGTAGTGCGGGCAATCCACCGTGATCGCGCCGTTTACGGCCACCACCTGCCCGCGCGCGATGACCATCTCGATCGGCAGTTCGGTCAGGTCCGAGCTAAGGATCACGTCCGCCCGGCGGCCCGGCGTGATCGAGCCGATCTCGCGTTCCAGCCCGAAATGGGTGGCGGTGTTGATCGTGGCCATCTGCAACGCGATCAAAGGGTCGCAGCCACAGGCGATGGCATGGCGCACGACGCGGTTCATGTGGCCCTCGTTCACCAGCGTGCCGGAATGGCAGTCATCGGTGCACAGGATGAAGTTGCGCGGGTCCAGCCCCTTTTCGGTGACGGCGGTGATCTGGCTTTCCACGTCATACCAGGCCGAGCCCAGCCGCATCATCGACCGCATCCCCTGCCGCACGCGGGCAATGGCGTCGGCCTCGCAGGTGCCTTCGTGGTCATCCGCCGGGCCGCCGGCGACATAGGCGGCAAAATCAGGCCCTAAATGACGGGATGCATAGTGCCCACCGACGGTCTTGCCTGCGCGCTGGGTGGCGGCGATTTCGGCCAGCATCTTGGGGTCGGCGTGGATCACGCCGGGAAAGTTCATCATCTCGCCCAGCCCGATGATGCCGGGCCAGGTCATCGCCTCGGCCACGTCCTCGGGCGTGATCTCGTAGCCCGTGGTTTCCAGCCCGGGCGCCGAGGGCGCGCAGGACGGCATCTGGGTGAAGATGTTGACCGGCTGCATCAGCGCCTCGTCATGCATCATCCGCACGCCGTCCAGCCCCAGCACGTTGGCGATCTCATGCGGGTCGGTTAACATCGACGTGGTGCCATGCGGGATCACCGCGCGGGCGAACTCGGCCGGGGTCAGCATGCCGGATTCGATGTGCATATGCGCGTCGCACAGGCCGGGGATCATGTAGCGGCCATCGGCTTCGATGATCTGGGTGTCGGGGCCGATGCAATGGCTGGCGTCGGGGCCGACATAGGCGATGCGACCTTCGGCGATGGCGATGGAGTGATCGGGCAGCGCCTCGCGGCTGTGGACATTGATCCAGATCCCGCCGCGAATGACCAAGTCGGCGGCTTCGCGGCCGGCGGCAACGGCGATCAGGCGGGGGGCGACGTCGGGCCAGGATGGGAAGGGTGCGTATTCCATGGCACAACTTTCCCGAATGCATCGGAAGGTGCAACCCCTGCCGTGCCACCTTCATGAAACCGTCATCCGACCGATTGCAGGGCAGCAAAGGCTTGATCCGCGTCGCGATGCGGGGTCTGGTGGGGGCATGGATTACGAAACCGTGGATGCCGACAGTTTCGGCCGCAGCCTGCGCGGGATCGGGCTGAACCTGCTGGTGCGCGACGTCCCGGCGGAATGCGCCTTTTTAGAGACTGTTTTTGGATTGAAATCCTATCAGGTGACGGCGGATTTTGCCATCGTCACCTATGGCGATCAGGTGTTTCAGCTGCATTCGGATGGCACCTATCATTCCAACCCGCTGCTGGGGCTGGTTCCCGAAACGCCCCCGCGCGGTGGCGGGATCGAGATTCGTCGGTATGACACCGACCCGGACGATGCGGCGGAGCTCGCCAAATCCGCTGGGGCGGTCGTCCTGCAGGAGCCGACCGACAAGCCCCACGGTCTGCGCGAGACCTATATCCTGTGCGAGAACGGCTATGCCTGGGTCGCCAGCCGCCCCAAGGACGGCTGAAGGTCAGGCGCGGTGTTGCTCGGCGGCGATTTCCGCCCGGATCCAATCGGCAAAGGCCACGGCACCTGGCGTCTCCTCGGCTTGAGGTGACAGCAGCAGGTAATAGGCCTCGGGCATCGGTGCGCGATGCTCGAAGGGGGCGGTCAGGCGGCCTTCGTCCAGAAGGCGTCTGGCGATCGTGTCATGGGCCAGACACAGCCCGCCCCCGGCCATCGCGACGGACAGGCCGACCATATAGGTCGTGGCATAGGTGATCGGCGGATTGTCCCAAGTTAGACCCTAATCTTCGGCCCAGCTGGCCCAGTTCGACAGCAGGTTTGAGCAATCATACAGCGGTTGCTGCTGCAGGGTTTCCAGCGTCACCGGATAGTCGGGGGCACAGACGGGGTAGTAGTGATCACTGCGCAAAAGCTCGGTGCGGACCGTGTCGGCCGGGCGCAGGGAGTAGCGGATCTCGACCGCCGCGCCCTCGGCCATCTCGCGCGGCTCCCACAACTCGGTGAAGATGTTCAGGTGAACATCGGGGTGCAGCGCGCGGAAACTGGGCAGGCGCGGCGCCAGCCAGTTCACCGAAAATGTGATGTTGCACTGCACCTGAACGGTGTTTTCCTGCTGCCCGGTCACGGCCTGGGTGCCGCGCACCAGCGTCCGGAACGCCTCGCGCACCACCGGCAGATAGGTGATTCCGGCCTCGGTCAGTTCCAGTGCGCGGGGGCGGCGGTGAAACAGAGGTTGGCCCAGATAGCCCTCGAGCGATTTGATCTGCTGGCTGACGGCGCTTTGCGTCATGTTCAGATCGCGCGCCGCGCCGGTGAAGGACAGGTGGCGGGCGGCGGCCTCGAAGGTGCGCAGCCAGCCGAGAGGGGGGAGCGGGTTTCTCATGGCATAACTCTGCCATAAGTTTGACTAATGCAAAACCGCCGAATTTTTCGTTGGTCAAAAAGGTGAGGCGAATGCAGGTTTTCGAAAATCAGGAAACCAGCCGCGCCAACAGGGAGAAGCGGGATGAGCGTCACCAGTCTGAAACCGAATATCGACCACTGGCAGGAGCGCGTGGACATGGCCGCCGCCTTCCGTTGGACCGAGCGGTTGAACATGCATGAAGGGGTGGCCAACCATTTCAGCCTTGCCGTGAACGAGGATGGCACGCAGTTCCTGATGAATCCGAACCAGATGCATTTCGCGCGCATCCGTGCTTCGGACCTGCTGCTGCTGGATGCGAACGATCCCGACACGATGCGCAAGCCCGGCGCGCCGGACCCGACCGCATGGGGGCTGCATGGCTCGATCCACCGCAGATGCCCGCACGCGCGCTGCGTGATGCATGTGCATTCGATCTTTGCCACCGTCCTGGCCTCCTTGGCCGACAGCACCCTGCCGCCGATCGACCAGAACACCGCGACCTTCTACAACCGCTATGTCATCGACGAGGAATTCGGCGGTCTGGCCTTTGAAAGCGAGGGTGAACGCTGTGCCACGATGCTCTCGGACCCGAAAAAGAAGGTCATGATCATGGGCAACCACGGTGTGCTGGTGATCGGCAGCGACGCAGCAGATGCCTTCAACAGGCTCTATTATTTTGAGCGCGCCGCCGAGACCTATATCCGCGCCCTTCAGACGGGCCGGCCGTTGCGGGTGCTGTCGGACGAGATCGCCGAAAAAACCGCGCAAGAGCTGGATGACTATCCGGGGCAGGCCGAGGCGCATCTGCGCGAGATCAAGGCCGTTCTGGATGCCGAAGGCTCGGACTACGCAACCTGACCCCCCGTTTCTTGCCCGGAGGTGACGCCATGACCGATATTTCGCAAGATCCCGAAGCCGCCCGCTGGCACTACCGGCCGTCCGAACCCGTCGCGCTGAACCCGCTGTTCAGCTGGCCCCCGCGCCCGGCCGCCGTTCTGAAATGGTATGCCGGAGCGTGGCTGCCGATCACGGCGCTGACCCTGTGCATGGGGCTGGCCGTGATCGCCTATGTCCTGTACCTGCCCCCGCTTGAGGCGATGCAGAGCTTTGCGCCGGGGTGGATGATCCGCGTCTGGCTGCTGAACCTGGTGCCGCAGACCCTCGTGGCGGGCGGGCTGCACTGGTGGCTGTATATGCGCAAAGGCCAAGGCACGTACAAGAAGTTCGACCGCCGCGACCTGACGCGCAGGAACGGCATCTTCACCTTCAACAACCAGGTCTGGGACAACATCTGGTGGACGCTGGGCAGTGCCATGACGGTGGCGACCGTCTATCAGTGGGGCATCTACTGGGCGATGGCCAACGGTTGGGTTCCGACCGTCACATGGGCCAGCGCGCCGGTCTGGTGCGTGGTCTGGATGATGCTCATCCCGATGTGGTCGGGGCTGCATTTCTATTGGGTGCACCGGCTGGAACACCACCCGAAACTGTTCAAGCATGTGCATGCCGTGCATCACCGCAACGTCAATGTGGGGCCTTGGTCGGGCATCTCGAACCACTGGTACGAGAACCTGCTGTATTTCACGACCTATTTCATCCATCTGGTCGTGCCCTCGCACCCTCTGCACCTGCTGTTCCACGCCTATTTCCAGCAGGTCAGCCCGATCCTGTCGCATTCGGGGTTCGAGAAGCTGAAGGCCGGCGGCACCGAAGCGGCGCGGGCGGGCGATTTCTTTCACCAGCTGCACCACCGCTATTTCGAGTGCAACTATGGCACGTCCGAGATTCCGTTCGACAAATGGTTCGGCACCTATCACGACGGCACGGCCGCGGCGACGGAACGCACCCGCGCCTACAAGAAAAAGCGGTTCGGCTGAAAGACGCCTGCCGCCTCCCAAGCTGTGATACCGTTTGGACAAGCCGCCGATGGGCGGCTTTCCATTTTGTCGGGTCTTTACCTCTCCCCCCAAGTTTTGATAGACACCGCTGGTCCGGATGAACCGGGCGCCGGTCGCAGCCTACCCGGCTTACAAAACAAGGATCTGAAAAGTGAAGACAATCGTCATCTGCTCGGGCGGACTGGATTCGGTTTCGCTGGCGCACAAGGTTGCCGCCGAAAACGACCTGATCGGCCTGATCTCTTTCGACTACGGTCAGCGTCACCGCAAGGAGGTCGAGTTTGCCGCCCGCTGCGCGGAGCGGCTGGGCGTGCCCCATGACCTGATCGACATGAGCCATATCGGCAAGCATCTGTCGGGCTCGGCCCTGACCGATGATGTGGACGTGCCCGACGGGCATTACGCCGAAGAGAACATGAAGGTCACCGTGGTCCCGAACCGCAACGCCATCATGCTGGCCATCGCCTTTGGCGTCGCCGCCGCCAAACAGGCGGACGCCGTGGCAACGGCCGTGCATGGCGGGGATCACTTCATCTATCCCGATTGCCGCCCGGAATTCACCGAGGCCTTCGAGGCGATGCAGGCCAAGGCGTTGGACGGATATGCCAATGTCAGGCTCTACACGCCCTTCGTTCACATCCCGAAATCGGCCATCGTGACCGAGGGCGCAAAGCACGGCACGCCGTTTGCCGACACCTGGTCCTGCTACAAGGGCGGCGAGACCCATTGCGGCCGTTGCGGCACCTGTGTCGAGCGGCGCGAGGCGTTCCACATCGCCGGCGTCGAAGACCCGACCGTCTATGCCGACCCCGAGTTCTGGAAAGCCGCGGTGGAGGCACACTGATGTTCCGTATCACCAAGGAATTCCACTTCTCGGCCTCGCACCAACTGTGCCACCTGCCCGACGACCACCCCTGCGCCCGTCTGCACGGGCACAACTACATCGTCGAGGTGGAACTGGCCGCCGAAGAGCTGGATGCAAACGGGTTCGTGGTGGACTATCGCGACCTCAAGCCGCTCAAGACCTATATCGACGAGGAGCTGGATCACCGGCACCTGAATGACGTGTTCTGGCATGACATGGTGACCTCGGAACGGCTGGCGAAAGAGATCTACGACTTCTGCAAGGCGCGCTGGGCGCAGACCAGCGCCGTGCGGGTCAGCGAAACGCCCAAGACCTGGGCGGAGTATCGGCCGTGAAACCGCTGCGCATCGCCGAGATCTTCGGGCCCACGATCCAGGGCGAAGGCGCCGTGATCGGGGTGGCGACCGTCTTCGTGCGGGCGGGCGGCTGCGACTATCGCTGCAGTTGGTGCGACAGCCTGCATGCGGTGGACAGCGCCTATCGCCACGAATGGACGCCGATGACCCCCGAACAGATCTGGGCGCAGGTCGAAGCCCTGTCCGGCGGCACGCCCCTGACGGTGTCGCTGTCGGGCGGCAACCCGGCGATTCAGGATTTCGGCCCGCTGATCGCGCTGGGCAGGTCCAAGGGCTATGACTTCGTGATGGAAACCCAGGGTTCGGTGGCGCAGGATTGGTTCCGCGATCTGTCCACCCTGATCCTCAGCCCGAAACCGCCCTCGTCCGGCGAAACCGTCGACTGGGCGCGGTTCGAGGACTGCATCGCCCGGGCCGAGGGCACGCCCACCGTCATGAAGATCGTGGTCTTCGACGAGGACGACTACCACTGGGCCCGCGCGACGGCCGCGCGGTTTCCGGCGCTGCCGCTCTATCTGCAACCGGGCAACCACACCCCGCCGCCACCCGACTCCGAGGATGCCGAGATCGACATGGACGGGATCATGTCCCGCTATGAATGGCTGATCGACAAGACCCTCGGCGACTGCTGGTTCACCCCCACAATTCTGCCGCAGCTGCATGTCCTGATCTGGGGCAACAAGCGCGGCGTATGAGGTTCTGACAATGGCAAACCAAGACATCTATGCAAACCTGACCCAACTGGGCAGCAAGACCGACCTGCCGAACTCGCCCGAAGAAGCGGTGCTGGAGCGGGTGCCGAATCCGCAGGCCGGCACCGATTATGCCGTGCGCTTCACCGCGCCCGAGTTCACCTCGCTCTGCCCGCTGACGGCGCAGCCGGATTTCGCGCATATCGTGATCGACTATGTGCCGGGCGACTGGCTGGTGGAAAGCAAGTCGCTCAAGCTGTTTCTGGGCGCGTTCCGCAACCACGGCGCGTTCCACGAAGACTGCAGCGTCACGATCGGCAAGCGGCTGGAAGAAGTGCTGGAACCGAAATGGCTGCGCGTCGGCGCCTACTGGTATCCGCGTGGCGGCATTCCGATCGACGTGTTCTATCAGACCGGGCCGGAGCTGCCGGGCGTTTGGATCCCCGATCAGGGCGTTCCCACCTATCGCGGGCGCGGCTGACCGCGCTACGAGGCCGCCCGGATCGCGCGGGGCGAGGTGCCGAACTCGGCCCGGAAGGCGCGGGTCATGGCGCTGGGGTCGTCATAGCCCGCGCGCAGGGCGATCTCGCCGATGGGCAGATCGGTCTCGGATACCAGCTTGCGGGCCAGGTTCAGGCGCAGGCGGCGATAGACCTGTGCGGGGCCGGCCCCCAGATCGGCCCGCATCCGCGATTCCAGCGCCTTTTGCGAGCGGCCGACGCGTCGCGCGATCTCGGGGATAGGCAGGGGCGTTTCTAGATGTTCCTGCATCAGCGCCAGCGCCTTGTTGACGAAGGCGCTGGCCGACCCGGCCCCGCCCATATGCGAGCGCGCCGAATCGCGGGTCATGAACAGCTGCGCCACCTCCAGCGCCAGTGCCTGACCGTGATCCCGTCCGATCAGGTGCATCACCAGGTCAAACGCCGCCATCGCGCCTGAACAGGTGATGCGGTCTCCGTCGATGACGTATCGTTCGCGGCAGGTCTCGACCTCGGGGAAGCGTTCCGAGAACCCCGTCAACTCCTCCCAGTGGATGGTTGCGCGATGCCCGTCCAGCAGCCCGGCCTCGGCCAGCAGCCAGCTGCCCGTGTCCATGCCGGCCATGATGCGGAACCGTTGCGCGGCGGCGCGCAGGCTGGCTTGCGTGCGCCAGCCGCCGTGATCGCGAAAGCCATAGGATGGCATGACCGCCAGAAGGTCGCCGGACACGTTGCCGAGCCTGTCATGCGGCGACACCTGAAGCCCCGAGGATGAGGTCACCGGCCCCGCGTTCAGCGACAGGAACTGCCACTTGTAGAGCGTGCGCCCCGACAGCGTGTTGGCCGCGCGCAGCGGCTCGACCGTGTTGGCCAGGCAGTGGTTCGAAAACCCGTCGAACAGCAACACGCCAAAATGCTGCATTGCAGAGGTTGATTTAGTCCATTTATGCATAATGAACGTCTAATGCTGCATGAAACGGGGCGCAAGACCGGTCACGCTGTTCGCAACATCTGCACATGGAGAACCGCCATGCAATTCGGTCTGTCCGAAGAACAGGAAATGATCGTCTCGACCGTCCGCAGCTTTGTGGAGAACGAGATCTATCCCCACGAAGAGCTGGTCGAGCGCACCGGCGAGGTGCCGCAGGAGATCGCCGACGAGATCAAGCGCAAGACGATCGAGCTGGGCTTCTATGCCTGCAACTTTCCCGAAAGCGTGGGCTGTGCCGGGCTGAACCATCTGGAATTCGCGCTGGTCGAGCGCGAGTTGGGGCGCGGGTCGATGGCACTGAACCATTTCTTCAGCCGGCCGCAGAACATCCTGATGGCCTGTCAGGGCGATCAGGTCGAACGCTATCTGATGCCCGCCGTGCGCGGCGAGAAGATGGACGCATTGGCGATGACCGAACCGGGCGCGGGTTCGGATGTGCGGGGCATGAAATGTTCGGCCGTGCGTGACGGCGGCGATTGGGTGGTGAACGGCACCAAGCATTTCATCTCGGGCGCGGAACATGCCGATTTCATCATCGTCTTCATTGCCACGGGCGAGGATCAGACGCCGAAAGGCCCCAAGAAGCGCATCACCGCCTTTCTGGTCGATCGCGGCACGCCGGGCTTCACCATCCGCGACGGCTACAAGTCGGTCAGCCATCGCGGCTACAAGAACATGGTGCTGGAATTCGATGACTGCCGCCTGCCCGACGCGCAGGTGCTGGGTGAGGTCGATGGCGGGTTCGAGGTGATGAACACCTGGCTGTATGCCACTCGCATCACCGTGGCGGCCATGTGCGTGGGCCGGGCGCGGCGGGCCTTCGACTATGCGCTGGACTATGCCGCCACGCGCGAACAGTTCGGCCAGAAGATCGGCAAGTTCCAGGGCGTCAGCTTTCAGATCGCCGACATGATCACCGAGATCGACGCCGCCGACCTGCTGACGCTGGCCGCCGCCGACCGGCTGGACAAGGGCCTGCCCGCCAACCGCGAGATCGCCTCGGCCAAGCTCTTTGCCTCGGAAATGCTGGCGCGGGTAACCGATGCGGCGATCCAGGTGCATGGTGGCATGGGCTTGATGGACGACTATCCGCTGGAACGGTTCTGGCGCGATGCGCGGGTCGAGCGGATCTGGGACGGCACCAGCGAGATCCAGCGCCACATCATCAGCCGCGATCTGCTGCGCGCGTTGGGGGCATGAACGTGGCGCCGGGCCTGAGCGGCGCGGCGGATGCGCTCGCGCCGGGGAAACTGTCCGCGCTGAGGCGGATGCTGGGGTTCCGCTCGCTGGCGGTGATCGGCGGGGGCGCATGGTGCGCTCAGGTCATCCGGCAGGTGCAGAAACTGGGGTTCACCGGCCCGGTCTGGCCGGTGCACCCCAAGGCCGACGAGATGGCGGGCGAGCGCGTGTTCGCCACGATCGAAGACCTGCCCGAGGCGCCCGACGCGGCCTTTGTCGGCATCAACCGCCGCGCCACCATCGAGGCGGTCGAGGTTCTGGCCCGCATTGGCGCGGGCGGCGCGGTCTGTTTCGCCTCGGGCTTTACCGAGGCGCGGGCCGAGGACGCCGATGGGGCCGGTTTGCAGGCGCAACTGGTCGCCGCGGCGGGGGAGATGCCGATCCTCGGCCCCAACTGCTATGGCTTCGTCAACGGGTTGGACGGGGTGGCGATCTGGCCCGACCAGCATGGGATGCGCCCGGTGGAGGGGGGCGTTGCGATCCTGACGCAAAGTTCGAACATTGCCATCAACATGACCATGCAGCGCCGGGCGCTGCCCTTGGCTTTCATGCTGACCTGCGGGAATCAGGCCCAGACCCATCAGGCCGAAATCGCCATGGCGCTGCTGGAGGATGACCGGATCACAGCCATCGGCCTGCATATCGAGGGCTTTGGCGACCTGCGCAAATGGGAGGCGCTGGCCGCCCGCGCCCGCGCGCGCGGTGTGCCGATCGTGGCGCTCAAGGTGGGCCGGTCGGAACATGCCCAAGCCGCAACCATTTCGCATACGGCCTCTCTGGCGGGGGGTGATGCCGGGGCGCAGGCGTTTCTGGATCGGCTGGGGATCGCGCGGCTGGGCGATGTGCCGAGTTTCCTGGAAACGCTGAAGCTGTTTCACGTTGCGGGCCGGCTCGACGGCAACGGCCTGAGCATGATCAGCTGTTCGGGGGGCGAGGCCAGCCTGGGCGCCGACATGGCGGTCGGGCGGGATCTGCATTTTCCACCGCTGACGCAGGACCAGCGGACGGAACTGCGCGGGGCCCTGGGGTCGATGGTGGCGCTGGCGAACCCGCTGGATTACCACACCTATGTCTGGCGTGACACGCAGGCGATGACCCGGGCGTGGAAAGGCATGACGGGGCCAGATGTGGCTCTGACACTGTCGGTTGTGGACTATCCGCATACGGATGCCACCGACTGGGCCTGCGCAACACAGGCGGCGCTGAATTGCGCAAGCGAAACCGGCAGGCCCTTTGCCGTGGTGGCGACCCTGCCCGAACTGATGCCCGAGGACGTGGCGCAAAAGCTGCTGGACGGTGGTGTGGTTCCCTTTGCCGGCCTGCACGAGGCGCTTGCCGCAGCCGAGGCCGCCGCCCGCCCGCTGCCCGAGCCGGCCGCGCCGGTCCAGTTGCCCGGCAAGCGGGAGGCGGACGCGACCCTGACCGAGGCCGAGGCGAAACAGGCGCTTGCCGAACACGGCCTGACGGTGCCGCGCAGCGTGGTCGTTCCGGCCGATCAGGTTGAAGAGGCGACACGCCACCTGACCGGCCCCTTCGCGGTCAAGGGTGTTGGCCTTGCCCACAAGTCCGAACATGGCGCGGTTCTGTTGGGCGTGGCGGCGAGCGAAATCGCCGATGCCGCCCTCCGAATCGGAACCGCCGACGTTCTGGTCGAGGAAATGGCGGGCGGAGGTGTCGCGGAACTGCTGATCGGCGTCACGCGGGACCCGGCGCATGGGTTCGTGCTGACCCTCGGTGCCGGAGGCGTCCTGACCGAAATCCTGCGCGATACCGTGTCGCTGCTGGTGCCCTCGGATCGTGACGCGACCCGGGCGGCGCTGGGCAAGCTGGCCTGTGCCCCCCTGCTGGCGGGCTATCGCGGCAAGCCCGCCGCCGATCTGGATGCAATTCTGGATGCCATCGACGCGGTGCAGTCCTATGTGATTGCCAATGCCGACACCGCCAGCGAAGTTGAAATCAACCCCTTGATCTGTACCGCCAGCGGCGCGGTGGCGGTCGATGCCCTGATCAGAAAGGCAAGCTCATGAACCCAGTGAAGACCAGGCGCGACGGCGCCATTCTGGAAGTCACCCTGGACCGACCCAAGGCGAACGCGATCGACCTGGCCACCAGCCGCGTCATGGGCGAGGTGTTCCGCGATTTCCGCGATGATCCCGACCTGCGCGTGGCGATCCTGACAGGGGGCGGCGAAAAATTCTTTTGCCCCGGCTGGGACCTGAAGGCCGCCGCCGAGGGCGATGCGGTGGATGGAGACTACGGAGTCGGCGGGTTCGGCGGCCTGCAGGAGCTGCGCGACATGAACAAGCCGGTGATCGCCGCCGTGAACGGGATTGCTTGCGGCGGCGGCCTGGAACTGGCCCTGAGCGCCGACATGATCGTTGCCGCCGATCACGCCACCTTTGCCCTGCCGGAAATCCGTTCGGGCACGGTGGCGGACGCGGCCAGCGTCAAGCTGCCCAAGCGCATTCCCTACCACATCGCGATGGAACTGCTGCTGACCGGCCGCTGGGTCGACGCCGAAGAGGCGCATCGCTGGGGCTTGGTGAACGAGATCGTCCCGGCCGACCAGCTGATGGACCGCGCGTGGGAACTGGCCCGCCTGCTGGCCAGCGGCCCGCCGCTGGTCTATGCCGCGATCAAGGAGATCGTGCGCGAGGCCGAGGATTCCAAGTTCCAGGACATCATGAACCGCATCACCAAGCGGCAGCTGCGCACGGTCGATATGCTCTATGGTTCCGAGGACAACCTGGAAGGCGCCCGTGCCTTTGCCGAGAAACGAGACCCGGTCTGGAAGGGCAGGTAAGGCGGATCAGGTTTTCTCGAACAGGGCGATCAGCGCGGTGTCGTCCTTGTTGGGGCCGGCGGCCAGATCGCCGTAGATGCGAACCGGGGTCAGGGTCAGATGTTCGATCCGGCCCTCGGCCTGCAGATTGTCGAAGGCGGTTGCGAATCCCAGCGCCTCGAAGTGTTTGGCGTTGATCGACAGGGCGAATTGCGCCCCGGGCCGGGCCACCCGCAGCAGGGCGGGCAGAACCTCGGGGCCCAGATGGCCGTGGGTGAAGGTGCCCGACGACACGATCCCCGAATAGCTGTCGCGCGGAACCGGGATGCCCTCGTTCAGGTCGGCTTCGATCGCGTCGCGGTAGATGTCCTTGCGCATGGCCTCGTCCAGCATCTCGGCGCTGATGTCGGTGGCGTCGATCGGCCCCACGCCCAGATCGGCCAGAACCGCGCCGCACAGGCCGGTTCCCGCGCCCACATCCAGCACCGGACCCTGTCCCCCGGCGCCGACAAAGGCGCGGGCGGTGTGGATGTGCAGCTGGTAATCCTCGCGCGCGGCGAATCCGCGATCGTAATCTCCGGCCCATTCGGCATAGAGCCGTTTGTTGTCTGCCGGAGTTTTCAGCGCATAGGCTGCGTGCAGGCTGGGTTTGTCATCACTCATGACACCATGAAGGCGCAGGCGGGGATTCGAATCAAGTGCGGCCATCCGGCGCTTGCATCCCGCCTGCGGCGCGCTCATCAAGGGGCCATGACTGGAACGCTTTTTTCATTCGGGCACGGCTATACCGCCCGCGCCCTGTCGCGCCGGCTGGCCCCCAGGGGTTGGCGCATCGTCGGAACCACCCGCGATGCCGCCGAGACGGACGCCATCCGCGCCGCCGGGGCCGAACCGCTGGTGTGGCCGGGCGAGGCCCCCGATCTGGACGGGGTCACGCATCTGCTGATTTCTACCGCGCCCACGGCCAAGGGTGATCCGGTTCTGGCCGCCCTGCGCGACGAGATTGCCGCCCGCGCCGGGCAGTTCGACTGGGTCGGGTACCTGTCGACGACCGCCGTCTATGGCGACCACCAGGGGGGCTGGGTCGATGAAACCACGCCGGCGACCCCGACGGCCGAGCGCGGGCGCTGGCGGTTGCAGGCCGAGCAGGACTGGGCCGCGATCCCCGGCCTGCCGCTGCACATCTTTCGCCTTGCGGGCATCTACGGGCCGGGGCGGGGGCCGTTTTCCAAGCTGAAAAAAGGCGGGCTGCGGCGGATCATCAAGCCGGGGCAGGTGTTTTCGCGCATTCATGTCGAAGACATCGCGCAGGTGCTCGAGGCGTCGATGAGCCGTCCCGATCCGGGCGCGATCTACAATGTCTGCGATGACGAACCGGTGCCGCCGCAGGACGTGATCGGCTATGCCGCGCAACTTCAGGGCCTACCGCTGCCGCCTGCGGTGGATTTCGACACGGCCGACCTGACCCCGATGGCCCGCAGTTTCTACAACGAGAACAAGCGCGTTCGGAACGACCGGATCAAGACCGATCTGGGCGTGGCGTTGAAATATCCCAACTATCGCGTGGGCCTTGAGGCGCTGCACGCGGATCAGGCGTTGAAGGGGAGTTGATCAGGCCACATCCGCCAGGATCATGTCGGCAGCCTTTTCCGCGATCATGATCGTGGGCGCGTTGGTGTTGCCCGAGACCAGCGTCGGCATGACCGAGGCATCGACCACCCGCAGCCCCTGCAACCCACGCACGCGCAGCTGCGGATCGACCACCGCCATGTCGTCCACCCCCATCTTGCAGGTGCCCACGGGATGATAGATCGTATCGGCCCGCGCGCGGATGTGGCGCTCCCAGTCCGCGTCGGTCCGGGCGGTATCTGTGCCGAACATTTCCTTGTGGCGGTATTTGGCGAGGGCCGGAGCTTCGAGGATTTCGCGCGTCATCCGCGCGCCCTTGATCATCGTGTCCAGATCGCGCGGGTCGGACAGAAAGGCCGGGTCGATCGCCGGGGCGGCAAAGGGGTCGGCGCTGTGCAGCGAAACGGTGCCGCGGCTTTCGGGGCGCAGTTTGCAGATATGGCAGCTGAACCCATAGCCCAGATGCAGCTTGCGCGCGTGGTCGTCCACCAGCGCGATGGTGAAATGCAGCTGGACGTCGGGGCGGTCCAGATCGGGAGAGGTCTTCAGAAAGGCCGCGCCTTCCGCAAAGGGGGTGGCCGCCATCGACACCCCGGTCTTGCGCCAGCGCAGCAGATGCTTGATCAGCCCCACCGTACCGGCGGCGCCGATGCCGAAATTGTCGGTGTCCTTTGTCTTGTAGGCCAGGATGAAATCCAGATGGTCCTGCAGGTTCTTGCCCACGCCCGGCAGCGCGTGGCGGACGGCGATTCCATGCGGGGTCAGGTCCTCGGGGTCGCCGATGCCCGACATCTGCAGCAGTTGCGGCGATTTCAGCGCGCCCGAGCAGACCAGAACCTCGCGCGCGGCGGTGACGGTGAGATCGGCGCCTTTGCCGCCCCGGCGGTAGATCACGCCCGTGGCGCGGTGGCCGTCAAAGGTGATCTCGCGCGCCTGAGCCCCGGTGATGACCGTCAGGTTGGGCCGGTCCATGACTGGAAACAGATAGGCCGCGGCGGCCGAGCACCGCTCGCCGTTTTTGGCGGGGTCGTGGAACTGGGTGACCTGGTACAGCCCCGCGCCTTCGTTGTCGCCGCGATTGAAATCGTCGGTCACCTTGTGCTGCAACTGGGCGGCGGCCTCGACGAAGGCGCGCGTGATCGGGCGTTCCTCTTTCTGGTCGGACACCTGAAGCGGGCCGTCGGCGCCATGCAGGTCATCCGCGCCGCGCTCGTTGTTCTCGGACCGTTTGAAATAGGGCAGAACGCTGTCCCAGTCCCAGCCCTCGCAGCCCAGATCGGCCCAGCCGTCATAATCCTGCCGCTGCCCGCGCACATAGAGCATTGCGTTGATCGCGCTGGATCCGCCCAAGGCCCGGCCGCGCGGCTGATAGCCCTTGCGCCCGTTCAACCCCGGTTGCGGCACCGTTTCAAAGGCCCAGTTGTTGATCTTGGGTCGCCCCGGCAGCATGGCGACCACCCCGGCGGGCATCCGCACCAGAATGCCATTTCCGCCCCCGCCCGCCTCGAGCAGGCAGACCCGCGCGCCAGGATTGGCGCTCAGACGGTTGGCCAGCACACAGCCCGCGGACCCTCCGCCGACGATGACATAGTCGAATTGCATGGCGATCCTCCCCTGAGGCCCGCGCGGTGTCGCGCGTCACGGCCCGCAGTTTGAAGCACCGGCCGCAAAAGGCAATCTGGGCCTTGGGGAACGCCGCGTCATGTGGATGGGGATCGGTTTGAAAGAACCCGGCAGAGCCATAATGAATATCTATCAAATCAATCCGAAAACAAAATTTTTTCTCATGGCTGGGATTTGCTATGCCTCGGGGTATTCCAGCGGACTGCGGTACGCCCCTTTTTGACGTGCCTTTCGCACGGTTGCCTCGCAAACAGACTGACACCAGCCAGGATCGGAGATTGAGATGGACGGAAGCGACACCCCCAACACGGGCAAATGCCCCATCATGCACGGCGCCGGAACCCGGTCGAACCGGGATTGGTGGCCCAACCAGCTGAACCTGGCGATCCTGCACCAGCACCAGCCGGCCGGCAATCCGCTGGGGGCCGATTTCAACTATGCCGAGGCGTTCAAGAAGCTCGACTATGACGCGTTGAAACAGGACCTGTATGATCTGATGACGGATTCGCAGGACTGGTGGCCCGCGGATTACGGCCATTATGGCGGTCTGTTCATCCGCATGGCCTGGCACAGCGCCGGCACCTACCGGACGGCTGACGGGCGGGGCGGCGCCTCGACCGGGAACCAGCGGTTCGCGCCGCTCAACAGCTGGCCGGACAACGGCAACCTGGACAAGGCGCGCCGTCTGCTGTGGCCGATCAAGCAGAAATACGGAAACCGGATCTCGTGGGCCGACCTGATGATTCTGGCCGGCAACTGCGCCATAGAATCGATGGGCGGCAAGACCTTCGGCTTTGCCGGCGGCCGCGAGGATATCTGGGCCCCCGAAGAAGACATCTATTGGGGCCCCGAGGCCGAATGGCTGGCCACCAGCGACACCGACGGCAGCCGCTATGTCGGCGACCGCGAGCTGGAGAACCCGCTGGCCGCCGTGCAGATGGGCCTGATCTACGTGAACCCCGAAGGGCCGGATGGGGAACCTGACGTGCTGGCTTCGGGTCGCGACATCCGCGAGACATTCGCCCGGATGGCGATGAATGACGAGGAAACCGTGGCGCTGGTGGCCGGGGGGCACACGTTCGGCAAGGCACACGGTGCGGGCGATCCGGCCCTGGTCGGCCCCGAACCCGAGGCCGCCCCGATCGAAGAGATGGGGTTGGGTTGGAAAAACGCCTTTGGCACCGGCAAGGGCGATGACACCACCACCAGCGGGATCGAAGGTTCGTGGACGGCGAATCCGATCAAATGGGACAATGGTTATTTCGACCTTCTGTTCGGCTATGACTGGAACCTGACCAAAAGCCCCGCAGGCGCCTGGATCTGGGAACCGGTCGGCGTCAAGGAAGAAGACATGGCCCCGGCCGCGCACGATCCGTCGAAAAAGGTCAAGACCATGATGACCACAGCCGACATGGCGATGCGCATGGATCCGATCTATGGCCCGATCTCGAAGCGGTTCCACGAGAGTCCCGAAGAATTCGCCGATGCCTTTGCGCGCGCGTGGTTCAAGCTGACCCACCGCGACATGGGCCCCAAGGTCCGGTATATCGGCCCCGAAGCGCCGGACGAGGATCTGATCTGGCAGGACAACGTGCCGCCGGTGGATCACGACCTGATCGACGCGGCGGATATCGCCGATCTCAAGGCCCGGATTCTGAACAGCGGCTTGTCGATCCCGCAACTGGTCTCGACCGCCTGGGCGTCGGCCTCGACCTTCCGCGGTTCTGACAAGCGCGGAGGCGCCAACGGTGCGCGCATCCGGCTGGCCCCGCAAAAGGACTGGGCCGTGAACGAGCCGGAAAAGCTGTCCCAGGTGCTGTCGGCCCTCGAAGGCATCCAGGCGGAATTCAACGCGGCGCAAAGCGGCAACAAGAAGGTGTCGCTGGCCGATCTGATCGTGCTGGGCGGGGCCGCCGCCGTCGAACAGGCCGCCGCAGCGGCCGGGCACACGGTCGAGGTCCCCTTCGCTCCGGGCCGCACGGATGCAACGCAGGCGCAGACGGATGTCGAATCCTTCTCGGTGCTCGAACCGATGGTCGACGGGTTCCGCAACTATCAGCGCCAGGAATACAGCGTCTCGCCCGAGGATCTGCTGGTGGACAAGGCCCAGCTGCTGACCCTGTCGGCGCCCGAGATGACCGTTCTGGTCGCCGGCCTGAGGGTACTGGGTGCAAACCACGGCGGATCGCCGCATGGCGTGTTCACCGACCGGGTCGGATCGCTGAGCACCGATTTCTTCACCAACCTGCTGGACATGGGAATCGAGTGGAAACCTTCGGAGGACCAGCCGGGCGTGTATGAAGGCCGCGACCGGGCCACGGGCGACGTGAAATGGACCGGCACGCGCGTCGATCTGGTGTTCGGCTCGAATTCACAGCTGAGGGCGATTTCCGAGGTTTACGGGCAGGCGGATTCAGACGGCAAGTTCGTTTCCGACTTCGTGGCCGCCTGGACCAAGGTGATGAATGCCGACCGGTTCGACCTGATCTGAGCCGCAGGGCCGCTGACCCACAGAGGCCGCCGCGATCGCGATCGGGGCGGCCTTTTGTATTGCCGCCACTGCTCCGACCCATGTCCCGACACCGGATTCCCGCCGCGATTCCGCGCTGCGGCATCATTTGCGAAAGTTTCTAGCGGAAAAACGGGCGTACGGCTGGATGAAAGCCGCATGAAGAACCCGTTAATTGTTTGTAATTTATCGGGAAAATCGACATCTAAGAAAAAAATGCAAGTTTTTTGAAAATGGGTCTTGCAGGTCCCGGGCCTAATCCGTAAACACCCCTTCACCGGCGCTGCTGAGGCGGTGGTGACGGGTCGGAGAGGCGGCCTGACGGACTGGAAAGACGGTTGAGACGCTCAGGAGAGACTGGGGCATCTTGAGGATTTGTTGGGCGGATGCGCAGAGTGATTTGCGTGTTGGTCTGATTTTTTCTCTGGGTTGTATGGTTCTTTGACATTGCTGGATAAC
>NZ_FQVK01000028.1 GCF_900129345.1 Ruegeria intermedia | reverse complement strand
TTTGATGATCTTTTCCTGAATGCTTGTCATTGATCGACACTCCTTGCTTGCGCTCCAAAAGAGCAGAAATGTCAGATCAAGTCGTGTGTTTTACACGTCAGTACAGCTACAACAACCGCTTTGTTTTTAGTCGAAACATGGGAAAAGCGCTTCCCTAACGACAAGCTCCTTAGCGACAATTGACCAAGCAAGTGTAGGATGGGTGCACGCACCCGTCTATTCCGATGACGCACCATGATGGGTGAAATCATCCATCCTACACACCTCCACCCTTGCACGCCACCTCCCCCTCCGCCACGTTTGAAATCACAAATTGTGATTCCAAACGGGTGCCATGACAAACGCCAAGAACCTGCCCTCCTCACATGAGGTCCAAAGCGCCATTCACCGGGTGCGCGGCACCCGCGTGGTGCTGGCCGAGGATCTGGCCCGGTTCTACGGAAAATCCGTCAGCGCCTTCAATCAGGCCGTCTCGCGCAACAAGGACCTGTTCGAGGGCTACCGCTTTCAGCTGACCGACGCCGAGGTGGCCGATTTGATATCACGGAATGTGATTTCAAAGCCCAAGGGCCGCGGCGGGCGGCGGGTCAATCCGTGGGTCTATACCGATTACGGCGTGGCCATCGCCTCGACCCTGTTCAAGGACCCGCGCGCGATCAAGATCACCCGGATGATCACCGAGGCCTTCGTCGACGGCGCCAACGCCCTCGCTGAAACCCCAAGCAGCGAGCCCGAGATCCTGCCGCCAGAAAGCACCCCTGCCCCGCTGCTGCCGAATGGCGAGCAATTGCGGGCGCTGGCCGAAAACATCCTCGATTCCGGGCAACAGAGCTTGGTCGATTACATCGCCAACCCCACCACCAAGCGCCAGCAGGCGGTGGCGGTGATCATGAAGACCCTGGCCGAAACCGCAGGCGAAGAGGTGCGCACCCAGCACGAGCGACTGCGCCTGCGCATCGCCGAACGTCTGGCCGCCGGCGATTACGCCGATGACGATGACCGCAAGCGGCTGATCGAACTGCTGCAGGCAATGCAGGGCTAAAGCCCCAGCTCGGCCCGCATCTTTTTCGTCAGCTTGACCACGACCATCTCGTAGGACGTCACGATGTGGTCGCGCAGGGACGCATCGCTCATCCCGCGTTCGTCATAAACCTGCAGCCATTTCATGCCGCGCGAGGCCAGATAGGGCGCGGGCCGGACGCCGGGCTGATCCTGCAGCACCTCATAGGCCAGGTCGGTGGCCTTGAAGGTAAAGGCATCCTTGCCGTCGTTCCATCCGCAGATCGCGAACACCTTGCCACCCACCTTCCACACATCCGCATTGCCCCACTGCACGACGTGGCTCGTGGCCTTGAGAGAGGCGCAAAAGGTGTTGAATTCATCCCGGGTCATGGGGGCAGTGTCACTGAACCGCGCGACACTGGCAAGCGGGTGGCAGCGGCCATGCCAAGGGGATCAGCCCTTGTCCCAGTGCGCCACCACATCAAAGCCGGCCGGCGCGGGCGGTCCTTCCATGAATTCGGCGAAATGGCCCCACAGCTCGGCCACCTTCGGCGCATTCGCGTTCGAGGTTTCCTCGCTCTCGACCACCGAAATCACATATCCGCTGCCGTCTTCGTTCATCACGTTGATAAAGCAATGCATTACGGGCATGCCCATTATTTCGGCCTTCAATTCATTCATTTTCGCCGTGGCCGCCTCACGCGTTCCAGGCTTCATCTTGAATTGGGTTATTCTTGCAAACATGGTGTTTCCCCCTGTCTGTGGGCGAAATTGCCGCCTGCAGCTTAGCATACAGGGGCCATTTCCCGCACAGACACAGGCGGAACGATTGCTGCATTCGCACGAGACAACCGCCGGTCAATCCGCTTGGGGGCGAACGAATTTGGCAGTGCCAATCTTGCGTTGAGTTTGGCTGTTGGACCTGTCGGGCCTCGGCGCGACTGATTGAATCGGCACCGGCGCGTTGGCGCGGTCTGCCGCGCCGATCTCGCAGGCGATCCCGTTGCCGTCGGGGTCGTTGCGTTCGTGATACCCCAATTGTCCCTTGCGCATCGGGCCAAGTCCGACTGAACGTGCGGCGTCGCAACCCGCCAGCGCCCAAAGGTGCATCATCGCACCGGTGCGATCATACTCGGACGTGCGCAGATAGACGCCCAAGGCGATGCCCGCAACGGTCACCGGAAGGGTCAGCACCATGAACAGGATGCGCCACGGCGAAAGCGCCCGCCGCCGCGTTGCGTCCGCCCTGCGCTGCCGTCGCAGGGCGCGTCTGTCGACAGCCGAGCCTCGGGCGGCCTTGGTTTCATCGATCATGCGCCGATTCTGAACCAACACTATGGCAATGCCGTGGCGCCGACGCCGAACCGGCCCAGGGCGTCAACGCACCACATGCACCGCACATTTGGCGTGGCGCACCACATGGGTCGCCGTGGACCCCAGCAGCAGATCCTGCATGCCGGGCCGGTGCGAGGCCAGAATGATCAGGTCAGGCTTGTTGGACTCGGCCCAATCAAGGATCGTCCGACCTGAATGCCCCTCGACCACGACGCCCTTGGCGTTTGGCAGCTTTGCGGCCAGACTGTTCAACTCGTCCTGGATCGCCTTGCGCGCCTCGGTCAGGTATTCGGCGGGCATGTAGGAAATCGCATAGTCGGGGATGTGCTCGACCACATGCAACAGCGTCACCTTGGCATCCGGTGTCGCCAGGATCTTCGCCAGTTTCAGCGGGGCCGAGGTGTCACGCTCGGCATCGAAGGAAATCGGGACAAGAATATTGTGATACATGGCTCGCGCCTCCTTGAGTTTCGCCGGCAGAATGAAACGCCCTGTGGAAACGGACCTTGATCCAGGTCACGGTCAATCGAAAGTTTCGGCAACGTCGTACATCACCGGCTCGAAACTTTTGCACAGCTCGTTGATACGACGGTTGCGCTCTCGCATCTCGGGTGTCCGCAGCATGGCCAGAAAGTCCTCGCGCCGCCGCCACTGGGAATAGTTCGCGATCCGCGTCTGGGCGTCGTTGACATGCAGGCCCGCGGCGATGAATCCGGGCTGCTTGGAAATGAAGTTCGCATAGGCATCCGTCAGCGCTTCGAGCAGGTCCTGGCATGTGCCCGGCGTCATCTCGAACGTGGTGATAACGGTCTGAACATTCGCATCTTTTGAAATCCTGGGCATCTTGCTCCTCCTGTTTTGAGATCAAGATTATCACAGCTTTTCGAAAGGTCTCGGTTTTCCTGCATCGGCGCGAACGCCCAGGTTCAGGCGGCATTCAGAGAAACGAAAGCAAAACTAATACTCTGTTAACCAAGATTGACGAATTTGCCATCATGACCCGTTTGATCGCGCTTCTGCTCTCTTGTCTTCTTGCGCCCGGCCCGGTGCTGGCGGGTGCCTGGCTGCGCGAACAGAACAAGGCGTTCACCGCCCTGTCCGTGACCGGGTTCCGCGAAGAGGACGGGGCGATCGCCTACAAGACGTCGCTGTATGCCGAATGGGGGATGCGGCCGAACCTGACCTTGGGGCTGGACGCCGAGGAACACCGCGATCTCTACGGCCATGCGCTGATATTCGCGCGGGTTCCCGTGGCGGATCTTGAAGACGCGGGGCGATTTGCCGCCGAATTCGGCATCGGCGCCCATCATCGGCAGCGTCAGGCCTGGGCGATGTACAAGGCGACATTGTCGTGGGGAAAAGGGTTCCAGACCCGGTCCGGCGGAGGGTGGATGGCTGTGGACGCGTCTCTTGAGTATCGAACCCACGAGGCGGTGATCCGAAAGCTGGACTTTACCGCAGGCCTGTCCTCGCCGCGGCGCATCGACCCGCTGTTGCAGATCGAAACCTCTTATGTGCCCGGGCGCCCGTTCTATTGGAGCGCCCGGCCATCCATCATGTATCGCCCGAAAGACGGCCCAAACACCTGGCTCGTGGGGCTCGAGAAGAACTCGTTCAAAGAGTCGGTCGGGCTCAGGCTATCCCTGTGGCGCGATTTCTGACCGCAGGCGGCCGGCTGCGCCGGACCTGCGGTCAACGGGCGATCACCTCTCGACGCGCATGACCACGGTAACCTGACCGCTCAGGCTTTCGGGCCACCGCAACTGCACCTGATCCTCCGCGCCTCCCTGTTGCAGCTGCACGTAGGGGGCCGCATAGCGAACCGCACCCAGTGAAGACTTGAGCGCAGAAACGGCCACGACACTGTCGCAACCGCGGGCCTGCCCGCCAAAGGGCAAGGCGCCACCGGAATCGACCAACCAGGCTTGCGCGGCCGAGTTCTGTTCGTGGTTCACCCGCAGCGGGTTGGCGGTTTTGATGGTCACGTTGTGATAGGTATTGTTGGCGAAGGTGACGTTGACAAAGCGGTCCGGGTCCAGCCCGGCAAAGCTGGTGTCGACGCGATCCACCCGATCGATCGTCCCATTGGCGGTACGGAATTTGTTGCCCGTAACCGTCAGCCCGTTCAGGAAGTGGCCGCTTCCATAGGGTCGGATCACGATATAGCTGAACCAGGCCGCGACATCGCTGCTGTAGAAGATGTTGTCGGTGATGCTCATGGCGCTGAAGGAAAAGCCCGAGGCATAGTCCGGCGCGGCGTCGCGTTCGTTGGTCCATTCGACAAAGCAGTTGTCAATGTAATTCTCGGCAATGGCCGAGCTGTTGTACGTGCCGATCATGACCAACCCGGCGTTGCGCACCCCGTTGGGAACGCTGTCGCCCTGGAAGAAGTGGTTGCCCAGAACAAGGTTGTTGTCACCGCCCAGCACCGCAAAGTGATGGAACCGCACCGCCCGGTTGTGACGCAGCTTGACGTCATTGGCGTTGGCATTCAGCGCGATCGAGCTGCGATCGGGCACATCCAGGGCCTCCTCGCTGGACAGAAACTGACACCCGTCGATCAGCATCCCCTGGCAACCCGTCCCAATCGAAGTGATGCCGCGATCCTTGGGCCGGCTGACGAAACAGTTCTTCAGCACGAAGGTGTTGCCGCCCGGAGCCAGGCGAATGCCGCTGGACCGCCCGTTGCACTGGAATTCGATGTCTTCCATGCCGAATTTCTGCAACGCGCTGAAGCCGCTGAAGTCCAGCAGATACTTGAAATCCACGAAAGTGTAGGTCTGTGTTCCGGCGGCATCATGGATCGGAGCGTTCAACGTGATCTCGCCCGCGCCTTCGTTTTTGGACCGCACGTAGATTTCGCGTCCGACGCCGCTGCCTTGAACCAGGGCGCCGACAGGAATGTTGGCCACGTTTGCCACGTTGGTCAGCCTGTAGGGGTCCGCCGGATCATAGGACGCGGTCGAGGTGAACGTCTGGGTATCCCACGCGGTGCTGTCCTTGACGTCGAACTGCCCGTTTCGGATCACGCGGCGGGTGGAATAGCTGGTGCGGTTCGGCACGGCGGCCTGCATGTCGATGGGGGCCGAGACCGAAATCTTGCGGCCGCACAGATCCAGCGACTCGTGATCGACGTTGTTCAACAGTGCCTGAAACGCCTTCTTGAAGGCGAGCGCCTCGTCGCCAAACGCCGTGATATAGGTCGGCAGGTCGAAATTCTTGGTCAGCAGCAGCATCCGGTCATCGGGCATGATGACCGTGCCCTCGAAATCGACCTCCGAATCCAGGCCCACGTCCTGCCCAAGGTAATAGACGCCCTCGGGCACATAGACCCGGCGGCCGTTGGCGGCTTGATCGGCGGCCTCGAAGGCGGCGGAATCATCGGTGACCCCGTCGCCCACGGCACCGAAATCGCGCACGTCCACCAGGCTGATCATGTCGCGCAGAAACACGTCGGTCACGTCGGTGATCTCGATGTCATCGACGCGCACCACGGCCCCGTTGGCGCCTTCGATATCCAGCCCGAAATGCCCATAGAGCGCCGACATGCCCCACGGCATGTCCACGCCGGGACGCTGGCCGGTGCCGACGATGGCCGTGATCTCGTGAACCAGGCCATAGGCCGTCAGCTGCGTGGCGGGCCCCTGTTCGACCAGTCCCGAAACATGCGTGTCGCCGGCACCGCCGGCCCAACCGGCAATACGCACCTGCGGCAGCGGACCGCTGACCGCCTTGACCCGCGCCTTGATCTGCAGATAGCACCCCGGCAACAGCGGTGTCTGTCCCATATAGCGCAGCTGCTGGATCGTATTGACCTTCAGGATTTCCAGACACCCGCCGAAATCCGCATCCGCCGGCACGAACGCCCCCGACCCCGATCCGTCATAGGTGGGCGTCCCGGGCGTCCCGTCGCCGCTTGACCATACATCCAGACCATTCGCGAATTGCGGCGGCATGAACACGATGCCGTCGGTGATTGCCTTGTTCATTGAATACCCTTTCCCAATCGCGCCACGCCCCAACGCGGCACAGGCCAATTCCCCGGCCCGGATGTTTCCGGACACGCTGGCCTGAGATATCGGAAAGGATTTAACCGCCGCTCACGGCACCGTGACGGTGGGTGTTGCGTCAGGCCGCGGGGTCGGCGTTGCCCAGACGGAGAACGCCATTGATTTTCCAACCGCTCTCCCGCTGCTCCATTTGATAGTCCAGGATATGCGCCCGGCCGTCGCCATCAACCACCATCACCTTTTGCCACCACTGGCCGTCGATCTGACGCAGGTCGAGAAACCTGACTTCGGCTGGTCGCCAAACCATCGGATAGCCGTTGCGCACCATGGCACCGAAGTTTTCGGGCGTACGAAACAGGGTCTGGATTCCGGGGCTGGCGTAGGTGAAGGCGGTGACGAAATCATCCGCCTGAAACGCCTGCATCTGGGCGCGGATATTCGCCTCGATCTCGGCGTTCTGGGCCAGGGCACCGGTTGCCAGACCGGCGCTCAGAGAAACGACAAGAAACAAACGACGCATGGGGCCACCTCCTGTGTCAGAGCGTAGCCCCAGGCGCGTTCGGGTCAAATCAGGCCAGTTCGCCGGCCAGCGCCTTGTCGATCAGGGCGATGGTTTCCGGCACGCCGTAAAGCGCGATGAACCCGCCGAAGCGTGGCCCCTGGCTGGCGCCCAGCAGCACCTCGTACAGCGCCGTGAACCAGGCGCGCATCGGATCAAACCGCTCACGGCCGATGGCATAAACCACCGATTGCAGCGCCTCGTCCTCGATCGGGCCGTCATAGGCCGCCAAAGCCGCCTTCAACGCCTCCAGCGCCTCGCGCTCCTGCTCGGTCGGGGCGCGGTGTTGGCGGGTGGGTTTGACGAAATCGTTGTAGTACCGCACGGCGAACCCGGCCGCCTGATCCAGGTCGGGATGGGTCTCGGGCGTGGCCTCGGGCGCATAGCGGCGGATGAAGCCCCACAGGGTCTCCTTGTCCTCGGCCCCGGACACCGATGCCAGGTTCAGCAGCATCGCAAAGGGCACGATCAGGGTCGACTCGGGCACCTCGCCGCCGTGGATATGCCAGACGGGGTTGTTCAGCTGCGCCTTCAGCTCCTGCCCCGGATAGGCCCGCAGCTGCTGGTGATACTCGTCCACCGCCTTGGGGATCACGTCGAAATACAGCCGCTTTGCCGTCTTGGGCTTCTGGTACATGAAGTACGACAGGCTCTCGGGCGCGGCATAGGTCAGCCACTCCTCCATCGACAACCCGTTGCCCTTCGATTTCGAGATCTTCTGGCCGTGCTCGTCGTTGAACAGCTCATAGCTCAGCGACTCGGGCGGCTGCTTGCCCAGCGCCCGGCAAATCTTGGAGGATTGCGTGACCGAGTCGATCAGGTCCTTGCCCGACATCTCGTAGTCCACGCCCAGCGCGGCCCAGCGCAGCGCCCAGTCGGGCTTCCACTGCATCTTGACGTGGCCGCCGGTGACCGGGATCTCGACCCGCTCGCCATCGGGTTCCTCGTAGACGATGGTGCCCTTTTCGACATTGCGCTCCAGCGTCGGCACCTGCAGCACATGGCCCGTCTTGGGCGAGATCGGCAGGAAGGGCGAATAGGTCTCGCGCCGCTCGGGGCCGAGCGTCGGCAGCATGATCTCCATGATCTTGTCGAACCGCTCCAGCGCCACCAGCAGCATCTCGTCAAAGCGCCCGCTGGTGTAATACTCGGTGGCCGAGGCGAACTCGTAGTCGAACCCGAAACTGTCGAGGAACTCGCACAGCCGCGCGTTGTTGTGCTGGGCAAAACCCTCATGCGTGCCGAACGGGTCGCGCACCTTGGTCAGCGGCAGGTTCAGGTCCTGCTTCAGCTCTTCCTGCATCGGCACGTTGCCCGGCACCTTGCGGAACCCGTCCATGTCGTCGGAAAAGCAGATCAGCTTGGTGGGGATGTCGCTCAGCTGTTCAAAGGCGTGACGCACCATCGAGGTCCGCGCGACCTCGCCGAAGGTTCCGATATGCGGCAGGCCCGAGGGGCCATAGCCGGTTTGGAACAGCACGTATCCCTTTTCCGGCGGCGCTTTCTGATAGCGTTTGAGCACCCGTCGCGCCTCTTCGAAAGGCCAGGCCTTGGACGACATCGCGGCTTCACGCAGTTCAGACATTTGATCAGGTCTCCATCGGGACAAACAGCGCCGGCCACCCCATGCAACCGGGCCACCCCTCCTATTGTGCCGGTGCAGCATGAGTCAATAAAGCACGCCGTACTTGCCCGACAAAACCGCCGATTTTCGCGGCGGGTGCGCGCCCGCAAGGTCTTGCCGCACACCGGGGCCGTCAGGACGCGCGCAAGAAGCGGTTGAACCCTGCTGCGCGCGCTCCTATCGTGCCGCGGCAGACAGCCCAATTCAGGACGCACCCATGACCCAAGCCGTTGCCCACCCCATGTCGCCCCAGGACTGCCTCGTGGCAATCATGGTGGCCGTCTCCGCATCTGACGAGAACATCCGTACGGCCGAACTGGTCAAGATCGAGGCCGCGGTGAACATGCTGCCGGTATTCGCCGAATACGACATCGACCGCATGCGGCGCGTCTCGCAGATCGTGTTCGACCTTTTCGAGCAGGAAGACGGCCTGGATGCGCTGTTCGGTCTGATCCGCGACAACCTGCCGGAGCGGCTGCATGAAACGGCCTATGCGCTGGCCTGCGACGTGGCCGCCGCAGATGGCGCGCTGGCCGAGACCGAGCTGCGCCTGCTGGAAGAAATCCGCTATGAGCTGAGCATCGACCGCCTGCATGCCGCCGCGATTGAACGCGGCGCACGGGCCCGGCACACGGTCTGACGCGGTTCGGGTCAGCTTCCGTACAGCGCGCCCCAGCGTTCGATCAACGCCTGTTGCAGCCTGCGTGACCGACGGTTCCAGCTGCGGGCGCCGTCGGGGCGTTCGCGGGCCTCTCGCGGGATGGTCGCCCGGTGCGCCATGTCGGCGGTGAAGATCGCAAAAGCCAGCTCGGTCCCGCCAGCGGTGGTCAGAAACCCGCCAAGGCCGGACACGAAGTTCAACGTCCCGGTCTTGGCATCGACCTTGACCGGGGGTCCGACCACCCGCCTCCCCTTGGCGTCCGTCAACGTGAACGGCTTGAGCAACGGCCGCAGCAGCCCATCCTGCCGGGAGGCGACCAGCGCCTTGACCAGATCCGACGGCGCCATGCGCGAGGCATCGCCAAGGCCCGAATGATCCACCATCGCAATGCGGCCGGCCCCGTATTTCCCGGCCGCCCAGCGGTTCATTTCGGCGGCGGATGCGGCCAATGAACCCGGGTACACCCCGCGCGCCTTGGTCGCGGCCATCCCCACCATCTCGGCCGTCAGGTTCGTGGAATACTTGAGCATGCCCTTCAGGATGCTGTCCAACGCGTCGCTGTGATGCGCAACCAGCACCTGCCCCCGTGGGGCCTGCCGCGTGACCTGCACCCGGCCCAGAACGATCCCGTTCACCCGGGCCAGCGTCCGAAACACGTCGCCGGCATAGAGCGCCGGCTTGCGCACCGGCAACCACCGCGCGCCGCCCTTGCCCAACGCGCCCTTGGCCACCGTCCACCGATCCTGCCGGGCGCTGCGTTGATAGGTGTAGATCGGCAGGCTGCGCGCCTCGACCCGCATCCGCGCCATCTCGACGGACGGGGTGTAGTTGGCGCTGCGCGCATCCATCGTCACGTCGTACCCCGCGGCCCCCAGCTTCCACTCGAAACGCACGCGGTTGAAATTCAGGGAAATCCCGCTGACCGCCGGGCTGTAGCCCACATGGTCCGGCTGGCCCGGGTCAATGGTGAACACATAGGGCAAGGCCCCGTCATACACCTTGAAGGCGCCCCGTACTTCGGTCACCCCGGCCATGCGCAGATTGGCGGCCATACCTGCCAGGGCGTCGGTATCCAACAGCGGATCACCGTCGCCCGCCAGAATCAGATCGCCCTTCAGGATACCGTTCTCGATGGGTCCATCCGCAATCAGCGCCGTCTTGAACCGATGGCCAGGCCCCAACACGTCCAGCGCGTAAAGCGCCGTCAACGCCTTGGCGACACTGGCCGGCGGCAAGCCTTCATCCCCTCCCCGGGCCTCGAGCAGCGCGCCGGTTTTCACATCCGCCACCGCAAAGACGACGTCTCCTTTCAGCCCCGCCGCCTGAACGACCCGCTCCACGCCCGACAGGTCGTTTCCCCGGGCCACGGGACGCAACGAGACCGAGGGCGGTCCTGCCAGGCCAAGCGCGGGAACCAGCCCTGCCCCCAGCCCTCCCAGAAAGATACGGCGCGAAATTCGGTCCATCATGGATCAGATAAGACCTCAGAGAATGCGGGCTTTCAACCACCCGGCGTCAAACCGCGCGCCCCGGGCGGCTGTTCCGGCAACACCGCACGCGCCCAATCGCTGTTGGAACGAATCTGGGTCGAACTGATGTCGACCATCGGCACGTTCACGAAACACCACGCCGGCGCCTGGGCCCGGCCCAGCAGGTGTCGGGCGGTCCCGTCGATGCGATGCCGCGCATAGACCCGTGCCGCCGGCGACATCCGCGCCGAGATCCGGTCTCCGGGCCGGGCCACGACCCCGACCGGAACGTTGTCCATGATCCAGCGCCAGTCCTTCCAGAGGTGGAACTGGGCCAGGTTGTCGGCCCCCATCAGCCAGACGAACCGGACGCCGGGATACAGCCGGCGCATGGCGGCCAGCGTATCGGCCGTAGCCCGCGTGCCGATGCGCGCCTCGATATCCGTGACCGCGACACGCGGATGGCGCATGATCGCGCGCGCCGCCGCCATCCGGCGCGCCAATGGCGCGGGGCCGCGCTCCTTCATTGGGTTGCCCGGCGACACCAGCCACCAGACCCGGTCCAGACCAAAGGCCTTCATCGCCTCCAATGTCACGTGGACATGCCCTGCATGCGGCGGATCGAAAGATCCGCCGAACAAGCCGACGACCTGCCCGGGCCGCGCGAAAGGGATGGCGCTGCGAAACATCCCCCGTGGATGTTCAGAACCGGGCGGGCTTGTCAATCCGCGGCCCGTTCGAATGCGCGGAACGCATCAGCTTGCCCCGCCTGCCGTGCTTGGCTATCAAGCGGATCAACCTGAATTCCCCGATCCAGAGGACGCGACATGGCCGCCTATCAATATGTCTACCACATGCAGGGTGTCTCGAAGACCTATCCCGGTGGCAAAAAGTGCTTTGAAAACATCCACCTGAGCTTTCTTCCCGGCGTCAAGATCGGTGTCGTGGGCGTCAACGGCGCCGGTAAATCGACCCTGCTCAAGATCATGGCCGGCCTCGACAAGGACTTCACCGGCGAGGCCTGGGCTGCCGACGGCGCCAAGGTGGGCTACCTGCCGCAGGAACCGCAGCTGGACCCGAACCTGACCGTCCGCGAAAACGTCATGCTGGGCGTGGCCGAGAAAAAGGCCAAGGTCGACCGCTTCAACGAGATCGCGATGGAGATCGCCGAGAACTACTCGGACGAGTTGATGGAGGAAATGACCGCCCTGCAGGACGCGATCGACGCGGAAAACCTGTGGGATCTGGACAGTCAGATCGACGTATCGATGGAGGCGCTGCGCTGCCCGCCCGACGACGCCGATGTCACAACCCTCTCGGGCGGCGAGAAACGCCGCGTGGCGCTGTGCAAACTGCTGCTGGAAGCGCCTGACATGCTGCTGCTGGACGAACCGACCAACCACCTGGACGCCGAGACAATCGCCTGGCTGCAGCAACACCTGATCGACTACAAGGGCACCATCCTGATCGTCACCCACGACCGCTACTTCCTGGATGACATCACCGGCTGGATTCTGGAACTCGACCGCGGGCGCGGCATCCCGTACGAGGGCAACTATTCCTCGTGGCTGGAACAAAAGGCCAAGCGGTTGGAGCAGGAAGCCCGCGAGGACAAGTCCAAACAGAAGACCCTGCAGCGCGAACTGGAATGGATGCGCCAGGGTCAAAAGGCGCGTCAGGCCAAATCCAAGGCCCGCATCAACGCCTACAACGAACTGGCCCA
Organism: Ruegeria intermedia; assembly: GCF_900129345.1. Classification (GTDB taxonomy): domain Bacteria; phylum Pseudomonadota; class Alphaproteobacteria; order Rhodobacterales; family Rhodobacteraceae; genus Ruegeria; species Ruegeria intermedia. The sequence goes on along the minus strand of NZ_FQVK01000028.1, from coordinate 34,753 downwards.
GCAATCCGAACGCGAAAAGCTGTCGCGCGCCCAGATCGTCATCCCCAACGGCCCGCGCCTGGGCAGCAAGGTGATCGAGGTCAACGGGTTGTCCAAGCACATGGGCGACAAGCAACTGATCGAGGACCTCTCGTTCAACCTGCCGCCGGGCGGCATCGTCGGCGTCATCGGCCCCAACGGCGCCGGCAAGTCGACTCTGTTCAAGATGCTCACCGGCCAGGAAAAACCTGACGCGGGCACCATCGAATACGGCGACACGGTGCAACTGTCCTATGTCGATCAGTCGCGCGACGACCTCAACGACGACGACACCGTGTGGGAGGCGATCACCGGCGGCGCCGAGATCATCCAACTGGGCGACGCGCAGGTCAATTCCCGCGCCTATTGCTCGTCCTTCAACTTCAAGGGCGGCGACCAGCAGAAAAAGGTCTCGCTGCTGTCAGGGGGTGAGCGCAACCGCGTCCACATGGCCCGCCTGCTGAAAGAGGGCGGCAACGTCCTGCTTCTGGACGAACCGACCAACGATCTTGACGTGGAAACCCTGCGCGCGCTGGAAGACGCGCTGGTCGATTTCGCCGGCTGCGCGGTCGTAATCTCGCACGACCGTTTCTTCCTCGACCGGATCTGCACGCATATCCTGGCCTTCGAAGGTGACGCGCATGTGGAATGGTTCGAGGGCAACTTTGCCGACTACGAAGAGGACAAGAAACGCCGCCTGGGGCCGGACGCGCTGGAGCCCAAACGGTTGAAGCACAAGAAGTTCGCGCGCTGACCGGCAGAGGCCAATCATGTTTTTTCGTCCATATCCCTGCATCGTCGTTGCCAGCAACGGACGGTCGGGCAGCACTCTGACCTATGACACGTTGCGCAAAGCGCGCAACCGGCGTTTCTGGTGGAAGAAACAGGACTATATCTTCGATGCGCGCCTTCAGGACGCACCTCTTGTACCGGGCACCATCACCAAGACCCATGACTTCCCCGATGCCCTGCGCGGCCGAAGAAACGTTCGGGTCGTTTTCTGCTTCGGCTCGACCCGTGATTCGGCCCTGTCGGTCTATTCCGCTTTGGAGCGCTTCGGCCCCAAGTGGATCGAGGATCATTTTTTCCACTTGGCGGCCAAGGGCACTTTCGACGATCTGTTCCGCCACGATGTCCTTCGTCAGGCCGAACAGGTTCAGCGATGGGCCACATTCGAAGACGTCCCCGTTCTGTGCCTTCGATACGAGGCCATTTGGCGGCGCCAGCAGGAAATCGCCGATTTCACCGGGCTGAAATTCGATCCACCACAGCGCCGAAAGCGGACGCCAAAGGAAATACCCGAAGAAATTCTGCAGGCCGCCTCGGCCGTCTACGATCCGATCGACGAGATCCTGGCCGAGCTTCCGGACATATTTCCCGCCTCAAGAGGCATGGAGGAAACGGTGGCCAAGCTGCCGACCTGAGTGATCTGGGGAAAATCGAACCGGCACACCAGGGTCGCCAACCAAAACCGGACCTGCTTGGGCCCAGACCTGCGTGAATTCCAAAGAACGCCCTTGTCACCCGCACCCGGCGGTGTCATATGGAAAGGGCTTACGTTTTTCTACTTCGACCTACTGTCTCCGATCTCGGCGTTCAGTCTATCGATACAGACAACGACGCCGGGCTGTCGCAATACCGTGGACAGCAACAATTCAAGGAGACACGGAATGCCCGCAGGCACCGTGAAATGGTTCAACACCACCAAAGGCTATGGCTTCATCGCACCCGAAACAGGCGGCAAGGACGTGTTCGTGCACATCTCGTCCGTCGAACGTTCGGGCCTGACCGGCTTGGCCGACAACCAGAAAGTGACGTACGAGCTGCGTTCGGGCCGTGACGGCCGCGAAAGCGCCGACAACATCGAACTGGTATAATACCCTCGGGGTGGGCGCTCAGGCCCACCCTATCCCTTCACCCAGGCCACGATCTGCCCCTCCCGCATCGCGCCGGATTGCCGCTTGGTCTCTTTCCCCCGCTGAAATTCCACCATCGTCGGGATACCCTGGATCCGATACCGCGCACCGGCCGATTGGTGTTTCTGGGTGTCCAGCTTGACCAGCCGGACCCGCCCGGCCAGCGTCTCGGCCGCTTTCGAGAACTCGGGCGCCATCATGCGGCAGGGTCCGCACCACGGCGCCCAGAAATCGACCACCAACGGCAGGTCGTCATGTTTTGCCGCCTTCTCCAATATGGCCGGTTCCACCTCGACCGCCTTGCGGGTTATCAGCGCGGCGCCACAAGTCCCGCATTTGGGACCGGCCGTCAGTTTTGCGTCGGGTACGCGGTTGAGTTGTCCGCATTCCAGACAGGTCAATGTCTTGCCAGCCATACCGGCCCTCCACATTCCGCTTCTCGAATGTATATAGGCCGAGTGGCCGACCGCGCAACGGCCGCGTCAAACTCGTTCCATCCGTATTTCACGACCAGGCAGCACACGGCTATCAGCACGCGAACGTCCGTGCATCAGTACGATCGCACGAACTTCCTAGCGGTCCCCTTCAACAGCTTCGACCAGTTGCAGAACCGCCGGGCCCAGGTTTTCCACGATCAACGCAACCCCGTGAGAGTTGGGATGAATGCCGTCGGGCTGCATGTATGCCCGGGCCGCGTCCGGGTCGCCCTCGGCCGACAGACCGGCAAAGAAACTGGGCGCAAAGATGGTGCCGTATTTCCGGGCCAACTCCGGATAGATGGCGTCAAACGCATTCTTGTAGTCCGCCCCGTAGTTGCCCGGCGCCTGCATCCCGATCAGCAGCACCGGAATGCTCGCCGTCTGGGCCGTCTGCAAAATGCGCTCGAGATTGGCGCGCGACACGTCCGGCTCGATCCCGCGCAACAGGTCATTGCCGCCAAGCGCCACGATCATGGCGTCGACCTCCGGCGTCAGCGTCCAGTCGACCCGCGCCGCGCCGCCCGCCGTGGTATCGCCCGAGACCCCGGCATTGATCACTCGCGCATCGACACCGTGATCCCGCAACCAGCGGGTCAGCTGCGGTACGAACCCGTCCTGCTCGATCAGCCCATAGCCCTGCGTCAGCGAATCTCCCAACGCCGCGATGACGACCTGCTCGGCTGTGGCCGCAAAGCCGCAGACGGCAAATGCGCCCGCCATCAGCACCTTGCGCAAATTCCCCATCGCTCCATATCCCATCTAAATCTCTCCAACCGGATTGCCCGATGCCCACGCCCGTTCTGACCCTTGAAAATGCCGCTTTGACGCTGAATGGCAATGCCGGACCCATCGAAATCCTGCACGACATCACGCTTTCGGTGGGAGGGGGCGAGTCTCTGGGCCTGATCGGCCCGTCCGGATCGGGCAAGTCGTCTCTACTGATGCTGATGGGGGGGCTCGAGCGGGCCTCGGCAGGCCGAGTTACGGCGCTGGGGCACGACCTGACCACGATGGATGAAGACGCGCTGGCCCGCTTCCGTCGCGATTCGATGGGTGTCGTCTTTCAGAATTTCCACCTGATCCCGACCATGACCGCGTTGGAAAATGTCGCCACTCCGCTGGAACTGGCCGGCCACCGCGATGCCTTTGGCCGGGCCGAGGCCGAGCTGGATGCGGTGGGCCTGTCGCACCGGCGCGATCACTACCCCGCTCAGCTGTCCGGGGGCGAGCAGCAGCGGGTCGCTCTGGCCCGCGCATCGGCGCCGCGCCCGCGAATTCTGCTGGCGGACGAGCCCACGGGCAACCTGGACGAAGCCAACGGCGCCGCGATCGTCGATCTGCTGTTCGGCCTGCGCGACCGCCACGGCGCGACCCTGATCCTTGTCACTCACAGCCGCGGCCTGGCCGCAAGATGCGACCGGGTCGTGCGCCTGCGCGACGGCCGCATCACCGAAGACACCGCGCAAGAGGCCGCGGAATGAGCCTGCGTCAGGCCGCGCGGCTGGCCCGGCGCGAATTGCGCGGCGGGCTGAATGGGTTCCGGGTGTTCCTGGCCTGTCTGACCCTGGGCGTTGCGACGATTGCCGCGGTGGGGTCCGTCCGGCAAGCCATTCAAATCGGCCTGGCCCAGGAAGGCGCCGCCCTTCTGGGGGGCGACGCCCAGATCGAACTGACCTATCGCTTTGCCGACGATGCCGAACGCGCATGGATGGACCGAACCGCGGCGCAGGTGTCCGAGGTGGTCGACTTCCGCTCGATGGCCGTGACCCGAAACGGGCCCGCCCCCCTGCGCGCGCTGACGCAGGTCAAGGCGGTGGACGACGCCTATCCTCTGATCGGCACGGTTGTCCTGAACCCCGATATCCCGCTGTCCCGCGCACTCGATGGTGAAGGCGCCCGTCCCGGTGCCGTGATGGATCCGGTTCTGATCGAACGGCTGGGCCTGGCGATTGGCGACCGCTTTGCGCTGGGAACCCAGGACTTCATACTGACCGCAGCATTGATCCACGAACCCGATGCCGCCGGCGAAGGGTTCACGCTGGGCCCGCGGACCCTTGTCCGCACGCGGGATCTGAGCGCCTCTGGCCTGCTGCAACCCGGCACGCTGTTTTCCACCAAGTACCGGCTCGACCTGCCGGCCAACGCGGATCTGGCCGAGGTATCAGCGCAAGCGGCGCAGGTTCTGGACGGGTCCGGCATGCGCTGGACAGACGCGCGCAACGGCGCGCCGGGCATTGCCGAATTCGTGGCGCGTCTGGGCGCGTTTCTCGTGCTGGTCGGCCTGTCCGGGCTGGCGGTGGGCGGTATCGGCGTCTCGGCTGCGGTGCGCGCCTATCTGGCCCGCAAGATCGAAACCATCGCCACGCTGCGCATCCTGGGCGCTGACCGGGCCACGATCTTTCAGACCTATCTGATCCAGATCGGTGTTCTTTCCGTGCTCGGCATCGTCGCCGGCGCAGTTCTGGGCGGGTTGGCACCGATTCTTCTGGCTCCGGTGTTCGAGAGCCGCCTGCCTGTCCCTGCCGTATTCGCGCTCTATCCCCAGCCGCTGTTCGAGGCCGCGCTCTATGGCCTGCTGACCGCGCTTGTGTTCACGCTCTGGCCGCTTGCCCGCACCGAGGATGTCCGCGCCGCGACCCTGTTCCGCGATGCGCTGTCCGCGGCCCGGGCCCTGCCGCGCCCGGCTTTCCTGCTGGCCACGGGCTTGGCCCTTGCCGCGCTGATCGCCACAGCCGCGGTGTTCAGCGGATCCACGCGGCTGACGCTCTGGACGGCCGCGGGATTCCTTGGCGCCCTGACCGTGCTGGCCCTTTCGGCCTTCGCCATCCGGCGGGTTGCACACTGGTCGGCCCGGCGGACCCGAGGCCGCCCTACCCTGCGCTGGGCGCTGGCCGCCATTTCGGACCCGCGCGAAGGGGCGGCCCCGGTCGTTCTGTCGCTGGGGCTGGGCCTGTCGGTTCTGGCAGCCGTCGGCCAGATCGACGGAACCCTGCGCAACGCAATCTCGGGCAACCTGCCCGATGTGGCGCCCTCGTATTTCTTCGTGGACATCCAGAAGGACCAGATGCCCGGGTTTCTGGACCGGCTGGAAAACGACCCCGGCGTCACACGGGTGGAAAGCGCGCCGATGCTGCGCGGCATCATCACCCGGATCAACGGCCGCCCCGCGCAAGAGGTGGCCGGCGATCATTGGGTTCTGGAAGGCGACCGCGGCGTGACCTATTCGGAACGTCCACCGCAGAACGCGCGCATCACGGCAGGCGACTGGTGGGCGGCGGACTATTCCGGCCCGCCGCAGATCAGCCTTGCCGCCGAAGAGGCCGAGGAGATGGGCCTGAAACTGGGCGACGCCCTGACCGTCAACATCCTGGGCCGAGACATCACGGCCACGATCACATCGCTGCGCGAGGTGGACTTCTCGACCGCCGGCATGGGCTTTGTCATGTCGATGAACCCGTCGGCATTGGCCGGCGCGCCGCACAGTTTCATCGCCACCGTCTATGCCGAGGAAACCGCCGAGGCCGCCATCCTGCGCGATCTGGCCGATCAGTTCCCCAACATCACCGCAATCCGCGTGCGCGACGCGATCGACCGGGTTTCGGGCCTGTTGGCCGGGCTTGCGTCGGCCACATCCTATGGGGCGGGCGTTTCTCTGCTGACCGGGTTTCTGGTGCTGATCGGGGCGGCTGCCGCCGGCGAACCCTCCCGGCGCTACGAGGCCGCGATCCTCAAGACCATCGGCGCGGACCGCCGAAAGATCCTGCTCAGCTTTGCGCTGCGCTCGGCCTTGCTGGGCTTGGCCGCAGGCAGCATCGCGCTGGCGACAGGCGTGCTGGGCGGTTGGGCCGTGGCGACCTATGTTTTCGACACCCGGTACACTGTCATCTGGCCCGCAGCCCTGGGGATCGTGGCGGCGGGGCTGAGCGTCACACTGCTGGCGGGCCTTGCCTTCGCACTGCGCCCGCTGTCCGTCAGCCCGGCGCGCATCCTGCGCGCCAGCGACTGAGGATCACCGAGCGCAAGTCACGGGTTGCAGAATCTTCAACAACGGATCGTTGTCACAGACCAACGCATCCAGCGTGATTTCGTCCAGCGAGGCAAAAAACACCTCGGCCGCATCCTGCAGGGCCAGGCGCAACCGGCAGGCATCGGTCAACGGACAGGTGTTGTCGGCATCGGCAAAACATTCGGCGATCGGCAGGTCGCCCTCGACATGTCGGAAGACCGACCCGATCCGGATCTGGTCGGCCGGACGGCCCAGCTCCATACCGCCGTTCCGGCCACGCTGCGTGCTCAGATACCCCAGCTGGCTGAGCTGGTTGATCACCTGCGCCAGGTGGTTTTCCGAGATGTTGCACACCTCGGCGATTTCCGACTTGGTCACCAGCCGGTCGGGATGGGCGGCGCAATACATCAGCAGCCGCACCGCGATATTCGTTCGTTTGGTGATCCGCATGAGATCCTCCCCCCGAAAAACAAGATGCAGCCTTATTGCACGCACGGCAAAAAAACGGTTTGACATACATCAATCGAAACTTCGGACGGCGCGTGAATGACTGACCCGTATTTCTTTGGCTATGGCAGCCTCGTGAATCTGGCCACGCATGACTTCCCCGACCCGCACCCGGCCCGTCTGCGCGGCTGGCGGCGCGCCTGGTGCCACACTGACCTGCGCCCGGTGGCCTTCCTGACAGCGGTCCCCGACGCACAGTCCGAAATCGACGGGATGATCGCCCATGTGCCCAAGAACGACTGGGCCGCGCTGGACGAACGCGAATGGGCCTATGACCGGATCGCGGCCACCGAACAGGTCAGCCATCCCCTGCCGCGCGCGGTCGAGATCGCGGTCTATGCCGTTCCGCAACGGCGGCGGAATGATCCCAACCGGAGCCACCCGATCCTGCTCAGCTATGTCGACGTGGTCGTGCAGGGCTATCTGCGCGCCTTCGGTGAATCCGGTGTCCGGGATTTCTTTGACACGACGGATGGCTGGAACGCCCCCATCCTGAACGACCGGGCCGAGCCACGCTATCCGCGTCACCAGCAACTGCGCCCGGAGGAAACCGACCTGGTGGATGCCCATCTGACTCGCATCGCCGCGCAGATCGTTCAGGCCGCATGACAAAGGCGGGCACAGTTCGCGCCCGCCTTGCCATCTGTTCGAAATCGCTCAGGCCCGCAGGGCGCGGGCTTACTTGCGCGCGCGGATGACCTGCAGCAGCGGCATCAGAGTCGCCATCTCGGGGCCACGCTCCATCCCAGTCAGCGCCTTGCGCAGGGGCATGAACAGGCCCTTGCCCTTGCGGCCGGTCGCCTCTTTCACGGCTGCCGTCCACTTGCCCCAGGTCTCTCCGTCAAACGGCCCCTCGGGCAGCAGCTCCATCGCTTGCGCGACGAATTCGCGGTCTTCGTCGCCGATCAGCGGCTCGGCCCCGTCGCGGCACAGCTCCCACCAGCCCTTCAGGTCGTTCAGCGTGGTGATGTTCTCGCGCGCCATCATCCAGAACGGCTCGGCCAGTTCATCGGGCACACCGGCCGCGGCCACCGCGTCGGCAACCTTCTCGAGCGGCAGCGTCTGCAGATACCGGGCGGTCAGCGGGAACAGGTCCTGCACGTCGAACTTGGTCGGTGCCGACCCGAACCGGGCCACGTCGAAACCTTCGATCAACTCGGCCATGTCGCTGCGCGGTTCCACCGGATCCGAAGACCCCAACCGCGCCATCAGGCTCAGCAGCGCCATCGGCTGCACGCCCTGTTCGCGCAGATCGCGCAGCGCCAGGGTGCCCAGGCGTTTGGACAGCGCCTCGCCCTGCGGGCCGGTCAGCAGAGAATGGTGCGCAAAGTTCGGAACATTACCGCCCAGCGCCTTGATGATCTGGATCTGGGTCGCGGTGTTGGTCACGTGGTCGGCGCCGCGCACCACGTCGGTCACGCCCATCTCGGTGTCATCCACCACCGAGGCCAGCGTGTAGAGAACCTGCCCGTCGCCCCGGATCAGCACCGGATCCGACACCGAGGCCGCGTCGATCGACACGTCGCCCAAGATGCCGTCTTTCCACTCGATCCGCTCGTGATCCAGCTTGAACCGCCACACGCCGTTTCCGCGCTCGGCCCGCAGCGCCTCTTTCTCGGCCTCCGAAAGGTTCAGGGCGGCGCGGTCATAAACCGGCGGCTTGCCCATGTTCAGCTGCTTCTTGCGCTTGAGGTCCAGCTCGGTCGGGGTCTCGAAGGCTTCGTAGAACCGGCCGATCTCGCGCAGCTTGTCGGCGGCCTCGGCATAGCGGTCCAGTCGGTCCGACTGCCGCTCGACCCGGTCCCAGTGCAGGCCCAGCCACTCCAGGTCCTGTTTGATCGCATCGACATATTCCTCCTTCGACCGCTCGGGATCGGTGTCGTCGATGCGCAGGATGAACGTGCCGCCGGCCTTGCGGGCAATCAGATAGTTCATCAGCGCGGTGCGCAGGTTGCCCACGTGAATGTAACCGGTGGGCGACGGGGCGAAACGGGTGGTGGTCATGGGTGTCTCCTGTTGCGCGGCTCTTGTCACATGGGCGCGTTTTTGTCCAGCGATTGCTGGGCGGCCGAGGCCGCGCGGGGTTGCCGGGACGCGCGGCCACCCTAGGTCGTCACGCGTGATCACACAGGGAGACAGTTCAATGACACTGAAATTCACCCGCCGCGCCGCTTTGGGCGCCGCAGCCGCGCTGCCCCTTGCCGCCTCGGTCAAACCGGTCCTCGCTGCTGGATCGGGGGCCATGGCCAACTCGGCCGTCGCCCGCAGCTTCATGCTCGGCGATCTCACCGTGACGACCCTGCTGGATGGCAGCCTGCCAAGGGACGGCGCCAAGGAGATCTTTGGCGGAGGCGCCTCGGACGAGGAATTCGCCCGAGTGTCGGCGGAAAACTTCATCCCTGCCGACAAGGCCCAGTTCTTCTTCACACCGACGCTGGTGAACACCGGCAGCGAGATGATCCTGTTCGACACGGGCCTTGGCCAGGGCGGCATTCAAAAGGCCTTGGCCGATGCCGGCGTTTCGCCCGATGACATCGACGTGGTGGTTCTGACCCACATGCACCCCGACCACATCGGTGGGATGACCACGAATGACGCCCCGACCTTTGCCAACGCGCGCTATGTCACGGCCGCGACCGAATATGACTTCTGGTCCGCGCAAGAGGCCGGAAACCGCGTCGGCGACATGGTGGCCGCCAAGGTCACGCCGATGGCGGACAAGATGACCTTTGTCGAAGACGGCGCCGAGGTCGCCCCTGGCATCACCGCCATGGCCGCATTCGGTCACACGCCGGGGCACATGGTCTATCACCTGGAAAGCAACGGTCAGCGATTGATCCTGACTGCGGATCTGGCCAACCACTATGTCTGGTCCTTCGCTCATCCCGAATGGGAGGTCCGGTTCGACATGGACAAGGCCGCGGCGACCGCGGCGCGGCGCAAGGTTCTGGGCATGCTGGCCGCCGACAAGATACCGATGATCGGGTATCACATGCCGTTCCCGGCGGCAGGCTTCGTCGAGGCGCGCGGTGAAGGCTTCCGCTTCGTGCCCGTCAGTTATCAGATGATGGGGTGAACGACGGCGCACCATTGGATTGCCCACGCTGAGCGCGGGCTTTTCATCTTTTCATGGCTGCAAGTTCGACGACAAAGGCTGCAGGGCGCCGCTCTGCGGCTATCAACGCTCGGTCAAGACGCACTCTGCCCGGGCTCAGGCTGCGCCTGCCAGTTCCGCCAGTTTCTGCCTGAAGGTCCCAACCAGGCTCGGCGCGGACTGCTCGGGGTCGGGCTCCTCGTCAGAACGCAGGTCGGGAAATTCCGGGCGCTTGATCGCTGCGGCCGGAGTCCGGCGCCGTTCCTCTTGCATGATATCCGCAATCGAGGCAGCCAAGCCCGCCTCGTCCAAGTCCTGCGGCTGCGACTCCATTTCCTTGTACAACCACGGCGCATGCAGCGGCCTGTCATAATCGTTAAACATCTCAACACCCACCAACTAACGTTCGGCACCCCACCACGGATGCTTTGCCACCGGCCCTGCCTGTCCAGATGAACGCGGCCGAAACGGCCAATCAAGGCAGGACCTGTACCAAATTATGTCGAAAAAATGTCATTTCAGCAAGGATTTGCGGGGCTAAAACGCCCATTCCGCCGCAGAGGGCGCACAATGACGGATCGACAAGCGGCACTGTTTCCCGCACACAAACAAAATTCTGTATTTTTTGCCCAAGACACCGCCCCGTCGCGGTGTTCACCCGCGATCCCGCCAGCGATTCACGATCGGATAGCGCCGGTCCAGCCAGAAGGCCCGGTTGGTCAGCCGGGTGCCCGGCGCCGACTGGAATCTCTTGTATTCGCTGATGTAGATCAGGTGCTCGACCCGGCGGGCATCGGCCTCGTCGAACCCGGCGGCGACGCAATCGGCGATCGAACCGTCCCGGTCCACGAGAATCTCAAGAATGCCATCCAGCACCGGATAGTCAGGCAGGCTGTCGCTGTCCTTCTGGTCCTCGCGCAGCTCGGCGCTGGGCGGCTTGTCGATGACCGAGGGGCGGATGACCTCGCCCGCCGGCCCTTTCATCCAGTCGCGGTGATTGGCATTGCGCCAGCGACAGGTTTCGAACACCCGGGTCTTGTACAGATCCTTGATCGGGTTGTAGCCGCCATTCATGTCGCCATAGATCGTGGCATAACCCACGGCGACCTCGGATTTGTTGCCGGTGGTCAGCAGCATCTCGCCGAACTTGTTCGAAATCGCCATCAGCAGCAGACCGCGCAGACGGGATTGGATGTTCTCCTCGGTGATGTCGGCCGGCCGGCCCGCGAACAGCGGGGCCAGGGTCTCGGTCACGGCGGCACGGGACTGACCGATCGGAACATAGTCGTATCGCACGCCCAGCGCCTTGGCGACGGCCTCGGCATCCTCGAGCGACGCGGCACTGGTGTATTCCGACGGCAGCATCACACAGCGCACGTTTTCCGCCCCCAGCGCATCGACGGCGATCGTGGCCACCAGCGCGGAATCGACCCCGCCCGACAGGCCTAGCAACGCCTTGGAAAACCCGGTCTTGGCCATGTAGTCGCGCAGCGCCTGCACCATCGCGCGGTAGTCCTGCTCCCAGGCGTCGGGCTGTTCGGCGACCGCGCCCGGCGCGATGGTCCAGCCCTGTTCGCCGCGCCGAAGATCGACCTGCGCCACCGTTTCGTCAAAAACCGGCATGCGGAAGGCCAGCGCGCCACCGGGATTCAGGCCAAAGCTGCCCCCGTCGAACACCTGGTCGTCCTGCCCACCGACCATGTTGAGATAGATCACAGGCAAGCCGGTCTCGACCACGCGCGCGACCATCTGGTTCAGGCGCACATCGTACTTGTCGCGGAAATACGGCGACCCGTTGGGGATCAGCAGGAATTCGGCCCCGGTTTCGGCCAGCGTCTCGGCCACGTCCTCGTGCCAACCATCCTCGCAAATCGGGCTGCCGATCCGCGTGTTGCCGACAGCATAGGGCCCGCCCAGCGGCCCGGCATCGAACAGGCGCACTTCGTCGAACACCGTTTCATTGGGCAGGTGATGCTTGAATACCTTGCTGACGATCCGCCCCTGGTCGAGGATCAGATAGGCGTTGTAGAGCTTGCCGTCCTCGACCCAGGGCCCGCCGATGGCCATGGCCGGCCCGTCCGCGCAGTCGGCGGCCAGTTGCCGCACCGCGTCCATCGCGGCGGCGTGAAAGGCGGGCTTCTGCACCAGGTCCTGCGTGTTGTAGCCGGTGATGAACATCTCGGGCAGTGCGACCAGATCGGCGCCCGCCGCTCGGCCCTGCTCCCACGCGGACCGGGCCTTGGCGGCGTTGCCCGCGATGTCGCCCACCGTCGGATTCAGCTGTGCCAGCGTGATGCGGAAATTGTCGGCCATGTCTGCCCTCTTGCCCTCGTCACCTGCCAAGGCATTTAGCAGATCGGGCCGCAAGTGAAAGACCATAGCGGCAAAACCCGTTGCCCGACCGGATGCTGTGTCATAGTTTTGCACGAGCGAACCCAACAGATGACAACCGGGCAGGCAGGACGCAGATGAAGCTTCTAAGGAATTCGATTGCCATCGCCGCGATGGGCATGGCCGGCCAGTCTCTGGCGCAGCAGGACCAGGTCATCGTTGCCGATGACGACGTGGGCGGTGTCTACGAAGGCACCTTCGAAAACGGTCTGCGCCACGGCACAGGCACCTACCGGCTGCCGGACGGGTTCGAGTATACCGGCGAATGGGTCGAAGGCGAGATCCAGGGCAAGGGCATCGCGCGCTATGCCAACGGCTCGGTCTACGAGGGCGACTTCGTCAAGGGCCGGCCCCACGGCAAGGGCAAGATCACCTTCGCCGATGGCGGCACCTACGAAGGCGACTGGGTGGACGGCGCGATCAACGGCACCGGTGTCGTGACATATGCCAACGGCATACGGTACGAGGGCGGGTTCAAAAACGCGCAGCACCACGGCAAGGGCGTGATGACCGACCCCGGAGGCTATATCTATGACGGCGACTGGGTCGATGGCCTGCGTCAGGGCAAGGCCAAGATCACCTATGCCGATGGCGCCGTCTACGAGGGCGACGTCAAGGCCGGGCAGCGCGACGGTCAGGGCACGTTGACGATGCCCGACGGCATGATCTATGCGGGTGAATGGTCCGAGGACCGGATCACCGGAACCGGACGCCTGACCCAGCCCAACGGAGACGTCTACGATGGCCCGCTGGTCGACGGCCGGCGCCAGGGCACGGGCAAAGTGACCTATGCCAATGGCGACATTTACGAAGGCGAATTCGTCGACGATCGGCGCCACGGCAAGGGCACCTACACGGGCACCGACGGCTATATCTATTCGGGCGAATGGAAGGACGGCCAGATTCACGGGCTGGGCGAGGCGACCTATCCCGACGGCTCGGTCTATGTCGGCGATTTCAAGGCGGATCTGGCCGACGGGCAGGGGCGCATCACCTATCCGGACGGCTCTTCGTACGAAGGCGACTGGGTTGCCGGGGTGATCGAGGGCCGGGGCACCGCCACCTACGCCAACGGCACGATCTACAAGGGCCAGTTCAAGAACGCCCGCACACACGGAAAGGGTGTTCTGACCCGCGCCGACGGCTCCAGCTATGACGGAGACTGGGTGGATGGCGTGCGCCAGGGCAAAGGCAAGGCGACCTATGCCGACGGCACCGTCTATACCGGCGATTTCCTGAACGGCCAGCGCCACGGCCAGGGCGAGGTGGTGATGCCCAACGGGTTCAAATATTCGGGCGCCTGGTCCGAGGGCAAGATCACCGGATATGGCGTTGCGACCTATGCCAACGGCGACGTGTACGAAGGCAATTTCGTCAATGGCAAGCGTCAGGGCAGCGGCACGATGCGCTATGCCAACGGGGAAGAGGAAACAGGCACCTGGGAAAATGGCGCACTGACCGAAGCCGACGCCGAACAGCCGGCCGAGGCTGAACCGCAGACGCCCGAGGCCGAAACGGACCCCGATGCCGCCCCGTCGGACGGGTAGAACGTCACCAAGGGACCGGTTTTCCGACCCAGTCGAAGAACTGCCCGGTCTGCTCGGGACGCAGGCCCTCGACGACCTGCATCAGGTTGCGCGCCGCCTCCTCCGGCGCAACCGCAGGGTGCCGGCCCAGATATTTCTGCGTGAACGGGGTCTTGACCGTTCCGGGGTGCAGGGCGACGCAGATCGCATCCTTGTGGGTTCGGGCCAGTTCGATCGCGGCCGTATGCACGATTTGGTTCACCGCCGCCTTGGCCGCGCGATAGCTGACCCAACCGCCCAGACGATTGTCCCCGATCGAGCCCACACGCGCCGACAGCACGGTGAAAACCGACCGCCCGTTGCGCGGCAACAGGCGATGCGCGTGTTTCAGCGCCAGCGCCGGCCCAACCGCGTTCAGGGCGAATTGATCCATCATGGCCTTGGCCGACACCGCCCGAATGGTCTTTTCCGGTTCCGCGCCGTCGATCTCGAGCGCGCCGGATGCCACCAGAACAAGGTCGAACGGCCCTTCGACACGGCCCAGCATCTCGTCGGCCAGTTCCGGCTGCATCAGATCCAGCCCATTTTCCGACCGCGACAGACCGACAACATGAACCGACCGCGACAGAAGCTCATTGCAGACGGCTCGGCCGATCCCACCACTTGCGCCTATGACCAAAGCATTTCTCATCGCCTTCCAGCTAGCGGAGTTGCCCACGCAATCAATCCCCGTTTCCAATCCTTTCGCGAAATCGGGCGGCCGCGCATTTTCCTTCTTTTCATTCCCGGTTCGGGGTGTATAACCTCGAACTCATGATCAACCGCGCAGATATCCCTTTTGCTTTCGCCGCTTTCGCCGGCGCTGCTCTGCGTGGCCTACTGATCCTAATCCGCCTCTGAGCGTGCCATCCGGCGCGCCCGCTCAGAGGAGGAGGCCTGCGCGCCAATGGCTTTAGGACAGACAAGAAAGTGACCCCCATGACCAACGTGACCGACCAAGACCGCGTCTTGATCTTTGACACCACTTTGCGCGACGGCGAGCAAAGCCCCGGCGCAACCATGACCCATGACGAAAAGCTGGAAATCGCCGAGCTGCTGGACGACATGGGCGTCGACATCATCGAGGCCGGCTTCCCCATCGCTTCCGAGGGTGATTTCAAGGCCGTGTCGGAAATCGCGCAGCGCGCCAAGAACGCCCGCATCTGCGGCCTGGCGCGCGCCAATTTCGCCGATATCGACCGCTGCTGGGAGGCGGTGAAACACGCCGAAAAGAACCGGATCCACACCTTCATCGGCACCTCGCCGCTGCACCGCGCCATTCCGAACCTGACGCAGGACGAGATGGCCGAAAAGATCCACGAAACCGTCAGCCACGCCCGCAACCTGTGCGAAGACGTGCAATGGTCGCCGATGGACGCGACCCGGACCGAATGGGACTATCTGTGCCGCGTGATCGAGATTGCGATCAAGGCCGGCGCGACCACGATCAACATCCCCGATACGGTGGGCTATACCGCGCCGGCGGAGTCGGCCGATCTGATCCGCAGGCTGATCGAAACCGTGCCCGGCGCCGACGAGGTGATCTTTGCCACCCATTGCCACAACGACCTTGGCATGGCGACCGCCAACGCCCTGGCCGCTGTTGCCGGCGGCGCGCGCCAGATCGAATGCACGATCAACGGACTGGGCGAACGCGCGGGCAATACTGCGCTGGAAGAGGTCGTGATGGCGCTGCGCACCCGCAACGACATCATGCCGTGGAAAACGGGCATCGACACCACCAAGATCATGCACATCTCGCGCAGGGTGGCGACGGTTTCGGGCTTTCCGGTGCAATTCAACAAGGCGATCGTCGGCAAGAACGCCTTCGCGCATGAAAGCGGCATCCATCAGGATGGCATGCTGAAGAACCGCGAGAATTTCGAGATCATGCGCCCCGAGGATATCGGCCTCTCGGGCACATCTCTTCCGCTGGGCAAGCATTCCGGTCGGGCCGCGCTGCGCGACAAGCTGGAGACACTCGGCTACGAGATCGGGGACAACCAGCTCAAGGACATCTTCGTGCGGTTCAAGGAACTGGCCGACCGCAAGAAAGAGGTGTTCGACGACGACCTGATCGCGCTGATGAGCGCGGATGACGCGACCAACGATCACCTGCAGCTGGTCTCGATGAAAGTCACCTGCGGCACCGGCGGTCAGGCCGAAGCGACGGTCGAACTGGAGGTCGACGGCAAGGATGTCATCGCAACCGAGCACGGCGACGGACCGGTCGACGCGACCTTCAAGGCGATCCGTGCCATCTACCCGAACGAGGCGCATCTGCAGCTGTACCAGGTGCATGCCGTAACCGAAGGTACCGACGCACAAGCCACGGTTTCTGTCCGCCTCGAGGAAGACGGCATGATCGCCACGGGCCAATCCGCGAACACGGATACCGTGGTGGCGTCGGCCAAGGCCTATATCAGCGCGCTGAACCGCTTGATCATGCGCCGCGAAAAGGCCGGCCCGGGCGCGGATGCGCGCGAAATCAGCTACAAGGATCTGACCTGAACAGAAATGCCCGTCAAGGCTCCCGCGCCCGCGGCGGCCCGGCTTCGCCGCGCAACCTAGCGGCCTTGGGCCCGGCACTGCGCCACGGCGCAGTGCCGGGCCCAACTCGTTTGGCGGCATCTTTGATGCTGTCAAACGGGGCGGGAGACCCTTGACCCTGATACGCAGTCAGATCTTTGCGAACAGGCCGGAAAGACGCGCCGCCTCGTCTTCGATCCCGAAGGGTGCGTTGACCACGAACATGCCAGAACCGATCATCCGGTGCCCCTTCCGCGCAGGCGGGAACCGAACTTCATGTACGAACGACTTGGGAAGGTCCAAACCCTTCAGCGCCGACACCATCGGAGCGTGCCGATCGTCGGTCAGGATCGGGTACCACAGAGCGATGAGACCCACGTTCCACTTGCGGTGATACTTGGAAATCAACCCCGGCAGGCGGCCATAATCCGCCTTTACCTCGTAGCTGGGGTCAATCAGCATCACCCCGCGCCGAGGTGTGGGCGGCAGAACCGACTGAGCCAGCTCGAACCCGTCCTGTCTGTACGTCTTGGCATCGAGCCCAGACAGAGCCTGGTTCAGCGCCGCGTATTCCTGCGGATGAAGCTCGGCGAAATGCAGGCTGTCCTGCGGTCGCAGCAAGCTTGCCGCAATCAGCGGCGAGCCCGGGTAGGCCGTTTCTCCAAACTGCGCCTGCACCGAGCGCAACGCGCGTGCCAGCGGGTGATCTTCGGCAAACCACCCGTTGCTCAGCGCGCGTCCGATCCCTGCCACCGACTCTCCGGTCTGCACGGCCTCGGCCGCATCGAGGTGGTACAGGCCGCGCCCCGAATGGGTCTCGAGATAGCTGATCGGCTTGTCCTTGCGGGTCATGTAGTCCAGCATCCATGCCAACAAGGCGTGCTTTTGCACGTCCGCCAGATTGCCCGCGTGGTAAATGTGTTGATATGAGAGCATGTTGCCTTCTAAAGTCCCTGTCAGCAAGGCGGAAAGGCGCTGATTTACGCGGAATCAGCCCTTTTACCGGGCGCCGTGGCACCCTATAAGTCATCCGTCCCGGAACCGTCGAGTCGCGGGCAGTAGAAAATTCTGACAGACAGGATCAGGGGAAATATGGGGATCTTCGACAATCTGGGCGGCCTGTTCACAGCGGATATGGCCATCGACCTCGGGACGGCCAACACGCTGGTCTACGTCAAGGGGCGCGGCGTGATCCTGTCGGAGCCCTCGGTTGTCGCCTACCATGTCAAGGATGGCGTCAAGAAGGTTCTGGCCGTGGGCGAGGACGCCAAGCTGATGCTGGGTCGCACCCCCGGCTCGATCGAGGCCATCCGCCCCATGCGCGAAGGCGTGATCGCCGATTTCGACACCGCGGAAGAGATGATCAAGCACTTCATCCGCAAGGTGCACAAGCGTTCGACCTTTTCGAAGCCCAAGATCATCGTCTGCGTTCCGCATGGCGCAACGCCGGTTGAAAAACGCGCGATCCGTCAGTCGGTTCTGTCGGCGGGCGCGCGGCGCGCGGGCCTGATCGCCGAGCCGATCGCTGCCGCCATCGGCGCCGGGATGCCGATCACCGATCCCACCGGCAACATGGTCGTGGACATCGGCGGCGGCACCACCGAAGTGGCCGTTCTGTCGCTGGGCGACATCGTCTATGCCCGCTCGGTCCGCGTGGGGGGCGACCGCATGGACGAGGCGATCATCTCGTACCTGCGCCGTCAGCAGAACCTGCTGGTGGGCGAATCCACCGCCGAGCGGATCAAGACCACGATCGGCACGGCCCGCATGCCCGATGACGGGCGCGGACAGTCGATGCACATCCGCGGGCGCGACCTTCTGAACGGTGTCCCCAAGGAAATCGAGATCAGCCAGGCCCAGGTGGCCGAGGCGCTGTCGGAACCCGTCCAGCAGATCTGCGAGGCGGTGATGACCGCGCTGGAAACCACCCCGCCGGATCTGGCCGCGGACATCGTGGACCGCGGCGTGATGCTGACCGGTGGCGGAGCGCTGCTGGGTGATCTGGATCTGGCCCTGCGCGAACAGACCGGATTGGCGGTGTCGATTGCCGACGAAAGCCTGAACTGCGTGGCTTTGGGCACCGGCAAGGCGCTGGAATACGAAAAACAGCTGCGCCACGCGATTGACTACGAAAGCTGAGGCGCGCACCCTCTGATCCGAGGGTTCAAGATCGGGCACGAGCAGCACGGTAAGGAGTCCTGTGGTAAAAGACCGGGCACAGCGCGACGACTATACCACCCCCCTGCGCCGCTTGTTCACGGGGATCGTCGTCTTGTGCCTGCTGGGCATCTTTCTGATCTGGCGCATCGACAGCCCCCGGGTCGAGCGGTTCCGGGCGCAGGTGGTCGATGCGGTGGTGCCCTCGATGGAGTGGGCCATGGTGCCGGTGACGGCCGCCGTGAACCTGGTGCGTGATTTCCAAAGCTATCAGCGGCTCAGCGAACAGAACCGCGAATTGCGCAGCGAACTGCGCCGCATGCGCGCCTGGAAAGAGGCCGCGCTGCAACTGGAACAGGAAAACGCCCGCCTTCTTGATCTCAACAACGTCCGCCTCGACCCGCGGCTGACCTACATCACCGGCGTCGTCATGGCCGACAGCGGTTCCCCGTTCCGGCAATCGGTTCTGCTGAATGTCGGCGAGCGGGACGGCATCGTCGACGGTTGGGCCGCGATGGATGGCATCGGGCTGGTGGGGCGAATCTCGGGCGTGGGGCCGGATACGGCGCGGGTGATCCTGCTGACGGACGCGTCCAGCGCAATACCGGCCACCATTCAGCCGTCCGGCCAGACGGCGCTGATCCAGGGGGACAACACCCCGGCTCCCGTGGTCGAATTTCTGGAAAACCGCGAACTCGTGCGTCCCGGCGACCGCGTGGTGACCTCGGGCGACGGCGGCGTCTTTCCGGCGGGCCTGCTGATTGGCCAGATCGCGGAAGACCCAAGCGGTCGCCTGCGTGTCCGCCTGTCGGCGGATTTCGAACGCCTGGAATTCCTGCGCGTGCTGCGCTATCACGCGGCCGATCCGATCCGCGATCCGGGCGGGCTTGTCGGCCCGAAACGCCCCGAAGCGCTGCTGCTTCCCGATGACGAGGCCGCCGATGGATAGGGCCACGTCGCGTCTTTGGATGATGAGGGGCCTGTATCTGGCCCTGGGCGTGCTGGTGATGTTCTTCCACCTGTTGCCATTGGACACCCGCCCCGATCGCTGGCCGTTTCCCGAATTGCTGATCGCCCTGACCTTTGCATGGGTCCTGCGGCGGCCGGACGACGTGCCAACCCTCAGCGTGGCGTTCGTCATGTTGATGGAGGATTTGCTGCTGCAACGCCCACCGGGCCTGCTGGCAGCGCTGGTGGTCATGGGTGCGTCCTATCTTCGGTCGGCCGGGCCGGGCATGCGCGATGCCGGATTCGTGGCGGAATGGACATCGGTCGGGGCGGTAATTTCGACCATTTTCCTGTCAAACCGCCTCGTTCTGGGGCTGCTGTCGGTTGAACAGGGAGCGATGGCGCCGGTTCTGGTCCAGGCGGCTCTGACCGTTGTGGTCTATCCGCTCGTCGTCATCTTCGGCCAAGGCGTACTGGGCGTCCGGCGCCCGTCGGCGGTCGACCCGACGATCCGGGGGGGACAGGCATGAAACGCCCCACCAAGAACACGGGCCAGGCCCACAAACGCCTGACCCGGCGGGCCCTGGTTCTGGGCGGCATGCAGCTTGCCTTTGCCGGGGGGCTGGCGGCGCGCATGCGGTACATGCAGGTCGAACAGGCCGATCAATACCGGCTGCTGGCCGAAGAGAACCGCATCAACATCCGGCTGATCCCGCCGACCCGAGGGCGTATCTATGACCGGAACGGACAGGTGATCGCGCAGAATTCGCCCTCGTACCGGATCGTCATCGTGCGCGAGGACGCCGGCGACGTCGACAAGGTGATCGCCGATCTGGCGCGGCTGATCCCGTTGAAGGAAGACGAGATCGAGCGCGCCAAGACCGAAATGCGGCGCACGGCCCCGTTCCTGCCCGTCACCCTGGCCGACCAGGTGACATGGGAGGACATCTCGAAAGTGGCGATCAATGCCCCGGCCCTTCCCGGCGTCACGCCCGAGGTCGGCCTGACCCGCCAATACCCTCGCTACGAGGATTTCGCCCATGTGGTCGGCTATGTGGGCCCGGTCAGCGACTACGACCTGAGCAAGATGGAAGACCCCGAGCCGGTCTTGATGATCCCGCGCTTTCAGATCGGCAAGGTCGGGCTTGAGGCCAAGAAGGAAGACCTGCTGCGCGGCAAGGCGGGCGCCAAGCGGGTCGAGGTCAATGCGACCGGCCGGGTCATGCGGGAACTCGACCGCCGCGAAGGCCAGCCCGGCGCCGACCTGCAACTGACCATCGACGCCGACCTGCAGGAATACGCGCAGGCCCGGCTGGCCGGCGAAAGCGCCGCCGTGGTCGTGATCGACTGTGAGACGGGCGATCTGCGGGCCATCAGCTCGACTCCCAGCTTCGACCCCAACCTGTTCGTGCGAGGGATATCTGTGGCCGATTACCAGGCCCTGACCCAGGACAACCACCGCCCGCTGGCCAACAAGACGGTTCAGGGCACCTATCCGCCCGGTTCGACCTTCAAGATGATCACCGCGCTGGCCGCGCTCGAGGCTGGCGTCGTGGGTCCGGGCGACACCGTCTATTGCCCTGGCTTCCTTAAGGTGGGCAGCCGGCGGTTTCACTGCTGGAAGCGCGGCGGACACGGGATGGTCGATCTGGAGACCTCGTTGAAGCGCAGCTGCGACGTCTACTACTACGACGTGGCGCTGCGGGTCGGGATCGACAAGATCTCGGACATGGCGCGCAAGTTCGGTCTGGGCATCAAACATGACCTGCCGATGTCGGCCGTGGCCGCGGGTCTTGCCCCGAACCAAGAATGGAAACGGCGCGTCCACGGCCAGGAATGGCTGATCGGCGACACGGCCAACGCCTCGATCGGACAGGGTTACATGCTGGCATCACCCCTGCAGCTGGCCGTCATGTCGGCCCGGATCGCCACAGGGCGCACGGTCACGCCGCGCCTGATCCGCAGCATCAACGGCGTCGAACAGCCCACAGGCGCGGGTGAACCGCTGGACGTGAACCCCCGCAACCTCGAACAGGTCCGCAAGGCGATGTTTTCCGTCTCGAACGACCGTCGCGGAACGGCCTATCGCAGCCGCATCATCGCCGACGAGTTCCGGATGGCAGGCAAGACCGGCACCAGCCAGGTACGCAACATCACCAAAGCCGAGCGTGCCGCCGGTGTCATCCGCAACGAAGACCTGCCCTGGGAGCGCCGCGACCATGCCCTGTTCGTCAGCTTCGCGCCCTATGACAACCCGAAATATGCGGTGGCGGTGGTCGTCGAGCATGGCGGCGGCGGCTCCAAGGCGGCGGCGCCGGTCGCGCGCGACGTGATGCTGCAGGCACTGTACGGGGGTACGCCCCCGCTCGAGGCCTATCCGGTGGCCGATCGAGAGCGTATCAAGGAACAGCAAAAGCGCCTGGAAGGCGATCGGCGTCCCAAGGCGCGGCCCGAGAAGAAGGATCGCGCATGAGCTATCTGGAATATGCCGTCAAGACCACGCCGACCGGGCTGCGCAAGTTTCTGTACATGAACTGGCCGCTGACCCTGTTGCTGATCAGCGTGGCCAGCGCCGGGTTCCTGATGCTGTATTCGGTCGCCGGAGGGTCGTGGCGCCCTTGGGCGGAACCGCAAATGGAGCGTTTCGCCCTCGGGCTTGTGGTCATGTTCATCGTGGCGCTGATCCCGATCTGGTTCTGGCGCAGCATGTCCTTGCTGGCTTATTTGGGCTCGGTCGGTCTGTTGGTGCTGGTCGAACTGTTCGGCACGGTCGGCATGGGCGCCCAGCGCTGGATCGACCTGGGGTTCATGCGGCTGCAGCCGTCCGAACTGACCAAGGTGACGCTGGTGATGGTGCTGGCGGCCTATTACGACTGGCTGCCTTCGGAAAAGACGTCGCGGCCGCTCTGGGTGCTTCTGCCCGTGTTTCTGATCCTGATCCCCACCGCGCTGGTGCTGAAACAGCCGGATCTGGGAACCGCGCTGCTGCTGCTGGCGGCCGGAGGAGGGCTGATGTTCCTGGCGGGCGTGCATTGGGCCTATTTCGCGGCCGTCATCGCGGCGGGTGTGGGCCTGGTCACCGCCGTGTTCAAAAGTCGCGGCACCGACTGGCAGTTGCTGAAAGACTATCAGTTCCGCCGCATCGACACCTTTCTCGACCCCTCAAGCGACCCTCTGGGCGCCGGGTATCACATCACCCAGTCGAAAATCGCGCTGGGATCCGGTGGCTGGAACGGGCGCGGGTTCATGCAGGGCACGCAGTCGCGCCTAAACTTCCTGCCCGAAAAACACACCGACTTCATCTTCACGACCCTGGCCGAAGAATTCGGCTTCGTCGGGGGCATCACGCTGCTGACGCTCTACGGGCTTATTCTTGTCTTCTGCCTGGTCACCGCCCTGTCCACCAAGGACCGGTTCTCGTCGCTTGTGACCCTGGGCATCTCGCTGAACTTCTTCCTGTTCTTTGCGGTCAACATGTCGATGGTCATGGGTCTGGCCCCGGTGGTGGGGGTGCCGCTGCCGATGGTCAGCTATGGGGGCTCGGCCATGCTGGTGCTGATGGCCGCCTTCGGCATCGTTCAGAGCGCCCACATCCACCGCCCCCGTTGACCCGAAAGGCTTGCGATGTCGATCAACGTCCTGTTCTCCGCCCGCCCTGCCCTGTGGCCGATCTATGAACCGCTTTTGACCAAGGGGCTGTCGGGGATGGACGTCACCATCGCCACCGATCTTCCGCCGGAACGGGTGGACTATGTCGTCTATGCCCCCAATGGCGGTCTGCAGGATTTCACCCCGTACACGCGGCTCAAGGCGGTACTCAGCCTCTGGGCGGGGGTCGAGAAGATCGCCGGGAACGAAACCCTGACCGTTCCGCTGGCGCGGATGGTCGATCACGGTCTGACTCAGGGCATGACCGAATGGGTGGTGGGCCACGTCCTGCGCTACCATCTGGGCATGGACCGCCACATCACGATGCAAGACGGTGTCTGGGCGCCCGACCCTCCGCCACTGGCGTCGCAGCGAACGGTCTGCGTGCTGGGGCTGGGCGCGCTGGGGCAGGCGGCGGCCGGGGTGCTGAGCAGCCTCGGGTTCAACGTCATCGGTTGGAGCCGCACCGCCAAGACAATCCCCGGCATCCGCAGCCTGCATGGGCCTGACGGCTTGCGCCGCGCGCTGACGCAGGCCGACATCGTGGTTCTGTTGCTGCCCGATACCCCGGCGACCGAAAACACCCTGAACGCCGAGACACTGGCCTTGCTGCCCAAAGGCGCCCGGATCATCAATCCGGGGCGCGGGGGGCTGATCGACGACGATGCCCTGCTGCAAGCCCTGGACACGGGCCAGATCGCCCATGCCACGCTCGACGTGTTCCGCACCGAACCCCTGCCGCCCCAGCATCCTTACTGGGCGCATCCGAACGTGACGGTCACGCCCCATATCGCATCGGAAACCCGGCCCGAGACCGCAGCCCAGGTCATCTGCGACAACATCCGGCGCAACGAGGCCGGTCAGCCGCTTTTGCATCTGGTCGATCGCGACCTGGGCTACTGACGGCGCCGAAACAGCGCCGCACGCCAGTCTCACCTGGTCCGTCGCCCGGCCCGCAATGGGCCGCGCCGGGTGGGCGCAGCCGGTCGGTCACACCGCGATCAGCCCCCGCCCTTTCAGCAAGGCATCGACGCCCGGCAAGCGACCGCGGAACGCCAGATACAAGTCTTCGGCCTCTTTCGAGCCGCCGGTCGACAGGATGTGGTCTTCCAGCGCCCGCGCCTTTTCGCGGTCGAATGCACCGCCGGCCTCTTCAAAGGCCGCAAAGGCATCCGCGTCCATGACCTCGGACCACATGTAGCTGTAGTAGCCCGAGCTGTAGCCGTCCCCGGCAAAGACATGCGCAAAATGCGGGGCCGCGTGGCGCATCCCGATCGCGTGCGGCATCCCGATCTCGGCCAGAACCTCGACCTGCCGCGCCATCGGATCGGCCGGGGCCGGACCGTCGTGAAAGGCCAGATCGACCAGCGCCGAGGCCACATATTCCACCGTCTGGAAGCCCTGATCGAAATTGGCGGCACCCAGAACCTTTTCCAGCATCTCGGGCGGCATCGGCGCCCCGGTTTCGGCATGGGTCGCGAACTCGGCCAGCACCTCGGGCACCTCCAGCCAATGTTCGTACAGCTGGCTGGGCAGCTCGACGAAATCCCGCGCGACGCTGGTGCCCGAAATGCTTTCATAGGTCACGTTCGACAGCATCTGATGCAGGGCGTGTCCGAATTCGTGGAACAGGGTCCGCGCGTCGTCATAAGACAGCAGCGCCGGGTCACCCTTGGCGAAATTGCACACGTTGATGACAACCGGCCTCTGCACCTTGGGAAACTTGGCCTGCGCCCGCATCGCGCTGCACCATGCGCCCGACCGTTTCGAGCCGCGCGCGAAATAGTCGCCGATGAACACGGCCACATGCTGGCCGTCGCGGGTGACCTCCCAGGCCCGGCAATCGGGATGATACAGCGGCACATCCAGCGGCGCGAACTCCAGCCCGAACAGACGGTTGGCGCAAGAAAACGCGGCCTCGATCATCCGGTCCAGTTGCAGATAGGGCTTCAGCGCCGCCTCATCCAGGTCATGCTCGGCCTTGCGGCGTTTCTCGGCATAGTAGCGCCAGTCCCACGGCTCCAGCGGGCCATTGATGCCGTCGGCCTGCATCATCTGCGTCAGTACCGCAGCATCGGCCTCGGCGCGGGCCTTGGCCGGGGTCCAGACCTGCATCAGCAGATCGCGCACACGCTGGGGGGTGCGGGCCATCTCGGTCTCCAGCTTGAAGGCCGCAAAATTCTCATAGCCCAGCAGCCGGGCGCGTTCCTCGCGCAGCTTCAGGATCTCGGCCGCGATGTCGCGGTTGTCGGTCTCGCCCCCATTCGCCCCACGCGCCGTCCAGGCGCGATAGGCCTTCTCGCGCAGGTCACGCCGGGGCGAGAATTGCAGGAAGGGCACGATCAGCGACCGCGACAGGGTCACGACAGGGCCATCCGCCCCCTTTTCCCGGCCCGCGGCCCGCGCGGCGTCGATCACGAAATCGGGCAGCCCGTCCAGATCATCCTCGGACAGCGGCATGAACCAGGTGCGCTCGTCCGCCAGCAGGTTCTGGGTGAAGGCGGTGCCAAGGCTGGCCAGACGCGCCTTGATCTCCTGCATGCGGGCATCCGCCTCGCCCTGCAGGGCCGCCCCCGAGCGGACAAAGCCGCGATGGGTCAGCATCAGCACCCGCGCCTGTTCCTCGGTCAAGCCCAGATCGTCCCGCTGCGCCCACAGGTCCGCCACCCGCCGGAACAGGGCCTTGTTCGACGAGATCGCCGCGAAATGGGCCGCCAGCTTGGGCGAGAAGTCGCGCTGCAGCGCCTCGCGCGCCGGATTGCTGTCGGCACCGGCCACGGTGTAGAAAACCGACAGAACCTTGCTCAGACCTTCACCGGCGGCCTCGAGCGCCTCGATCGTGTTGGCAAAGCTTGGCGGTTCGGGGTTGGCCGCAATCGCCGCGATCTGGTCGGCATGCGCCTGCAGCGCCTGCTCGAGCGCGGGGGCGAAGTCATCATCCGAGATCTCGGCAAAGGGCGCGATTTCAAACGGGGTCGTCCAGTCGGACAGGATCGGGTTGCTCATCGAATACTCCTTCGAGCGTCAAGCTAGGAATAGCGGCCAGGATCGTCCAGAGGCGGACGCCAGGTTTCTGGAACGGGTGCTTTCAGCCCGATCGCCCGCAGACGGGGCAATCGGCGCGCCGTGACAGGGTGATCTTGCGGCTTTCGCCGTATAGCGCGTCATAGATCAGCATATCGCCGCGCAGGGCCTGCCCGGCACCGGTGATCACCTTGATCGCCTCGACCGCCATCATCGCGCCCACCACACCGGGCAGCGGCCCGATCACCCCGGCCTCGGCGCAGGATGGCGCGAGACCCGGGGCCGGAGCCTCGGGGAAGATGCATTGGTAACAAGGCGCACCGCTGGCCGGATCGAACACGCTCAGCTGTCCCTCCCACTGCGACAGCGCGCCCGAGATCAGCGGTTTGCCCAGCGCCACGGCTGTGCGGTTGACCAAGTACCGGGTGTCGAAATTGTCGGTGCCGTCGAGGATCAGGTCATAGTCTGAAAACAGCTCGGCGGCGATCTCCTCGGTCAGGCGGCGGTGATAGGGGCGCACGATGACGTTGGGGTTCTGCGCCACCATCGCCTGCTGCGCGGAAAACACCTTGGGCATGCCTATGTCGGGATCGCGATGGATCACCTGCCGCTGCAGGTTGGCGTTTTCGACCACGTCGTCGTCGATCACCCCGATCGTGCCGACACCCGCGGCGGCCAGATATTGCAAGGCCGGCGCGCCCAGCCCCCCGGCGCCGATCACCAGCACGCGCGCCGTCTTCATGCGTTTCTGGCCCGGTCCGCCCAGCTCGCGCAGGACGATGTGGCGGGCATAGCGTTCCAGTTCGGTCTGGCTGAACTGCCCGGCCGGGGCGGGCGCAGGCTCGGCCTGCACCGCATGTGCACGACGGTGCAACGCTTTCACGATAGCGCCATACCCCGCCGCCAAAGCCGCCGCCCCCACCAAAATCAACCACATCGCGGCCGACCCGCCGGTGGCCAGGCGGACCGGGTGGCCATCGGGCAGAACCAGATGCGACAGCACGACCCCCGCCATCAGAACCAGAACCGAGACCCATCGCGCGGTGCGGGAGGCGCCGGCCAGATAGCCCAGCCCCCACAGCCCCACCGCCAGGATCAGGACCAACAGCATCAGCTGCGCCCGGTGGATCCGAACCCACCGGCTCCGCGTTCCGTCTGCCGCAGGTGGCCGGTCAGCTCGAACCGGGCCTGCACGACCGGCGCGACGACCAGCTGCGCGATCCGGTCGCCATGGGCGATCTCGAACCGGTCCTGCCCCGCGTTCAACACGATCACCCCCAGCGGGCCGCGATAGTCGCTGTCGATCGTGCCCGGCGCGTTGGGCAGCGTGATCCCATGTTTCAACGCAAGCCCCGAACGCGGGCGGACCTGCACCTCATAGCCATCCGGTATCTCGATCCGCAGGCCGGTCGGCACCAGGGCGCGCTCTCCGGGCATCAGAACGATTTGGCCCCGATCCGGCAGGTTGGCCCGCACGTCCGCACCGGCGGCGCCGGCCGTTTCATAGGACGGCAATGCAACCGCCGGATCGGCCCCGTCTTCCCGGATCACCCGAATTGCCACCATCGCTGCCCCCTCGTTTTCCAACTGCGTGCACCTGCAACGGGCCGGTCACCCGGCCAAAGCCGCCGCAATCCGTTCCGCCAACTGCGCGGCCACCGCGTCCTTGCCCATGCGCGGCCATTCCTCGGCGCCTGCGTCCGAGATCAGAACAACCGCGTTCTCGGGCCCGCCCATGATCCCCGTCGCCGGGCTGACGTCATTGGCCACGATCCAGTCACACCCCTTGCGCGCCCGTTTGGCGGTTGCATGGGCGATCACGTCGTCAGTCTCGGCGGCGAAACCCACGACCAAGGCGGGCCGGCCGGTTCCCATGTGCGACACACGCTTGAGAATGTCCGGGTTCTCGGCAAACTCCAGCGCGGGCGTGCCATCGCGGCTTTTCTTGAGCTTGCGATCCGAGGCCCTGTCAACGCGCCAGTCGGCCACCGCGGCCGCAAACACGCCCGCATCCACCGGCAAGGCGGCATCCACCGCATCCGACATCTGCTGCGCGGTCTCGACACGCACCACCTGCACGCCGTCAGGCGGCGGCACCTCGGCGGGACCGGTGACAAAGACCACCTCGGCCCCGAGCGCCGCCAGAGCCCGGGCAATCGCGGTGCCCTGCGCGCCCGAGGACCGGTTGGCGATGTACCGCACCGGGTCGATCGGCTCGTGCGTCGGCCCCGAGGTCACCAGAATCCGCTTGCCCGTCAACGGACCGTCCGCCAGCGCCGCCTCGACCGCCGCGACGATCTCCAGCGGCTCGGACATCCGCCCGGGCCCGTATTCGCCGCAGGCCATGTCGCCATCGTTCGGCCCCACGAACCGAACCCCGTCGGCGATCAACTGACGGTGGTTGCGTTGGGTCGCCGAGTGGGTCCACATCCGCACGTTCATCGCCGGCGCGCACAGAACCGGCGTGTCCGTCGCCATCAACAGGGTCGAGGCCAGATCGTTGGCCAGCCCCCCGGCCATCTTGCCCATCAGATCGGCCGTCGCGGGCGCGACCACCACCAGATCGGCCGAACGCGACAGTTGGATGTGCCCCATCTCGGCCTCATCCGTCAGGTCGAACAGATCGCGATAGGCCTTTTCCCCGGCCAGAGCCGCCACCGAAAGCGGGGTCACGAATTCCTCGGCCGCGCGGGTCAGGACCGGAGTGACCGAGGCGCCCCGCTCGCGCAGGCGGCGGATCAGGTCGAGCGACTTGTAGGCCGCGATGCCTCCGCCGATGATCAGGAGAATCCGTTTGGATGCCAGCATGTTCAGCCTTTCCCGGTCGCAGTCGGACCCGACACTATGCCACGCATGGCCCAAGTTCCAGCGGTTAATCCTGAGTCTCGAACGCCTTGCAGGGGTCCTCGCGTTCGGCGGCGGGGCTGTCGATCACCGCATCGAATTGACCGGTCAGCGCACCGTCTTCGGCCTGCCCCAGCACGAACAGCTTCAGCCCCGGTCGCAAGCGCGCCAGGAAGGTCGGAATGCCCTGATCCTTGCGCGCATGACCATTGCCCGTGATCACCGCCACCGGTCCGCCGGTCTCATCCATCGCGCGCAGGATGGCGCGGGCCAGAACCGCATCGCGCAGGCGTTGGATGGCGACCAGCTGTGGCAAAATCTCGGCAGGCATGGCGTTGCAGTGGGCTGCCTGCTGCTCGGACTCGCGCGCGGCCTGATCCTCGGGGGCCAGCGGCACGGTCAGGCCGTATCGCGCCGCATCGGCGCCCAGCGCGGTCGCGGCCCCGCGCTCCATCGCGGCCCGGGCCGCCGCACGGGGCACCATCGCCCCATAGACCGGCGCGTCCGACGCCTGAAAAACCGGATAATACATGCTGAGCGGTGGCCAGCCGGATTCGGCCCAGCGCAGGATGCGCGACAGTTCCTCGGGGTTGGACGCAGCCGTCTGCGCCAGGCGCTGCGCGCCCTCTTCGGTGACCATTTCCCAAACCACGGCCGACGGCTGGATCGCCGCGATCGCCTCGGTCTGCACCAGGTGATGGCGCGGGTTGTCGTGAACCTCACCCAGGATGACCACATCGGCCTCTTTCATCTGGGCCAGAACGTCGCCGGGAATGTATTCACCGGCCGCCGCCATGCGCGCCATACCGGTGAGGGAAACGGCAGCCGCCGTCAGAATCGCAAGAAATCTCATGCGAAGAAGTGTTGCACCTCGCGCGATTGCCCTTCAAGGCTCTTGCGCATTTTCACGAAAGCCGCCGCCTCGAGCTGGCGCACGCGCTCTTTCGACAGGCCCAGTTCCTGGCCCAGGCTTTCCAGCGTCCGCGCCGGGTCGCGCAGTTTTCGCTCGCGCACGATGAACCGTTCCCTGTCGTTCAGCGCCTGCATCGCCGTGATCAGCCACTCCCGCAGTTGGCGGATGTCGTGTCCGTGTTCCACCAGTTCGGCGGCCTGCGTGCTGTCATCCTCCAGCGCGTCGATCCATTCGCGACCATCCTCGTCGGCCGACTGCACGGCGTTCAGAGAAAAATCGGACCCGGCCAGCCGGCCATGCATCATTTCGACATCTCGCAGCGGAACACCGATCTCGGCCGCGATCATCTGGTGCAGCTGGTGGCGGTCCAGTTCCACACCATCGGACGCGGCTTCACGCTCCAGCCGCGCCTGCACGCGCCGCATGTTGAAAAACAGGGATTTCTGGGACGAGGTCGAACCGGTCCGCACCATCGACCAGTTGCGCATCACGTAATCCTGAATGCTGGCCTTGATCCACCACACAGCATAGGTCGAAAATCGGACCCCGCGATCCGGGTCGAACTTGTCGGCGGCCTTCATCAAGCCAAGCCCGGCCTCTTGGATCAGATCATTCATCGGCGCGCCATAGCGTTTGAACTTCGCCGCCATTGAAATGGCCAGACGCATATAGGCCGTTATCAACCGGTGAAGGGCCTGTTCGTCGCGCTCGTCGCGCCAGGCATAAGCCAGGCGCAATTCGGTTTCCGCATCCAGCAATTCGGCTTTCATAGCCTGCCGGGACATCGAGAAGTCGTTCGGGTTATCCAGTGCCATGCAGCTCTCCCATCTGTCGTAGGCGCCGCCGGTCTTGCCTTGCCGACGTATGGTCGATACGCAAGGGCGCACCGGGTGGATCACTGTAAAGGTAGTCAAAAATGCATCCCGATTTAACCTTTGTGCTGGGTGGCGCGGCATCGGGAAAATCTGCATTTGCCGAGCAACTCGTTGTTTCAACAGGAAAAACCCGCATCTACCTGGCAACATCACAAGTGTTTGATGATGAGATGCGCCTAAAAATCAGGCGCCATGTGGATCAAAGAGGCGACGGCTGGCACACGATCGAAGCCCCGGTGGACCTGCGCCCGGCGCTGGCGGGGCTGAGCCCGGATCAGGTCTGTCTGATCGAGTGCGCCACGATGTGGCTCAGCAATCACCTGCTGGCCGACAGCGATCTTGAACAGGAACAGGCCGCCCTTCTGGCCGCTTTGCGGGCCTGCCCCGCGCAGATCGTGATCGTCTCGAACGAGGTTGGGCACGGTATCGTTCCCGACAATGCGCTGGCCCGCAAATTCCGCGAGGCGCAAGGGCGACTGAACATCGCTCTCGCCGCCCAAGCCGACCTTGTGGTTCAGGTCATCGCGGGACTGCCGCAGGTTTTGAAAGGCCAGTTGCCGTGACCCGGTTGCATCTTGTCCGCCACGGCCCGACCCGTGCCAAAACGATGGTGGGCTGGTCCGATATTCCCGCCGACCTGAGCGACCACGCGGCCCTCGCGCGCCTGCATGACCACCTGCCGCGGGATGCGCTGGTCATTTCGTCGGACCTGTCGCGCGCCGCGGATACGGCCACGGCCATTCAAGGCACGCGCCGCCGCCTGCCGCACCATCCCGACCTGCGCGAGATCCATTTCGGCACGTGGGAGATGCGCGCCTTCGCCGAGATCGAGGCCGAAGACCCCGAACTGGCATTTGCCTATTGGGACAGCCCCGGCGACGTACGCCCGCCCAACGGCGAAAGCTGGAACGCGGTCCGCGCGCGGGTCGACGCGGCCATCGACGGGCTGATTGATACGTATACCGGGGCTGATCTGATCATCGTGGCCCATTTCGGCGTGATCCTGACCCAGCTACAGCGTGCCCTTGACCTGAACGCGCAACAGACCTTCGCCCATCGCATCGACAACCTGTCGGTGACCGAGCTGGCCTTTGACGGCAAAACCTGGTCGACCGGCCGGATCAATCATCTTCCGTGAACACGGGGCACACAATTCAGCGTTTTACCGATGTCAGGCGTTCGGCCATCCTTGAGCCATGACATATGACCTTTTCATCGGGGACCGCCTGTTTTCCAGCTGGTCCATGCGCGGCTGGCTGATGCTGGAAAAATTTGGCCTGCCCTGCACGACCCACATGATCGGCCTGTATTCGGACACGATGGCCCGGGACATGCAGCCGCTGGCCCCGGCCCGTCTGGTCCCTGCGCTGCGCCTGCCCGACGGCACGGTGGTCGGCGAAAGCCACGCCATGGCCGAGACGCTCGCCGAACGCCACCCCGATGCCGGGCTTTGGCCGCAAGACGCCGCCGCTCGCGCAACCGCCCGTTGGCTGTGTGCCGAGATGGTCGCCGGGTTCCACGCGCTGCGGTCGGCCTGCCCCATGCAACTCAAACACCGCTGGAAAGGGTTCGAGCCGTCTGGAGAAACCCGCGCCGATCTGACCCGGATCGAGACCCTGTGGGCGCATGCGCGCAAGATCTCGGGCACGACGTCCGGCCCGTTGTTCGGCCGCTATTCGCTGGCCGATGTGTTCTATACGCCGGTCGCAGCCCGGATCATCGGCTACGGTCTGCCCGTGTCCGTGCAGAGCCACGACTACTGCATGGAATTGTTGTCAGACCCGGCGGTTCGGCAATGGCGCGCGATGGGGCTGACTGTCGACTACGACCCGTTCCCCTATGACCAGCCGCTCAACGCCGAGCCCTGGCCGATCGGCGGGGCCTCGACGGCCCGCGCGGTTGAGGCGGGGCCTTCGGTCAATGACCTCTGCCCCTATTCCGGCAAGCCGGTGACCGCATTTCTTGAGCTGGATGGAAATCGATGGGGCTTCTGCAACACCTTCTGCCGCGACAAAACCCTGGCCGACCCCGGAGCGTGGCCGAAATTCACGCAAATGATCCGGCAAGCGGTGTGACCGTTAACCATTCCTAAACCGAAGCCATGGCAGCAAGGTCCCGTTAACCAATAACAGGATTGCCATGGTCGCCCGCGCTCATACCGTTGCCTTTCAGGGGGTCGAGGCCCGCCCGGTCGAGGTGCAATGCGCCGTATCCCCCGGGCTGCCCGCCTTTTCGATCGTCGGGCTGCCGGACAAGGCCGTGTCCGAGGCCCGCGAACGCGTACGCAGTGCGCTTGGCGCGATGGCCATTGCGCTGCCATCCAAACGCATCACGATCAACCTGTCGCCCGCCGATCTGCCCAAGGAGGGCAGCCATTTCGACCTGCCGATCGCGCTGGCCCTGCTCTGTGCCATCGACATCCTGCCCGCCGACGCTGCCGAAAGCACCATGGCTCTGGGCGAGCTTTCGCTGGACGGCTCGTTGGTGCCCGTGGCCGGCGCCCTGCCCGCCGCGATGACCGCCGCGGCCGAGGGCCGCACACTGCTGTGTCCGCGCGCGTCGGGCGCCGAGGCGGCCTGGGTCGACGCGACCCAGGTGATCGGGGCCGCGTCCCTGGCCGACGTCGTGCGCCATTTCACCGGCCAGTCGCCCCTGCCGGTCGCCCAGCCCGGCGAGGTCAGGTTGGAACCCTCGACCCGCGATCTGCGTGACGTCAAGGGGCAGGAACGGGCAAAACGCGCGCTGGAAATCGCAGCGGCCGGCCGTCACCACATGATCATGATCGGCACGCCGGGGTCAGGCAAATCCATGCTGGCCGCCCGCTTGCCCGGCATCCTGCCGCCGCTGACGCCAACCGAGGCGCTCGAGACCTCGATGATCCAATCGCTGTGCGGCATGCTGGACGAGGGCGGCATCAGCCGGACCCGTCCGTTCCGCGAACCGCACCATACGGCGTCGATGGCGGCGATCGTGGGCGGCGGAAAAGGCGCGAAACCCGGCGAAATTTCCCTGGCCCACAACGGCGTGCTGTTCATGGACGAATTCCCCGAGTTTCCGCGAACGGTTCTGGAAACCCTGCGCCAGCCCATCGAGACCGGCGAAGTCATGGTCGCCCGCGCCAACGCCCATGTGAAATACCCCTGCCGGTTCATGCTTGTGGCGGCGGCGAACCCCTGCAAATGCGGATATCTCAGCGATCCGTCGCGCGCCTGCTCGCGCGCGCCGGTCTGCGGCGAGGACTATCTGGGCCGCATCTCGGGGCCGCTGATGGACCGGTTCGACCTGCGGATCGAAGTGCCGCCCGTGGGCTTTACCGACCTTGACCTGCCGCCATCCGGCGACAGCTCGGTGACCGTCGCCGCGCGGGTGCAACAGGCGCGCGTTGTTCAGGCCCGGCGCTTTCAGGACACGCCCGGCATTCGCCAGAACGCCGATATCGAGGGCAATCTGCTGGAAGAGGTCGCCGCACCAGATGCCGAGGGCAAGGACCTGCTGGTCAAGGCGGCCGAGCGGTTCGGCCTGTCGGCGCGGGCCTACCACCGCATTCTGCGCGTGGCCCGCACCATTGCCGATCTCGAGGGCGCGCCCGATGTGCGCCGCCCCCACGTGGCCGAGGCGCTGAGCTACAGGATCAGCGCGCGGGTTGCGGCCTAGGTCAACGACTCATAGACGCGCAACCAGATGCGTGTTGCGGCGAGTTTGACTAGGGCGAGGAAGTTGGCGTCATGTTTCTCGTATCTGGTTGCGATGGCCCTGTAGTGCTTGAGCTTTGAGAAAAACCGTTCGATCCGGTTGCGCCGCTTGTAGGTTTCCCGGTCCAGCGGCGGCGGGTCGGAGCG
>NZ_FQVK01000027.1 GCF_900129345.1 Ruegeria intermedia | reverse complement strand
GACGCGCTCTTCGCCGACCCGCATCTCGGCCGCGACGTGGTCTACACCGCCGAGGGCGGCGCGCCCGTGCTGGTGCGCGCCATCCTGCGCCGGCCGGACGAGGTGACGGGCCTCGGCGAGGCTCGCATCTGGTCCGAAACAACCCGGCTGGACCTGCGCGTGGCTGAGGTCGCAACCCCGCGTCCCGGCGACCGGATCGAGATCCCCGGATCGAGTCCGGGGCAGGCTGGCGAGGCGTTCCTCATCCAGGGCGAACCCGTCCGCGACCGCGAGCGGCTGGTCTGGACCGTGGACCTGCGGCCGTCCTAGAACGGGGTGGGCGAAAGGTGCAGGGACACACAGGAGGCCAGATGCGACACGATTGGAGCCGTCTCAATCACATGCAAATCGGCCGCTATGCGGAGTATTTCGCCAAGATGCATCTCGTGCTGCTCGGTCTCGACGTTTACTCTGCGGAGGTTGACGACCGTGGGATCGATTTCGTGGTGCGTCAGGAGCCGGACAGGTACTGGGATGTGCAGGTCAAATCCGTTCGCAAGCTGAACTATGTGTTCATGCGGAAGGAGGTCTTCCGCCCGCGGCACAACCTGCTTCTCGCCCTTGTCCTTTTCGAGGAGGAAAGGGAGCCGGACCTGTATCTGATCCCAGCCTCGCGTTGGGAGACGCCGGACGGGCTGTTCGTCGACCGCGACTATGACGGAAAGGCCAGCAAACCCGAGTATGGTCTGAACCTGTCCCGCAAACGGCTTCCTGAACTCGATCCGTTCCGTTTCGATCATGCAGGGGCCAGCATTTTTGGTCCAAGCGCTCCGGCCTGATTGCCTGCGTCGCTACGATGAAGCTGAAGCTCGACGTCACGCCGGATCTCGTCGCCGCCATGGCGGCCGAAGTGAAGGCGGGCGAGAAGGCCGTCACCGCCGCCATGACCGAGGCCGGGACCGGGCTCAAGACCGCCTGGCGTGGCCAGATCACCGGCGCGGGGCTTGGCCGGCGGCTGGCGAACTCGATCCGGAGCCAGACCTACCCCAAAGCCGGCGAGAGCCTGAACGCCGCGGCGCTCGTCTGGTCCAAGGCCCCGGTCATCGTCGGCGCGCATGACACCGGCCCGCTGATCCGGTCCCGCGACGGGTTCTGGCTGGCGATCCCGCTGCCCGCCGCCGGCAAGGGGCGGCGCGGCGCGAAGATGACCCCCGGCGAATGGGAGCGTCGCCGTGGCCTGCGCCTGCGCTTCATCTATCGCCGGCGTGGCCCCAGCCTGCTGGTCGCCGACGGGCGGCTCAACACCAAGGGCCTTGGCGTGGCCTCCCGCTCCAAGACCGGCCGGGGCCGCGCCACCGTGCCGATCTTCCTGCTGGTCCCGCAGGTCAAGCTGCCGAAGCGGCTGGACCTTGACCTGCCCCCCTCTGGTCCCTCGTTCATAACGAGAGTCTGCGGGTTTGGGTTTGATAGTCTTCGGTTTCGGTTTGGGCAAGCGCGCCGGGCGCGGAGCCCTCAAATTGCTCAAGCGTCCGGCGCGCTTCGGTCGGTGTTTTGTTTCCTAGCGATGAGTGCGGCCTGACGGTGTTGTAATCGTAACGCCAGAGCGCCAGCTTCCGGCGGGCGTCGTCCAGAGTGTCGAAGATCTCCTCGTTCAACAGCTCGTCGCGCAAGCTGCCGTTGAATGACTCGATGAAGGCGTTCTGCTGCGGCTTTCCGGGGTCGATGTAATGCCACGGCACATCGTTCTGGTCGGCCCATTTCAGGATGGCCCGGCTGGTAAACTCGGTCCCATTATCGCTGACAATGCAAGCGGGCTTACCGTAGATCCGCACCAACGCATCCAGCTCGCGGGCGACACGGGCTCCCGAGATGCTGGTGTCGGCCACCAGGCACAGGTTTTCGCGGCAGCAATCGTCGATCACCGCCAGGATGCGGAACTTGCGCGACGCACCGAAGCTGTCCGACAGAAAGTCCAGCGACCAGCGCGCATTTGGACGCGCCGCCTCCGGCATCGGTGTGCGTGTGCCGCGGGCCCGCTTGCGGCCACGTCGTCGCTTCACCGACAGTCCCTCTTCCCGGTAGAGCCGATACAGTTTCTTGTGGTTCATGATCATGCCCTTGCGCTCAAGCAGAACACCGATCCGGCGGTAGCCGAACCGGCGCCGCTTCCCGGCGATATCCTGCATCTCCTTGCGGATCTCCGGGCAGTCCGGCGGGCGTTCGCGCCGGACTGTTTTGGGATCGACACCGACAAGCCGACAGGCCCGACGCTGCGAGATATCGTGAACCCGCATCGCTCTGAGCGCCGCCTCTCGCCGCTTGGTCAGCGTCGTCAGTTCTTTCCCAGAAGATCCTTCAGAACCACATTGTCCAGCATCGTGTCGGCCAGCAGTCGCTTCAGCTTGGCGTTCTCGTCCTCCAGCGCCCTTAGCCGCGCGGCCTCCGACACCTCCATGCCCCCATACCTGGACTTCAGCTTGTAGAACGTTGCCGGGCTGAGCCCGTGCCTGCGGCACACCTCCGCCGTCGGCATGCCTGCCTCCTGCTCCTTGATCATCCCGATGATCTGCGCCTCGGTGAAACGGCTCTTTCGCATATGTCTGCTCCTTCAGGGTTGAGCAGACTCTACATCACGGTGAGGGATTTTGCGGGGGGCAGGTCAACGCGATCTCCCGGTTGGGCCTGATCTGGCGCGGGCTGTCGAACCAGCTGCCAGTCGCCGCGGCGCCCGCGCCGGAAGCGGTCGCGGATGCCATGGCCACGCTCGCGAGCCGCACCGGCCCGCTCGGCCAAGCCATTGCCGGGCTTTTCGACAATATCGGCCGGCTGACGACCTATGCCGCGACCTTTGCCGCCTTCCTTGCAAGCCGCTGGGTTGCCGGCCTTGCCGCTGCGGCCTTGTCCGTGCGTGGCCTCGCTACTGCGCTCGTGGTCCTGCGCGGGGCGCTGATCCGCACCGGCATCGGCGCGCTGATCGTCGGCGCGGGTGAGCTCATCTACCAGTTCACGCAGCTCGTGCGCGGCGCTGGCGGCTTTGGCGAGGCGCTCGAACTCATGGGCAATGTCGCCAAGGCGGTCTGGGACGGGGTCAAGGTCACCGTCACCTCCTTCGTCGATGATTTCCGCGCCATGCGGGCGGACATCGAGGCGATCTGGCTGCGACTCATGGCGTTTCTCTCGCAGAAATGGGCCGACTTCCTCGCCCAGATCGGCCCGACCTTCAACGCGGTCTCGGAGCGGCTCGGGGCGGATGCCCGCATCGACGTCTTCGGCGCGCAGAGCTACGCGTCCTATCTGGACCATGCCGCCAGCAATGCCGGCCACCAGGCCGATGCGCTGCGTGCCCGCGCAGCGGACACCCGCGCCCACGCCTTCGATGGGGTCCGCGAGGCCGTGGACGCGCTGAGAGCCGCGATGCAGGCAAGCGGCGAGGACGGGGCGGATGCGCTCGATGAAGCGAGGGCCGCGGCCGACCGCGTGACGGAGGCGCTGGACAGTGCCGGACAGGCGGGCCGGGCAGCGGGCGCGGCCAATGCCGACGGCGCGGAGCAGGCCGCAACCGGCTGGGCGGCCGTCACCGCGACGCTGGCCGATTACGCCGCCAAGGCCCGCGACATCGGCGCCGATATCGGCCAGAGCCTCGTGGGCGCCTTCCGCAGCGCCGAAGACGCGGTGGCCGAGTTTGTGAAGTCCGGCAAGCTCGACTTCCGCGATCTGGTGACTTCGCTGATCGCCGATCTGGCGCGGCTCGCCGCCCGGCGGTTCATCCTCGGCCCCATGGCCAGCGCCCTCGGTGGCATCCTCGGCGGCGCCGGCGGGCTTTTTGCTGGCGTGTTTCATGCGGGCGGTGTGGTCGGCGGACCTGCGCCGTCGCGCATGGTCCCCGCCATGGCCTTTGCCGGAGCGCCCCGGATGCATTCGGGTGGTTGGGCCGGCCTGCGTCCCGACGAGGTGCCCGCGATCCTGCAGCGCGGTGAGCGGGTGCTGTCGCGCCGCGAGGCACAGAGCTACGGCGCCGGTGGCGGCGTCACCATCAACATCAACACCCGCGACGCCGAGAGCTTCCGGCAGTCCCGCACCCAGATCGCGGCCGACATTGCCCGGGCGGTATCGCTCGGGCGCAGGGGGCTCTGACCCATGGCATTTCACGAGGTGCGGTTTCCGGATGATATCAGCCGGGGCGCGCGGGGCGGGCCAGAGCGGCGCACTCAGATCGTCGAACTCGCCTCGGGCGACGAAGAACGCAACGCGAGCTGGGCGAACAGCCGCCGGCGCTACGATGTGGCTTATGGCATTCGCCGGGCCGACGATCTGGCGGCGGTGGTGGCGTTCTTCGAGGCCCGTAATGGCAGGCTTTACGGCTTCCGCTTCAAGGACTGGGCCGACTGGAAGTCCTGCTTGCCGTCGCAGACGCCCGCGGCGACCGATCAGCTCATCGGCACCGGGGATGGCACCACCACCGACTTCCAGCTTGTGAAGGCCTACGCCTCGGGCACGCAGACCTGGAACCGGGCCATCACCAAGCCGGTCGCGGGCAGCGTGACGGTTGCGATCGACGGGGTTGAGCAGGCCACCGGCTGGTCCATCGACACGACCACCGGCCTCGTCACCTTCAACGCCGCCCCGGCCTCCGGCGTCTCCATCACCGCCGGCTTTGAATTCGACGTGCCAGTCCGCTTCGACACCGACACGCTCGATGTCACGCTCGATCTCGAACGCCTCGGCTCGATCACCTCCATCCCGCTCCTGGAGATCCGGCGATGAGCGACAATTCCGGTTTCGTCGCGGGCGTCTTGCGCGATCTCGCGGCCTCGACGGCCGTGATCCTTGCCGCCTGGGGCGCGCTCGGGGGCGCCACCAACGCGCTGACAACGAAGATGCGCCTGCGCGACGCGCTGCGCCACATCCTGCTCGGCGGGCTGATCGCCGCCGGCATGGGCAGCCTGTCGATGGCCGTCATCACCAGCTGGCTGGGCCTGCCGCGACAGGCGATCCCGGCGGGCGGTGCAGCGGGATCGGCCGCCTATCTCGTCGGGGTCTTCGGCCCGGCGGTGATCGAACTGGTGCTTGCCCGCCTGCGCCAGGCGCGGGAGGGCGGCGATGACTGAGCTGGTCCGTGTCCTGCGTGGCCTGCGGCGTCTGACCGACGACCCGCGTGACGCTTTCACCCACCGCCTGCGCATTGGCCTCGCGGTCGCCGCGCTGATCCTGATCCTCTCGCTCCTGAGGTAACCCCATGCAGATGACTGAGCGGGGCCTCATGGCCCTTGCCCGGCACGAGGGGATCGTGCCCGGCCCCTATCGCGATTCCACCGGCACCTGGACCTTCGGCATCGGCCACACGGCCGCGGCCGGGCCGCCCAATCCCGTCACCATGCCGCGCGGCATGCCCGCCGATCTCGACGCCGCGATCCGCGAGGCGTTCCGGGTGTTTCGCGCCGATCTCGCGCGATACGAGGCCGACGTTCTGCGCGCTGTGAAGGTTCCATTGGCGCCGCCCGAGTTCGATGCGCTGGTCTCGTTTCACTTCAACACGGGCGGCATCGCCCGTGCGGCACTGACCCGTCATCTCAACGCCGGCAATCGCGTTGCCGCCGCCGACGCGTTCCTGAACTGGCGCAAGCCCCCCTCGATCATTCCCCGACGCGAGGCGGAGCGCGACCTGTTCCGCCATGGCAGGTATCCCAGCGGCACCATCCCGGTCTGGTCCGTGGACCGCACGGGACGCGTGGACTTCTCGCGGCCGATCCGTCGCCTGACCGAGAACCGGGCGCTGGCCCTGCTGCGCCCCGCCAAACCCGAACCCAGCCCAAACGCACCGACCGGCTGGGTCGCCCGGCTGGTCGCCTTCTTCTCCACGCTGATCCGGAGGGACTGATCCATACGCTACATCCGACCGACCTCTCTGACCTGGTGGGCGGGACTGCTCGCCATGCTCACGGGCATTGCATCTGTCGCGCTTCCCGCCACCGGCCCGCTCGCCGAACTGTCCCGGCTCGTCGCGCTGCTCGCCGGCTCAGGTGATGCCTCGCCCGCCGGCCTCATGTTTCTCGGTCTCGGGCTCATCGGCCTGCGCGACCGGATCGAGCGGGGGTTCCGGAGCGATGCCTGAGTTTCTGATCTGGCTGGTGGCCGCTCTGGGTGCTGTCGGTGGCGTCGTCCTCGGCCGCCTCTGGGGGCAGGTGGAAGGCAGACGCGCAGGCAAAGAGGAGGCAGAACGCGATGCGTTGGAAGAGACAATCGGGAAGGTCGAACGTGGCCGCGATGCGGTTCGCGACGGCCGCGGCGCTGGCGATCCTGCTCAGCGGCTGCGCAACAACGACGGTGCCTGGTGATGCCGGCTGCATCTCCTACGCCGAGGCGCGGCTGGCCCGGCCACCTGCGGAAACCGTGACGCAGGTTCCGCCGGACTGGGCGGACTGGATCGCCGATCTCGATGACCGCATGACGGGAACCTGCCGATGAAATCCCTCTCGCCTGCCCTGCAGACCCATCTCGACGAGGGCACGACCACGCTTGCCTGGTGCTGGCGCATCACCCGCGCCGACGGCCAGGTGTTCGGCTTCACCGACCACGACCGGACACTCAGCTTTGAGGCTACCCGCTTCGAGCCGGAAAGCGGCTTCGCGGCGTCGGAACTGCGCGCGGGTTCCGATCTCGCGGTCGATGCGCAGGATGCGGAAGGCGTGCTGCGCTCGGGCGTCATCACAGAGGCCGACATTGCCGCGGGGCTCTGGGACGGGGCGGCGGTCGAGGTCTGGCGGGCGAACTGGCAGGATACCAGCCAGCGTGTGCTCATGCGGCGCGGGGCCATCGGCGAGATCCGGCGCGGGCGGGTGGCCTTCACCGCCGAGATGCGCTCGCTTGCCCATGTGCTCGACCAGCCGGTGGGGCGGAGCTTTCAGGCCGGCTGCGACGCAGTGCTGGGCGACGGGCGCTGCGGGATCAACCTCGAGGATGCGACCTGGAAAGGCAGCGGCACGGTTGCCGTGCTCCTGCGCGACCGGGCGTTTTCGGTGGCGGGGCTCGAGGGTTTCGCCGCGGGGCTCTTCACCTTCGGCACGCTGACCTGGGGCAGCGGCGCCAATGCCGGGCACCGGGTGGAGGTGGAGCGCCATGAGGTCGCCACCACCGGCGAAGCGATCATCACGCTGCTGGAACCGCCCGGCAGTCCTATGCCGCGAACGATGCCTTCACCATCCGCGCGGGCTGCGACAAGGCCTTTGCCACCTGCCGCGACCGCTTTGGCAATACCGCCAACTTCCGGGGCTTCCCGCACATCCCCGGCAATGACACCGTGCTGCGCTACGCGAGCCAAGGGAAGGCGAACGATGGGAGCGTGCTGTGACTGCGGGCTTCATCCGTCGTCCGGCCGCGCGCGGGAAGGTGATCGCGGCGGCCCGGTCCTGGCTCGGCACACCCTATCACGACCAGCAGAGCGTGAGGGGCGTGGGTTGCGACTGCCTTGGCCTCGCACGCGGCGTCTGGCGCGAGGTGGTCGGGCCGGAACCCTTCCCGATCCCGCCCTATTCCCGTGACTCGGGCGAGACTGGCCCGCGCGAAGTGCTGGCCGAGGGCGCGCGCGGCTGCATGATCGAGGTCGAGGCAGGTGATCCGCCCCCCGGCGCGCTCCTGATGTTCCGCATGCGCGAGCGCGCCATTGCCAAGCATGTCGGCATCCTCACCGACACGGGCACGATGATCCACGCCCGCGAGCGGTTGGGCGTGATCGAGGAGCCCTTCACCCAAGCTTGGCGGCGGCGCCTCGCCTTCGCCTTTCTCTACCCGCAACCAAGGAGGCGCTAATGGCGACCCTCGTGCTCGGCCTTGCCGGTCAGGCCATTGGCGCCTCGATCGGCGGCTCGATCCTTGGCATCTCCGCCGCCACCATAGGTGGGGCGATCGGCACCATGGCGGGCTCGGTCGTCGACAGCTGGATCGTGGGCTCCCTGCAGCCCGACCAGCGCTACGAGGGCGCAAGGCTGGACAGCCTGCGGGTGACCTCCGCCACCGAGGGCACCACGATCCCGCGCGTCTTCGGCCGCATGCGTCTGGGCGGCAACATCATCTGGGCGACCGACTTCACCGAGCATGTGAGCACCACCACGCAAGGCGGCGGCAAGGGCGGCGGGCCGACGGTCACGACGACCGAGTATTCCTACACCGCCTCATTCGCCGTCGCGCTCTGCGAAGGCCCGATCACCGGCATCGGTCGCATCTGGGCCGATGGCGAGTTGCTCGATACCTCGACCGCCACCTAGCGCTGGTATCCGGGCGGCGAGGCGCAGGCCGCCGACCCGTTCATCGCCGCGAAGATGGGGGCCGAGGGCGCGCCGGCCTATCGCGGCACGGCTTATGTTGTGTTCGAGGAACTCGACCTCACCTCCTTCGGCAACCGTATCCCGCAGCTGTCTTTCGAGGTGTTCCGGCCGCTCGCCGACCCCGACACGGCCGAAGGCGCCATCCGCGCCGTCACCATGATCCCCGGCGCGGGCGAGTTCGTTTACGCCACCGAGTCGGTGATGCGCGTGGAGGGCGCCAAGACCACGCCCGAGAACGTGCACGCCGAGACCGACAGGGCCGACTTCCTCGTTTCCCTCGACCGGCTGGAGGCGCTGGCGCCCGCGGTCGAAAGCGTGTCGCTGGTAGTCTCGTGGTTCGGCAACGACCTGCGCGCGGGCCATTGCACCATTCGTCCCGGCGTCGAGACCGCGACCAAGACCACGACCCCGCATGTCTGGCAGGTCAACGGCGTGAATCGCGCCGCGGCACATCTGGTGTCGACCGACGCCGACGGCCGGCCCGTCTATGGCGGCACGCCGAGCGATGCGGCCGTGGTGCAGGCGATCAAGGAACTGAAGGCACGGGGCTACCGCGTCACCTTCTATCCCTTCCTGCTGATGGATGTGCCCGAGGGCAACACGCTGCCGGATCCCTACAGCGACAACGCTTCAACCGTTGGCCAGCCGGCCTATCCCTGGCGCGGGCGCATCACCTGCTCGCCGGCGGCGGGTTACGCTGGCACGGTCGACAAGACGGCGACTGCCGCGGCGCAGGTCTCGGCCTTCTTCGGAAAGGCGACGCCGGCGGACTTCGCGGTCTCGGGCGAATCGGTCAGCTACACCGGCCCGTCCGGGGACTGGGGCTGGCGGCGGATGATCCTGCACTACGCCCATCTCTGCGCGATTGCCGGCGGCGTTGACGCCTTCCTGATCGGCTCCGAGCTTCGGGGGCTGACCACCATCCGCGACGGCGCCACCAGCTATCCGGCGGTGGCGGAGCTCCAGAGCCTCGCAGCCGATGTGCGTTCCATTCTGGGCCCGTCCACGAAGATCAGCTATGCAGCGGACTGGTCGGAATACTTCGGCCATGATCCGGCGGACGGCTCGGGAGACCGCTTCTTCCATCTCGATCCCTTGTGGGCGGATGCCAACATCGATTTCGTCGGCATCGACAACTACATGCCCGTCTCCGACTGGCGCGACGGCTTCGAGCATCTGGACGCGCGAGCCGGCTGGCCTGCCGTTTACGACCGGTCCTACCTGCAATCGAACATCGCCGGCGGCGAGGGCTTCGACTGGTTCTATGCGAGCCAGGCGGATCGCGAGGCGCAGCTGCGCAGCCCGATCGCCGATGGCGACTACGGCGAGGACTGGATCTGGCGCTTCAAGGATCTGCGCTCCTGGTGGAGGGAGCCGCATCACGATAGGCCGGCCGGCG
Organism: Ruegeria intermedia; assembly: GCF_900129345.1. Lineage (GTDB taxonomy): Bacteria > Pseudomonadota > Alphaproteobacteria > Rhodobacterales > Rhodobacteraceae > Ruegeria > Ruegeria intermedia. Next base: position 38,932 of record NZ_FQVK01000027.1, on the reverse strand, counting down.
TGCGCCTTGGCATCGCCGCGCAGGGTGCCGAGCCGCTCGGCTGGAACCCCATCGGCGCGGGCGTCACCCTCACGGCCGGCAGCGGCAGCCATCGCGGCTTCACCGTCCCGGCGCTGATCGCGAGCGGCGGGGCGACCTGGCACGGCGCGACGCCGGGCTTCTTCAGCTTCGCGCCGGGCGACCGGGTCGCGATCTCGGCTTACGTCTCGGCCGGCAGCTCGGGCAACGCCATGCTCGACTTCGCCGCCTCCGGCGCGGGCGACACGGGCGTCGTGGTCAACCTCGCCACCGGCGCGATCGAGAGCTGGTTCGAGGGCCCCAACCCGATGGTCTCGAAGGCGCTGGTCGATCTCGGCGGCGGCGTCTGGCGCATCGACATGATGGTCGACGTGACGGTTGCGACCGCCAACTACCAGCTGCGCCTCGGGCCGCGCTCGGCCATGGTGGGCGAGGACGTACTCGCCTTCGGCATCGAGGCGGTCATCGAGGGCAAATCCAGCACCGGATGGGTGCCGGAGTCCAAGCCCATCCGCTTCACCGAGTTCGGCTGCCCGGCCATCGACCGGGGCACGAACCAGCCGAACGTCTTTTGCGACCCGAAGTCATCCGAGAGTGCCGCACCTTACTTCTCGCGGGGATGGCGGGACGATGCCATCCAGCGGGCGTATCTCGAGGCTGCGGCGCTGTACTGGGCCGATCCGGCGAACAACCCGGTGTCCAGTATCACCGGCCTGCCGATGGTCGATACCTCGGAATGTGCCGCCTGGACCTGGGATGCCCGCCCGCATCCGTTCTTCCCGGCGCTCACCGACGTCTGGTCCGACGGCGCGAACTGGCAGCTCGGCCATTGGCTGACGGGACGTCTTGGCGCTGTGTCGCTCGCCGCGCTCGTGCGCCATCTCTGCCTCGCTGCTGGAATGGACGCCGCACATATCGACGTCTGCGGCCTCTGGGGCGCGGTCGAAGGGTTGGTAATCCCCGCCATCGAAAGCCCCCGCACGACGATCTCCATGCTGGCCCGCCACTTCGGCTTCGACGCCGTCGAGAGCGAGGGTGTCATCCGCTTTGTCATGCGCGGCCGCGCGACCGTTTCCACCATCACGCCCGACGACCTGGTCGCAGGCAACGGCGAGGACATCGAGCGGACGCGCGGCCAGGAGACCGAGCTTCCGCAGGTCCTGCGCTGGAGCGTGGCGCGCGCCGATGAGGATTATGACAGCGCCCTCGTCGAGGCCCGCCGCATCACCACCGGTGCAGTGCGGGTCACCGCCGAGAGCTTCCCCGTCGCCGTCGCGCCGGAGGAAGCCGAGCGCCGATGCCGCCGGGCGCTGATGGAAACCTGGACAGGCCGCGAGCGGGCCGCCTTCGCGCTGCCGCCCTCGCGCCTCGCGCTCGATCCAGGCGATGTGGTGATCTTCAGCGATGGCACGACCACCGAGTTCCGCCTCACGCGCATTGCCGACGGGCTCTCCCGCCGCATCGAGGCCACCCGTCAGGACCGCGAGGTCTACGATCTGCCGCCGGGCGCACAGCGAACGGCCGCCGTCACCCGCTCTGTGCCGCTCGGCGCGCCGCAGGTGGCGATCCTCGATCTGCCACAGCTGACCAGCGCCCACACGCCACCGCGCCCCTTGATCGCGGTCGATGCCGATCCCTGGCCGGGCACGGTCGCGGTGCTGCGCAGCCCCGAGACCTCGGGCTGGGCGAGCTTCGCCACGATCACCCGCCGCGCGCGGATCGGGACGCTCGCCGCCGACCTGCCAGCCGGACCCGCTTGGCGGTGGGACCGGGGTTCGGTGCTCGAGATTAGCCTTCCTTGGGGCCAGCTCGAAAGCGTCACCGAGTTGCAGCTCTTCGCGGGCGGTAACGCCTTTGCCGTCGAAAGCGCGCCGGGCACATGGGAGATCCTGCAAGCCCGCGACGCGATGCTCGTCGCCCCCGGCCGCTATCGCCTCACCACGCTCCTGCGCGGCCAGCGGGGGACGGAGCATGCCATCGGTAATCCCGCCCCGGCCGGGGCGCGGGTCGTGGTGCTGGACGGGGCCGTCACCGAACTGCCCTTCACCGTCGGGGAGATCGGCCTGCCGTGGAACCTCGCCGTCGGACCGGCAACGCGACCGGTGTCGGACATGTCCTATACGATCCTGTCCGTGACGCCTGTGGGCGCCTCGCTCCGGCCCTTCGCCCTGGTGCATCTCGCGGCCCGCGCGGAGGCCTCAGGCGACATCACCCTCACCTGGACCCGCCGCTCCCGCGACCCCGCGGCCGACAGCTGGGAGGCGGCCGAAGTGCCGCTCCTCGATCAGCCCGAAGCCTGGGAGATCGACATTCTCGACGGCGCGACGGTGAAGCGGACGCTGATGGCGGGAACAACAACGACCACGTACAGCACCGCCGAGCAGGTCGCCGACTGGGGCGCGACGCTCGCGCCCGGCGCCATGCTCACCATCCGCGTGGTCCAGCTCTCGCCGTCGCTCGGACGCGGGACTCCAACCGAAGACATCGTCACCATTTCTTGAGGCTCCGACAATGACCCCGATCCTCGCGCTTCCCTACATCGCGGCGGCACAGGCCCAGAAGCACGTCACCCACAACGAAGCCCTCGACCGGCTCGATGGCCTCGTGCAGCTTTCCGTGAAGGACCGGGATCTGACAACGCCACCGCCGAGCCCGACGGAAGGTGATCGCTACATCGTGGCCACCGGTGCGACCGGGGCGTGGGCCGGATGGGACGGTGACGTGGCGATGTTCTCTGGCGGGGCGTGGGTTCGTCTGCCTGCACGCACGGGCTGGCGTGTCTGGATCGAGGACGAGGGGTCGCTCCTCGTGAGATCGGGCGGCGCGTGGCGCACGCTCGAGGCCGCGCTCGGGCTTGTGACGCAGAGCACAGACGTCACCCTCGCGCTGAGCCCGAACGGCGCGGCGACGCGCCTCACCGTCGCTGAGGAGACACTGACGAACCTCGCGGGCCCGACCGTTACCTCGAGCATCGTCATTCCCGCGCGCGCCATCGCGCTGTGCGTCTCGACCCGCACCACCAGCGCCATCACCGGCGCCACAAGCTACGACTGCGGCATCGCCGGCAGCCCCGCGAAGTTCGGCGGCTCCCTCGGCACCGCCGCCGGCGCCTCCAACCTCGGCATCATCTGGCCAGAGGCCTTCTGGGCCGACACGCCCATCGTCCTCACCGCCAATGGCGGCGACTTCACCGGCGGCGCCGTGCGCATCGCCATCCATGCCTTCGCGTTCACCCCGCCAGACTGAGGCCGCCATGACACCTCCCAGATCCGAGCAGGGCTTTGTCCGCATGCCCGAGGACGAGTTGCCACTTCGCCCACGAGGCACCTGTCGCGGAGGCTGCGCGCCGACCGGCCTTTCCCAAGGCTTAGGGGCCCCAGATTTGCGAAGTCCTTGTGAAGGTAGGTCGCGCCCCTGGTTTGATGGTTTCCATTGCAGGGATGGGCCGAAGAAAAAATGTGAGAACGATGCCTCGCCCGAGCCCGCTGGTGGAACGGGGGCGTGAAGAGTTTGCCCGAAACCTGATCCAACCTGCGGGCAGAACCGTAAGGAGAAAGACGAACAAGAAAGGCGGTCGGCAGCATGTGGCGGACAACGGTGTTCTATGACGGCAGCTGCCCCCTGTGCACGGCGGAAATCGACCACTACCGGCGCAGGGATCGGCGCGGCGCCCTTGAGTTCGTCGATGTATCCAAACCTACGGAGCGCCTGCCTGAAGGCGTTGATCGCGCGGCCTTGATGGCCCGGTTCCACGCGCTGGCGCCGGATGGTCGGCTACGCTCGGGCGCGCGGGCGTTCGTGACCGTCTGGGCGCAGCTGCCAGGCTGGCGATTTTTGGCCCACGTGGCCGGGCTGCCCGGAGTGCTGGCACTGCTCGAAGGGCTCTACCGGCTGTTCCTGCCGGTGCGACCGCTCTTGGCCCGGGTGGTTCGGTTGAGTCGAGGGCGCGTGGCATGAGGCGCGCCTTGGCGGGCATGGCCGGGATCTGCCTTGCCGCGGTGATGTCGCTGGCGGCTGCGGCGGGGGAGAGGATGAACACTCTGGACGAGTTCAGCGAAGGCCTGTCGCCGGACTGGTCCTTCGTCACCGATCAGGTAATGGGCGGGGTCTCGACGGGAAAGGCCACGCTTGAGCGAGCGGATGGCGAGGCATTCCTGCATCTGACCGGGCGGGTCAGCACCGAGAAAAACGGCGGTTTCATCCAGGCACGGCTCATGCTCGAGCGCCCTCTCCCGGCAACGGCCCGGGGGCTCGAGCTTGAGGTGCGCGGCAACGACCAGACCTACTATGTCCATCTGCGCGGGCGCGGGCCCTCCCTGCCGTGGCAGTTCCATCAGGCGCCGTTCGAGGCCGCCGCCGACTTGCGCGTCGTGCGCATCCCCTTTGACGCCTTCCGCCCGCGCGGGATGATCCTCGGCCGGCCGATCGCGCCCGAGCGGATCCGCAGCATCGCGGTGGTCGCCTATGGACGCGATCACGAGGCCGATCTGGCCGTGCGCCGGCTGGGGTGGTATTGATCGGCGTGGCCCGATCTTCACGGCGCCCCCGCCGTATCCTGACCACCGCGAGCGCGCCCATCGCCGCATTCGGCCAGCGCAACAACAGGCAGGACGCCATGACCGAGCCGACCCGGAAATCCGTTGCCCCCGGCATCGCCGGCACGAGCACCGGCACGGGCGCGGGGGGGGAGACCGCGCTTGTGCCGCTGCCCGCGCGCGAGGACGCGCCCGCACGCCGGGCGCGCCGGTGGCCGTGGCTTGTCGCGCTTGTCGTTATTCTCGCCGGTGCGGGGTTGGCCTTCATGCGCGGCGGCGGTGGAGGGCCGGCCGTTCCGGTCGAGGTTCTTGCGCCGGCGCCGGCCGAGCGGGTGCTGATCGTCTCGGGACGAACCGAAAGCGCGCTCTCCGCCGATCTGACCAGCCCCGTGGCGGGCACCGTCCTCGCGGTCCTCGCCGAGGAGGGGCAAAGGGTTGCCGAGGGCGCCGAGCTTGTCAGCCTCGATGACGGCAGGGCGCGCGCCGCACTCCGGCAGGCGATTGCCGCCCTCGATGCCGCGATGCTGCGCCGACAGCAGGCAGAGGACGACGCCCGGCGCGCCGAGGAACTGGGTGCGGTCGTGCCGAAGGTCGAACGCGACCGCGCCGAGAAGGCGCTGGCTCAGGCCCGCGCCGAGGAGGAGCGCCTTTCGGCCGCCGTCGAACAGGCGCGCCTTGCGCTGGCCGACTACAGCATTCGCGCGCCCTTCGCCGGCACTGTCCTGAGCCGCGCCGTCGATCCGGGCGAGACGGTTCAGCCCGGCCGGCTTCTCCTGCGGCTTGCCGATCTCGACAGGCTGCGCGTCATTGTCGAGGTGGATGAAGCTCTCGCCGCCGCTGTCCGTCCCGGCCAGCGGGCGGTTGTCGAGCTTGCGGGGCGGGATGCGCTGCTCGAGGGGCGCGTCGCCTGGATCGCGCCCGAGGCCGATGCCGTCACCGGAACGGTGCCGGTTCGTATCGCCTTCGAGAACATGCCCGAGGGGGCGCAGGTGGGCCTGACGGCAGTGGTGAACATCACCGTGGCACAAAGCGCGGCGGCGCTGACGGTGCCGCGCTCGGCGCTCGTCGAGGGGCCGGCGGTCTTCGTGCTGCGCGACGGGCGGGCGGTGAAGACCCCGGTCGAGATCATCGACTGGCCGGCGGAGCGGGTGGAGATCACGGGCGGGCTGGCCGCAGGCGATACGGTCATCCTGAACCCCGAGGGGCTGGCCGACGGGCAGGAAGTGCGCGCCGCGCCGCCCCCCGGCGGGGCGGGCTGAGCCATGCTCTACGGGGCCAAGATGGCGTGGCGGCATCTGGGGTCCGCGCCGGGGCAGACCGCGCTTCTGGTGGCGGGCGTGGCCGCGGCGGTGTTCATCTTCATCTTCATGAGCGCGCTCATCGGCGGGCTGGCGGAGCTTCTGGTCAACCGCACGCTCGGGAATCAGGCCCATGTCACCGTCGCAGCCCCGGACCGGCCGCTGCCCCTCCTCGTGCCTGCGCAGGGGCGCCACATCCTCGCCGCAAGGCAGGCCTCGACCAGCCCCAGCCTGGGGCTCGCGGCGCCGCGCGCCTGGGAGGCGACGCTTGCAGCCTTCCCCGGCGTGCGGGTGATCGCGCCGAAGCTCGTGGGCAGCGGCGTGCTGATCCGGGGCGAGGTGACCCGGCCGGTGACGCTGACCGGGCTGGAGCCGGGGCGCGAGAGCGCGATCATCCGTTTTGAAAGGTCCATGGTGGCGGGCACGGCGGCGCTGGCGGCGGGCGGGGTTCTGATCGGCGAGACGCTGGCGCGCGATCTTGGATTGTCCGTGGGCCGGGCCGTCACCTTCCGCGCCGACAACGGCAACAGCGTGACGCTGACGGTGAGCGGCATCTACCGCCTCGGCCTCGGCCAGCTCGACGAGGCGGCCGCCTTCGTGCCCATGAGCGCCGCACAGGCGGTGCTGGAGCGGCCGGGCCGTGTCTCGGCGATCGAGCTGAAGCTCGACGACCTCTATGCCGCGCCCGCGGTGGCCGCGCGCATTGCCGCCGCCACCGGGCTCGACGTGACGCCCTGGACCGAGACAAGCGCCCAGCTTTTCGAGGCGCTGCGCGCGCAGGGCAACACCGGGCTGATCCTCAAGGTATTTGCCATGATCACCGTGGTCATCGGCATCGCCTCGGCGCTGATGCTGACCACCTTCCGCCGGCGCGGCGAGATCGGCATCATGCGGGCCTTCGGCGCCACCCGGCGCTTCATCCTCTATGTTTTCGTGCTGGAGGGCGCGCTGATCGGGCTGGCGGGCGGGCTGGCGGGCGCGCTCCTGGCTGTGGCGGCCCTGTCGCCCTTCCCCCCGATCGAGGAGGTGCAGCCCGGCCAGCTGCCGGTCGATCTCGGACAGGGCTCGATCGGGCTCGCCATATGGCTCACCACGCTCGGGGCAACGCTTGCCGCGCTCCTGCCCGCGCGCGCGGCGGCCCGGCTCGATCCGGTCGAGGCGATCCAGCAATGAGCGCGCCGGTTCTCGAAGTGCGCGAAGTGCACAAGGTCTATGGCGAGGGGGCCACGGCCACGCATGTGCTCAAGGGCGTGAGCCTTGCCATCGACCGGGGCGAGATGGTGGCGCTGATCGGGGCGTCGGGCTCGGGGAAAAGCACGCTTCTCAACATTCTCGGCACGCTGGCGCGGCCCACGTCGGGGCAGGTGACGATGCTGGGCGAGGACCTTACCCGCGCCGACGACGACACCCTGACCGAGTTTCGCAACCGCCATATCGGCTTCGTCTTCCAGTTCCACCACCTGCTGCCCGACTTCACCGCGCTCGAGAACGTGATGTTCCCCTCCGCCGTGCGCGCGGGGCGCGAGCGGGCGCAGGCGCGGGCGCGCGCGGCGGCGCTTCTCGCGCAGGTCGGGTTGAGCGAGCGGGCGGATTTTCGCGCCACGCAGCTTTCGGGCGGGCAGAAGCAGCGGGTGGCGATCGCGCGGGCGCTGATGAACGGCCCCGAACTCATCCTCGCCGACGAGCCGACCGGCAACCTCGACCGCCAGAACGCCATGCAGGTGATGGATCTGCTGGCGCGCATCAACCGGGAGAGCGGCACCAGCTTCCTGATCTCGACCCATGACGAAGAGATCGCCGCGCGCTGCAGCCGCCGCGTCGTGATCAGCGACGGGGTGATCGCGGCGGACAAGCGCGCCGCCCGCTGAGATTGTTCGCGCGAATCTTTGGCGAAGAGTGAACCGCGCGCCGGCGCGAGCCGTATCTTCAGCACAACCAACCCCAGAGGAGGACTTCCATGTTCCGCATGACCCAACTGGCCACCAGCGCCGCGCTCTCGATGGCCGCTGCCACCATGGCCTTCGCCACCGCGGCGACGCTTGCGCTCGCGCCCGTTCCGGCGCTCGCCGGCGCCCACATGAAGAAGGACATCGTCGATACCGCCGTCGAGGCCGGCAGCTTCAACACGCTCGTGGCCGCGGTGCAGGCCGCGGGCCTTGTCGAGACGCTCAAGGGCGAGGGCCCCTTCACCGTGTTCGCGCCCACCGACGAGGCCTTCGCCAAACTCCCCGCCGGCACGGTGGAAGAGCTGCTCAAGCCCGAGAACAAGGGCAAGCTTACCGCCATCCTCACCTACCATGTGGTGCCGGGCAAGGTGATGTCCTCCGACCTCAAGGACGGCATGATGGCCAAGACCGTTCAGGGTCAGGAGGTGAAGTTCTCGCTGATGGGCGGCGCCAAGGTGAATGACGCCAATATCGTTCAGGCCGACATCGAAACCTCGAACGGCGTGATCCACGTGATCGACACGGTGATCCTGCCCGCCGAGTGACGGTCGGAACGGTTCCGGTCCCATGGCCGGGCGAACCTCCCTGCAGGTCGTGTGCTTCAAGCGCGACCTTCGCGCAAGTGACAACTCCCCGCTTTCGCGCGCCATCCAGCATGGGCCGGTCCTGCCGCTCCACATCGTGGAGCCGGCGCTCTGGCGGCTCGAGGATGCCTCGGGCCGCCAATTTGCATTCAGGCGGGGGCACGCATGGCCGCCGGTGCTGGGCGAGGTACGCCCTTGCTCGATGAGCTGTTGGCAGGCGCGCCATCATGCCCGACAGGACCGAAACGGGGAACTGCCAAGCGAGACAGAGACATGAGCGACCGCGCCCTCGTCATCGGGGCTTCGGGCGGCATCGGTGACGCCCTCGCCGAGGAATTCACGCGACGGGGCCATGCCGTCACCGGCCTGTCGCGGCGGGCCGACGGGCTCGATGTAACCGACCCGGCATCGGTCGAGCGCGTGCTGGGCGGGGTCGAGGGGCCCTTCGCGCGCGTCGTCGTGGCCATTGGCATCCTTGCGCCGGCAGGCCGGCGGCCCGAGAAGAGCCTGGCCGAGATCGACGCCAAAGCCATGGCTGAGGTGATGGCCGTCAACGCCATCGGCCCGGCGCTGATCCTGCGGCACCTGCCGCGGCTTCTGCCCCGCGAGGCGCCAGCCGTTGCGGCGGTGCTGACGGCGCGGGTGGGCTCGATCGGCGACAACCGGCTGGGCGGCTGGTTCTCATACCGCGCCTCGAAGGCGGCCGCCAACCAGATCGTGCATACCGCCGCCATTGAGCTTGCCCGAAGGCATGCGAAAGCGGCGCTGGTGGCGCTGCATCCGGGCACCGTGGACACGCCCTTCACCGCCGCCTATCGCGGGCACGAAAAGCTCGACCCGGCCGAAGCCGCGCGCCGCCTCGCCGAGGTCATGGACGGCGTCACCCCCGCGCAGTCGGGCGGCTTTTTCGATTGCCGGGGCGAGGTCGTGCCGTGGTAGCGCCGCGTCTCGTCCTCGTTCTCGGAGATCAGCTGACCGAGACCGTCGCCGCGCTGCGCGCCGCCGACCGGGGCCGCGACCTCGTGCTGATGGTCGAGGTGATGGACGAGGCCACCCATGTGCCGCATCACCCCCAGAAGATCGCGATCTTCTTCGCCGCGATGCGCAAGTTCGCCGCACGCCTTGCCGGCAAAGGCTGGCGCGTGGCCTACAGCCGTCTGGACGATCCCGATAACGCGGGCTCGATCCCGGCCGAGCTGTTGCGCCGCGCCGAAGAGACCGGCGCCTTCGAGGCGATCGCCACCGCGCCCGGCGACTGGCGGCTGCGCGCGGCGCTCGAGGCGGTGCCGCTGAGGCTGCGCATTCTGGAGGATGACCGCTTCCTCTGTTCGGCGCGCGACTTCGCGGCCTGGGCCAAGGGGCGCAAGACGCTGCGGATGGAATGGTTCTACCGCGAGATGCGCCGCAGGACGGGGCTGTTGATGGAGGGCGACGCCCCCGCCGGCGGGCGGTGGAATTTCGACGCCGAGAACCGCAAGCCGCCGAAGGCGGGCCTCGGCTTTCCCGACCCGCCCGTCTTTGCCCCCGACCGGACGGTGCGCGAGGTGCTCGATATCGTCGCCGACCGCTTCGGCGCGCATTTCGGGGAACTCGAGCCCTTCGGCTGGCCCACCGACCGCGACGAGGCGCTGACTCTTCTGGCCCATTTCCTGCGCCGCGCCCTCCCATGCTTCGGCGACTTTCAGGATGCCATGGTGACGGGGGTGCCGGTGATGTTCCACTCGCTGCTGTCGCCCGCGCTGAACCTCGGCCTTCTCTCCCCGCTCGAGGTCTGCCGCGCGGCCGAGGCCGAATGGCGCGCGGGCCGGGCGCCGCTCAACGCGGTCGAGGGCTTCATCCGGCAGATCCTCGGCTGGCGCGAGTTCATCCGCGGGGTCTGGTCCCTGGAAGGACCGGACTACATGCGCCGCAACGCGCTGGGCCATCGCCGCAAGCTGCCCGCCCTCTACTGGGGCGCGCCCACGCGGATGCGCTGCATGGCCGAGGTAGTCGGCCAGACCCGCCGGCGCGCCTATGCCCATCACATCCAGCGGCTGATGGTCACCGGCAATTTCGCGCTGCTCTCCGGGGTCGATCCGGCGGAGGTGCATCGGTGGTATCTCTCGGTCTATGCCGATGCCGTCGAATGGGTCGAGGCGCCCAACACGCTGGGCATGAGCCAGTTCGCCGATGGCGGGATGGTGGCGTCAAAGCCCTATGTCTCCTCGGGCGCCTACATAAACCGGATGTCGGACTACTGCCGCGGTTGCGCCTATGACGTGACGGCACGGACCGGCCCGAATGCCTGCCCCTTCAACCTGCTCTACTGGCACTTTCTCGACCGCCACCGCGACCGCTTCGCCGCGAACCCGCGCATGGCGCAGATATACCGCGGCTGGGACGGGCGCGACGGTGCCGTCCGCGCGCGGGTGCTGGCCGAGGCCGAGGCGTTCCTTGCCCGGCTGGACGCGGGCGAGCCGGTCTGACCGTCAAACCGCGAGCGCGGCAAGGGCAAGCGCGGCGATCGCGCCCGCCGTCAGCCAGAGGCGCAGGCGCGGATACCAGGCGGGTGCCTCGGTGCGCGCCGTCGCGGTGCGTTCGGCCGCGAGCAAGCCGGCGAAGGCCGCAGCCAGAAGGGCAAGCCCGGACAGGGGCGGCAGGAAGGGCGCGGCCAGGGCCGGCAGGGCGAGGAGTGCGAAGCCCGCCTGCCGCAGCGCGCCGCCGCCGGCGGCCAGCACCATCGCCCAGCGGGCGCCGGCCATGAAGGCGAGAATGACCGCGCCCCAGGTCAGCTCGGCCTGAAGCGCCACGTAGGCCAGGCCTATACCCGGCGCGAGATGGGCCAGAGCCGCAAGGCCCCAGAAGGGAACGAGCCCCGCCGTGCCGAGCGCCGCCGCAGCGCGGGCCGTGCTCATGCCGCGGGCGCGGCCAGCGCCGCCTCGATCGCGGCGCGGGCCTTGCGCGCGGTGGGCTTGAGCGTGCTCGGCATCCAGGTGATGATGCGCCCGTCGCGGCCGATGAGATACTTGTTGAAGTTCCAGCGCACGCGCTGGCCGGACTCGGCCGCAGCCCATTTGAAGAAGGGGTGCGCCGCCGCGCCCACCACATGCACCGGCGCCGTCATCGGAAAATCGACGCCATAGGTCAGCTCGCAGAAGTCCTTGATCTTGCCCGCCTCGTCATATTCCTGCCGGAAGTCGGTCGAGGGCGCGCCGATCACCACCAGCCCGCGGTCGCGATAGTCCTGCCAGACCTGGACGAGGTCGCGGTATTGCGGCGTGAAGCCGCAGAACGACGCGGTGTTGACGACGAGCAGCACCTTGCCGCGCCATTGCGACAGCGGCATCGCGCCGCCCTCGAGCGCCTCGAAGGTGAAGTCCCAGGCGGTCTGCGCCCGGGCGGTGGCTGGCACCAGCGCAATCGCGCCGGCCCCGGCGATCAGTTGAAGCATGGTGCGACGGTTGGTCATGTCCGGTCCTCCTGTGAAGATTTCGCGCCGCTGCCGCGAAAGAGGGCGTGAAAGAGCGGCAGCGGCAGGAAGCGCCCGAGCGTGAAAGCCCAGGCAAACGGCGCGGGGAAGCTCGTCGAGAACCGCCCCGAGCGGATCGCCGCCAGGGTGCGGCGGGCGGCGTCTTCCGGTTCCATGATCTGGGGCATGGCAAAGCTGTTCTTCGCCGTCAGCCGGGTGCGGATGAAGCCGGGGTTGACGCGCTGCACCACCAAGCCCGATCCGGCAAGATCGGCGCGCAGGTTCTCGGCCAGATGCATCAGCGCGGCCTTGGACGCGCCATAGCCGATGGCACCAGGCAGGCCGCGAAAGCCCGCAAGCGAGCCGATCAGCACCACCCGGCCCGCCCCGCGCGCGGCCATGCCGGGCACCACATGCGACAGCACCGTGAGCGCGCCGGTGAAGTTGACCTCCGCGATCGCCTCGGCCACGCCCGGCCGCCAGGCGCGCGCGCTCATCGGCTCATAGGCGCCGGCGGCATAGATCACCCCGTTGGGCAGGCCCACCGCCTCGGCCACCTGCGCGACGGATTCCGAATCCGTCACATCCAGCGGCTGCGCGGTCATGCGCGGCTCTTCCGCCGCCAGCGTCTCGAGTGCTTCTCGGGAGCGGGCCGAGGCGATCACCTCAGCCCCCTCGCGGGCCATCAGGCGCGCAAGCTCGCGCCCGAGGCCGGCGCTTGCGCCCACGATCCACCAGCGCTGGCCGGTGAAGCCGCTCATTGCCCGCGCTCCGCCGCGGGGCGGATGGTGGCCACGAGCTCGGCCACCTTGACCCCGAACTTGCGCATCTGCGAGCGGTTGAGGATCACCCCGTCGGGGGCGAGATACATCCAGTCCACCACGTCGAGCACATGCCCGCCGGCCGCTTGCGGAAGGCGCAGCCGGTAGGTGAGCCGCGCGGTCGCCCCCGAGACCACGCCCTCTGCCTGACCCATGATGTCGGGCGCGGTGGCGGTGAAGCGGCCGCCCTCATGCACCGTGATGGTCCAGGCGCGCTCCTGCGTCATGCCCGAGGCGTAGCGGAAGCTTTCCGAAAGCCGGCCGGTCGCGCCCTCCCACGCGCCGTTCATCTCGGCCACGAAGCGACTTGTCACCGCGCCCGTGGGCCCGAAGATCACGCCTTCCGAGATCATCATGCCACCGAGATGGGTGCGCAGGTCGAAGGCCGGTTCGGTGCCGGCATAACGGGCGGGCGACTGCGCGGCGAAGCTGAAGAAGAGCCGCTGGGCGGCAAGCCCGAGCGCGAGCAGCACGAAAAGGGTCGCGAAGAGCTTGAGCATCAGAAGACCTTTCGGGGCAGCGCCAGCAGAAGGCCAAGCGCGAGGAGTTTAAGAAGGCAGGGAAGGACCGCATAGCCGAGCACCAGCGCCCGGGCGGCGGCCGGGTCCGGCGCGGTGCCGGGCACATAGCCGGCGAGCGACAGCACCGGCAGCACCAGCGCGGCGGCAAGCGCGAGCGCCAGCTTGCCCGCGAAGGACCACAGACCAAAGGCAAGCCCCTCGGGCAGGTCATGGCGGGCCAGAAGCGCGGCAAAGAGCGCAGGCAGAAGCACCAGCTCTGCCCCCACCGCCGCGCCCGAGCCGAGTGTCACCGCGCCAAAGCGCCAGGCGGCACCCGCGGGCAGCACCGCCGCCCAGCCGAAGGCGGCGATGGCCAGGAGCATCGCCGCCGCCAGCACCGGGCGCGTGCCGAACCGGCGCGCAAGCGCCGCCCAGCCCGGAGCGGCCACGGCGGCGGCAAGGAAGAACCCGGCGAGATAGGCGCCGGCAAGCGGGCCAAGCCGCAGATGATCCTCGACGAAGAACAGAAACAGCGTCGCCGTCACCGCGACTGGAAGCACGTTCAGCAGCGCCAGCGCCAGCAGCCAGCCGCCGCCCGCGGCGATTAGCGGGCGCAGCGCAGGCGGCGCGGCGGCGCGCGGCGCGATGCCCGCCCAGAGCGGCCGCGCCGCCCACCAGACCACAAGGGGCGCGAGGGCCATCACGATACCAAAGGCGGCATAGCCGGCGCGCAGCCCGATCCCGGCGGCGAGAAACGCGGGCAGAACCGAGGCGACGAGCACACCCACAAGCGCACCGCTCTCCCGCCAGGCGGCGAGGTTCAGATGCGGGCCGGCCTCGCGGCTTGCAGCGATCTCGACCGACAGCGCATAGAGCAGGATCGTGCCCAGGCTGTAGGCGGTGAACAGCACCACGAGCCCCGTTGCCATGAGCCACAGCCCCGGCTGTGCGGCGAACACCGCCGCAAAGCCGCCGCCAAGGCTGAGGAGCGCCAGCGCCGCGAGCCCTCCGGCGCGCGAGCGCATCCGGTCCACCAGCCGCCCGAGAAGCGGATCCTGCACGAAATCGAGCACGCGGAGCGCCAGCAAGATACCGCCGACCGAGGCCAGCGGCAGCCCCAGCGCGGCCACAAAGCGCGGCAGATGCACGTAAAGCGGCAGCCCGGCCGAGGCCAGAAGCCCCGCCATCAGCGCCACGCGCCAGCGCGCGTCAGTGGGCGCGAGCGAAAGGGCGGCCGCCTCAGCCATGCTCGAGCACCACCTGCACCACATCCGTCTGCCCAGTGGCGAAGGCGGCGGCGCAGGCATTGAGGTAATAGCGCCAGGTCCTGAGCGCGGTGGCGTCGAAGCCGTAGTCGGCGAGCCGGCCGGCGCGGGCCTGCATGCGGGCGTTCCATTCGCGCAGGGTGCGGGAATAATCCGCACCAAAGGTGAAGCGGTCCACAACCTTCAGCCCCGCCCGGAGCGCCTCGAGCGCGATCACCGCGTCGCACAGCAGCATCCCCCCGGGGAAGGTGTGATGGCGGATGAAATCGGTGCCGCGGCGGTAGATGTCGAAGGTGGCATCGGGCACGGTAATCGCCTGGATTACTGCCCGCCCGCCGGGTTTCAGCCGCGCCTTGAGCGTGCCGAAGTAGGTGGGCCAGTAGCGCTCGCCCACCGCCTCGATCATTTCGATCGACACGATGTTGTCGAACTGCCCGGACACGTCGCGGTAATCCTGCAGGCGGATCTCGGCGCGCCCGTCGAGGCGGGCGTCGGCATGGGCCTTCTGGCTGGGCGAGATGGTGATGCCGGTCACCCGATGGCCGCGCTCGGCGGCGCGCTCGGCGAAGCCGCCCCAGCCGCAACCGATCTCCAGAAGGCTCCCCGTCGCGGGGCCGAGCTTCTCGAGGATTCGGTCGCATTTGGCCAGCTGCGCAGCTTCGAGCGAGGTTTCGCCGCCGGCATAGAGCGCCGAGGAGTAGTGCATCCCCATATCGAGCCACTGGCGGTAGAACTCGTTGCCCACATCGTAATGGGCGCGGATGTTGCGCGCCGCTCCCGCCTTCGAATTCGCGCGCAGGAGCCGGTCGACCGCGCGCAGCGCCAGGCGCATGAGCGGCCGCGGGCGGTCGAACCCGCCCAGCTCGTCAAGATTGAGAAGTGCGAGCGCGCAGACCGCCTCGATGTCGGGGCTGTCCCAGAGCCCGGCCACATAGGCCTCGCCGAAACCCACATCGCCACGGGCGCGCATCGCCGTGACGGCGGACCAGTCGCGCAAGATCAGCTCGGCCTGCGGCTCGCCGCGCCCGAAGTGATGCACCGCGCCTTCGGGGGTGGTCAGCCGCAGGCTGCCTTGGCGGATGGAGGCGCAGGCATCGAGAAAGGCGGAGCGCACCGAGCGGCGCAGGATCGCAGGGCGCGACGGCGCGGCCGCCGGGTTGGCAAAGGTGTCGGTCATGGGCTGGTCTCCTGGGTCGGGGGAGCGGGGCGGTCGCGCCAGCGCGCGCCCTTGAGCGCAAGGCGGGCGGCATGCCAGTGGATGAGGGCGAGCGTGCGCAACGGCCCCAGCGGATGGCGCAGAAGCAAGGCGAAGGCCGCGCGCCGGGCGAGAGGGATCAGCGGGCCGGTGAGTCTCGCGGCCACGCCCTCTGCGCCGTTGCGGTGCAGGATGCGTATGTCGAGCGCCTCGGGGCGGATGTCGAAGCGGAAGGCATAGTCGCCGGCCACGTCCTGAAACGGCGAGACGTGAAAGATCTTGGCCGCTGTCAGCGTGTCCTCCGGGGCGATCGGCCGCCCGTCGGGGTGATGGCAGAGATAGGAATGGCGGTCGCCCCAGATATTGGTGACCTCGGCGATCACGGCCACCAGCGCGCCGCCCTTCCACGCCAGCCAGAAGCTCACCGGGTTGAAGCTCCACCACAGAAAGCGCGGGGTCGTCAGAAGCCCCAGCCGGTCGGGCCGGATGCCGCGGCGGCCCAGCACCTCGCGCGCCCAAGGCGCACCCCGTCCGCGCCCGGGTGGGCCGCCGTGGTCGACACTGCGCACCGCCAGCAGGCCGAACCGCCGGCGCAGCGGCCAGGGCAGTGGCGCGCCAGCCTCGGGTTCGGCCTCGGCGTTGGCCTCGGGGTCGATCAGCACCATCTCCACCCGGTGCGACAGGCTGTGGCTCACCGGCCCGCGGCGGCGGTGGGTGGTACGCCCGGCAAGGCGCAGCGGCATGGCAGGGAGCGCGCTCATGCCGGCAGCATCCCTTCGGCGCGCCCTGCACCAGCGCCGAGCCTGCGGGCCTTGGCATCGAGCCCGCGCGCGACCCGCGCGGCACTTGCGCAGCCGTCCTCGTGAAAGCCGTGGCGCAGCCATGCGCCCGCGAACCAGGTGTTGCTCGCGCCCTGCATCGCCGCGATGCGCGCCTGCGCGGCAAGCGCGGCGCGATCGAAGACCGGGTGGCGGAAGACGGTCTCGTCGTAGATGCGCTCCTCGCGCAGCCTGCGCGGCGGGTTGAGGGTGACGAAGAGCGGATCGATCTCGGGGATGTTCTGAAGGCGGTTCATCCAGTAGGTCACGCCAACGCCCTTTACGCCTGCCTCGCGGCTTGAGACATAGTTCCATGCCGACCACGCCTTGCGCCGGCGCGGCATCAGCGCGGCATCGGCATGCAGCACGGCGCGGTTGTCCTGAAAGCGGATCGCCGAGAGCGCGGTGCGCTCCTGCGCCGTGGCATCGGACAGAAGCCGCAGGGCGACATCGGCATGACAGGCAAACACCACCTCGTCGAAGCGTTCGGGCGCTCCGCCAGGCAGGCCGAGCGTTACACTTCCGCCCTCGCGGCGGACATGCGCGACCGGCGTGCCGGTGCGCAAGGCCACGCCGCGGCGCTTCAGGTCGGCGGCGAGGCGCTCGACATAGGCGATGGAGCCGCCCCTCACCGTCCACCACTGGTGCTGGCCGCGGGCCGACATCAGACCGTGATTGAGGAAGAAGCGCACCATGGCGCGAGCGGGAAAGTCGCCGATCCGCACCGCCGGCGTGGACCAGATCGCCGCGCACATCGGCCGCAGGTAATGGTGCTCGAACCAGCGCCCCAGCCGCAGATGCGCCACCAGATCGGAGAGCGTCATGTCGTCGGTTGCCGCCTCGGGCGCGCGCGCGTTGAAGCGCAGGATGTCGCGGATCATGCCCCAGAAGGCGGGGCGAAGCGCGTTGCGCGGCTGGGCGAGCAGCGCGCCGGGCGAGCGCAGGGCGTATTCGATCCGCCCATCGGCAAGCGAGGCGCCGAAGCTCATGTCGCTCTTCTGAACCGGCACGTCGAGATCGTCGAAAAGCCGGCCGAGATGGGGGTAGTTGGCATGGTTGAAGACGATGAAGCCCGTATCCACGGCCCGGTCACCGGTCCGTCCGGCCACGACGGTGCGCGCATGCCCGCCAAGCCGGGGTGCGGCCTCGAACAGCGTGACCTGGTGGGCGGGAGCGAGAAGCCGCGCCGCGTAAAGGCCGGAGATGCCGCCGCCGATCACGGCAATGCGGCGCGGTGCTGCCGGGTGGGCGTCGAAGGCCATGGGCAAATCCTTTCGCGATCGTCACCTCGTCTTACGCATCAGCCAGACGGCCGGATCAGATCGAGCGCAACCGGCGCATCTTTCTGCCCTTCGAGAGTGATCCGGCCATGCAGCGTCTGCGTAACTCCGACATGACCCTCGATCATGCACCTGACACTGCCTGCGACACCTTCGCGCCCGCCGCCCCGCCCCCTTCGACTTGCCTTCGGGCCGGCGAGGCGCTTCGGTGTCTCGGAACGAGCGCCTCGTCTCGCTGCGGTCGGGAGGCGGGCGCGGACGGGCGGCAGCGAGGGACAGGCATGACCGGCGAGGTCGATACGATCAGCGAGGAAACCCGGCTCCTCATCCGGGTGCGCGACGGGCGCGACCGTCAGGCCTTTGCCGCACTCTTTGCCCATTACGCGCCGCGGCTGAAGGCGATGCTGCGGCGCGGGGGCATGGGCGAGGCGCAGGCCGAGGAGGTTGTGCAGGAGGCGATGCTCGCCGTCTGGCACAAGGCCACCCAGTTCGACCCGACCCGCGCCAGCGCCTCGGCCTGGATCTACCGCATCGCCCGCAACCGCCAGATCGACATCTTCCGCCGCGAGGGCCGCCCGGTGCCCGACGAACTCACCGAGTCGCCGCCGCCCGAACCTGACGCCGCCGACGCGCTGGCGCTTGACCAGGAAACCCGCCGCCTGCGCGCCGCGCTCGAGGCGCTGCCGCCGGCCCAGCGAGAGATGGTCGAGCGCGCCTATCTCGGCGAGCTGTCCCACAGCGAAATCGCCGCGGCGACCGGCCTGCCGCTCGGCACCATCAAGTCGCGCATCCGCCTCGCGCTCGAGCGCCTGCGCCACGAACTCAAGGATCTCCGCCAGCCATGACGCCTGCGATGACGCACCACATCACCCACCACCTGCCCGAGCCGATGCTGGCCGACTATGCCGCCGGCCGGCTGGGGCACGCCTTCTCGGTGGCCGTCGCCGCCCATGTCTCGCTCTGCGACGAGTGCCGCGCGCGGCTCGCCGCGCATGAGGCCGCCGGCGGCGCGGTGCTCGAGACACTGCCGCCCGAGCCGGTCTCGGACGATCTCATGGCGCGCGTCATGGCGCGGCTTGACGACCCGGCCGCCGCACCGCCCGAGCCGCCGGCGCCCTCAGGCATCTTTCCCGGCCCCGTCATGGCCGCGCTCAAGGGCCGCCCGCCGCGCTGGCGCTCGCTCGGCATGGGGATCCGCCAGTCGCTCCTGCACGCGGGCAAGGACGGCTCGCTCAGGCTTCTCTACATCCCCCCGGGCCGCGCGGTGCCCGACCATGGTCACGAGGGGCGGGAGCTGACGCTGGTGCTGCAGGGCGCGTTCCACGACGAGACCGGGCATTTCGGCGTGGGTGACATCGAGGTGGCGGATGCGAGCCTCGAGCACACTCCCGTGGCCGATGAGGGCACGCCCTGCATCTGCCTCGCCGCCACCGACGCGCCGCTCAGGTTCCGCGCCCTCGTCCCGCGGCTGTTGCAGCCGATCTTCCGCATCTGAGATGGGCAGCGCCATCGCCATCCACTGGTTCCGCCACGACCTGCGGCTGGCCGACAACCCCGCGCTTTCCGCCGCCGACGCGCGGGGCCGCGTGGTGCCGGTGGTGATCGATGACCCCGCGCTCGAGGCCGCTCACCCGCCGGGCAGCGCCTTCGCCTGGTGGCGCGACCGCTCGCGTGCCGCGCTCGACCGCGCGCTCGGAGGCGCTCTGCGGGTTCTGCGCGGCGATCCGGCAACGCTTCTCACCGATCTCGCGGCGCGGCACGGCGCAAGCCTCGTCACCTGGACGCGCGCCTATGAGCCCTGGACGATCGCCCGCGATACCGCCGTCAAGGCGGCGTTGAAGGCGCGCGGGCTGAGCGTTGAAAGCCACAACGGCGCGCTCCTGTGGGAGCCGTGGGAGACGGTCAAGCCCGACGGCACGCCTTACCTCGTTTTCACCCCCTTCTTCCGCCGCGGCTGCCTTGGCGCCGCCCAGCCGCGCCGCCCGCTGCCCGCCCCGCGGCTCGATCCGGTCCCGCGCGCGGGTGACGAGCCGGGCGTCACCACGCGCTCCGAGGCGCCGTGGGAGCGCAAGCTCGCCCGCCACTGGCAGATCGGCGAGGCGGCGGCGAAGGCGGCACTCGCGCGTTTCGTCGAAGAGCGCCTCGCGGGCTATGCGAAGGGGCGCGACTTTCCGGCCCTTTCCCATACCTCGCGCCTCTCGCCGCATCTCGCGCATGGCGAGATCTCGCCCAATGCCGTCTGGCACGCCGTCGAGGGCGCAGGCCCCGCGCAGGATGTGGCATCCTTCCGCGCCGAGCTCGGCTGGCGCGAGTTCTGCGCCCACCAGCTCTTTCACTTCCCCGATCTGCCCGAAGCACCGCTCAGGCCCGAATTCGCCGCCATGCCCTGGCGCGAGGACGCAGAGGCGTTGGCGGCCTGGCAGCAGGGGCGGACGGGCGTGCCGCTGGTGGATGCCGGCATGCGCGAGCTGTGGCAAACCGGCTACATGCACAACCGGGTGCGGATGGTGGTGGCCTCGTTCCTCACCAAGAACCTGCTCATCGACTGGCGCGCGGGCGCGCGCTGGTTCGCCGACTGCTTGGTGGACCACAGCCCCGCGTCGAACGCCGCGAGCTGGCAGTGGGTGGCCGGCTCGGGGCTTGATGCGGCACCGTATTTCCGCATCTTCAACCCCGCCATCCAGGCCGCGAAGTTCGACCCCGAGGGCACCTATATCCGCCGCTTCGTGCCCGAGCTCGCGCCGCTGCCCGACCGCTGGATCGGCGCGCCCTGTACGGCTCCCGAAACCGTTCTGGCGCGGGCAGGCCTGCGGCTGGGGCGCGACTATCCGCGGCCAATCGTCGACCTCGCCGCCTCGCGCGAGCGCGCGCTCGCGGCCTGGCACGCGCTTCGCGGTAACGTGGCACAGACATGACGCCGCACCGGCCAGATCCGAGGAGACACTACCGTGAACATGACGACCACTCTCGTCGCGCTGCCCTTCTTCGCGGCCGCCCTCGCCGCCGCGGCCTCGGGGGCCTTCTTCGAGGTCAATGGCGCCTGGTATCAGAGCCTTCGTGCCCCGTCCTTCCGCCCGCCGCCGTGGCTGTTCGGGCCGGTCTGGACCGTGCTCTACGTGATGATCGCGGCGGCCGGCACACGGCTCGCGCTGCACGCTGAGGGCGCGGACGCTCCTGCACTGGTGGCAGTCTGCCTCGGTCTCTGGGCGCTGCAGATGGTGCTCAACGCGCTGTGGACACCGGTGTTCTTCGGCGCCCATGACCTCGGCGGAGCGCTGGTGCTCATCGTGCTGATGTTCGCATCCACCGCGCTCCTGGCCGGGCTTGCATGGAAGGTTGACCGGGTCGCCGCGCTTCTGCTTCTGCCCTACCTCGGATGGGTCGGCTTCGCGACGATCCTCAACGCCGCCTTCTGGTGGCTGAACCGTTGATGTGACGCCATCATCCGCCCGGATCGCGGATTGTTTGCTGCCGCCAGCGAACGGGCTGGATCTCGCGCAAGTTGTGGAGAACGTCCGAACCCAGTCCCGTCCCCTCCGCCACTTGCCCTTGGCAAAGCGTTCTCTCGATCCGGCCGCGCCCGAAATTTTCCGTTGTTTTCGAGGGTTATGCGAGTGGGGCTGTTCACCTCCGCCGGCGCGAAACAGCCCAAGTCGGTCTCTCCGGGCCGATATTCTCTGAACCTGTTGACTGCGCCGATTCGGTGAATTTCTCGCAATACATTGATTCTAAACGAACAATGTGTAACGCAACCTAATCACTTCGATGCCGGTGGCGCCTTCGGAGAAACGACTCGCATCGGACGTTCGCTGGAAGTCTCGCGTTCCTGCCGGCTGCTAGCGCCCCCCGCTGTTCGCTCTTTGTGCCGGCTTCAGGGCGTGTTAGCTTGCGGAAAACTGGGAGGCGGTCAGGTGCCACAGAAATCCGAAATCGAGTGGACGGACGCGACATGGAATCCAGTGACCGGCTGCACCAAGGTCGGCCCCGGGTGTGACAATTGTTACGCCGAGCGCTTCGCCGAGAGATGGCGCGGTATTCCCGGCCATCCATACGAGCAGGGTTTCAATCTGAGGCTCTGGCCGTCGCGGCTCCAGCAGCCGCTTGTCTGGAAGAAGCCACGCATGATCTTCGTGAATTCGATGAGCGATCTCTTCCACAAGGATATCGATCGTGCGCTCATTGACCGCGTTTTTGATGTGATGGAGAACGCAGACTGGCATGTGTTTCAGGTTCTGACGAAGCGCAGTTCGCTCATGTGCAAATACGTCCTATCGCGTTACCATGGTGGACCGGTGCCGCCCCATATCTGGCTCGGCGTTTCGGTTGAGGACGCCGGACACACAAGCCGCATTGAGCACCTGAAGCAGATCAGGTCAGACGCACGCTTCATTTCCGTCGAACCGCTCTTGGGACCGATCGAAGACGTCGATGTCAAGGGGATCGCGTGGGCCATTGTCGGAGGCGAGAGTGGGCCAGGAGCACGCCCAATGCACCCCGACTGGGCGCGACGGCTGCGCGATATCTGCGGCAGAGACGGCGTCGCTTTCTTTTTCAAGCAATGGGGCGGTGCCCGGGCAAAGTCCGGCGGGCGTCTGCTGGATGGCGAGGAGTGGAACGGTTTCCCTTGGCAGGTCGTCCCCAAGCCGATCATGGCCGCGCTGGCTGGCTGAGGATGGGGATGAGAAAGAGCCACGTCGAGAACACGGTTGGCCCTTGGGCGAGGCAGAAACTGGATGCGCTCGAGCGTTATCTGGAGGCGTATCACCGCGTGATGCAAAAGCAGCGCTTCAAGCTGGTCTATATCGATGCCTTTGCCGGGGCCGGCTGGTCTCGCGTGCGCTCACAGAATGCCGATGATCCGAGTCTCGACCTCCCGATCGACGATGAGCAGGCTAGGGCGGAGGAGGAATTCATCGCCGGGTCGCCTGTTCGCGCATTGGAGACCGGACGCGGGTTTGACCACTATTTTTTCTTCGATGCCGACGAGCGCCGCACTGCGCAGCTCGAGCAACTAAAGCGGGAGTATCCGGGGAAGAAAATCCAGATCAAGACCGGCGACGCAAACGAGGGTGTGCAGAAGCTTGCAGCTCATTTCGACAAGAGGCCCTTCGGGCGCGGCGTAGCCTTTCTGGACCCCTACGGCCCGCACCTGCATTGGAAGACGGTCGAGGCGCTCGCCGCCACCAGGAAGGTCGACGTGATCGTCAACTTTCCGCTCGCCATGGCGATCAATCGCCTGATCAAGCGCGACGGCGAGATACGGGAAAACTGGATCGCGATCCTCGACGCTTGTTTCGGCGCGCATGAATGGCATGCGCTGGTCTATGAGACCGAAGACGATCTGTTCGGCGCAGAGACCGTTCGCAAGAGCGAGGCGGGCGCCGAACGGCTTCTCGGGCTCTACCACGAGCGGTTGAGGCAAGCCTTCGGCCATTCGGTGACGTGTTCACATAACCTTCTTGGCTAACGAATGACATGACAGTTTCGATTGGGCGTCTGCCTTGGTTTCGGTAACCCAGATGCGGGCGCTCGGTGTTGTAGTGGACGAGCCAGGCGTCGAGATCGGCCTGGAGCGCCTCAACGGTCTGGTAAAAGGTCTCGCGCATCTTCACCCGGAAGAACTCGTCGAGCACGGTGCGGTTGAAGCGCTCCACGAAGCCGTTGGTCTTGGGGCTGCGGACCTTCGTTCGCCGGTGCTCGATGTCGTTGAGCTCGAGGTAGAGCTCGTAAGGGTGGTTCTCGCTGCCGCAGAACTCCCGGCCGTTGTCCGCCAGGATCGCTTTCACCGGCAGGTCGAGGTTCCGATAGAAGGGCAGCACGTCGTTGTGGAGCACCGCCACCGCGGCCTCGGGCTGCTTGGAGACGTGCAGAAAGCCGAAGGCATAGCTGCCGTAGGTGTCGACGACGGCATGCAGGTAGACCTTGCCCACGCCCTTGAGGCTGCCGACGAAGAAGGTGTCAGCCGACAGCAGCTCCCCCGGAGCCCCTGATTCCACGTGCCTTTCCCTGAAACAGGGGTTCTGCTTCTCGAGGAACGCCACCTGTTCGGCGCTGAGCTCGATGGCTTGCTCGGCATGCCGCGCCTCCAGCGCCAGCCAACGGTCATACCGCGTGCCCAGGCCGCTCTCGTTCAGGATCTTCTGGATGGTGATGGACGAGACGCGTTCGCCATTGTGCTCGAACCAATGGCGCATCAATGGCTCACCCCTCCAACGCCAGCATCGCCTCGAAGCGGTTGCAGCCGTAGGCCGGGTGCTCGAGCGCCAGCGCCTTGATCTTCTCCACCACCTCCGGCGGGGTCGTCTGCGGGTGGCTCTTGTGGATCGGCGGCAGGTCCTTCAGCCCCTCGAAGCCATGGGTCTGGAACCGCCGCCGCCACTCGTAGAAGCTGGTGCGGTCCATCCCCCGCCGCCGGCACGCCTCGGCGACGTTGCCCAGTTCTCTGGCCAGTTCAAGCACGCTCAGCCGCTGCTCGGCCACCTTCGTCGCCGCATCCCGCGACCCGCGCTTCTTCGCTGTCGATGATTGTCCCATGAGATGGTCCTCCTTTCCATGTATCGCACGGAAAGAAGGTTAAGGGAAGAGGTGACGCCAAGCCTGATCAGGAACACCAAGGGCAACCCGCTCTATTACCTTCTGTGGGCATCCAGCAATGAACGGGGCGCTCCCATAGCCAATGACCTGCTCCCCTGAAAAGTCCTCGATTTGAGGTTAGCCTGTTCTCCGAACGAGGAGACAGACGATGAAGAGAAGCCGTTTCAGCGAAGCGCAGATCATTGGCATTCTGAAGGAACACCAGGCGGGCATGAGCGCGCCGGATCTGTGCCGCAAGCACGGGATCAGCGACGCGACCTTCTACAACTGGCGACGCAAGTACGGCGGCATGGAGGTCGCCGATGCGAAGCGGTTGAAGGCGCTCGAGGCCGAGAATGCGCAACTCAAGAAGATGCTGGCCGAGCAGATGATGGATGTGGCGACGCTGAAAGAGATGCTCGGAAAAAACTTCTGAGGCCCGGCTCACGGAGGAAGGCTGTGGACTGGGCCATGAAAGAGAAGAGCTATTCGCAACGACGCGCCTGTGCGCTGGCCGGTATCGATCCGCGTGTCTATCGGCGCACATCGAAGCGTCCGGCTGACACGGAGCTGCGCGTCAGGATGAAGGAGCTGGCGTCCGAGCGGCGCCGGTTCGGCTATCGGCGGCTGCACATCCTGTTGAAGCGCGAGGGCTGGGAAGTGAACTGGAAGAAGCTCTACCGGCTCTACCGCGAGGAAGGGCTGACGGTGCGCAAGCGGGGCGGACGCAAGCGCGCGATCGGGACCAGGGCGCCGATGGCGATCCCGCAGGGGCCGAACCAGCGCTGGTTGTTAGCGCCGATGTAAAACTGACCCGGGTCGCCGGTTAAAAACTGGCCCGCCTGTTAACGTGCTCTTCCGGTTTGAGGGAGGGCAGATGCTGACAGGAGAAGAGGTCTTGGAGATCAGGATTTTGCACAGGCAAGGCAAGAGCATTCGTGCGATTGCCCGGGATTTGCGGGTGAGCCGCGAGACGGTTCGCAAGTATCTGCGCGAGCCGGAGCGGGAGCCGGGTTACGGGCCGCGGGCGCCACGCCCTTCGAAGCTCGACCCGTTCAAGGATTACATCCGGAGGCGGATCAGGGAAGCCGCGCCGCGGCGGCTGCCGGCGACGGTCTATCTGCGCGAGATCAGGGCGCTTGGCTATGAGGGCGGCATTTCCATTTTGAAGGACTGGCTGCAGGGTGAGTATCCGTAGCTTCCCACGCCAGAGATCGTCCGGTTCGAGACCCCACCCGGCAAGCAGGCCCAGGCGGACTGGACCCAGATCCGGCGAGGCAAGGACAAGCTGTCGGCCTTCGTGGGCACGCTGGGGTTCAGCCGGTTCAGCTTCGTCTGGTTTGCCGACAACGAACGGTTCGAGACCCTGATCGAAGCACACGAGCGGTTCTTCGATGCGATCAGCGGGGTGCCGCAGACGGTGCTCTACGACAACATGAAGACGGTTCTGATCGACCGCAACGTCCATGGCCCCGGCCAGCACCGGTTCCACGCCGGGTTCCGGCAGTTCGCCAAGCATCATGGCTTCAGCCCGCGCATGTGCGCCCCCTACCGGGCGCAAACCAAGGGCAAGGTCGAGCGCTTCAACCGCTATCTCAAGGAAAGCTTCGTCTGGCCGCTGGAGAGCCGCCTGAAGGCCCAGGGGGTCATTCTGGATGCCGATACCGCCAATGCCCATGTCGGCCAGTGGCTGCGCGATGTGGCGAACCCGCGTATCCATGCCGAGACGAAAGAGCGCCCGGTGGATCGGTTTGTGCAGGAAGCTGGATGCCTTCTGCCGCGCGGTCCTGCCTGGACGGAGATCGCGCCCTCGCTTCCGGCCGATCTGCGTGATCTCCACGTGCCCCAGCATGACCTGTCGGTCTATGACGCGATCGGGAGGCTGGCATGAACACCCTGTCCCATGACCGCCTGATCCAGCTCTGCGAGGACCTCAAGCTGCCGGGGATCGCCGACAGCTACCCGGCACTCGCCAGCGCCGCCAGCGACGAGAGCCAGAGCTTCACTGATTTCCTGGAACATGTGCTCGTGGCCGAGCGTGACTTTCGCCGTGCCCGCTCGGCGGCGACCCTGGTGCGTATGGCCGGGTTCCCGGTGGTGAAGACGCTGGAAGAGTATGACTTCAAGTTTGCCAGCTCGGCGCCCAGGCGCCAGATCGAGCAACTGGCTTCGCTCGCCTTCGTCGCGCGCAGGGAGAACGCGGTGTTCCTCGGCCCCTCTGGCGTCGGCAAGACCCACCTGGCCATCGCCATTGGCCACAAGGCAGCCAATGCCGGGATCAAGACCCAGTTCACCACCGCCGCCGATCTGATCCTCAAGCTGGAAGCGGCACAGCGTCAGGGCCGGCTCAAGGATGCGTTCCGCACACTCAGCCGTTACACCCTGCTGATCATCGACGAGATCGGCTACCTGCCACTGCATCGCGAACAGGCGCATCTGTTCTTCCAAATCATCGCCGCACGTTACGAGAAGGGATCGACCATCATGACCTCGAACCTCAGCTTCGGGGCCTGGGATCAGGCTTTCGCCGGAGACCGGGTGCTCACAGCCGCCATGCTCGACCGGCTCCTGCACCACAGCCACGTCGTCCAGATCCAGGGTGAAAGCTACCGGCTCAAGGACAAGCGCAAGGCCGGGATCATCGGAGACACCAACAGAAAGGAAAACGCTGCCGCCTGACACCACCGCCGCAGGCCAGACCGCGCTTGGGTTACATGAGGACCCCACGCGATCTGGCCTGCTCATCGCACAGGTGGGTCACTTTTACTTCGGCCAAGTGGGCCAGTTTTGAACCGGCGTTGACATGGTCGCTCGACTTCGTGTCGGATGCGCTGGCTGATGGCCGCCGGTTCCGCATCCTCTGCGTGATCGACGACTTCAGCCGGGAATGCCTGGCAACCGTTGTCGACACCTCGCTGTCGGGGCATCGGGTCGCCCGCGAACTCGACCGGATCGCCGAGATGCGGGGCTACCCCTGCATGGTGGTCTCCGACAACGGCACCGAGCTGACGTCGAATGCCATGCTCAAATGGCAGGAGGATCGCCAGGTGGAATGGCACTACATCGCGCCGGGCAAGCCCATGCAGAACGGCTTCGTGGAAAGCTTCAACGGCCGCCTGCGGGACGAGTGCCTAAACGAGCACCTCTTCCCGACCCTGCGCCCCGCCCGCCATCTGATTGCGGCCTGGCGCGACGACTATAACCACCACCGCCCGCACTCGAGCCTCGACGGGCTCACTCCGCGGGAGTATCACCAACGGTCAGAAGAGGACCAAACCCTGAACAGAGCTAACTTGTAAACGCGGACTCAAAGGGGAGCAGGTCACCAAGCATATCATGGAAATGGGCGATCGCGTGCGCCTGCCCGGCAGCGGGAGCCGCGCGGGGGCTCCGCGCGGCACCTGAACTTCACGCCTGTTCGGCCAGTGGCGGCAACGAGCGGACGATGCGCGCGGTCTCGACGCTGACGCGGACGACGCGCTCGAGAAGGTCCACGATGTAGCGCGGGTCGTCGGACCAATCGTTCGGATCATTCCGGATGCCGCTATCCTTGTGCACGGTGACTTGGTAGCGCTCCATCACCCACTCGATGGCCGATTTGCCGTTGACGACATAGTCGTAGGCTTCGTCCGGAATACCCTTCAGCGTGACGTTGGCATTGTAGACGATCACCGAGCGATCCTTGTCGCGGCCGCGCTTGCCGAAGACCATCTTGTGCACCCGCCAGTCCTCGGGTTCCATGACCAGGCGCTTGACCTCTTCCTCGAGCGGCCATGGCTCGACCGTCTGGTAATTCAGATGCCAGCGGCCAAGTTCACGTCCCGCGTCGCGGAAGGCGGCGAAATCGGCGGCAAAGGGGATACGGGGGATCATCTTCTTCAGGTCCGAGGCGAAGCGATCCTTGTATTCGGGGGAATGCAGGATGCCGTAGACATACCAGAAGATGTCTTCCTTCGTGATGGCCGGATCCCCATAGCGGCGGCGGAATTCGCCGAGCGCCCAGTCCGAGATGGCCTCGCGGCGGATGTAGCCATCCGCATCGGGTTCGGACCGGTCTTCGAACATCTCGCCCTGCGGCGCCGCGCGCGCCTCGTCCACATGCTCATGCCAGTAGAGGGGGAAGCCCTGTCCCTTTGACACCAGTTCGTAGTCCGGCACGCTCGTGGTGACCAATGCCGAGAATGGCTTGTTTGCCCCGCTACCCGCCGCGCAGATCACCACATTCTCGTGGCGCGGTGTGGGGAAAAGCCGGGGCTGCTGGTAGACCATTTCGTTCAGCCGCCGGTCGAAATAGAGCCATTGCCGCGTAAACGGGCGGTAGGTTGCGGGAACGATAAGCGCACTATCGAACGTCAAGGCCTTGTCTTTCCGCACATCCGCCTTCAGCGCACGTGACCAGCTGATCTTTTTCGGATCGGTTTCGACCACCTGTTCCACCGGCGGGCGATCCTTGCGATCCTTGCCCTTGCAGACCTGGGCATAGCGCTCGCGCTCGGCCTCGTAGGTCTCGATCATGCGGCGCATGTTGTCGGCCAGCGCCTCGCGGCTGAAATTGTAGGCCCAGGCGTCGCGCGAGGTCAGCACGCCCTGGGAATACATCTCGAAGATCGTGTTGGCCGTGGCGTCATCCTTGTCGCCCAGCGGCACGAAGGCGTCGAAGGCCGGGTCGCGCTGATTGATCCAGTCGCCCTCGGCATTGGGAGTGATCCGCCGCCAGGGCACGCGGTCGATGCTGGCGAAGTCCTCGATGATGGCCAGCTTCTCCTCGCGCGAGAGGTAGTCGCCGATGTCGTGATAATGCAGCTTGCAGGGGCCCTCGTGGTCCGGATCCTTGACCATGACGGTGATCGCCACCGGCGTGCGCGATCCCATGCCGAAAATCTTGCCGCCTTCGCGCCGCGACTCTTCTCCAGACGTGCGTTGATTGCCCCGCAGATTGAACACGTAGAGGTGGCTGAATTCCTCGGTCAGGCTCTTGCGCAGCCCGTCCATGTTGTTCGCCTCGAGGAAGGAACCGTTGGTGACATAGGCGACGATGCCGCGCTCGCCGATCCGGTCCGAGGCCCAGCGGATGGCGCGGATATAGCTGTCATAGAGGTTCTTTTTCAGCCGCGCGGACGACCGTTCAGCATAGGTTTCGCGGATGCGGCCATCGAGCGTGGGATAGGACAGGTTGCGATTGTTGTCGTTCTCGCTGTCCTGCTGCGCCGAATAGGGCGGGTTGCCGATGATGACGCGAATGGGCTGGGCCAGCTGCCGCTGGGCGCGTTCGTTGTTCTCGGGCAGCACGACACGATCCACCAGATCGCCCTTTTCGGTCATCTGGAAGGTGTCGATCAGGATCATGCCTTCGAACGGACGATAGGCGCCGGTTGCGCCGTGATAGGCCGTCTCGATGTTCACCGTGGCGATGTAATAGGCCAGCAGCACGATTTCGTTGGCGTGCAACTCGGCGGCATATTTGCGCTCCAGCGCGTCCGGGCCGAGCAGCCCGGACTGAATAAGCCGCACAAGGAAGGTGCCGGTGCCGGCGAAGGGGTCCAGAATCTGCACGCCCTCGTCGGCAAGCGACTGGCCGAAGTGGCGCTGGAGGGCCGAATTGGCGCTGCGCAGGATGAAGTCCACCACCGGGACCGGCGTGTAGACGATGCCCAGCCGCTCGGCCATGCGCGGGAAGGCATTGTTGAAGAACGTGTCGTAGAGGTTGCGGATGATGTCCTGTTTGGACTTGTCGCTCTTGGCCAGGCTGATGCGCTCGCGCACATTGTCGTAGAAGCGTTCCAGCCCCTCGGTTTCGCTGTCCACGGAGGCGGCGTCGAGCTTGCGCACGATTGCCTCGAGCGCCTTGCCCACGGCGTTATGCTCGGGGAAATCGGTCCCCGCGAAGAGCGCCTGGAAAACGGGCATGGTGAGGATGTGCTGAGCCAGCATTTCCACGGCCTCGTCCTCGCTAACAGCGGGGTTGAGCGTGTCCTGAAGTCCCTTGAGGAAGCGAGCGAACTCCTCGGCGGTATCCGGGTTGTCCTCGATCATCGCCTTGATGCGGACGATCAGGCGCTCGGCAACCTGGCCGATGGATTTCGCCCACTCGCTCCAGTATTCGCGATCGCCAAGCTTCTTGGGGATGGCGGCGTAGACGGCTTCGGAGATTGCGTCGATGGGCAGCGGCGGGAAATCCAGTGGCAGCGTGTCGCCGTCGCCCCGGTCGTCACCATCGCCAGATTTCTCGCCCCCCGAGATCACTTTGATCTTGCGCCGGAACTCGGCCTCGTCGACGAGCGACTCATCATGGGCGCGAAGGGCCTTGATCACCTTCCAGATACCGCGAAACTGCGGGTCGCCCTCGATGTAGCTGTTGTAGTCCGGGATATTCTTGGCCGGCATGCAGACCGGCAGGATGATGTAACCGTAGCGCTTTCCCTCGGCCTTACGCATGACGCGGCCGACAGACTGGACGATATCGACAATGGATTCGCGCGTGTCAAAAAACACGACCGCATCGAGCGCGGGCACGTCGATGCCCTCCGAGAGGCACCGCGCATTTGACAGGATACGGCAGCGACCGGGTCCGGGATTGTCTTTCAGCCAATCCAACGCGGCAGCGCGCTGCAGGGCATTCATCGTGCCATCGACATGTTGCAGCTCGCAGTCCACCATCAAGGGGGCCGTCTTGCTTTCGAGATAGGATTCCGAATAGAGCTCGGCGAGACGGCTGAAGACCTCGGTCATTTGCTTCGATGCCGCGATGGATCGCGAGAATGCCACCGCGCGGCGCATCGGATCGGTGTCTTCGCTCAGCGCTTCCTGCTCGCCGTCTTCGCCGATCAGCACCAGGCCCTGTTTCGAGAGCCCCTTCCAGCTGCCGATGATCTTGGTTGCAAAGGAAATGTCGATCGCCTTGCGTTCGTCCAGCTTGTAGGCGCGGTTATAGCGGTTGGCGACATCGCCCATCTTGTCCTGCTCGACAGCGACAATCAGGACCTTGTAGTCCGCCAAGAGATCGCGTTCGACCGCCTTGCCGAAGCCCAGACGATAGAATTCCTTCCCGAAGGTTTCCTCGTCGTCCATCGAATACAGGACGGCATCGTTTTCGCCGGCTTTGGTCTTCGACGCTTCAGCGTAAATGCGCGGCGTCGCTGTCATGTAGAGGCGCCGCTTCCCGCACACATTGGCGTTGCTGTGAACCTTCACGAAGTCGGATGGATCTTCTCCAGGTAGGGTCAGGCCGGTGGTTCGGTGAGCCTCGTCACAGATGATCAAGTCGAAATCACCCAGACCTGCGCGCTGCGCGTCGGCGACCACTTGGACTGACTGATAGGTGGAGAACACGACGACGCGACGCTCGCCGCCGAGCCGATTGGCGGCGCGGGCAAGCTTCCCCGAATCTGTTGTGGCCGGATATGCGAGGTCGTGGGTTCTTAGATCTTCCTCGTCCCGGCCGACCTTCGAGTCAGAGCAGACCACGAATGCATGTATCGGGTCTTCAGCCTGGGCCGTCCATTCCCGCAACGTCTGCGCGACCAGGGAAATGGAAGGAGCAAGAAACAGTATACGGCCGCCTGTCGGCACAATCTTTTCCGCAAGCCGAAGCGAGGTGAACGTTTTTCCCGTGCCGCAAGCCATTATGAGTTTGCCGCGGTCAGCCTCCTTGAATCCGTCAATAACGGCCTCAATAGCCTCTTCCTGATGCGGCAAGGGTGTTTTCTTTGGACGAAGCCTGATCAAATCAGGGCGAGAAAGGCTGAACTCCGTCCAGTCAATCGGACTTTCCGCAAGGTCCGAAAGTCCTATCCTTGAAACCGGAATGCTCTGCCCCTCAATCGCGCTCTCGGCATTCCGATTCCATCTATCGGTCGTCGAGACGACGATGCGGCGAGCAAAGTAGCGGCTGCCATCGCCTGTCGCGAACTGCTTTCCTGACGCGGACAAAAATGAGTCGATGTCTGCTTTTTGAATTGTGTAGGCGGGATCGTAAAACTTGCACTGGATCGCCCAGTAATCTCCAGTCGCGCGTTCCCTTGCGACGAGGTCGATCCCCACGTCCGCGCCCCAACGATCCGGCCATTCTTCCCAAAGCCAGACATCCTGGAGCAGGTCGCCGTATTGAGGATCCTTAACAAGGTAGTTTGCGATCAGACGTTCGAACATGCGGCCTTTGCCGCGTTCGTCGCTGGACAGCTCACGAAATTGATTGAGGAGACTTTGAATTTCTGGGTGTGTCATACCGGCTTGGGTTCGTCCTGCTCGAGGGCCAAGAGTTCTCTCCAAGACTGATACTCGGCGCACCAACGTGTTGTCACCATACAAAATTCAGCTTCCGGCTGTCTCGCAGCTGTCAATTCTCTGCCCCTCCCACTCGACCGCAAACCCGTCCAGCAACCTCCCCAGCGTCACCTCCGGCCCCTGCCGCCCGTCCAGGATCGCCTCGACGATATCGGGCGCGAGCAGCGTCAGGCGCAGGACGCGGGTCATGTATGAGGGGGCGATGCCCTCGCGCTCGGCCAGTTCGTTGATGGTATTGAATTCGCCTGATTCCAGCATGCGCTTCCAGCGGAAGGCGCGGGCGAGCGCCTTGATCAGGGTGTTGTCGATACGGCGCTGCACCGGTGCGCCGTCGGGAAGCTGCACCTCCTTGCGCCCGCCGCGTTTGACCACGCGGAACGGGACGTGCAGGGTGATGGTGTCGGGTACGGCGGCGGGTTTCATGCGGCTTTCTCCTTGCCGCCGGCCAGCATCTCGCGCGCGAGGCCGCGCAAACCGTCCACCCGCAGCCGGATGTCGAGCCCCTCGGCGCCAATGTCGATCCGTTCGACCATTAGCGTCACGATGCGCGCCTGTTCGGCGGGGAAGAGTTCGTCCCAAAGCGGGTCGAGTTGCTGCAGAGCCGCGCGGGCGTCGGTCTCGGTGATGCCGCTGTCCTGCGCCTTCGCGGCCTTCCACGTCCCCGCCACAATCTCGGGCTGGCGGAACACGGCGCGCAACTGGTCGATGACGGTGGCCTCGATCTCGCCCGCGGGCACGCGGCCGATGGGACAGGTTCCCGCCCCGTGCTTCAGCACCGTCTGGCTGACGTAATAGCGGTAGAGCTTGCCGCCCTTGCGCGTGTGGCTGGGCGAGAACGCCGCCCCGTCCGGGCCATAGAGCAGCCCCTTCAGCAGCGCGGGCGTCTCGGCGCGGGTGCGCGCGGCGCGCTTGCGGGGGCTCTCCTGCAGGATGGCGTGGACGCGATCCCACGTTTCGCGGTCGATGATGGCGTCGTGCTCGCCGGGATAGCTCTGCCCCTTGTGCACCGCCTCGCCTATGTAGGCGCGGTTGTTCAGCATCCGGTACAGGTATTTCTTGTCGATCCGGTTGCCGCGCGGCGTGCGGATGCCGCGCCTTTCGACCTCCCGCGCAAGCTCCGTGCCCGAGCCGATTTCCAAGAACCGCGCGAAGATCCACCGGACATGTTCCGCGCGCTCGTCGTCGATCACCAGCTTCCGGTTCTCGACGTGATAGCCGTAGGGCGGGACGCCGCCCATCCACATGCCCTTCTTGCGCGAGGCCGCCACCTTGTCGCGGATGCGTTCGGCCGTGACCTCGCGCTCGAACTGGGCGAAGCTGAGCAGGATGTTCAGCGTCAGCCGGCCCATCGAGGTGGTGGTGTTGAAGGACTGGGTGACCGAGACGAAGGTCACGTTATTTCGGTCGAACACTTCCACCAGCTTGGCGAAGTCGGCGAGCGACCGGCTGAGACGGTCGATCTTGTAGACCACGACCACATCGACCAGCCCGTCCTCGATGTCGGCAATCAGCCGCTTCAGGCCGGGGCGGTCCAGCGTGCCGCCTGAGATGCCGCCATCGTCATAGCGGTCGCGGACCAGCACCCAGCCCTCGGACCGTTGGCTGGCGATATAGGCCTCGCAGGCCTCCCGCTGGGCATCGAGGCTGTTGAACTCCTGTTCGAGCCCTTCCTCCGAGGATTTCCGGGTGTAGATGGCGCAGCGGCGCTTGATCTTCATGTCCGTCATGCGCGCCTCCGGCTCTTCAATCCGAAAAACACCCAGCCATTCCAGCGGGTGCCGGTAATGGCCCGGGCGATGGCGGACAGCGATTTGTACGGCCGCCCCTGCCACTCAAACCCGTCGGCGGTGACGGTGACGACATGCTCCACACCTTGCCATTCACGGATCAGCCGCGTGCCGGCGATGGGCATGGCGTCTGCCCGAACGCGGCTCTTTTTGCGATCACCGCCGTCGAGTTCCTCGCCGAGCCGTTCCAGACGCCGGATCGTCTCGGGCTTCAACCCGCCATAGGCGAGTTCCTGGATGCGATAGGCCAAACGGCTTTCCAGGTAGCGGCGGTTGAACGGCGGCGGCTCGCTGTCGAAGAGCTCGCGCCACTGGGCCTTCAACTCGGGCGTCTTCATGGTCTTGAGCGCGGCCAGGCGCGCGGGAATGGGATCAGGCAAATTCATGCGGTCCTCCGGTCGGTTGGACCTGCACTACCGCTCTGGTCGAGTGAGTTGTGTAGCGGAAATTCTCCCTCTCTCTCTATATGTTGCCCTTGTTCCCGCATCCGCAGCCTGACCAGCCCGGCCGCCAGCAGACGGCAGAGTTCCGCGCGTCGCTCGGCCGGGGTCATCAGTTCGGGCGGCAGGGGGTTGGGGCGTTTCATGAAGGGCAAATCCGCGAGGTCTCACCCTTCTTCTACTCATGGCCTCCGCGAGACGTCCCACGGGGGCGCAGCGCGCCTGGATCGGCATTTGGAGACTCGACTCCCGGT
This sequence comes from Ruegeria intermedia, assembly GCF_900129345.1. Lineage (GTDB taxonomy): Bacteria > Pseudomonadota > Alphaproteobacteria > Rhodobacterales > Rhodobacteraceae > Ruegeria > Ruegeria intermedia. The sequence goes on along the minus strand of NZ_FQVK01000027.1, from coordinate 3,887 downwards.
TGTTCGGCGATATAGAACATTAAGAGAACATGACTGCCGGCAGCGAGGTGCAAGAATGGGGTCCGATCTCAAGAAATTCGTCAATCCTAAGTTCCTGAAGACGATCGATCTGGGACTCATCGAGGAGCTCTTCGCGCGCCATTTCGAGCCGGAGGAAGTGCCCATCGATTTCGACGGCGAAGAGCCCGCGGTCAGAGCCGCGCTCGCTCGGCATTTCGAAGGGGACATCACGGCGTGGAACGAGGGGATCGTCGCCGATCTTCACCGGGTGGCGGACCTCGGCACCAATGAGGGGATGCAGATCATCCTGAACGAGGCGCGGCGGCAAGGCGTTGTGCTCTATCCCCATTCCGAGGTTGACGAGAAGGAAACCGCGCCCGCAAAACACGACCCCAAGCATGTCGCGTTGCATACCTACCTGCATCACAAGGGCGTCTTCGAGGCGGCGGCCGACTTCCATGCGCTGCGCGCCCCGACAGCGCTGGCCGAGTTTCGTGGGCCGGAGCGCGACGTCAGCGCGGACCTGACCGCGGAGATCTCCGAGGTCTTCAAGAAAGCGGCGATCAAGCTGTTCTCGCGCGATCTGCAGGGGGAATACTGCCGCCTCGGGGCGTATGAGGAAGACGGCGAGATCAACCTCGTCATCAGTCACGGCGCCCCGGTCGCGACGACGCCCGTGGTGGACGGGAACCGGGAGAAGATCATTCCCCTGCGCGCCGTGAAATACGCCACGCTGCGCTACTCGCCGGCAGAGGCGCGGCTGTTCATCGGCGGCGTCGTGAAGGCCCAGCAGGCGGATCTCGCCGAGATCTTCGCAAGGCACGTCCTTGGCCGTCCCGGCTTCTTCTCGGGCAAGGATGCTCGCGATCTCTACACCCTCGATCCGATCAGCAAGGCCGGCCCCGGCTTTGCCTTCGATCATCGCTACGACGACCGCATCCTCGACGTGCGGATCGTGGCCGCTGCCGCGGACCAGTTCGAATGGGACGAGGACGAGGGGCATTGGCGCTACGTCCGGAGCTGGGTGTCCAAGGACCCAGCCGGGGCGCTGCGGCACTTCGAGGGCAGCGAGGTGCGGTTCGGCAAGGGCTGGCGGCTCGGCGAGATCTCTTTCCGGGTCTTTATGAAGTCGGAGGGGAAGCGCCCGGCGCAGGTGACCGTGAGGCTGAAGCCACCGGGAACGCTCGCGTTTCGCCGCACGCGGTTCGAGAAGGCGATCCACACGCTGATCGCGCGCCACGGGCTGGAGAAGGACCGCGATGCTGGCATGGTTGTGGACGCGGCTGAGTGACGGCGGCCCGCAGGTCGCGATCTCGGGCCGGGCGCTGCGCCGATTTCCCGAGCGCGAGGTCGAGCGCCTGCTGAGGAAGCGCGTGCTGATCGAGCATCCGAAGGCGGACAGCTGGTCGGTCTGCGCGCACTGCGAGTGCGGTCTGGATGTGCGCCCGATCCGGCAGATGGGCGACGAACTGCGCGCGTGCTGCCCGCACGATGCGGTGGAGGATGTGGTGCTTGAGCCAGATGACCTCCGCCGTTTCGGTATTGACGCCGACAACCTCGCCTCGGCTATGGCGGCATCCGCGGGATTTCCGGCAGCGGCCACCGTTGTCGCGGACGGGCTTTGGCTCCTGGGGCGATTGCCCACGGGAATCTGCGTGTTTCTCTGCCACGACGCGGATCTGCTGATGGCGCCTGCCACCATGCTCGCGACCAGAATGGCCGCCGGATCGGCGCCCATCACCGTCATCGCCACCGAGGTCGACCCGGCAACCGAACTGCATTTGCGGGCGGCCGGCATCGAAGCGCGCTCGCTGGCCGAATGCGTGCTGTTGGACGATCACGGTATGGAGAATATCGCGTTTGACCGACTTTCGCCGATCGCCGTCACCGCGCCTCGCCTCGTCCTGAGCCGGAGCCGCCAGTCGGTGGTGTTCGACGGACGCCGCCTCGATCTCACGCCGCAGATGTTTGCACTGATCCGGCTTTTCGCGGAACAGGCCGGGCAGCGCGATCCGGTGCTACGCAAGGAGATGATCGACGCGCGGACCGGGCGTCCGGCGAACGAGATCGTTCGGGATCTGCGCAAGGCTCTGGTCGGATGCGGCCTGTCGCGCTCGGCCGTGGACGACCTGATCGTCACCGTGCGTGGCTACGGCTATCGCCTCGGCATGGCACCCGAAGAGGTGGCCATCGAGGACTGAGCACTCCGCACACAATTCACACACAACAAGCACACGCCAAACACACCGAAAGCGTCGGCCTGTCGGGCAGTCTTGGAACAACAGAAACGATGTTCCGAGGCACCACGACATGCACCCTCCGATTTCCCCCTCCGACCTTGCCGCGCTGACCCTTGAGGCCGACCGCGCCGCGCGCCGTCTGCACCGCAAGCTGGCGCTCTCCGCCCCCGATCTCGACGACCTCCGCCAGGATCTGCTCGTCGATCTGATCTGCCGATTGCCCTCCTTCGATGCGCGCCGCGGCAGCATCGGCGCCTTCGCCAACATCGTGCTGCGCAACCAGTGTTCGCGGATCGCCATCCGGCACCACCGCCAGCGTCGGGCGCAGGGTGGATCGCCGCTCTCGCTCGACGTGCGGCTGACCGGCTCCCGTGAACCCATTGGCGAGACGCTGAGCGAGGACGATGGCCTTGCCGCCTGGCACGGACAGGACCGCGACGCGCAGGCGGACAGTCTGACCCGGGAATCCCTGCGGACCGCGCTGGCGCGGTTGCCGGAGGACGACCGCCGGTTCTGTCGCGCGCTGGCCCATCGTTCCGTGACCTCGCTGGCCGCCGACGGCTTCGGCAGCCGCTCCGCGCTCTACCGACGCCTCGCCGATCTCCGGCTCGTTCTCACCGCCCATGGGCTCGGTCCCTCGTGGGACGATCTCGTCGCGGCGTGAGTAGAGGCGAAAGGAGGAGATCATGTTCATGGGCAACACCCCCTTCATCACAGTCCGCGCCGCGCGCCCGCTCACGGATATCGAGTTTTGCGCCTGGGTGGGTCAGGCAACACCCGGCGACCGGCTGGAATACCACCGGGGTTTTCTCGGGATCGACGCGATGCCGGGCATGTCGACCCTGCCGGACAGGGACCGCCAGCGGCTGGCGGCGCTCGCCTCGGCCGCCTTCCGCGCCTGCGAGGCGGGGCTCGTGCATCTCGTGCAGGAGCGCCTCGGCCCCGACCGCTTCGCCTATCTCGCCATCGCCCGGCCGAAGCCGCGTGCAACGTCCGTGCCGCTCGAGCGCCTGCTCGCCCAGCCGGAGGCCGCGTGATGTCCCGCTTTCTCGACCAGTTCGCCAATCATGGAGACCCGTTCATGCCTTTCCCTGACAACGCGCCCACGCCCGACGATCTGCCCGGGCTCGATACGGCCGAGATCGCCCAGATGCCCGTCGATCTGCTCGCCGTCCTGCAGCACGAGGTGGACGAGCGCCTGAAACGGGCAAAGGCCGCCAAGACCCGTCTCGATGGGGCGCTGAGCGTCCGCTACGCCGCCCGCGCCGAGGAAGCCCGCCGCGCGGCTGGCAAGGACACCGGCGCCGTCAGGCTGGACGACGGCGACTTCACCGTGGTCGCCGACCTGCCCAAGCGCGTCGATTGGGACCAGGAGCAGCTCGCCGCCATGGTCGAGCGCATCCGCGCCGCGGGCGACGATCCCGAGCAATACGTCGACGTCACGTACCGCGTCCCCGAGCGCAAATACGCCGCATGGCCCGAGGCGATCCGCAAGGGCTTCGAACCCGCCCGCACGGTGCGGCCGGGCACGCTGAAGGTCGCGATCCTGCCGCGGGAGGGTGCGCAATGACCGCGATCGCCCCGATTTCCTCCGAGGCCCAGGATCTTCCCACCCTGATCGACCGCGCCGCCAGCACTCTCGCAGGT
>NZ_FQVK01000026.1 GCF_900129345.1 Ruegeria intermedia | reverse complement strand
GCGGCGCAACCGGATCGAACGGTTTTTCTCAAAGCTCAAGCACTACAGGGCCATCGCCACCAGATACGAGAAACATGACGCCAACTTCCTCGCCCCAGTCAAACTCGCCGCAACACGCATCTGGTTGCGCGTCTATGAGTCGGTGACCTAGGCGACCTGCGCCTCGAGCCGGGGATAGCGCAGGCCCAGCGTTGCCGCGCGGGCGGTGTTCAGCACCATCAGCGCGGCCCACAGCCCGTGATTGCCCATGGTTGGCACCAGCAGGAACAGCGCCATCACATAGATCGCCACAGACTGGATCATCGCGATGCGCATGGCGCGGGTCCAGGTGGCGCCGATGTAGATTCCGTCGAACATCCAGCTGGCGACTCCGATCACTGGGGCCAGCGCCGCCCAGATCAGGTATTCGCGCGCCGCGATCCGCACCTCGGGCGCGGTGGCCATCAGGTCGATCAATGCGGGCCCCGCCAAAAAGAACGTGACCCCCAGCAGCACGGCGCCTCCGACGCCCCATTGCGACGCCATGACCGAGGCGCGCCGGACCTGGTATCGGTCCCTGGCGCCGACGGCGCTGCCCACCAGCGCCTCGGCGGAAAAGGCGAACCCGTCCAGCGCAAAGGCGGTGATTTCCAGGAATTGGATCAGCACCTGGTTGGCAGCCAGCGTCACGTCGCCCAGATCGGCGCCCACGAACAGAAAGGTGGTGAAAGACCCAGTCAGCAGGACCGACCGGATTATGATGTCGCCATTGACCTGCATCATCCGGCGCAGGCGGGCGGGGTCGAAGATCCGCGCCCAATCGCGCCATTGATTGCCCCCGAACGCATCGCGGCACAGCCACAGGCCCAGCGCCAGCCCGGTCCATTCAGCGACCAGCGTGGCCACAGCCACCCCTTCGACGCCCCAGCCCAGCCCCAGCACGAACCACAAATCCAACAGGATGTTCAGCCCGTTCATCCAGACCTGCAGGACGAACACGCCGCGCGTGCGCTCGACCGCGATCAGCCAGCCCGTCACGGCATAGAGCGCAATGGTCGCCGGCGCGCCCCAGATGCGAATCTCAAGGTAATCGCGCGTCAGCGCCTCGACCTCGGGGCTGGCGGGCGACAGGGCGAAGGCCCCTGCGAATACCGCCACCTGCGCCACGATGAAGAACAGCCCCGCCGCGCCGCCCAAGAGCAGACCGCGCATGAGCAGAGCACCGGTTTCGGCCGTGTCTCCTGCGCCTCGGGCCTGCGCCGCTAGGCCGGTCGTGCCCATGCGCAGAAAGCCGAACACCCAATAGATCGTTGCCAGAATGACCGCACCGATGCCAACCGCGCCGATCGGGGCGGCCTGCCCCATCTGGCCGACCACGCCGGTATCCACAGCGCCTAGAATCGGCACCGTCGCATTGGACAGCACGATCGGCACCGCGATCTTCAGCACCCGTCCGTGGGTGATGGGTGCCGAGGCGTCCCGCATTTTTCTCAGCCCTTGGCCGAAGGCTCTTGCGGCATCAGGAAATGCCCTGTGGCCTGCGCGAACAGCTTGGCATGGTTGTCCTGCCAGGCCTCGACACGCACCGAGGCATACCGCCGCCCCGCCCGGCTGATGAAGGCGCGTGCATAGGCATCGCGCGGCAGGCCCGAGCGCAGATAGTCCACCGTGAAGTCGATGGTCTTGGGAAAGCGGATATTGTGATCCGAGATGATGTCCTCGGCGTCGATCTCACCGCTTTCGATGCGCGGGAACAGGTGCTCCCAGCTGAGCGTGATCACCGCCGTCACCTCGAGAAAGGCCGCCGTGACGCCGCCATGAATCGCCGGCAGGAACGGGTTGCCAATCAGTTTTTCGTCGAAATTCAGAACACTGGTCAGCTCATCTCCGCGCCGGTCGAAGCTGATGTTGAGGAACCGGATATACGGAACCCCCTCGACCAGCGCCTTGAGGGCCGCGTCGCGCCGCTGTTTCACCACCTGCATCGGTTCGGGACGTGGTCTTGCCATCTCACTTCCCCTCGACCGTGAAGGCGCCCGATGCGGTGGCCACCGGGCGATCCTGATCGTCATCCATGGCGGTGGCGCGCACGAAGGCCACATTGCGCGTTATGTGATAGCAGGTCGCCCGAGTGGTGATCGTCTGGCCCGGCGTTGCGGCGCGCATGTAGTCGATTCGCAGGTCGATGGTGGCGGTGCCGCCGGGCGCGGCCGGATGGCTCATGACCGCGGCCCCGCAGCAGGTATCCAGGCTGGCCGACACTGCCCCGCCGTGAATCACCCCCGTGCGGGGATCGCCGATCAGATCCGCGTTGTAGGGCATGGTGATCTCGGCTTCGCCCTCGCCGATATGGGTCAGGGTCAGGCCCAGGGCCCGCGCATGGGGGATCGCCTCGATGAACTGGCGGGCGAGTACTGTCTTGTCGACCATTGGCGTTTCGTCCTGTTGTGTCGCCTCCTTTATGATCCGGTGTTGACGCAAAGGGCAAGCCCGCCTGTTGCGCTTGTCCGCGCAACGCCCTAGGTTGCAGCCGAGGAGAACAGGAATGTCCGACGATCGTTTGTCATTCAAAGAGATGTGCGCCGAGTTCGACGTGACTCCGCGCACCCTGCGCTACTATGAGTATATCGAGCTTCTGCAGCCCGACCGCGAGGGCCGGTCGCGGTTCTATGGCCCGCGCGAACGGGCGCGGATGAAGCTGATCATGCGCGGCCGCAAGTTTGGCTTTCCGCTGGAAGAGATCCGGCAATGGTTGCTGATCTACGAGGATCAGGGCAACGAGGCCCAGATGGCGACTTTCGTCGAGATGGCCGACCGCCAGATGGAAGAGCTGCGCCAGCAGCGCCAGCAACTGGACGAAGCTATGGACGAACTGCAGCGCCTGCGCGACCAGACCGCAAAAATGCTGAGCTGACCCCCGGGCCGATCATCGAAACAGACAGCCGCGCGTTGCCCCGCGCGGCTGTCTTTTTTGTCGCCGCCACTCTTGATTTCGCCTGAAACGGGGCACGGAAATCGCCGGAACCCCGCTTTACGCGGGCGGATGTTACGTCAATTTTGAAATGACGCAGCGTCTGAATTACGTCAACGTCACTCTCATGTTGTAAAGCGGCCATCGACTGCGCAACTCATACCTCAAGACGCCAGTGACGAGGGGGGATGACCCATGACCGAAGACCTGATGACGATCCGCGAAATGTGCGAGGCGTATGACGTCACGCCGCGGACCCTGCGGTTCTACGAGGCCAAGGAGCTTCTGTTTCCGATCCGGGAAGGTCAGAAACGGTTGTTCACCAAACGTGATCGGGCGCGGCTCAAGCTGATCCTGCGCGGCAAGCGCTTTGGCTTCAGCCTGGAGGAGATTCGTCAGCTTCTGGATCTGTACCATGTCGGCGACCAGCAACTGACCCAGATGACCCGCACCTATGAAATCGCGTGCGAGCGTCTGGCGGACATGGAAGCCCGCCGCGAGGAACTGACCCAGGCGATCGACGATCTGAAGGAACAGTTGCGCTGGGGCGAAAAGGTCATCGCCTCGATGAAACAGGAAAAGAAGGCTGCCGAGTGATCTACCCGGCCGCCTGCCACCCGGACATCTGAATTAAGGGAGCTTCAAATGCCCGTCTACAACGCGCCTACCAAAGACACGCAATTCGTTCTTCACGACGTTCTCAAGGTCTCGCAATCCGACATTCCGGGCTATGCCGAGCTTGAGCCCGATTTCACCGGCGCCGTTCTGGAAGAGGCCGGCAAGGTCGCCGTCAACCTGCTGCACCCGCTGAACGTGGTCGGTGACAAGGAAGGCTGCCGGTTCGAAAACGGCGTGGTCTATACCCCGACCGGGTTCAAGGACGCGTTCGAGCAGGTCAAGGAAGGCGGCTGGACCGGTCTGGACATGCCCGAGGAATATGGCGGCCAGAACATGCCTTATGTTCTTGGCACGGCCGTGGGCGAGATGTTCTCGGCCGCGAACCAGGCCTTCACCATGTATCAGGGCCTGACCCACGGCGCGGCCTCGGCCATCCTGGCGCATGGCACCGACGACCAGAAAAACACCTATCTGCCCAAGATGGTCAGCTGCGAATGGACCGGCACCATGAATCTGACCGAGCCGCATTGCGGCACCGATCTGGGCCTGATGCGCACCAAGGCCGAGCCGCAGGGTGATGGCAGCTACAAGATCACCGGCCAGAAGATCTTTATCTCGTCCGGCGATCACGACATGGCCGACAACATCATCCACCTGGTGCTGGCCAAGATCCCCGGCGGCCCCGAGGGCATCAAGGGCGTGTCACTGTTCATCGTCCCCAAGTTCCTGGTGAACGAGGACGGCAGCCTGGGCGAGCGCAACGGCGTTTCGGTCGGCAAGATCGAAGAAAAGATGGGCATCCACGGCAACTCGACCTGCGTGATGAATTATGACGGCGCAACCGGCTGGCTGCTGGGTCAGGAACACAAGGGCATGCGCGCCATGTTCACCATGATGAACGAAGCGCGTCTGGGTGTCGGCATGCAGGGCCTGGCCCAGGCCGAGGCCGCCTATCAGAACGCGCTGGAATACGCCAAGGACCGCCTGCAGGGGCGCGACGTGACCGGCCCGAAAAACCCCGACGGCCCGGCCGATCCTCTGATCGTGCACCCCGACATCCGCCGCAGCCTGATGGACCAGAAAAGCTTTGTGGAAGGCGCGCGGGCCTTCATCCTGTGGGGCGCGACCCTGATCGACAAGGCGCACCGCGCGGGCGACAAGGACGCAGACGGGCTGATCTCGCTGATGACCCCGGTCATCAAGGGCTTCCTGACCGACGAAGGCTATGACATGACCGTTCAGGCCCAGCAGGTCTATGGCGGCCATGGCTACATCGAGGAATGGGGCATGTCGCAATACACCCGCGACGCCCGCATCGCCATGATCTACGAAGGCGCCAACGGCGTTCAGGCGCTGGACCTGGTCGGCCGCAAACTGGCCCAGGACGGCGGCAAACACGTCATGGCCTTCTTCGACATGGTCAAAACCTTCTGCAAGGAAAACGGCGGCAAGGACGAAGCCTATGACAAGGCGTTCATCGAACCGCTGAAGGCCGCCTCGAAGGACCTGCAGGCCGCCGGCATGTACTTCATGCAGAACGGCATGACCAACCCGCACAATGCGCTGGCTGGCTCGTATGACTTCATGCACATGTTCGGCCATGTCTGCCTGGGCCTGATGTGGGCACAGATGGCCAAGGCCGCGCGAGAAGCGCTGGATGCCGGCGCGTCCGACAAGGATTTCTACGAATCCAAGATCACCACGGGCCGCTACTACATGGCGCGCCGTCTGCCGGCCACGTGCCTGCACCTGGCGCGGATCCAGACCGGCGCCGATACGGTGATGGCACTGGACGCGGCGAACTTCTGATCCCAGTCTGGTTCCGGGCGACCCCGCCCGGAACCAGCGTTTGTCGAGGAGATGACATGCCCAAACGCTTTCGCCTGACCCGCCGCTTTCCCGTCGCCATGACCGAGGACGGGTATCGAAAACTCAAGGGATTTGCCCGCGAGGCCGGGCTGGACGAAGGCGAGGCGCTGTCATTCCTGTTCGAGAATTTCAACAGCGTGATCGACGAGGAGAACCTGACCCACCGGCTGCGCATCTTCAATTCCGAGCTTGAGGCGCGCAAACGCTGAACGGCCCCGGCGCCGGCCGGCGTGTTTTCAGCAAGACAAGTCCGAACGCGGCTGCGGCCCGCGAGACAGGTCTTTCTTGAAACACGTGCGAGACGAAAACCGTACCAACGCCTTGGGAGGGGTGAGTGCATGACGATAAAATTGCATTGCTTCGGAGAAAGCGGAAACTCATACAAGGCTGCCTTGGCACTTGAGATGTCGGGGCTGGAATGGGAGCCGGTCTTTGTCGATTTCTTCAACGGCCAGACCCGAACCCCCGAATACCGCGCCGCAGTCAACGAAATGGGCGAAGCGCCGGTGCTGATCGACGGAGATTTCCGGACCAGCCAGTCGGGCGCGATTCAGGCCTATGTCACCGAAAAATCAGGGAAATTCGGCGGCAAGACGCGGGAAGAGAACTATGACATCCTGCGCTGGGTGCTGTGGGACAACCACAAGCTCAGCTCGATGGCGGGCCTGACCCGGTTCCTGATGAACTTCCTGCCCGAACAGCACCGCAACCCGGATGTGATCGCCTTCAACCAGGGCCGCCTGAAAGCCGCCTATCAGGTGCTGAACGCGCATCTGGAAGGCCGCGACTGGATCGTCGGCGACGGCGTGACCAACGCCGATCTCAGCTGCTGCGGCTACCTCTATTACCCCGAACCGTTCGGCTTTGACCGCGCCGAATGGCCCCATATCGACGCCTGGCTGACCCGCCTGTCCGAGCAGCCCGGATGGAAACACCCCTATGACCTGATGCCCGGCAATCCGTCGGATCGAGCTTGAGGAGAGAACCATGACCGAAGCTTATATTTATGACGCTGTGCGCACCCCGCGCGGCAAGGGCCGCAAGGACGGCAGCCTGCACGAGGTGACCTCGGTGCGCCTGTCGGCTGTGACCCTGAACGCCGTCAAGGAACGCAACAACCTGGAAGGCCACGCCGTCGAGGACGTGATCTGGGGCAACGTCACCCAGGTGATGGAACAGGGCGGCTGTCTTGCCCGTTCGGCCGTGCTGGCCTCGGATCTTGACGAATCCATCCCCGGCCTTGCCATCAACCGGTTCTGCGCCTCCGGGATGGAGGCCGTGAACCTGGCCGCCAACCAGGTCAAAGGCGGCGCGGGTGACGCCTATATCGCCGGTGGCGTCGAGATGATGGGCCGCGTGCCCATGGGCAGCGACGGCGCCGCCATCGCGGTCGATCCGTCGCTGGCGATGGAGACCTATTTCGTCCCGCAGGGCATCTCGGCCGACATCATCGCCACCGAATATGGCTTCACCCGCGATCAGGCCGACGCGCTGGCCGTTGAATCGCAGAAACGCGCGGCCAAGGCGTGGGAAGAGAACCGCTTTGCCAAGTCGGTGATCACCGTCAAGGACCGCAACGGCCTGACCATTCTGGACCGCGACGAATACATGCGCCCCGGCACCGACATGCAGAGCCTCGGCGCGCTGAACCCCTCGTTCCAGATGATGGGCGAGCAGATGCCCGGTTTCGACAAGGTGGCGATGCTGAAATACCCGCATCTGGAAAAGATCAACCACATCCACCACGCCGGCAACAGCTCGGGCATCGTGGATGGTGCGGCGGCCGTGCTGATCGGCAACAAGGAATTCGGCGAGAAATACGGCCTGAAGCCGCGCGCCCGCATCAAGGCCACCGCCAAGATCGGCACCGACCCGACCATCATGCTGACCGGCCCGGTTCCGGTGACCGAAAAGATCCTGGCCGAAACCGGCATGAAAATCGGCGATATCGACCTGTTCGAGGTCAACGAGGCCTTCGCCTCGGTCGTGCTGCGGTTCCAGCAGGCGTTTGACGTCGATCCGGCACTGGTCAACGTCAACGGCGGCTCGATCGCCATGGGCCACCCGCTGGGCGCCACCGGCGCGATCATCATCGGCACCCTGCTGGACGAGCTGGAACGCCAGGACAAGGAAACCGGTCTGGCCACCTTGTGCATCGCATCCGGCATGGGCGCGGCAACCATCATCGAACGTGTGTAACGGCGGGGATCAGGAGAAGAAAAATGGCTGATTTTACACTGACCAAAGACGCCGACGGCGTTGGCATCATCACCTGGGACGTCCCCGGCAAGACCATGAACGTGATGTCGTTCGACGGCCTGTCCGAACTGAACGACTGCATCGATCAGGCCCTGGCCGATGACGAGATCAAAGGCATCGTGATCACCAGCGGCAAGGAAGGCTCGTTTGCCGGCGGCATGGACTTGAATCTGTTGGCGGTCATGAAGGAACAGGCGGGCGACGACCCGGCCAAGGGCCTGTTCGAAGGCACGATGAAGATGCACGCCCTGCTGCGCAAGATCGAGCTGGCCGGCATGGACCCCAAGACCAAGAAAGGTGGCAAACCGATCGCAGCCGCCCTGCCCGGCACTGCCGCCGGCATCGGCATGGAGCTGCCGCTGGCCACGCACCGCATCTTTGCCGCCGAAAACCCCAAGGCCAAATACGGCCTGCCGGAAATCATGGTCGGCATCTTCCCCGGCGCGGGCGGCACCACCCGGATGGTCCGCAAGGTGGGCGCCATCGCGGCGGCTCCGCTGCTGCTGGAAGGCAAGATGCTGGACGTGAAAAAGGCCAAGGGCGCAGGCTACATCGACGAGATCGCAGCCGATCCGCTGGCCGCGGCCAAGGAATGGGTGCTGAACGCCAAGGATGCCGATCTGGTCAAGCCGTGGGACGCCAAGGGCTACAAGATGCCCGGCGGCGCGCCCTATCACCCGGCGGGCTTCATGAACTTCGTGGGCGCCTCGGCCATGGTGAACGGCAAGACCCAGGGCGCCTTCCCGGCGGCCAAGGCCCTGCTGAGCGCGGTCTATGAAGGCGCGCTGGTCGATTTCGACACCGCGCTGAAGATCGAGGCGCGCTGGTTCACCTCGGTGCTGATGAACCCGTCCTCGGGCGCGATGATCCGTTCGCTGTTCCTGAACAAGGAAGCGCTGGAAAAAGGCGCCGTTCGTCCGAAGGGCATCCCGGATCAGTCGGTCAAGAAAATCGGCGTTCTGGGTGCCGGCATGATGGGCGCGGGCATCGCGCTGGTCTCGGCGCAAGCCGGGATGGAGGTCGTGCTGATCGACCGCGATCAGGCCGCTGCCGACAAGGGCAAGGCCTATACCGAAGCCTATCTGGACAAAGGCATGAAGCGTGGCAAGGTCACGGCCGAAAAGAAAGAGGCCATGCTGGCCCGCATCACCGCCACGCCGGACCTCGAAAAGCTGGCCGGCTGCGATCTGATCATCGAAGCCGTGTTCGAGGACCCCAAGGTCAAGGCCGAGATGACCCAGAAGGTCGAGGCGATCATCCCCGAGGACTGCATCTTTGCCTCGAACACCTCGACCCTGCCGATCACCGAACTGGCCAAGGCCAGCAAGCGGCCCGATCAGTTCATCGGCATCCACTTCTTCTCGCCGGTCGAGAAGATGTTCCTGGTGGAAATCATCAAGGGCAAGGAAACCGGTGACCGGGCCGTGGCCAAGGCGCTGGACTATGTCCGCCAGATCCGCAAGACGCCGATCGTGGTCAATGACGCGCGGTTCTTCTACTGCAACCGCTGCATCATCCCCTACATCAACGAAGGGGCGCGGATGATCACCGAAGGCGTCAAGCCGGTGTTGATCGACAATGCGGCGCGTCAGTTGGGCTTCCCGGTGGGGCCGATCCAGTTGACCGACGAAACCTCGATCGACCTGGGCGCCAAGATCGCGCGGGCGACCAAGGCCGCGATGGGCGACGCCTATCCCGAAAGCCCCGCCGACGACCTGATCTTCTGGATGGAGGAGCAGGGCCGTCTGGGCCGCAAGGCCAAGGCCGGTTTCTTCGACTATGACGAGAATGGCAAGCGCATCGGCTATTGGCACGGCCTGCACGAGAAATATCCGCTGGCGGAACAGCAGCCCTCGCTGCAGGAAGTGCAGGACCGCCTGATGTTCGCACAGGTTCTGGAAGCCGTGCGCGCGCTGGAGGAAGGCGTTCTGGAAGACATCCGCGAAGGCGATGTGGGCGCCATCCTGGCCTGGGGTTTTGCGCCTTGGTCGGGTGGTCCGTTCAGCTGGATCGACATGATCGGCGCGCCCTACGCCGCCGAGCGTTGCGACCAGTTGACCGAGAAATATGGCGAGCGTTTCGCCTGCCCGCCACTGCTGCGCGAGATGGCCGAGAAGGGTCAGACCTTCTATGGCCGCTTCGCCCCCGAGGCCAAGGCGGCCTGACGTACAGGTGCTGGCGCATGGATGCATGCGCCAGTTCTCCGCTGAAACGACCGGGTCAGTTCTGCCAGTCGGCGCGCAAAAGCAGGGCCGGCTGTCTGGGCCGGCCCGGGCGTCCGGGGCGCCGCTCGCCCCGGACGGGCCTGGCCGGAACCACCGGCACCCGGGGGATCGCAACAGCCCTAGCGGAGACCGGGCAGGCCAGCGCCGACAGATCGCGCGCAGCCGCGACGGACGCGACCAGCGCCGCGCCACTTTCTGCATCCAGAACCGGGTAACCGCTTTGCCCCGTGACACGTCCCCTGCCCGCGATGCGGCAGGCCGGGAAATAGGCTTTGAGGCCGCCTTCGATGCAAATGATTTCGTCCTGGTCGAAAAACAATGTGGTCACCGGGAAACGGGTGGCCGGCATCGCCGAGCCAAAGGCAAAAGACCCGCTGAGCAACCGCGCCGCGACGATGGCGCTGTCGGCCGGCCGCGCATCCAGCCAGGACGCGGCGACGGCAATCCCCTGTTCGGGCATAAGCCAGACCGGCCGCTTGTTGTAAGCCGCGCCGGCCGGTACCCGAACCGGGAGAAATTCCGGACGGGTTTCATCAGCCGGCACCGAGATCAGGTCTTGCGACACGCGCCGCACGGGCTGAAACCCATTGTCCGCCGTGCGCACCGGATCTCCGGGCGTCAGCGCCTCGACGGGCACCCACCCGCCAGAGGTCAGAACCCGCGTGCCATGCACCAACCCTCCGCGCCGCACCGAAACAGCCTTACGCGTCGTCGTTGCAACCCCTTTTTCAAAGGACATCTCGTCCGCTGAAACACTCACTACTTCAAACATGCGCCGCCCCCTTCTGGCACCTGTCAACTGAAAAAGGTGTAGCACGGCAGGCTGGGTGGCGCCTTATTCCCGCCCTTTTTCCGCCCTATTTGCGCCGTTACGCCGAGCGTAAGGCCTGTTTTTGAGAACAGTTCCGCCACCAGCCCCGCCCTTGAGTGCAATCGGGAAACAGCTCCCTTATTCGAAGTGATACCCGAATCTCTCGATATCTTCCGAACAGGCCTCGGCCACGGCATCGCGGGTCCGGGCGCAGTAATAGCCCCGATAGTCTTCCGATCGGCACGACGGGTTCGCATGCGGCAGACGGAATTCAAATCCAAGATGATCGAACAAGGGGCGGGCATCTTCGTGGAAATGCTCGATCCGAACGTAGGCGTTGCACATTTCCTGCCCCTCGGCGTTGGTGACGTAGCTGCGCGCCGGGCTCTGCCGGAACGACCGGCGGATATCCGGGTGCTGCACGAAACCGCCAAAATCCAGTGCCTTGGCCAGGCCGACCGCCGGGTGCGAAAACGTCTGCGTGCGCAGCCAGTGATAGTAGCTGACCATACGGTCCCAGGGGTTGCGCACCAGCGTAAAGACGAACATGGCACGCATCCGGTCGGGCGGCACAAGCCCCTCGATATCGGACAGGCGCGCGTGTTTCCACAGGCGGCCTGCGGTCACGAGCGACTGCTGACGCCGCCGTCGCCGTTGCGCCTTGGGCGTGTCTCCGACCAGAATGTCGTCCTTCATCGCACGCGCCTCGAGCGCAAGCGCCAGCGACGTGCCCCCGGTTTTTGGAATATGAATGAAGATGAAAGACCGCCCCGTCGATAGGATCACCCTGGCCCCTTTGGTATTCTTGTGCGTTCCGGCGGGGTCAGTGGAACATGCCCGGTGCCGGTTGCGCAACAGGTTTGCGCCGTTCGGTCCCATCGTGATAGGACTTGGCCAAACCATAACGAGCAGCCCACCGTGAAGACGGCATTCAAACAATACCAACGGATCGAAGCCACCGGTCTGTGGCGCCCGTCGCCGGACGAACAGCGGCGCGAGGTCGTGGTGTCGATCGGCGAAGCGACCCTGACGATTTCCGACTTCAACGACCGGCCGCTGACCCATTGGTCTCTGGCCGCGCTGGAGCGCCAGAACCCCGGCGCCATTCCGGCCATCTACAACCCCGACGGCGATCCTGGCGAGACGCTCGAACTCGACCAGTCGGAAACGACCATGATCGAGGCCATCGACAAGCTGCAGCGTGCCATCGAACGTGCCCGCCCCCACCCCGGGCGCCTGCGCTGGGCCAGCGTCGGCGGCGTCGTGGCCGCGGTGGTGGCGCTGCTGGTGTTCTGGTTGCCGGGCGCGCTGCAATCCCATGTCGTGAGCGTCCTGCCACAGATCAAGCGCCAGGAAATCGGCGAGATGGTCTTGCGCCGGATCGAGCGCGTTTCGGGCCGGGCCTGCAACGCACGCGACGCGCAGGCATCGCTGCGGGCACTTGCACAGCGGACCGGGGTCCGCCGGATCGTGATCCTGCCCGCCGGCGTGCAGGAAAGCCTGGGCCTGCCCGGTGGCATCGTTCTGCTGAACCGGGCGCTTGTCGAAGACTACGAGGACCCGGCCGTCGCCGCGGGATACATCATCGCCGAACGCGCCCGTGCCGCATGGCAGGACCCGCTGGACGAGCTGCTGGACCGAACGGGCACCGTTGCGGCATTTCGCTTGCTGACCACGGGCGGGCTGACGGCCGGACAGATCGACGCCTATACCGAGCAGGTCCTGTCGGAGCCGCGCCCGGAGATCGCGGATGAGGCCCTGCTGCAGAGCTTTGCCCAGGCCCGGCTGCCCTCGACGCCGTATGCCTATGCGCGCGACATCACCGGAGAAACGGTTCTGCCCCTGATCGAAGCCGACCCGATGGCGGGTCAGCCCCCGGATCAGGTTCTGCCCGACCGAGACTGGGTGCGGCTGCAGAACATCTGCGGCGACTAGGCGCGCCTATTTGGTGCCAAACATCCGGTCGCCGGCATCGCCGAGGCCCGGCATGATGTAGCCCTTGGAATTCAGCTCGCGGTCCAGCGCGGCGGTGACGATCTTGACGTCGGGATGTGCCTCTTTCATGCGCGCCACGCCTTCGGGGGCGGCCAGAAGGCACAGGAACCGGATGTCGGTGGCGCCGGCCTGTTTCAGCAGGTCGACGGCAGCGGCCGAACTGTTGCCGGTGGCCAGCATCGGGTCGACCGCGATCACCAGCCGGTCCTTCAGCCCTTCGGGAACCTTGAAATAGTACTGCACCGGCTGCAGCGTTTCTTCATCGCGATACAGGCCCACGAATCCGACCCGGGCCGAGGGCACCAATTCCAGAACGCCATCCAGCATCCCGTTGCCCGCACGCAGGATCGACACCAGCGCCAGTTTCTTGCCCGCCAGGATCGGCGCGTCCATCTCCTCCATCGGGGTCTCGATGTGGCGCGTGGTCAGCGGCAGGTCGCGGGTCACCTCATAGGCCAGCAGCAGCGTGATCTCGCGCAGCAGTTGCCGGAACGAGGCGGTCGAGGTGCCCTTGTCCCGCATGAGCGTCAGTTTGTGCTGCACCAGCGGGTGGTCGACGACGGTCAGATGTTCGCTCATGTGTTCTCCAGTCTTTTCCTAACCCTTGCGCGGGTCTCTTCATCGCAGAAAGCGGCGTTCAGGGCGGTGTCGTTCAGCACGGCGAAATCCTCGGCGTCCCAGCCGAAGGCCTGGGCCAGCATGTCATATTCGCGGCGCATGGTGGTATGGAAAAACGGCGGGTCATCGGTGGAAACCGTGACCTTCACGCCCGCTTCGCGCAGCCGCGCGATCGGGTGGGCGGCGAAATCGGGGTACAGGCCCAGCACCACGTTCGAGCCCGGACAGACCTCGAGCGTGGTGCCTCGGTCGGCCAGCTCATGCACCAGATCGGGGTCTTCGATGGCCCGCACGCCGTGGCCCACCCGTTCGACTCCCAGCGCGCGCACCGCATCGCGCACGCTTTCGGGGCCGCCGAATTCGCCGGCATGGGTGGTCAGGCGCAATCCGGCCTCGCGCGCGCAGTCGAAGGCCCATTTGAAATCGGCCAGCTGGCCCATGGCTTCGTTCCCGCCCATACCGAACCCGGTGATCCAGTCACCGGCGGTTTCGGCGGCGCACAGCGCGCTGCGCTTGGCCTTGTCGGGTCCGAAATGGCGCACGCAGGTCACCACGCCGCGCAGAGTGATTTCGAACTTGCGCTCGGCCTCGTCGGCGGCGTCCTGAATGGCGGCCAGATAGTCGCGCCAGGCATGCAGATCGCCCCCGCCGCAGAAATCGGGGCCGAGGAAGGTTTCGGAATAGACCACCCCGTTCGCCGCGCTTTCTTCCAGGATCGCCAGCGTCAGGCGGCGGAAATCCTCGGGGGTTTTCAGCACCTCGCAGGCGGCCTCGTAGACGCTGAGGAAATGCGCGAAATCGCGGAAGTCATAGCTGCCGTCGGGCTTGAAGGTGCCGCTCAGGTCAACCTTCTTTTCATGCGCCAGCTGGCGGATGAAGGCGGGCGGGGCCGCGCCTTCGTGATGCAGGTGCAGTTCGATCTTGGGCAGGTCTGCGACGGTCATAGAAAGGTCCTTCCCGGCCCTTGCGCCGGAATGTTCACGTGATGGGCGATGCTGGCGGCCACATCGGCGAAATTGATCTGCCCGATCTGTCCGGCCCCCAGGCCGGCGATCAGCACCGGCACCTGCTCGCGGGTGTGGTCGGTGCCGACCCAGCTGGGGTCGTTGCCGTGATCGGCGGTCAGCAGGAACAGGTCGCCCGGGCGCAGCCGGGGCAGGATACGCCCGATCTCGGCGTCGAACCATTCCAGCGCGCGAGCATAGCCCGAGATGTCGCGCCGGTGGCCGTACTGGCTGTCAAACTCGACGAAGTTGGCGAATGTCAGGCTGCCGTCTTCGGCGCTGTCCACAAGGCGCGAGAGGTGACCCATCAACTCGGCGTCCGAGCCCTTGTCCAGCGTGTCGATCCCCTGCATCGAGAAGATGTCGCCGATTTTGCCCACGCCATGCACCGTGCGCCCGGCATCCTGCGCCCAGTTGGTCAGCACCGGCGCGGGCGGCGTGATGGCGAAATCCTTGCGGCTGGTGGTGCGGACAAACCCCTGTTCGGGCGAGCCCACGAAGGGGCGCGCGATCACCCGGCCCACCTTCATCTCGTGCAGCATGGGGGCCAGGGTCCGGCACATCTGGTACAGGCGCTCCAGCCCGAACGTCTCCTCGTGCGCGGCAATCTGGAACACGCTGTCGGCCGAGGTATAGCAGATCGGCCAACCCGTGCGCAGATGTTCAGCGCCCAGTTCGGCGATGATCGTGGTGCCCGAGGCGTGGCAATTGCCCAAAATGCCCTCGGTTCCGGCGGCCTGCGCGGCGGCGCGGGTCACATCATCAGGGAACGCGGGGACCGTGTCGGGGAAATAGTGCCAGTCCCACGGCACCGGCAGCCCGGCCAGTTCCCAATGACCCGAAGGCGTGTCCTTGCCTGGCGAATGCTCGCACGCGCACCCCCACAGGCCGGTCGGGTCGGCCTCCAACCCCGGCACATCCGCGCCCGAGGCCAGCCGCACCGCCGCCCCCAGCCCCAGCGCATCGAGGTTGGGCAGGCGCAACGGCCCGGACCGACCATCCTCGGCCCGCCCTTCGGCGCAGGCCTGCGCGATATGGGCCACCGTGTTCGCGCCCGTGTCCGGCACGTCGCCGTTGAAAAACCGGTCGGCATCCGGCGCACCGCCGATACCCACCGAATCCATCACCACAAGGAACGCGCGGCTCATGCGAGGATCCTTTCCTGTACCAGCTCCGGCACCGGAACGGGCGCCGGGCCGATGGTGATTGCGGCACGCACGGTTTGCGCGGCCCGCTGCGCGGCGTCCTCGCGCGCGGCATGGACCACGGCCAGCGGCGTTCCGGCCGAGACCTTGTCGCCCAGCCGCACCAGCCCCGACAGCCCTACTGCCGGGTCGATCACATCGCTTTCCACCTGCCGGCCACCGCCCAGCGCCACGACGGCAAGGCCCAGCGCCTCGCCATCCATCGCGGTGACATAGCCTTCGTCCTGGGCCGTGACCTCAAGGATCACGCTGGCCTCGGGCAGATAGCGCGCCCAGTCCTCGACCAGACCCAGCGGCCCGCCGACCGCGGCCATCATCCGGCCGAACCGCTCGGCCGCACGGCCGTCGCGGATCACCTCGGCGATCATGTCCCGCCCGGCCTGCGCATCACCGACCATACCGGCGTCAGACAGCAGAACACCGCCCAGCTCGGCCGAAATCTCGGTCAGGGGCGAAGGCTGCCCATCGGTCAGCACTTTCATCACTTCGGCGATTTCCAGGGCGTTGCCCAAGGCGGGAGCGAGCGGCTGATTCATGTCGGTGATCAGGGCCGAAGTCCGGCACCCGGCCGCATTGGCCGTTTCGGTCAGGGCCTGCGCCAGCTTGCGCGCTTCGTCCAGCGTTTTCATGAAGGCTCCGCTGCCCATCTTGACGTCCAGCACCAGAGCATCCGGGCTGGCCGCCAGTTTCTTGGACAGGATCGAGGCGGTGATCAGATCGAGGCTTTCGACCGTAGCTGTCACGTCGCGGATCGCATAGAGCCGCTTGTCCGCCGGGGCGATCTGTGTCGTTGCGCCGACGATGGCGGCACCGGTCTCGGCCAAAATCTGGGCCAGCCGGTCTTGGCTGATCTGGGTCGACACGCCGGGGATGGCCTCGAGCTTGTCGAGCGTCCCGCCGGTATGGCCCAGACCGCGGCCCGAGATCATCGGCACATAGGCCCCGCATTCCGCCAGCGCCGGGGCCAGCACGAGGCTGACGCAATCCCCCACCCCGCCGGTCGAATGCTTGTCGATCACCGGACCGTCCAGATTCCAGGTCAGAACCTCGCCGCTGTCGCGCATGGCCAGCGTCAGCGCGGCGCGGCCCTCGGGACCCAGCCCGCCCATGCAGACAGCCATGGCAAAGGCTCCGGCCTGGGCGTCGCTGACGCTGCCATCGGCCAGGCCATGGGCGAACCACGCCAGCTCGCCGGCATCCGGCACCTCGCGGCGGCGCAGTTTCGCGATGATCGAACGGGCGTCCATGCGCGCGGCCCTTACATGAACGAGGCGTCGAAGGCGCCGGGCAGCAGCTCGCCGATAGTCGTGCGGGTTTCTACCCCGTCCACCGTCGCCATGGTGACCACCACGTCCTTGTCTCCGAACTCGGCCAGTTTCTGCCGGCATCCGCCGCAGGGCGGAACCGGTTGCGGGCTGGAGGCGACCACATAGACCTCGGCCAGCTTGTTTTCTCCGGCGGCGACCATCGCGGCGATCGCCCCGGCCTCGGCGCAGGTGCCTTCGGGATAGGCCACGTTTTCCACGTTGCAGCCCGCGAACACTTCGCCCGACGGGGTGCGGACCGCGGCGCCCACCTTGAAATTCGAATAGGGCGCATAGGCGTTTTCACGCACCTTGAGGGCTGCTTCTTTCAACGACATGGCGATTCCCCGATTTTTGATCATCTGGTCAGAATGCCATACCCTACTGGAAATCCGCGGGGGAATTGAAGCCCCCTCGGCACGGGAATCTCGGCGCCCCCGCGCGTCAGCCCAGATCGGTCTTGAAAAACCCCGGCAGCGTGACCTCGAGCAGTTCGACATCGTCGCTGGGGTCGGCCAGCCGCGTGCGCATTCCGGGCGGGATGACAAAGGCGTCGCCCTGCTCCAGGCGAAACGGATCACGTCCTTCACCTTCCAGGGTGACGGCCCCGTTCATCACGAAGGTAAAGTGGATATCGGCATCATGGCTGGCCCAGACCGGGTCGCCCTGCCCCCGGCGCACCACCTGAACGCCCGCCACGCCCTTGGTGTTTTCGGCAATCGTCGTGTCGCGGCATTGATAGCCCGGCAGGCGGAACGGCTGCCACTCTGCCCCTTCGGCCCGGTTGTAGACGAACCGCTGGCCCTGCCATTCCCGCTCGGGGCGGTAATGCGGCGTGGGCAGTTTCATTTCGTGGTCGATCTCGGTGACATGCTCGGCCGGAACGCCGATTTCGATCACCTGCACGTTGTCCGACGCCTCGAGCACGCGGTGCCGGATCTCGGGCGGCTGGATGAAACAGTCGCCAGCGGTCAGGCGCATCTTGTCGCCCTGATCCTCATAGACCACATCCACCCAGCCGTGGATGCAGAAGATCAGCTGGAACCCGACCTTGTGGAAATGCACCATGTCGGGGACCGGGCCGCCGTCGGGAATGCGGATGTGGCTGGCGATGATCGACCCGCCCAGCCGGTCCGGCACCAGGTCGCGATAATGCATGCCCGCGCGCCCGATGATCCAGGGCGCCTGATCCTTAAGCCTGCGGACGACGAAGGAATGAACCGTCTCCGGCATCACAAGGGGCGGGTTGCGCTCTTCGATCTCGATCCGGGTGCCGTTGGGGGCGACCAGGCTGCGCTGACCGCCGGCAAACCCGTCCGGATCATCGGTGAGGATGCGCAAGGTGCCCGGCGCCTCGGGCGCGTCCTTTTCCACCCGCAGGCGCAGGCCGTGCCCCGAAAACACCGCGACCCGAGGGTCATCCGCCGGATAGATCATGTCCATCCGCATGCCCAGAACCTTGGTGTAGAACGGAATGTCGTCTCGCAACTCTTGGGTCGGAATGCGGAATTCGGCTATGGTGTCGGTCATGCTGGTCTCCTCTGTGCCGGACTGTGAGGGGCCGTTGGAGGATTTGCAAGTCGGGGTCGGATCCGCCGTCACGCGATTTCGAGGTTTCCCCAGCGTCAGAAATAGTTTAGCACTAAACTAAATTCCAAACGGGAAGTTTTGACATGTCCGACACACCCAGCCTGCGCCAGGCCGCACTTGACTACCACGCGCATCCAAAGCCTGGGAAACTGGAGATCAAGGCGACCAAACCCATGGCCAACGGGCGCGACCTTGCGCGCGCCTATTCGCCCGGCGTGGCCGAGGCCAGCTTGGAGATCAAAGACGACCCGGCGACCGCCGAGATGTATACCGCGCGCGGCAATCTGGTGGCCGTCGTCTCGAACGGCACCGCGGTGCTGGGGCTGGGCAATATCGGCGCGCTGGCCTCCAAGCCGGTGATGGAGGGCAAGGCCGTCCTGTTCAAGAAATTCGCGGGCATCGACTGTTTCGACATCGAGGTGAACGAACCCGACCCCGAGAAGCTGGCCGATATCGTCTGCGCGCTGGAACCCACCTTCGGCGCGATCAACCTCGAAGACATCAAGGCGCCCGACTGCTTTGTCGTCGAGAAGCTGTGCCGCGAGCGGATGAACATCCCGGTGTTCCACGACGACCAGCACGGCACCGCCATCGTGGTGGGGGCCGCTGCGCGCAATGCGCTGCACGTGGCCGGCAAGCGGTTCGAGGACATCAAGGTGGTTTCCACCGGCGGCGGTGCGGCGGGGATCGCCTGCCTGAACATGCTGGTCAAGCTGGGCGTCAAGCGCGAGAACATCTGGCTGTGCGACATTCACGGGCTGGTCTATGAAGGCCGGGCCGAGGACATGAACCCGCACAAGGACCAGTTCGCCCAGAAAACCGACCTGCGCACGCTGGATCAGGTGATCGACGGCGCCGACCTGTTTCTGGGCCTCAGCGGGCCGAACGTGCTCAAGCCCGAGATGGTCGCGCGCATGGCCAAACAGCCGATCATCTTTGCCCTTGCGAACCCGACCCCGGAGATCCTGCCCGACGCCGCGCGCGAAGTGGCCCCCGACGCCATCATCGCCACCGGGCGCAGCGACTTCCCGAACCAGGTGAACAACGTCCTGTGTTTCCCGTTCATCTTCCGGGGCGCGCTGGACGTGGGCGCGACCGAGATCAACGATGCCATGCAGATCGCCTGTGTCGAAGGCATCGCCGAAATGGCCCGCGCCACCACCAGCGCCGAGGCCGCAGCCGCCTACAAGGGCGAACAGCTGACCTTCGGCCCCGACTACCTGATCCCGAAACCGTTCGACCCGCGGCTTGTGGGCGTGGTGTCTTCGGCCGTGGCCCGCGCCGCGATGGAAAGCGGTGTGGCCAGGCGCCCGATCGCTGACCTCGAGGCCTACAAGGAGCGCCTCAATCAGACCGTGTTCAAATCGGCCCTTCTGATGCGGCCGGTATTCGAGGCCGCCAAGGCCGCCTCGCGCCGCATCGTCTTCGCCGAGGGCGAGGACGAACGCGTGCTGCGCGCCGCCCAGGCCATTCTGGAGGAAACCACCGAAACGCCGATCCTGATCGGCCGCCCCGAGGTGATCGAGGCCCGCTGCGAAAAACTGGGGCTGTCGGTCCGCCCGGGCCAGGATTTCCAGATCGTGAACCCCGAAAACGACCCGCGGTACTACGACTACTGGAACTCGTACCACCAGATCATGCAGCGCCGTGGCGTGACGCCCGACCTGGCCAAGGCCATCATGCGCACCAACACCACCGCCATCGGCGCCATCATGGTGCATCGCGGCGAGGCCGACAGCCTGATCTGCGGCACCTTTGGCGAGTATCGCTGGCATCTGAACTATGTCGAACAGGTTCTGGGCGACGGCGACCTGCGTCCGCATGGTGCGCTGTCGCTGATGATCCTGGAAGACGGGCCGCTGTTCATCGCCGATACCCATGTGCATCAACTGCCTTCTCCGGCGGAGCTGGCCGAGATCTCGATCGGCGCGGCGCGGCATGTGCGGCGGTTCGGGATCGAACCCAAGATCGCCTTCTGCTCGCAATCGCAATTCGGCAACCAGGCCGAAGGCTCGGGCAAGCGCCTGCGCGACGCGATCGCGATATTGGACAGTCAGCCCCGCGATTTCATTTATGAAGGCGAAATGAACCTGGACGTGGCCCTGGACCCCGAACTGCGCGAGCGGATTTTCCCCAACTCGCGCCTCGAGGGGGCCGCCAACGTTCTGATCTTTGCCCATGCGGACGCGGCCAGCGGGGTGCGCAACATCCTGAAGATGAAGGCCGACGGCATCGAGGTCGGCCCCATCCTGATGGGCATGGGCAACAAGGCGCATATCGTGACCCCCTCGATCACGGCGCGCGGGCTGTTGAACATGGCGGCAATTGCCGGAACGCCCGTCGCGCATTACGGTTGACCACGGCGGCCCGACCGGTCTGGCCGCCCTGCCGAGGGAGGTCAACATGAAAGGTCACTGCCACTGCGGCGCCGTGCGATGGGCCAGCAATGCCGAGATCGCCTGGAGCTGCTATTGTCATTGCGCGGATTGCCGCCGCAACTGCGCTGCCCCGGTCACTGCGTTCATCGGGCTGCCCCACGGTTCGGTGATGTGGTCAGGGGATGCGCCGCGCGTGTACAACTCGTCCAAGGATGTCGAACGCCTGTTCTGCGGAACCTGCGGCACGCCGATGGCATATCGCAATGCCCGCGACCGGGTGAATATTCACCTCTACGCCGCCACGCTGGACAACCCCGAGGATGCTGCGCCCCGGTTTCACGTTTTTCACGCCGAGCATCTGCACTGGCTGAACATCCAGGACAGCCTGCCCCGATACGCCGGACCAGCGACATGATCCGAATCTGACGGAGCCGCGTTTGCACCGGCGAGTTTGCTGATTTGCAATAACGGAAGAAAATTCCACTCAAGAGGTTAAAATTCTGTATATTTGCAAAAGTTTGCAGGCAATTCGGCACAGTTCTGCAAAGATTTCGCGATAAACTGACGCGCCGTCATGCGCGCCGCTTGCTCGGCTGGACACAGACGCCTAACACATTCCTCAAGACTGTCTGGAGGAGGACAAATGGCGTACCAGGACGTATACGAGAGCTGGAAAAAAGATCCCGAAGCCTTCTGGATGCAGGCGGCCGAAGGGATCGACTGGATCGAGAAACCCAGCAAGGCCCTGTTTGACGACAAGGCGCCGCTGTATGAATGGTTCTGCGATGCCAAGGTGAACACCTGCTGGAACGCCGTGGACCGCCACGTTGAAAACGGCCGGGGCGAGCAGACCGCCATCATCTATGACAGCCCGATCACCCACACCAAGCGCGAGATCTCCTACATGGAGCTGCGCAATCGCGTGGCCACCCTGGCCGGCGCGCTGCGCGCCAAGGGGGTCGAAAAGGGCGACCGCGTCATCATCTACATGCCGATGATCCCCGAGGCGCTCGAGGCGATGCTGGCCTGTGCGCGGCTGGGCGCGGTGCATTCGGTGGTCTTTGGCGGGTTTGCCAGCAACGAACTGGCGGTGCGGATTGACGACGCCAAACCCAAGGCGATCATCGCGGCGTCCTGCGGGTTGGAGCCCGGTCGCGTGGTGCATTACAAGCCGCTGCTGGACGGCGCCATCGACATGGCCAGCCACAAGCCCGAGTTTTGCGTGATCTTCCAGCGCGAACAGGAGGTGGCCAAGCTGGTCGAGGGGCGCGACTTCAACTGGCACGGCTTTCAGTACGGTGTCGAACCGGCCGAGTGCGTGCCGGTCGCAGGCAATGATCCCGCCTACATCCTTTACACCTCGGGCACCACGGGTGCGCCCAAGGGTGTCGTGCGGCCGACGGCGGGCCATCTGGTGGCGCTGAACTGGACGATGAAGAACATCTACAACGTCGATCCCGGCGACGTGTTCTGGGCGGCCTCGGACGTGGGCTGGGTCGTGGGGCATTCCTACATCTGCTATGGCCCGCTGATCCACGGCAACACCACCATCGTGTTCGAGGGCAAACCCGTCGGCACGCCTGACGCGGGCACCTTCTGGCGGGTGATTTCCGAGCACAAGGTCAAAAGCTTTTTCACCGCCCCGACAGCGATCCGCGCGGTCAAGCGCGAGGACCCCAAGGGCGAGATGCTGGCGAAATACGACCTGTCCTGCCTCAAGGCCCTGTTCCTGGCCGGTGAACGCGCCGACCCGGACACGATCACCTGGGCGCAGGACGCGCTGAAGGTTCCGGTCGTCGACCACTGGTGGCAGACCGAAACCGGCTGGGCCATCGCCGGAAACCCGCTGGGGATCGAGGAACTGCCGATCAAGCTGGGCTCGCCCGCCAAGCCGATGCCCGGCTATGACGTGCAGATCCTGGACGAAGGCGGCCACCCGATGAAACCCGGCGAGCTGGGCGCGATCGCGGTCAAGCTGCCCCTGCCTCCGGGCACGCTGCCGACCCTGTGGAATGCCGAGGAGCGGTTCAGGAAATCCTATCTCGAGCATTTCCCGGGCTATTATGAAACCGGCGATGCCGGGATGATCGACGAGGACGGGTATCTGTATATCATGGCCCGCACCGATGACGTGATCAACGTGGCCGGCCACCGCCTGTCCACCGGCGCGATGGAGGAGGTTCTGGCCGCCCATCCCGACGTGGCCGAATGCGCGGTCATCGGCGTGTCGGATGATCTGAAGGGGCAGGCCCCGGTCGGTTTCCTGTGCCTGAACGCGGGATGCAATCGTGACCACGCCGAGATCGCGAAAGAGGTCGTGCAGATGGTGCGCGACAAGATCGGCCCCGTCGCCGCCTTCAAGACAGCCGTCGTGGTGGACCGCCTGCCCAAGACACGGTCGGGCAAGATCCTGCGCGGCACCATGGTGGCGATCGCAGATGGCAAGGACTACAAGATGCCTGCCACAATCGACGATCCGGCCATTCTGGACGAGATCACCGAAGCCATGAAATCAATCGGTTACGCCCAGTAACCGTGCATCGGGCGGCCTTGGGCCGCCCGCCCTGCCCTGCGGGGTTGCAACCTTTGGCAGACCGCCTACTGTGCCCTTGACGGAGGGCACATGGCAACTGACGACATCTGGCGCCTGAGCGCCACCGAACTGGCGGAACGCACCCGTTCCGGGGACCTGAGCGCGACCGAGGCTGTCCAAAGCGCGATCGACCGGATGCACGCGCTGAACCCGGCGCTGAATGCCGTCGTCGAAGACCTCAGCACCCAGGCGCAGGAGCGCGCCCGCGCCCTCGACGCCCAGCGGGCGCGCGGCGAACCGACCGGCCCCTTGCACGGCGTTCCGGTCACGATCAAAGTCAATGTCGACCAGAAGGGCCATGCCACGACCAATGGTGTTGCCGCTCTGAAAGACGTGATTGCCCCCGACGATGCGCCCGTCGTGTCGAACCTGCTGAAGGCCGGGGCGGTGGTGATCGGCCGGACCAACACGCCCGAGTTCTCGTTCCGTGCCGACACCGACAACCCGCTGTATGGGCGCACGCACAACCCTTGGGGCCGGCATATCTCGGCCGGAGGCTCCTCGGGCGGGGCCGGCGTGGCGGTGATGACCGGCATGGGCGCCCTGGCGCATGGCAACGACATCGGCGGCAGCCTGCGGTTCCCGGCCGCTGCCGTTGGCGCGGTGACCGTGAAGCCGGGCCTTGGCCGCGTCCCCGCATGGAACCCCAGCCAGAAGGCCGAGCGCGGGCTGCTGGCGCAACTGATGTCGGTGCAAGGCCTGATCACCCGCAGCGCGGCCGACCTGCACCTGGCCATGCCCAGCCTCATCACGCCGGATCCGCGCGATCCCTTTCACGTTCCGCTGCCATGGCGCATGGCCGACCCTGACCCGCAGCCGCGGGTGGCTTTCACCAAGAACACTTTCGGTTACGATCTCCACCCCGAGGTCGACAAGGCGCTGGACACGGCCCGTGTTGCACTGGTTGATGCTGGGTACGTCGTAGACGAAATCGACCCTCCGAACGTGTTTGGATGCGGACGGCTTGGCTATCGCGCCTTGATGGGCGAAGTGCTGACCCTGATGAAAGGCGATGTCGAGGCGGCCGGATCCGAGACCATCCAACGCATCTTTGCCACCTACTTCCAGGAATTCCCCCCGATCACCGGCCCGGACCTGGTCCGCGCACTGGCGCAGCGCAGCCACCATGCGCGGGAATGGTCCCTGTTCCTGGAGGATTATCCGCTGGTGCTGTCGCCCTTCCTGCCGCAGCCCTTTTTCAGACCCGACCGTGATACGGAAGGCCCGGGAGGCGTACACGAAGTGCTGGGCTGCGCGGTCTATTCCTATGCGATGAACTTTCTGGGCCTGCCCGCCGCCTGCGTTCCGGCGCGTTTGGCCGAATTGCCGAACGGCCCGCAACCCGTCAACGTGCAAATCACGGCCCGCCGCTGGCGCGAAGACTTGGCCGTTGACGCCGCCGCCGCGATCGAGGCACGCGTGGACCGGATGTGCGAAACTCTGTGGCGTCGCATGGACCCGGCCGAACAGGCTGGCTGACAAAAAATAGACCCCGGGGTATTGTGCCCGGGGCCCGCCTACTTAAATAAGCCCGGATTTTTGATGACGAGCGTAGCACCACCCACTCTCGCCAGCGCACAATCTGCGCAATCATTCGAAAACACCATCTTCAGGCGGCCACTCACTTCCACCTTGGCGCGTTCTCCGGGCAAATCGAGCGTATCACATTGATTTGCCGCGTCCTGTGAACTGCATCACACAAGCGGGCCAAATCTCTGTTTTCCCGAGCCTTCAGGTGAATTGCTCGGAAATCAGGCGTTCCTCGAGCCCGTGGCCCGGATCGAACAGAATGCGATGCCGCACCTTGGGCTCCGAGCGGATCTCGACCCAGTCGATATCCGGGAACGAGATCGAATCGGCATCGGCCATGACCGGGCGCTTGTCAGCCTCGAGAACGTCGAACCGGACCTGCGCCGTTTTCGGCAGCAGCGCCCCCCGCCACCGGCGCGGCCGGAAGGCCGCGATCGCCGTCAGCGCCAGCACATCCGAACCGATCGGCAGGATCGGACCATGCGCCGAATAGTTGTAGGCGGTGGACCCGGCGGGTGTCGACAGCAGCGCGCCATCGCACACCAGTTCGGCCAGGCGCAGACGTCCATCGACGCTGATCCGCAGACGCGCGGCCTGCGGACCAGCCCGCAGCAATGATACCTCGTTGATCGCAAGGGCCTCGTGCAGCTTGCCGGACTGGTCCATCGCGCGCATGGCCAGAGGATTGATCACCTCTTCCTCGGCGGCGGCAAGGCGGTCCAGCAGATTGGCGTCGTCATATTCATTCATCAAGAACCCGATGGTTCCACGGTTCATGCCATAGACCGGCACGTCCAGATGCTGCGTATTGTGCAGCGTGCGCAGCATGAACCCGTCCCCGCCCAGCGCAACGATGACGTCCGCGTCCCGCGGCGCGGCGTTGCCGTAGCGGTCCACCAGCGTGCTGCGCGCAGTTTGCGCGACATCCGCGTCGCTGGCGAGAAAAGCGATTCTCTTTGTCATGTTTTTTCGGTTTCCGGTGCTGCGCATTTGGTTCCGAAACAAACATACCTTTCCCCCTTAGGCCAGACTTGACGCCGCAGAATGCCAATTCGTCGCTTTACGGCCTTTTTCACCGGCCCAGTTTCCTATAGGAAATTCGCCAAACCAACCTCAGCCATGCGGAGCTCCCATGAACGCCAACCTTCGTGACACCGGTTTCTTCACCCAACCCCTCGCCGAGCGCGACCCCGAACTGTACGGCGCGATCCGGTCCGAATTGGGCCGTCAGCGCGACGAGATCGAACTGATCGCCTCGGAAAACATCGTCTCGGCCGCCGTGATGGAGGCGCAGGGCTCGGTGATGACCAACAAATATGCCGAAGGCTATCCCGGCCGTCGCTACTATGGCGGCTGCCAGTTCGTCGACATCGCCGAGAACCTGGCCATCGACCGGGCCAAGCAACTGTTCGGCTGCGAATTCGCCAATGTGCAGCCGAACTCGGGATCGCAGGCCAACCAGGGCGTCTTCCAGGCGCTGCTGCAACCGGGCGACACCATCCTGGGCATGAGCCTGGATGCCGGCGGCCACCTGACCCATGGTGCCAAGCCCAACCAGTCGGGCAAGTGGTTCAACGCCGTGCAGTATGGCGTGCGCAAGCAGGACAACATGCTGGACTATGACCGGGTCGAGGCGCTGGCGAAAGAGCACCAGCCCAAGCTGATCATCGCCGGCGGCTCGGCCATTCCGCGCCAGATCGACTTTGCCCGCATGCGCCAGATCGCCGACATGGTGGGTGCCTATCTGCACGTGGACATGGCGCATTTCGCCGGGCTGGTGGCAGCAGGCGAACATCCCAGCCCCTTCCCGCATGCGCATGTGACCACCACCACCACGCACAAGACCCTGCGCGGCCCGCGCGGCGGCATGATCCTGACCAATGATGAAGATATCGCCAAGAAGGTGAACTCGGCCATCTTCCCCGGCATTCAGGGCGGCCCGCTGATGCATGTGATCGCAGCCAAGGCCGTCGCCTTCGGCGAGGCGCTGCGTCCGGAATTCAAAGACTACATCAAGCAGGTGATCAGCAACGCGCAGGCGTTGTCGGATCAGCTGATCAAGGGCGGTCTGGACACGGTGACCCACGGCACCGACACCCATGTGGTGCTGGTCGACCTGCGCCCCAAGGGCGTCAAGGGCAACGCCACCGAAAAGGCATTGGGCCGCGCGCACATCACCTGCAACAAGAACGGCGTGCCGTTCGACCCGGAAAAACCGACCGTGACCAGCGGGATCCGTCTGGGTTCACCTGCCGGTACGACCCGCGGTTTCGGCGAGCCGGAGTTCCGCCAGATCGCCGACTGGATCATCGAGGTGGTCGATGGGCTGGCCGCCAACGGCGAGGATGGCAACGATGCGGTCGAAGCCAAGGTCAAGGCCCAGGTGGCCGAGCTGTGCGCCCGGTTCCCGATCTATCCCAATCTCTGAGTTCGTCAGCGACCCTGACCCGGAATGGCGCTCCGCGGGGCGCCATTTTTCGTTGCGATGGCCGCGTCAGATCAGGCCACGCCACAGCAGAAATATCAGCACCAGCACCGCAAGAGCCAGCAGGTTGAAGGCCAGCGCCCCAAGAGTGTCCAGAAACCAGCCCCAGCGGCGATCGGCCAGGCTGATCGAACGCAGATGAGCCTGGACTTCGTGCGCGGCTTTTTCCAGCCGGGGCGTGTCCAGGATCAGGCGCAACCGGGGGTGCGCGGCCATCGGTTCGGCGCGGGCCAGCTCCATCGCCTGTTTGTAGACGTGACGCGGCAGTCGCCGTTTGGCGCGCCGCACCGACTCGGCCAGCGTCTTGCCCCGGGTGCCCAGCTTTTTTCGCAGCAGGGCGATGGTCTGGGCGATCAAGGTCTGAATTTCGGTTTCCTGCGACATCCGCGCCTCCTGAACCGGCAATCTACCCGCGTGGATGCGGCGCGACAATGGGGCTGGCTGTCGGGTTTGGCAGGCGGTATCAGTACGCCATGTTGAACACGATCACACATGGCGACCCGACATCGCTCCCGCCCCTGCTGATTGCCCACGGCCTGTACGGATCGGCCCGGAACTGGGGGGTTGTTGCCCGCAGGCTGGCCGACGAACGGCAGGTCGTGGCCGTGGACATGCGCAACCACGCCTACAGCAAATGGGACGACCGGCACGACTATCCGGCGCTGGCCGACGATCTGGCCGAGGTCATCGACAGCCTGGGCGGGCGGGCGGACGTGCTGGGACACTCGATGGGGGGCAAGGCGGCCATGACCCTGGCCCTGACCCATGGTGTACGGGTCAACAAGCTGGTGGTAGCCGACATCGCGCCGGTGACCTACGGCCACAGCCAGATGCCCTATATCGAAGCGATGCGCGCCGTGGACATGGCGCAGGTTCATCGGCGGTCCGATGCCGAACGGTTGTTGGCCGAACAGGGCGTCGAGAAAGCCCTGCAGAGCTTTTTCACGCAGTCACTGGACGTCGCCGGGAAACGCTGGCGGCTGAATCTGGACGTGCTGGCAAAAGAAATGCCCAGAATCATGGGCTTTCCGGATATCGACGCAGTCTGGGACGGCCCGGCGCTGTTCCTGACGGGCACCGAGTCGGACTATGTCCGACCGGAACACCGCACCACGATTCGGTCACTGTTTCCCAACGCCCGTTTCGCCAAGATCCCCGGCGCGGGACACTGGTTGCACTCCGAGAAACCCAGAGAATTCGAAGCCGCCGTCAGGACGTTTCTCAACGCCTGACGACCGCGCAGGTCAATACAGTTTCCTGGCCACGAGCCACGACGCGGGCGCAGCCGCTACCGCACCGATGGCGGCACCGGCAAGAATCGCCTGAACCGAAACGAATCCAGCCACCAGAACTGCAATGACCGCCGACCCCGCCAGCGCGGTGGCAATCAGCGAATACAGCAGGAACGCAAGCCGCAACATGTGTCATCACCCTCTGTGAACGATCAGATCAATCATGACACATTCACAAAATGAAAACCGTGATCTGGATCAAGAACCCGCGCGCGCGCCGCATAGTTGCTCGCGGTAGGCGCGCGACATGCTGTCGACCACCGGCTTGGCGTTTCAGGGCGCACAGGTGCGCTCCTGAGTCCGGATCATGATCTCGGCCGGCATGTCTGGCGTCGGGACGAACCCAAGGATCCGATCCACCTCCTGTTCGCACCGCTGGCGAATCTGTCCGACGACCACCGCGAACACTTCCAGACGCCACCGGGCACCGGTATGTGGCCGGAGTTCGGCAGCCGGGCGATGACGCGGCTGATAGAGCAGGATCCCGGCCACGCTGGCGGCTGGTGCAGCCCCCCAAGAGGGCCGCCGCAGATACATGGCCGTGGGCGCGGGGTCCGTGATGGCGCGTGGCGTCATCAGCGAATACCTGACCCACGAGGTCACCTGGGGATAAGCGTAGGTGATGGTGCGGGCGGCGGGAGTCGAACCCGCACGAGCTACGCTCTAGCGATTTTAAGTCGCTTGTGTCTACCGTTCCACCACGCCCGCACGGCGCGTCCGGGGCCTATTTCGGGCCCAGAAACCTCCCTACCGCCCTAAGGCGCTGAAAACAATGCGCTTCCCGGACGAGATGCCGGGATTTTAAGTGCCATGTGTCTACCATTCCACCACGCCCGCACGGCGCATCGCGGACCCATTTCGGGCCCAGAACCTCCCTATCGCCCTAAGACGCTGAAAACAATGTGCTTCCCGAACGAAATTCCGGAATTTTCGGCCGATATGCCTGCCACTCCGTCACGTCCGCAACCGACCAGCGGTGCGAAACACCACGGCCGGGTCGCGGAACGTTTACAGGCAATACAGTCAACTTGCAGGATTGCAAACCCCATGGCGAAGGAGCACCGCCGGCCGGTTTTCCGCGCGGCGGCGGCGCCAGACTTCGCCCCTCCCGCACCAGGGCAAGACCGAACGGCCGATGCGGTATTTCCGTGCCGCACGTGCCTGCGAACGCTGGAGGCGATCCCCCGCGTTCAGGCCCGTATCGACAAGCCGGCCCTGTCCAGCAACACGGCGTTTGCCTGGCATGTGGCGCGACTAAACAGCGGGCATCGCTCGAAAAAGCTCCGGAGGTTTCGCCGCCCGAACGACATATTCTGTTGCAAGCTGCAGGGCGCTGCGTGTTTAATATGGATCAGGATCAATGGAATCCGGGCCAACCGGATCAGGAATTGACGCAACAGGGGGTCTTGTGACCGAAACAACCAGCGACGCCGCGTTTGTCGAATTTCGGCGCGTGCAAAAATCATATGACGGCGAAACGCTCGTCGTCAAAGATCTCAACCTGGCCATGCCGAAAGGCGAGTTTCTGACCATGCTGGGCCCGTCGGGTTCAGGCAAGACGACTTGCCTGATGATGCTGGCCGGGTTCGAAACCGCCACTCACGGCGAAATTCTTCTGGACGGCAAACCGATCAACAACATTCCGCCGCACAAGCGCGGGATCGGCATGGTGTTCCAGAACTATGCCCTGTTTCCCCACATGACCGTGGCCGAGAACCTGTCTTTCCCGCTCGAGGTGCGCAAGATCGG
Source organism: Ruegeria intermedia (assembly GCF_900129345.1). Taxonomy (GTDB): domain Bacteria; phylum Pseudomonadota; class Alphaproteobacteria; order Rhodobacterales; family Rhodobacteraceae; genus Ruegeria; species Ruegeria intermedia. The sequence goes on along the minus strand of NZ_FQVK01000026.1, from coordinate 25,727 downwards.
CAAATCCGAGCGCGAAGAGAAGGTGCAGCGGGCGCTGGACATGGTGCAGATGGGCGCATTCGGCAATCGCCGGCCCGCACAGCTGTCGGGCGGTCAGCAGCAGCGCATCGCCCTGGCGCGGGCACTGGTGTTCGAGCCGGAACTGGTGCTGATGGACGAGCCGCTGGGCGCGTTGGACAAGCAGTTGCGCGAACACATGCAGTTCGAGATCACCCGCCTGGCGCACGAGTTGGGCATCACCACGGTCTACGTGACCCACGACCAGACCGAGGCGCTGACGATGTCGGATCGCGTCGCCGTGTTCGATGACGGCCGCATTCAGCAGCTTGCGCCACCCGATCAACTGTACGAAGCGCCGGAAAACAGTTTCGTCGCGCAGTTCATCGGCGAAAACAACACCTTGGAAGGTGTGGTCAAGTCCATCGACGGGGACACTTGCATCGTGACCCTGGACGACGGATCGGAAATCGACGCGGTGCCGATCAACGTCCATCAGCCCGGCGAGCGCACCAAGGTGTCGATCCGGCCCGAGCGGGTCGAATTCAACAAAGAGCGTCTGAGCCCGGACGCGCACACGCTCAAGGCGGTGGTGCGCGAGTTCATCTATATGGGCGACGTGTTCCGTTTCCGCATGTCGGTGGCCGGCAATGACGAGTTCATCGTCAAGACGCGCAACGCCCCGGATGCGGTCCGCCTGCAACCCGGCCAGGAGATCGAGATCGGCTGGCTGGCACGAGACTGTCGCGCGCTGGACGCCTGAGCGCCCTGCCGCGTCAGACGGTCAACTTGGAAGGATCGGCCGACGAAAACCCGTGCGTCGGTCGACCAGTGACAACAACGGGAAAACTGGGAGCTGAACATGAAACCAACGAAATTCCTGCTGTCGGCTGCGGCTGCGGCCATCACGGCCGGTGCGGCCTCGGCCGAGGACATGACCCTCGTGTCCTGGGGCGGCGCCTACCAGGCGTCGCAGCAAAAGGCCTATGCCGAGCCGTATATGGAAATGCACCCCGACGTGAACATCGTCTGGGACGAAAGCTCGGCCGAGGCCGTGGCCAAGCTGCGCGCCATGAACGAGGCGGGCAACATCACCTGGGATGTGGTCGACGTGGTCGCCTCGGACGCCATTCGCCTGTGCGACGAAGGCCTGGCGATGGAAATCGACCCCGACACCCAGCTGGCCCCGGCGCCTGACGGCACCCCGGCATCCGAGGATTTCGGCGATCTGCTGGTCAGCGATTGCTTCATCCCGCAGATCGTGTACTCGACCACCTTCGGCTATCGCACCGATCTGGTCGGTGACACGCCGCCGGACGACATCTGCGACGTGTTCGATCTCGAGGCCTATCCGGGCAAGCGTTCGCTGGAAAAGCGCCCGATCAACAACATGGAATGGGCGCTGCTGTGCGACGGCGTGCCAAAGGACGAAGTCTATGACGTTCTGGCCACCGACGAAGGCCAGGACCGCGCCCTCAAGAAGCTGGACACCATCAAGGACAGCGTCGTGTGGTGGTCGGCCGGCGCCGATACGCCGCAGCTGCTGGCCGATGGCGAGGTCGTCATGGGATCGACCTATAACGGCCGCCTTTTCAGCCTGATCGAAGAGCAGAAGCAGCCCGTTGCCATGCTGTGGGACGCGCAAGTGTTCGATCTGGACGGCTGGATCATTCCCGCAGGCCTGAGCGACGAGCGCAAGCAGCGCGCGCTGGACTTCATCTATTTCGCGACCGACACGCAGCGCCTGGCGGATCAGGCCAAGTACATCTCGTACGGCCCGGCACGCAAATCGTCGGCACCGCTGGTGGGCAAGCACGCCGAACTGGGCATCGACATGGCGCCGCACATGCCGACCGACCCGAACAACGCCAAGAACACGTTCCTGTACAACTACGAGTTCTGGGCCGACTATCGCGATGACATCGACGCCAAATTCCAGGCGTGGCTGGCGCAATAAGCCCATCGCAATGCCATGAAACCGGTTGGGGCGACCTGTCGCCCCAACCCGACCCAAGCAGATCCAAGGGGCACGAATGACCGACGCAAGCCATACCGAAGGGCCCATGCTGGCAGCGGATGGAACGCCGCTGAAACAATCGCTGGCGCGTTCCCTGAGGCGGCAGAAACTGCGCGCGCTGCTGCTGATCGCCCCCCTGCTGATCTTCGTCCTGTTCTCGTTCATCGTGCCGATCGGCGCGATGCTGTTCCGGTCGGTGGAAAACAGCATCGTCCAGGACACGCTTCCGCTGACTGTCGAGGCCTTGCAAAGCTGGGACGAGAAAAGCGGCGAGTTGCCGCCTGAAAATGTCTACGAGGCCTTCGTCCGCGACATGGTCGTCGCCGTCGAAAACAAGCAGCACACGCGTTTGGGCACGCGCCTGAACTATGAAGAAACCGGGATGTCGTCGCTGTTCCGCAAGTCCGGACGCAAGATCAAGAAACTGGACCCCGACACCGACGGCCCGTTCAAGGACAAGCTGATCGACATTCATGACGGCTGGGGCGACGTCAAGACCTGGCAGGTGATCAAGACCCACGCGGTGCCGATCACCAATGGCTATTTCCTGAACGCGGTCGACATGCGGCGCACCCCCGACGGGCCTCAGATGCAACCCGAAGACAAGCGCATCCTGGTCAAACTGTTCGGCCGCACTTTGTTCATGTCGCTGGTCATCACCGGAGCGTGCATCCTGCTGGCCTATCCGGTCAGCTACCTGCTGGCGACGCTGCCGATGCGCGTGTCGAACATGCTGATGATCCTGGTTCTGCTGCCGTTCTGGACATCGCTTCTGGTGCGGACATCCGCCTGGAAGGTCATGTTGCAGCAACAGGGCGTGATCAATGACACGCTGGTCTGGCTGGGCCTTGTGGCCGATGACGCGCGGTTGATCATCATCAACAACCAGATCGGCACGATCATCGCGATGACGCACATCCTGCTGCCGTTCATGATATTGCCGATGTATTCGGTGATGCAGACGATCCCGCCATCCTACACCCGCGCGGCCAAATCCATGGGCGCGACGAACTGGACCACGTTCTGGCGAATTTATTTCCCGCAGTCCATTCCGGGCATCGGGGCGGGCTCGATCCTGGTGTTCATCCTGGCCATCGGCTATTACATCACGCCCGAAATCGTCGGCGGGACCAAAGGCGTCTTCATCTCGAACCGGATCGCCTACCACATCTCGTCATCGCTGAACTGGGGGCTGGCCGCGGCGCTGGGGACGATCCTGCTGGCGGTGGTTCTGATCCTCTATTGGGTCTACGACAAGATCGTGGGCATCGACAACGTGAAGCTGGGATAACCGACATGGCCGCTCTGACTCCGATTTCGCGCAAACCCCTGTCGATGGTCCTGCCCAGCGTCGCCTTGGCCGGAGCCTTTGCCGGCATCTTCGTCGGTGCTGGCAACGGTTCGGTGCCGATGGGCATGATCGGCGGCGCCATTCTGATCGCCGGGCTTGCCTGGTTCTACATCTCGGTGCTCGGAAACGAGCGGCTGGCCTATTGGATCAACATCCTTGGCTTCGGCTTGGCAGGCTTTGTGTTCGCGGGAATCGGGGGCGGTATCCTGGGGCTGCTGGGCGGCTGGTTCTTCGTCTGGTTCACCTATTGGCTGTACGAGGGCCGGTATCGCCGCAAACTGTTGCCCTATCTCACAGCGCAGCAGGTGTTCTTTCACTACCTGTTCCGGGTGATCTGCGGGGCGATCTTCGTTTTCCTGATCACGCCGATCCTGGTGGTTCTGCCGTTGTCGTTCAACGCGCAGGACTTCTTTACCTTCACCCCGGAAATGCTGCGGCTGGACCCCGAGGGGTATTCGCTGAAGCACTACCGGGATTTCTTCACCAACAACGAATGGCAACGCAGCTTCAAGAACTCGCTGATCATCGCGCCCATCGCCACGATCATCTCGGTCTCGCTGGGCACGCTGGCCGCCATCGGGCTGAGCCAGTCGCATGTGCCCGGACGGCGGGCGATCATGGCCATCCTGATTTCGCCGATGATCGTACCGCTGATCATCTCGGCCACGGGCATGTTCTTTTTCTACAGCGACATCGGGCGGTTCCTTGAAGGTACTCTGGGCATGAACAAGACCTTCGTGGGCTACCTCAAGGTGATCCTGGCCCACGCGGTTCTGGGCATTCCCTTCGTCATCATCACCGTGACCGCCACGCTGGTGGGCTTTGACCGGTCGCTGACGCGGGCCGCCGCGAACATGGGCGCGGGCCCGGTGCGGACCTTCTTCAAGATCCAGATGCCGCTGATTCTGCCGGGCGTGATCTCGGGCGGGCTGTTCGCCTTCATCACCTCGTTCGATGAGGTGGTCGTGGTGCTGTTCGTCGGATCCGCCAGCCAGAAGACCCTGCCGTGGCAGATGTTCACCGGCCTGCGCGAGCAGATCAGCCCCACCATCCTGGCCGTGGCCACGATCCTCGTCGTCATCTCGATCGCCCTGCTGACCACGGTCGAGTTGCTGCGGCGGCGGTCGGAACGTCTGCGCGGGCTGACACCGGCTTGACCGGCGGCATTTGCTGATCTAACGATTTCCGTGTTCGCCCCCTGCTGCGATGGCGTCGCAGCGCCCAAGGGGGTGATCGGCTCTCGGACCCCGAGACCGCCTGTCCTGTACGCCGGGACATGTGGCCGGGCTTTGCACGTCCGGCAAAGAAACGAGAGAGCACATGACAGACCTTTCAAATCGCCCCGAATTCTTCACCTGCCACAACGGAGACAAGGCGCCCCTGCCCTTCAGCCGGGCCGAGTACGACCGCCGGTTGGCCAAACTGCGCGCCATCATGGCGCAACGGGACATCCCGGTCGTTCTGCTGACCTCGATGCAGAACATCGCCTATTACTCGGGCTTTCTGTACTGCGCCTTCGGCCGGCCCTATGGCTGCGTGGTGACGCAGGACAGCTGCACCACCGTGTCGGCCAATATCGACGCGGGCCAGCCCTGGCGCCGGTCGGTCGAGGACAACGTGATCTACACCGACTGGAAGCGCGACAACTACTGGCGCGCCGTGGCCAGCCTGATCGGGACCGCCCGCCGGATCGGCATCGAAAGCGACCACATGACGCTGGCCGCGCGCGACACGGCCCTGGCCATGCTGAACCAGCCCGAGCTTGTGGACATCGCCCCCGACACGATGGCCGCGCGGATGGTCAAATCGGCCGAAGAGATCGAGTTGATCAAGGGCGGCGCACGCACGGCGGATGTGGGCGGCGCGGCCATCCATGCCGCGATCCGTGAAGGTGCCACCGAGATCGAGATCGCCATGGCCGGCCGCGACGCGATGGAGGTCGCGATCGCCCGCGCCTATCCCGACGCCGAGTACCGCGACACCTGGGTCTGGTTTCAGTCGGGCCTGAACACCGACGGCGCACACAACCCGGTCACCAAACGGGCGCTGCAGACGGGCGATATCCTGTCGCTCAACACATTCCCGATGATTTCGGGCTATTACACAGCTCTGGAACGCACCCTGTTCCTGGGCGAGCCCGACGCCGACAGCCTGCGCCTGTGGCAGGCCAATATCGCCGCCCACGAGTTGGGGCTGAGCCTGATCAAACCCGGCGCGACCTGTTCCGGCATCACCGCCGAGATCAACCGGTTCTTCGCCGATCAGGGCCTGCTGCAATACCGCTCGTTCGGGTATGGGCATTCCTTCGGCATCCTCAGCCACTATTACGGCCGCGAGGCAGGTCTTGAACTGCGCGAGGACATCGACACGGTGCTCGAACCGGGCATGGTCGTCTCCATCGAGCCAATGCTGTGGATTCCCGAAGGGCAGCCCGGCGCGGGCGGCTATCGCGAGCACGACATCCTGGTAGTGCGCGAAGACGGGGCCGAGAACATCACCGGCTTTCCTTACGGACCGGAACACAACATCATCACGGCGTGACAGCCAGGATCACCGGCGCGTGAGCGGCGCGCGCCGGCCAAACCACTTTGACTGGGGGCCTTGTTCAGACCGTCCGCGACACGGCTCCAATCCCCGGATCAGTCGTCGCTGCGCACCCTCTGACGCTGATGCCCCAAACCGTCGATCCGCAGGTCCATCACGTCTCCATCCCTCAGGTAGACCGGCCGAGGCTTCATTCCCATCCCGACCCCCGGCGGTGTTCCGGTCGAGATCACGTCGCCCGGATGCAGGGTGAACAGTTGGCTCAGATGCTCGATGATCTCGGCCACCGTAAAGATCATGGTCGCCGTGTTTCCGGTCTGCATGCGCTTGCCGTTGACTTCCAGCGCCATTCCCAGGTTCTGCGGATCGGCGATTTCGTCCCGCGTCACCAGCCAGGGGCCGGTCGGCCCGAACGTGTCACAGGATTTTCCTTTGGTCCACTGTCCGGTCAACTGCATCTGGAAATGGCGCTCGGACACGTCATTGACGATGCAATATCCGGCGACGTGGTCCAGCGCGTTTGCACGGTCGACATATTTGGCCGTCTTGCCGATCACCACACCCAGCTCGATTTCCCAATCGGTTTGAGTCGACCCGCGCGGGATCACCACGTCGTCATAGGGACCGACGATGGCCGAATTTGCCTTGAGGAACAGAATGGGATGTTCGGGAATGGCGGCGCCGGTTTCGGCGGCATGGTCCGAGTAGTTCAGACCGATGCACAGGAATTTTCCGATATTCCCGACGCACGGCCCGATCCGCGGGTTTCCCTCGACCAAAGGCAGGGTCTCGGGGTCCAGACGGCGCAACCGGTCCAGGCTGGCATCATCCAGAGTGCCCCCCGAGATATCCGCAACGAGCGCCGAAAGATCCCTCAATCTGCCTTCGCCGTCCAACAGTGCCGGTTTTTCTGCCCCGGCATCTCCGTAGCGTACAAGTTTCATGTGCCCGACCCTCCACCGTCGTTTTTTCTCCCCTCCGCCAATTGCAGGATGGGATGCGACGAATCCAAAATCACAGCTCGAACATGGAGGTCAACCAATTGCCCGGATTGAATCTTCCGAAGCGGATTGAGCTATCCTCCGGCAAGATCCGAGTAGCGACGCATGCTGGAATTTGCAGCGTGCCGGTCGTCAATGTGACGAGCAAGACCGCGCTCAATTCCCTGAATTTCGAAGAGATCACCGCCGGACTGCAAGCTGACTCGGAGGCAGTGCAGATGTTCCCAAATGGCTTGGCATCAGCGAAGCAGGAAGTTGTTGCCAGAGTGTACACGGGCTCAGAGAATAGTCTCTGGTGCCCCCACACGGACTCGAACCGCGGACCTACTGATTACAAATCAGTTGCTCTACCAGCTGAGCTATAGGGGCGTCGATTGTCGGTTACCTCCTCGCGTTACAGACTGCAAGCCTGAATCTCCAACTCGCTCGTCGGTTTGCCGAGCTACTTCCCAATCATTGGACAGGATTCCGCGTGAGCTAGGGTCAGGATGCATTGATTTTCGACGCGCTGCGTGTTTCACGGCTCGGAAAACAGAGCGGTGACCTGAGCGACCTTTTCTGGCTGACCGACGAGCAGATGGCCAAACTTGCCCCGTTCTTCCCGAAGTCGCACGGCAAGCCAAGGGTCGATGACAGGCGGGTGTTGATTGGGATTATCTTCATCAACCGCAATGGGTTGCGCTGGCGGGACGCTCCTCGGGAATATGGTCCGCACAAGACGCTGTACAGCCGGTGGAAGCGTTGGAGCGAGAAAGGTATCTTCGCGCAGATGGTGGTCGGCCTGACTGCCGAACACGGCGAGGAAAAGACCGTGATGATCGACACAACCTATTTGAAGGCCCACTGTACTGCGACCAGTATGGCCGCGAAAAAGGGGCGCGTGGACGTCTGACCGAAAAACTGAAGGAACTGGGGTTCGATGTCGGACATCCATTGCCCGGCGGGCGCATGCTTTGCATGCTGCCGAGAGGGGTCGCGTTGGCCGTTTGACGCGGCAGAACGGCACTACGGCAAGGAGAAACAAGAACACGGACAGCAACCACAGCTTCAACGTCGCGCCGAACCTTCTGAACCGGGAATTCCATGCGGATGAGCCCAACCAGAAATGGGCGAGGGACGTCAGCCATTTATTGACGCGTGAAGGTTGGCTCTGCCTGGCCATCATCCTTGATCTGCATTCCCGGCGTGTCATTGGCTGGGCCGTTGGCAACCGCATGAAGCGTGATCCACTGCCCGACAGGCGCATGCGCAGCATGCTGCCGAGAGGGGGGGGCGATCCTGGCGTTGAAAATGGCCCTTGCGTTGCAGCGACTGACCACCCACGGGCTGCATCCACCACACGGATCGCGGTAGCCAGTATTGTTCCCACGATTATCAGAAGCTTCTGCGCCAGCATGGCTTCCGGGTATCGATGAGTGGAATTGGGAATTGCTAGGACAACGCCGTGGCCGAGGCCTACTTCAAAACGATCAAGGCCGGGCTCTTGTGGTCGCGGTCCTGGCCCACCTGTCGCGCCGCCGATCTGTCAATCTTCGAATACATCCACGACTTCCATTACCCACGACGCAGGCATTCAGCCCTCGGCTGGAAAAGCCCCTTGGTATTCGAAGGAAAGGCCGCTTAGGTGAGCAATCGAAGCAGCATCAAACCGCGACAGGTCCACGTATTGGCTGGCTCAACCATCTTTCGCCTCACTTGCCGGTCCGCGGCTTGAGCTTTCTGGACAAAAAGTCGTTGGCCACAGCAAACTCCCCGATCTTGGCGTGCAAATCTTTCCCCTGCTCCTCGTCAATCCCGGGCTTCTTCGAGCTACCGCGCTCGAACACGCCGGGCGCGCCTTCGGCAGGGTCTTCTTCCAAGCGTGGACCAGGGTCGGATGAACCCCGAACCGGCTCGCCAGCTTGGCCACCGTCTGCTCAGCCTTCAGCGCCTCAAGCGCCACCTTCGCCTTGAATTCCGGCGAAAGCTGCTTGCGTTTCGAGATCTCCGGTCTCCTTGTCGCCGAAGAACAGAAGACAACAAATCGTAGCATACGTCGGTGCCCGATTTTCCGGGGGTAGCGCATGCATCGGGCAATACGAGCGCCCGGCCTTGAAACGCCATGTGGTTTGACGTCAAACCAAACAGATTGTACCCCGATGGATAAAGACCGGAAACCGCAGGACCGCTTCAGCAATGCATCTAGCCATTCACTCTGGCGCAGATTTCACCGACGGGGGTCTTTTGTTTCATGCCCTGCGAGCGAATTCCGATCTTCTGTCCGATGCAGGCGTCCTGCTCTACGGGCCCAAACGCTGTCGCCGGCTGTTCATGTCGCCGCTGAAAAACCTGGCCAACGGCCAGGTCGAGCCGGAAACCGTCGATCGACTTCGCAGCCTGATGCTCGACGGCAACAAGCACCAAAGAGCAGTTTTGACATCCCCGGGCTTCATCGGAGAAACTCCAACGGCCCTGAGGGACGGACAATTCTATCCCATGGCCGGTCAACGACTGGCGTTTTTCGAGCAGACCTTTGCGCAGGCCGAAATGGAACTGTTCGTCGGTGTGAGGAATCCCGGAAGCTTTATCCCAAAGGCCCTGATGGCCTTGCCGCCCGAGGATCGCGCCGAAACCTTGGCGAACACTGATATCAGTTGCCTGAGTTGGCTGACGATGATCGAAGACATTCGCGACCTCGCGCCGAACGTGGCTATCACTTTGTGGGCCAACGAAGATCTGCCGGTCATTTTCGGGGACATCGTCCGTGCCATCTGTGGCCTGCCTGGCGAAACGCCGATCGAGAACGAATTTGCGCTGCTGTCATCGCTGCTGGACGATGACGGCCGGGACAGGCTGGAGGAACTGATCCGGCCGGGAAACTCGGGTGACCGGCCGGCCCTGCTGGCCGATCTTTCCGGCTTGTTCGAAGATCACGCGCTGCCGCATGAGGTCGAGGAAGAACTGGACATGCCCGGTTGGAGTACCGACATCGTCGAAGCCTTTACGGAACTTTATGCACAGGACCTTGCGCGGCTGAAATCCATGCCGGGCATACGTGTTTTGGGTCTCTGAGCCCCGACTTCCCGCACTGCCCGGCATGGCGCGCCGCTCTACATGCCCAAAGCTTCCTTGTACATTTCCAACACCGCCTCTTCCTCGGCGATATCGTCCTTGTCGCGCTTGCGCAGTGCGATGACCTTGCGCATGACCTTGGTGTCATAGCCGCGGGCCTTGGCCTCGGCCATCACTTCCTTCTGCTGATCCGCGATGTCCTTCTTTTCGGCCTCCAGACGCTCGAACCTTTCGATGAACTGGCGCAGCTCGCCCGCGGTGACGCGATAGTTCGCTGCGGCCTGGTTTTCGGTCATGTCTTCCATTGGCGTCTCTCCCAAGTCGTGATTGGTGTTTCCCGCGTGACGGTCACCCTGCCGGATACATCGGGGCGGCAGCGGTCGCAAGAGATGAGCCGGGCTGTGACTTGTGCCGCCCCGGACGATCCGGTATCCGCGACGGCATGGCATGAAACACGAGGCGAGCCATGTTCGACTTTTTCATCTGGGGCGGCGCAAGCCTGTCCGTCGCGGGGCTTGCGGGCCTGGTCTGGTGCATCCTTCGCGTGATGAAGGCGCGCAGATCCAACCTGCCGGATGACGAACTGCGCGCAACCGTCCAAGGCGTTCTGCCCTGGAACCTGGGCGCGCTGTTTCTATCCGTCATCGGACTGATGCTGGTGATTCTGGGAATTTCCCTGGGCTGAAGGCCCTTTCAGATCGGCAGATTGTCGAATTTCGCCTCAAGGGCGTCCTCGACCAAGGCGGCATCCAACAGGCGCAGCCGAGTCGGAACGGGCACGCCTTCCGCGCGCATGCGGTCGATGACCTTGCTGACCGACGGCTGAAGGGCCAGGCGCGTTTCCAGGTTCGCCTCACGCAGTTGTCTTTCCAGCCTCGCAATCTCGGCAGAGAAGTCATGTGCAGTCATCGGCATCCTCCCGCATGTTGCCAGCATTCCTGATATGGGGAGGGGCTTTGCGAACCGCCACCCAAGCCTCGGCCCTCTGGCAGGTTTTTGCGCATCGCGCGCCCCTCACCACGAAATGATATCATGGATACTACACCATCATGACGCATCGGCCCTTGACGGACATCAAAAACGGCCCGCCCCCAACCGAGCGGCGAAAACTGGACAGAACCGGAAACGCGGCCTAAAGCTTCGGCATGGAAATTCGCCAAATCACGCCCCGCTATTCAGTTTCGCCGCAGATCACGATCGAGGATATCCCCACGATCAAAGCTGCGGGTTTTGCCAAGGTCATCTGCAACAGGCCCAATGCCGAAGTGCCGCCGCACATGCAGTCCGACGTGATCGGACGCGCCATACGCGAGGCCGGGCTGGAGTTCGAGGTGCTGGAACTGACGCACCAGACGATGACGCCGGCCAACGTGTCGCACCAGAAAAGGCTGATCGAAAGCGGCCCCGGTCCGGTTCTGGCCTACTGCGCCTCAGGTACGCGGTGCTCGGTTGTCTGGGCACTTGGGCAGGCGGGCAGCCTGCCGGTGGACGAGATTCTCGAAACCACCCGAAAGGCCGGGTACGAACTTGAACAGCTCCGCCCAACTCTCGAACAGATGCGCCCGACCGCCTGATCGCCGGACGTTGCCGTCAAGAGGACGAACGGGTCACGGGCAAGCCCGACAGTTCCGAGATCTTTTCGGCCAGCTGATCCGTTCCGATCGAATCCAGGTCGTCTTGGCCCAGTTCGGACACTGACATTTCCGAGACCAGAACGTCATGTGCCGCCTCGGAAGCGTCCGCCTCCAAGGGTTCCGATTCTGATTTGTCAGGGTCGACCCTGTTTGCCACATGTTCGACAAATGTCCCGGCATCCTTGGTCGAAACGGACGGGCTCACCGATTTGCCGGTCAGACGCAGTGCGCGCATGCCGCCGCATTGGCCCAATCGACCAGTGGCCACACGCGCCCGATCGATGGACAAGACGTCGATCTGCCCCAGCCTGGCCCCCGTCAGCGGCAGAACATCGCCCGCGCTCAACCCCGAGAGTTCCGCCAAGGGCAACTGCAACCGGGTGATCACGGCGTTCAGTTCCGCCCGCATGATGCCCGCGGCCTCGGCCAGACGCTTCTCGGCGGGGGTGTTGCGTGAATCGCCAGGATCGGAATCGTCCGACAAATCGGGCAGCAACAAGACGGCCACCCCCTGTCGCGCACCGCCGCCCAGTTCGACGGTCAGCTCATATCGCCCGTATGCCTCCTGGACCAAGGCCAGGGAAACCGCCCTCAGATCCGCCGCGCGTGAGACGTATTCATACCCTGACAGCAGCGCGACATCCTGCGGATCCTCAAGCAATTCCGTCGCCCGGGCGAACATGCCGTCGATCAGCGGTGCGACGATTGCGGCGTCGGTGTCGGTGAAAGGCCGCGGCGCGGGCGGATCGGGCAAGACCTCGCCGATCGTCTGTTGCTGGATCACGGCCGACACCAGGCCCGGATCGAGTGCAACCGCGGCAAGGCGCTCCTCGCCGGCGGCGACCAGCAGAAACAACCAGCCTTCATCCAGCCCTTCGGTCAGGTCTTCCGCCTTGCGGCCAGCCTGCTTTGCACCGATCACCGAGACCGCAAGGCGAAACCCTTCGACTGCGGACCGCGCCAGCGCCAAACGCAAGGCCCGCAGAACGGCTCGGGACGCCGTCATCGTACCACGCTGTGTCGCGGACAATTTGCGCGCCAGCGCAGAGCTGACCGGTTTCGACATCACATCGTTCCATCGCTTTGAAACACTTCGCCCTCAGGTCTACACCCCGGACGGTTACCAATGTCTTTAAACCGACGTCATTGCGCCGCCTGCCGATGTGCCAGCGGCAAGCTGACCCGAAAGGCCGCCCCGCCCTGGCCCGGCAGATAGACGATCTCGCCCCCCAGCCGCTGCATGATCTCGCGGCAGATCGCCAGGCCCAGCCCGGCGCCTCCGGCCTTGTCGAACCCCACGCGCGCGAACTTCTCGAACACCATGGACTGCGCATCGGCCGGCACGCCGCTGCCATTGTCGACAAAGTCGATCACGAGCTGCCCGCCCACATCATGGGCGGAAATGGTCAGCGTCGGCTCGGCGGCGTCGCAGTATTTCTGCGCATTCGAGATCAGGTTGATGAATACCTGCCCCAACCGGTCCAGGTCAGTGTGCAGCGCAACGCGTTCGGAAGGCAGAGACCGACGCACTTTCAAGCGCCGTTCGGCCCCGGCCAACGCCGTGGACACCGCACGGTCCAGAACCGTCCGCAGGCTGGCCTCGCCCATGTTCAGATTGACCTGCCCGTTTTCCAGCACGCTGAGATCCAGCAGATCATCCAGCAGGCGGGTCAGGCGCAGCGCCTCGTCATGGATGATGGTGGCGTAGCGGCGGGTTTCATCCGCGCTCAGCCCGTCGGTGTCGCGCATGATCTCGGAAAACGCCCGGATCGAGGTCATGGGCGTGCGCAGTTCGTGGCTGACCTGACCCAGAAAGGCGTCCTTCTGCATTGAAATCTGGGTCAGTTTCTCATTCGCTTCCCGCAGCTTGCGGGCGGTCCGGGTCAGCTCGGCCGACTTCGCCTCGAGCTGGCTGGAATATTCCAGCAGCTGAGCCGATTCGTCGGCCACCGCCAGAAGGTCCTCGACCGACACCGAAGACCCGCCCACGATCTGCCCGATCATCGCATGGGCCGTCGCCGCACCGACCGACCCGCTCAGCTCGCGCTCGAGCCGTTCGAGAAAGCCGGGCGTCGGCTCGGGCAGGCGGCCGCGAACGCCCTGGCGTTCGGCTTCGGCCTGAAAGAACTCCTGCGCGGGGGCTGCACCCAGGATCCGCTGTGTCATGATCATCAGATCTTCGCTCTGCGCCACCGATCCGGTCCAACCGCCGGGCGCAACCGAGTGGTCGAACACGTTGACGAACTGCGCGCCCTGAAGGCGTTCCAGCGGGCTGGGAAAGCTGAGCAGCGAGGCCACGCAAAAGGCCAGCGCGTTCAGCGACAGCGACCACAGAACCGTATGGGTCATCGGGTCCAGACCCTCCAGCCCGAACAGGGCCTGCGGCCGCAGCCAGCCCATGCCGAACGGGCCGTTTTCGATGACGGACGCGGACATGATGCCCCCGCCCATCCCCGGCAGCAGCAGCGTATAGACCCACAGGCCGAACCCCACGCTCAGCCCGACCAACGCGCCGGTTCGGGTGGCCCCGCGCCAGAACAGCCCGCCGACCAGCGCGGGCAGGATCTGCGAGATCCCGGCAAAGGCCACCAATCCGATCGAGGCCAGCGCCGCCCCGCCGCCGGACAGACGATAATAAAAAAAGCCCAACGCCATGATCGCGGCGATCGAAATCCGCCGCGCCATCAGAACCACGTTGCGCACATCGCCGGAAATCGAGCTGCGCCGCTCGCGCGTGTTCAGCCAGATCGGCATGACCACATGGTTCGACACCATCGTCGACAGCGCCATGGCTGTGACGATCACCATCGACGTGGCCGAGGAAAACCCTCCGATGAAGGACAGCATCGCCAGCCAGTCATTGCCTTGTGACAGGGGCACGGTCAGCACAAACAGATCGGGGTTGGACCCGGCCGGCAGCAGATCCAGCCCGACCACGGCGATGGGCACCACGAACAGGCTCATCAACAGCAGGTACAACGGAAAGGCCCAGGCGGCCGTGCGCAGATGCGCCTCGTCGTCGTTTTCGACGACCATCACCTGGAACATGCGCGGCAGGCAGACGAAGGCCGCCGCCGACAGGAAGGTGATCGTCATCCACCGCCCCGCATCCACGTTCCAGCGCCCGATCTCCGAGGCGTCGATCCGCTCCATCATCGGAGTCACTCCGCCGGCGATGCCCCAGACCACGAAGATGCCCACCGCCAGCAACGCGAACAGTTTGACCACCGATTCCAACGCAATGGCCGTGACCACGCCGTGGTGACGTTCGTTCGCATCCAGGTTTCGGGTGCCGAACAGAATGGCGAACACCGCCAGCCCGGCCGCCACCCAGAACACGCTGGCACCTTCGCGGTACAGGCCCGACGGGTCGGCCTCGGCGAAGATCGAGAAGGACAACGTGATCGACTGCAACTGAAGCGCGATATACGGTGTGCCCCCCAGCACGGCCAGGATCGTGACGCAGATCGCCAGCGTGTTCGACTTGCCATAGCGCGACGAGATCAGGTCGGCGATCGAGGTCACCCGCTGACTGCGCCCCACCCGCACCAGCTTGCGCAGGCCCCACCACCAGCTGATCATCACCAGGGTCGGTCCAAGATAGATCGTTACGAATTCCAGACCCGACCGCGCTGCGCTGCCGACGGCGCCATAGAATGTCCAGGCCGTGCAGTAGATCGACAGCGACAGGGTGTAGATCAAGGGCGAGCGCAGCCAGCGGCCGCGTCCGGCCGCGGCCATCCGGTCGGCTGCGAAGGCGACGCCGAACAGCAGCACCACATAGCCCAGGCAGACCAGGATCAGAATGTTCATGGTCGCCATGGGGCAGCCTCAGTACTGGCGTCTTCGCGCGCAACCATGCGCCGCGCCGCCAGACCGAACAGGAAACTGACCCCGATCATCCCGGCCCAGCTGATAAAGATGTACAGCATGGCGGACGACAGGGGCATCCCCAGCCCCGCAACATCGGCGCGCGGCCACAACAACGGGATCACGACCAGCGCAGCGCCCAGAAAGGGCAGCATTCGCGCCGCATCCGCCAACCGGCGGCGGCGATAGCTTTGGCGTTCGAGAAAAACCGACGGGCGCGGCCCCTCTGCAGTCGGTCGCTCGGGGCCTGGCGCACTCATGACCGAGACGCCTGCGCGTACAGGTCTCGTACGGCGGTCAGCACTTCGACATTCGAAAACGGTTTCGTCATGAACCGGCTGACCCCGGCCTTCTCGGCCATCTCGCGGTCGCGCGACTGTCCACGGGCGGTCAGCATCAGAACCGGCAGCGCCTTCATGTCGGCGTGCTCGCGCAATTCGCGCAGCACGTCCATGCCGCTTTTGCCCGGCAGCATCACGTCCAATATGACCAGATCGGGCCGCGCAGCCAGAATCGTCTCGACCGCGTTCCCACCTTCGGCATGGGTTTCCACCACCCACCCTTCGCGGGTCAGCAGAAACCGGATGGCCTCGGTGATGTTCGGCTCATCCTCGATCAAAAGAACCTTGCGGCTCATGTTGGTATTCCCTCCCCAAGACCGGCCGCGACGTCTGGCGGTCGGTCACATGCAGATTAAGCGGTGCGTCACGAAACTGTCAAAAACCTTCACTCAGAATCGACGGCTCGCGCCGGGCGGCGCAGTCCGTCTTGGGGCAGATCCGGCAGCTTGCCCCAAGTTGCACCTCTGCCCCTGACCGGGTCTTGTCGTCGCCCGGCGGCACCACCAGCATCACCGAGCGATAGACCGGCTCGTGCCCGAACTCCGACACGGGCTGCGGCCAGGCGATGGCGAAACACTCGAATTCGGCGGCGCTGCGGCCCAGAAAGGTGACACGGCCGTGAACCGGCACCAAAGGCCGGTTCAACGCCGAGAACACGGGCCACAAAGGGCAGGCATCGCCGTGCCGGGGCAAGGCGAAACCGGGGACATGCTTGAGCAGGATGATACTGCCGGACGAATCGCACACCGCCAATCCCGCCGGTCGGGGCAACACGTCCTCGGGCAGGAAGGCCAGCCGCCGCAGCACCGTGGCCAGATCGACCGAAAACCGCGCGGCAAGTTTCAACGGATCCAGCCCGTCCGCCTGCAAGGCCTCGCGCAGCCGGCCCAAAGGCATGGCCCGCGCGTCCTGCGCATATTGCTTCAGCACCTGCCGGATCAGCGACCTGGCCGCCGCCGACCGCAAGCCGTGCTGCACCAGGTCATCGCCGTATTCACCGCCCTCCAACTCGGGCAGATGAAATCCGCGCTGGTCCAGAAAGGCCTCGACCTCCTCCATGGGCAATCCTTGCCGGTCGTCGGGGCTTTCGCTTTGATCCAGATAGGCGACCAGGGCCTTCGAGCTTTCCGCCAGACGCTCGGCGTCCTGGTGCAGGTTGCGGTGGAACCGGTCGCGCCACTCGGCATCCAGTTCGCCGGGCTCGGCCAGAATCGCCGCGGTCGAGCGGATCGCGGCCGCCGTCGACAGGACCTCGTGCATCGAGCCCGCCAGATGCGGGTCATGCGTCAGACGGTCCGACAGGGTCTCGACCGTACGTTCAAGCGACACCACCCGGCGGTGCATCTGGGCCAGCACGCCGGCCCAGCCCGGAAACCGTCCGGCAAATTCGTCAAGCGAATCGATCTCGGCGCTTTGCCCCACCGCGTCGGCGGCGGCTTCGCGCAGGGCCGCGATCAGCGTGGCTTCGACCCCCTGGGTCAGAACCGACGGTTCGACCGACAGTGCCGCCGCGATGTCGACCAGAAGCTTGCCGCCGATTCTGCGCCGGTTATGTTCGATCAGGTTCAGGTATGAGGCCGAAATCCCCACCTGGCGCGCCAGCTGCGCCTGCTTGAGCCCGGAAATCTGGCGCCTCTCGCGGATGCGGCTTCCGGTCAACGTGTCTCTCAAAACGATCCCCCTCCTCAGCTGATGCCCGCCAAACACACCGCTCCAAGACAGGCTTTGCTGATACCTATTTTGATTTAAAGGGGTTATGCGCGCGTTTTCAAATCTGATTTACAGGATTAACCACTTTCCTGCGGCAGTCGTGCGGCGCATCAGCAACTCTCCCCTTCAATTCAGCCGGAAATGCCGCCACCATACCGGCATGAGCGATCCCGCATTCGAATACGCGCCCATCGGCCTGGTCGAGCTTGAAAACCGGATCATCCGGCGCTGCAACCTGCAATTCGCCCGCACTTTCGGCGGCGAGGAAACCGACTATCGGAACATGCCGCTTTTGCATCTCTACCCGTCCGTCGCCGATTGGGAGAGGATCGGCGCCCGCAGTCTGCAGGTCATGCGTGACACCGGATATTATTCAGACGAACGGGTGATGCGCCGCCGCAACGGCGACCTGTTCTGGTGCCGCGCACGCGGGCGGTCGCTGACGCCCGATGACCCGTTTCGCCATGGAATCTGGAGCTTTTCCGACATTTCCGAAGAACGCCCTCTGGTCGAGCTGACCAAACGCGAACGCGAGGTGGCCATCCTGTCGTGCCGCGGCCTGTCGGCCAAGGAGATCGGTGCCGAGCTTGGGCTCAGCTATCGCACCATCGAGGCCTATCGCGCCCGGCTTCTGGAAAAGTTCGGGGCCCGCAAGCTGCCTGAACTGGTGGCCAAGCTGTCGGGCACGCCGCTCTAGCGGAGACCGTGCCGGCGTTTCAGGGTTGATACCAGACCAGACTGCGCTTTTCATGGCCGTCGCGTTGCCCTATAACGCAGCGTAATTGAGCAAAGCCCGCGCAGACAGACGGGCCATAGGGGAACCTTCGAGGACACTCATGACAGACACCAGACACGAAGCGGATGTGGCGTTCATCAAGGCATTGGCTGAATTGCTGCGCGAAAACGATCTGACTGAACTGCAGGTCAAACGGGAATATGGCGAGGAAGACAGCCTGAACGTGCGCGTCAGCCGTGTCGCACCGGCGCCCGCCGCACCGGTTCAGGTGGCGGTCCCGGCCGCCGCCCCGGCGGCGCCGGCGGCACCGGCCGCCGCCCCGGCCGAGACCGCAGCTCCGGCCGACGATCCGGCCAGCCACCCCGGCGCCGTCACCTCGCCCATGGTCGGCACCGTCTACATGCAGCCCGAACCGGGCGCGGCCCCGTTCGTGACCGTGGGCGCATCGGTTTCCGAAGGCGACACGCTGCTGATCGTCGAGGCGATGAAGACCATGAACCACATCCACGCCCCCAAGTCGGGCACCGTCAAACGCATTCTGGTCGCCGATGGCGACGCGGTGGAGTTCGGCACACCTCTGGTCATCATCGAGTAAGGCGGACCCATGTTCGACAAGATCCTGATTGCCAACCGAGGCGAGATCGCCCTGCGCGTGATCCGCGCCGCGCGCGAGATGGGGATTGCGACGGTCGCGGTGCACTCCACCGCCGACAGCGACGCCATGCATGTGCGCATGGCCGACGAATCCGTCTGCATCGGCCCCGCGCCCAGCCCGCAAAGCTATCTGTCCATTCCCGCCATCATCTCGGCCTGCGAGATCACCGGCGCGCAAGCGATTCACCCCGGCTACGGCTTTCTGTCCGAAAACGCCGATTTCGTGCAGATCGTCGAAGACCACGGCATCACCTTCATCGGCCCCACTGCGGAACATATCCGCATCATGGGCGACAAGATCACCGCCAAGGATACGATGAAGGAACTGGGCGTGCCCTGCGTTCCCGGCTCGGACGGAGGTGTGCCCGATCTGGCCACGGCCAAGCGGATCGGTGAAGAAATCGGCTATCCGGTCATCATCAAGGCCACCGCCGGCGGCGGCGGGCGCGGCATGAAGGTCGCCCAGACCGCCGACGAGATGGAAAGCGCCTTCATGACCGCGCGGGCCGAAGGCAAGGCCGCCTTCGGCAATGACGAGGTCTATATCGAGAAATACCTGACCACGCCCCGCCATATCGAGATCCAGGTCTTTGGCGACGGCAAGGGCAACGCGGTCCATCTGGGCGAGCGCGACTGCTCGCTGCAGCGGCGCCACCAGAAGGTGTTCGAAGAGGCCCCCGGCCCCTGCATCACCCCCGAAGAGCGCGCGCGCATCGGCAAGATCTGCGCCGAGGCGGTTGCCAAGATCAACTATATCGGCGCCGGCACGATCGAATTCCTCTATGAAAACGGCGAGTTCTATTTCATCGAGATGAACACCCGCCTGCAGGTGGAACACCCCGTGACCGAGGCCATCTTTGGCGTCGACCTGGTGCGTGAGCAGATCCGTGTCGCCGCAGGCGAGCCGATGTCCTTCGGTCAGGACGACCTGAAGATCAACGGCCATGCCATCGAGGTGCGGATCAACGCGGAAAAGCTGCCCAACTTCTCGCCCTGCCCGGGCAAGATCACGGCCTATCACGCGCCGGGTGGCTTGGGTGTGCGGATGGATTCAGCCCTGTATGACGGGTATTCGATCCCGCCCTACTACGATTCCCTGATCGGCAAGCTGATCGTGCATGGCCGCGACCGCCCCGAAGCCCTGGCACGCCTGAACCGGGCCCTGGGCGAACTGATCGTGGACGGTGTGGACACCACCATTCCGCTGTTCCGCGCCCTGCTGCAAGAGCCCGACGTCCACAGCGGCGACTACAACATCCACTGGCTGGAGCACTGGCTTGCGGAGAACATGTCCCAGTAATTCAGGCCGCCCGGAGAAATACTCTCCGGGCGCCTTTCGCCTGGGCTCCGCATGAGCCTGACGCCCGACCTTCTGCTGCATGGCTATTCCGTCGGCATCTTCCCGATGGCCGAGCATCGCAACGATCCAGAGCTTTTCTGGGTCGATCCTCGGCTGCGCGGCGTGTTCCCCCTGGACGGGTTCCATATTTCGCGCAGCCTGCGTCGGCGCATCCGAAATTGTGGGTTCTCCGTCACCGTCAACCGCGATTTCCCGGCCGTCGTGGACGGCTGCGCCGACCGGGCCGACACCTGGATCAACGGCCAGCTCCGAAGCCTGTATGCGCAGCTGCACGACACGGGCCACGCCCATTCGCTGGAACTGTGGGACGGCGACACTCTGGCCGGCGGTGTCTTCGGCGTGACGCAGGGGGCGGCCTTCTTCGGCGAAAGCATGTTCTCACGCCGCCGTGACGCATCAAAAATCGCTTTGGCCTATCTGGTCGACCGCCTGCGCCAGACCGGGTTTCAGTTGTTCGACACGCAATTCCTGACCGCACATCTGGCATCCCTGGGGGCGATCGAGATTCCCCGGCACGAATATCGCAGGTTGTTGGATCAGGCCACCGCCGGCAGCGCGGATTTCACCGCACCGCTGTCACAAACGCCTCAGGGCGTGATACAGCGGATCACCCAGACGTCGTAACGGGAATGGTCCAAAGCGTTCAGCGCGGGCGACGTCGCGATCATCCAGCCATCGAACAGCTGTTCGGCCTCGCCCTTTTCCCAAATGGTCAGAAAGGCAAAGGCGTCGCCGGTCGGGTTCTCAGTCGGGTACCGGCAATCCCCCAGCGCCACGTCCAGCCCGAAGATCGAGGCCGTCTCGCCCGGTTTCATCTGAACGTCGACAGTCTGACCATTGACCTTGTCCAGCCCGCGCAGCAACGCCCCGGCCCCCGAGGTGACCTTCTGCTGTGCCTGGGCCGCGCCTGCCGCCAGCAGCACAAACAAGGCCGCACGCATCATCATTCGGCGCTGTCCCCTGCCACGAACTTGACCAGAAGCGAGATCAGGCTGACCGCGCCCTGGGTGTCCTCGATCTGATCGCCGGGCTCGAAATAGAACGGCGAGCCCCCGGGCATGACTTCGACGAAGTTGCCGCCCAAAAGACCCTCGGACGAGATCACGATCGCGCTGTCATCGGGGATCAGAATACCATCAGCCACCGAGATGGTGGTATCGGCGCGGTAGGTTTCCGGGTTCAGCTTGACGTTCGTGACAGTACCGATCTTGACCCCGGCCAGCCGAACATCGGTGCCCACCCCAACCCCTTCGAGCGATCGGAACGAGGCGCCCAGCTCATAGCCCGAGGTGTTCTGCGACCAGCCCGTCGACTGGCTGGCATAGACGCCAAAGCCGATGGCGCAGGCCAGCACGACGCCGCCGACCAGAACTTCGGTCATGTTGTGGGTCGACATCTATGCCTCGCTTATTCCGGGCGCCATGCCTCGTAATCCCTGCGTTCCACCGGTTCGGGGCGGCGCAGGGATCCGGCCGGCGCATAGGCCATCGGCGTGCCTGTCAGGTTTTCCTGATGCGGTTTCTCCCACGCCTTGTGGCGCAGAGGTTTTTCGGTGGGCGGCTCGTCCCATGTCCGGTGCAGCCAGCCATGCCATTCCGGATCGATTCGGCTGGCTTCGGCCTCACCGTTGAAGATCACCCAGCGCTGGCTGTCATCGGCATTGCGATAGAACACGTTGCCCTGATCGTCCTCGCCCACCTTGATCCCCTTGCGCGCGGTGTAGATCTGGGTGTTCAGGGTTGCTCCGTTCCACCAGGTCACGGCCCGCAAAAGAGTGTTCAGGATTCCCATCGGCTGCCTCCGGCATTTCTGTCCCCGCAGATATGGACCAAACCCACGCAGAGGTCCAGTGCCACAAAGACCGCACCCGTCATGTCGGCAGCAAGGCCGTCACTTCGATCTCGATCCGGTATTTCGGGTCGATCAGGCCACATTCGATCATAGTGGCCGCCGGCGGGTTCGGCCCGAAGGTATCGGCAAGAATGGGCCAGCAGGGCGCGAACTCCGCGCGGTCGGGCAGCATGTAGGTCACGCGGACCACGTCGGCAAACGACGCCCCGGCCTCGGACAGCGCCTTGCCGATGATTTCCAGGGCCGAGCGGCACTGTTGGACCACATCGTCGCCCTGCCCCACGGTACCGGCCACATGCACCCAGCCGCCGGCAACCACCGCCCGGCAATAGCCGACCTTCGCCTCGAACTCGCCTCCCGAAGAAATTCTCCGAATCGTCATTCGTGCCCTCATACGAAAACGGCGCGGACAATGCCGCGCCGCAGGTTTTCCAATTTCACGCCGATCAGCCTGCTGATACCGTTTCCGGCTCGGCGTCGGCATAGATGATCAGCGGCTGCGCCTCCGAGGTCACCGCCTCTTCGTTCACCACCACCTTGGTCACGTTCTTCATGCCGGGCAGTTCGAACATCGTGTCCAGCAGGATGTCTTCCAGAATCGAACGCAAACCGCGCGCGCCCGTCTTGCGCTCGATCGCCTTCTTGGCGATGGCCTTCAGCGCGTCCTCGGTGAAGTCCAGTTCGACGTTTTCCAGCTCGAACAGGCGCTGGTACTGCTTGACCAGCGCGTTCTTGGGCTTGGTCAGGATGGTGACCAGCGCATCCTCGTCCAGATCCTCGAGCGTGGCCAGAACCGGCAGACGGCCGACGAATTCCGGGATCAGGCCGAATTTCAGCAGATCCTCGGGTTCCAGATCCTGGAAGATTTCACCCACGCCGCGCTCGTCATTGTCACGCACATCGGCACCAAAGCCCATGGCCGAGCCCTTGCCGCGCTGCGCGATGATCTTGTCGAGACCGGCAAACGCGCCGCCGCAGATGAACAGGATGTTGGTGGTGTCCACCTGCAGGAATTCCTGCTGCGGATGCTTGCGCCCGCCCTGCGGCGGAACGCTGGCGACCGTGCCTTCCATCAGCTTCAGCAAGGCCTGCTGCACGCCCTCGCCCGACACGTCGCGGGTGATCGAGGGATTTTCGGATTTGCGAGTGATCTTGTCGACCTCGTCGATATAGACGATGCCGCGCTGCGCGCGCTCGACATTGTATTCGCTGGCCTGCAGCAGCTTGAGAATGATGTTCTCGACATCCTCGCCCACGTAACCGGCCTCGGTCAGCGTGGTCGCATCGGCCATGGTAAACGGTACGTCCAGAATCCGCGCCAGCGTCTGCGCCAGCAGCGTCTTGCCGCAGCCCGTGGGGCCGATCAGCAGGATGTTCGACTTGGCCAGCTCGATGTCGTTGCCGGCCTTCTGCGCGTGGTTCAGGCGTTTGTAGTGGTTGTGCACGGCCACCGACAGAACCCGCTTGGCCCGCGCCTGACCGATGACGTAATCGTCCAGAACCTCGCAGATGTCCTTGGGCGTCGGCACGCCGTCAGTGGATTTCAGCCCGCTGGCCTTGGTTTCCTCGCGGATGATGTCCATGCACAGTTCGACGCATTCATCGCAGATGAATACGGTCGGACCAGCAATCAGCTTGCGCACCTCGTGCTGGCTCTTGCCGCAGAAACTGCAGTAAAGCGTGTTCTTGCTGTCACCGCCTGAATTCGTCGCCATGATCTACCTTTCGGGCTCCATCCCCGCGGCCCCGTGCGGACCGCAATTGCCACCTTTGCGTCAGCTTAGGCCAGCGCCAAGGCAGCTACAATCTCAAAATCGCACCCCGCACCCGTGGGTGCGGGGTTTCCGCATCACGCCTCGTCGGGTTCGGCCTTCGTCCGGCTCTCGACGATTTCGTCGATGTGGCCCCATTCCTTGGCCTCTTCCGGGCTCATGAAGTTGTCACGATCCAGCGCCTTTTCAATGGTCTTTTTCGACTGTCCGGTATGCTTGGCGTAGATATCGTACAGGCGATCCTTCAGCTTTTGCGTCTCGGCCGCGTGAATCATGATGTCGCTGGCCTGACCCTGATAGCCGCCGCTGGGCTGGTGCACCATGATGCGGCTGTTGGGCAGTGCAAAGCGCATCCCCTTCTCGCCCCCGGCCAGCAGAACCGACCCCATCGAGGCCGCCTGACCGATCACCAAAGTCGAACATTTCGGCTTGATGTACTGCATTGTGTCATAGATGGCCAATCCGCTGGTCACCACGCCACCGGGCGAGTTGATGTAGATCGAGATTTCCTTGTTCGGATTCTCGGCCTCGAGATGCAGCAGCTGCGCGACGATCAGATGACTCATCCCGTCGTGGATCGGGCCGTTTATGAACACGATCCGCTCCTTCAGAAGGCGCGAGAAGATGTCATAGGCACGCTCTCCGCGGCTGGTCTGCTCGACGACCATCGGGACGAGCGTGTTCATGTAGGTGTCAACTGGATCGAACATTCGGAACCTGCCTGATTTGCTATGGACCGGGACCATACCCGGAAAGACGTTACACGAGTCTTAGTGTCGGCGCCGGGGGGCTGCAAGGGGTCAGCCGCACCGGAGTTCGCGACGCGTACATGACCGCCAATCCATGTTGCCCGTATGCCGTCTTCTGCGATCGGCGCAACAAACTGGACTGCCTCGGCTGCTTGTGCTTGCATCACAAGATTGCGATGCGTTCTTATGGAAATTCCCGATTACTATGTGTAAGGGACCGCCAGGAACACCCATGGAGCCTTGGGCACGCCGCCCTCGTCGAGTTACAGTCAAAAAGGTCAAACAGGATGACGCTTCCCAAGCTTTCTCCGGACATGTCCACCGAAGAGATGGACCGCATGGCCGAAAACGCGGCCCGTGCGGCGGGTTTTCTGAAGGCCATCAGCCACGAAGGGCGGCTGATGATCCTGTGCCATCTGGCCTCGGGCGAGAAATCGGTGACCGAGCTCGAAGAACTGCTGTCCGCGCGACAGGCTGCCGTGTCCCAGCAATTGGCGCGTCTGCGTTTCGAGGGGCTGGTGGTTCCCCGCCGCGAGGGGAAAGCCATTTACTACAGCCTGGCCGACGACCGTCCACGCAAGATGATCGAAACGGTGTACGAGTTGTTTTGCGCAGACCAATGACTGACGCCGAAACCGGCATTCGGCCTGGAACCCCGCCGCGCAAGATGCTTGTCCCGAGAGACTGACCACGGCGTGGACACTTCGATGATCAGGGCGCCTTTGGTTGAGCAACCTTCTCTGACTGTTCCAAATTGATTGTTGGTGCGTTAACGGCCTGTGACCCATCGGGCCGATGCCCTCAACCCGTGCCAGACCTCCTCGGTCGCGCGCGCCATCCAGGGCATCTCGGCGTGCAGGGCCGCGGCAATCTCGTCGGCCTCGTGTTCGGTCACGATACGCGTGACGGGCAGCCCACCACGTAACGGCGTCAACCGCGCGCGGGTCTCCTCGGAAAGGTGATACATGCCGGTCGCCGTTGTCCGTCGTCAGAGTTTTCGGACAGCGCAAGCAGTTTCGTAACGGAGGCTCTGGTTCGGTTTCTGTCTGAGTTTAGGCGGCAGCGGCTTGATGTTGCAACCGGCGTTTT
>NZ_FQVK01000025.1 GCF_900129345.1 Ruegeria intermedia | reverse complement strand
CTCAAGCACTACAGGGCCATCGCCACCAGATACGAGAAACATGACGCCAACTTCCTCGCCCTAGTCAAACTCGCCGCAACACGCATCTGGTTGCGTGTTTATGAGTCGGTGACCTAGTCGAAGGTCCCGGCCACCCGGCCCAGCAGCATGAAGGCGCGCGCCGTGCGCGTGTCGCCCAAAGCGGTCAGGTCGGCGTCGCTGGCCTCGGGCTCGAACTCGGCGATCATGGTGTCGAAGCGGCGCAGGAAGTGATGCACCGCATCGCGAAAGATCGGGTCCTGTTTCATCCGTGCCGAGGTCAGCGCCAGGCACGAGCGGTCGCGGATGCCGCCAAGCGCGGCGACCGCACGACCGCGTTCGCCCTTGGCGAACTGGCGCCAGACCTCGGGGCGGGCCATGTCGGGGCGCAGGTCGTCCATGTAGATGCCTTCCTGGCTGAGCAGGGTCAGCACATCCTCGGCGGCCTGAATCAGCTGTGCGGTCTTGCGGTCCTTCATCGCGCGGCGCAGGGCGTTGAAGCCTTCGGTATCCTCGGCGGTTTCGGGAAAGTTCAACGCGCGGATGAAAATGTCGGTGGGCAGCGGCGCGGCCATTTCTTCCGCCGGAGTGCCCAGTTCCAGCGAGGTCTGGTCGTCGGCCCCCTTTTCCTGATCCGTTTCCGCCGTATCCCGCCGCTTGCTGGAAAACGTGGCCAGTGCGCTTTGAGTGTTCCGGGTGGCCGCGGCGATTTCATCCAGCTTCCGGGCCACCGCGGGTTCGTAGGTGCTGGCCGACCGCTGTTGCTGCGATACATAGGCCTGCCGGATCGCGTCGATCGCGGTCTGCAGCCGGGCGCTTTCTTCGCGCATGATGCGGCTGGCGCGCATGGCCAGCGCCGCGACCCAGATCATCGCCACCGGCATGAACACCGCCAGCAGCATCACGATGAAACCGCCCGCCTGCGTCTGCTCGGGCAGCACAAGAAAGACCACGGCCACCACCAGCCAGATCAGGCTGAGGGCCGCGGCCGCGATCTCGATTCCGGTGACGCTGGGTCGGCCCGGACGGTCATAGATGCCCAGCCAGGTGGGGCGTTTGCTGTCCGGATCAGGGTCTTGGCCCGACATGGCGCGCTCCGATCAGGCGTAGTGGATGCTCAGCACTTCGTACGAGCGCACGCCGCCGGGGGTGCGTACCTCGACGCTGTCGCCTTCTTCCTTGCCGATCAGGGCGCGGGCGATGGGCGATTTGATGTTCAGCAGGCCTTTTTCGATATTGGCCTCATGCTCGCCCACGATCTGCCAGGTCTTTTCCTCGTCGGTGTCCTCGTCCACCAGGGTGACCTTGGCGCCGAACTTGATCGCGCCCGACAGTTTGGTCGGGTCGATCACCTCGGCCAGCGACAGAACACCTTCCAGTTCCTTGATGCGGCCTTCGATGAAGCCCTGCTTTTCGCGGGCCGAATGGTATTCGGCGTTTTCCTTCAGGTCGCCCAGTTCGCGCGCCGAGGCGATGGCCTCGATGATGGCGGGGCGTTCAACGGACTTGAGTTGCTTGAGCTCTGCCTCGAGCGCGGCAAAGCCCGCGGGCGTCATGGGGATCTTTTCCATATCTTCTTTTTCCACGCACAAAATTGAGTCGCCCCGCCGCATGAGACCAGCGTCGGGGCGAAAGATGGGTTGGCAATTACCTGACCCAAATATGGCGTGAAATGCAAGAGGCCAAGGGGTTTGGCCCCTGCAATCCGCAACTTAACGCCGTCGGGGCGGTGGGGGTTTCCGATTGTGCCGATGCCCCAGCAGATCACCGCGTTTCCAGCGATGCGCCTCGGCGCCGAACCAGAGCATCTCAATCATATTGAACGACCTCGAATTCGATGCCGTTGTCATCGTCGAAATAGAACCGGCGGCCGGGTTCATAGTCTGCGTGGTTGTGCGGCTCGAAGCCCGCGGCGCGAACCTTGGCCTCGGTCGCGTCGATGTCCTCGACCAGCACGCCCACATGGTTCAGCCCGCCGACGATGTCATAGCTGCTTTCGCCCGACGGTTTCGGGTCGGCCGGGGCGTAAAGCGCCAGATAGGTGTGCGCGCCGCCCACATGTACGGTATAGCCCCCCGCGATGGCGGGGCCTTCCCAGCGTGTTTTCCATCCGAAGACGTCCTGCATCCAGGCGGCGGTTGCCTGCGGGTTGCGGACGGTGAAGTTCGTGTGTTCCAGCGTCGCCATCATGGGGTCTCCTTCTCATGTTCAGGCTTGTTTCGACTCACCGTAATTCCTAAACCTAACTTTAGCTCAAGAGATTTTTTCGGGAGGAGATCATGCCCGTATCCGAAGGCCTTTCCATCGGCGCGCTGGCGCGCCGCACGGGGTTGGCGGTATCCGCCATCCGCTATTACGAGGCGCAGGGGCTGATTTCCCCCTGGCGCAATCCGGGCGGTCAGCGACGGTATCAGCGCGCTGACATCCGTCGGCTGAGTTTTGTGATGATCGCCCAGCAGTTCGGCCTGACCCTGCCCGAAATCCGCGAGGTTCTGGCCAGCCTGCCCGACAACCGCACCCCCACGCCGGCGGACTGGAAACAGATCAGTCAGCGCCTGCGCGCGCATCTGGACCAGCGAATCGATACCTTGCTGCGCCTGCGCGACAATCTGGACGGCTGCATCGGCTGCGGCTGCCTGAGCCTGCCGAAATGCGCGCTCTACAACCCCGACGACCGGGCCAAGGCGCATGGTAGCGGTCCCAGATACCTGATGGGTGACGCGCCCGAGGGCTGATCTGCCGCATTGCAGCAATGTTACGCCGTGTTTTGATTGACCAAGGTCTTTTCCAGCAGGTAATCAGCCGGGAAACAAAATTTCGCCGAGCCCGCGCCCCAGGCGCCAATTCGGATAGTTAGCGGAGGAGCCCACGATGGCCGAAATTGAACGCGAAGCGATGGAATACGACGTGGTGATCGTGGGCGCAGGCCCGGCGGGCCTGTCGGCGGCCATTCGTCTGAAACAGCTGGACGCCGACCTGAACGTGGTCGTGCTGGAAAAGGGCTCTGAGGTCGGCGCGCATATCCTGTCGGGCGCGGTGCTGGACCCGTGCGGTCTGGATGCGCTGATCCCCGACTGGAAGGAAAAGGGCGCGCCGCTGAACGTGCCGGTGCGCGAAGACAACTTCTATATGCTGGGCGAGGCCGGCCAGCTGCGCATCCCCAACTGGCCGATGCCGCCGCTGATGAACAACCATGGCAACTACATCGTCTCGATGGGCAATGTCTGCCGCTGGATGGCCGAACAGGCCGAGGCGCTGGGCGTGGAAATCTTCCCCGGCATGGCCTGCTCGGAACTGGTCTATGGCGACAATGGCGAGGTCAAGGGTGTCGTGGCCGGCGTGTTCGGATTGGAACCCGACGGATCCTATGGCCCCAACACCGAACCGGGGATGGAACTGCACGGCAAATACGTCTTCCTGTCGGAAGGGGTGCGCGGGTCGCTGTCCAAGGAAGTGATCGCCAAGTATGACCTGCAGGCCGGAAAAGAGCCGCAGAAATACGGCATCGGCATGAAGGAAATCTGGGAGATCGACCCCGCCAAGCACAAGGAAGGCAGCGTCACCCACACGATGGGCTGGCCGCTGGGCGGCAATGCCGGGGGCGGGTCGTTCATCTATCACCTGGAAAACAACCAGGTCTATGTGGGCTTCGTGGTGCACCTGAACTACAAGAACCCGCACCTGTTCCCCTACATGGAATTCCAGCGGTTCAAGCATCACCCGATGGTGGCCGACCTTCTGAAGGGGGGCAAGCGCGTGGCCTATGGCGCCCGCGCGATCACCGAGGGCGGGTATCAGTCGATGCCCAAGCTGGTGGCGCCGGGTGTCGCGCTGCTGGGCTGTTCGGCGGGCATGGTCAACGTGCCGCGGATCAAGGGCAACCACAACGCGATGCTGTCGGGCAAGGCTGCGGCCGAGGCCGCGTTCGAGGCCATCAAGGCCGGCCGTGGCGGCGACGAGCTGACCGACTACGAGACCGAAGTGCGCAACGGTGCCATCGGCGCCGACCTGAAAAAGGTCCGCAACGTCAAGCCGATGTGGTCGAAATGGGGCCTGACCGCCTCGCTGGCTCTGGGTGGTCTGGACATGTGGACCAACACGCTGGGTTTTTCGCTGTTCGGCACGCTGGGCCACGGCAAGACCGATGCCGAAGCCACCGAAGAAGCCAGCAAGCACCAGCCCATCGACTATCCGAAACCCGACGGCACCCTGTCCTTCGACCGGCTGACCAATGTGGCGTTTTCCTTCACGAACCACGAGGAAAGCCAGCCCTGCCACCTCAAGCTGGCAGACCCCGAGATCCCGGTGAAAGTGAACCTGCCGAAATATGACGAACCGGCGCAGCGGTACTGCCCGGCGGGCGTCTACGAGATCGTGCGCGACGAGGACCAGCCGCGTTTCGTGATCAACTTCCAGAACTGCGTGCACTGCAAGACCTGCGACATCAAGGACCCCAGCCAGAACATCAACTGGACCACGCCGCAGGGTGGGGACGGTCCGAACTATCCCAACATGTAGGCAGGAAACGGGGCAATGGCACAGCCGTGAACGCTGGGCCATTGCCTCTGGTCGGCCAAGGCCCTAGCTTGTGCTGCAGGTACAGGCAGACAAGGCGGGGTCTTGGTGGTTTCTCTGGTGCATCGGGCGGCATGGGCCGCAGTTCTCGGAATGTCTCTGGGGGGGGCGGCGGTGGCGGACACCGGTGCGGGGGCTTATCTGGCCGGACGGCAGGCGATTTATGAAAGCGATTATGCCGCCGCAGAAAGATACTACACCCGGGCCCTGGCATTCGATCCCCAGAATCAGCGGTTGATGGAAAGCGTCCTGTTGGCCCGCGTGGCCCTGGGCGAAATCGAACGGGCCCTGCCCTTGGCGCAAGAGATGGAGGCCGAGGGGCTTGCCAATCAGGCCGCGCGCATGGTCATCGCCGCCGATCTGGTGCAACGCGGACAATTCGCCGACCTTCTGGCCCGCGATCCCGAGACGCAGGGCGTGGGCCCGTTGGTTGACGGGCTGATGCTGGCCTGGGCGCATATCGGCCAGGGCGAGATGACCAAGTCCATGGAGCAGTTCGATACCGTCGCCGCGCAGGACGGGCTGCGGGAATTTGCGTTGTATCACAAGGCGCTGGCTCTTGCCTCGGTGGGTGATTTCGAAGGTGCCGAAGCGATTTTCGGTGCCGATGAGGGGCGCGTCGCGCGGTTTTCGCGCCGGGCGGCGCTGGCGCGGGTCGAGATTCTGTCGCAACTGGACCGCAACGCCGCCGCGCTGCAATTCCTCGATTCGGTCTTTGCCTCGGGCAGCGATCCCACCATCGAGGCTTATACCGCCCGGCTGCAGGCCGGGGAAACCCTGCCTTTCACCCATGTCCGGTCGGCGCAGGACGGCGTGGCCGAGGTCTTCTTCACCGTCGGTGCGGCGCTGAACTCCGAGGCGGCGCATGACTACGTTCTTTTGTATTCCCGCGTGGCGACCTATCTGCGCCCCGACCACATCGACGCCATTCTCCTGAGCGCCGAGTTGCTGGAAGAGTTGGAACAGCATGATCTGGCGGTTGCCGCCTATCGGATGGTGCCGCCCTCCAGCAGTGATTTCCACGTTGCCGAGCTGGGCCGGGCGGATGTTCTTGCCCGGATGGGCAAGACCGACGCTGCCGCCGAGGTGCTGGAAAACCTCGCGGCGCGGCAGCCCGACCTGCCCAGCGTTCACGTCGCGCTGGCCGACCTGCAGCGGCGGCAGGAGAACTATGCCGCGGCCGTCACCGCCTATGACCGCGCGATCGAGTTGACCGAGGCGAACTCGGGCGGCAACTGGTTTCTTTACTATGCGCGCGGCATCAGCCACGAGCGGCTGAAACACTGGGACAAGGCCGAGGCCGATTTCCGCAAGGCGCTGGAGCTGAACCCGGATCAGCCGCAGGTTCTGAACTATCTCGGCTATTCGCTGGTCGAACGGCGGGAAAAGCTGGACGAGGCGCTTGAGATGATCCAGCGCGCCGTGGCGGCCCAACCCGACAGCGGTTATATCGTCGACAGCCTGGGCTGGGTGCTGTTCCGGCTGGGTCGCTATGACGAGGCCGTCGGCCACATGGAACGCGCGGTCGAGCTGATGCCGGTGGATCCGGTGGTGAACGACCATCTGGGCGATGTCTACTGGGCCGTTGGTCGCCTGCGCGAGGCCGAGACCCAATGGAAGCGCGCCTTGTCCTTCATCGACCCCGAAGACACCGACGGCGAGGCGGACCCGGACCGCATCCGCCGCAAGCTGGAAGTCGGCCTCGACGCCGTGCTGGCCGAAGAGGGGGCCGAACCGCTGAAGGTCGCCAATGGCAATTGAGGGGTTCGCGCCCGCCAAGATCAACCTGACCCTGCATGTGACCGGCCGCCGCGCCGATGGCTATCACCTGCTGGATTCGCTGGTGGCCTTCGCCGATCTGGGGGACAGGCTGACCTTCGAGCCTGGCCCCGATCTTTCGATCTCGGTGTCCGGTGAACATGCCGAAGGCGTGCCGACCGACGCGCGCAATCTTGTCTGGCAGGCGGCGCAGGCGATGAACTGGCGGGGGCGGGTTCATCTGGACAAGGTGCTGCCGCACGGGGGCGGAATCGGCGGCGGGTCGTCGGATGCAGCGGCCACTTTGCGGGCTCTGTCACCCGAGGGCGCCGAGATCCCGCTGGACACCGCGCTGCCCCTTGGCGCCGATGTTCCGGTCTGCACCCTGGGCCGCGCGGCGCGGATGCAGGGCGTCGGGGACCGGATCAGCCCGGTCGCTTTGCCGTCGCTTCCCGCCTTGTTGGTCAATCCCGGCGTGCCGGTGCCCACAGGCCCGGTGTTCAAGGCCTTGGCCGCGCGCGACAATCCCGCCATGCCGCCCGACCTGCCTGCGTTCGACGGGCCGGAACACTGCGCCGACTGGTTGCACGGGCAGCGCAACGATCTGCAGCCCGCGGCGATCGGTCTTGCTCCGGAAATCGCGGATGTTCTGGATGCGTTGTCAGGTACGCGGGATGTGCTGCTGGCGCGGATGTCCGGGTCAGGTTCGACCTGTTTCGCGCTGTACCCGACGATGAAGGCCGCGCATTTCGCGGCCTACGAGATCGGCGTTGCGCAGGCGGATTGGTGGTGCCGGGCGGTGACGCTCAGTTGAGGCGCGCCACGACATAGTCGGCCATGTCGCGCAACAGGTCACGGATTTCATGGTCGGGCAGAACCGCCAGCGCCGCCTTGGCCTTGGCGGCCCAGCCCAGCGCACCGGCGCGGGTGGCGTCCAGCGTGCGGTATTTGCGCATCAGGCCCAGCGCCAGCTCCAGGTCGCCATCCTGCTGGCGGCCTTTTTCGATGGTGCGCTCCCAGAAGGCGCGTTCCTCGGGGGTGGCCTGGGCTACGGCCTTGATGACGGGCAGGGTCAGTTTGCGTTCGCGGAAGTCGTCGCCCACGTTCTTTCCGGTGGCCTTGCTGTCGCCCTGATAGTCCAGCAGGTCGTCGGCGATTTGGAAGGCGATGCCCAGCGCGTCGCCATAGGCGAACAGCGCCCGGACCTGCTCCTCTGAGGCGCCGGCGATCACGCCGCCGACCTCGGTCGCCGCGGAAAACAGCGCCGCGGTCTTGCCGCGCACGACCTGCAGATACACGCTCTCGTCGGTGCGCAGGTCGGTGGCCGCGGTCATCTGCAGCACCTCGCCTTCGGCAATGGTGGCCGAGGCATTGGCCAGAATGTCCAGAACGCGCAAAGACCCGGTTTCCACCATCAACTGGAAACTGCGTGAAAACAGATAGTCGCCGACCAGCACGCTGGACTTGTTGTCCCACAGCAGGTTGGCGGTGGGTCGGCCCCGCCGCTGGGCGCTTTCGTCCACGACGTCGTCATGCAAAAGCGTGGCGGTGTGGATGAATTCGACCGTGGCGGCCAAACGGATGTGATGGTCCCCGCCATAGCCGAACAGCCGCGCGGCCGCCAGGGTCAGCATCGGGCGCAGGCGCTTGCCGCCGGCCTCGACCAGATGCGCGGTCACCTCGGGAATGCGGGGCGCGTGCTCCGAGGCCATGCGGGTGCGGATCAACGTGTTCACCGCGTCCATTTCGCCGGCCAGCAACTCGGCCAGTCGCTCATGCGGTTTCGAGATCGTGCCGATGTCCATCACACTCCTGTCACAAGGCTCGACTTTCGCCCCGCCTTGCCCTTACATCCATCCCCATGAAAGAACTTCTGCGCAGCACCGATCCGACCGTCATGGCCTTTGCGTCCGCTCTCCTTGAGGGCGAGGATATAGACTGCTTTGAGATGGACGTAAACATGAGCGTGCTCGAAGGCGGAATCGGCATCTTCCCCCGCAGGCTGATGGTGCGGTCCGAAGACCTGGACCGCGCGCAGCGCGTAATGCGCGACAACGACATTCCTCTGGGGCGATGACCGCGTTCACCGATACCGATCTGACCTGCAACGATTTTCTGGGCGGGCGGCTGCGCCTGTGGCAGCCGCGCGACGGGTATCGGGCCGGGGTCGATCCGGTGCTGCTTGCCGCGGCGGTTCCGGCCAGCCCCGGCCAATCGGTGCTGGAACTGGGGTGCGGGGCCGGGGCTGCGGTTCTTTGCCTCGGCACCCGCGTCCCCGATCTGCGCCTGACCGGCGTGGAGTTGCAGCCGGCCTATGCGGATCTGGCCCGGCGGAACGCACGCGAAAACGGCATTGCCTTGTCGGTCCACGCCGCCGATCTGGCGCATTTGCCGTCCGAGCTGCGCCAGCTTCAGTTCGATCATGTCATCGCGAATCCGCCCTATTACCGCGCCGGGGCGCATAGTGCCGCGGCGGATGCCGGTCGCCGCGTCGCGCTGGGCGAACAAACGCCGCTGGCCGCCTGGATCGAGACCGCAGCCCGCCGTCTGGCACCGCGCGGCTATCTGCACGTGATCCAACGCGCCGACCGCCTGCCGGACCTGATGGCCGCCTGCACGGATCGGCTGGGCTCGCTCGAAATCCTGCCGTTGGCGCCGCGCGTGGGACGGGCGGCCGAACTGGTGATCTTGCGCGCGCGCAAAAGCGGACGGGCCGCGTTTCGCCTGCATGCGCCGCTGATTCTGCATCAAGGCGACCGCCATGAGCGCGACGAGGACAGCTATGCGCCCGCGGTGTCCGATGTCCTGCGACACGGGCGGCCGCTGCGCTGGCCCGGGCAGCCTTAGGCAAAGACCAGCCGAAATTGTCGGATTTGTGACAGATTCTGTGCGTCTGCGGCGTGACAGGGTGGAAATGATGTGGTCAACTTCCCATGTGAGATAGATCAACAGAGAAGGAGGATCGCCATGAGCGTGAGCGCACATCTGAGTGAACTGAAGAAGAAGCACGCAAACCTCAGTCTCCAGGTCGAAGAAGCCCAGCGCGCGCCAGGGATTGACGATCTCCACATCGCCCAACTGAAGAAGCAGAAACTGAAGCTGAAGGAAGAGATCGAGCGTCTCTCCGTCAGCGCCTGAGACTGGCCCGCGCCGCAATCGCGGCGCCGCCGGTTATCAACACGGCCGCGATCGCCAGTGTCCACGAGGGCGCGGCGATCCCGGCCACAACCAGCACGAGGGTCGACAGCAGTGGCGCCGCGTACGAGCTGGTGCCAAGCATCTGGATGTCACCCTGCTTGACCCCGATATCCCAGACATAGAAGGCCAGCCCCACCGGACCCAACCCCAGCGCGACGGTCGAGGCCCAGCCCAATGTGCCTTGCGGCCAAATCGTGTCTTCGAGGCCGAAATGCAGCGCCCACGAGGCAAGCGCGGTCAGCATGCAGAACACCGCGACCGAGCTGGTGGGTGTCTGACCCAACCGCCGCGACAGAACGGAATACCCCGACCATGTCAGCGCGCACAGCAGCGCCAAAGCATAGCCGGGCAGGTATTCCGCCTGAAACCCGGCGCTGCCGCCGCCGGTGATGATGAGCGCGGCGCCGGAAAAGCCCAGACAGGCCCCCAGCAGATGCCCCGCGCGCAGGGATTCCCCCGGCAGCAGGCCCGAGAACAGCACGATCAGCAGCGGCCAGAGATAGGCGATCAAGCCCGCCTCGGCCGCGGGCGCCATGCGTAGGGCCGAGAAATACAGCGCGTGGTAGCCGAACAACCCCAGGGCTCCGAAGGCGAACACCTTCCAGCTGATTTGGCGCAACTGGGCCAACCCGCCGCTGCGCCATGTCCAGATCAGCCCCAGCGTGCCGCCGATGCTGAAACAGATCGCGTTCAGCAACAGCGGCGGGGTTGGGGCCGAGCCAACGGTGAACAGGGCCAGCAAGGCCCACAACAGAACGGCGACAAAACCGATGGCGGTGGCGCGGGTCTTGGTCATGCGGGGGAAATCTCTTCGACGGGGATGATCTTGAAACCGTCGGATATGTGCGCGGTTTTTTCGATTTCCGCAAGGAACCAATCGCGAAAGGCCGCGATCTGCGGGCGGGTCTCCTCGCCCTTGCGGCACAGGAACCGGAACCGCGCCTTGGTCTCGATGGCGATCTTGAACGGGGTGACCAGCCGCCCCTCGATCACGTCCTTGATGATCATGGGCCGCCGCCCAAGCGCAACCCCCATCCCCGCCACCGCCGCGTCGATGGCATGGTCGGCGTTTGAAAAATGCGTGCCATGAGTCGGCGTGAAGTCTACCCCGACCGCCCGGAACCACGCGGGCCAGTCGCAGCGCGGGTTCAAAAAACCGATCGAATCGTCATGGATCAGCGGTGCCTCGGTCAGGCTTTGCGGCGTCGGAAACCGCTCGGCCAGTTCGGGTGTCATCACCGGTGTCAGCCACTCGGGGCGCACCGGAACCGAATACAGCCCGTCATCCTGCCCATATCCGAACCGGATCGCCACATCCACGTCGTCGCGATCGAAATCCAGGTTGCGCAGGGTGGCCGAGAACCGCAGGTCGATCTCGGGGTGCGCGCGGGCGAATTCATAAAGGCGCGGCGCCAGCCATTTGGCCGTCAGCGCCGGACCCGCGGTGATCGTCAGCGACGTGTTGTCCTGCAACCGGCGCGTCGCGGCCCAGGCGGCTTGCAGCCGGGCAAAGCCCTCGGCCGCGCCGGGGGCGAGTATCCGCCCGGCCTCGGTCAGTTCGACCGCGCGGTTCAGGCGGCGGAACAGCGGCTGGCCCAGGTGTTCCTCCAGCGACTTGATCTGAAACGACAAGGCTGCCGGCGTGACGTTCAACTCATCCGCGGCCTTTGCAAAGGACATGTTCCGGGCGGCGGCGTCAAAGGCGCGCAGGGCGGTCAGCGGGGGCAGGCGGTCGCTCATTTCGGTTCAAAATTTCTTGTGTGAATCAAGAAAATCTCTCGTTTGTGTTTTTTTCAAACAACAGTCATGTTGGGGTCAAGTCAAGTTCACCTTGTGCAGAAAGAGACGGCCATGATCGAGATGACGACAAACCCCGCCGCTCAAACGGCGATTCTGCGCGCTCATCAGGAGCGTGGCAAGCTGGTCCGGAAAATCTGGAAATTGATCACGGGTTCCCGCTGAGCGCAGCGCGCGCGTTCTTACGGGATAAAAAAAGGGCCGACCCGATGGGTCGGCCCGATTTCCTGCCGATGCGTGTTCAGACGAAGAACTGCGCCCCGTTGGCCGAAATGGTCGAGCCGTTGATGAACTCGGCGTCATCGGCGGCCAGGAACACGACGCAGCGGGCGATCTCTTCCGGTTCGCCCAGACGACCGGCCGGGATCTGGGCGATGATCGATTCGCGCACCTTTTCCGGTACGGCCATCACCATCTCGGTCGCGATGTAGCCGGGACAGACCGCGTTGGCCGTGATGCCCGCCCGTGCGCCTTCCTGGGCCAGTGACTTGATGATGCCCAGATCGCCCGCTTTGGTGGCGGCATAGTTCACCTGCGCGAACTGGCCCTTCTGCCCGTTGATCGAGCTGATCACGATCACCCGCCCGAACTTGCGTTCGCGCATACCCGGCCAGATCGGATGGATGGTGTTGAACACGCCCGTCAAGTTGGTGTCGATCACCTGATGCCACTGTTCGGGGGTCATCTTGTGGAACGGCGCGTCGCGGGTGATGCCGGCATTGGCGACCACGATGTCGATCGGCCCCAGATCCGCCTCGACCTTTGCGATCCCGGCCTTGGACTCGTCATAATCCGCGACGTTCCATTTGTAGGTCGAGATACCGGTTTCTTCGGTGAACTTGGCCGCGGCCTCGTCATTCCCCGCATACGAGGCGGCGACATTGTATCCTTCGGCCTTCAGCGCCTTGGATATCGCCGCGCCGATGCCGCGGGTGCCGCCGGTTACGAGAGCTGTTCGTGCCATTGAGGACTCCTCCGTTGAAAATATGGCTTGATAATGTTGCTATAAAAAATGCTGCAGTTGCGCAATAATCTTTCACGGGCAGATTGCCGCGCCGCAGAAGAGGTGCCGGGTTGCACTATCGGAGTGGCCCTTGCCATCCATTGCGCAAGGGCCACCCGAGACGCGGTTCGGCGGGGCCGGCTGCCTGGCTTTGGCGTCAGAGACGCTCCACGCACATGGCAACGCCCATGCCGCCGCCGATGCACAGGGTTGCCAGGCCCTTTTTCGCGTTCCGGCGCTTCATTTCGAACAGCAGGGTGTTCAGAACCCGGCAGCCCGACGCACCGATCGGGTGGCCGATGGCGATGGCGCCGCCGTTGACGTTCACGATCGAGGGATCCCAACCCATGTCCTTGTTCACGGCGCAGGCCTGTGCGGCAAAGGCCTCGTTGGCCTCGACCAGATCCAGGTCGTCAACCGACCAGCCGGCCTTTTCCAGCGCTTTGCGCGAGGCATAGATCGGCCCGACGCCCATGATCGACGGGTCCAGCCCGGCGGTTGCGTAGGACGCGATGCGGGCCAGGGGCTCGATTCCGCGCTTTTCCGCGTTGTCGGCCGACATCAGCAGAGTCGCCGCCGCGCCATCATTGAGGCCGGACGCGTTTGCCGCCGTTACCGTGCCATCCTTGGTGAAGGCCGGGCGCAGCTTCCGCATGGCTTCGATGGTGGCGCCGTGGCGTATGTATTCGTCGCTGTCCATCACGATGTCGCCTTTGCGAGTCTTGATGGTGAAGGGCACGATTTCGTCCTTGAACTTGCCGGCCTTCTGCGCGGCCTCGGCCTTGTTCTGGCTGGCCACGGCGAATTCGTCCTGCATGTCGCGGCTGATCTGCCACTTCTCGGCCACGTTCTCGGCGGTCTGACCCATGTGATAGCCGTTGAACGCATCCCACAGGCCATCGCGGATCATGGTGTCGATGTATTTCATGTCGCCCATCTTGTGGCCCGCGCGCAGCGATGCCGCATGGGGCGACAGGGTCATGTTTTCCTGACCGCCGGCGCAGACGATCTCGGCATCGCCCAGTTGGATATGCTGAGCGCCCAGTGCGACGGCGCGCAGGCCCGAGCCGCAGACCTGGTTGATGCCCCAGGCCGCGCTTTCCGTGGGCAGGCCGGCGTTGATGTGGGCCTGACGGGCAGGGTTCTGGCCCTGTGCCGCAGTCAGGACCTGACCCATGATGGTTTCGCTCACCTCGGCCTTGTCGATCCCGGCGCGTTCGACGACGGCTTCCAGAACGGCCGCGCCCAGATCATGTGCGGGGGTGTTCGCGAACGAACCGCCAAAGCTGCCGACGCCTGTGCGTGCGGCGGATGCGATTACAACGTTTGTCATTGAGTCATTCCTTTACCGTCATGGTCCAATGGGAAATCTGACGGCGCAGGTCGCAGAGAGCCCCTCTGACGATGCAAGAGCGCCTCGTGATCCCCCGCTCCAGCCCTTCTGCAATAGCGCAATGCTGCATGTGCAGCAACGGACAGCTTGTCTCAGACGGCGACCGGTGGACGGGGAAGCGCGGGCTTGAGGCGATCAACTTGCGGTTTTCTCGGCGCTTTCCTGTTCCCACGGTGGTTTGACCGACGGGGCGCCAAACAGAAATCCCTGCAGGCAATCCACGCCGCTGGCCACCAGGAATTCGGCGTCCTCGCGGGTCTCGACCGATTCGGCGATCACCAGTATTTCGAATTCGCGGGCCACGGCGATCAGGGCGCGGACCAGCGCCTGGTTGTCGGGGTTGGTGCTGATGCCGCGCACGAATTGTCCGTCGATCTTGGCAGCGTCGAAAAAGAACTCGCGGAAATGGCGGAAGCTGAAATTGCTGGCCCCGAAGTCATCGAGCGTGAAGGCGACCCCCTTGTCCTGCAGCCGGTCCATGAAATCGATGACCAGTTCCGGCACCTGCATGGCGGAATCTTCGGAGATCTCCAGGATCAACCGTTCGCCGATGGTGGGATCGCGTTTCAGAAACCGCTCCAACACGCGCGACCAGCGCGCGTAGCCGATCGAGCGCGCGGACATGTTGATGGCCAGTCGGATGTCGGGGTTGCGGGCCATTGCGCGCAAGCCTTTTTCCAGCGCGACGCAATCCAGATCGCGCCCGAGCGGGGTGTTTTCGACCTGTGGCATGAATTCCCGCGCCGGGATCACCCGGCCGGTTTCATCCAGAACGCGTATGAACCCTTCGTAAAAGGCGACACCATGGGGCGGCCGGGCCTGCATCACCGGTTGATAGGCCAAGCGGCATTGCCTGTGCTTGACCGCCTCGGTCGCCATCTGCACCGCCGATCCGTCGCGCGCAGAGACGGCCGAGTTCAGCGGGCTGTCCGCGCCTTCCGGCAGATCTGACAGATCCTTTTTCCCCATCGCGCCGAATCCTTCTGAGACACCGAAATCGAGTCCCGCCCAGTTTCGCGTGCAAGAGGTGAATTTGCGGTTAAGGGCGAGCCGGTTCAGCGGGTGGAGAAGGGGACCAGCCGTACAGCCGCAGCGGCGCCGATGACAGCGCCCAACATCCCGAACCCCATGCTGGCCAGACCCAGAACGAGAAGCCCGGCGGGCGGCTGCGAGGCCAAAGCGCTGAGCATGGCAGTGGCCAGGCCCAGCAGGCCGACGACGGTCGAAAAAGCTGTGAATCGTGACATCGGGGCCTCTGGATCGGGCAATCTGACCAAGTTGATATGGCCCCGAAGGGCGGGAATTCAAGGCCTGCCTGCCATCACCGCCGTGTGATCAGGCCCGTTCCGCCTGTTGGTTGGGCAGATTTTCATCGAATTGCTCGAAACCGGGCGTTCCGAGATCTTCGGGGTGGCGGGCCAGGTGCTTGGCCTTGATCTGCTCGGAGCTGTCGCGGCTGCCGTCATGGCTGTAGCCCGGCGGGGCAAAGCAGTAGGCCAGCCGCTGTTTCAGGGTCAGGCCGGGCTGGGTCGCGTCGCGCCAGATGGCCACCCATTCGTGAAACGCCACCCGCAGTGGGTTGAAGGTGCCGATATTGTGGACCAGGCCATAATCGACCCGGTCGTCCTCTTGCTCGGGGACGAAGGTGCCGAACAGCTTGTCCCAGATGATGAACACCCTGGCATAGTTGCAATCCAGATAGCGCGCGTTGCGGCCGTGGTGGGCGCGGTGGTGGCTTGGGGTGTTCATCACCGCCTCGAACCAGCGGGGCATCTTGCCGATGGCTTCGGTGTGGATCCAGAACTGGTAGATCAGGTTCAGACCGCCGCAGAACAGCACCATCGCCGGGTGGAACCCCAGCAGGATCAGCGGCGCGCGGACGACCATCATGAAGGTGAAGGTATAGGTCCAGGTCTGCCGCAGGGCGGTGGTCAGGTTGTAGTGCTGCGAGCTGTGGTGGTTCACATGGCTGGCCCAGACCCATCGGATGCGATGCCCGAACCGATGCACCCAGTAATATCGCAGGTCATCCAGCACAAAGCACAGGATGATCACCGGGATCGATGTGCCCAAATCCAACGGCGTGATCTTCCACAGCCACATGAAGAACCCGTAGGCGATGAAGCCCAGCAGGAACCCGGACGCGATGTTGCCCGCCCCCATGATCAGCGAGGTAACGGCGTCACGGGTTTCATACCGGCCACCGCGGCCCTTCATGGCGATCCAAAGAAACTCTGCCAGAACGGCGGCGATGAAGAACGGTACGGCCCATTGGACGACATCGGGAAAGCTGATCTGGTCGGTCATGCGGGCTCCAGCAGGTGGCGCCAGTGGCGGCGCTCGGTTTCGTCAAGGCGGATGGTGACGCCGGGGGTGGCGAAGTCGTGGAACTGGACCTCGATGCCCTCGGGGTGGTCGATCCAGTCGAAATCGCGCAGGTGGCGGGCCACCGTATCGGCGCCAAAGGACCACAACAGGCCCGGCCCGGTCTCGGTGCGCACCAGCGCCGCGTGTCCGTCATGGGTCAGGGTGACGTCGATGATGGTGTCGTCGGGAAAATGGCGCACCCATTCGGCGCGCGCGGCATCGGCGCTCAGCACGCGCAGACGCGATCTGCCTGTCAGATGCAGCAGTGCGGTGATGCCGGCAATGCCACCGACCACCAGAACCAGCAGGATTTCCAGCGGCATGATGTCCTCCCGCGGACAGAGTGCAAGCGGGGTCAGGCCCTGTCAAAGGTGGCGTTGCGTCAGGGGGCGTCGTGCGGCTCCAGCAGCTCGTGCCGGACAACGCGCTCGACGAAGGGCACCAGCCCCTCGGGCCCCGAGGCGCGATCCTTGAGGTGAATGCAGATATCCGGTCGCCGCGCCGCGATGATGCCCACCAGTTCGCCGCGCACCTTGTCATCGAGGCCCGCGCCCATGATCGCGCAGGCGATACGCGGTTCGGCGTCCAGTTGCCGCCGTACCTCGTCGGGATCATGCGCGCCCAGCCACCGGATCGGAAGGTGGTCCAGTTGCCGCGCCACGTCGCCGATCACGTTGGGCAGCCGGCCGATCAGCAAAACCACCGGTTTCATCTCAGCCTCCTGTCTGTTGCCAATGAAAAACCGGCCCTGTTCAGGCCGGTTCCAGTCTAGCACAAAAGGCCCGTCAGGTGGTCAGCTTTCGGGGTTCAGCAGGGCCGCGATGATCGCCTTGGCACTGTCCGAGTTCCATTCGGCATCGCCGATCAGCCGCGCGATTTCCTGGCCGTCGGGGTCGATGATCACGGTGATCGGCAGGCCGACGATGCCCATCTCGCGGGCGACGGCCTGTTTCGGATCCTGGTGGCGGGGCAGGTTGGTGATGCCGTTTTCGTCAAAGAACTTCTTGATCCCCGCGGGCGAGTTGCGCCCGGTGGCCAGCGTCAGAACCTCGAACCGGTCTCCGCCGAACTCCTCCTGCAGCTCTGCGATCTGGGGCATCTCCTTGCGGCAGGGCGCGCACCAGGTGGCCCAGAAGTTCAGCAGAACGTATTTGCCGCGGTAATCCGCCAGCGTGGCGGTGCCACCGTCATCTTCCAGCAGGAATTCCGCGTCCGAGACCGGTTTCGGCTCGGAATGCAGGATCAGGCGTTTCAGGCTGCCGTCGCGCAGGTCGGCCAGGGCCTGGGTGTCGGCGGCCAAAGCGGCATTTGCACCCAGCGCAAGGGCCATATAAAGGGGGATCAGACGAAACAGGCGCATATCAACTCCGGGTTTTCCAGCATGACCGAACAATCCTCGAACCAGATGTGGGGCGGCCGCTTTGCCGCCGGGCCAGACGCGATCATGGAGGCGATCAACGCCTCGATCGGGTTCGACCGACGGATGGCGGCCCAGGACATCGCGGGCTCGCGTGCCCATGCCGCCATGCTGGCCGCCACGGGCGTTATTACTGATAGTGATGCCGAGGCCATTCGGGAAGGGCTGCTCACCGTTTTGTCAGAGATCGAACGCGGCGAGTTCCAGTTCTCGACCGCGCTGGAAGACATCCACATGAATGTCGAGGCGCGCCTGAAAGAAATCATCGGCGAACCCGCTGGCCGCCTGCACACGGGCCGCAGCCGCAACGACCAGGTGGCGACCGATTTCAAACTGTGGGTCCGCGATCAGCTGGACGCCGCCGAATCCGGCCTGCTGGCCCTGATCCGCGCGCTTCTGGCGCAGGCCGAGGCCGGGGCCGAGTGGGTCATGCCTGGTTTCACCCACCTGCAGACCGCACAGCCCGTGACCTGGGGCCATCACATGATGGCCTATGTCGAGATGTTCGGCCGCGACTTGTCCCGCGTGCGCGACGCGCGCGCCCGGATGAACGAATGCCCGCTGGGTGCTGCGGCACTGGCCGGCACGTCCTTCCCGATCGACCGGCACATGACGGCGCAGGCGCTGGGCTTTGACCGGCCCGCCGCCAACTCGCTGGATGCGGTCAGCGACCGCGACTTCGCGCTGGAATTCCTGTCGGTGGCCTCGATCTGCGCGGTGCATCTGTCGCGCTTTGCCGAAGAACTGGTGATCTGGTCTTCGGCCCAGTTCCGTTTTGTCACCCTGTCTGATCGGTTCTCGACCGGATCGTCGATCATGCCGCAGAAGAAGAATCCCGACGCCGCCGAACTGATCCGCGCCAAGGTGGGCCGGATCTTTGGCGCCAACACGGCGCTGATGATGGTGATGAAGGGCCTGCCGCTGGCCTATTCCAAGGACATGCAGGAAGACAAGGAACAGGTCTTTGACGCCGCCGACAACTGGATGCTGGCACTGGCCGCGATGGAAGGCATGGTCAAGGACATGACCGCCAACCGCGACAGCCTGGCCGCCGCCGCCGGCTCGGGCTTTTCCACCGCGACCGATCTGGCCGACTGGCTGGTGCGGGTGCTGGGCCTGCCCTTCCGTGATGCGCACCACGTCACCGGATCGCTGGTCGCCATGGCCGAGAAGAAGGGCTGCGACCTGCCCGATCTGACGCTCGAGGACATGCAATCGGTCCACGCGGGCATCACGCAGGATGTCTATTCTGTCCTTGGCGTGGAGAATTCGGTAAACTCGCGCCAGTCCTATGGCGGTACGGCCCCGGACCAGGTCCGGGCGCAGATCGCCCGCTGGAAGGAGATGCTGGAATGACAACCTTGCGCGTGATTGCCCTGATCGGGGCCGCCTT
Source organism: Ruegeria intermedia (assembly GCF_900129345.1). Taxonomy (GTDB): domain Bacteria; phylum Pseudomonadota; class Alphaproteobacteria; order Rhodobacterales; family Rhodobacteraceae; genus Ruegeria; species Ruegeria intermedia. Next base: position 42,827 of record NZ_FQVK01000025.1, on the reverse strand, counting down.
CACCTTGGCGGCCTGCGGCGCCGACGGAGAGCCCGTGCAGCCGACTCTGAACGCCAATGTGGGCGTGTCGAGCAGCGGCGCATATGTCGGTGGCGGGGTTGGCCTGCACAAGGGGCCGGTCAGCGTGTTCTTGGGTATCTGACCCATGGGCCTTTGAAATCGACATGCCCGTCGCCATCTGGCAAGTGACCCAAAATGAAGGCTCCGACATGAAACTCCTCGGCATCGTCTTGATGCTTGCGGTTTTGGCTGCCTGCGAAACCGCGAACCCACAGGCTTCGCGGCCGGTGGAAGAGCCCGCGCGCTCGGGACCCGGAGTGTCCGTTTCCGGTTACGCGCGGGTGGGGGTTTCCAAGACCTTCTGACCGGTCGGCGGCGGTTCTCAGCCGGCCACGGGGTGCCCGCGCTGACGCAGGCACTCGATCAGGATGTCGCGCCGGGTATTGCGCATGTCGGCCGCGCCAGCGACGGCCCCCGCCGCCGATCCCACGGCCGCACCCGCCAAAGCGCCTTCGGCGTTGCCAACCGTGTCGTCCGACAGGCCGGCCAGCGCGCCGACGCCGGCCCCGATCAGGGCCTGCGACCGGGTTTCCGGGTTCCACAGGTTCTGGGACTTCGCCAGCGCGCGGCACTGTTCAAGATCAGCGGCATAGGCCGGGCCTGGCTCGGCGGCCAGAACGGGTTGGTGTTGCGCCCCGGTGCCGCTGCAGGCGGCCGTGATCAGGGCCAGCGGCAAGGCCGCCAATGTGAAACGTTCCTTGAACAACATGAGTTTTCCTTTCGTTTGGGATGTTCAACAGCTGTCGGTGCCACGCCTGTCGGGGCGTGGCCCAAGCTCTGGTCCGGGTGTGTGAGGGCGGGTTCAGATATGGCCCAGGCCGCGATGGGCCAGCGCCAGGACATAAAAAGCCAGGATGAAATCCAGAATCTCGACCAATCCCAGCATCAGCGGAATCGGGTCGGGTGATGTCGGGAACACATGGCCCAGGTCCATCAGGACCACGAAGATGTACCCCCAGGCCGCCACGATGGCACCCCAGCTTGCGGCAGCCGAGCCGCGCAGCATGGCCACCGCCGACCCCACGGCCAGCAGGGCAAGCGCGATCAGAAAGGCGTTGAAACCCCAGAATACCGTTCCGCCCAGCCCGGAAAAGTCGCGGGTCTCGATCGGGCCGCCGGGGACCAGCGTGACAAAGCTGGCGACGAGGACAAGCATCAGTTTGGCGGCTGTGGCCGTGGGTTGAGATGTCGAAGGCCGCGTCGGACCCGAGTTGATTTGTGATGAATGCACCATGACAGAATCCCTTTAATGACTGACGGGTCATAAATGGAGATCGGTTTAATGACCGTCAAGTCACTAAAAGATTGAATTCGCGTGACGCGGCGTCCAATCTGCGTCAAGAGAGGCGCGCCGGAAGAAAATCGGGGGGGCAAGATGCCGAAGATCGTCGATCGGGAAGAGATGCAGGGGCGCATATTGGATGCGGCCATGACCTGTTTTCTGGATCAGGGCTATCACGCCACCAAGATGCAGGACGTGGCCCGCAAGGCCGGGATGGCCAAGGGTACCCTGTATCTGTATTTCCAAAGCAAGGAGGAAATGCTGCTGGCGTTGCTGCAGCGATATTTCGACGATATCCGCGCGCGCATCGGCATGATCCCGGCACCGCGAACGCTGGACCAATTCATGATGGGGCTGCGCCTGACCATGCCTGCCGACCGGCTGGCCGCCACGCGTCTGTTCTTTGACGTGCTGGGCCCCGGTTTCCAGGACCCGCGCGCGGCCGAGATCATAGGCGGGTTCTTCGCCTGGCTTGCCGATCACTATGCGGACCAGTTCGCCCCCCTGATCCGCGCGGGTGAAATCCGCAGCGACCTGAGTGCGCAGGCCGCGGCGCAGGCGGTAACGGCGATGCTGGACGGGCTGGTGATCCATCTGGCGATCTTCGGGGTCGAGGAAGATGTCTTCGAGGCCCGGCGCGATGCCACGCTGGCCCTGCTCGAGGCCGGTCTGAGGGGCGGGGCGTCCATAGCGGGCTAGGCCCTGTTCGCACGCCTGCGTGGCAAACCCCGTTGATCCGCAGGGCCGTTATGGTCTAAGCGCGCAGACATGGATCATTTTCTGTACCGCGACGGCGCGCTGCACGCCGAGGATGTCCCGATCGCCCGCATCGCCGAGGCGGTCGGAACGCCGTTCTATGTCTATTCCACGGCCACGCTGCTGCGGCATTTTCACCTGTTCGACGACGCCTTGGCGGGCACCGACCATCTGGTCTGCTATGCGATGAAGGCCGCCAGCAACCAAGCGATCCTGAAAACGCTGGCGCAGGCGGGCGCGGGGATGGACGTGGTTTCGGGCGGCGAATACCTGCGGGCCAAGGCGGCGGGCGTGCCGGGCGACAGGATCGTGTTCTCGGGCGTTGGCAAAACGGCCGAGGAGATCCGCACCGCTCTGACCGGCGGGATTCGACAGTTCAACGTCGAATCCGAACCCGAGATGGAGGTGATCAACGCCGTCGCGCAGGACCTGGGCGTGATCGCGCCGATCACCGTGCGGGTGAACCCGGACGTGGACGCCAAGACCCACGCCAAGATCGCCACGGGAAAATCCGAGAACAAATTTGGCATTCCGATCGCCCGCGCGCCGCAGGTCTATGCCCATGCCGCCAGCCTGCCGGGGCTGAAGGTGGTGGGCATCGACGTGCATATCGGCTCGCAACTGACCGATCTGGAGCCATTCCGCCTGGCCTACTCCAAAGTCGCCGAGCTGACCGAACAGCTGCGCGCACAGGGCCACGATATTCACCGTCTGGACTTGGGCGGTGGGCTGGGCATCCCCTATGCGCGTTCGAACGAGGCGCCGCCTCTGCCGGTCGAATACGGCGCGATGATCAAGGAAACGCTGGGCCATCTGGGCTGCGAGATCGAGATCGAACCGGGCCGTCTGATCGCGGGCAACGCGGGGCTGATGGTGTCGAAGGTGATCTATGTGAAGTCAGGCGAAGGGCGCGATTTCCTGATCCTTGACGGGGCGATGAACGACCTGATCCGCCCGGCCATGTACGACGCCTATCACGACATCGTCCCCGTCATCGAGCCTGCTCCGGGCGTCGAACAACGCCCCTATGACATCGTCGGCCCGGTCTGCGAGACCGGTGATACGTTCGCCAAGCAGCGCAACATGCCGCCGCTCAATCCCGGCGATCTGGTCGCTTTCCGCAGCGCCGGTGCCTATGGCGCGGTGATGGCCAGCGAATACAACACCCGGCCGCTGATCCCCGAGGTTTTGGTGAATGGCGATCAATTCGCGGTTATTCGTGAACGGCCCACCTTTGACGAAATCATAAACCGCGATACCATACCGGAATGGCTCTGACGCGATGACCGTGCGGGCCTGACCCGGAGGCCCGCCGTGACCGACAGACCGAACCTGCCCATCCCCAAGGCGTCCCTGTGGCTGACCCATGCCGGGATGCTGGCCGAGCAGGCGTTGCAGGCGTTCTGGCCGTTCCTGTCATTGCTGATGCTGGTTCTGGGCCTGCTGATGCTGGGCGTTCAGGACATGGTCGGCGTCGAAACGGTCTGGATTGCGGGCGGGTTGGCCGGCTTGGCGCTGTGCGCTTCGTTGATCTGGGGTGCGCGCAGGTTTCACCTGCCAACCCGGGCGCAGGCGCTGGTCCGTTTGGACGAAACCCTGCCGGGACGGCCCATCCAGGCCTTGATGGACGATCAGGCCATCGGCGCGATGGACCCGGATTCGGTGGCGCTGTGGCGGGCGCACCAGGCACGAATGGCCGCGCGAGCGGCCCAGGCCGGTCCGGTCCGGCCGGATCTGGATCTGAACCGGCGTGATCCCTTTGGCCTGCGCTTTGTCGCCATGCTGGCGCTGGTGGTGGGGTTGGTGTTCGGCTCGGTCTGGCGTATCGGGTCGGTGACGGAAATGACGCCGGGTGCCGCGACGGCGGGTCAGGGTCCCAGCTGGGAAGGCTGGGTCGAGCCGCCGCGCTATACCGGTTTGCCGACCCTGTATCTGGCCGATCAGTCCGGCCCGACCCTGTCGGTGCCGCAAGGAAGCCATATCACCTTGCGATTCTACGGCGCGGTCGGGGCGCACAGCCTGACGGAAACCACCTCGCGCGGCGGGGCCGAGGCCGCAACGGACCCGGAACAGGATTTCATCGCCGAGCAGTCGGGCCGCCTGTCGATCGAAGGTCCGGCCGGGCGGGACTGGGCGGTCCAGATCATCGCTGACACGCGGCCGCAGATCGACGTGACCGCACCCCCGACCGCCGAGGCGGGAGGGCAGATGAAGCTGCCCTTTGCGGCGCGTGACGATTACGGCGTGGTTTCGGGCGAGGCCCGGATCGAGCTGGATCTGGCCGCGGTCGACCGCCGTTACGGCCTGTCCGCCGCGCCCGACCCGCGCGAGGCCATCACCGTGCCGCTGCCGCTGCCGATTGCCGGCGACCGCAGTGATTTCACCGAGGACCTGATCGAGGATTTCTCGCAGCACCCCTGGGCGCATCTGCCGGTCAGGATTACGCTGTCGGTGCAGGATGCGGCCGATCAGACCTCGGATGCCGAACCCTATCAAACCGCCCTGCCGGCGCGTCGGTTCTTTGATCCGCTGGCCGCGGCTGTGATCGAACAGCGGCGCGATCTGCTGTGGGCGCGGGCCAACGCGCCGCGCGTGGCGCAAGTGCTGCGCGCCGTATCGCACCGCCCCGAGGACATCTTCCGCTCGGAAACCGCCTATCTGCGCCTGCGCGTCCTCCTGCGGCGGCTGGAAACCTTCACCGAATTCGGTCTGAAACCGGAACAGCAGGAGGAAATCGCCCAGGCGCTGTGGGATCTGGCCCTGTTGATCGAGGAAGGCACGCTGGCGGATGCGCTGGAACGGATGCGCCGGGCGCAGGAACGGCTGACCGAGGCGATGAAGAACGGCGCCAGCGACGAAGAAATCGCCGATCTGATGCAGGAACTGCGCGAGGCGACCGACGAATATCTGCGCCAACTGCAGCGTCTGGCGCAAGAGGATCAGAACGGCCAGCAGGGTCAGCAGAACCAGAACGGCGAGACCATGCAGATGACGCAGGATGATCTGCAGCGCATGATGGACCGCATTCAGGAGCTGATGGAACAGGGCCGGATGGCCGAGGCGCAGCAGGCGCTGGAGGAATTCCAGCAGATGATGGAAAACATGCGGGTGACCCAAGGTCAGGGCCAGGGCGGCCAGTCGGAAGGGCAGCAGGCCATGGAAGGTCTGGCCGAAACCCTGCGCGACCAGCAGGGCCTGAGCGACGAGGCCTTCCGCGACCTGCAGGAACAGTTCAACCCGGGAGCTCGGGCTGGTGAAAGCCAGGGCAACGAGGGCCGGTCCGGCGGGCAGGGCCGGGGTCAGAGTCACGACGGCCAGGGCCAGGGATCGAACCAGGCCGGTGAGGGCGAGACCGGGCAGGGGTCGCTGGCCGATCGCCAGCAGGCGCTGCGCGATGAGTTGAATCGACAGCAGCAGAATCTGCCCGGGGCCGGAACGCCCGAAGGCGACGCGGCGCGGGAATCGCTGGGCCGCGCCGGACGGGCGATGGACGAGGCCGAACAGGCCCTGCGCGATCAGGATCTGGCCGAGGCCATCGACCGCCAGTCCGAAGCGATGGAGGCCCTGCGCGAGGGCATGCGATCACTGGGCGAGGCCATGGCCCGGAACCAGCAGAACCAGCCGGGTCAGGGCACGCAGGATGGCGACATGCGGGCCAACAACCGCGATCCGCTGGGTCGGAATCCGGGCGCGGCAGGGTCGATCTCGACGGACGAGAACCTGCTGCAGGGCGAAGACGTCTATCGCCGGGCGCGCGAGCTGTTGGATGAAATCCGCCGCCGTACCGGCGAAACCGATCGCCCGAAGATCGAACTCGACTATCTCAAGCGGTTGCTCGAACGGTTCTGAGGCGGCCTATTCGGCCGCCGAACCCGCCTGCGTTTCCAGCCAGATACGGGCCTTGTCGACCAAGGTCACATAGGACTGAAGGGCCGGTTCGGCCTGGGGTACCGCCTCGCTGATCTGGCGGGCATTTCCGTATATCAGAAACAGCACCACGCCGATGATCAGCATCAGGGCGAACCCGCGCATGAACCCGCCCGAGCGGCGCGGTGATGCCGCGGGTTCGGCGGCGGGGTTTGCCGCTGCATCCCCGCGCAGGCTGGAATTGATGCTGTCCACGTCCGGCAAGGAGTCGGTCTGCGCATCGCCGCCAGCGATTTCCGTGGCAGCGGGCGGCTTGGTGTCGGGCGCCGGTTTGGGCGGAGTGTCCAGGCCCAGATCCGGCTGGCTTTCCAGGCTGGTGCCCTCCTTGGCGCGCAATTCCGCCTCGCGGGCGGCCTCCTCCTGCAGAATGCTGGCGACCGAGGGGTCCACGCTGCTGCGCGGCTCCGGTTTGGGGGCTTCGGATCCGGGCGCAGGTCTGGCCGAGTCTTCCGGCTTGGGCGCGGATGGCTCGGCCGGGTCTTCAGGCGGCGTCTCGGCCGCGGTTGGCGCGGGCTCATTTTCCGCCACATTCGCCTGACCGTCCTTGTCGGGATGCTTGGGTTGGAACCATGTCTGTTCACAATTGGAACATTGAACGTCACGACCGGTTTCCGGAATGACATCGTCCGGTACTTCGTACTGGGCGTTACAGTTCGGGCATGTTAGTCGCATACAGCCTCCGCGGCCGGCAAGGGCCAGTTCGTCATTTTTCCAAGGATGATAGTCCGTTAAGACATATCAGCAAAGCGCGATTTCCGCAGGTCGCGCCAAGTGTCGCCAAATGGACCCGGTGCGGGCATTGAAACCGGGGGCGGGCTCGGGCAAGAAGGGCGCAACCGAAAATGGGGGCAGGCGTGATCGAGCTGGAAAATGTCAGCTACGGCTATGGTGGCGGCGAGCTGCTGAGCGATGTGTCGGTTCAGTTGCAGCCGGGGTCGTTCCATTTTCTCACCGGGCCGTCGGGCGCGGGCAAGACCACGCTGCTGAAGCTGTGCTATGGCGCGCTGCTGGCCAGTTCGGGGCGGATCAGCGCCTTTGGACAGGACATCGCCCGGCTGGACCGCGATCAGATGGCGCTTCTGCGCCGCCGGATCGGGGTGGTGCATCAGGACTGCCGGTTTCTTGACCACATGACCCTGGCCGAGAACGTGGCCCTGCCATTGATGGTGTCGGGGCGTACGGACGAGTCCCGCCGCGCCGACCTTGCCGAATTGCTGACATGGGTCGGCCTCGGCAGCCGCATGGACGCCCTGCCGCCCGAACTGTCGGGCGGTGAGCGGCAACGGGCTGCGCTGGCCCGCGCGGTGATCCTGTCGCCCGACGTGGTACTGGCGGACGAGCCCACCGGAAACGTGGATTGGGAGATGTCGCAGCGGCTGATGCAGCTGTTGATCGAGCTGAACCGCATGGGCAAGACGGTGGTGATCGCCACCCATGACCTGAGCCTGATCCGGGCGGCCAAAAGCCATGTGCAGGCGCGGGTGCTGCGGATCTCGCAGCGTCGGCTGCATCTGGCGGGGGCAGACCTATGATCGGGCAGGACATCCGTACACTGTTGCGCCGCGACACACGGGCCGACCGCGTGGTGCCGCCCACCGGCTTCACCGCCCATCTGACCCTGTTCGTCTCGGGCGCGATGGCGTTTCTGGCCGTGTTCGCGCTGGCGCTGTCGCTGGCTGCGGGCCGGTTGGCCGATCGCTGGGCCTCGGAGCTGGCCGGAGCGGCCACGCTGCGGATCAATGCGCCCGCTGAACAGCGCGCCGCGCAGACGCAGGCGGCGTTGGAGGTTCTGAAACAGACTCCCGGCGTGGCCTCGGCCCGCGCGCTCAGCGCCGAGGAGCAGGCCGCGCTGCTGGCCCCCTGGTTCGGGCCGGATCTGCCGCTGGACACGCTGCCGGTGCCGCAACTGATCGAAATCATCGAGGGCGAGCCGGGGCTGGACACGATGGGCCTGCGCCTGCGGCTGGCGGCCGAGGTGCCCGGCGCAGTTCTGGATGACCATTCCCGCTGGCGCGAGCCGCTGGTCGATGCGGCCAACTCGCTGCGGCGGTTGGGCTGGATCTCGATCCTGCTGATCGGCGGGGCCACGGCGGCGATGATCACGCTTGCGGCCAATGCTTCGCTTGCGGCCAACGCCCAGATCATCGAGGTGCTGCGTCAGGTCGGTGCACGCGACCGTTTCATCGCCGGTGCCTTCGTGCGGCGCTTCACCTGGCGCGCGTTTTTCGGTGCCGTGGTGGGGACGGTTCTGGGCCTGACCGGGGTGCTGCTGCTGCCCGAGGCATCGGATGCGGGCGGTTTCCTGACCGGCCTTGGATTCCAGGGCGCCGACTGGCTGCTGCCCGCCGTAATCCCCGTTTTGGGCGCAGCCGTGGCCTTTGCCGCGACATGGTCGGCGGCCCGTCGCAAATTGAAGGAGCTTTCGTGATGGCAATGGCGGTCCAATGGGTGCGCTCGCTGATCTTCATGGTCACGATCTACGCCTGGATGGCGGTTCTGGGCCTGGTGTTCGCGCCCTATGCGCTGTTCTCCAAGCGCGGGGCACTACGCGCCTGCAAGATCTATGCGCGCACGACCATATGGCTGGCGCGCTGGATGGTGGGCATTCGCGGCGAGGTGCGCGGCAACGTGCCCACGGGCGAGGTGGTGATCGCGGCCAAGCACCAGTCATTCTTTGACATCATCCTGATTTTTGACGCGGTCCCCCACGGCAAGTTCATCATGAAACGCGAACTGCTGTGGACTCCGATCATCGGCATGTACGCACGTCGGCTGGGCTGTATCCCGGTCAATCGCGGCAAGCGTGGCGCGGCGGTGGCCAAGATGGTCAAGGACGTCGCCAAAGAGTTTACCGAGCCCGGGCAGTTGGTGATCTATCCGCAGGGCACCCGCGTGGCGCCGGGGGTCTACAAGCCCTACAAGGTCGGCACCGCTGTTCTGTACGAGGGGCTGGGTTTCCCCTGCGTGCCGGCGGCCACCAATGTCGGTGTCTTCTGGCCCCGGTCGGGGATTCTGCGCAAACCCGGCCATGCGATCGTCGAGTTCCTGGCCCCGATCGAACCGGGCGTTGATCGCGAATCCTTCCTGGCCCGGCTGGAAGAGGTGATCGAGACGCGCTCGAACGAATTGATGCGCGAAGTGGGGTTTGATCCGGATGCAGTTCATCGATGACATCACCGCGCTCGAGGCGTTGTACGGCACCCCCGGTGCCGCTTCGTTGCGCAAGGTCGCGCGGCAACTGACGCCGCTCTATCGCAAGTGGATCATGGCGTCGCGTCTGTGCGTACTGTCCACGGTAGGGCCCGAAGGGGGGGATGGCAGCCCCCGGGGCGATGACGGCCCGGTGGTCACGGAACTGGACCCCGGCACCCTGGCCTTGCCCGACTGGCGCGGCAACAACCGCCTGGACAGTCTGCGCAACATCGTGCGCGATCCGCGTGTGGCGCTGATGTTCATGGTGCCCGGCTCGAACAACGTGGTGCGGGTGAACGGCACCGCCCGTTTGACGGCCGATGCCGACCTGCGCGCCCGGTTCGAGAAAAAGGGCAAGCAACCGGCCACCGTGATCGTCATCGAAATCGGGGAAATCTACACGCAATGCGCCCGCGCGCTGATGCGGGCCGAAACCTGGACCGGCGGTGATTTCAGCGCCGGGTTGCCGACAGTGGGCGAGATCCTGGCCGAGGTGTCGCAGGGCGAGGAAGGCGGCGCACGCTATGATCGCGAATGGGGCGCGCGCGCCGCAAAGACGATGTGGTGATCACGCTGCGGCCGCGCCCAGACGGGTGACCTGCGCGATCCATTTCTGGACGCTGCGCCGCTCGGGATAGCTGGCACCGGAAAACCAGGTGAATCGCGTCGGCTTGAACCCGACGAACCCCAGAACCTGCCCGCGCATCTGGTGGATCAGCGCCCGGCGATAGGCCAGCCGCATGAACCAGCCCGGCGTGTCCGAGGTAATGATGACCCGCGCGGTCCGCCCGCCCAGCATCGGCGCCGGCAGCCCCAGCTTGTTGGGATTGCGGGTGTCGAACGTTCGGCCCGGGATGAACATCCGGTCGATCAGCCCCTTGAGCTTGGCGGGCAGACCGCCCCACCACATGGGCGTGGTCAGAACCAGATGATCGCTCCATTCGAAGTCCTGCAGAACCTGTTCCAGAACCGGCTCCAGCGGTTTGAAATCATGATAGTTGCCTTGCCCGAAATCGAAATCGAACTCCAGATCGCTGAGGTGAACGGTCTTCACGTCGTGCCCCTCGGCGCGGGCGGCTTCGGCATAGGTGTCGGCAAAGGTGCGCGACAGGCTGCTTTCGGCGGGGTGACCGTCGAGGATGAGGATTTTCTTGGGCTGCATCGGGGTTCTCCTGAAATTGACCACGGTCAGTTTATAGAATCAAAAATTGACCACGGTCAATATTAAATTTGACCACGGTCAAAAAATATGCGAACAAGCCTCATGCAAAAGACGATTCAGCAACGAACCCTGAAAACCCGCGCCAAGCTGCTGCAGGCGGCGGCGGACGTGGTGCAGAAAAACGGATACCAGGCATTGCGCGTGGAAGAGGTGGTGCAGGCCGCCGGCGTGGCCAAGGGCACCTTCTTTGCCCATTTCCACGACAAGGACGCGTTGATGGAGATCCTGATCGGCGAAAAGCTGGACGCCTGTCTGGATCAGGCGCAGGCGGCGGAACCGCCGAAAACCGTGCCCAAGATCATCGAGGCCCTGGCCCCGGTGCATGAGTTCATGATGTCGGAACGCTATGTGTTCGACCTGCTGATCCGCTATTCCGGCGCCGCCGCGATCTCTGAAATCGGGCCGATCGCCTATTGCTTCGAGAAATACTTCCGGATCGTGATGATGTGGCTGGATCAGGCCGAGGTCCGGCAGGACGTGCCGACCGACCTGCTGGCCGAGGGCGTGCAGGCCTTTGCCATCCAGGCCATGTCACTGAAATTCTGCGCCCTGCATTCGGCGACGACCTTCACCGACCGGCTGGAAACCTATCTGCGGGCGTGGCTGTCTCCGGCGGCCTGACCGCCGGAGCCGAAATCGTCAGGCGTGGATCGGACCGTCGCCGCAGGCCAGCGCCGCCTCGCGCACGGCCTCGGAATAGGTCGGGTGTGCGTGGCATGTCAGCGCCAGATCCTCGGCCGAGGCGCCGAACTCCATCGCCACGCAGACCTCGTGGATCAGGTCGCCCGCGCCGGGGCCGATGATGTGGCAGCCCAGGATGCGGTCGGTCTCCTTGTCGGCCAGGATCTTGACGAACCCGTCGGCGGCAAAGTTCGCCTTGGCGCGGCCATTACCCATGAAGCTGAACTTGCCCACCTTGTAGGCGCGGCCCTGCTCTTTGAGGGTAGCTTCGGTCTCGCCGACATTGGCAACCTCGGGCCAGGTGTAGATCACGCCCGGAATGACGCCATAGTTCACGTGCCCATGCTTGCCCGCGACCACTTCGGCGGCGGCCATGCCTTCGTCTTCGGCCTTGTGGGCCAGCATCGGGCCTTCGATCACGTCACCGATGGCGTAGATGCCCGGCACGTTGGTCTGCCAGTCCTTGCCGACCTTGATCTGGCCGCGCGGAGTCAGCTCGACCCCCAGCGCATCCAGCCCCAGCCCGTCATGGAATGGCTTGCGCCCGGTGGCGACCAGAACGGTATCGGCCTCGATCACGTGCTCACTGTCATCCTTGCGCAGCTTGTAGGTTACCTTGGCCTTGGTCTTGGTGGCCTCGGTCTTTTGCACGGCGGCGCCCATGACGAAGTTCAGGCCCTGTTTTTTCAGGATGCGCTGGAAGGTCTTCTGCACCTCGGGGTCCATGCCCGGGGTGATGACGTCCAGATATTCGATCACCGTCACCTCGGCGCCCAGACGCTGATAGACCGAGCCCAGTTCCAGCCCGATCACGCCTGCGCCGATCACCACCAGCTTTTTCGGGATCTTGCCCAGCTCCAGCGCGCCGGTCGAGGTCACGACGACCTTTTCGTCGACCTCGACGCCGGGCAGCGACGCCGCCTCGGAGCCGGAGGCGATGATGATGTTCTTGGCCTCGTGCACCTCGTCGCCGACCTTGACCTTGCCCGCCGCCGGGATCGAGCCCCAGCCCTTGAGCCAGTCGATCTTGTTCTTCTTGAACAGGAACTCGACGCCTTTGGTGTTGGTGTCGATCACGTCCTGCTTGTAGGCCAGCATCTGTTTCCAGTCGACCGAGGGGCTTTTGCCCTTGAGGCCCATCTTGGCAAAATTGTGCTCGGCCTCGTGCAGCTGATGGCTGGCATGCAGCAGCGCCTTGGACGGAATGCAGCCCACGTTCAGACAGGTGCCGCCCAGCGTCTCGCGCCCTTCGACGACGGCGGTTTTCAGGCCCAGCTGCGCGCAGCGGATGGCGCAGACATAGCCGCCGGGACCGGCGCCGATTACGATGACGTCATAGTTAGCCATTTTGTTCTCCCAAATCCGCGGAGTTTTTTTGAACGGCGGCCCCAAGGGCGGGCCGCCGGTGTTTCGGCCTAGACCGGTGTCAGCAGCTTGACCTGAATATGGGCCACGCCACCGCGTTCGTGATGCATGGCCAGTTCTTCCGAGTCGAAGAACGCCCGCGCCTTGTTCAGGTCGGCAACCGCGAACAGCGCCACCGCGTGGTCGGCCTGATCGGGATCTTTCCACACATGCAGATCAACGATCCCGGCCGCCTTGCGCATGGGCTGATCCTCGCGGAACACCTTCAGCCAGGCGTCGAAATCGGCCACGTCGGCCTGCCAGAGTACATGCGTTGCCATGCGATTACAGGTCCATCAGCAGGCGGCGCGGATCTTCCAGCGCCTCTTTCACGCGCACCAGGAAGGTGACCGCGCCCTTGCCGTCGACGATCCGGTGGTCATAAGACAGCGCCAGGTACATCATCGGGCGGATCTTGATCTCGCCATTGATGACCATCGGGCGTTCCTGGATCTTGTGCATGCCCAGAATACCCGACTGCGGGGGGTTCAGGATCGGCGAGGACATCAGCGAGCCATAGACGCCACCGTTCGAGATGGTGAAGGTGCCGCCTTGCATCTCGGCCATGCTCAGCTTGCCTTCGCGGGCGCGCTTGCCTTTCTCGGCGATGGCCTTTTCGATTTCAGCGAACGACATCCGGTCGGCGTCGCGGATCACCGGAACCACCAGGCCCTGCGGGGTGCCGGCGGCCACGCCCATGTGGACGTAGTTCTTGTAGACGATTTCGTTGCCGTCGATCTCGGCATTGACCTCGGGCACCTCTTTCAGAGCGTGGCAGCAGGCCTTGGTGAAGAACGACATGAAGCCCAGGCGCACGCCGTGCTTCTTCTCGAACTGGTCCTTGTACTGATTGCGGATGGCCATCACCTCGGTCATGTCCACCTCGTTGTAGGTGGTCAGGATCGCGGCGGTGTTCTGCGCGTCCTTCAGGCGCTTGGCGATGGTCTGGCGCAGGCGCGTCATGCGCACGCGTTCTTCGCGCGCGGCATCCTCGGCGGCCACGGGCGCGCGCGGGGCAGCGGCCGGTGCCGGGGCGGCCGCGGCAGGGGCGGCGGTGGCCACGGCGCGCGCCACGTCTTCCTTCATGATGCGGCCATCGCGGCCGGTGCCGGTGACCTGATCGGCCGACAGGCCGGCCTCGGCCATGGCCTTTTCAGCCGACGGCGCGTTGGCCACGTCCTTGCCGATGGCGGCTGCCGCGGGGGCAGGTGCGGCCGCCGTCGGAGCAGCGGGCGCGGCGCCTGCTTCAGCGCCCGAGATCACGGCAAGTTTGCCGTTGGCCTCGACGGTTGCGCCTTCGGGGGCCAGGATCTCGGCCAGAACGCCGGCGGCGGGGGCGGGAACCTCGACCGAGACCTTGTCGGTTTCCAACTCGCACAGCATCTCGTCCTGCGCGACGGTGTCGCCCACCTTCTTGAACCAGGTCGAAACGGTGGCTTCTGTCACGGATTCACCCAGAGTGGGCACCATCACGTCGACGCTGCCGCCCGGGGCCGCAGGGGCAGCCGCAGGGGTGGCTTCGGCCTTGGCCGGGGCGGCACCCTCACCGGCCTGGATCGTGGCCAGAAGGGCATCGACTCCCACGGTCTCGCCTTCGGCCGCGACGATCTCGCCCAGCACGCCGGCAGCGGGCGAGGGCACCTCCACCGTGACCTTGTCGGTCTCGAGCTCGCACAGCATTTCATCGACCGCCACGGTGTCGCCGGGCTTTTTGAACCAGGTCGCAACGGTGGCTTCGGTCACCGACTCGCCAAGCGTTGGAACACGAACTTCAATCGTCATCGTTTCTTATCCTTCAATGCTCAGCGCTTCGTTCACGAGCGCCTCTTGTTGGGCTTTGTGTTGGCTGGCCAGGCCCGTCGCGGGCGAGGCCGAGGTGGCGCGGCCCACATAGCTGGGCCGGGTGTGCTTGGCGCCGATCCGGGTCAGGACCCATTCGATGTTGGGTTCGATGAATCCCCAGGCGCCCTGGTTCTTGGGCTCTTCCTGGCACCAGACCATCTCGGCCTGCTTGAACCGCTCAAGCTCGTTGATCAGCGAATGGGCCGGGAACGGATAGTATTGCTCGATCCGCAGCAGATAGATGTCGTCGATCCCGCGCGCGTCACGTTCTTCGAGCAGGTCGTAGTAGACCTTGCCCGAACACATCACCACGCGCTTGATCTTGTCGTCAGGCACCAGCTGGGTGTCCGAATTGCCCTTTTGCGCGTCATCCCACAGCACCCGGTGGAAGCTGGACCCGGTGGTGAAGTCCTCGGCATTGCTGATCGCCAGCTTGTGGCGCAGCAATGATTTGGGCGTCATCAGGATCAGCGGCTTGCGGAATGTGCGGTGCAGCTGACGGCGCAGGATGTGGAAATAGTTCGCAGGCGTGGTGCAGTTGGCGACGATCCAGTTGTCCTGGCCGCACATCTGCAGGAACCGCTCCAGTCGCGCTGACGAGTGCTCGGGGCCTTGCCCCTCGAACCCGTGCGGCAGCAGGCAGACCAGACCAGACATGCGCAACCACTTGCTTTCGCCCGAGCTGATGAACTGGTCGAACATGATCTGCGCGCCGTTGGCGAAATCGCCGAACTGGGCCTCCCACAGAACCAGCGCGTTGGGCTCGGCCAGCGAATAGCCGTATTCGAAGCCCAGAACCGCGTATTCCGACAGCATCGAGTCGATCACCTCGTACTGCGACTGTCCGGGGCGGATGTGGTTCAGCGGGTAATAGCGCTCTTCGGTTTCCTGGTTGATGAAGCCCGAATGGCGCTGGCTGAAAGTGCCGCGGGTGGCGTCCTGACCCGACAGGCGTACCGGATAGCCCTCGGTCAGCAGCGACCCGAAGGCCAGCGCCTCGCCGGTGGCCCAGTCAAAGCCCTGACCGGTTTCGAACATCTGCTTCTTGTGTTCCAGCAGGCGGCCCACCGTCTTGTGCAGGGCAAAGCCTTCGGGCACCGTCACCAGCGCCTTGCCGACCTCGGCCAGGGTGTCGGGCGAAATCGCGGTTTCGCCACGGACGTACTCGTCCTTGTTCTTGTCCAGATGCGACCAGCGCCCGTCCAGCCAGTCGGCCTTGTTGGGCTTGTATTCCTTGGCGGCCTCGAACTCGTCGTTCAGATGCGCCTGGAAGGCGGCCTTCATGTCCTCGATCTCGCCCTCGGGGATCAGACCGTCCTTGACCAGCCGCTCGGTGTACAGCGACAGCGTGGTTTTGTGGGTCTTGATCTTCTTGTACATGATCGGGTTGGTGAACATGGGCTCGTCGCCCTCGTTGTGACCGAACCGGCGATAGCAGAACATGTCGATGACCACGTCCTTGTGGAACTTCTGCCGGAATTCGGTCGCGACCTTGGCCGCATGCACAACCGCCTCGGGGTCGTCGCCGTTGACGTGGAAGATCGGCGCCTCGACCATCAGCGCGATGTCGGTCGGGTAGGGGCTCGAGCGCGAGAAATGCGGCGCGGTGGTAAAGCCGATCTGGTTGTTCACGACGATATGCATGGTGCCGCCGGTGCGGTGCCCGCGCAGGCCCGACAGGCCGAAGCCTTCGGCCACCACGCCCTGCCCGGCAAAGGCCGCGTCACCATGCAGCAGAACGCCCATGACCTGAGTGCGCTCGGTGTCGCCGTGCTGGTCCTGCTTGGCGCGGACCTTGCCCAGAACAACCGGGTTCACCGCCTCCAGGTGCGAGGGGTTCGCCGTCAGCGACAGGTGCACGGTATTGCCGTCGAATTCCCGGTCGCTGGATGCGCCAAGGTGGTATTTCACGTCGCCCGAGCCGTCCACGTCCTCGGGCTTGAAGCTGCCGCCCTGGAATTCGTTGAAGATGGCGCGGTAGGGCTTGCCCATCACGTTGGCCAGGATGTTCAGACGGCCGCGGTGCGGCATGCCGATGACGATTTCCTTCAGACCCAGCGCGCCGCCGCGCTTGATGATCTGTTCCATCGCCGGGATCAGCGCCTCGCCCCCGTCCAGGCCGAACCGCTTGGTGCCCATGTATTTCACATGCAGGAACTTCTCGAAGCCCTCGGCCTCGACCATCTTGTTCAGGATCGCCTTGCGACCCTCCTTGGTAAAGGCGATTTCCTTGCCGTAGCCCTCGATCCGTTCCTTCAGCCAGGCCGCTTGTTCAGGGTCGGAAATATGCATGTACTGCAGCGCGAAGGTGCCGCAATAGGTGCGCTTCACGATCTCGACGATCTGGCGCATGCTGGCCATCTGCAGGCCCAGCACGTTGTCGATGAAGATCGGCCGGTCCATGTCGGCCTCGGTGAAGCCATAGGTCTTGGGATCCAGTTCGGGGTGGGGCTCGGTCGAGCGCATGCCGAGCGGGTCCAGATCGGCCACCAGGTGCCCGCGGATGCGGTAGGCCCGGATCAGCATCAGGGCGCGGATCGAATCCAGCACCGCGCGCTTGACCTGCTCGTCGCTGACTTCGACGCCGGCTTTGGCGGCCTTTTCCCTGATCTTGTCGCCCGCCGCCTTGGCGTCGGTCTCGGCCCATTCGCCGGTCAGGGCGCCGGTCAGGTCGTCATTGGGCATCGGCGGCCAGTCGGGGCGCGCCCAGGACGGGCCCTGCGCCTCTTTCTGGACGTCGGGTGCTGCGTCTCCCATCTGCCGGAAAAACTCGGCCCAGGCCGCGTCGATGGCGCCGGGGTCCTTGGTGTACTGGGCGTAAAGCTGCTCCAGATACTCGGCATTGTGCCCCTGCATGAAGCTCGAGGCATGGAAGGCGGAATTGGGCGAGTGTTCGGTCATTGGGCTACCTCATATGGGTTGGGACCGTATTTGTTTGTGCCTGGCTGGCTGGGGCGGGACAGCCACCACAGCACCAGCAGGGGCGACACGAAAAGAACCAGCAGTGTCGGGATCACGATCAGCAGCGTGGCGCGGGTGAGCAGGATGTCGAGGTTTCCGCCATGCTGAAAGCTCGAGGCGAGGCCGATGCCAAAGACCAGAACGGCCGCGGCCCCCACGATCAGAAGGATCGGCAGCAGCGCATACAGCCCGCTGCGCCCGGTGTCGTGCATCCGTCGCCAGGCCACGGCCAGATGCGGGAAAAACACGATCAGCCCGACGATGGTCTGGACCGGCTGGCTGGATACTGCAGTAACCGAGGTTCCGGTCTCGGTCTGGACGGTCGTGACCTGGGTGAAGAACAGCCAGTCGATGACCGCGGCGATCGCGTTCCAGATCACGATGAACAGGAAGAAATACCAATACTCGGGGCGAGAGGCCCGCCCCGAGAAGGTCAAGTATTTGGAGAAACACGTTTTGACGGCTTCGGTGAAGGTCATGTGTTTCGCTCCGCTGGGGCCGGCCCGCAGATCGGGCCGGCAGGTTACTTGCCGATCGCTTCCAGCACGGCCTCGCCCAGCTTGGCGGGGCTTTCGGCCACGACGATGCCGGCGCTGCGCATGGCTTCGATCTTGTCCTCGGCACCGCCCTTGCCGCCGGCGACGATGGCGCCCGCGTGACCCATGCGGCGGCCCGGAGGCGCCGTACGGCCAGCGATGAACCCGGCAACCGGCTTCTTGCGGCCCTTCTTGGCCTCATCGGCCAGGAATTGCGCGGCTTCTTCCTCGGCCGAGCCGCCGATCTCGCCGATCATGATGATCGACTCGGTCTCGTCATCGGCCAGGAACCATTCCAGCACGTCGATATGCTCGGTGCCCTTGATCGGGTCGCCGCCGATGCCCACGCAGGTGGACTGGCCCAGACCCACATCGGTGGTCTGCTTGACGGCCTCGTAGGTCAGCGTGCCCGAGCGCGACACGACGCCGACCGAACCACGCTTGTGGATGTGGCCGGGCATGATGCCGATCTTGCAGGCGTCGGGCGTGATGACACCGGGGCAGTTCGGGCCGATCAGGCGCGATTTGCTGCCTTCCAGCGCGCGCTTCACCTTCATCATGTCCAGAACCGGGATGCCTTCGGTGATGCAGACGATCACTTCCATCCCGGCGTCGATCGCCTCGAGGATCGAATCCGCGGCAAAAGGCGGCGGCACATAGATCACGGTCGCGTTGGCCTCGGTCACGTGCTTGGCCTCGTGCACCGAGTTGAACACGGGCAGGCCCAGATGGGTCATGCCGCCTTTGCCCGGCGTCACGCCGCCGACCATCTTGGTGCCATAGGCGATGGCCTGTTCAGAGTGGAACGTGCCCTGCGAGCCGGTGAAGCCCTGACAGATCACTTTGGTATTTTCGTCGATGAGGACTGCCATTTGGCGTTCTCCTGTTTTCGGCGGGGTCCGACCCGCCAGCATTCATCGGAATGGCGGGCCGTGACCCGCCCTGCGTTATCGGGTTCAGCCTTTGACCGCCTTCACGATCTTCTGCGCGGCATCGTCCAGGTTGTCGGCGGCGATCACGTCCAGGCCCGAGCTGTTGATGATCTCTTTGCCCTTCTCGACGTTGGTGCCTTCCAGACGCACCACCAGCGGAACCTTCAGGCCCACCTCTCTCACCGCGGCGACGACGCCCTCGGCGATCACGTCACAGCGCATGATGCCGCCGAAGATGTTGACCAGGATGCCTTTGACGTTCGGGTCGCTGGTGATGATCTTGAACGCCTCGGTCACTTTCTCTTTGGTCGCGCCGCCGCCCACGTCCAGGAAGTTGGCCGGCTCGGCTCCGTACAGCTTGATGATGTCCATCGTCGCCATGGCCAGGCCCGCGCCGTTGACCATGCAGCCGATCTCGCCATCCAGCGCGATGTAGTTCAGGTCGTACTTGCTGGCTTCCAGCTCCTTGGGGTCTTCCTCGGTGGTGTCGCGCAGCTCGGCGATGTCGGGGTGGCGATAGATCGCGTTGCCGTCAAAGCTCAGCTTGGCGTCCAGCACCTTGAGGTCGCCGCCTTCGGCCACGATCAGCGGGTTGATCTCCAGCATCTCCATGTCCTTCTCGACGAAGGCCTTGTACAGGATGCCCATCAGACGCACGCATTGCTTGACCTGCGCGCCTTCCAGGCCCAGCGAAAAGGCGATGCGGCGGCCGTGGAACGGCTGATAGCCGGTGGCCGGGTCAACCGAGAAGGACAGGATTTTCTCGGGCGTCGCGGCGGCCACTTCCTCGATGTCCATGCCGCCTTCGGTCGAGCACACGAACGAGATGCGGCTGGTCTGGCGATCGACCAGCAGGGCCAGGTACAGCTCGCGCTCGATGCCCGATCCGGCCTCGATGTACACGCGGTTGACCTGCTTGCCCTCGGGGCCGGTCTGGTGCGTGACCAGCGTGCGGCCCAGCATCTTTTTGGCTTCTTCGGCGGCTTCCTCCACCGATTTGGTCAGACGCACGCCGCCCTTGTCGCCGGCGTCGGGTTCCTTGAAATGCCCTTTGCCGCGGCCCCCGGCATGGATCTGCGCCTTGACCACCCAAAGCGGGCCGTCCAGTTCACCGGCTGCGGTTTTCGCCTCTTCCGCGCGCAGCACCGCGCGACCGTCCGAAACCGGCGCGCCGTAGCTGCGAAGAAGGGCCTTGGCCTGATATTCGTGAATGTTCATCGAAACTGTCCCGTCTGACTACGATTGGATCGTTATAGGGGTGTCTAACGGGCAAAATTAAAGGGTTTTCTTACCGGAAGAAGGTTTTTGCCGAGGATTTTCCATATTTGTGATCACGGCATTTTGGGGTGTGATCACAAATATGAGGCAACTTGCGAAATGATTCGATGTGTGATCGGCCGAGCCCGGGGCGCCTTGGAAATCTGTGGTTGCGCCAACAATTGCCATCCAATTGTTGGGGCGCGCAAACGACGTTCGCAAATAAGAAACCGGCCCCTGCGGGGCCGGTTCGCAATTGTCCGGAATGGATTTACGCCAGCGAGTTGTCGATGCCCTTGCAGGCCTCGACCAGACCTTTCACGGCGTTGACGGACTTGTCGAACATTTCCTGTTCTTCGTCGTTCAACTGGATGTTCACGATCCGCTCGATGCCGCCGGCTCCGATCACGGTCGGGACGCCTACATACATGCCCTTCACGCCCAGCTCGCCATCGCAATAGGCGGCGCAGGGCAGAACGCGCTTCTGGTCTTTGAGATAGGCCTCGGCCATCTCGATCGCCGAGGTGGCAGGCGCGTAATAGGCCGAGCCGGTCTTCAGCAGGCCGACGATCTCGGCGCCGCCGTCACGGGTGCGCTGCACGATGGCGTCCAGCTTCTCTTGCGTGGTCCAGCCCATCTTGACCAGATCGGGCAGCGGGATGCCCGCAACGGTCGAATAGCGGACCGAGGGAACCATCGTGTCGCCGTGGCCGCCCAGAACGAAGGCGGTGACGTCTTTCATCGACACGTCGAACTCTTCGGCCAGGAAGTGGCGGAAGCGGGCCGAGTCCAGCACGCCGGCCATGCCGCAGACCTTGTTCGCCGGCAGGCCCGAGAACTGTTGCAGCGCCCAGACCATGGCATCCAGCGGGTTGGTGATGCAGATGACGAACGCGTCGGGTGCGTGGGCGGCGATGCCTTCGCCGACCGATTTCATGACCTTCAGGTTGATGCCCAGCAGGTCGTCGCGGCTCATGCCCGGCTTGCGCGGCACACCGGCGGTCACGATGCAGACGTCTGCGCCGGCGATGTCCTCGTAAGACTGGGTGCCCTTCAGCTTGGCGTCAAAGCCCTCGGACGGGCCGGATTCGGCGATGTCCAGCGCCTTGCCTTCCGGGATGCCCTCGGCGATGTCGAACAGAACGACATCCCCCAGTTCCTTCATTGCAGCGAGGTGGGCAAGCGTGCCCCCGATCTGACCTGCGCCGATCAGCGCGATCTTGGGTCTGGCCATTTGGATTGTCTCCGGTCGGTTTTGAAATCGCGGTTTTGCTAGTCGCTAAAACGCCGTTGCGCAAGGGTTCTGCGGCGCGGCATGCGACCGCATACCGTTTGCCTGTCCCCTTCCGGTTGCGCTAAACCACCCGCAGGACAAGCCGTTTCGGGGCTGCTGCATGGTCGAATTGAACCTGATGTTTTTTGTCGTGGCGATCCCGGCCGTGATCTTTGCGGGCATTTCCAAGGGCGGCTTCGGCTCGGGCGTGGCGTTTGCGTCGGCGTCGATTCTGGCGCTGATCCTCGATCCGGGGCAGGCGCTGGCGTTGATGCTGCCGATCCTGATGGTGATCGACCTGGCCACCCTGCGCCCCTACTGGAAACGGTGGAGCTGGCCCGACGCGCGGCTGCTGATGCTGGGGGCGGTGCCAGGCGTGGCGCTGGGCGCGCTGCTGTATCGGGCGACCGACGAAGACCTGCTGCGCCTGCTGATCGGCGGCATCTCGGTGGGCTTCGTGGTCTGGCATGTGGCGCAATCCCGCGGCTGGGTGCGCGGTTTCGCCAACCGCCTGCCGCCGCCGGCCGGGCTGTTCGCGGGGCTGGTCGCCGGGTTTACCAGCTTCGTCAGCCATGCCGGTGGCCCGCCCGCCGCTGTCTACCTGCTGTCGCAACGCCTGACGAAAACCGAGTTCCAGGCCACCACCGTGCTGGTCTTCTGGGTCATCAACATCGCCAAGTTCGTCCCCTATGCCTTCTTGGGCATGTTCACCCTGCAGACCGCCTGGGCAGACCTGCTGCTGACCCCCTTCGCCATCCTCGGCGCCTGGCTGGGCGTGCGCGCCCATTGGATGATGTCCGAGCGGCTGTTTTTCGGCATCGCCTATGTGCTGTTGACCCTGACCGGATCAAAGCTGATCTGGGACGCGCTGACCTGACGCTCAGGTGTTCGGCGGCAGCGCCTCGGCCAGCGTCTCATAGGCCTCGCCCGCAGCCACCAGACAGGTCAGCCCGTTGGGCAGGGTGACCGTGATCGTCCAGGTGCCGGTTTCGTCCGAGGCAAAGATCTCCATCACTGCCCCCTGCCGCGCCATGCCGATGCCGCGCCGGGTCTCGCCATAGGTCTCGGCCAGCCGCTGCAGCACATCCGGCCGGGGCGCACAGTTCGGCGTCTGCGCCTGTACCTGCTGTGCCGCCAGCACCATGATGCCCAGCCCCATCGTCATCTGAAACAACCGCTCATTCATTTCCGGCCCCCTTTGCCTGTTGACCGGACCAAGGCTGCCGGAACCCTCTGCAATTGCGGTAAAACCACCGCGCGTTGCGTCACATGCTGCAATGCGGCGATTTGGGCCTTGAAGTTTCCGGTAAAAAATGCCCCATTCTGCGCAACTTTATTTCAATGAGAGGTTCCCATGGACCCCCGCCAGCGCCCCTACCGCTCTGTCCTGTATATCCCCGGCTCCAAGGAGCGGGCGCTCGACAAGGCGCGCACGCTGCCCGTCGATGCCATCATCTTCGATCTCGAAGACGCGGTGGCCGCCGATGAAAAGGACAATGCACGCGAAACGCTCAAGGCCGCGCTGGCGACGGGTGGTTATGACCCGCGCGTCAAGATCGTGCGAATCAACGGTCTGGACACCCCTTGGGGCCGCGCCGATGCCGAGGCCGTGCGCCAGATGGATGCCGACGTGGTTCTGCTGCCCAAGGTCAACTCGGCCGCCGACGTGGATGCGCTGGCCGCGATCACCGGCGACCTTCCGATCTGGGCGATGATGGAAACCCCGCGCGGCATGCTGAACGCGGCCGAGATCGCGGCGCATCCGCTGATGGCGGGCTTTGTGATGGGCACCAATGATCTGGCGAAAGAACTGCAGACCCGCTTCCGCCCCGACCGTCTGCCGCTGATGACCTCGCTGGGCCTATGCCTGTTGGCCGCCAAGGCCGAGGGGCTGGTGATTATCGATGGCGTCTACAACGCCTTCAAGGATACCGAAGGTCTGGTTGCCGAATGCGCGCAGGGCCGCGACATGGGCTTTGACGGCAAGACCCTGATCCACCCCGCGCAGGTCGAGACCGCCAACACCGCCTTCGCCCCCTCCGAGGCCGAGATCGACCTGGCCCGCCGCCAGATCGCCGCCTTCGAAGAGGTCGAGGCGCAGGGGCAGGGCGTTGCCGTGGTCGATGGCAGGATCGTGGAAAATCTGCACGTTGTAACTGCCCGCGAAATTCTGGCAAAAGCAGAGGCGATATCAGCTTTGCAAGCGGGGTAAGCCAGCATGGGCTTTGTTCTTCTCATTCTCGGTGTGGCGCTTTGGTGGGCCGCGCATCTGTTCAAACGCCTGATGCCCGCGCGCCGCGCGGCCATGGGCGACGCCGGAAAGGGCGCCGTCGCGGGCGCGCTGGTCGTGTCGATCCTGCTGATGATCTTCGGCTATCGCATGACCGATTTCATCCATGTCTGGGCACCGCCCAGTTTCATGGTCCATGTCAACAACCTGCTGGTGCTGATCGCGATCTGGATGATGAGCCCGGCCGGAACCAAGGGCAGGCTGCTGAACAAGGTGCGTCATCCGATGCTGGGCGGGTTCAAGCTCTGGGCCATTGCGCATCTGCTGGTCAATGGTGATCTGGCGTCGATCATCCTGTTCGGCGGCCTGTTGGCCTGGGCCGTGGTCGAAGTGATCGTCATCAACAAATCCGAGCCCGACTGGACCCCGGGCGAGCCCGGAACGCTGGGCAAGGATGCGATGTTCTTCGTGGCCTCGATCGTGCTGCTGGCCGTCATCGGCTACATTCACGGGCTGGTCGGCCCGTCTCCGTTCCCGGGCTAGGCAGGTGCCGTGATGGCGAAACTTTATCGACTGCTGACCGAAGAGGACACCTCGGCCTTCTGCCACAAGGTGTCCCAAGCGCTGGCCAAAGGGTGGGATCTGCACGGCTCTCCGGCCTATGCGTTCGACCCGTCCACCAGCAAGATGCGCTGTGCGCAGGCCGTGACCAAGGAGGTCGCGGCCGACTATTCCCCCGACATGAAACTGGGACAGCAATAATGGCAAAAACCAATCCGGGCCGCTTTTTCGAGGACTACTCCATCGGGCAGGTGCTGCACCACGCGGTGCCCCGCACCGTGACGGAGGGCGAGCGCGCGCTCTATCATGCGCTCTATCCCGCGCGCCACGCGCTCTATTCCTCGGACGAGTTCGCCCGGAGCTGCGGCCTGCCGCAAAGCCCGATCGACGATCTGGCGGCGTTCCATGTGGTGTTCGGCAAGACGGTGCCGGATGTGTCGCTGAACGCGGTCGCCAATCTGGGCTATGCCGAAGGTCGCTGGCTGCAGCCGGTCTATCCTGGCGACACCCTGCGGTCGGAATCCGAGGTGATCGGGCTGAAACAGAACTCGAACGGCAAGACCGGCGTGGTCTGGGTGCGCACGCGCGGGCTGAACCAGCGCGACGAGGTGGTCATCGAATACGTGCGCTGGGTGATGGTGCGGAAATCGAACTTTGATGTGCCGGCGCCCGAAACCGTGCTGCCGGACCTGAAAAAAGCGCTGGAACCCGGCGACCTCGTGGTGCCGAGCGGGCTGGATTTCAGCAAATACGACTTTGCTCTGGCCGGTGAACCGCACCGCTGGGGAGACTACCAGATCGGCGAAACCATCGACCATGTCGACGGCGTGACCGTGGAAGAGGCCGAGCACATGCTGGCCACCCGCCTGTGGCAGAACACGGCCAAGGTGCATTTCGACCTGACCTTCCGCCCCGATGGGCGGCTGATCTATGGCGGCCACGTGATCTCGATGGCGCGCGCGCTGTCGTTCAACGGGCTGGCCAATGCGCAGATGATCGTCGGTCTGAATGGCGGCGCCCATGCCAACCCCTGTTTCGCAGGCGACACCATCAAGGCCTGGTCCGAAGTGCTGGACAAGGCCGAAACCGGCGTGCCCGGCGTGGGTGCGATCCGGCTGCGACTAGTGGCGACCAAGGGCGGCGAGCCCTTTGCGCTGCGCGGCGCGGATGGAAAATACAGCCCCGACGTCCTGCTGGATCTGGACTATTGGGCGCTGATGCCGATCTGAACGGGCTGACCCCCACAGTCTTGTGATCCCGACCGGGCCGAACCGTGCTAGGTTCGGCTCATGTCTTATCTGCGTATCCTTGCTGCCGCGCTCTGCCTTGCCCGCCCGGCGCTGGCCTGCGATCTGGCGCTGGCGCTGGCCGTGGATGTGTCCGGCTCGGTCGACAGTTCGGAATACCGCATTCAGATGGATGGCCTGGCGGCCGGGTTGCGCGACCCGGTCGTGTCCGAGGCGCTGGTGCGCGGCCAGGCCCGGCTGATGTTGGTGCAATGGACTGGCGCGTCGCGCCAGCGCATCACCATCCCCTGGACCCGCATCGACAGGTTCGACGCGGTGGACGCATTTGCCGAACAGGTGGCGACCGATCCCCGCGTGTGGCGCAATTTCTCGACCGCGATCGGCGAGGCGTTGGAAATGACCGTGAACAGTTTTCTGGACGTACCAGACTGCAAGCGCCGCCTGATCGACATCTCGGGCGACGGGGTGTCGAACGAAGGCATCGAGCCGACCGAGATACACGACCTGCTGCGCCGTCAGGGGATCACCGTGAACGCCATCGCCATCGAGGAAAGCGAGCCAGACCTGACCGCCTATTTCTATGAAAACGTCATCGTGGGCGAAGGCGCTTTCGTGGTCTCGGCTGCGGGTTTCGAGGACTATCCCGAACGCATCCGCAAGAAACTGCTGCGCGAAGTCACCCGTCAGACGGCCAGGTTCAAGTGATTAAAAAGATTCGTGATCACATAGCTTGCGGCCTGAAAACGCTGATATTGACGGGCGTCGGCAGGATTTGTGATCACGAGATTATTTTGCGTGATCACAAAATCGGCCAATCAGGTCATTTGCGCGCAATTTGCTCTTTTTTGCACCTGCGGCGCGTGACAGAGATGTAAAAAGCAGTAAAACCTTCCATAGCCAACCCAAAAAGGAGCCGCCATGGCCGATGTCAATCGGGGGAACCGCCCGCTTTCGCCGCATCTGTCGATCTATCGTCCACAGTTGACCTCTGTCACCTCGATCCTCACGCGGATCACCGGCAACGCCATGTTGGTAGCGGCGCTGCTGATCGTGTGGTGGTTCCTGGCCGCGGCGACCTCGCCCGAGGCCTATGCGACCGCCAACGCCGTGATCACCTCGTTGCTGGGTGATCTGGTGATGGCTCTGTCGCTGTGGGGGTTGTGGTACCACACCCTGGCCGGCATCCGTCACCTGATCTGGGACAACGCCGTCGGGCTGGACCTGCCCACCGCCTACAAGCTGGGCTGGGCGGTCGTGATCGGATCGGTCGTTCTGACCCTCGTCACCCTTTTGATCGTTGCATAAGCGGAGGCCTGACATGCGTTACCTTACCGACCGCAAGCGCGCCCTTGGCCTGGGCTCGGCCAAGTCCGGCACCCAGCATTTCTGGGCGATGAAGGTCAGCTCGGTTGCCTTGCTGATCCTCGTGCCGCTGTTCGTCTTTACCTTCGGGCCGACCCTGGGCCAGCCCTATGACGTGATGCTGGACTATTATTCGCGTCCGTTCCCGGCGATCGTTGCGGCGCTGACGTTGGCCGTCGGCTTCAAACATTTTGCTGATGGCGCGCAGGTGATGATCGAGGACTACGTGCATGGCACGCTTGAAAAGGTTCTGATCATCCTCGTGACCTGTCTGTCCTATGGCGCGGCCGCCGCTGGCATCTTTGCCATCGCCCGCATCGCCCTCTAACACCCCGGAGCTGAAAGAAATGGCTGCATACGAATACGAAACGCACGAATATGACGTGGTTGTCGTCGGCGCCGGTGGGGCCGGGCTGCGGGCCACGCTGGGCATGGCCGAGCAGGGCCTGCGCACGGCCTGCGTGACCAAGGTTTTCCCGACGCGCTCGCACACCGTTGCCGCGCAGGGCGGCATCGCGGCGTCGCTGTCCAACATGGGGCCCGACCACTGGCAATGGCACATGTACGACACCGTCAAGGGCTCGGACTGGCTGGGCGATACCGACGCGATGGAGTACCTCGCGCGCGAGGCGCCCAAAGCGGTGTACGAGCTGGAACATTACGGTGTGCCGTTCTCGCGCACGGAAGAAGGCAAGATCTATCAGCGCCCCTTCGGCGGCCACACCACCGAATTCGGTGAAGGCCCGCCGGTGCAGCGTACCTGCGCCGCGGCCGACCGGACCGGCCACGCGATCCTGCACACGCTGTATGGCCAGTCGCTGAAGAACAACGCGGAATTCTACATCGAGTATTTCGCGATCGACCTGATCATGTCCGAGGACGGGCAGTGCCAGGGTGTCGTCTGCTGGAAGCTGGACGACGGCACCATGCATGTGTTCAACGCCAAGATGGTGGTGCTGGCAACGGGCGGGTATGGCCGCGCCTATTTCAGCGCGACCTCGGCGCATACCTGCACCGGCGACGGTGGCGGCATGGTGGCCCGCGCGGGCCTGCCGCTGCAGGACATGGAATTCGTGCAGTTCCACCCGACCGGCATCTACGGCTCGGGCTGTCTGATCACCGAAGGCGCCCGCGGCGAGGGCGGGTATCTGACCAACTCGGAAGGCGAACGGTTCATGGAGCGCTATGCGCCCCACTACAAGGACCTGGCGCCGCGTGACTATGTCAGCCGCTGCATGACGATGGAAATCCGCGAAGGGCGGGGTGTGGGCAAGAACAAGGACCACATCCACCTGAACCTGTCGCACCTGCCGGCCGAGGCCTTGGCCGAGCGGCTGCCGGGGATCTCGGAATCGGCCAAGATCTTTGCCGGCGTCGACGTGACCAAGGAGCCGATCCCGGTTTTGCCGACGGTGCATTACAACATGGGCGGCATCCCGACCAACTATTGGGGCGAGGTGCTGAACCCGACCGCCGACAACCCCACCGCCGTGGTGCCCGGCCTGATGGCCGTGGGCGAGGCCGGCTGCGCCTCGGTGCACGGCGCGAACCGGCTGGGCTCGAACTCGTTGATCGACCTGGTGGTGTTCGGCCGGGCCGCCGCGATCCGCGCCGGCAAGGTGGTGGACCCCGAGGCGCCGAACCCGGTGCTGAACAAGGCGTCGGTCGACAAGGCCTTCGACCGGTTCGACGCGCTGCGCAACGCCGATGGTTCGACCCCGACCGCCGAGCTGCGGCTGGAAATGCAGAAGACCATGCAGGAAGACGCAGCCGTGTTCCGCACCGCCGAAACGCTGGCGCAGGGCGTCGAGAAGATGACCGCGATCGCCGCCAAGCTGAACGACCTGAAGGTTACCGACCGCAGCCTGGTCTGGAACAGCGACCTGATGGAGACGCTGGAGCTGACCAACCTGATGCCCAACGCGCTGGCCACCATCGTGGGTGCCGAGGCGCGCAAGGAATCCCGCGGCGCCCACGCGCACGAGGATTTCCCCGAGCGCGACGACGAGAACTGGCGCGTGCACACCGTGGCGCGGGTCGAGGGCAACTCGGTCGAGTTGAGCTATCGCCCGGTCATCGTCGATCCGCTGACGCCCGAAGAGCAGGGCGGCATCAGCCTTGAAAAGATCGCGCCCAAGGCGCGGACCTTCTAAGGAGAGGAACACATGGTACAACTGACCCTCCCCAAGAATTCGCGCATCACGACGGGCAAGACCTGGCCCAAGCCCGAAGGGGCGACCAACGTGCGCAAGTTCCAGATCTATCGCTGGAACCCGGACGATGGACAGAACCCGCGGGTCGATACCTATTTCGTCGACATGGACGATTGCGGGCCGATGGTTCTGGATGCGCTGATCTACATTAAGAACAAGATCGACCCCACGCTGACCTTCCGCCGGTCCTGCCGCGAGGGGATCTGCGGTTCCTGCGCGATGAACATCGACGGGATCAACACGCTGGCCTGCATCTACGGCATGGACGAGATCAAGGGCGACGTGAAGATCTATCCGCTGCCGCACATGCCGGTGGTCAAGGACCTGATCCCCGACCTGACGCATTTCTATGCGCAGCACGCCAGCATCATGCCCTGGCTGGAAACCAAGACCAACCCGCCCGAAAAAGAGTGGCGGCAGTCGATCGAGGACCGCAAGAAGCTGGACGGCCTGTATGAATGCGTGATGTGCGCCAGCTGCTCGACCTCGTGCCCCAGCTACTGGTGGAACGGCGACCGCTATCTTGGCCCCGCCGCGCTGCTGCATGCCTATCGCTGGATCATCGACAGCCGTGACGAGGCCACGGGCGAGCGTCTGGATGAGCTTGAGGATCCGTTCAAGCTGTATCGCTGCCACACGATCATGAACTGCGCCAAGACCTGCCCCAAGGGTCTGAACCCGGCCAAGGCGATTGCCGAGATCAAGAAGCTGATGGTCGAACGCACCGTCTGATTTCTCAAGAAGTGCACTTGCCGCGTTGCGGCAAGTGCATGGCCCACATGCGAAATCATCGGATGTGCGCCGCCCCGGTCGGGCTTATGTTCGGCACTGGGGAGGAGTGACGGATTGGAAACAGGATCACTCCGATGAAAACCGAAAACAGCACCGCCAAAACCGATGCAGCCGAAGCCCTGAAGTTGCTGGAGCAGGCCTGGGCCTATTACACGCCCGAGCCGGCGGACCACGCCGAGGACAAGGAGCCCGAACTGTTCGAATACGCCAACGCGGCCTGACCTGCGGCGCGGGCTGGGCTTGAACACCGGCACGATGTAAGCGAAGCAGAGGCATGCCTGTTCTTCTGCTTCTGCTCGCCGCCGGTGTATTCGCCTATTTCTTCTGGCGTTCGCGCACCTCCGCGCTGACGCGCGACTGTCGGTGGCGGCGACGCCGGAAGGACGGGACTTGGAGCTGTGCTTTCTGCGGCGCCGTATCCCGATCCGAGGCGCAGCCGAACCGGTGCGCGCGAACCAAAACCTGACATTTTGGCGCCAGCGACTCCTTGGGGTTTCCCGCTGCCGCGATCTGCGTCACTCTGTCGAAAACATGGACGGACGCAGCATGACGAACCCACCACCCGACGCCGCCGCCCGCCGGGCCATCGCTCCGGTGATCTGCTATCCCAATGACAGCCTTCCGGCGCCGGACATGCCGCTGCTTGCGGCGGCCCGGTCAACCGCGCGCAAAACGGGCGAGGTTCTGGTGCCGCCACGTGACGCGCGGTGTTTCAAGGTTCCGGCCGGGCATTTCTTTCGCATTACTTCGGTCGAGGGCCCGCAGGTCGGTGACCTGAACCTGTGGAACCTGCACGATCTGTCCGAGCGGTTCTATTCCGGCAAGACCCGCGCGCTGCACGGAACCCACGTGACGACGGGCGAGCGGCTGTGGTCCAGCTTTCCCCATCTGCGCCCGATGGCGACGATCGTGGCCGACACGCTGGACTGGTACGGCATCGACGAATATGGCGGGTCGGTGCACGATGTGATCGGAACGCGCTGCGACCCCTACACCGGCAACCTGCTGTCGGGCTCGCAGTATCACCAGTGCTGCCATTCCAACCTGACCCGGGCGCTGGCCGACCATCTGGGCCTTTCGCTGGCCGAGGCCGAGCCGGCCATCCACGACGTGCTGAACGTGTTCATGTGCACCGGCTTCACCCGCGATACCGGGCAGTATTTCATGAAGGCGTCGCCGGTGCGTCCGGGCGACTATCTGGAGTTTTTCGCTGAAATCGACCTGTTGGGCGACCTCAGCGCCTGTCCCGGCGGGGATTGCTCGGCCGAGCATTCATCGGACGCCGCCGCCTGTCATCCGCTGTTGGTCGAGGTATTCGCGCCTGCCAAAGGTGCGTTGACCGGATGGCAAAGTCCGGCGCCCAATGGGTATGATCGCTCGCACGGGCGCTGAGGCCCGGGAATAGCCCCCGGGCCGGTTGGTCTCAGGCGTTCGGGAAGGCGGCCTGCAGCGCAATTTCCACCATGTCGCCAAAGCTGCTCTGGCGCTCGGACGAGGGCAGGGCCTCGCCGGTCAGCAGGTGATCGGACACGGTCAGAACCGCCAGAGCGCGGCATTTGTGCCGTGCGGCCAGGATATACAGCTCGGCGGCCTCCATCTCGACACCCAGGATGCCGTGGCGCACCATCTGCTCGTTCAGGTCGGGGCGTTCGTCATAGAACACGTCGGATGAGTAGATGCCGCCGACATGCGTCGGGGTGCCTTTGGCCTCGGCCGCCTGCACGGCCGCCTGCAACAGCGACCAGTCGGCGCAGGGCGCGAAGTTGATCTCTTTCATGATGCCCCGAGACGGCGTGCTGAGCGTCGTTGACGTCATCGCAATGATCACATCGCGCAGCTTGACGTTTTCCTGCATGCCACCGCATGACCCAATGCGGATCAGGGTCTTGGCACCATAGTCGCGGATCAGCTCATTGACGTAGATCGACAGCGAGGGCATTCCCATGCCGCTGCCCTGAATGGTGACCGGATTGCCTTTCCATTCGCCGGTGAACCCCAGCATTCCGCGCACATCATTGATCTGGCGCACATTGCTCAGAAAAGTCTCTGCCGCCCATTTCGCGCGATAGGGATCGCCGGGCAAAAGCACGGTTTCGGCGATATCACCCTTATCGGCACCAATATGAATTGTCATTTTGACGTTTTTCCCGTTCAGATTGGCCTTGTTGCACAAGTCGGGGTTCAAGCAGAATATCCCTTTCCCCGGACAAACCTACCCTATGGACACTTTGGCGGGTATGCCAAGTGCAGATTGGCGGTCGGAGCCGCGACACGTACTTGGATTGCCACGATCTACCGGTCGCGGTACCCCGGCATCAAGGGTTCGCCAGGGTGTTTCGCTCCGCTCGCGACCGCGTCCAAGCCAAAGCCGAAAAACAGAGTTGCACCAACCGGCGGGATACTATCCACGGTTCGCAAGGACTGACAAACGGGCTGAGCCGTCGTCAGGATTCCGCTGACCCCGGTACGGTTTCTTCGATATTGTGCCGCTGGATGACAAAAAGACCGGCGCGATCCCGAGACGCCCCCTATCTGATCTCGTATGCGTGATTGCAGGGTTTCGGAAACAGAATCGTTTGCTCCGAGTTGAAAGAGATATCTCAAAGGCAAATGGGCAAGGAAAAACCTCGGTGGGGTGTTTCCCCCATGGACGCCGCCGTGTTCCTTTCAGAGAGACGCAAATGAGATTTGCCGCCGTCCATGGCCCGGCATGTCACCCTGGGGTGATGCCCCGCGTGCGGAAGATCACCGCCTTCAGCTTTCGGCTGATCGCCCGTGCTGGATCATGGGCGTCAACTCGCGTGGCCAGAATGCCTTGCGCTCTCGTCCTGTCACTCAGCGACAGCGAACAGAAACAGTGTTGCTGGCTCAAATCCGCGACCGGTTTCGCTTTTCCGGCGGCAGCCATGGCCGTCTGCGCCGGGCCGAGAAACTGAAAGAAACCGGATCCGATGTCGGGCATCGCCGCGCCGGCCGCCCAAAGCAGGAGAATGGCATCGAACTGAAGCGAATCAAGAGGTGGAGGGCCACGACCGACAGCCGGCACAGATTCGAAATCGCGTCGCCCCCTTTGAATCAAGGCTTCGCTGCTGATCGCCCAAGGGCTGCATTCATCCCACCGACGGTGGCTCCAATACGGTTCACGCGATTGTCGGAAGCTTTTGCGCCGACATGGCTTCAAGATTCCGCTGACCGGAGTCGGCAATCGTTGTTACAACCGGCGGTCGAAGCCTGGCACAAGCCAATCAAGTCAATGCCTCGTGGCGCCGGGGTCGCCACTTTTGAGCTCAAGAACGGGTTCTGCAATCCGGGAAGACACCACTCCGCCCTCCGCTGAAAAAGCCCTCTGGCCTTTGAAAGAAAGACCACTTGAATGAGAAGCCGGTGCGGCACGAAAACATGAAGGACCCGCTGCGTCGACGTCGCCGAAAAATTCTCGCGCGGGGCTTCGATCTCACATCTGATTGGCGCGGTGCTGACCGAGGAGAACGACCAATGGCGGGCCGCCAGCCCGTACATGCAGGTCGAGGTCTTTGCCCAAACCGGCCACGAGGAGATGAACCCGATCCTCTGCATCGAAGCCGGCCGACCATGCCCGCAGACCACACGACAGATATCGCCGACCTGAGGGACGTGACCCGAAAAAATCCGAGATGGCGTGCGGCGGCAACTGCATGTTCAGGACGAAACAAGCCTGAAACGAGGGGCAATTGGAACTCTGCTGCAGACAACGCATGCCGTTCGGTGGCGGCATCCAGACCATCTCAGCGTCGAACCCGGGCTTACGGTGATCCAACCGGCATGGGCACCGTGTCAGTCGGAGGGCATTTTCCCGGCACGCCCTCCAGCCATCATCTTGGATTCAAACAACGAGTCTCCCACCTGAAATTCGCGAGAAAGCCAGCCCGAACGGAAGCGGGCCTGTGAAACCGAATGTGGATATCAGGCAGCCAGAGTTTCCGGGTCAGCCAAAGAGATGATATCGCCCATGATCGCATTCAGTTCGAAATTCTTGGGCGTATAGACATTGGCAACACCCATCGATCTGAGGCGATCCGCGTCCTCGTCCGGGATGATGCCCCCGACGACAACCGGAATATCACCCAAGCCGGCTTCGCGCAGGCGTGTCATGACTTCCTGGACCAGCGGCAGGTGGCTGCCGGACAGGACCGACAGCCCGATCACATGGGCCTGCTGTTCGATGGCCGACTCCACGATTTCCTCGGGGGTCAGGCGAATGCCGTCATAGGTGATATCCATGCCGCAGTCGCGGGCGCGGAAGGCGATCTGCTCGGCGCCGTTGGAATGACCGTCCAGCCCCGGTTTGCCGACCAGGAATTTCAGGCGACGCCCGAGGCGGTCGCTGACCGCATCCACCGCCGCGCGCAGATCGTCCAGACCCTCGGTTTTGTTCGAGACCGACCCCGAAACGCCCGTCGGACCGCGATAGGTGCCAAAGACGCGGCGCATCTCTTCGGCCCATTCGCCGGTGGTGACGCCGGCCTTGGCTGCGGCGATCGAGGGCTCCATGATGTTGGCACCCGATTGCGCGGCGGCGCGCAGATCGGCCAGAGCCGCGGCCACGGCGGCCTCGTCGCGGGCGGCACGCCAGTCGTTCAGGCGCGCGATCTGTTCCTGTTCGACCGCCGGATCGACGACCATGATCCCGCCATCCTCGGTCTGCAACGGCGAGGGTTCGCCCTCCGTCCAGCGGTTCACGCCGACGACGATGGTTTCATTGCGCTCGATCCGGTTGAGACGCTCGGCGTTGGAATCCACCAGCCGCGATTTCATGTAGTCGATCGCCGCAACCGCACCACCCATCGAGTCCAGATTGGCCAGTTCAGCCCGGGCGCCCTGCTTCAGTTCCTCGACCTTGGCGTCGACCACCGGGTTGCCATCGAACAGGTCGTCGTATTCCAGCAGGTCGGTCTCATAAGCCAGGATCTGCTGCATCCGCATCGACCATTGCTGGTCCCAGGGGCGCGGCAGGCCCAAGGCCTCATTCCACGCTGGCAGTTGCACCGCGCGGGCGCGGGCCTTTTTCGACAGCGTCACGGCCAGCATTTCGATCAGGATGCGATAGACGTTGTTCTCGGGTTGCTGCTCGGTCAGGCCCAGCGAGTTGACCTGAACGCCATAGCGGAACCGGCGGAACTTGGGGTTCTCCACGCCATAACGTTGTTGCAGGATTTCATCCCAAAGGTCGACGAAGGCCCGCATTTTGCACATTTCGGTGACAAACCGGATGCCCGCATTCACGAAAAACGAGATGCGGCCGCACAGCGCCGGAAAATCCTCGGCCGGAACGCGGGGGCGCAGCTCGTCCAGTACCGCGATGGCAGTGGCCAGCGCATAGGCCAGCTCCTGCTCGGGCGTCGCGCCGGCCTCTTGCAGGTGATAGGAACACACATTCATCGGGTTCCATTTTGGCACGTTCGAGTAACAGTACTCGGCGACGTCCGCGATCATCTTGAGCGAAGGTTTGGGCGGGCAGACATAAGTGCCGCGGCTCAGGTATTCCTTGATCAGGTCATTCTGCACCGTGCCCTGCAGCTTGGACACATCGGCGCCCTGTTCCTCGGCCACCGCAATATACAGCGCCAGCAGCCAGGGGGCAGTGGCGTTGATCGTCATCGAGGTGTTCATCTGCTCCAGCGGGATCTGGTCGAACAGCACCCGCATGTCGCCCAGGTGGCAGACGGGCACCCCGACCTTGCCGACCTCGCCCCGTGCCAGGGTGTGATCGCTGTCATATCCGGTTTGCGTCGGCAGATCGAAGGCCACCGACAGGCCGGTCTGCCCTTTGGACAGGTTGGATCGGTAAAGCGCGTTCGAGGCTTTGGCCGTGGAATGACCGGCATAGGTTCGGATGAGCCAGGGGCGGTCTTTCTGCGTCTGCGTCATGGTCAGAGCCTCATGCGTCGATGGGTAACAATATTTCTCTCATGGGTTCTAAAGCGCAATTTTCAGCACATGTCAATTCGCTGCGTTGCGGCATGTACCGTGTGCTGCCGATTGTGACGGCGGCGGTTTGATGGCACTGTGCCGGCATGACGCAGACCGTTGAGTTGCCAATTTGGCTGTTTGTTCTGATCGTGGTGTTTGCTGCGGTCACTTTTGCCTCGCATTTCCTGTTCCCGTCGGTGCGCTGGTTCTTTCGCCGCCGGCTTGAACGCGCCGTCGAACAGCTGAACCAGCGCCTGCAACGGCCGATCCAACCGTTCAAACTGGCGCGGCGGCATGACATGATCCAACGCCTGATCTACGATCCGCAGGTGGGACGTGCGGTGCAGCAGCATGCCAAGGAACACGGGGTGCCCGAGGCGGTCGCGTTCGAACAGGCCCGCCGCTATGCGCGCGAGATCGTGCCGTCGTTTTCCGCCTTCACCTATTTCAGCTTTGCGATCCGGCTGGCGCGGTGGCTCAGCAATGCCTTCTACCAGGTGCGACTCAGCTATGCCGACGAACAGGCGATCAGAGACATCGACCCGGATGCGACGGTCGTGTTCGTGATGAACCATCGCAGCAACATGGATTATGTTCTGGTGACCTATCTGGCCGCACGGCATTCGGCGCTGTCCTATGCGGTCGGCGAATGGGCGCGGGTCTGGCCGCTCAGCCGGCTGATCCGCGCAATGGGCGCCTATTTCATCCGGCGCAGGTCCGGCAGCGAACTGTACCGGCAGGTCCTGGCCAGCTATGTCCGCCTGGCCACCAACGCCGGCGTCACGCAGGCGATGTTTCCCGAAGGTGGTCTGAGCCTGACCGGGGCGCTGGGGCGGCCCAAGCTGGGGCTTCTTAAATACATCATCGACGGAACGTCGCCGGATGGTCGCGACGTCGTGTTCGTGCCGGTTGCGCTGAACTATGACCGGGTGCTGGAGGATACGATTCTGACCGCCGCCGCCCTGGGCAGCGAACGGCGGTTCCGCGCGCGGATCGGCGTGATCACGAGATGGTGTCTGAAGCAGCTGTGGCGCCGTATCATCGGGCGCTACAAGCGGTTCGGCATGGCGTCGGTGCGTTATGGCCGCCCCATTTCGCTGCACGAGTTTCGGCGACAGGGCAGCCGTGATCTGATGACGGATCTGGCCCGCGAACTGATGCGCCGGATTGGCCGGGCGATTCCTTTGGTACCAGCGCCCGCCGCGTGTTGGCTCGTTCGCGAGAACGGCCCCATCTCCGAGGCTGACGTTCAGTCACGCATCGCCGGACTGATGCGGCAGGAAGGGGCCACGGAGGAAGATCTGGAGGCCGTCTCTCCGGCGATCGAACAATTGGTCGAAAGACGAATACTGCGCAGAAACAACGGCATGTTGTCGCCCTCGGTCGAGCGGGTGGAGTTGATGCAGTACTACGCGGCTTCTGCTCCGATCGGCCCGGACCCGGAGGATTCTGCAGATGCGAAGGATATTTCTGCGGCCGCAAGGTCATAAAATTACAAACTTGACCTAAAACGGGTTGCAAAATTACTCTGCGGTCAATATCCCAGCCTATGAAGCGCGCGATTCTGCGTCGCGGCGAACATGTTTGACAGAGGAGGCCACAATGGCTTTGGACACCGACAGCGGCATCGCGTCCTACGAGGCACCGGAAAAAGACCTCTACGAGATGGGTGAAATCCCGCCGATGGGATATGTGCCCAAAAAAATGTATGCGTGGGCCATCCGCAAGGAGCGCCACGGTGAGCCCGACACTGCGATGCAGTTGGAGGTGGTCGATGTTCCCAAGCTGGACAGCCACGAAGTGCTGGTTCTGGTGATGGCGGCGGGTGTCAACTACAACGGCGTCTGGGCCTCGCTCGGCAAGCCGATCAGCCCCTTTGATGGCCACAAGGCCCCGTATCACATCGCGGGCTCGGATGCGTCGGGCATCGTCTGGGCGGTGGGCGACAAGGTGAAACGCTGGAAGGTCGGCGACGAGGTCGTGATCCACTGCAACCAGGACGATGGCGACGACGAAGAGTGCAACGGCGGTGACCCGATGTATTCACCCAGCCAGCGCATCTGGGGCTATGAAACGCCCGATGGGTCGTTTGCGCAATTCACCAACGTGCAGGCACAGCAGCTGATGCCGCGCCCCAAGCACCTGACCTGGGAAGAAAGCGCCTGCTACACGCTGACGCTGGCCACTGCCTATCGGATGCTGTTCGGGCACGAGCCGCATGATCTGAAGCCGGGCCAGAACGTTCTGGTCTGGGGCGCGTCGGGTGGTCTGGGCTCTTACGCGATCCAGTTGATCAACACGGCCGGCGCCAACGCCATCGGCGTGATCTCGGACGAAAGCAAGCGTGACTTCGTCATGGGGCTGGGCGCCAAGGGCGTCATCAACCGCAAGGATTTCAACTGCTGGGGCCAGTTGCCCACGGTCAACACACCCGAATACGCCGAGTGGTTCAAGGAAGCCCGCAAATTCGGCAAGGCGATCTGGGACATCACCGGCAAGGGCGTGAATGTCGACATGGTATTCGAGCACCCCGGCGAAGCCACCTTCCCGGTCTCGACCTTCGTGGTGAAGAAGGGCGGCATGGTGGTCATCTGCGCCGGCACCACCGGTTACAACCTGACCTTCGACGTACGCTACATGTGGATGCACCAGAAGCGCCTGCAGGGGTCGCATTTCGCGCATCTCAAGCAGGCGTCGGCCGCGAACCGGCTGATGCTCGAACGGCGGTTGGATCCCTGCATGTCCGAGGTGTTTCCCTGGAATGAACTGCCCGAAGCCCACATGAAGATGCTGCGCAACGAGCACAAGCCCGGCAACATGTCGGTTCTGGTTCAGGCCCCGCGCACTGGTCTGCGCACCCTCGAAGAGGTCCTGGACGCCCGCGGTTGAGCGGGGTGCCCTGACACATCAACGCTCGCGAATCGCTCCGGCGCCTCGCGGGCGTTTTCCGTTCTGCAGCCCCTTCTTGAACTTCAGACGCTTGGAGATTTCCGACCCGCCATTTTTGGGGAGTAGAAAGCAGCGAATATGCAACAAAACCACACACATGTTATGGTTGTGTTAACCCTTCGTTAACTGTTTCGGAGCGACCCTGATGGCGCAGAATGAGTGGATACTGGACGTACTGTCGGACCTCAACGCCTTCGCAGTTGCCAATGGGCTGACGGCTTTGGCGGAACAGCTTGATGACACGAAGCTGATTGCAGCGGCCGAGATTGCGTCCCTCGAGCGTGAGGCGCGGGCACCGTCGAATGGGAACGAAGTTCGATTTGAGTCGGGTCCTGGAGGACTTGGAAAACACCAGCACGCTTGACGAGCTGGGCGCGGTTGCCGTCGGGCTTCGCGACAAGCTGAAAATCGATCACATCGTGTATCACTGGGTCGATGGTGGCGGCGACCAATATGGGTGCACGACCTATCCCGACGCCTGGGTCGCGCGCTATCAGGAGCGCAACTATCATCGCATTGACCCGGTCATTCTGGGGTGTTTCCAACGGTTTCAGCCGGTTGACTGGAAAGCGTTGGACTGGTCGGGCAAGGTCGCCAAGGCCTTTTTGAAGGATGCGTTGGCGCACGGGGTCGGCAATCAAGGCTACTCGATACCGATCCGCGGCCCGAATGGCCAGTTTGCCCTCTTTACCGTGAACCATTCATGTACGGATGACGCGTGGCAGGCCTTCATCGGCGCGTATGGCCGCGAACTGATCCTGATCGCGCACTATTTCAACCGCAAGGCGCTGGAATTCGAGCGGTCCCGGCAACCGGACTCGCCGCGCTCGCTGTCGCCGCGCGAAATTGACGCCATGACCCTTTTGGCCCTTGGCTACAGTCGGGCTCAGGTCGCGCATTCGCTGTCGATCTCCGAACACACGCTGCGGGTCTATATCGAAAGCGCGCGAGCCAAGCTGGGGGCGTTGAACACCACACATGCTATCGCAAAAGCCCTCAGCCGGGGATTAATAGTGGTTTAAGGGCCGCGCGGCCCGCACATAGTTAATTAACCATGGCTTTGTACCCCCTTCGTTCCAGCACTGGACGACAAGGGGAAAAGTCATGCTGCGTTATTTATACGCTGACGAACTTCACAAATTTCCGAAATTGGCCGAGGGGATGTTTCGCGACCGCGCCGATCAATTCAAGACCCGCCTGGGGTGGGACGTTCACGTCAACGAAAAAGGCGAGGAGCGGGACCAGTATGATGATCTGAACCCGCTGTATGTGATCTGGGAAGAACCGGATGGCAGCCATGGCGGGTCCATGCGAATTCTGCCGACGACGGGCCCGGTCATGGTGACTGACGTATTCGGGCATCTGACCGGAGGCCAGCCGATTCGCAGCCCCCTGATCTGGGAAGTGACCCGGTTCTGCCTGTCGCGCGGTGCCAGTCCGCACACGGCCGGTGCCATCATGCTGAGCGGCGGCGAGGTGATGGAGGGCTTTGGCCTGACCCACATCGCGGGGGTCTTCGATGCGCGCATGATTCGCATCTATCGCCTGATCGGGTCGTCTCCGATCGTGCTGGGGTCAGAGGGAACCGGGCGCGACCAGATTTCGGTGGGGCTGTGGCCTTACTCGGCCGAGGACTGCAACCGCGTGGCCGAGCGGGCGGGCATCCCACGCGAGCTGTCGCGGCTGTGGTTCCGAACGGCCTTCGGACCGACGGCCCGGCACCGGTTTGCACTGTCTGCCTGACGTTGGATTCCGCATCTGGCGCCGGCTGGCGCGGCCTTGTAGGGTCGCGCCATGTCTCTGCCCAAGGTCACATTTTCCGCAGATCAGGCCGCCGCCTTCGACAGCATCACCCAGATGCTGAAAACCGCTGGTGTGGACCTGGACGACGATGCGCTGCTCAAGCTGCCCGGCCAGGGCGAATCGGGGGTCATGGCGGTGATCGGCAAGGCCGGGTCGGGCAAGACCCTGCTGTTGGCCGAACTCTACAAGGCGCTGGCCGAGACCGGAGTTCAGATCGTTTCGGGCGACTATGAAAGCCGCAAATCGAAGGACAAGCGCAGCCTTGCGATTCTGGCTCCGACCAACAAGGCCGCCAGCGTGTTGCGGTTGCGCGGTGTTCCGGCCACCACCATTCACCGGATCCTCTACACGCCGGTCTATGATCCGGAATACGAACGGATCGCCGAGTGGCTGGCGGGCAACGACGACCGCCCCGAGATCGAAGGCCTGACCGACGAGGCGTTGGACCGCGCGGCCGCGTTCTATGCCAACAACAAGTCCATCCCCGGTGCCCTGGCCGCCGCTGGCCTACGCGGATCGGATTTCATCACCGGCTGGAAACGGCGCGACGAGCCGCTGGATATCGGGTTCGTCGATGAGGCCTCGATGCTGGATGACCGCCAGTTCGAGGAT
This sequence comes from Ruegeria intermedia, assembly GCF_900129345.1. Taxonomy (GTDB): domain Bacteria; phylum Pseudomonadota; class Alphaproteobacteria; order Rhodobacterales; family Rhodobacteraceae; genus Ruegeria; species Ruegeria intermedia. Next base: position 1,784 of record NZ_FQVK01000025.1, on the reverse strand, counting down.
CTCAAGGAGATCTTTCCCACCCTGCTGCTGTTCGGAGATCCGGCGCAGTTGGCACCGGTGAACCAGTCCGGGTCGATGGTGTTCGATGCTTTGCCCGAACCGCGCAAGCTGATCCTGAACCGGGTGCACCGGCAGGAGGCCGACAACCCCATCCTGGATCTGGCCCATGCGCTGGCCGATCCGGCCATGGGGTTCGAGGATTTCGAACGCCTTGTCGAGCAGACCGCCCGCACGGATGACCGCGTGGTCTGGGGCCAGCGGGTCGAGGTCGACCTGATGGCCCGCAGCCCGGTTCTGGTCTGGCGGAATGCGACGCGTATTCGGCTGATCCAGGCCTTCCGCCAGGTGCATGGCGCCCCCGAGACCGAGCTGTTGGAAGGCGAACCGTTGATCTGCGACGGGATCGAGCTGCCGCTGAAGCACCGCAAGAAGCGGCTGGACCTCGAGGCGCGCGGGCTGATCAAGGGCGCGCAGGTGATCTATCTGGGGCCGGGGCGCAAGCCGGGGTTCTCGCGGCTGCATGTCATGGGGGCCGAAGACCCGCAGGTCAGCGCCGCGTCGATCGTGCAGATCGAAAAACCCGACGAGGAAGAGCCCTTCATCCCCTTTGCCGCGCGCATGGGGGCCACGTTTCTGCATGGGGCCGCCGTGACGATCCACAAGGCGCAGGGCTCGCAATGGGACACGGTGCAGGTCTTTGCCCCTGACCTTTACGCCGCCGCCCGCATGGGCCGGACCGAGGCGGGGCAACCCCTGTGGAAACGGCTGGCCTATGTGGCCATCACCCGGGCGCAAGAGCGGCTGATCTGGGTGGTGCGCAACCGGCTGTCCAAGCCAAGCCATCCGTTGCGGGTTGACGACCTGCGCGCGGTCCCGGCCGCAAAACTTACGCTGGAGGCGGAGGAAACATGAAAACGATCATCGTAACCGGGGCAAGTTCGGGCATCGGTCGGGCCACCGCCGAGCTGTTTCTGGATCAGGGCTGGCAGGTCGGCCTGCTGGCGCGCAGCGCGGACAAGCTGAGCCAGATGGCCGCCGCGCGCGAAAACGCCATTCCGCTGGTGGCTGACGTGACCGACCCCCAAGCGGTGTCAGCGGCCTTCGATGAATTTCAGGCGAAAGCCGGGCGGTTGGACGTTCTGTTCAACAACGCGGGTATTTTCGCGCCCGCAGGCACGATCGACGAAATCGCGCTGGACGACTGGTATCAGAGCGTCAACGTGAACCTGAACGGGATGTTTCTGTGCGCCCGTGCCGCGTTCGGCGCGATGCGGCGGCAGAGCCCGCAAGGTGGACGCATCATCAACAACGGCTCGATCGCGGCGCATGTGCCGCGCCCGAATTCGGTGCACTACACCGCCACCAAACATGCCATAACCGGTTTGACGCGCAGCCTGTCCCTGGACGGGCGGGCCTTTGGCATTGCCTGTGGTCAGATCGACATCGGAAACGCGCGTACCCCGATGGTGCAGGCTCTGGTCGAACGGGCCATCGCCGAAGGGCGCGAGCCGGACCCGACGATGGCGGTCGAGGATGCGGCCCGGTCGGTTCTGCACATGGCCTGCCTGCCGCCCGAGGCAAATGTTCAGTTCATGACCGTCATGGCCACCACGATGCCCTATATCGGCCGCGGCTAGGTCACCGACTCATAGACGCGCGACCAGATGCGTGTTGCGGCGAGTTTGACTGGGGCGAGGAAGTTGGCGTCATGTTTCTCGTATCTGGTGGCGATGGCCCTGTAGTGCTTGAGCTTTGAGAAAAACCGTTCGATCCGGTTGCGCCGC
>NZ_FQVK01000024.1 GCF_900129345.1 Ruegeria intermedia | reverse complement strand
CTGGTTCGGATGAACGTCAAACTGCGTCGCCAATTCGCTCATCGTTTTGTCGCCCTTCAAAGCTGCCAATGCCACTTTCGCCTTGAATGCAGGGCTGTGGTTCCGCCTCGGTCGTCTTGCCATATTCACTCCTTCGTCCCGGCACGCTGCCGGATCAGGAGCGGAAAATCCACCTAACTCATCTGTTCAGATTTCTCGGACCACCTCTGTTTGGCCGGCTTCGGAGCGGGTCGTTGAGTTACGTTGCAGCTATAGAGTTAATATTCAAATATCTTCGACACCTAGCAACCCGTAGGGTGGGTTTCCAACCCACCTCCCCTCCGACAAATCACCTCGCAACGGTGGGGTAAAACCCCACCCTACCCCCAACCACAAACCTCGCGCCCGGCCCGAGGGTGGGTGCGGAACGCGCCCGCCCATGGGGGCGGGTCGGGCGCGTGCATGATGCTCTGCATCATGCTTTGGGATGAACGACCCACGCCAAATCACCCCACCCTACATCTTCGTGAACCCCATTGCCTGCGCCTCCCGGCCCCTTAAACTCCCGGCATGAGTTTCATCACCGACAACCAGCTTCTGCTGCTGCTGCTGTTCTTTGCCGCCGGGCTGGTGGGCACCGCCTTTTTGTTTCGCAAACCCGCCGGGCACCGGGCGTGGAAGCTGGCCGATCTGGTCTGGGTCGTGCTGGGCGGGCTGGGCGCGCTGGTGGCGGTGCTGGCGGGGCTCTATACCGCCGACAGCTCGCGCCTGGATCGGCAGATCGACGTGGCCTATGCCGCCTCTCGGGCCTTTGACCGCGACGCCGCGCGCTTTCGCCTGCGCTTCTGCGACCCGGCCTATGACCCCGACACCGCCGTCCTGTGCGAAAAGGTCGAGTTCCTCTCGGCCTCGACCGCCAACAATGCCGACCTGCCCCTGTTCATCGCGGTCACCAACGACGTCGCGCCGCTGCAGGGCCTGCGCTTCCTGTTCGGCGGGCGCGACCGCGAGAGCGAGCAGGAAATGCGCAAAATGGCCGCCCGCGCGGACGCCTTCGACATCGAGCAGTTCCTCGTCTTCACCACGCTCGACGCCAAGACGCAGGCCGCCATCGACAACATGCGCCGCAAGGTTCCGGCCATCGCCGGCGACTACATCATTCTGGCCCAGAGCTATGACGACCTGATCGAACAGGTCGGGAAGCTGAAGGATGAGTGGGAATACCTGCAGGCCAACGCGCACATCCTGGTTCTTCAGATCATCGCGCTGTGCCTTGTCAGTTTTGCCGCCCCGTTCCGCCTGGGAAAATCGGTGGTCGAGTTGCGCAGCAGCCTGGGTGCCTGACCGCATGCGCCCCCGTGGCGAAACCTCTGGCCTTGCCGGTCCATTCGCTTATATGAACAGCCGCACCGATTGCACGAGGCCCCAAAGATGAGCACCCGCCGCATTGTGCGCCTGACCGGCGCGGACACCGACAGCTTTCTGCAAGGTCTGGTCACAAACGACATCCGCGGGCTGGACCACGGGCTGGTCTATGCCGCGCTGCTGACACCGCAGGGAAAATACATCGCGGACTTTTTCCTGAAACGCGATGGCGACGGCGTGCTGCTGGACGTGGCCGAGGATCTGGCAGACATGCTGATCAAACGGCTGAGCATGTACAAGCTGCGCGCGGACGTGACGATCGGCGAAACCGACCTGCATCTGCAGCGCGGGACCGGGCCGGCGCCCCAAGGCGCCCTGCCCGACCCGCGTCATCCGGATTTGGGATGGCGCGCCTATTCGCCCGCCGACGAGGCCGATGACGGAACCGACTGGGACGCGATCCGGGTCGCCCATTGCATCCCCGAAAGCGGGATCGAACTGACGCCCGACACCTATATCCTCGAGGCCGGGTTCGAGCGGCTGAACGGCGTGGATTTCAAAAAAGGCTGCTATGTCGGGCAGGAAGTCACCGCCCGCATGAAGCACAAGACCCAGCTGCGCAAGGGATTGCAAGTGGTTGGAATCGAAGGCGCCGCCCCGGTCGGCACCCGGATCACGTCCGAGGGCAAACCCGCGGGCACCCTGTTCACGCAATCGGGGGGCAAGGCCATCGCCCATCTGCGGCTGGACCGCGCCGGCGCTGACCTGCTGGCCGCGGATGCGCGGCTGCGGCTGATCGGCTGACCTCTGTTGCCCAACCGGCACGACCCGGATCAGGGCGCGCTGGGGGCATTCCACCGGCGACCTGCCCGGAGTAGAACAGTCAGGCACGAATGGAACGGGCCGAGGGATGCTCAGACTGTACGCAGCCATCTGGCGCGCCAGCGCCAAGCGGCAGATCATCCTGATCCTGCTGTCTCTGGCGGTTGCTGCGCTGGCCGCTGCGCCGCTGGAATTTCAGCGTGACATCATCAACCATCTGACCTCGGATGCGGTCGAAAAGGCCAGTCTTCTGTGGATGGGCGCCGGCATGTTGGGTGTCATCCTGCTGAGCCTCGCCTTGAAATGGCTGCTTGGATACCGCGCCGGCACGCTGGGCGAGGACATGATCCGCCTGATCCGCCGGTTGCTTCTGACCCGCGCAAATGACGTGGATGAGGCCGACGAGGATGTCGGGAAAGGCACGCTGACAACTGCCATTTCCGCCGAAGCCGAAGAGCTTGGCAAATTCGCCGGCGGCGCCTTCACCGATCCGGTCGTGCAGATCGGCACGCTTGTCAGCGTGATCGGCTATATCTCGTCCACCCAGCCCTGGCTGGGTCTGATCGCCTTGTCGATGATCGCACCGCAGAACGCCATCGTGCTGATTTCCCAGCGCAAGGTGAACCGGTTCGTCGCCGAGCGGGTGCGCATCCTGCGCAGCGCCACCGATCATCTGACCACCGAAGACCTGGAACGGGTCACCCGGGACATCCATGACCAGTTCGACGCCATCTACGAGACGCGGCGCCGAATGTTCCTGTGGAAACTGTCCGCCAAATTCGCCCTGAGCGTGATCAACGGCGCAGGTACGGTGGGGGTTCTGATGCTGGGCGGATGGCTGGTCCTGAACGGCAAGACCGACGTGGGCACCGTGGTCGCGGCCACCAGCGGGCTGGCGCGCATCCAGGGCCCTACCGCGTTCCTGATCGCCTTCTACCGGCAGGTCAGCGCCAATCGCATCAAGTTCGAGCTGATGCTGGAATTGTTCGGCCCGGACCGCGAGCGATACCGGCAGCCCGGCGCGCGGGCATGAAAAAGGCCGCCCCGGGTCCTCCGGCGCGGCCTTGATCCGTATCCGTGACGCGACGTTACGCGCGCTCGGAATATTCCATGGTTTCGGTATTCACCACGATCATCTCGTCCTGCGCGATAAAGGGCGGCACCATGACCTTGACGCCATTGTCCAGAACCGCCGGCTTGAACGAGTTCGCCGCGGTCTGGCCTTTGACGACCGGCTCGGTCTCGACGACCTTGCAGGTGACCTTTTGCGGCAGCGTCGCGTTCAACGCCTCGTTTTCATAGAACTCGACGACGATGGTCATTCCGTCCTGCAGGAAGGGGCGGCGTTCGCCCAGCAGTTCGGCCGGCAGTTCGATCTGTTCATAGGTCTCGGCATCCATGAAAACCAGCATGCCGTCGTTCTCGTACAGGAATTGCTGGTCCTTCTGCTCCAGCCGCACCCGCTCGACCTTGTCCGCCGAACGGAACCGTTCGTTCAGCTTGGTGCCGTTGCGCAGGTTGCGCAGTTCGACCTGAGCGAAGGCGCCGCCCTTGCCGGGTTTGACATGCTCGACCTTGACCGCTGCCCACAGGCCGCCGTTGTGCTCCAGCACGTTGCCCGGACGAATTTCGTTCCCGTTGATCTTGGGCATTACATAAATCCTTCACACATGGTTGATGCGTTCGTTGCCGTCCCTATATCTGGCGGGAACAATCCATGCAAGACAACGAAACCTAGTGCTGCACCTGCAGAGAGCTATGCAAATTACGCAACGCAACCATGCAAATTAGGTGTATCCGAATCGCACTAAATCGGTCATAAGGACCGCCACGCCGAAAATTACAAGAGCAAGAACAAGGAAGACGAGATGAGAGATTTCGTTGACGGCACCGCCTTTAACAATGAACAAGGCAACCGTGCCCGCAAACTTTTCGCGGCTGTTGTACTGGCTGCTTTGGACGACGCCATTGCCGATGACAAGAAATACGGCAACGGCCCGGAACAGATTGCCCGCTGGGCCCGCTCGCGCGATGGGCGCGAGGTGCTGACCTGTGCCGGCATCGACCCGAACGAACGCGTCGTCAAAGGCCTGATGGAATTCGTGGGCCGCGGTGTGCGGACCTCGGTTGCCCTGTCGCGCGAAGAAAGCGAACGTCGCAACGCCGCACAGCAGGCCGAAGCCGCCTGAGGCTTTGCCGTATTTCAAAAAGGCGCGCCCGCGATTGCGGCGCGCTTTTTTGTTGTCCGGACATTTGATGTCGGTTTCGGCGTGCCATTCGCCCGTTCCGCGCTTTCCTTGGCCGCTCAAATAGGCTCATCTGCCACCAACCGCAGGAGGCATGAATGGTGCGCGCGATCATGATTCAAGGCACCGGCAGCAATGTCGGGAAATCGGTACTGGTGGCCGGCCTGGCGCGGGCCTTTGCCCGGCGCGGCCTGCGGGTGGCGCCGTTCAAGCCTCAGAACATGTCGAACAACGCGGCCGTCACCGAAGACGGCGGCGAAATCGGCCGCGCACAGGCCCTTCAGGCCCGCGCCGCACGCCGCGCGCCGCATACCGATATGAATCCGATCCTGCTGAAGCCGGAAACCGACACCGGCGCCCAGGTCATCGTACAGGGCCAGCGGGCCGGAACCATGCGGGCCAGGGATTATCGCAAGGACAAGTCGCGCCTGCTGGGCGCCGCGCAGGAGAGCTTTGACAGATTGTGCGCCGATGCCGATCTGGTTCTGGTGGAAGGCGCCGGCAGCCCGGCCGAGACCAATCTGCGCAAGGGCGACATCGCCAATATGGGCTTTGCCCGTGCCGCCGGTGTTCCCGTGATCCTGGTGGGCGACATCCACCGGGGCGGCGTGATCGCGCAGATCGTGGGAACACAGGCGGTTCTGGAGGCGGGCGATCTGGCGATGATCCGGGGCTTTGCGGTCAATCGCTTCAAGGGGGATGTCAGCCTGTTCGATGATGGCCGCGACGACATTGCGGCCCGCACCGGGTGGCCCTGCCTGGGCGTGGTGCCCTGGTTCGACGACGCGTGGAAACTGCCTGCCGAGGACATGATGGACATTCGTTCGGCCCCGGGCGGCGCGGTCAAAGTGGCCGTGCCACAGCTTGAGCGGATGGCGAATTTCGACGATCTCGATCCGCTGTCGGCCGAGCCCGGTGTTACGGTCGAAATCATTCCCGCCGGCCGCGCCCTGCCCGGCGATGCCGATCTGGTGCTGCTGCCGGGCAGCAAGTCCACCATTGGCGACCTTGCATTCCTGCGCCGTCAGGGTTGGGATATCGACCTGTACGCGCATGTGCGCCGCGGCGGCCATGTTCTGGGCCTGTGCGGCGGGTATCAGATGCTGGGCCAAACCATCGCGGACCCCGACGGCGTCGACGGGCGGCCAGGTACGGTCGAAGGCCTGGGCCTGCTGGATGTCGAAACGGTCATGGCCCGGGACAAGCAGGTCCGCCTGCGCAGGGCCAAGGCACTGCCGGGCGGCGAACCCGTCAGTGGATATGAAATCCACATGGGGCGCACCGACGGCCCCGATTGCGCACGCGCCTGGCTCGAGGTCGAAGGCCGTGCCGAGGGCGCCGCCAACGCCAGCGGCCGGGTCCGCGGCAGCTATCTGCACGGTGTTTTTTCCTCGGATGCCTTTCGGGCGCGCTATCTGAGGCAGTTGGGCGTCAAATCGGACCTGGCCTATGAGGAGGGCGTCGAACAGACCCTCGATGCCCTGGCCGATCACCTCGAACGGCACATGGATCTGGATCTTCTGCTGTCACTGGCGGCGAAACCGCAGCGCGGCTGAGGCCTACTCGAGCTCTCTCGCATCCAGTGCGCGGTTGATTTCGCGCCGGACCAGCTTGCGGATGTTTCGGGTGATCCGCTCGCCCAATGCGCCCTGCAGTTCTTCGCGCACGACCTGGGCGATCAACGCCTTCAGTTCTTCGACTTCCATCGTCGCGGTGGCCTGTGCATCGGTCGCGACGGGCTCGTCCGCTCCGCGATCCCGCACGAATTGCGCGGCTCCCTGCGGCTGCTGCACTTGCAAAGACTCGTCACGTCCGGCCTCGGCCGCCGTTGTGGCGCCTCCGCCGGCTTCGACATCCCAGTGGATGCGCCGCGTGCGGGTTCCCGCATATTCGTCGCCGCTGTCTCCGTCGGGTTCCCATTGATCTTCTGTCCGAGCGATCGCCGCCTCGAGGGCTTCGATCTTGGCACTCAGACTGCCGGCCAGATCCCGCGGACGGGCCTGGTTTTCTTTGGGTAGAGGGCCACCCGTTTCGGTCGTCGTATCGGAGGAATTCGGATAGACCCGGTCGGACGACCTGAGAACCATCGGCTCGGGCTTCCGGTTTGCGGGTTGAATGCTTGGGAATTCGGCGTCCTTCATCAGAAAAGCGTCAACCGAGAAGTCCCGAGCGAGGCTCGACAACCCGGACCCACTCGGCGCGGGCGGTTCGGTCGCGTCCGAGACCCGCAACGACTGGGACAAAACCAGCCGCCCCGGTTTCGGCCGGGAACCGGCGCCTGGCTCGGCCTTGCGCCCCTGATCGCCGACAAGTCGCTTGATCGACGCCAAAACGTCCTCGACACCTGTTGTGACACTGCTATCCGACATGGCTCTCTACCGATCTGGCCGTTTGAGCGAGTGTAACCAATCAATCGGCGCGGAACAACAGATAGTGCGCGCGATCACTCGCGACGCAACGCCTTGAGCACCCGATCCAGATCGCGGCTTTGCTTGCTGATCTGCGCCGGCGCCTTCTTGACCAGGTTGTAATACAGCGTCGGATCATAGATCTGGACGGCCAGACCCAGACGTTCGGCAGTCAACAGCCCCTGCGCCTGAAGCAACTGGTAGGCCGCCAGCGACCGTTCGGTCCGCGAAGCGATCTCGGCCAGTTGCGCATCCAGCAGGTCTTGCTGTGCGGTCAGAACGTCCAGCGTGGTGCGTGCGCCCAATGTGGCTTCTTCGCGGATGCCGTCAAAGGCGACCTGCGAGGCCCGGACGCGCTCTTCGGACGCGCGCAGGCTGGTCGTCGCGGTCTGGAAGCGGACATAGGCGTTGGTCACGCCCTGCGTGACGTCTTTCTGCACGTTGAGCAGATTGGCCCGCGCGGCATCCCGCTGCGCCATGGCGCGGCGAACGTTTGCGGCCAGCCGGCCGCCCGCATAGATGGGCTGGTTCAGGCTCAGCGAGATCGACGCGTCGTTGGTATAGTCGTCGTTGTCGTAGCTCTCGGTAATCCCGACATCGGCATTTAGGCTGACATTCGGTCCGAGACCCGCGCGTTGCTGCTGCACCACCAGATCGCGGGCGCGCACCTGATGCTGGGCGGACAGGATGGCCGGGTGATTCCGCATGGCCAAGCTGATCGCCTCTTCGACGGATCGCGGCAGAGCGGGCAGACTGGGCTGCCCCGCTGTGCGCCCCGGAGTCTTGCCCACCGCGTTGACATATTCAGCCTGCGCCGTGCTGAGGTTGCCGCGCGCATCGGCAAGATCGGCCTGCGCGCTGGCCAGTTGCGATTCGGACAGGGCCACGTCCGTGCGGGTCACTTCGCCCACCTCGAAACGGTCCTGGGTCGCGCGAAGCTCCTCGCCCGACAGGTTCACGTTGTTTTCGCGAATCCGGACCCGCTCCTCCTCCAGCAAAACACCCAGATAGGCCGTCGCGGCCCGGAACAGCACCTGCTGCTCGACATCGATCAGCGCCTGCCGGGTCGCCAGAACGGTTTCCTGCGCCGACTGCTTGCCCAGCAGGGATGCGCCGCCGTCGTACAACAGTTGGCTGAGCGTTATCCCCGAAAAGAACCGCGAGGGTTCGACCGATGTCACGGTCGTTCCGCTCCGGTTCTTGGTGAAGTCCTGACTGACCCGAACGGTCCAGTTGATGATCGGGCGCAGGGCCGAAAGCGCGATCGCAACGTCTTCATCAGCGGCCCGCAACAGCGCGCGGTTCTGTTCCAGCAGGCCGCTGGAGTTGTAGGCCCCGATGAACGCATCCGTCAGGTTGTCGGCCCAGGCCGTCCGCTCGGACACTACATTCAGTGCAAGGCAGGCTGAAAACACCAACCCCTTGATCAGTTTCGCTCCTGCTGTCCTACGCATGTACCAACCCCGTGAACCAAGATTTGTTCTGATTTCCGAACAGTTTGCGGCCAGATTCTCAACTAATCAAGAGGGAACGGAAAACTGTTTCCGGACTATAGCGAAAATGCCCGTTGTTTCGCGAATCCCGGCAAGACCGGCGCCGCGGCATTGAACGCGTGGCGCCAAGTCACGCGCCCGCCGGCCTTGCGACCGATCCGGACAGTACCAAGATTGCCGTCGACGAACAGGCAGGCAATGCGGCCATGTTCCTTGAGCTGGTCCAGCAACGCGTCCGGAACCCGTTCAACCCCGCCCTGAACCATGATCACGTCATAGGGGCCATGCTCGGCGGCCCCGTGCGCCAACGGGCCAACATGGATGATCGCATTGTCGATATCGGCCCGGCTGAGATTGGCCTGCGCCTCGGCGGCCATTGCCTCGTCTTCCTCGACCCCAACCACCAGCTGCGCCATGCGCGCGGCGACGGCTGTCGAATAGCCATAGGCCGGACCGATATCCAGCACGACCTCGTCATTGGAAATATTCAGCGCGTCCAACATCTTGGCCAAGGTCCGCGGCTCCAACAGGCACCGGCCGCCGCCCAGATCGATCAGATCGCCGATATAGGCCACTTCACGCTGGGAATCCGGTACGAAATTTTCCCGTCGAACCTTCAGCATGGCATCGATAATCGGAAACTTGGTGACATCGGACGGTCGAATCTGGGTATCAACCATCGTTTGGCGTCGGGCTGCGAAATCCGTCATGTGACCGCTCGTTCATTTCCCTGGTTCGGTTGGCTTTTGCCACAACGCGCGCGCCCCGGCAACGGCCCTTGCGCGCAAATTCCGCCCCGCGACAATTGGCGTTGCATATCAGTGACCGGCAACGGCCTTTTCCCGTGCAGATTCTTCGCGCGCCCTCTGGACGCCGCGCGGGAAAGCTGCTAGAACCGCTTCCGCACCACGGCAAGTAATTGATATTGCTTGAAAAGGCGAGTTGGCGGAGTGGTGACGCAGCGGATTGCAAATCCGTGTACACCGGTTCGATTCCGGTACTCGCCTCCAATCTTCCGATTTGGCGCCGCGTCGCTGCCTTCCGATTGGTCGAAATGCGACTCGAACCGTTCCTGGCCGGGCGAGGGAACACCGCCATCTTGGGTTTCACGCAAGGCGCCCCGGAAAGGGCGCCTTTTCCTGACCGTCGGTTCAGACCTTGCTTCGGCCTTGAGGAATCACCTCATACCCCGGCTCTTCCGGTTCAGCGTCCTGCATCTCGGCCGGAAATCCGGGCGCGGTGACACTCAGCCCGGTTGCATCCTCGAGCCGTCGAATGACGTTGGGCGACAGCTCGCGCGCGCCATAGCGGGCGATGGCGTCGTCGAAGATCTTGATCATCAACGGGTTCATCTCCAACGGCACGCCGGCGCGGTCGGCGACCTCCTGGAACAGGCCGATATCCTTTTTCACCAGGTCCATGGTGAAGGAAATGTCGCGCGAGCCGTTCAGGATCACCTGGCTTTCGGTCTCATGCACGAAGGATGTGCCGGACGAGATCTTGATCGCCTCGTAGGTGGTGTTCAGGTCCATCCCGGCGGCCTTGGCGGTCACCAGCGCCTCGGCGCAGGTGATCAGGTTGGCGGTGGCCAGATAGTTGGTCAGCACCTTCAAAACCGAGGCAGTGCCCAGATCGCCGGTATGCAGGATGCGCCGGCCCATCGTCGTCAGGAACGGAAGGATCCGCTCGAACGTGGCCCGGTCGCAACCCGCGAAGATCGAGATATTGCCCGTGGCCGCCCGGTGGCACCCGCCCGAAACCGGGCAGTCCACCGCCGCCCCGCCGCGTTCGATCACCATGGCCCCCAGGCGTTTGACCTCGGCCTCGTCGGTGGTGGACATCTCCATCCAGATCTTGCCTTGGGTCACCTCGGGCAGCATCTGCTGCATCACCGCGTCCGAGGCGGCGGGCGATGGCAGGCAGGTGATGACCGCATCGCAGTCGCGCATCATCTGGGCCGGGCTTTCGCCGGCCTTGGCCCCCTTGGCGGCGAACTCCGCCACAAGATCGGGGTTCAGATCGTATACCGTCAGGTCGATACCGTTGCGCAGCAGCGACCCCGACAGCTTGCCCCCCACATTGCCCAAACCGATGAACCCGACCTTCATGTTCTGCCCTCCTGCAGGCGCGTTTTCGTTGGCCCGAGTATTTCCGTTGCCCACCGACAAAAGAAACGAATAAAAAGTCGATCTAAATGCAAAATATTTTGGTGATGAATGGACCACCTGCCCAATCCGGCCTGGCTGCGCAGCTTCGAGGCCGCCGCGCGCCACCTGAATTTCACAACCGCCGCGCAGGAATTGGGCCTGACCCAGACGGCGGTGTCGCTGCATATCCGCTCGCTCGAGGCGGATCTCGGGCAGCCGCTTTTCGCCCGCAACGCCCGGCACCTGTCGCTGACCGAGCCGGGCCAGTCCTATGCACTGACCGTGCGCCGGGCGCTATCGGATATCGCGCTGTCCACCAACAGCCTGTTCGGCCCCGCCTCTCGGCAGGCGCTGACCATCCGGGCGGCGATATCGACGATGACCTACTGGATCGCGGCCGAGCTGCCCGCGTTCAGCGCGCAGCACCCCGAAATTCCGGTGCGACTGGTGTCGCATATCTGGAACGACTCGGCCGCGCCCGCGGATGTGGACGTGGAAATCCGGCTGGGCCATGGCGACTGGCCCGGTGTCGCGGCCGAGCGGCTGTGCTCGGAGCGGCTGGTGCCCGTATGCCGGGCGCAGGACCCGGCGCCAGACCTGCGCAACGGCCCGTTGATCCACATTCTGGGGTACGAGGACAACTGGGCGCGGTACTTCGAGGCCACGGGCACCGACCTGCCCGACCGCCCCGCGCGCCATTCGGCCGATACCACCGTCACGGCGCTGCAACTGGTGATGGCCGGCGCGGGCTATGCCACCGTTCTGGAGCGGTTCGCGCGCAACGCCATCGCCCAAGGCGCGCCGATCCGGGTTGCCGGGCCGGCGATTCCCTTTGCCCAGTCGCACTACCTGATCCGTAGCGTCAGCGCGGCGCCTCCCTCCATCCCCGCCCAGTTGTTCCTGGCCTGGCTGCGCGACCGGTTGGCCGGTGATGCCGCGGACTGACCCCGGCAAGTCGCTTTTTCGATCCGACGCAAGGCACGTGACCCCGCGCGCTTGACAACCCCCCTGCCCGTGCCGCATGTCGCTTGCGTTGGTGTCTGTGCAAGCAGATGAAAAGGGAATGCGTCAGCGGTTTTCCGTCAAACGCAGCCGCCCCCGCGACCGTGACCGGAGAGGGTGCCCAAATGCCACTGGCCGCAGGCCGGGAAGGCGGGACATCCGACAGAGCGCCGCTCTGACATCCGCAAGCCGGGAGACCTGCCAACGCCCGAAGACGAACCGGACGGGGTGTTCCGGTGTCGGGCCCATGTCCGCAACGTGGCCCGCGCATACCCCGTCCCCCGACAACCGAGTGAGGGGGGATGAGAGACGTGACCGAGACCACACCAGTCGAGCTGCTGGTCTGCACCACCTGCCGCCGCGGGCTGCCCATCGAGGATGACGCCCAGCGCCCCGGCACGCTGCTGCACAAGGCGCTTGAGCAGGCCGACCTGCCCGACGGCATCACCCTGAAGCCGGTCGAATGCCTGTCGAACTGCGATCAGGGCTGCTCGATCGTTCTGCGCGGTGGGCCGTCGCGCTGGACCTTCGTCTATGAAAACCTGAACGAAACGGACGATGTCGAGATCATCGTCGAAGGCGCCACCAAGTACTTGGCCACCGACGATGGCCTTGTGAAATGGCGCGACCGCCCCGAACATTTCCGCAAGAACTGCGCCGCCCGCATTCCCCCGATTGGAGCCTGAGCATGAGCACCCTCGAAAAACTTCCCGTCACCGTCATCACCGGCTTTCTCGGCTCGGGCAAGACCACGCTGATCCGCCACCTGATGTCCGAGCCGCAGGGCAAGCGGCTGGCCGTGGTGGTCAACGAATTCGGCGATGTGGGCGTCGATGGCGAAATCCTGAAAAGCTGCGCCATCCCCGACTGCCCGGCAGAAAACATCATGGAGCTGGCCAATGGCTGCATCTGCTGCACAGTGGCCGATGACTTCATCCCCACGATCGAGGCGCTGATGGCACTGGACCCGCGCCCCGATCACATCCTGATCGAAACCAGCGGGCTGGCCCTGCCGAAACCGCTGCTCAAGGCGTTCGACTGGCCCGACATCCGTTCCAAGATCACCGTGGACGGCGTGATCGCCCTGGCCGATGCCGAGGCCGTGGCCGCAGGCCGCTTCGCCCCCAACGTCGCCGCCGTGGACGCGCAGCGCATGGCCGATGACTCGATCGACCACGAAACGCCCCTGTCCGAGGTGTTCGAGGATCAGATCTCGTGCGCCGACATCATCCTGCTGACCAAGCCCGACCTGGCCGGCCCCGAAGGTGTGGCCAAGGCGCGCGAGATCATCGCCGCCGAGGCGCCGCGCCCCCTGCCCGTGGTAGAAGTGGCCGAAGGTGCAGTTGACGTGCGCGTGGTGCTGGGGCTCGAGGCTGCGGCCGAGGACGACATGGACGCCCGCCCCTCGCATCACGACGGCCATGACGACCATGAACATGACGACTTCGAAAGCATCGTGGTCGAGCTGCCCGAACAGACCAACCCGGCGCAGCTGGTCGCCAATATCGAACGTCTCGCGAACGAGCTGAACATCCTGCGGGTCAAGGGCTATGCCGCCGTTCAGGGCAAGCCGATGCGCCTGCTGGTCCAGGCGGTCGGCGCGCGGGTGCGGCACCAGTATGACCGCCCGTGGAAACCGGAGGAAGAGCGCCGCTCGCGCCTTGTGGTCATCGCCGAGCATGACGACATCGACGCGGCCGCGATCCGTGGCATCCTGACGGGCGTCACCGAGGCCGCCGAGTAAGCACCGATGCATGTCGTCTTCCGCGAAAGCCACGGGCTCGAAGAAACCGAGACCCCGACCGACCTGGGCCAGAGCCCGGCGGATCTGGTGGTGCTGTCCTTCTCGGACAGCGACCTGGGTGCCTTCGCGGCCGGCTGGCATCGCGGCGGCGGGCCCGAGGGGCGGATGCCCTCGTTGCGGCTGGCCAACCTGGCGGCGCTGAAACACCCGCTCTCGGTCGATACCTATGTCGAACGGACGCTGGAGGGCGCCAAGGGCATCCTGATCCGGCTGATCGGCGGGGTGCCCTACTGGTCTTACGGGTTGCAGCAGGTTCTGGCGCTGGCGCAGGCCAAGGGCATCGCGCTGGCGGTGCTGCCCGCCGACGGGCGCGAGGATACGCGGCTGGACGATTATTCGACCCTGCCGGTCTCGACCCTGCGGCGGCTGGCGCATCTGTGCGACACCGGCGGCGAAGTGGCAGCCCAGGCCGCACTGGCGCAGATGGCGCTGGCGGCGGGGCTGTATGCCGGGCCGGTGATGGGGGCCAAGACTCTGCCCGATTGCGGCGCATGGTGCCCGGATCGCGGCGTGATTGCGCCCGAGGAAGCATTCGCGGGCGAAGGCCGACGCATCATCGTGACCTTCTACCGCGCCTACCTGACCTCGGCCGATACCGCACCGGTCGCGGCCCTGATCCGGGAAATCCGCGCGCGGGGTCATCAGGCGGTGGGGCTGTTTGCGCCCTCGCTCAAGGCGCCTGCGGCGGCTGAGTGGCTGGCCGAGAACATCCCAGCGATGGCGCCCTCGGCGATCATTAACGCCACCTCGTTTTCGGGCAAAGGCGCGTCGGGCACATCGCCCTTGGACGTGGCGGGCGTGCCGGTGTTCCAGGTCGCGCTGGCGACCTCGCGCCGCAAGGCCTGGGCCGAGGCCGAACGCGGCCTGTCGCCTGCCGATCTGGCCATGCATGTGGTTCTGCCCGAAGTGGACGGGCGCATCTCGGCCGGTGTCGCCTCGTTCAAGGAACCGGGCAAGCGCGACCCGCATCTGGAATATTCCCGCTTTGCCCACCGCCCCGAGCCCGACCGGATCGCCGCCATCATCGACCGGGCGATGGCCTGGGTGGACCTGGCCGAAAAACCAAAGGCACAACAGGTGCCCGCGTTGGTTTTGTCCACCTATCCCGGCAAGGACTGGCAGATGGCCCATGCGGTGGGGCTGGACGCGCTTGCCTCGGCCGAGGCGATCCTGCCCGACCTGCAGGGCGCGGGGTATGACACCGCCCCCGCCGAGCCGATTGCCGACACGCTGCCGGACGCCCGGATTTCGTGGCCGGTCGATGCTTACCGCGCGGCGCTGGCGCACCTGCCCGAGACGTTGCGCGCCGATCTGGAAACCGTCTGGGGCACGCCCGAGGATGACCCGGCCTGCGCCGATGGGGCATTTCATTTCACCGCCCTGCGGCGCGGCAAGGCGCTGGTGGCGCTGCAGCCCGAACGCGGCACGCCCGAGTTGCGGGACGACGAGTATCACGACCTGTCGCGCACGCCCCGGCACGGCTATGTGGCCTTCTACCTATGGCTGAGGCACGGGTTAGGTGCGGATGCGCTGATCCATATCGGCGCCCACGGAACGCTGGAATGGCTGCCGGGCAAATCGGTGGCGCTCTCGGCGGAATGCTGGCCCGAGGCGCTGATCGGCGATCTGCCGGTGATCTATCCGTTCATCGTGAACGACCCGGGCGAGGCCGCGCAGGCCAAGCGCCGGATCGGGGCGGTGACGCTGGGCCACATTCCTCCGCCGATGAAACAGAGCAGCACACCCGACCGTATGGTGCGGCTGGAATCGCTGCTGGACGAGTTCTCGAACGCCGACGGGCTGGACCCCAAGCGGCGCGACCGGCTGCAGGCCGATATCCGCGACGAGGCGCAGGCCATCGGGCTCGAGGCCGATCTGGGGCTGGATCAGGCCACCAGCACCGCCGAGGCGATCACCCGCATCGACCGCTTCGTCTGCGACATCAAGGAAAGCCAGTTCGGCGACGGGCTGCACATCTTCGGCCGCGCGCCGCAGGTCGCGGGCAATTTCGACGCCGCCGCGTCGGCACAGGCCGAACGGCAGGCCCTGCTGGATGCGCTGGCCGGCAAACGGATCGAGGCCGGGCCTTCCGGCTCGCCCTATCGCGGGCGCACCGACGTGCTGCCCACGGGGCGCAACCTGTTCACCACAGATCCGCGCTCGGTCCCCACCCGCGCGGCCTATGCGCAGGGCGTGAAACTGGCCGAGGAACTGGTGCGCCGCCACCTGCAGGAGGAAGGCGACTACCCCAGGGGCCTGATCGTCGATCTGTGGGGCTCGGCCACGATGCGCACGGCGGGCGAGGAATTCGCCATGGCGCTGCACCTGCTGGGCGTCAAACCGGTCTGGGATCCGGGCTCCGAGCGCGTATCGGGCATCGAGGTTCTGCCGATCACCGACCTGGAGCGCCCGCGGCTGGACGTGACCCTGCGCGTCTCGGGCTTGTTCCGCGACGTGTTCCCGACCCTGTCGGCCCTGTTCGGACAGGCGGTCCGGGCGCTGTCGGAACGCGACGAGGCGCCCGACTGGAACCCCTATGCCGGCCAGGCGCCCGCCGCCCGTGTCTATGGCCCGGCGCCGGGCAGCTATGGTCTGAACATGACCCACCTGTCGGAAACCTATACCGACGAGGCCCGCGCGCAGGCCGGTCAGGCCTGGCTGGACGCCAGCGCCTTCGCCTTCGAGGGCGAGCACATTGCCCACGACCCCGACGGGATCACCCAGCGCGTGGCGCAGGCCGACAGTTTCGTGCACCTGCAGGACCTGACCGAGACCGACCTGCTGCTGGCCAATGACTATGCCACGCACGAGGCCGGCTTTGCCGCCGCCAAGAAGACGACCGGCGGGCAGGCGCAGCTGTATCACCTCGACAACACCAACCCGGGCACCCCGCGCGCCCGCACCCTGCCCGAGGAAATCAGCCGCGTGGTCCACGCCCGCGCCGCCAATCCCGACTGGATCGCCGGGATGCAGCGCCACGGCTTCCGCGGTGCGGCCGAGATCGCGGCGACTCTGGAACACATGGCGTCCTTCGCACATCTGTCAGGAACGGTCGGCCCGCACCTGTTCGACCTGTTCCATGACGCGACCCTTGGGGACCCAGAGGTGGACGCGTTTTTGCAGGATGCCAACCCGCTGGCCCATCAGGCCATGCAGGACCGGTTCCGCGCGCTGTACGAGGCCGGGCTGTGGAACACCCGCCGCAACTCGATCCGCGCCGATCTGGAGGGGTTGGGATGAGCGCCCCGGTCGTTCAGGGCTGGTGCCCCGGCGCGCATCGCCCGATGATGTCCGGCGACGGGCTGGTGGTACGGGTGCGCCCGCGTCTGGCCCGGCTGAGCGCCGCGCAGACGTTGGGGCTGTGCGATCTGGCCCTGCGCTTCGGCAATGGCACCATCGACCTGACCAACCGCGCCAACCTGCAACTGCGCGGCGTGGCCGAGGCCGACCACCAGGCGCTGCTGGTCGAGTTGTCGGCGCTGAACCTGCTGGACGCCGAGCCGGGCATCGAGACCCGGCGCAACATTCTGGTTAGCCCTCTCTACGAAGAAGGTGACCTGACCGCGCGGCTGACTCGTGCATTGATCGACCGGCTGGGTGATCTGCCCGCCCTGCCCGCCAAGTTCGGCTTTGCGGTGGATACCGGCGCGGCGCGGCTGCTGGCCGGGGACTCGGCCGACATCCGACTGGAACGGGGAGCTTCGGGCCTGATCCTGCGCGCCGACGGGGCCGAGACCGGCCGCTTGGTGACCGAAGATGAGGCGATCGACCGCGTGATCGATCTGGCCCGGTGGTTCGCCGAGCGCTTCACTTCCGACACCCGCCGCATGGCCCGCCTGATCGCGGCGCATGACCTACCCGACGAATGGCAGGGCCACGCCCTCGGCCCCACGGCACCGGCGCTGCAACCCGGCAACTGCGAAATCGGCCCAATCCACGGCGCGGCCTTCGGGCAACTGCCCGCCGCCGAGCTGCGCGCGCTGGTCAAGGCCTCGGGCGCCGCCGCCCTGCGCGTCACGCCCTGGCGGCTGTTCCTGCTGGAAGGCGGGGCGGCGATCCCCGCCCCGGCCTTCGTGACGGACGGCGCCGACCCGCTGCTATCCACCGACGCCTGCCCCGGCGCGCCATTCTGCCCGCAGGCACAAGCCGAGACCCGCGCCATCGCCCGCGCGCTGGCCCCGCGCGTGTCCGGCAGCCTGCATGTCTCGGGCTGCGCCAAGGGCTGCGCGCGCATGGGCGCGGCCGATCTGACGCTGGTGGGCCGCGACGGGCGATTTGATCTTGTAAAACACGGCCGCGCGGGGGATGAGCCCCTTCAGCGCGGGCTGGACCCCGAAACACTGAAGACCATGGACCTGACCTGATGCCCTATGAATACGAAACCGACGGCGCGGCGATCTACAAGCAATCCTTCGCCACGATCCGGTCCGAGGCCGATCTGGCCCGCTTTGATCCGGATGAAGAGCAGGTCGCCGTCCGCATGATCCATGCCGCCGGAATGGTCGGGCTGGAAGAATTCATCCACTTCTCGCCCGGCTTCGTGCGCACCGCCCGCACCGCGCTGGAAAACGGCGCGCCGATCCTGTGCGACGCGCGGATGGTGTCCGAAGGCGTCACCCGCTTTCGCCTGCCCGCCGACAATCAGGTCATCTGCACCCTGCACGACGAGCGCGTGCGCCCGCTGGCCGAGAAGATGGGCAACACCCGATCCGCCGCCGCGCTGGAACTGTGGCGCACCCATCTGGAGGGCGCGCTGGTGGCCATCGGCAACGCGCCCACGGCGCTGTTTCACCTGCTGAACATGCTCGAGGACCCCGACTGCCCCCGCCCTGCCGCAATCATCGGCTGCCCCGTGGGCTTTGTCGGCGCGGTCGAATCCAAGGACGCCCTGTGGGAGGCCCAGCCCGTCCCCAGCTGTATCGTCAAGGGCCGCCTGGGCGGCAGCGCCATCACCGTTGCCGCGATCAACGCCATCGCAAGCCGGGCGGAATGACCATGGGCACGATCTATGGCGTGGGCCTCGGCCCCGGCGATCCCGATTTGATGAGCGTCCGGGCCGACCGCCTGTTGCGCGGCGCGAAACACGTGGCCTATTTCCGCAAACCCGGCCGCACCGGGCAGGCGCGCAAGATCGTGAACGGGATGATCCGCGACGATGCGGTCGAGTTTCCCATGGAATACCCGGTCACGACCGAAATCCCGGTCTCTGATCCGCGCTACAACGCACTGCTGGCCGAGTTCTACGAAGGCTGCACCGCGCGCTTGAAAGAGCTGGCCGATCAGGGCGAAGACGTGGTGGTGCTGTGCGAGGGAGACCCGTTCTTCTATGGCTCGTTCATGCATCTCTACAGCCGCCTGCGCGACGCAGTGCCCATCGAGGTGGTGCCGGCGATCACCGGCATGTCGGGGGCATGGACGGCCTCGGGCGATCCGATCACCTGGGGCGACGACATCCTCACGGTGCTGATGGGCACCCTGCCCGAAGAGGTTCTGGCCGACCGCATGGCGCGCACCGACGCGCTGGTGGTGATGAAGATCGGCCGCAACATCGACAAGGTGAAACGCGCGCTGAAAACGGCGGGCCTGTTCGACCGGGCCTGGATCGTGGAATACGCGCAGATGCCCAACCAGACCGTCCGCAAGCTGAGCGACGCCTGCACCGAGGTCACGCCCTATTTCTCGATCATCATCGTGCATGGACAGGGGCGGCGGCCATGAGCGGCTGGGTCAAGATCGCCGGGCTTGGCCCCGGAAACGAGGCGCTGGTGACCCCCGAGGTGACCGCCGCCCTGGCCGAGGCGACCGATGTGGTGGGCTATATTCCCTACGTCGCGCGGGTGGCCGAACGGCCGGGCCTGACCCTTCACGCCAGCGACAACCGGGTCGAGATCGACCGGTCGCAGCACGCGCTTCAGATGGCGGCCGAAGGCAAGCGGGTGGTCGTGGTCTCGTCGGGCGATCCGGGCGTGTTCGCCATGGCTGCCGCCGTGTTCGAGGCGCTGGAGAACGGCCCCGACGCCTGGCGCGAGATCCCTGTCGAGGTTCTGCCCGGCATCACCGCCATGCTGGCCGCCGGGGCCCGGGCGGGCGCACCGCTGGGCCATGATTTCTGCGCCATCAACCTCAGCGACAACCTCAAGCCCTGGGCGGTGATCGAGAAACGCCTGCGGCTGGCCGCGCAGGCCGATTTCGCGATGGCCTTCTACAATCCGCGCTCGAAGTCTCGGCCCGAAGGTTTTGTAAAGACACTGGAAATCCTGCGACAGGAATGCGAACCCGAGCGCCTGATCCTGTTCGCCCGCGCCGTATCGCGCCCAGACGAGTCGATCCGCATCGCGACCCTGGCCGAGGCAACGCCCGACATGGCCGACATGCAGACGGTGGTGATCGTCGGCTCATCGCTGACCCGCGTCATCGACCGGCCCATCGGCCCCATCGTCTATACGCCAAGGTCCACGCCGGAATGAGCCAACCAGTCCAGAACCTGCGGCACGCTTGTCAACTCGACCCGGCGGGGCAGCCTGGGCCGGTCGATCATCAGCACGGGGATGCCCAACGCTCGCGCGGCATCCAGCTTGGCGCGCGCGCCGGTGCCGCCGGCGTTCTTGGACACCACCAGTTCGGTCCGGTGCCGGCGCATCAGTGCCGTGTCGTCTTCAACCGAAAACGGCCCGCGCGACACGACCAACTCGCAATCGGCGAAGGGCAGCGGGCCGGGTTCATCGACCAGCCGCAGAAGATAGTGGTGCTGGGGCTGTGCCGCGAAATCCTCAAGATGCATGCGCCCCACCGCAAGGAACACCCGACGCGGCGGCCCAGCCAGCGCGGCGACGGTGCCGGCGATGTCGGGCACGTGTTGCCACCGGTCGCCGGGCCCGGCCGTCCATTCCCGGCGGGTCAACGCGGCCAGCGGCGTCTGCGTCTGCTGACAGGCGGCGATGGCATTGCGGCTCATCTGCGCGGCAAAGGGGTGGGTGGCGTCGATCACATGGGTCACGCCGGCATCGCGGATGTGACGCGCCAGACCCTCGGGCCCGCCAAAGCCACCCACGCGCGTGGGCAGCGGTTGCGGCCGCGGGTTGTCGACCCGGCCCGCATAGGAATAAGTTGCCGCGACACCCAAATCCGCCACGGCGCGGGCCAATGCGTTGGCCTCGGTCGTGCCGCCAAGGATCAGGAGGTTGGGCATGTCTGAAACTCCGTGGCTGACCATTCTGGGCCTGGGCGAGGATGGACTGGATGGCCTGTCGGCCGCAAGCCGTCAAGAGCTGGAGCGCGCCGAGGTCATCATGGGCCCGCCGCGGCACCTGTCGCTGGTTCCCGAAACCGGAGCCGAACGCATCGAATGGCCGGTGCCGTTCGCCGATGGGCTGCCCATCCTGCAGGGGTTGAAGGGCCGGCGCACGGTGGTTCTGGCCTCGGGTGATCCGTTCTGGTTTGGCGCCGGGTCGGTGATCGCGCGCAATTTCGCCCCTGAAGACTGGGTGGCACGGCCGGGGCAGTCGACCTTCTCGCTGGCGGCCGCGCGATTGGGCTGGCCGTTGGAAGGCACTGCCACCTACGGCCTGCACGCCGCCCCCCTGACCCGCCTGCGTCCGCATCTGTCGCGCGGCCTGCGCGCCATCGTCCTGCTGCGCGACGGAGCCGCTGTGGTCGAGCTGGCCCGCTATCTGACCGAGACCGGGTTCGGCGATACGACCCTGCACGTGATGGAGGCCCTCGGCGGCCCTCGGGAACGCGCGCGCAGCATGTCCCTGACCGAAGCCCTGCTGGGCGCTTTCGAGCATCCGGTCTGCGTGGCGCTCGAGGTTGCGGGCGACGGGCCTGCGCTGCCGTTGGCCTCGGGCAAACCCGACGAGATTTTCGAAACCGATGGGCAGATCACCAAACGGCCGGTGCGTGCGCTGACCCTTTCGGCGCTGGCGCCCGCGCGGGGCGAGCATCTGTGGGACGTCGGCGGCGGCAGCGGCTCGATCGGCATCGAGTGGCTGATGTGCGACCCGACCCTGACCGCCACCGCGATCGAGCCGCGCGCCGACCGCGCCGCGCGCATCCGCGCCAATGCCGACGCGCTGGGACAGGATCGGTTGCAGGTCATCCATGGCCGGGCGCCCGACGCTCTGGACGGCCTGCCCCTGCCCGACGTGGTGTTCATCGGCGGCGGGCTGAGCGACGCGCTGCTGGACTGGCTTGCGGCCAACCTGCCCACGGGCACCCGGCTGGTGGCCAACGCCGTGACGCTGGAAAGCGAAGCGATGCTAAGCCAATGGCACGCCAAGCTGGGCGGCGACCTGCTGCGGATCGAGCTGGCGCAGGCCGGCGACCTCGGCCCCCGGCGCGGCTGGAAATCGGCCTATCCGGTCGTGCAGTGGAGCGTGACATTATGATCGTGGCCGGGCTTGGGTTTTCGTCCACCGCGACCTGCGCCAGCCTGCGGGCCGCGTTTGATCGCGCCACTGCCGGGCAGGCGGTGGACGCGCTGGCCACCGCCGCCGACAAGGCCGGCCACCCGGCGCTGGCCGAATTTGCCGCCGCCTGCGCCCTGCCCCTGCATTTCGCGGACCCCGCCGATCTGGCCGGGCAACGCACCCTCACCTGCTCGGCCCGCAGCCGCGCCAGTCATGGCACCGGCAGCGTGGCCGAAGCTTCCGCCCTTGCCGCCGCCGGACCTGGCGCGCGGCTGATTTCACCCCGACAGATTTCGGACGACCGGCTTGCCACCTGCGCGGTCGCCATCGGAGGACAGACATGACCGTTCATTTCATCGGCGCCGGACCGGGCGCCGCCGACCTTCTGACCCTGCGCGGACGCGACATCATCGCCGCTTGCCCGGTGTGCCTGTATGCCGGATCGCTGGTGCCCGAGGAGATCCTGGCCCACTGCCCCGAAGGCGCGCGCATCGTGAACACCGCGCCAATGGATCTGGATCAGATCATGGCCGAAATCAAAACCGCCCATGACGCTGGGCAGGACGTGGCCCGCCTGCATTCGGGCGACCTGTCGGTCTGGTCGGCGATGGGCGAACAGATCCGGCGCCTGAAACAGATGGGCATTCCCGTCAGCGTGACCCCCGGCGTTCCGTCCTTTGCTGCCGCCGCGGCCGCTTTGGGCACCGAACTGACCCTGCCCGGGCTGGCGCAATCGGTGGTGCTGACGCGGACTCCGGGGCGCGCCTCGTCCATGCCCGAGGGCGAAACGCTCGAAAACTTCGCCCGCACCGGCGCCACACTGGCCATCCACCTGTCGATCGGCAATCTGGACAAGGTGGTGGCCGACCTGACCCCCGCCTATGGCGCCGACTGCCCCGTGGCCGTGGTGTACCGCGCAAGCTGGCCGGACGAGCGGATCATCCGCGCCACGCTGGGCACGTTGAAGGACTCGCTGGACGAGAGCATCTCGCGCACCGCGCTGATCCTGGTCGGGCCGGCGCTGGCCGGTGAAGGCTTCGATGAAAGCTGTCTGTATTCAAAGACCTATGACCGTCGCTATCGCCCGCAAAGCGCCGACAGCCCGTGGTCAAGCTGGAGTCACGGCGATGACTAACCCGCCCGGACTGCTGATCTCGGCCCCGTCCTCAGGCACGGGCAAGACCACGGTGATGCTGGGCTTGCTGCGCGCGCTGGCCGAGGACGGGCTGACGGTGCAGCCCTTCAAGAGCGGTCCCGACTACATCGACCCGGCCTTTCACCGGGCGGCGGCGGGGCGGGCCTCGTTCAACCTGGACAGCTGGGCGATGGGCGCGCCGTTGCTGGGCGCGATTGCGGCGCAGGCCAAAGGGGCCGACATCGTGGTGGCCGAAGGGTCGATGGGCCTGTTCGACGGTGTCGCCAAGCCGGGCGAGCAGGGCCATGGGTCCAGCGCCGAGACCGCGCTGCGCATGGGTTGGCCGGTGGTTCTGGTGCTGGACGTGGGCGGGCAGGCGCAATCGGCTGCGGCCACGGCGCTGGGGTTCCGGATGTACAACCCCGACCTGCCCTTTGCCGGCGTGATTCTGAACCGCTGCGCCAGCCCGCGCCACGAACGCCTGACCCGTCTGGGGATGGAGCGCGCGGGCCTGCCGGTTCTGGGCGTCCTGCCCCGGCGCGGCGACCTGACCCTGCCGGAACGGCATCTGGGTCTGATCCAGGCGGTCGAGCACCCCGATCTGGAAAGCGCAATTGCCGGCTACGCGGCCTTTCTGCGCGCGCATGTCGATCTGGAAGCGATCAAGCGGGCGGCCTCCTCGGGCCCTGCAGGGCCGTCGTCGGCCGCGCTGCCGCGCCCTCCGGCGCACCGGATCGCGCTCGCCCGGGACGCGGCGTTTTCCTTTACCTATCCGCATCTTCTGGAAGGCTGGCGGGCGGCCGGCGCCGAGATCCTGCCGTTTTCTCCGCTGGCGGACGAGGCGCCGGCCCCGGATGCCGATCTGGTCTGGTTGCCCGGCGGGTACCCCGAACTGCACGCCGGAACCCTGGCTGCGGCAGAGCGGTTCCTGACCGGCTTGCGCAGACATGCCGAAACGCGGCCCGTGCATGGTGAATGCGGCGGCTACATGGCCCTGGGCGAAGGGCTGATCGACAAGGACGGCAACCGCCACCGGATGGCCGGGCTGCTGGGTCTGGTCACTTCGTACGAGAAGCGCAAGTTCAACCTGGGCTATCGCCGGGCCGAGTTGCTGGCCGACATGCCCGGGTTCTCGGCCGGAACCGCGCTGCGGGGGCACGAGTTCCACTATTCCTCGATCGTCGAGCAGCCCGACGCGCCCCTGGCGCGGGTTTTTGACGCCGAAGGCGCCGAAGGCCCACAAACCGGATCGCGGCGCGGGCATGTCACCGGTACGTTCTTCCATCTGATCGCAGAGGCCAGCGCATGAGCGGTTTCGTTTCCTTCATTGGGTCCGGCCCCGGCGACCCGGAATTGTTGACCCTCAAGGCCGTGGACCGGCTGCAAAAGGCTGACGCGGTTCTGTTCGACGATCTGAGCAGCGGGCCGATCCTGAGCCATGCGCGCAAGGAGGCCGACCTTGTGGGTGTGGGCAAGCGCGCCGGCCGGCCCTCGCCCAAGCAGGGCCATGTCAGCCGCCTGCTGGTCGAGTACGCCCAGACCGGCCAACGGATCGTGCGGTTGAAATCGGGCGATGGCGGCCTGTTCGGGCGGCTCGAAGAGGAACTGGTGGCCCTGCGCGCTGCCGGGATCGCGTACGAGATCATTCCGGGTATCCCCTCTGCCATTGCGGCGGCTGCGGCGGCGGGCATCCCGCTGACCCGGCGCCTGACCGCGCGGCGGGTGCAATTCGTCACCGGCCACGATGTCAGCGGCAAGCTGCCCGAGGACCTGAACCTGCCCGCGCTGGCCGACCCGGGTGCGACGACCGTGGTGTTCATGGGCAAGCGCACCTTTCCCCTACTTGCGGACGCGCTGCACGCGCATGGGCTGCCGCTGGACACGCCAGCGCTGATGGCCGAGTCGGTTTCGACGCCTGAGCAATCGCTGCACCGGTCCACCGTCGGTGCCCTGGCCGAGCGTCTGGGCTCCGAGATCGGCACCGCGCCGGCTCTGATCCTCTATGGTCCGCTGGCGGAGTTCGACGATGACTGATCTGGTCTTGATCGGGATCGGCACCGGCAACCCGGACCACGTGACCTTTCAGGGCGCGCAGGCGATCCGCGCGGCCGATCTGATCCTGATCCCGCGCAAGGGCGCCAACAAGGCCGATCTGGCCGGCGTGCGCGAGGAAATCATCCGCAACGTCACCGACACGCTGCCCCAAATCGCCTATTTCGACATCCCCGAGCGCCGATCGCAGGACGGCTACCTGCGCGGCGTGGATGAATGGCACGACGCAATCGCCCTGCGCTGGCAGGAGGCGATGGCCCGGCACCCTGAGGCGCGCACCGTCGCCTTGCTGATCTGGGGCGACCCGTCGCTCTATGACAGCTCGCTGCGAATCGCCGCGCGGCTGAACCCGCAGCCGAACACCACGGTGATCCCCGGTATCACGGCGCTGCAGGCGCTGACGGCGGCCCATGCCATGCCGATCAACGACATCGGCGCGCCCTATCTGGTCACCACCGGCCGGCGCATCCGCGACGAGGGCTGGCCCAGCGACGCCGACACGGTTGCGGTGATGCTGGATGGCGAATGTTCGTTCCAGACGCTGGACATGGCCGATTTTGACATCTGGTGGGGGGCTTACGTGGGTATGCCCGAGCAGATCCTGATCAAGGGTCCACTGGCCGATGTGGCCCCCGAGATTCTGCGCATCCGCGCCGAGGCCCGCGCCCGGCACGGGTGGATCATGGATATCTATGTTCTGAAAAAGCGCGGGAATTGACGCGAAAGGTCGCAAATGGCGATTGCGCCAACGCGGCATTCGCGGCTAAATGGGAGTGTCTGGTCCTGCCGGAGACATCCGGATGCTAAGAGGGAATTTGGTGCGACCTGCGCGCAGGTCAAATCCAAAGCCGCCCCCGCGACTGTAAGCGGTGAGCCCTGTTCAACCAGCCACTCCCGACCCGTTCGGGGGGAAGGCGAACAGAGGCGCTGACCCGCAAGCCAGGAGACCTGCCAGGCGAACAATGAAACACCGGCCGTCGGGTGCGGCGGCACAGGAGGACAGAAAATGACGACACAAACGCAAACCGCATCAACGGCGCGCGCTGGCATTCTTTCGGCAGTGTTCGCGGCAGCCCTGGGCCTGGGGATCATTACCCTGGCCGGTCACGTTCAGGCATCGGCGCTGCATGACGCCGCGCATGACGTGCGCCACGCAACCGGCTTCCCCTGCCACTAAACCAATGTTCAGTCGCATTCTGACCAGCGCGTTGTTCGCTGGTGCTGCAGCCGGGTTGATCGTCGCCCTGCTGCAGTTGGTATTCGTGCAGCCCGTGTTGCTGCATGCTGAACTCTATGAATCCGGAGAGCTGGTGCATTTCGGAGCCGAAGCCGTCTCGGCGCATCCCGAACTGCCGGGCATGTTCTCGGACCTGACCCGCGACGGGCTGAGCGTGGTGTTTACCATGCTGACCTATACCGGCTATGCGCTGGTTCTGGTGGCCCTGATGTCGCTGGCCGAAGCGCAGGGCCACCCGGTTGACGGGCGCACGGGCGTGCTGTGGGGCCTGGCCGGTTTCATCGCCTTTCACCTGGCGCCGGGCTTCACCCTGGCCCCCGAGGTTCCGGGCGTTGCCGCAGCCGATGTGTTTGCGCGGCAGATCTGGTGGTGGGCCACCGTCGCGGCTGCCGGTGTGGCCATGTGGCTGATCGCTTTCGGTGGCAACATCGTCAGCTATCTGGTTGCAGCTGTGCTGTTGATGGCCCCGCACCTGATCGGCGCGCCGGAACCCGACGTGTTCACCGGGCCGGTTCCGACCGAGATCGGGGCCCTGTTCGCCGCACGCGCCTTTGGCGTGGGCCTGGTGGCTTGGGTGCTGCTGGGTTCGTTTGCCGGGTATTTCTGGCAAAGCGAGGGCAAGCGCGTCGAAGTCGCGGCCTGATCCCCGAAATCCCACGACCCGCCGGCGCCCAACCGGCGGGTCATTTGCTTTTCAAGGAAACAATATGACACGCTCGCTTGCTCTTTTCGCGATCGGTCTGGTCTTTGGCGGGGGCGCCGGGTTCGTGCTGGCCGCGGCCAACGGCGTCACCTTCGACGGCCACGACCATGCCGACCCCGCCCAACATGGCGGCCATCACGCCGAGGCCATGGCCCATGACCATAGCGCCGCCATCAACCTGCCCGCCGGACCGGACGCGCCGGGGCTGGAGATCGCCGTCACCCCCGACCCGATGGCGGGTTGGAACCTGCATGTGATGCCAAAAAACTTCCGCTTCTCGCCGGAGAACGCCTCGCTGGACGACAAGCCCGGCGAAGGCCATGCGCATGTCTACGTGAACGGCGTGAAGCTGGCGCGGCTTTATGGCAACTGGATGCACATCCCGGACCTGCCCAAGGGCAAAGCCACCATCGAGGTCTCGCTGAACGCCAACAGCCACAGCCCGCTGGCCGTGGATGGGGTGCCGGTCAGCGCCTCGGTCACGGTTCAGGTGGACTGAAACGCGGGGATCCGCGCCCGCAGACACAAGCGAAGCCGCCCGCACGGCCGGGCGTCTTCGATCCAGCCATTCGGGCTGTTCAGAATGGTCCGGCAGGTCGCCGCAATATCATCGGCGTCGGCGACCGGATCGATCCCCGAAAACACGTAGGACGCAAGGCTCTTCCCCTGCATCGCCACCACGGTCGGCTCGTCGCAGCCGCTGAAACAGGCGTGCTCGGCGATCTCGACGTGCCCGTCCAGTCCCGCGGCGCGCAGGGCGCCCGATACGGCCTGGCGCTCGGCCGGCAAGTCGCGCTCGCGCGCGCAACTACTGCAGATCAAAACACGCATGCCCCTTGCCTGCCTTTTCCGTTTCACACTGTCGCTTGTGCGGGTTTCGCACCCCCGGCGCAAGCCCGCCACCCACGATATTGTGACTGTACGCAGCCGGGATTCCGAGAAGACTCGGGTCACCCACGACTTGGAGAGCCCGTGATGAAACGTCTTATGTTTTTCCTCGGCCTGCTGGCGCTGCCCGCGCTGGCGGCCGATATCGAACCCCGGCCGGGCTGGGCCGTCTACCCGACGGCCAAGACCCATGATGCGCTGGTGGCCGACACGATCGCAGCGGTCAAGGCCAACGGTCTGATCGTGGTCACGCAGGCCGGGCCGACCAAGGCCGCCGCCGCGCGCGGCATCACCATTCCGGGCAACCGGGTGATCGGCGTCTTCAACAACGACTATGCGGTGCGGGTTCTGGAACAATCGGTGCCCGCGATGATCGAGGCGCCGATCCGCCTGTACGTCACGGAAAACGGCGACGGGACCGCGACGCTGTCCTACAAGACGCCCAGCCTGGTCTTTGCCCCCTACACCGATGGCTCCGACGCCTTGCCCGTGATCGCCGCAGAGTTGGACGCCAAATTCGCCGCCATCGCCGAGATGGCTGTCAAATAGTCACACTGACGTGATGCGGCTTGCGCCGACCCGGAACCTCCGCAATCTGCTGCGCAACGGAACTTACGGAGCTTGTTCGATGCAGGACCTGTCCCCCCGCGCTGCGGACCTTCTGGCGCAACGGCTGTACGAGGCCGGGTGCCGCCACGCCTTCGGCATGCCCGGGGGCGAGGTGTTGACATTGGTCGACGCGCTGGAACAGGCCGGGATCACCTTTCACCTGACCAAGCACGAAAACTCGGCCGGTTTCATGGCCGAGGCGGTGCACCACCGCGATGGCGCGCCGGCGATTCTGGTGGCGACCCTGGGTCCGGGGGCCATGAACGGCATCAATGTCGTGGCCAACGCGCTGCAGGACCGGGTGCCGATGATCGTGCTGACCGGCTGCGTCGATGCCGACGAGGCGCTGACCTATACCCATCAGGTCATGGATCACGCGCAGATTTATCGCTCGATCACCAAGGGCACGTTCACCCTGACGGCCATGGGCGCCGACATCATCGCCGACAAGGCCGTGTCGCTGGCCACGCAGCCGCGCCCCGGGCCGGTGCATATCGACGTGCCGATTTCCGTCGCCGATACCCGGGTGTCGGTCGCCAAGCGCCGCCGGCTGACCCGGGCCGCCCGGGTCGCGCCCGAGGGCACATGCCTGGAGAAAGCCCGCCGCTGGGTGGCCGAGGCCGAGCGTCCGCTGGCGATCATCGGGCTGGACGTTCTGTATGACGACTCGCGCAGCGTGGTGCGGGCGTTTCTGGAACATTTTGGCATCCCGTTCGTCACGACCTACAAGGCCAAGGGCGTGGTGCCCGAGGATCACCCGCTGTGCCTGGGGGGCGCGGGCCTGTCGCCCCTGGCCGACACGCAGCTTGTGCCGCTGGTTGAACAGGCCGACCTGATCCTGTGCCTGGGATACGACCCGATCGAAATGCGCCCCGGCTGGCGCGAGATCTGGGACCCGGACGAAAAACGCGTGATCGACATCTCGGCCGTGGTGAATGACCACTACATGCACCAGGCGGGGCTGAACCTGGTGGCCGATACCGGCGCCACGCTCGAGGCGATCGCCAAGGGCAACCCCGCGCGACCAACCTGGCCCCAAGGCCAACCGGCGCAGGTCAAGGCCGCCTTGGCCGCGGCCTTTCCGACCGATGACGACTGGGGCCCCGCCGCCGTGATCGCCGAGGCCCGCGACACCCTGCCCCCCGAAACACTGGCCACCGCCGACAGCGGCGCGCACCGCATCCTTCTCAGCCAGATGTGGCAGTGCCCTGAGCCGCGCGGCCTGATCCAGTCTTCGGCGCTGTGCACGATGGGTTGCGCCGTTCCGATGGCGATCGGCCTGAAACTGGCCGAACCCGACCGCCCGGTCATCAGCTTTTCCGGCGATGCCGGTTTCCTGATGGTGGCCGGTGAGCTTTCGACCGCCGCAGAAATGGGCGGAAACCCGATCTTTCTGGTCTTTGTCGATGCCAGCCTGGCCCTGATCGAGCTGAAACAGCGTCAGCGCCAGATGGGCAACCGGGGCGTCGATTTCGACCGGCATGATTTTGCCGCGATGGGCCGGGCGTTCGGCGGCAACGGCCACACCGTGCGCAACCGCGCCGAACTGCGTGCGGCGCTGAAGGCCGCGATGGCCGCCGACACGTTCACCGTAATCGCCGCCGAGATCGACCGCGGAGGCTATGATGGCCGCATCTGAAGGGCCGCTGAAGGGCGTCAAGGTTCTGGATCTGTCACGCATTCTGGCCGGGCCGACCTGCACGCAGCTGCTGGGCGATCTGGGCGCCAGCGTGATCAAGGTGGAAAACCCGGCCACCGGGGGCGATGACACCCGCCAGTGGGGGCCGCCCCATGTCACCGGTGCGGATGGCAACCCGACCGATCTGAGCGCCTATTTCATGGCCGCGAACCGCAACAAGAAATCCGTCGCCATCGACATCGCAACGCCTCAGGGGCAGGAACAGATCCGCCGGCTGGCTTCCCACGCCGACATCCTCATCGAGAATTTCAAACCCGGCGGGCTGGCCAAATACGGGCTGGACCATGAAACCCTCTCGCGGGACTTTCCGGGGCTGATCTACTGCTCGATCTCGGGCTACGGCCAGACCGGCCCGAACGCGGCCAAGCCGGGCTATGACCTGATGGCGCAGGGCTATGGCGGGATTATGTCGCTGACGGGCGAACCGGACGGAGCCCCGATGAAAGTGGGCGTGGGCATCGCCGACGTGATGTGCGGCATGTACGCGACCGTCGGCATACTGGCCGCGCTGCGCCACCGGGATCAGACCGGCGAAGGCCAGCAAATCGACATCGCACTGGTCGACAGCCAGATCGCATGGCTGATCAACGAGGGCGTGAACTATCTGACCTCGGGCCAGGTTCCACAGCGGCGCGGCAATGGGCACCCCAACATCGTGCCCTACGATGTTTATGAAACCGCCGATGGGCACGTCATTCTGGCCGTGGGAAATGACAGCCAGTTCCGGCGCTTCTGCGGCTTTCTGAAGCTGGGTCACCTGCCCGACGATGCACGGTTCGCCACCAACCCGTCCCGGCTGGAACACCGCGACGCCCTGAATGCCGTTCTGCGGCCCGCGCTGCAGCGGCTGGAGACCAAGGCCGTCATCGATGGCCTCGAGGCTCTGAAAGTGCCGGTCGGCCCGGTTCAGACGCTGGATCAGGTCTTTGCCTCGGATCAGGTGGCCGCGCGGGGGATGCAGATCGACATGCAAGCCGGCCCCGCCCCCGTCAAACTGATCGGAAACCCGCTGAAGCTGTCCCGCACGCCCGTGACCTATCGCGTGGCACCTCCGACCTTCGGGGCGGATACCCAGGCCGTTCTGAACGCGGACGACCCGTTCGAGGCGTGACCGCGCAATGCCTTGAACGGGCACAAAGTAGGGACAACGTAAGATTGGCGCGGCTCTGTACGGCCCTCCTTGGACCAGAGCGTGCCGGCTTCAGCCAAAGTCCGCCAACACGATTTCCACGCCTGCAGCATCGAGCTCCGCGCGCAACGGCCCCGTCGGCGCGGTATCGACCACGACGCTGTCCAAATCGGCCAGCGCGCCGGCGCGGACCAAACCCTTGCAGCCGAATTTCTGCGCATCGATCAGCAGGTGCCTGTTGGCCGCGCGCTGCAGCATCATCCTCTTGATCGCCGCAAAGCCGCTGATCGCCTCCGATACCCCCTCGTCGGTCAGGCCCGTCGCGCCGATCAGGCAGCGATCGACATTGAACCGCGAAAGATACTCGAGCGTATCGGCGCCGACCACGGCCGATTCAGCCGGCAGGAATTCACCCGGACACAGGATCACGTCGGCCGCGCTGTCCCCCAGCGCCGCGGCGACGGGAATCGAGTTCGTGATCACCGTACAAGACCGCCCCTGCAACGCCAGAGCGCGGGCCAGTTGAATCGTCGTCGACCCTGAATCGATCATGACCGTGTCGCCCTCCTGCACCAGCGCGGCCGCCGTCTCTCCGATGCGCGCACGCTCGGCGGCACGGGCGGCCGTACGCTCGTCGAGGCTGGGGTAATGGCCCTGCGAGGCGGTCGAGGCGCCGCCATGCGCGCGCGCCAGAAGGCCATCCTTGGCAAGCGCGTCAAAGTCCCGCCGGACGGTCTCGGTCGAGACGTTGAAGCTGCGGGCCAGATCGCTGATGCGGACATGCGGCCGCAATTTCAGCTCGAGCAGGATCTGGCGCCGCCGGTCCGATTTCTTCAGCCGGTCCCGTCCTTTTCTGGCGTCTTTCTGTTTTGCCTTGGTCTTTGACATCTTGAACTCCGGCCCGGTCAACATGGCAAACCTGTGGGGTTTCCGGCATTTTTGCAAATATTTTGTTGCAAACCCCTCGACTTGGTGGTGACACTTGCCGAACTTCGAGAAAACAAATGCGGGTTGGTCAACAATGCGCCATCCAAGACTCAGACGGGCGGCTTCCACATGATCGTACTTGCCACACATCTGGCGGCGGCGGTCGCGCTGTTGTTGTGGTCAGTCCGGCTGATCCGAACGGGCATCGAACGCGCCTTTCTGCCCGAGCTGAAACGCGGACTGAAAACCCTGTCCGAACGCAAGCTGTCGGCTGCACTAGGCGGCAGCCTGACGGCCATGCTGATGCAAAGCGCGACCGCGGTGGCCCTGATCGGCGCGGGATTCGCCGTATCGGGGATGTTGGCGGCACAATCGGCGCTGGCGCTGATTCTGGGGGCCGAGTTGGGCTCGGCCGTGATGACCCAGGTTCTGTTCCTGCCGGTCGAGGCGGTGATACCCTTTGCCTTGCTTGCGGGCGTGGTCACCTTTTTGAAGGCGCAGCGCCGCAAGACCAAACAGGTCGGCCGCATCGTGATCGGATTTGCCCTGGTGCTGCTGTCGCTCGGCATGATCCGCGAGGCCACCGCGTCGATCGGGGCCAACGCGATCGTCCAGAGCATCGCCGCCTATTTCGAAAACGATCTGCTCAGCGCCTATGTGATCGGCGCATTGCTGGCCTGGGTGATGCATTCCAGCCTGGCCTCGGTACTGACATTCGCGACCTTCACCGCATCGGGGCTGATCGCCGCCCCGGTCGCGGCGGCACTGGTGATCGGGGCCAATCTGGGCGGCGCGGTGATTCCCGTGGCCCTGCTGTGGGGGCATGAGCGCCCGGCCAGGCTGGTGGTTCTGTCGAACCTCGTGGCACGTGCGGGTCTGACCCTTGTTGCGCTGACCCTGCTGCTGACCGGGGTATTGAACGTGGACATGTTGGCTGCGGCACCCGGCCAGCAGGTGGTTTTGCTGCATATCCTGCTGAACGCCGCACTTCTGGTGATCGCGCTGCCGCTGACCGGACCTCTGGTTGCCTTGGTCGACGGGTTCGTGCCGCGCCACACGGCGTCAACCACCGAGAGCGTTTCGGCGCTGGATCCCGCTGCCCTCGACCACCCGCCCCTGGCGTTGGCCTGCGCTCAGCGCGAACTGCTGCGGATGGCGGAAACGGTGCAGGCCATGCTGGTTCCGGTGGTTCAACTGTTTCGGAACTGGGATCCGGAACTGGCCCGGGTGATCCAGCTGCGCGAGGACGAGGTCGACCGGATGCACTTTGCCATCAAGATATACATCTCGCGCATGCGCGAGAATGACCTGACGCCGGAACAGGAAAAGAAGTCGCTGGGCATCGTGGCCATGGCCAACAATCTGGAAGAGGCCGCCGACCGGATCGCGGTCAACCTGGTGGCGCTGGCACGGAAGCTGGCCGACGAGGCGTTGACCTTTTCCAAGGAAGGGATGGCCGACATCGAACATTTCCACGATCAGGTCGTCACGAACGGCCAGTTGGCACTAAGCGTTCTGACAACCGGCGACGCCGAGGCCGCCCGGCAGTTGGTGGCCGAGAAAGACCGTATCCGCATCGAGGAACAGAACCTTCAGGAACGCCACCTGAAACGCCTGCAGAACGGCGCGGCGGCCAGCATCGAAACCACGAATATCCATCAGGAAACGCTGCGCCTGCTCAAGCAGGTGAACGCGGCGCTGGCCTTCGTGGCCTATCCGATCGCCGAGGAAACCGGCGATCTGCTGGGCAGCCGGCTGGCCCGCCCCCGCAAGATCGGAGGCGCATCCTGAAGGAAGCGGACTGAAACAAAGCGGCGCAAGACCGTGTGAGGACGAGTACGAGGCGGCCGACCCGGCCACCGACATGCAACTGGGAGGAAACACATGAAACGACTCACACTGACATTCGCAGGTTCACTCGTGGCCCTGACCGCCTCGGTCTCGGCCTCCTACGCGGACAAGCTGACCCTGTACTGCTCGGCGCAGGAGGACTGGTGCCAGCTGATGGCGCGCAGCTTCGAGGACGCCACCGGCATCGATGTCAACATGACCCGCAAATCCTCGGGCGAGACCTTTGCCCAGATCCGCGCCGAGGCGTCCAACCCCAAAGGCGACGTGTGGTGGGGCGGTACGGGTGATCCGCACTTGCAGGCGGCCGAGGAAGGCCTGACGATGGAATATCTCTCGCCCATGCGTAACCAGCTGCATGACTGGGCGATCGCACAGGCCTAAAGCGCCGGGAACCGGACGATCGGGATCTATTCGGGCGCGCTCGGCTATGGCTACAACACCGAGTTGCTGGCAGCCAACAACCTGCCCGAGCCGTCCTGCTGGAAGGATCTGCTGAAGCCCGAATACAAGGGCCATATCCAGATGGCGAACCCGAACTCGTCGGGGACCGCCTACACGACGCTGGCCTCGATGGTGCAGATCTTCGGCGAGGACGAAGGGTTCGAGTTCATGAAGGGCCTGCACAAGAACATCAACCAATACACCAAGTCGGGCTCGGCCCCGATCAAAGCGGCGGCCCGTGGCGAGACGACCATCGGCATCGTGTTCATGCATGACGCGGTGAAACAGGCCGTGGCGGGTTTTCCCATTCAAGTGGTCGCCCCGTGCGAGGGCACTGGATACGAGATCGGGTCGATGTCGATCATCGACGGTGCCCGCAATGTCGAAGAGGCCAAGAAATTCTATGACTGGGCCCTGAGCGCCGAGGCGCAGAACCTGGCGCTTGAGGTCAACGCCTTCCAGGTTCCGTCGAACAAGGCGGCCAAGACCTCGGACAGCGCGCCGGACATGAGCCAGATCAAGCTGATCGACTATGACTTCAAGAAATACGGCTCGTCCGACGAACGCAAACGCCTGCTGCAGAAATGGGACGAAGAGGTTTCGGTTCTGCCGCAGTAAATGAAACGTTCCACCACAAAAACGACCCATTCGGTGCTGATCTTCTGGATCGCCGCCGGGTGGGTCGGATATTGCCTGCTGCCCTGGTACATGGTCGAGGACGGCTTCTGGTCGCTCCACTGGCTGGTCGATGGCTATCCGTTTGACGACGACTATGCGCCCGCGGCCTTTCTGGTTGCGCAGGGCAAGAAGCTTTGGCTGGCGCCGATGCTCCTTGCGCTGGCCTTGCCGCTGCTGGCGCTGGGCCGGCCGAAATCCGACCCGCTGCACGCCCGCATTTTGATCCTGTCGGGAGCGTCCGGCTTTGCCTGGCTGATCGCGCAGGGGTTCGGCATCGGCATCCGCGGCTTCAACTTCGACTGGCTGACCGCCCTGTTCGGAGAGCTGGGCGACCGGCAGTTCGGCATGGGCTATGGCGCGATGATCTGCGCCTCGAGCTTTCTGTTTCTGCTGACCCAGGGGATCGCCGCGCGCGGTGCCGTGAACGGAGACGTGTTCGTCGTCAGCGCCATTGGCGGCGTCATCACCATCGTCACCGCCTTTGTCTTTTTCCCGATCGCCAGAATGCTGTTTGCCGCCTTCGTGACCGAGGACGGGGCCTATTCGGTGGCGGTTTTCTTTTCGAAATTCTTCGACGACCGGCTGTGGGGGCTGGGGTGCCTGTGGGGCGCGAAATGCGGTGCGGCCTGGAACTCGCTGGTGCTGGCGGTTCTGGTCGGGCTGCTCACAACCGCGTTGGGCCTGTGTTTCGCGCTGGTCGTCACCCGATCGGGCTTTCGCTACAAGCGGGCGCTGCGCGCCCTGACGGTGCTGCCCATCATCACCCCGCCCTTTGTGATCGGCCTGGCGCTGATCCTGCTGTTCGGCCTGTCCGGATCGGTGACGCGCTTCGTCGCCGATCTGCTTGGCACCCAGCCCACGCGCTGGCTGTACGGGATGCCCGGCATCCTGATCGCCCAGACCCTTGCCTTCACGCCCATCGCCTTCCTGGTGCTGATCGGCGTGGTCGAGGGTGTCTCGCCCTCGATGGAGGAAGCCGCACAGACCTTGCGGGCCAACCGGTGGCAGACCTTCCGAACCGTCTCGCTGCCCTTGATGCGACCGGGTCTGGCCAACGCCTTCCTGCTGGGCTTCATCGAGAGCATGGCCGATTTCGGCAACCCGCTGGTTCTGGGCGGCAATTTCGACGTGCTGTCGACCGAGATCTTCTTTGCCATCGTCGGCGCCCAGTACGATCAGGGTCGCGCTGCGGTGCTGGCGATGGTGCTTTTGTTCTTCACCCTGTCGGCCTTCTACGCCCAGCGTGTCTGGCTGGGCAAGAAAAGCTATACCACCGTGACCGGCAAGGGCGATTCCGGGGTGCATCCACTGATGCCCACGGGCCTGTCGATCCCGGTGGCGGTGATCGCGCTGGGCTGGGCGCTGTTCACGGTGGTCGTCTATGCGATGATCGTCTATGGCAGCGTGGTCGAGCTGTGGGGGGGTCAACAACACGCTGACCCTCAAGCACTACGTCACCGCCTTTTCGGTGCGGCTGGATGCGGAAGGCATCCGCTGGACCGGCGCCGCCTGGGACAGTTTCTGGACCACCATCACCATCGCCGCCATCGCCGCCCCGCTGACCGCCGCCGTGGGTCTGGTGACGGCCTATCTTCTGACCCGGCAGAATTTCGCGGGCAAGAACGCCTTCGAATTCGGCACCATGCTGTCCTTTGCCATTCCCGGCACGGTGATCGGCGTCAGCTATATTCTGGCGTTCAACGTACCCCCGATCGAGATCACGGGAACCGGCGTCATCCTGGTGGTCAGCTTCATCTTTCGCAACATGCCCGTGGGTGTGCGCGCCGGCATCGCCAGCATGTCACAGCTGGACCGCAGCCTGGACGAATCCTCGCTGACGCTGGGGGCGAATTCCTGGCAGACCTTCCGGCGGGTCATCCTGCCGCTGCTGCGGCCGGCGATCCTGGCCGCGCTGGTCTACAGCTTCGTCCGCGCGATGACCGCCATCTCGGCCGTGATCTTCCTGGTCAGCGCCGAATATGACATGGCGACCAGCTATATCATCGGGCGGGTCGAGAACAATGATTACGGCCTGGCCATCGCCTATTCCACGACCCTGATCTTCGTGATGCTGGCGGCGGTCGGTCTGCTGCAACTTCTGGTGGGCCGGGTCCGCATCGGGCGGCGCACGGTGCATGAAACGGAGACATCGCCATGACCGACACTCATATCGGCTCGAAGGCCGCCCCGGTTCGCTTTGAACGCGTGTCCAAGGTTTTCGGAAAGGATGTCGTCGCCGTCGACGCCATCGACCTGCATGTCGAGGCGGGCAAGCTGGTCACGTTGCTGGGTCCGTCGGGCTGCGGCAAGACCACGACCCTGCGCATGATCGCGGGGCTCGAGATGGCCAGTTCCGGCCGCATCCTGATCGGCGACCGCGACGTGACCAAGCTGCCGGCGACCGACCGCGACGTGTCGATGGTGT
This sequence comes from Ruegeria intermedia, assembly GCF_900129345.1. Taxonomy (GTDB): domain Bacteria; phylum Pseudomonadota; class Alphaproteobacteria; order Rhodobacterales; family Rhodobacteraceae; genus Ruegeria; species Ruegeria intermedia. The sequence goes on along the minus strand of NZ_FQVK01000024.1, from coordinate 25,070 downwards.
TCCAGTCCTATGCCCTGTTCCCGCATATGAGCGTGCTGGAAAACGTGATGTACGGCCTGACCTTTTCGGGCTTCGGCAAGGACGAGGCCCGCAGCCGCGCGTTGCAGGGGCTGGATCTGGTGGGCCTCAAGGGGTTTGACGCGCGGTTGCCGTCGGAACTGTCGGGCGGTCAGCAGCAGCGGGTCGCCGTGGCGCGTGCGCTGGTGCTGGAACCGCAGGTACTGTTGTTCGACGAGCCGCTGTCGAACCTGGATGCCAAGCTGCGCCGCCAGGTCCGCGAGGACATCCGCGCCATCCAGCAGGACCTTGGCCTGACGGTCGTCTATGTCACCCATGACCAGGAAGAGGCGCTGGCCGTATCGGACGAGATCGTGGTGATGCGCAACGCCGCGATTGCCCAGATCGGAACGCCCCGGCAGTTGTATGACGCCCCCAATGACCGTTTCGTGGCCGATTTCATCGGCGAGGCCAACCTGCTGGCCTGTCAGATCGTCGCCATCGACGGCGAAACCGCGACGATCGAAATCGAGGGCTATCGCCACTCTCTGCCATCGCGCGGGCTGCCCCTGGGGCCGGCCACCGTCGCCGTCCGCCCGTCGCGGCTGGTGATCGGGGCCGAGCGGGGAATTCCGGCCACGGTGGCCAAGGCCACCTATGTCGGCGTGCGGATGGAATACACCCTGACCGACAATTTCGGGCAGGTTTTCGCGGTGCACGAGGACGTGGACACCCCGTTGTCCCCGGGCGCGCAGGTGCGGATGGCCTTTGCCGACAAGGGGCCGGTCCTGCTGCCCGAGGCATAGACGCCGACCCGCCCGGGACCGCTCAGCCGGACGCCGCCCGCGATCCCGCACGTCTGGCAGGTCGCAGGCCCCCTTGCGGCCTCGGACCGGGTGGCGCTCGATCGGCTAGCGGTCAGTCCGCCCAGGCCCGCTCGGCGATCTCGCGCAGCGTGTCGAACACGTCGGGCGTTCCGGCGATCACGCGGCCGCCCTGGCGGATAATGGCATCTGCATCCTGATCTTCGACACAGCCACCGGCCTCGGCGATCATCAGTTGCCCGGCCAGGCAATCCCAGGCGTTCATGTGCTCTTCGACATACCCCAGCAACCGCCCCGCGGCGACATAGGCCAAGGACAGGGCACCGCTGGCATTGCGATGGACCATCGCTCCGCGCGCGATCAGGTCTGCCACGATCGATACGACATGGCGCGCCTCGATCCGGTTCGAATAGCCCACCGCCACCGTGCCCGAATTCAACGCGACGCCGGACGCGACCCGCATCGGCGCGCCGTTCAGCGTGGCGCCGCCACCGCGCGCGGCCGCAAAGGTTTCGTGCACATTCGGATCATGGATCACACCGATCTGGGTCCGGCCCTCCGCAACCCCGGCCAGGACGACCGTCCAGACGGGAATTCCATTGACGAAATTCGTGGTGCCGTCGATCGGGTCGATCACCCAGTCAAAACCGCTGGTCCCCGGCGTGCGGCCGTGTTCCTCGCCCACCACGCCATCCTCGGGCCATGTTTCTGCGATCTTCTGGCGGATGAAGGTCTCGACATTCCGGTCGGCCTCGCTGACCCAGTCCTACGCGCCCTTCCGGTCGACGACAAGCGCACCGCGATCCGCATAATAGCGCATGGCGAGGTCACCGGCCTGTTTGCAGATAGCAACGGCAAAATCCTTGCGGGTCAGGTCGATTGTCACGGGGCACCTCCATGTTGTGTGCCGAACTGTGGCAACTGTCGCCCCGAAAGGCAATCCGACCGTCCCATGCGCGCTGCCGTTCGGCAAGCGCGCGGCAAACACAGCCTGCAACTGAAACACTTGCGCCCGGTTCGGCGGCAAGTTGCTGAAACATCTGCTTGAACAGGCGAATTTTTTCGCGTTTGCCGCACACGGACTTTCACCAATTCGAGAGCAGGCCCGATACTGGTACGTCGCACCCGAACACTCTGCTAAGCCCAAAGGTGTCACTTTACGCAACCGGATTGGACCCAAGCATGAAACAAGACCTTTTTGGACAGATGAACACCCTCACCGACCCGGCTGCGGTCGAGGCGTGGAACGGTGTGCTGCTTGGTTTCCTGGCCCATGCAGCCGTGACACCCCAGCATCTGGGCAGAGTGCTGGAACTGGAACCAGGATTTGCGCTGGGCCATGCGGTCAAGGGGTTGTTCATGGTGCTGCTGGGCCGGCGCGAGATGACGGCCGTCGCGCACGAGGCCGCCGCAACCGCCCGCGCCGCCGCCGATCACCAGCCGATCACCCCGCGCGAGGCGTTGTATCTGGACGCGCTGGATCAGTGGCTGGCGGGTCATCCGACGCGCGCGGTCCACACGTTCGAGACCATCCTGCGCGCCCATCCCGAAGACTCGCTGGCCATGAAGCTCAGCCACGCCACCCGGTTCGTTCTGGGTGACGCGGCCGGCATGCGCCGCTCGGTCGAGCGGGTGCTGCCCGCCTATGCGCCCGATCATCCGGGACGCGGCTACCTGCTGGGCTGCCATTCCTTCGCGCTCGAGGAAACCGGCGACTACGACAAGGCCGAGATCGCGGGCCGGCAGGCGCTGTGGATGGTGTCGGACGATGCCTGGGGCCTGCACGCGGTGGCGCATGTGCACGAGATGACCGGCAACGCCAAGGCCGGTCTGGACTGGTTCGCGGGGCGCGAGGCAGCCTGGGCGCATTGCAACAATTTCCGCTATCACGTCTGGTGGCACAAGGCGCTGATGCATCTGGATCTGGGTCAGGTCGATCAGGTGATCGCGCTCTACGACCACGAGATCCGCAAGGACAAGACGGATGACTACCGCGACATCTCGAACGCGACGTCGCTGCTGTCGCGGCTTGAATTGGAAGGCGTCGATGTCGGATCCCGTTGGGAAGAACTGGCCGATCTGAGCGCCGCGCGCACCGAGGACGGGTGCCTGATCTTTGCCGATCTGCACTATCTGCTGGCGCTCACCGGAGACAGCCGCGCCGATGCCACGGCCAAGCTGCTGGGGCGCATTCACAAGGATGCCCAGACCCCTATGACCGACACGGCAAGGCGCATGGCCGATCCCGGCCTGGCGGCGGCCAAGGGGCTCGAGGCGTTCGGAGAGGGCGACCATGCCCGCGCCTTCGACCACCTGCTGGCCGCGCGCGACAGCATGCAGCTGGCAGGCGGCAGCCATGCGCAACGCGACGTCTTCGAACGCATCACCATCGATTCCGGCCTGCGCGCGGGGCGGTTCGACGCGGTCGAGCGCATTCTGGACGACAGGCGGGCCAAGCGCGGAGGCGCCGAAGACAATTATGCCCTGACCCGGCGTGCGCTGATCGACGCCGCGCGCGACCAGTCGGATGCGCAAAGCGTACCGGCAGAATAACGACAAAACCAAGAAGGACCCGAGACCGCATGGCGACCGCATCGCCCGTTTCTGATTTCGCCCCGGTGGAAACCCCCGCCGCAGCCCGCCCCACGACGCGGGACCCGCGGCTGGATTTCTATCGCGGCATCGCGATGTTCATCATCCTGATCGCACATATTCCCAACAACCCGTGGTCGCGCTGGATTCCGGCGCGGTTCGGTTTTTCCGACGCCACCGAGATCTTCGTCTTCTGCTCGGGCATGGCCTCGGCCATTGCCTTTGGCGGCGCGTTCCTGCGCAAGGGCTGGTGGATGGGCACCGCGCGGGTCGGCTTCCGGATCTGGCAGGTCTACTGGGCGCATGTCTGCCTGTTCTTCTTCGTCGCCATGTCCATGGCGGCCCTGGACCTGTCGGGCGGCTTCGACAAAAGCTATGTCAACGCACTGAACCTGCAGCATTTCTTCAACGATCCGATGCCGCAGATGGTGGGGCTTTTCACGCTGACATATGTTCCGAACTATTTCGACATCCTGCCCATGTACCTGGTGGTTCTGGCGATGATGCCGCTATTCATGGGGCTGTCTCGGGTCGGGGTCTGGGCCGTCGGGCTGGTTTCGGTCGCGATCTGGCTGGTCGCGCAGACCGGCGCGCTGGCCCTGCCGGCCGAGCCGTGGTCGAACCGGCAGTGGTTCTTCAACCCGTTCGGCTGGCAGCTTCTGTTCTTCACCGGCTTTGCCTTCATGCGCGGCTGGCTGCCGGCGCCCCCGGTGTCCAAAACCCTGATCTGGGCGGCGGCGGCGTTTCTGGTCCTGTCGGCGCCCTTCGGGTCATGGAAGGTATTCCTGTGGATCCAGGCCGCAGCCCCCGATCTGGCCGCCGAAATCCGCAAGGTCTGGCCGCTGACGGCCGAACTGCGCGAGAAAACGGATTTCGGCCTGTTCCGCTATGTGCATTTTCTGTCGCTGGCCTATCTGGGCTGGGTTGCGGCGGGCACCCACGGACACCGGCTGATCGCAACCGGGCACGGCGCCGGCGCGCGGGTCTGGCAGGTGGTCCTGAAGCTGATCACCAAGGTCGGCCAGCAATCGCTTGCCGTGTTCGTGTTTTCCATGGCAGCGGCACGACTTATCGGCGTTTTCCTGGACGAATTCGGGCGGGATTTCGCCACTGTCCTGATCGCCAATCTTTTTGGATTTGCAATGCTGATCGGCGTTGCCTATCTGGCCGCCTGGTTCAAATCGCACCCGTGGAAGTCAAAGACATGAAGCTGACGCGTCGTTCCTTTCTGGCGTCGACAACGGCGCTCGCCTTCGCCCGGGCCGCATGGGCCACGGGCGGCGACGTTGCGTTTGACCGGGCCGATGTCATCGCCATGGCCCGAGACCTGGCCAGCCGCCCCTATCAGGCGCGCGCCCAGGTCCCGCAAGAGTGGCTGGACCTGACCTATGAACAGTACCGGTCGATCCGGTTCCGGCTGGATCACGGGCTTTGGTTCGGGTCCGACACCCCGTTCAACGCGGATTTCTTTGCGCCCGGCCTGTATTTTCCGCGTCCGGTCCAGATCTCGACCGTCGAGGGCGGCCGGGTCGAGGCCGTGCCCTTCGATCTCGAGATGTTCGACCGGGCCAAGGACGTCCCGCCCCTGCCCGTAAGCGACACGCTTGGCTTCTCGGGGTTCCGTCTGCGCACCGAGATGCACCGCCCCGGCAAGACCGACGAGTTCTGCGTGTTCCAGGGCGCCAGCTATTTCCGCGCCATCGGCCTGCACGAGGTCTATGGCCTGTCGGCGCGCGGCCTGGCGCTGAAGACCGGCGACCCCGAGGGCGAGGAATTCCCCGAATTCATCCGGTTCTGGCTGGAACGGCCCAAGCCCGGCCAACCCAACATGATCGTGCATGCGCTGATGGACAGCCCCAGCGTGGCCGGGGCCTATCGGTTTGACATCACCGCCGGCGAAGACTGCCAGATGCAGGTCGAGGCGACCCTGTTCCCGCGCACCGACCTGACCCATGTGGGCATCGCGCCGGGCACCTCGATGTTCCTGTTCGACCAGACCAACCACAACCGGTTCGACGATTTCCGCCCCGCCGTGCATGACAGCGACGGGCTGATGATCCGCAACGGCGCCGGCGAGGTGATCTGGCGACCGCTGGCCAACCCCACGCGGCTGCAGATTTCATCCTTCGTCGACATGAACCCGCGCGGCTTTGGCCTGATGCAGCGCAAGCGCGCCTTTTCCGACTATGCCGATCTCGAGGCGCAATACCACAGACGCCCGGGCCTGTGGGTCGAACCGATCGGCGACTGGGGCAAGGGCACTGTGACGCTGGTGGAAATCCCGGCGGACCAGGAGATCTATGACAACATCGTCGCCTATTGGCGCCCGGCCGAGCCGATGGCGGCGGGCACTCAGGTCGATCTGGCCTATCGCCTGACCTGGGGCGAGGCGCCGCAGCGCACGGCCATGCCGCGGGTGATCCGCACGGCCATGGGTGAAAACACCTTTGGCGAGGGACGGCTGGCCGTGATCGATTTCGAACCCAGCGAATTGTTCGAAGACCCCGACGCGCTGAGCGTCTTCGTGCAGTCGCCGCATGCGGAGACCTCGGATGGCGTGCTGCAGCGCAACCCCGACACCGGCGGGTTGCGGCTGGCGTTTTCCTTCCAGCCGGGCGACCGCGACCATGTCGAATTGCGGGCGCAGCTGCGTCTGGGCGAGGCCCCGGCCTCCGAGGTCTGGCTCTATCGGTGGACCGCATGAGCCGCGACCTGCATATCATGCCGCCTCAGGCGCCCCTGCCGATGCCCACGCAGGACTTCCGCGCCGGGTTTCACGACGCGAAAGTGCCCGCGCGGCCGGGCGACCGATCGGCCGGGCTGTGGCGTGCAATGGCGTTTTCTCCGGCCATGGGCGCGACGCTGGCCCTGTTGTGGTTTCTGGTGGACTGGTTCGGCACCGAGGGCATCAACCTGGTCGAGGCCATCCTGCTGACGCTTATTTCGTTCAACTTCTTCTGGATCGCCTTCACCGTCAGCACGGTTCTGCTGGGCATGGTTTCCCTGTCCCGCCAGGACCGCCCCCGGCGCACGACCCGGCCGCAGCCGTTGCGCGTGGCCCTGCTGATGCCGGTCTACAACGAGGTGCCGTGGAACGTTCTGGGCAATGCGCGCACGATGCTGGAAGACCTGCGCGCGCGGGGCGGTCAGCATCACTATGCGATGTTCATCCTGTCTGACACGCGCGAACCGGATATCGCCGCCCAGGAGCAGGCCAGCGTCGAGGCGTTGCGCACCACGCTGGCCCCAGGGCTCGAACTCTATTACCGCCGCCGCGCCGAAAACACCGACCGCAAGGTGGGCAACATCGCCGATTGGGTCAGCCGCTGGGGCGGCGCCTGGGACGCGATGCTGGTTCTGGATGCCGACAGCCTGATGACCGGGCGCGCCATCGCGCGGCTGACCGACGCATTGGCCCGCGACCCCGGCGCCGGCCTGATCCAAAGCTATCCGCAACTGATCGGTGCCCAGTCCGTCTTTGCCCGGATGCAACAATTCGCCAATGGTGTGTACGGCATCGCCTTTGCCGAGGGGCTGGCCCGCTGGTGCGAGCAGGAAGGCAATTACTGGGGGCACAACGCGATCATCCGCACCAAGGCCTTTGCCGCCTGCGCGGGCCTGCCCAAGCTGCGCGCTCTCAACGGACGCGAGCAGTTGATCATGAGCCACGATTTCGTCGAGGCGGGCCTGCTGCGCCGGGCCGGATGGGGGGTGCGGTTCCTGCCCCGTATTCGTGGATCCTACGAGGAAACACCCCCGACCTTGATCGACCACGCCCTGCGCGACCGTCGCTGGTGTCAGGGCAACCTGCAGCACCTGTGGCTGCTGGGGTCGGCGGGCTTCAAGGCGGTATCGCGTTTTCACCTGTTTCACGGGGCCGTCGGGTACCTGATGTCGCCGCTGTGGTTCGCGCTGCTTCTCACGTGGGCGCTGATCGGCCAGGGCAAGGATGCCTCGGTCCTGCATTACTTCAGCCCCGAAAATCCTCTGTTCCCGCAATGGCCGGAAATGACCGAGACGCGCCACGTTCTGATCATCCTGGTGATGTACGCGATGCTGCTGGCGCCCAAGATCCTTGGTGCGTTGGCCCTGCCGCTGAGCGGTGTGCGCTACTCCGATTTCGGCGGCGCCGGGCGGTTCTTTGCGTCCTTCCTGTTCGAGGTCATCCTGTCCATCCTGTTTTCGCCCATCCTGATGGTCCAGCAGATGATCGCGGTGTTCCGAACGATGTTCGGTGTGCAAAAGGGCTGGGCACCCCAAGCGCGCGCGGGCGGCCGGTACGGGCTGCGCACGCTGATCCTGTTTCATGCGCTGGAAACGCTCAGCGGTCTGGCGCTGAGTGTCGGCATCCTGTCCGGGCTGGTCTCGGTCTGGCTGGCCCCGATCGCGCTCAGCCTTACCTTCGCGGTGCCGCTCTCGGCGCTCAGCGGGGTCTCGGCGGCCGGGGCACGGCGCCTGCTGCGGATGCCCGAGGATGTCAAGGAACCGGCGATCAGCCGTGCCGCCCGCACACACCGCAACGAGTTGAAGCGCCTGATCGAGGGCAATGGCACCCTGACCCCGGCGGAATGATCAGCCGCCGGGCAGGCCTTCGTACCAATCCAGCATCATGTCGGCCCAGCCTGCGGGCACGGTGTGGCCACCGGGGAACAGGGCGAATTCAAGCGCGCTGCCGTCAGCGCAGCGGGTCCAGTGGCGACGCAGGAACGGCCCCGTAGCGGCAAACCCGTCCGGGCGGTTGTCGGCGCAACCATTGGCCTGTCTCCAGATTTCCAGACCGGCAAAGATATCACCCTGCAGGAACCGGCCGCCGCCCAGCGCCCGCCCCTCGAGCGGCACGACGTTGTCGGTCCAGCCATGAGTGTGGAACAGGCGGACGGGCCCGGCACAGCCATCGGGATGCGGGCGCCAGAACCCGCCCGATACCGGGACATAGGCCGAAAACGCGTCGGGCGTGGCGCAGGCCAGGTAGTTCACCATGAACCCGCCGGCCGAGAACCCGCCGAGGATCACGCGGTCGGGGTCGATGTCAAACCGGCGGACGGCATCTTGGACCGCTTCAGCCAGGAATGCGGCTTCGTCCCGGCCTTCCCAACCGGGATAGAAATTCCAGCTTTTGCGTCCGTTGCGCAGCGCGCCGTCGGGCGCCATCACCGCGTATCCGCGCGCCAGCAGCGGTTCGACCATTCTTCGGTTCCTGAGAGTCCCCGACGCGCTGCCGCCGTAACCGTGCAGGAACACCACCATGGGCGGAAGGTCCTGATCGGGGAACTCGATCAGGTAAGTGCCCTGCGCGGTTTCACACGCCCCGCCGAACCCGCCACATTCCGCCAGCACCGGGCCGGCAAGCAACGCGGCCCAAACCAACATCCACCGGGCAACGGCGCTCACGATTGCACCTCGTAGGGGTTGACCGGCAATCCGGCGCGGATCCAGCCCGGCCCGGCCGCCGAGCCCAACATGCCCTCGGGGACGTCAATGATGTTGGAGAACCCGGCGCGGGTCAGGGCGTTGCTCAACCGGGCCGACCGGACACCGCGCGCGCAGATCAGGGCAATCGGGCGGCTGCGGTCGCCGCCGGTCAGCCGGTCGAGTGCGGGCAGGAAATCGTCGCGCCGCATGTCCAAGGGGATCGCGCCCCGTCCGATACCCGTCGCCCGCCATTCGCGCGGCGTGCGGATATCGATCAGAAGAATGTCGCCGGACGCGGCCCCGGCCTGCGCCTGCGCGACGCTCAGCTTGCCGCCGGAAAAATCCTCGGGGATCAGGCGGTATTCACGGATCGCAAACCCCGCAGCCAGAGCAGTCACTCCACCCAAAAGCACCCATCTGCGCCGTTTCAACCTTGTTTCCGTCAACTCAAACCCTCCGGTCGGGATGGCCGTTTTGTAGCACAAAGGCCGTGTCACCGCCGCGCCCAATTTGGCGCGCGGAAATCAAGTTTGCGTCATTTGACCGCATTCGAGCCGACGGAATCCATGGGCGCTAGGGCAAGGTGAAAAACTTGCAATAGCTGGACAGCCAATAAATTATCCTTACAAATTCAAGCCCACCCTGACCGCTCAGCCCGGAGTATCGCACTTGTCCCTATTCCTCATCGCGGCCCTTCCGTTTCTTGGCGCTGTCTTCCCGGCCCTGCTGATCCGAGCCGGTCGCAATGCGGCGGCCTCGGCCGCCGGGCTGACCACGTTTCTTGCGCTCATGGGGCTGTTGATCCACATCCCGGACGTCATGAGCGGCACGGTGGTGACCGCCCGGTTCGACTGGATTCCCGGGCTCGGGCTGAACGCCAATTTCATGCTGGACGGGCTGGGATTCATGTTTGCCCTGCTGATCCTTGGCATCGGCCTGCTGATCATTCTGTACGCGCGGTTCTACTTGTCGCGCGAGGATCCGATGGGGCAGTTCTATACCTATCTGCTGCTGTTCCAGGGCGCGATGGTTGGGATCGTTCTGTCTGACAACATCTTGCTTTTGCTGATTTTCTGGGAACTGACCTCGCTCAGTTCGTTCCTGCTGATCGGGTATTGGAAACACCTGCCCGAAGGGCGCCAGGGCGCGCGGATGGCGCTGGCGGTCACGGGGTCCGGCGGGCTGGCGATGATCGCGGGGATGCTGATCCTGGGCAATATCGTGGGGTCCTATGACCTGAGCGTCATCCTGCAAAACCGCGAGTTGATCCAGGCCTCGCCCTACTATCTGCCGGCGTTGATACTGATCCTGCTGGGGTGTTTCACCAAGTCGGCCCAGTTCCCGTTCCATTTCTGGCTGCCGCATGCCATGGCCGCGCCAACGCCGGTGTCGGCGTACCTGCACTCGGCGACAATGGTGAAGGCTGGTCTGTTCCTGATGGCGCGCATGTGGCCGGTTCTGGCCGGGACCGAGGCGTGGTTCTACATCGTCGCCACCACTGGCCTTGTCACCATGCTGATCGGCGCGGTGATCGCGCTGTTCAAGGATGACCTCAAGGCGCTGCTGGCCTTTTCGACGGTGTCGCATCTGGGGCTGGTCACGATGCTGCTGGGGTTCGGCACCAAGATCGCGGTCGTGGCCGCCATCTTCCACATCATCAACCACGCCACCTTCAAGGCCGCCCTGTTCATGACCGCCGGGATCGTCGACCACGAAACCGGCACCCGCGACATCAAGCGGCTGGGCGGGCTGCGGCACCTGATGCCGCTTACCTTCACCATTGGCACCATCGCCGCGCTGTCGATGGCGGGCATTCCGCCGCTGAACGGCTTCCTGTCGAAAGAGATGATGCTGGAAGAGACGGTCCACACCGTCTGGCGCAATTCCCACTATCTGGTGCCGGGGCTGGCGCTGCTGGCCGCGATCTTTTCTGCGGCCTATTCCTTCCGCTTCATCAGCCATGTGTTTCTGGGCCCCGCGCGGGACGACTATCCCGCCCATCCGCACGACCCGCCCGCCGGCCTGTGGCTGGCCCCCGCGTTCCTGGTGGTTCTGGTCGTGCTGATCGGCCTGAACTCAGCCACCATCGTCGGCCCCCTGGTTGCGGTTGTGTCTTCCGCGGTCATCGGCGGCGAGAAGCTGCCCTATTATTCCCTGAAACTGTGGCACGGATTCACGCCGGCGCTTTACATGTCGATCGTCGCCACGCTGGGCGGTCTGTTCCTGTTGGCTTTGCACCGTCGCGGCGAAACCGTCTGGAACGCCCTGCCCCGCCCGGAGGCCAAGACCATCTTCGACGCCGTCATCGGCGCGTTGACCGCCGTCAGTCGCTGGATCACGGACGAGCTGCACAACGGTGTCATCAGCCGCTACGCGATCATCCTGATCGCCTTTACGGTCGGCCTTGGATACTATGCCTATTCGACCGGCACGATTGGCGTGGAAACGCGGGTTCCGCTGCCGGCCCCCATCATCCCGATCATCGGTTGGCTGTGCCTGATCGTGGCGACGATGGGCATCATGTGGTTCCACCGGAACCGGCTGCTGTCGCTGGTTCTGATCGGTGTCGTCGGCCTGATCGTGTCGATGGCATTCAACTATCTGTCCGCGCCCGATCTGGCCCTGACGCAGATCTCGGTCGAAGTCGTGACCATGATCCTGCTGTTGCTGTCGCTGAACTTCCTGCCGACCGAGACCCCATGGGACAGCAGCGCGGCACGGCGTTGGCGTGATGCCGCCATTTCGGTGGTGGCCGGTATCGGCGCCGGGGGCTTGATCTATGCGCTCATGCTGCGCGATTTCGCCTTCCCGACGATTTCGCAGTTTCACCTTGCCAATTCCTACAAGGGCGGCGGCGGCACCAACGTGGTCAACGTGATCCTGGTGGATTTCCGCGGTTTCGATACCTTCGGCGAGATCATCGTGCTGGGGATCGCGGCGCTGATCATCTATGCCCTGACCGACGCCGTGCTGGGCACCAGCGTGCGCGCCTACCTGCTGAACCGCAAACCTCACTGGCCGCAATCGGGTGACTCGCACCCGCTGATGATGGTTGTTGCAACGCGCGTGTTGATGCCGATCGCCCTGATGGTGGGGGCCTACATCTTCTTCCGCGGCCACAACCAGCCCGGAGGCGGGTTCATCGCCGGTCTGGTGGTCGCGATCGCCTTCCTGATGCAGTACATGGCCAGCGGCTATACCTGGGCCATCGAGCGGCAGCGGTTCTACTATCACGGCACCATCGGCTGGGGCGTTCTGATCGCCGCGGCCACGGGTCTGGGCGCCTGGTTCAACGAACGGCCCTTCCTGACCAGCGATTTCGGCTATCTGCACTGGCGGCCTCTGGAAGAGTTCGAATGGGCCACGGCCATGCTGTTCGACACCGGCGTGTTTCTGGCGGTTCTTGGCGCCGTGATGCTGGCGCTGGACAGCCTGTCGCGCCTGGCCTGGCGGCCCGGCATGGCACAGGAATTCCCGATGGACATCAACCCGTTGCGCGATGCCCTGATCGAAGAAGAACAAGAAAAGAAGGAGCAGGGCTGATGGAAGCTCTCGTCGCATCGGCCGTCGGCGTGCTGACCGCCGCAGGTATCTTTCTGATCCTGCGCCGCCGGACCTTTCCGGTGATCCTGGGCCTGTCCCTGCTGACCTATGCGGTCAACGTGTTCCTGTTCGCCACGGGACGGCTGGCGGTGAACGCGCCGGCGGTGCTGAACAAATACGAGGACGTTCCCTACACCGACCCGCTGCCGCAGGCGCTGGTGCTGACGGCCATCGTGATCTCGTTCGGGATGACGGCGGTGATCGTGATGATCGCGTTGGGCGCCTATCTCTCGGCCAAGGATGACCACATAGACATGTCCGCGCGCGACAGCGTGGACGACGCAGGAGAAGACGCATGAACCACTGGATCGTTGCGCCGATCGTCCTGCCCGCGATCCTGGCCCCGTTCATCATCATGGTCCTGCGTTATCATCTGGACCTGCAGCGCATCTTTTCGGTGGCGGGCGTAGTGGGCCTGCTGGGCATCGCGCTGACCATCACAGCGCAGGCGGCGGGTGGCGACATTCATGTTTACGAGCTTGGCAACTGGCCCGCGCCGTTCGGCATCGTGCTGGTGCTTGACCGGCTGTCGGCGATGATGGTGCTGCTGACGGCCCTGCTGGCCTTGCCCATCGTGCTGTACGCCATCGCCTCGGGCTGGGACGAGCGCGGCAATCATTTCCACCCGCTGTTCCAATTTCAGCTGATGGGGGTTTGCGGCGCCTTCCTGACTGGGGATGCCTTCAACCTGTTCGTGTTCTTCGAGGTGCTGCTGATCGCCTCCTACGGCCTGATGACCCATGGCGGAGGTGCCGTGCGTCTGAAGGCGGGGGTGCAATACGTCACCTACAACCTGCTGGGGTCGACCTTGTTCCTGTTTGCACTGGGCACGATCTATTCGGTGACCGGAACGCTGAACATGGCCGACCTGGCCCTGCGCGTGGCCGAGATCCCGCCCGAAGACACCGCCCTGTTGCGCGTGGGTGCGGTTCTGCTGCTGCTGGTCTTCTGCATCAAGGCCGCCGTCCTGCCGCTGCATTTCTGGCTGCCGGCCAGCTATGCCAATGCGCCGCTGCCGGTGGCCGCCTTGTTCGCGATCATGACCAAGGTGGGGGCCTACTCGATCCTACGGGTCTATACGCTGGTCTTCGGCCCGGACGTGCCGGTTTCGCACGGACTGGTCGGCGACTGGCTGCAACCGGCCGCGTTGGTGACGCTGGCCATCGGATCCATCGGCATATTGGGAACTCAGCATATCGCCCGAATGGTGGCTTTCTGCGCCATTGCCTCGATGGGAACGCTGCTGGTCGCCATTTCGCTGTTCACCGAGGTCGCGACCGCCGCGGCCCTGTATTATGTCTACCACTCGACTCTGGCGACTGCGCTTCTGTTCCTGGTGGCCGATCTGGTCATGCAACGCCGCAGCGGGGTGATCGGGCCGCGGCCGCCGATGCCGCAAAACGGGCTGATTGCCACACTGTTTTTCGTCGGCGCAATCGCCATGGCCGGCATGCCGCCCCTGTCGGGCTTCATCGGAAAACTGCTGGTGCTGGATGCCGCGCGGAACGCGCCCGATGCCACCGCCATCTGGGCCGTGGTCCTGATCGGCTCGTTCGTCACCATCGTGGGGCTTGCGCGTGCCGGCTCGTTGATCTTTTGGAAAAGTCACGACGCCAGCACGCAGGATGATCCGACCCCCGAAGCGGAAACCGCCCCCGAAGACGCAGACCCCGCGCCACCGCCGCCGCCCGAGCCGCAGCCCGGCCTTGCGTTCACTTCGGTCTTCGGCCTCGTCGCGGGGCTGGTCCTGCTGACCCTGTTCGCCGGGCCTGCGCTGGACTACACTCGCGCAACGGCGGCGCAACTGTTCGCGCCGGAACAGTACATCTCGGCCGTATTGGGAGGTGACGACTGATGAAACTGCTGCGCCGGATATTTCCCCACCCGCATCTGAGCTTTCTGCTGACGATCGTCTGGGTGCTGCTGGCCAACGCGCCGTCGCTGAATTCGCTGGTCTTCGGGCTGCTTCTGGGTATCGTCATCCCCTTCATCACACAGCCCTACTGGCCCGACCGTCCGGTGCTGCGCAACTGGCCGATGGTGGTGGAATACATCCTGGTGGTGCTGTGGGACATCGTGATGGCCAACATCACCGTCGCCCGGATCATCCTGTTCAAGCCGGATGCCGAGCGCCAGCCCAACTGGGTCTCGATCCCGCTTGACCTGCGCACCCCCGAGGCGATCACCGTTCTGGCCGGCACCATCACGATGACGCCCGGAACCGTCAGCTGCGACCTGTCCGCCCAAGGCCACTGCCTGCTGGTGCATTGTCTGGACGCCCCCGATCCGGCCGCCGTCCGCGACCAGATCAAACAGCGGTACGAGCGCCGCCTGAAGGAGATCTTCGAATGATCGACTATGCCATATACTTTGCCTTTGCCTGTTTCGGCGCCGCGATCATGATGTGTCTTTGGCGGATTATCACCGCCGACGGCGTCGGGACCCGCGTGCTGGCGCTGGATACCATGGTCATCAACACCATCGCCCTGATGATCCTGTATGGCCTTGCCGTCGGAACCGAGATCTTCTTCGAATCCGCGATGATCATCGCCATGCTGGGCTTTGTCTCGACCGTGGCCTACGCGCGCTTCATGCTGCGCGGAAACATCATCGAGTGAGGCCGGCATGGAGTTTCTGTTTGAACTGCTGATCGCGTTTTTCCTGATCGTGTCGGGCATCTTCGGCTTTGTCGGCTCGTTTGGTATGATCAAGCTGAAAGACCCGATGTCGCGCCTGCATGCGCCCACCAAGGCAACCACGCTGGGCGTGGGCGGCGTTCTGCTGGCCTCGATCTGCCATTCGGTTTTGGTCGAGGGGCGCCTGTCGATGCACGAACTGCTGATTACCCTGTTTCTGTTCCTGACCGCGCCGATCACGGCCCTGTTCATTGCCAAATGGCACATTCACCGCCATGAAAAGCCCGAGAACCTGCCCGATGCCGGCGAGGATGGCCTGTGGGCCACCCACGCGGTCGAGCAGATGGAAGACGTCCCGGACCACAGCAAGAACTGAGCCGCATGCAAACGCCCCCCCTGCCCCTGACCCGCGATCTGGTTCTGATCGGCGGAGGCCACACCCATGCTCTGGTGCTGCGCAAATGGGGCATGAACCCGCTGCCGGGCGTGCGTGTGACCGTGATAAACCCGGGGCCGACGCCCCCCTATTCCGGCATGTTGCCCGGCTTTGTCGCGGGGCACTATGCGCGGGAAGATCTCGATATCGACCTGGTGCGCCTGGCGCGGTTCGCCGGCGCCCGGCTCATCCTTGGCCCCGCCACCGGGCTTGATCCCGAACGTCGCGTCGTTCAGGTGCCCGGCCACCCCGAGATCGGCTTCGACGTGGCCTCGGTCAATGTGGGGATCACGTCCGACATGCCCGACCTGCCCGGTTTTGCCGACCATGCGGTACCGGCCAAGCCGCTGGGTCCGTTTGCCGCGCGCTGGGCCGCCTATCTGCAAGGCTCGGGTCCGGCCTCGGTTGCGGTCATCGGCGGCGGGGTCGCCGGGGTCGAACTGGTCATGGCCATGGCCCATGCCCTGCGCGTGCGCAACCGCAAGGCGCAAGTGACGCTGATCGACCGCGACCGGGCCTTGTCGGCGGTTGGTTCCAAGGCGGCGGCGACCCTTCGTCGGACCATGCACGGCCTTGGCATCGACTGCATCGAACAAACCGGCATTCTTCGCGTCGGACCGGATCACGTGGAACTGGCAGATGGTCGCCACATCGCCGCAGATTTCGTGACCGGAGCCGCAGGCGCGCGCCCCTATGACTGGATCGCGCAGACCGGTCTGGCCCTGCACGAGGGGTTCATCCGCGTGAGCAGCCACCTGCAGTCCAGCGACCCGTCGGTCTTTGCGGCCGGCGACTGCGCGCACCTGTCCGAAGATCCCCGGCCCAAGGCGGGCGTCTTTGCGGTCCGCGAGGCACCGGTGCTGTTCGACAACCTGCGCGCCGCGTTGGGGGCGGGGCGGATGCGGCGGTACCGGCCGCAGAAGGACTACCTCAAACTGATTTCACTGGGCGAAAAATCGGCGCTGGCCGAGCGGCTGGGCACATCTTTCAGCGGCCCGCTGATGTGGAGATGGAAGGACCGCATCGACCGGAAATTCATGGACCGGTTTCGCGACCTGCCACGCATGGCGGCCCCACCCCTGCCGCGCCACCACGCCGCCGGCCTGCGCGAGGCGTTGGGAGACAAGCCCATGTGCGGCGGCTGCGGGGCCAAGGTCGGGCGCGGCGCGCTGCGCGCGGCGCTGTCGGCCCTGCCCGGCAGCGACCGCCCGGATATCACGCCTCTGCCCGGGGATGACGCCGCGCTGCTGACCGTCGGCACGGCCCGGATGGTGATGACCACCGACCACCTCAGAGCCTTCGTCGCCGACCCGGTACTGATGACCCGGATTGCCGCCGTGCATGCGTTGGGGGACATATGGGCGATGGGCGCCGCGCCCAACGCCGCCACGGCAACCCTGATCCTGCCGCGCATGTCCGCGCAACTGCAGAACCGGACGATGGCGGAAATCATGGAGACCGCGACCCGGGCCATGCGGCAGGCCGGGGCCGAGATCGTCGGCGGCCACAGCTCGATGGGCGACGAGATGACCATCGGCTTCACGGTGACCGGCCTGTGCGACACCGCCCCGATCACCCTGTCCGGCGGACGGCCGGGCGACGCGCTGTTGCTGACCAAGCCCTTGGGCAGCGGGGTCCTCATGGCCGCCGAAATGTCCGGTGATGCGCGCGGCGACTGGGTGCAGGCGGCATATGATCTGATGACGCAGCCCCAGGGCGAGGCGGCGCGCATTCTGAGCGCGGCGCATGCGATGACCGACGTCACCGGCTTTGGGCTGGCCGGGCATCTGGCCGGGCTGTGCGAGGCCTCGGGCTGCGGCGCAATTCTGGACCTGAACGCGATGCCGGTCATGGACGGCGCGCTGGAGCTGAGCCACGACGGAATCCGCTCGACCCTGTTTGCGGACAACCGTGCGATCGTTCCCGAGTTGCCCGAAGGCGGAAAGGCCGATCTGCTGTTCGACCCCCAAACCGCCGGAGGTCTGCTGGCTGCCGTCCAACCCGACGCGGCCATGGCCCTGCGCGATCGGCTGCGGGCTGCGGGTTATCCGGCCGAAATCGTGGGTGAACTGGTCGAGGCTCCGGGGCTGAAGCTGCGGGGCTGAGCCAACAGCCCTTCGATTTGCGACGCCAGAGTGTCCAGCGCTGCTGCGGTAAGCGACTCCGCCTGCAGTTGCGCCATCACATCCACCTTGTGGACGCGGCGCGATTTTTCATAGGCCGGATCATAATGCTGCTCCATCAGGGCACGGGTCAGCCCGGCCTTGTCACCTTGGGCGATCAGATCGAACCAGCCATCCACGACATCGTGGCCGCGATGGTGGCGCAGTGGTGCCAGACGTTCCTTCAACCGCTCGGGGTCGGACAGGATGTCGTCATAGGCCGACACCAGATAGGCGGTACGGGCCGCGATCGGCGCCGTGATCCGAATGCGCGGCGCAACCCGCAGCGCCTTCCAGACCGAGGGCGGCAGGATCAGCGTCCCGATCTTCGAAGATTCGGCCTCGACCACCACGGGGCGCGAAGGGTCCAGCGCAATCAGCGCCGCGGCGAGCGCGGATTCGAAAGCCTTCTGGCTGGGTTGGCCGCCCGGTTGCTCGCCCAGAAGCGAGCCCCGGTGATTGGCCAGCGCCTCGAGGTCCAGAATCTGCACGCCCCTCTGGCGCAAGCGCGCCAGAAGCTCGGTCTTGGCGGAGCCGGTATATCCGTCCAACGCCACCAGCCGGTGCGGCAGCGGGTCGTCATACAGAAACCGGTTCACAAGCCGCCGATAGGTGCGGTACCCGCCCGAGACGACCTCGGCGCGCCAGCCGATCTGCTGCAGCATCCAGGTGAACGACCCCGATCGCTGCCCCCCGCGCCAGCAATAGACCAGGGGGCGCCAGCCGCCGTCGTGATGGCTCAGGCGGTTTTCGATGTGGTCAGCGGCATTGCGGAACACCAGCGCCGCGCCCAGCTTGCGGGCCAGAAACGGGCTTTGCTGCACATAGATGGTGCCGACGCGGGCGCGCTCTTCGTTGTTCAGAACCGGCCGGTTGATGGCGCCGGGGGCGTGGTCTTCGGCATATTCCGCCGGGCTGCGTACGTCGATCACCGTGTCGAACCCGTGGGTGTAGAACGCGGTCAGGTCTGGGAATTCGATTGCCATGGACAAGGTCTAGCGCCGCCGGGGCTCAATGGAAACCCGCGACCGAGCGATCAGCCCTCGGCGATTGGCGCGATCAGCTGCGGACCGCTGGCCCGGTTCGAGTTGACCGCAGTACTGACCCGATAGAACTCCAGCAGGTCCTCGGGGCCGGGGCGCATAAGGCGTGCAGCCCCTTTGCCGGCTTCGCCCAGCCACAGCGCCCAGTCTTGCGGCTCGAGGATCAGAGGCATGCGGTGGTGGATGGCCTTGACCCGCGAGTTTGCGGCGGTGGTCACGATGGCGCAGGTGCCGCGGCGGGCTTCGGGCGGCCCCCAGTCCTGCCAGATCCCGGCAAAGGCGATGGGGGCGCCGTCGCGGCGGTGGAAATACCACGGCAGGCGCGCGCCATCCGCGTCCTTGGTCCATTCATAGAAGCCCGTGGCCACGACAATGCAGCGCCGATCCCGGCAGGCGGCGCGAAAGGCCGGCTTGTCCGCCAGGGTCTCGGCCCGCGCATTGATCAGAAGCGGGCCGTCATTTTCCGACTTGTACCAATGCGGCAGAAACCCCCAACGCAACGGATCCAGCCTGCGCCCCGTTTCCCCGGCGCGGACGACATGCACCGGGTTTGTCGGACAGACATTGTAGTTGGGCACTGGCGGCAGATCATTCGCCGGGCGTGCGGCAAACAGCTGCGCCATGGCATCATTGGGAAGAGTTATTGCAAACCGTCCACACATGGGCAATGAACCTAGCAGCGGAAAAACAGGATCGAGCGGCGCATAGTTTCATGGCAACTCAAGCACCAAATTCTCTCAAGGCCAAGGCATTGGCCGATCTCGAGGCGGGCAAATTTCCTCAGGCCCTGAAAAAGGCAACGCTGGGCACCAAGAAATTCCCGAAGGATGCGGATTTTCACGCCATCGCCGGCTTCGTGCTGACCGAGATGAAGCAGTACAAGAAATCCATCCCCCATTTTCAGGAGGCGTCACGCCTGAAGCCGGATGACCCGCAATTCGTGGAAAACCTCGCCAATGCGCTGATGCAGACCGGGCAGATCGCTCAGGCCCTGGCCTATTCCGAACGGATGTTGGACAAATTTCCGGGCAACCCGGAAATCATCCGCGTCATCGATGAAATCAAGCTCAAGGGCCAGAACTGGCGCAGCATCGTCGAAAACGCCACCGAAAAGCTGAAGAACGATCCCGACAACCCCAAGCTTCTGGCCTCGCGCGGCCGGGCCTACGGCAAACTGGGCTTTGTCGAGGCCAGCTCGCGCGACATCGCGCGGGCCTATGAACTGGCGCCCGACGACATGGGGATCGCGTTCCGAAAGGCGGTCGATCTGCATCAGGCGGGAGACAAGGCGGGGTGCGCCGAGATTCTGTGGCGCATTCTGGAACAGGAGCCACACCACATTTCGGCCTTGTATCAGCTGTCGTCGATGGTCGACAGCGAGCAGGCCAAGTCGCTGCTGCCGCAGGTCGAGGCGGCGATGGCCGAAATCGACCACAGGGATTCGACGCTGGAATTCGCCAAGGCCCAGCTTGAGTCGAAGATCGAGGGCCTGGAGGCCGCGCTGCCGCAGTTCGCCCGCGCCAATGCCGCCCAACACGCGGAAAATCCATACGATTTCGGCGCCGAGGAGAAGAAATTCGAGCGGATCAAATCCCTGTTCCCCTCGCCGGAGGCCGTTCCCAGTTCGGGCGTCGAGGACGTCCCTCTGCCCATTTTCGTGCTCGGGCAGCCGCGCTCGGGCACGACGCTGATGGAGATGATGCTGAGCTCGGTCCCCGATGTCGCCGGTTGCGGAGAGCTGACCCTTGCCGCCGATCTGTCGGCGGTCTACTCGGATGAAAACCAGCCGTTCGACGACGTCGAGGCCCGCAGATTCGCCGAAGAGTTCCGCGAGCTGATGCCTCCGATCCCCGACGGGTCGATCGCCTTCGTGGACAAGATGCCTCACAACTATCAGCGCGTGGGCTTCATCCTCTCGGCCTTCCCCAATGCCAAGATCGTGCACATGCTGCGCGACCCGCGCGATGTCGGGCTGTCGAAATGGATTCGCCGTTTTCCCGCGGGCGGAATGCGATACGCGTCGAACCTGAACTCCATCGCGCATTCGGCCAACCTGTATCGGCGCTACATGCAGCATTGGGATGCCATCTTCGGTGACCGGATTCTGACGGTTCAATACGAAAACCTGGTGGCCGACCCGGAAACCTACAGCAAGCAGGTGGCCGCGTTCTGCGGGATCGACTGGCAGGAAAGCATGATGCACCCGGAGGAAAACAAGAAACAGGTGCGCACCGCCAGTATCGATCAGGTGCGCAAAAAGATCTCGACCAAGTCGATCGGGGGCTGGCGCAAGGTCGCCGATCACATCCGCCCCATGCTGGACGGGTTCGACCCGGATCTGTGGCCGGAATACGAGTTCGGCTGAGACCCGCCAACGAAAAAGGCCGCATCCCCGGATGCGGCCTTTGTTCTTTTGTCTGCGATCACTTCCTCTGAATGCGACCGTCCAGGTAAGGCGTGTAGGGTGCATTCGCCGCCAGGTATTCAGCGGTCACATCCGCCAGATCGGGGCCGAAATCATAGGCGTTCTTGTCGTCGCCCGTGAACATCTTGTACCCGTCCCCGCCATTGCGGACATAGTTGTTGGTGACCACCAGATAGGTCTTGTTCGGATCGATCGGCACATAGCTGTCGCCCTCGGCCACCAGCACCTCGACGATACGGCCTTCGTTGGGGGCAACCGACGGATCCCAGGTGAATTTCAGCCCGGCAACCTGCGGAAAGCGGCCCTTGACCTCTTCTACCTGGCTGACCCCGTTCTCCAGCGCATCGATGATGCCCTGGCCGCTGATCTCGAAGGTCGAAAGCGTGTTCTGGAAGGGCAGAACGGTCAGCACCTCGCCCATGGTCACGTCGCCCGCGTCGATCGAGGCGCGCAGGCCGCCCGAGTTGGCGATGGCGATCTGAACGCCCTGATCGGCGACCCGCGCCAGCATGGCGTCGGCCACCAGATTGCCCATCTCGCATTCCTGCACGCGGCAGATGTCGCGCGATCCTTCGATCGCATCGGAGGCCGAGGCGACGACGCGTTTCTTCATTTCCTCGATCGGGGCACCCATCTCGGCCACACGTGCGGCAATATCGGGATCGGGCGTTATGGACGCGTCCAGAAGAATCGGTTCGCCCTGAGCCGAAACCAGGTTTCCATCGTCGTCAAAAGTCAGTTCGATCTCGCCAAGGTACTTGGAATAGGCATAGGCTTGTACGACCGGCACATCGCCGACCATCATCGGGTAGGGTCCTGCCGCACCATCATCGGTGTTGGACAACAGTGTGTGCGAATGCCCACCGACGACAAGGTCAATGCCCGGAACCTTTTCGGCAATCTCAATATCCTTCGCCAGACCCACGTGGTTCAGCGCGATGATGATGTTTACACCTTCCGCCTCGAGTGCGGCCACGTCGGCGGCCAAGCTGTCAATCTCGTCTTGGAACACGACATCCTTGCCCGGGCTCGACGTTTCGACAGTGTCCGTAGCCAGCGCCGAAATGATCCCGATCTTTTGCCCTCCGACCTCCAGAACGACGTGGTTCTGGACTTTGCCTTTCAGCTCTGCGGACGAAGACAGGTCGAGATTTCCAGAAATCACCGGAAAGCTGACGGCATCGATGAAAGCGGCAAGCCCCGCCGGGCCGTCATCGAACTCGTGATTGCCGACAGCCATTACATCA
The DNA here is from genome assembly GCF_900129345.1 of Ruegeria intermedia. Classification (GTDB taxonomy): domain Bacteria; phylum Pseudomonadota; class Alphaproteobacteria; order Rhodobacterales; family Rhodobacteraceae; genus Ruegeria; species Ruegeria intermedia. The sequence goes on along the minus strand of NZ_FQVK01000024.1, from coordinate 2,693 downwards.
TATCCGATCGCCTCCATGAACTCGGCTTCCGCCGCACCCTTGTAGGTCGTGTAGAACAAGGACCCCTGGAATGGGTCACCTGCATCCAACAGCAACAGGTTGGCGTCAGGCATTTCAGCACGTTTGGCATCGACTACGGTTTTGAGCCGCGCAACCCCGCCAAAGCACTTGCCTTCGGCCTCGCCTTCCGCATCGCACGTCGAGTCATACTTGTTGATGGACTCTATGCGGCTGTGCAGGTCGTTGGTGTGCAGAATGGTCAGCTTGTAGTCGGCCGCCGCCATGCCTGCGGTCAGGCCAAGGGCCGCGACGGATGTCAGGAAACGGGTAATCATTTGAAACTCCCTGTTATTGATTGTCAGGATCGTGCGCCGAGGGCGGCAAAGAGTCAAAGGGGGAAATGCGGCTTGATTCTACCCCGCGCGCGGGGCATCACGGCGCCATGCTGATCTACAAGATATTCCGGGCCGAGGAATGGGCGGCCCTGCAGGCACAGGGCGAAACCCGGGGCGCACCCATCGACGTGACCGATGGGTTTGTGCATTTTTCCACGGCAGAACAGGCGGCGGAAACCGCGGCCAAGCACTTTGCCGGGGCCGAAAACCTGACCCTCGTGGCCTGCGATGCCCAGAAAATGGGCGATGATCTGAAATGGGAGGTCTCGCGCGGCGGGGCCCTGTTCCCGCATCTCTATCGCAACATGCGCATGGCCGATGTGGTCTGGGCCAAGCCGCTGCCGCTGGAAAACGGCGCGCACCGCTTCCCCGAGGAGATGCAATGACCAGCCATATCGACCCCGACCGCGCCCAGTTCGAGGCGTTCAAGGCGCTGGACCGCGACCACCCGATCGAGATGCTGAACCTTGTGCGGCTCCGCGCCAAGGCCGCCTATCCCGCAGGCCACGATCTGGCCGGCGCGGGGCTGAGCGGCGCCGAAGCCTATCGCCGGTACGGGGCCGAAACCGCGCCGATCATCGCGCGGCTGGGGGCCGCGATCATCTGGCGCGGCACGTTCCAGACAACGCTGATCGGCCCGCAGGACGAGGTATGGGACGAGATGTTCATCGCCCGCTACCCCTCGGCCCATGCGTTTCTGGAGATGGTGACCGAACCGGCCTACCGCGCGGCGGTCATTCACCGGCAGGCGGCTGTGGCCGACTCGCGCCTGATCCGCACCGCCCCCGCCCCAACCGGAGCGTCCTTCGGATGAAACTGACCGAGAAACTTGCGCTGGCGGCCCTGCATCGCCTGGACCCTGAAACCGCGCACGGCCTGTCGATCAAGGCGCTGAAATCGGGTCTGACCCCGGCACCCGGTCCCGTCACCTCGCCGCGCTTGCGCACGCAGCTGGCCGGGCTGGATCTGCCCAACCCGGTGGGGCTGGCCGCCGGGTTCGACAAAAACGGCGAGGTTCTGGGCCCGCTGTCCCGCGCGGGCTTTGGGTTTATCGAGGTGGGTGCCGTCACACCGCGCCCGCAGCCGGGCAACCCCAAGCCGCGCCTGTTCCGCCTTTCCGAGGACCGCGCCGCCGTCAACCGGTTCGGCTTCAACAACGCAGGGATGGAGGCGATGGCCCGGCGTCTGGCGCACCGCCCCAAGGACGCGGTGATCGGCCTGAACCTGGGCGCCAACAAAGACAGCAGCGACCGGGCGCGGGATTTTGCGCAGGTGCTGGCCCATTGCGGGCAATGGCTGGATTTCGCCACGGTGAATGTCTCGTCGCCCAACACCGAAAAGCTGCGCGACCTGCAGGGCAAAGAGGCGCTGAGCGCCCTGCTGGCAGGTGTGCTGGACACCCGCGATGCCTTGGCGCGGCCGATCCCGGTGTTTCTGAAAATCGCCCCCGACCTTGCGGATGACGAACTGCGGGACATCGCCGACGTCGCCCGTGACACGGGTATCGACGGTGTCATCGCCACCAACACGACCTTGTCGCGCGAAGGGCTGCGCAGCCCGCACAAGGATCAGGCCGGCGGACTGTCGGGCGCGCCCCTGTTCGAGAAATCGACCCGCGTTCTGGCCCGGCTGAGCCAGTTGACCGGCGGGCAGATTCCGTTGATCGGCGTGGGCGGCATCAGCACCGCCGAACAGGCCTATGCCAAGATCTGCGCCGGGGCCTCGGCCGTGCAGCTCTATACCGCGATGGTCTATGGCGGCCTGTCGCTGGCGGCCGAGATCGCGCGAGGGCTGGACGCCCTGCTGGCGCGGGACGGGTTCAAATCGGTGGCCGACGCCGTCGGCAGCAAACGAGAGGATTGGCTGTGATCGAATACTGGCACAACCCACGCTGTTCAAAATCGCGCGCCGGGCTGGCCCTGCTGCAGGACCGCGGCGCCGAGGTTACCGTTCGCAGATACCTCGAGGACGCGCCCAGCGCGGATGAGCTGCGCGCGGTGCTGTCCCGGTTGGGCATCCCGGCGATCGAGATGATGCGCCGGGGCGAGGCGCGGTTCAAGGAACTGGGGCTGAGCAGGGAAACACCAGAAGAGGCCTTGGTTCAGGCCATGGCCGAGAACCCGATCCTCATCGAACGCCCCATCGGGATCACCGCCGACAAGGCCGCCATCGGTCGCCCGCCCGAGAACCTGCTGACCCTGCTCTAGGTCACACACTCATAAATCGCTATCGGCGTTTGAGGGTTTCTGATTCACTTCTGTGAAAGAGGAGAGCAGCATGTCTCAACGTCGCTATGAA
>NZ_FQVK01000023.1 GCF_900129345.1 Ruegeria intermedia | reverse complement strand
TGTTGATTTCGCCGATCTCGAGACCAGCCCGCTCTGCCCAAAATATCTTTTCTGCGGGACGAATGTCCGGCAATGCGCTAACATATTGCCGGGCACCAAATTTTAGGCTCTTGTTCCTGTAAAGTTCGCCATCAGGCTACAAGATAGTAAACGGCTGGCCATTGCGGGCGCCTTTTTTCGTTTCAGGGTATGATGCCACGGCAACCCCCAACGGAACGAGGTATTTCATGCAGAAGGTAAACGGCATCGGCGGCGTATTCTTCCGCGCCCGCGATCCGAAGGCTCTGTCGCAATGGTACGAGACCCATCTGGGCGTCAATCACTATGATCCGGTCCCATGGAAGCAGCGCGAAGGCTACACCGTGTTTGCCCCGTTCGCAGCGGATACGGACTATTTCGGCGATGCGGCGCAGCAATGGATGATCAATTTCCGAGTCGACGATCTGGCGGCCATGGTCGACCAACTGCGCGCGGCTGGAATCGAGGTGGAGACCCGCGACGAATGGAACAGCGAGATCGGAAAATTCGCCCGCCTGCACGACCCCGAAGGCAATCCGATCGAGCTCTGGCAGCCAAATCAATGAGATAGAGTGATTGTATGCCGTTGTATTCCTGTAAGTATATGAAATAAAAAGAGAATTGATGATTTGATGTGGTGTCGTATATTGCCCCTGACCAAACGGAGCCGAAAATGACGCCAATCGAGGATCATCCGCTGCGCTATGCGCTGGCCAACGAATTGCACGCGCGGCCGTTCCCCGTGGCGCAGGCGCCGTGCACGGTCGTTTTCCTGGCGATCAAGAAACCGGTCGATGCAGTTGCGCGCGACCGCAGCAAGGACATGGCGCATCTGATCGCCCTGCTGGACCGTCACGGTGCCCAGCATCCGCAACCGGACGCGACGCATTATTCGGGCCAGATAGGCCGGCACTGGCTGAAGTGGGAGCACCACACGGAATTCGTGACCTACACGGCCATCACTCAGAATGTCAGCGAGCGCGCCTTCAACCCTGCCGATTTCGAGGTTTTCCCCCCCGACTGGTTGGCAGCCAGCCCGGGCCTGCGTGTGACCTCGATCATGCTGCGGGTGGTGCCCCGTCCTGACGATGACGCTGTTCAGGCCGCGCTGAACGACTGGTTCGAACCCGAAAGCCTGGCGGTGTCGCGAGTGCTGGACGACTCGGCCATCTGCGCCAGTGATTTCCGCATCGATCCGGCCGGCCACATGCGGTTTGCCTTGTTCGTGTCCGAGGGCACCGGGCGCAGGCGCACGGGCCGGATCATCCAGCGGCTGTGCGAGATCGAGACCTACAAGGCGATGTCGATGCTGGGCTTTGCCCGGGTCAAGGCGCTGATGCCTCGCATTGGCGAACTGGACCGGCAGTTGACCGACCTGATGGGCGAGATGACCAAGGACACGACCCATCCCGACGATCTGTTGCCGCAACTGCTGGCCACCTCGACCGAGCTCGAGACGCTGTCGGCGCGGTCGGCCTTTCGATTTGCGGCCACCGCCGCCTATGAGGCGATCGTTCATCAACGGATCGAAGTCCTGCGCGAGGTTCGGTTTCGGGGTCGCCAGACCTTCGCCGAGTTCATGATGCGCCGCTATGATCCGGCCATGCGCACGGTCAAGGCGACCGAACGGCGGCTGCAGGCCCTCTCGGACCGGGCCATCCGCGCCGGAGACCTTTTGCGTACCCGCGTTGACGTCGAGCGCAGCGCGCAAAACCAGGCCTTGTTGGAAAGCATGGACCGCCGCTCGGATCTGGCGCTGCGGTTGCAGCACACGGTCGAAGGGTTGTCGGTGGTTGCCATCAGCTATTACGCGGTGTCGCTGGTCAGTTACCTGCTGTATCCGCTGACCAGGGCCGGAATAAGCAAAGGCATGCTGACCGCCGCTGTGACACTGCCGGTTGTGCTTGCGGTCTGGGCCGCGATCCGGCGTATTCGCCGCAAGCTGGAATAGCTGCGGCTTGCCAATCCGCAGGGCGCCTGTATTGCTGCAACGCACGCAATTCACAGGTGGGGCAGAGCAATTGATCGAATTGGTTTCAGCCTGGCGAGCCGTGGCCGCCATGTTCATCCTGAATGGCGCCCTGTTCGGCATCTGGGCCTCGCGCATTCCGGCCGTCCGTGACCGTCTGGGGCTGAGCCACGAGGAGCTGGGCTATGGCCTGCTGTTCATGGCGGCCGGGGCGGTGTGTTCCTTTCCCGTCACCGGACGCCTGACCGACAGGTTTGGCGCGGTGACCGTGACGCGGGTGATCGCGGTTTTGTACACAGCCTCACTGATCCTTCTTGCGGCCGCCGACAGCTTCGCCACGCTGGCTGCGTTCCTGTTCATTTTCGGGGCCTTCCACGGCTCGATGGATGTGGCCATGAACGCCTGGGCCGCCGAGGTCGAGCAGGCCTATGCCAAACCGGTGATGTCCTCGTTCCACGCGGTGTGGAGCCTGGGCGCCGGGCTGGGAGCGCTCAGCGGCTATGGCGCGGTTCAGATGCAACTTGCAGTTCTGCCGCATTTCCTACTGGCCGGTGGGGCAACCGTCGCGCTGGCGCTTGCCCTGTCCTGGGTCCGATGGACGTCGCGGCGGGTGCAGTCCGACGGCGCCGCGATCTTTGCCTTGCCCAGAGGCATTCTGGTTCTGGTCGGGCTGACCGCGATGTGCGGCGCGTTGGGCGAGGGGGCAGTGGCTGACTGGAGCGCCATCTTTCTGCGGGATGTCACGGGTGTGGCTGAAAGCGTTGCGGCCTTGGGTTATGCCGTCTTTTCGGTGTCCATGGTTGCCGTGCGGCTGTTGGGCGGCCTTGTGATCGCCCGGTTCGGACCGGTGCCCGTGGCCCGGGTCAGCGGAGCCTGCGCGGCCGTGGGCGTATTCCTGGTGCTATCGGCCGGGGGCGCGGTCGGGGCGCTGAGCGGCTTTGGGCTGATGGGCGTGGGCTATGCGGTGATCATGCCGCTGGCCTTCAGCCGGGCCGCGAACGACCCGCATGTTCCGCCGGGGCAGGCCATCGCCAGTGTCGCCACCTTGGGGTACGGAGGTCTGCTGATCGGCCCTCCGCTGATCGGGCTTCTGGCGGGGATCCTGTCGCTGCGGCTGGCCTTTGCCGTCCTGCTGCCGCTGGCCGTGGTGATCGTGGTGTTGGCCGGCGCGCTCAGGCGCGCCGACTGACTTTGGGTCAGCGTCCGCGGATCCGCGGATCGAGCGCATCGCGCAGGCCGTCGCCCAGATAGTTCACGCTGAGAACGGTCAGCGAGATCGCAAGGCCGGGCCAGAACACACGCTCGGGGTATTGCTGCAGATAGTCGACGCCATCGAACAGCAGCCGGCCCCAGGTGGGGAAGTCAGGCGGGAAGCCCAGCCCCAGGAAGGACAGCGCGCTTTCGGTGATGATCGCCGTGGCGATGCCCAGCGTGGCCGACACCATGATCGGAGACAGCACGTTGGGCAGGATGTGCCGGGTGATGATCTGCGTGTTGCTGGTGCCGATCGAGCGAGCGGCCAGAACGAACTCGCGTTCCTTGATCGCCAGCACGTCGCCGCGCACGATCCGCGCGGTCGGCATCCACGAGGTGATGCCGATGGCGCAGACGATCAGGATGAAGATCCCCCGCTCGAGCCCGAACGCAGCGGACAGAGGCTCGCGGAACAGCAGCATCATCACCAGCAGCAGCGGCAGCAGCGGCAGGGCCAGGAACAGATCGGTCAGGCGCATCAGCGGCCCGTCCAGCCGCTTGAAGAACCCCGCGATCACGCCGATGAACGACCCCAAAAACAGCGCCAGCAGCATCGCGGTGATGCCGACCGAGACCGAGGTCTGACCCCCGGACATCATTCGCGCCATGATGTCCCGGCCCAGCTGATCGGTGCCGAACGGATGGGCCCAGCTGGGCCCCTGGTTGCGGGCGCGGATGTCGATCTGGGTCGGGTCGATGGTCCACAGGAACGGGCCAAGATAGACGGCCGCGACGATGAAGATGAACAGCATCGCGCCGACCATGGCGCCCTTGTGGGTCTTGAACTGGTCCCACACGTCGCGCCACTGGCTGCGGGGCGGGGCGGTGAATTCCTCGACCACGTCCGCCGCCGGCAGAACGGTCGAAGCGGGCGCAAGCCCTTCGTCGGGGACAAAGCGATCCTTGTCAGTCATAGCGGATCCTCGGGTCCAGAATGCCATAGAGAACGTCGGCGATCAGGTTGAACAGGACGATCAGCACGGCAAAGATGAAGGTCAGGGTCTGCACCATCGGCAGGTCGTTGGCCTGGATGGCACCGATCAGCAGCTGGCCGATGCCGTTCACCTTGAACACCTGCTCGGTGATGATGGCGCCGCCGAAGATCGACGGAATCCCCAGCGCGATCACGGTGACCACCGGGATCATCGAGTTGCGCAGGACATGCACCATGACCACGGTGTATTCGCTCAGGCCCTTGGCGCGCGCGGTGCGGACGTAATCCTGGTTGAGGTTGTCCAGCATCGAGGCGCGCATGAACCGGCTGAGCTGCGCGGTGATCTGCAGCGCCAGCACCATAACAGGCATGATCATCTGTTTCAGCTGAACGACGAAGCTGTCCCAGTCATTGACCACATGCGTCGTGTCATAGATCGACGGGAACCAGCCCAGCTGGACCGAGAAGATCACGATCACCAGCACCCCCGAGAAGAACGGCGGAACCGAGAAGCCGACCATCGACACGAAGGTGCCCATCTGGTCGAACCAGGAATACTGGCGATAGGCCGAATAGATGCCGATGGGCAGGGCGATCAGGATGGCGACCACATAGGCGGTGCCGACCACCCAAAGGGTCTGCGGGATGCGCTGAACGACGATGTCCATGACGGGCGAGCGGGTCTGCCACGAAATCACCCGAAGGTCACCTGCGGAAAAACTGGTGCCGAAGATGTGGTCGACCAGAACCTGCGGTTCGATCCAGAAGAACTGCACGATCCATTTCCAGAACCGGACATGCATCGGTTGGCCGAGGCCAAGCGCCTCGCGCATCTTCTCTTTGACTTCGGGCGGAACGGTCAGCGGAACCTGCGCCATCGGGTCGCCGGGGGCGAGCTCGAGCAGCAGGAAAATGACGAGACTGATGAACAGCAGCGTCGGAACGGCCAGGATCAGTCGTCGAATGGTGAAGTTGAGCATTCAAAGGCGCCTTTGTGCATGCGTCTTTTCGTTGGGGTGGATGCAGGAAGCCGCGCCCCGATAGGCACCGGGGCGCGGCAGTGCAAGTCTGACGCTTAGGAACCGGTCTTGCGGTACCAGTCAGCGATGTTCCACAGTTCGCTGTCCCACACGTTCAGAACAACGCCACCCAGCGTGTTCGAATGTGCCGACAGGCGGCCACGGTGTACCAGCGGGATCATCGCGCCGCCCATGACGGCCATGTCGTTCAGCTTTTTCGCGATCTCGGCGCGGGCTTCCAGGCCGGCGGTCTGGGCCAGCTTGGCATGCAGCGCGTCATATTCCGGGTCGCACCAGCGCGAGATGTTTTCGCCCTGCCACTGGGTTTCCGGACGCGGAGCCTTGTCGCACAGCATGTTGCCCAGATACGACTGCGGATCGGTGCCGTTGAAGGTGTTGGCGTACATCTGCACGTCGGCATAGAACTTCTGGAACGTGTCGGGCGAGCCCGGATCACCACCGAAGAAGACCGACGCGTTGATGTTGCGCAGCTCGGTTTCGATGCCGATCTGGCTCCACCATTCCTTGATCAGCGCCTGGAAGTCCTGGCGGACGGCGTTGGTCGAGGTCTGATAGACGATCTTCAGCGGCACGCCGTCCTTCTCGCGGATGCCGTCGCCGTCGGTGTCGACGATGCCGGCATCATCCAGCAGCTTTTTCGCGCCTTCGATGTCCTGCTTGTCGCAGGTCATGGTGGTCGAATTGAACGCAGCCGGGGCGGGGACCCAGTTGCAGGTCACTTTGCCCGCCTGGCCATAGCCGATCTCGACCAGCAGCGGACGGTCGATTGCCAGAGACATGGCGTTGTACACCGCCGGGTCGGTCAGGAACGGATGCGGATGCTTGGCCGTCGAACGTTCGCCTTCCGGCAGTTCAGGCGACGGGTTGGTCTGGTTCAGCATGATGCGCTCGACCAGCGGGCCGAAGCCGGCCACCGGAGTGCCCTTGCCGCCGGCCTGCATCTGCGAGATCACCTCGGGGGCCAGCTGCAGGTTCCAGGCATAGTCGAACTCGCCAGTTTCCATCACGGCGCGTCCGGCCGCGGTGGCATCGCCGCCGCCCTTGAAGGTCACGGTGGCAAAGGCGGGCTTGTTCGGGTCACGATAGTTGTCGTTGGCCTTGAAGGTGATCACGTCGTTCGGCTTGAACTCGGTGACGACGAACGGGCCGGTGCCGATCGGGTTGAAGTTCTGCTCGGTGCATTCCGGCGCCTTGGCGCCCATGCAGTTTTCGAACTGGGCCTTCTGGATGATCGGGCTTTCCCCGCCCACGAACGGGCCATAGGGGAAGGGGGTCGGCTTGTCGAAGGTGACCTTGACGGTCAGATCGTCCAGGGCCTCGACGCTGGTGACGCCTTCGAACTTGGTCACCTGCGCACAGCCGCCTTCGGGATGCATGCAGTAGTCGGCGGTGAACTTGACGTCGGCCGCGGTGAAGGGCGAGCCGTCCGACCAGGTGATTCCGGGCGCGATCTTCCAGGTGATCGAGGTCAGATCCTCACTGACGCCGCCATTTTCCACGGTCGGGATTTCGGCCGCCAGATAGGGCACCATGTTGCCGTCCTGGTCATAGCGGGCCAGCGGTTCGATCACCAGCGAGGCCGCCTCGACATCCTTGGTGCCGCCCGACAGGAACGGGTTCAGGATCGAGGGCGCCTGCCAATAGATGATGCTGACATTGCCGTCCGATCCGCGCTCGGCCATGGCCATCGGGGCCAGTGCCGTGCTTGCAATCGCACCGAGCAAAAGGGCTTTAATTTTCATCATACACTCCTTGTTGGACACATTCGTGTCTCGATTTTTCCGCAAGGCCTGCGGATTTGGCGTTGCCGCGCCTGGGGCAAGCTGCTGTGACGAAAAGAAAAAAGACTTCGTTTCTTGCGGCCTGCGCAGGTTTTTCGGCGCGGTTACGCGGGGTATCGAAACAGAGTTTTCGAAAATTGCAAGCCTTGCCGCTGCGAAATCTGGCAATGGGTTTGACTTTTCCCGCTTTGCCGCCTTAGCGTTCGACACCAAAATCTAACAAGCCCTCAGGGAGAGCGCGCGCGTGCTGGACCAGCCTATTGCCGAGATCAGAAAACTTCGGGTCGAGTTTCAAACCAAGGATGGCCCGGTCGTGGGGGTCGAGGATGTCTCGTTCGAGGTCCATCCGGGCGAAACCGTCTGCATCGTGGGCGAATCGGGGTCGGGCAAATCGGTGTCGTCGCTGTCGCTGATGCGGCTGGTGGAATTCGGCGGGGGCAAGATCGCGGGCGGCGAGTTGCTGTTCGACCGGCGCGACGGGAACAAGCTGGATCTGGCCAGGGCCGATCAGGACCTGATGAAGCAGATTCGCGGCAACGAGATCGGGATGATCTTTCAGGAACCGATGACCGCGCTGAACCCGGTCTTCACCGTGGGCCGGCAACTGACCGAGGGCCTGCGGATCCACAAGAACATGTCCAAGGCGCAGGCCGAGGCGCGCGCGCTGGAGCTGCTGAAACAGGTCCGCATCCCCGAACCGGAACGTCGACTCAAGCAGTACCCGCACGAATTGTCGGGCGGGATGCGCCAGCGGGTGGTGATCGCCATGGCGATGGCCTGCGAGCCGCGCCTGCTGATCGCCGATGAACCCACCACGGCGCTGGACGTGACGATCCAGGCCGAGATCCTGGCCCTGATGGACCGGCTGAAACGCGAAACCGGCACGGCGGTGATGTTCATCACCCATGACATGGCCGTGGTCGCCCAGATGGCCGACCGCGTCGTGGTCATGTATCGCGGCAACAAGGTCGAAGAGGGCACCGTCACCGAGATTTTTGAGAACCCCCGGCACGATTACACCAAGGCCTTGCTGGCCGCGGTGCCCAAGCTGGGCGAGATGCGCGGCAAATCCGCGCCCGAACCGATGAAGCTGCTGGGGGTCGAGGGTCAGAACATCGCTCCGATTCCCGGAACCGAGGACGTGCTGCTGACGGTCCGCAACCTGACCACGCGGTTCCCGGTCAAGGGCGGGCTGCTGCGCCGCACGATCTCGAACGTGCATGCGGTCGAGGACGTCTCGTTCACGCTGAACCGGGGCCAGACGCTGAGCCTGGTCGGTGAATCCGGCTGCGGCAAGTCCTCGGCGGGGCGGTCGATCCTGCGGTTGGTCGAGCCGCTGTCGGGCGAGGTGGACCTTGATGGCGTCGACATCATGAAGCTGGACCAGAAGGGCCTGCGCAAGGCCCGGCTGGACATGCAGATGATCTTTCAGGACCCGTTCGCCTCGTTGAACCCGCAGATGCAGCTGGTCGACCAGGTGGCCGAGCCGATGCGCAACTATGGCGTGGCCTCGGGGTCGGAGCTGCAGGACCGCGTGGCGCAGCTGTTCGACAAGGTGCACCTGCCGCGCAGCTTCATGCGCCGTTACCCGCACGAGATGTCGGGCGGCCAGCGCCAGCGCATCGCCATCGCGCGCGCCCTTGCGCTGAACCCCAAGCTGATCATCGCTGACGAGGCCGTTTCGGCGCTAGACGTGTCGGTGCAGGCGCAGGTGCTGAACCTGATGATGGAACTGCAGTCCGAACTGGGGCTCAGCTATCTGTTCATCAGCCACGACATGGCCGTGGTTGAACGTGTCAGCCACCATGTCGGTGTGATGTATCTGGGCCGGATCGTCGAACTGGGTCCGCGGGCGCGGGTGTTCGAGAACCCCCAGCACCCCTATACTCAGGCGCTGATGAAGGCGGTTCCGATCGCGGACCCGAACCAGCGGAAATCGGAAAAAGACTTGAATTTCAAACCGATCCCGTCGCCCATTCATCCGATCGACTATCAGCCCGCGCCGTCGGAATACCGCGAGGTCGAGCCGGGGCATTTCATTCTGACCACCGACAGCGGGTATTGAGCGCGATGGCGCGGCGCCTGACACCGCTTGAAATCATGACGCGGCTGATCGCGTTCCCGACGGTCAGCCGCGACACCAATCTGCCCCTGATCGATTGGGTCCAGGACTATCTGGCGAGTCATGGTATCGAATCCCACCGATGGCCCGATCCCGACCAGCCGCACAAGGCGGCACTGTTCGCCCATATCGGGCCGTGGGATGAAGGTGCCGTCGTCCTGTCGGGCCATACCGACGTGGTGCCGGTGGACGGGCAGGCCTGGGGCAGCGATCCCTTCACGGTCACCGAGCGCGACGGCAAGTATTTCGGGCGCGGCACCTGCGACATGAAAGGGTTTGACGCGCTGGCGATCTGGGCATTGGTCGAGGCGCATCACGCGGGCGTGGCCCGTCCGCTGCAACTGGCGCTGAGTTTCGACGAAGAGGTCGGCTGTACCGGCGCTCCGCCGATGATCGCGGCGATGCAGCAGGTTCTGCCCAAGGGCTCGGTGGTGATCGTGGGCGAGCCGTCGATGATGCAGACGGTGACCGGGCACAAGGGCAGCTATGGCTATGACACGCATGTGGTGGGCCACGAAGTCCACAGCTCGCGCCTGCACGAAGGGGTGAATGCCATCATGCATGCGGCCCCCCTGATCGACTGGGCCAATCAGCAGAATGCAAAGAACATGGCCGCGCAACCCGGCGCGCTTGCGGCGGCGTTCGACCCCCCTTGGACGACGTGCCACGTGGGCATGATCGAGGGTGGGACGGCGCACAACATCACGGCCAAGAATTGCCGGTTCATGATGGATTTCCGCGTGGTACCCGGCGAAAGCGCCGCCGCATGGCGCGACGCCTATCTGGCGCAGGTGCGCGCGGTCGAGGCGCGGATGCAGCAGGTCCGCCCCAAGACGCGAATCGACGTGGTGCCCAGCTTTGCCGTTCCCGCGCTGACCCCCGAGCCCGAGGGCGAGGCCGAGGCGCTGGTCCGCTCGCTGACCGGCGACAACGCGACCCATGTCGTCAGCTATGGCACCGAGGCGGGGCAGTTCCAGGAGGCCGGCTATTCGGCCGTGATCTGCGGGCCGGGCGACATCGCCCAAGCGCACAAGCCCGACGAATTCATAACCGTTGCCCAGTTCGATGCCGGGCACCAATTCATGCAGCGGTTGGTCCGGAAACTGGCCGCCTGATTTTTTTGTTTTAGCCCAAGGCCTTCGGCTTGGATGCTGGTAGTGGAGGAAACGTGCATGCCCGTCAGAAACCGTTTTGCCGAATTGCATCCCGAAATCACCGCGTGGCGGCGTGACATTCACCAGAACCCCGAGCTCCTGTACGACACCCACCGAACCAGTGCGCTGGTTGCGGAAAAGCTGCGGGAATTCGGCTGTGACGAGGTGGTGACGGGGATCGGCCGCACCGGCGTGGTCGGCGCGATCAAGGGCAAGACCGACACGCAGGGCCGGGTGATCGGCCTGCGGGCCGACATGGATGCGCTGCCCATGCAGGAGCAGACCGGGCTGGACTATGCCTCGCAAACGCCGGGGGCGATGCATGCCTGCGGCCATGACGGTCACACGGCGATGGTTCTGGGGGCGGCGAAATACCTGGCCGAGACGCGCAATTTCGACGGCACGGCGGTGGTGATCTTTCAGCCGGCTGAAGAGGGCGGGAACGGCGCCGAGGCGATGTGCCGGGACGGGTTGATGGACCGTTTCGGCATTCAAGAGGTCTATGCCATGCACAACGTGCCGGGCCTGCCTACGGGGCAATTCGCCATCCGCTCGGGGCCGTTGCTGGCGGCGGTGGACGAGTTCGACATCCATCTGGACGGGCGCGGCGGGCATGCGGCCAAACCGCACGAAACGGTGGACACCACCGTCATGCTGTCGCAACTGGTGGTGGCCCTGCAGACCATCGTGGCGCGCAATACCGATCCGACCCTGCAGGCGGTGCTGTCGGTTACCTCGGTCGAGACCTCTTCGACCGCGTTCAACGTGATCCCGCAATCGGCGCGCGTGCGGGGCACGGTACGCACCCATTCCAACGAAATGCGCGATCTGGTCGAGCGCCGCCTGACCGAGGTGACGCAAGGCGTGGTCGCCGCGATGGGCGGAACCGCGCGCGTGACCTATACCCGTTGCGTGCCGGTGACGATCAACGCCGAAGCGCCCACGCAGCATGCCGAGGCCGCAGCCATCGCCGTGGGCGGCAGTTGCCTCGAGGCGCCGATGGTCATGGGCGGCGAGGATTTCTCGTTCATGTTGCAGGAACGGCCGGGTGCGTTCATAGTTCTGGGCAATGGTGACAGCGCCGGGCTGCACCACCCTGAATACGATTTCAATGACGAGATCATTCCGATTGGATGCTCATGGTTTGCCGAAATGGTCGAAATCCGGATGCCGGCGGCCTGAGGCTTTGAAGGAGAGAGAAAGCGAAAATGCCGATCAAGAACCGATTTGCCGAATTGCAGGATGAAATCACCGCATGGCGACGAGACCTGCACGAAAACCCCGAGATCCTGTTCGAAACCCACCGCACCAGCGCGGTGGTGGCGGAAAAGCTGAAGGAATTCGGCTGCGACGAAGTGGTCACGGGGATTGGCCGCACCGGCGTGGTCGGCGTGATCAAGGGAAAGGCCGACACCAAGGGCCGGGTGATCGGCCTGCGGGCCGACATGGACGCGCTGCCGATCCACGAGGCGACGGGCCTCGACTATGCCTCGAAAACGCCGGGGGCGATGCATGCCTGCGGCCATGACGGACATACCGCGATGCTGCTGGGCGCGGCAAAATACCTGGCCGAGACCCGCAACTTCGATGGCACCGTGGTGGTGATCTTCCAGCCCGCCGAGGAAGGCGGCGGTGGCGGCCGCGAGATGTGCGAGGACGGCCTGATGGACCGCTGGAACATCCAGGAGGTCTACGGGATGCACAACTGGCCGGGCAAGCCGGTCGGCAGCTTCTCGATCCGGCCGGGGGCGTTCTTCGCCGCGACCGACCAGTTCGACATCACCTTCGAGGGGCGGGGCGGGCACGCGGCCAAACCGCACGAGACGGTGGACACGACCGTGATGGCGGCGCAGGCGGTTCTGGCGCTGCAGACCATCGCGTCGCGCAATGCCGATCCGATCGATCAGGTCGTCGTCTCGGTCACCTCGTTCGAGACCTCGTCGAAGGCGTTCAACGTGATCCCGCAGAAGGTGCAGATCAAGGGCACCGTACGCACCATGAGCAACGAGATGCGCGACCTGGCCGAAAAGCGGATCAAGGACATCTGCACGGGCATCGCGGCCACGTTCGGCGGTACGGCCGACGTGACCTACATGCGCGGCTACCCGGTCATGGTGAACAGCGACGCACAGACAGAATTCGCGGCCCAGGTGGCCAAGTCGGTCTCGGGCGATTGTGAAGAGGCGCCGTTGGTCATGGGCGGAGAGGACTTCGCCTATATGCTGGAAGAGCGCCCCGGCGCCTATATCCTGGTCGGCAATGGTGACACGGCGATGGTTCACCACCCGGAATACAACTTCAACGACGAGGCGATCCCTGCCGGGTGCAGCTGGTGGGCCGAGATCGTCGAACAGCGGATGCCCGCAGCCTGACACCTTGGCGGGGGTGCAGGCCCCCGCTGCCGCTGGCGGTCAGGGGCCTGCGTCCTCCAGACCCAGTTTGTCGCATAGCGTATCAGCAACCGCATCCAGCGCCGATTTCTGGGTGTTCACGCAGGACTGCGCCGCCGCTTGCGCCGCTGCCAGCGCCGATTCGTCAGACAGCCAGAGCTCGACCGCCTTGGCCAGATCGGGTGCCGAAGCGACTTCGACCGCGCCGCCGCTGTCCACCAGCGGGGCAAATGTCTCGGCGAAATTGTAGTAACCCGGCCCGGTGATCACCGCGGCGCCAGCCTGCGCCGGCTCGAACGGGTTGTGGCCGCCGATCTCTTTCAGCGACCCGCCCAGAAACACGATCGGGTACAAAGCGTACCAAGTTCCGGTTTCGCCCAGCGTATCGGCCACATAGACCTGCGTGTCGTGGGTGATCGGCTGCCCGGCGCTGCGCAGAGCATGGCTTTGACCCGCGGCATCGATCAGGGCGCAGACCTCGTTCCGCCGTTCCGGGTGGCGGGGGATCAGCAGCAGCAGCAGGTCGGGCCAGCGGTTCAGCAATTCGGCATGGGCGGCCAGAACGGTCTCCTCCTCGCCGGCATGGGTCGAGCTGGCGATCCAGACTGGCCGCGCGCCGATCTGCGCGCGGATCTGCGTCAGCGTGTCTTGATCCACCGGCAGCGGATCGGACATGGCCTTGAGGTTGGTTCCGGGCTGCACCAGATCGGCGGGCGCGCCCATGGCGATCAGGTTTGCGGCCGTTCGGTCGTTTTGCGTCAGGAACAGGCGGAACTGGCTCAGGACATAGCGGGCGGTGTCGGGGCGCTTCTTCCACCCGGCCACCGATTTCTCGGACAGGCGCGCGTTCAGCAGGGCCAGAGGCGTTCCACGCCGGGCGGTCTCGACGATCAGGCGTGGCCAGATCTCGCTTTCGACGAAGACGCCGGCATCGGGCCGCCAGTGATCCAGAAATCGCGCCACCGGGCCGGTGCTGTCCAGCGGGGGATATTGGTGGCGGGTCCGCGGCGGCAGACGTTTTTCCACCAGCGCCGCCGAGGTCGGGGTGCCAGAGGTGATCAGGAACTGCGCATCCTCAATCCGTTCGCTCATGCGCTTGATCAGGCTCAGAACCGACAGGCTCTCGCCCACGCTGGCCGCATGGAACCAGATCAGCCGACCGTCCGGCCGGGGCTGGCTCGCATGGCCCAGCCGCTCGCGCTGACGAATTTCGGAAACACCGGCCGACTGCAGCTTGGCGCGAACGGTGCGCCAGGCCAACGGCATGGCGACGGAAGTCAGCGCGCAATACAGCCGATACAGCGCCGTGGGTCGCCCCGGCAAGTCTGTCATGTCAGCCGCCCGTGTGGCTCATGTGACGGGTCATCTGGCCGTCGATCTTCTGGCGGGAATAGTCGAAATCATGGCCCTTGGGCTTGAGGGTGATCGCCGCGCGGATCGCCTGTTCCAACGGCTCTTCGCTGTTGGGGTGGTCGCGCAGGGGGGCGCGCAGGTCGGCCATGTCCTCCTGGCCCAGGCACATGTACAACTCGCCCGTGCAGGTCAGGCGTACCCGGTTGCAGCTTTCGCAGAAATTATGGCTGAGCGGCGTGATGAAACCGATCTTCTGCCCGGTTTCCTCGAGCCGGACATAGCGCGCCGGGCCGCCCGTGCGCTCGGCCAGATCGGTGACGGTATAGTGGTTTTCATACTCGGCCCGGACGTCTTTCAGCGACCAGTACTGGTCCAGCCGATCCTCGTTGCCGATGTCACCCATGGGCATGACCTCGATCCAGGTCAGGTCCATGTCGCGCTCGGCGCACCAGCGCGTGATCTTGGGCAGTTCTTCCTCGTTGAACCCTTTCAGGGCCACCGCGTTGATCTTGATGCGCAACCCGGCCTTCTGCGCGGCATCGATCCCCCCCAAGACCTGTTTCAGCCGCCCCCAACGGGTTATCCGGGCGAACTTGTCCTCGTCCAACGTGTCGAGCGAGACATTCACCCGCCGCACCCCGGCAGCATAGAGATCGTCGGCGAACCGGGCCAGTTGCGAGCCATTGGTGGTCAGCGTCAGCTCTTTCAGCGCGCCGCTGTCCAGATGCCGGGTCATCGAGTCGAAGAATCCCATGATCCCACGGCGCACAAGCGGCTCGCCCCCCGTGATCCGCAGCTTTTCCACGCCCAGCCGGATGAAGGTCGAACACATCCGGTCCAGCTCTTCCAGCGTCAGCAGCTCTTTCTTGGGCAGAAAGGTCATGTTTTCCGACATGCAATAGACACAGCGGAAATCGCAGCGGTCCGTGACGGAGACGCGGAGATAGGTGATTGCGCGGGCAAACGGGTCGATCAGCGGAGCAGTCATGGTCAATAGGTAAAGCGCACCGTGCCGTGCGACAAGTCAGAACTGCGCCTGAGGGGTGGAACGCGGGCGCGGGCAGAGGTAGGCTGCGCGCATGCGATACCTGTTTGTTCTCCTCTCTGCGTTTCTGACCGGCTGCGATGCGGTGCGGCAGACCTTGGACCGGTCGCCAGAAGCGCCGACCGTTCAACCGGATGCGGTGGTCACCGAAACCGAGGTCGTCGCGGCGCAGCCCGTTGCGGCGGCGCAACCCGGTTGGAGCGGTGCGAAACGCACGATCGCGGGGTTGGGCGATCCGAACAAGCCGGGGCGCTGGCTGGAAACGCCATTGGTGCAGGCCGAGCGGAATGGCCGGGTCGTGGTGGCGAAGACCGGGGCGCAGGCCTATGTGACGCTGGTTCCCGCACCGGGCCCCGAGGGGGGCGGCGGGCGGCTGTCGCTCGAGGCGATGCGCGCCCTGCTGGTGCCGTTTGACGAACTGGTCGAGCTGGACGTCTATTCCGACTGATCTTTCAGGTACTTGCCGGCCTCTTTGCGGGCAAAGGGCTTCATCGCGTCACCGTGCGCGGCCAGAAACGCCCGGACCCGGTCGGGGTCATGTTTGGAAAGGTCGCGCAGCCACCAGGCCACCGCCTTCTGGATGAACCAGTCGCGATCGGGGACATAACCGGCGGCCCACCCCAGAATTCGGTCGCGGTGCTCTAGGTCTTCGGGCTTGGGGTGGTTCTGCTTGGTCCAGGGCAGGGTGGCGACCAGTGCCGCGCGCCGGGTCCACATGTGATCCGACGTCGTCCAGGTTTCGACCTGGTCCAGCCGCGAAGGGGCAGCCCACAGGCGCTTTTGCATGGCCATGCTGGCATGATCGGCCACCGCCCAGGCGTCGAAATCGGGCAGCCAGCTTTGCAGCAGGTCCCAAACCGCCTGATCGGGGCGGATGCGCGCCTGCGTCAGCAGCTTGGCGGCGGCCAGCCGGGCCTCGTGGATGTTGGTCTGCCACAGCTGATCGGCCAGCGCGACACGGGCGTCCACGTCCAACTGCTGCCGCCAGCTTTTGGTCAGATCATTCAGCACCGGGTTCGGTACCCCAAGATAGGGACGATCGACCTTGTGATAGGCCGCCATCTGGGTGGCCCGGTCCGGGTCGGCAAACGCCTTGATCTGGTCCAGAGGGCTGTCCGGCATGACGGCTTACTCGACCGTGACGGATTTCGCCAGGTTGCGGGGCTGGTCCACATCGGTGCCCTTGGCGACCGCCGTGTGATAGGCCAGCAGCTGCGCGGGCACCGAATACAGGATCGGCGCGACCGAGGCGTGGGCATGCGGCATGCGGATCGTGCTCCAGACCCCGTCCTTGGCATCTGCGATCCCGTCGTCGTCCGAGACCAGAATGACCTTGCCCTTGCGTGCCATTACCTCTTGCATGTTCGACACGGTTTTGTCGAACACCGCATCGCGCGGGGCCATGACCACCACGGGCATGTGCTTGTCGATCAGGGCGATGGGGCCGTGCTTCAGCTCGCCCGAGGCATAACCTTCGGCGTGGATATAGCTGATTTCCTTGAGTTTCAGCGCGCCTTCAAGGGCCAGCGGGTACATCAGGCCGCGCCCCAGAAACAGAACGTCGCGCGCCTCGGACAGGCGCTGGGCGGATTTCCGGATCGCCTCCTCCTGGTCCAGCGCGGCGTTCAGCAGCGTCGGCAGACCGCGCAGCGCGGCGGCGTGATCGGCCAGCGCATCGTCGTCCAGCGTTCCCCGGTCGGCCGCGGCCTTGAGCGCCAGCATCAGCAGAACGCTCAGCTGGCAGGTGAAGGCCTTGGTCGAGGCCACGCCGATCTCAACCCCGGCGTGGATGGGCAGCGCCAGGTCGCTTTCCCGCGCGATCGAGCTTTCGGGGACATTGACCACCGACACGATCTTGTCGGCCTTGCCCTCGCAATAGCGCAGCGCGGCCAGGGTGTCGGCGGTCTCGCCCGACTGGCTGACGAACAGGGCCAGCGTGCGGTCGGTGATCGGCGGTTCGCGATAGCGGAACTCGCTGGCGATATCGACCTCGACGGGCATCCGGGCCAGTTGCTCGAACCAGTACTTGGCGGTCAGGCAGGCATAGAAGGCCGTGCCGCAGGCCACCATGGTCAGGCGGTCCAGCTTGGAGAAATCAAGATCCGTGTCCGGCAGAACCACCCGGTCGCTGCCGGTGGGCAGGTACGAGCGGATCGCCTCGGCCACCACCACCGGCTGTTCGGCGATTTCCTTGGCCATGAAATGCTTGTGCCCGCCCTTGTCGGTCCGGGTCTGATCCAGCTGAATCTTGCGGATCTCGCGGTTTGCGATCTCGCCCGCCTCGTTGCGGATCTCGACCGAAGTGCGGGTGACCACGGCGCGGTCGCCTTCTTCCAGATAGGTGATCCGGTCGGTCAGCGGCGCCAGCGCGATGGCGTCCGAGCCCACGAACATCTCGCCATCCCCGTGCCCGATGGCCAGCGGCGAGCCCTTGCGGGCGGCGACGATCAGGTCATCCCGCCCGTCGAACAGGAAGGCCAGCGCAAAGGCGCCTTGCAGCCGGTCGATGGTCTTGAAGGCGGCCTCGACCGGGCTCAGCCCCGATTTCAGGTAGAATTCGGTCATCAACGCGACGGTTTCGGTGTCGGTCTCGGTCTGGAAATCGATTCCGTTCTCGGCCAGTTCGGCCCGCAGCTCGCGATAGTTTTCGACGATGCCGTTGTGGACCACGGCAACCGGTCCGGCCTGATGCGGGTGCGCGTTGCTGACCGAGGGTGCGCCATGGGTCGCCCACCGCGTGTGGCCGATGCCCGACTTGCCGGGCAGGGGGTCATGCACCAGCAGGTCGCTGAGATTGACCAGCTTGCCCACCGCGCGCCGACGGCCCAGCTTGCCGCCGTTCACGGTTGCGATGCCCGCACTGTCATAGCCGCGGTATTCCAGCCGCTTCAGCGCTTCGACCAAGATGGGCGCCGCCTCGTGCTTGCCCAATACGCCAACAATTCCACACATTTACTCAGGCTCCCTTGTCCCGGCGTGCCTTTTTCGCCTTCAGCATCTCGAACAGCTTTCGGGCATAGCCCGGCTTGTTTTCCTGTTTGGCGCGGCCCACCGCCAGGGCGTCGGGCTCGACGTCGCGGGTCACGATGGTGCCCGTGGCCGTCATCGCGCCGCCGCCCACGGTGACCGGGGCCACCAGCATGGTGTTCGAGCCGACAAAGACATTCTCGCCGATCACCGTGCGGTGCTTCATCACGCCGTCATAGTTGCAGGTGATGGTGCCCGCGCCGATATTCGTGCCCGCGCCCACCGACGCATCGCCGATATAGCTGAGGTGATTGACCTTGGCGCCCTCGGCGATCTCGGCATTCTTGATCTCGACGAAATTGCCGATGCGGGTGTTCTCGGCCAATTCCGCCCCCGGGCGCAGCCGGGCGTAGGGGCCGACTACGGCGCCGCGGCTGACATGGCAGCCTTCCAGGTGCGAAAACGCCCGGATCGTCGCGCCGCTTTCGACGGTGACGCCGGGGCCGAAGACCACGTTGGGTTCGATCACCGTGTCGCGGCCGATCACCGTGTCGGCGGCCAGATAGACCGTCTCGGGGGCCATCAGGGTGACGCCCAGATCCAGCAGTTCGGCCCGGGCGCGGGCCTGGAACACGGCGTCGGCCGCGGCCAGATCAGCGCGCGAGTTCACGCCCAGCGTCTGCGCCTGGTCGCACGAAACGGCGGTGACCTTCAGGCCGCGGTTGCGCGCGATCTCGACCACGTCGGTCAGGTAGTATTCGCCCGACGCGTTGTCGTTTCCGACCGCGTCGATCAGGTCGAACAGAGTGCCCGCGTCACAGGCCAGAAGGCCCGAGTTGCAGAAGGTTATGGCGCGTTCTTCATCTGACGCATCCTTGAACTCGACGATCCGCTCCAGGGCGTCGCCGTTCATCACCAAGCGGCCATACCGGGCCGGGTCTACGGCCTCGAAGCCCAGGATCACCAGATCGTTGTCAGCCCTCGCGGCGATCATGCGCTCCAGCGTGTCGGGCTGCAGAAACGGGGTGTCACCGTACAGAACGACCACGTCGCCGGTGAACCCGTCCAGCGCCTCACGCGCTTGGGCGACAGCATGGGCGGTGCCCAACTGTTGGTCCTGCACGACGATGCGGGCGTCTTCATCCTCGGCCTGCGCGACCTTGGCCACCGCCTGCGAGCCGTGGCCGGTGACGATGACCGTGCGTTCGGGTGCCAGAACCGACCCGGCGCGCATGGCGTGCACCAGCATCGGAACCTGGGCGATCGGGTGCAGAACCTTTGGGATATCCGAATTCATCCGGGTGCCTTTTCCGGCGGCAAGGATGACAAGGGCAGTGCTCATGAATGCGTTTTCTCTTTTGTTTTGTCGCGGTCCGTTTTATCCGCTGAGGGCAAAGGCGCAAGCCGTTCGGCCATCAAACAAGATTGCCGTTTGCAACACGACATGGCGGAAAACTGCCGAGCAAGGAGACAGAATGCGCACGGTCATCTTCGATCTGGACGGGACTTTGGCCGATACGTCGGGCGATCTGCTGGCGGCGGCGAACCACTGTTTCCGGCAGATGGGGCATGGCGATGTGCTGGTGCACGGGCAGGATGCGGCGGTGGCTTTGCGCGGCGGGCGGATGATGCTGACCCACGGGCTGAAACGCGTGGGCGCCTATGACGAAGAGACCGTGAACGCCTACTACCCGGTCCTGCTCGAGGCTTATGGGCAGGCGATCGACACCCACACTACCTTCTATCCCGGTGCGCTGCAGGCGGTCGAGGCGCTGAAGGCCGCCGGGTACGGTGTCGGCATCTGCACCAACAAACCCGAGGCGCTGGCCGAGCTGCTGATGACGCGGCTGGGCGCGCGTGCGCTGTTCGGCTCGTTGGTGGGCGCGGATACGCTGCCGGTGCGCAAGCCCGACCCTGCGCCGCTGCGCGAAGCGGCGCGCCGGGCCGGCGGGCATCCCGACCACTGCATACTGGTGGGCGACTCGGATACCGACCGGAACACGGCCCGCGCCGCCGGGGTGCCTTCGATCCTTGTGACCTTCGGTCCGTCCGGCGATGACATGGCCGCGCTGCAGCCCGAGGCGCTGCTGCACCATTTCGACGATCTGCCCGCAATCGTCGCCGAGCTTGTGGGCGCGGCGGCCTGATCTCTTGACCCGCGCTGCGACTGGCCCCACAAACGACGCCATGACCGAGCGATTTTCAGGCAGTTTCACCCAGCAGCAGCCGATCCCCGACGCGGCGATCGAGGCGGCGCTGGCCGTTCTGCGTCACGGGCGGCTGCACCGCTACAACGTGGCCCCCGGAGAGCTGAGCGAAACCGCCCTGTTGGAGCAGGAATTTGCCGCGCAGATGGGGGCGAAATATTGCCTGGCCGTGGCATCGGGCGGCTATGCGCTGGCCACGGCCCTGCGTGCCGTGGGTGTCCAGCCGGGGGATGCGGTTCTGACCAATGCTTTCACGCTGGCCCCGGTGCCGGGGGCAATCGCCTCGGTCAATGCGCGCCCGGTGTTCGTGGGCGTGACCGAGGGGCTGACCATCGATCTGGACGATCTGGCGGCCAAGCTGGACCGCGCCAAGGTTCTGATGCTCAGCCACATGCGCGGGCATCTGTGTGACATGGACCGGTTGATGCAGATGTGCGACGCCGCCGGGGTGACGGTGATCGAGGATTGCGCCCACACGATGGGCGCCGCCTGGCGCGGGCAGTTGTCCGGCGGTCAGGGGGCGATCGGCTGCTATTCCTGCCAGACCTACAAACATGTGAACTCGGGCGAGGGTGGTTTGTTGATCACCGATGACGAGATGCTGGCGGCCAAGGCCACGATGCTGTCGGGCTCGTACATGCTGTACGAACGCCACCTTGCGGCGCCGGGCCCCGAGGTGTTCGAGCGGATCAAGTACACCACGCCGAACGTGTCGGGGCGGATGGACAATCTGCGCGCGGCGATCCTGCGCCCCCAGTTGCGCGATCTGGATCGGCAGGTGCGGCGCTGGAACGAACGCTATGCCGAGATCGAGGCGGGCCTGCGCGGCACGCCCGGCCTGACCATCGTCGAACGGCCCGCCGAGGAGAGCTATGTCGGCTCGTCGATCCAGTTTCTTCTGCTGGATTGGGCGCCTGATCAGATCGCCGAGGTTCTGCGACGCTGCGCCGATCGCGGGGTTGAACTGAAATGGTTCGGCGGGGCCGAGCCGACCGGGTTCACCTCGCGCTATGACAGCTGGCGCTATGCCGAGTCGGAGCGGATGCCCGAGACCGACCGAATTCTGCGCGGGATCATCGACATGCGCGTTCCGCTGACCTTCTCGCTGGACGATTGCCGCCTGATTGCCGGCATCATCCGTGCCGAGGTCGGCGCCGTTTTCCAACAGTAATTCAATCGAGTGCGCCATGCGGCGCACGCTCGACCCCTGGAAAAGCCGCCCGAGGGCGGCTTTTTCATTTGGGTCACGCGACGATTGACCGCGCGGGGAAAGGTCTGTATCAGTTTATTGAACACCTGTTCATTAACGCGAGAGAGGAGAGCGCGGATGTTCACGGCGACAATGCAATTCGATCTGGGTGAAGATGTGAACGCGCTGCGCGAGATGGTGCACCGCTGGGCGCAGGAGCGGGTCAAGCCGATGGCGGCCGAGATCGACAAGACCAACGCCTTTCCCAACGAGCTGTGGAAGGAAATGGGTGACCTGGGGCTGCTGGGCATCACCGTGCCCGAAGAATACGGCGGGGCGGGCATGTCCTATCTGGCGCATGTCGTGGCAGTCGAGGAGATCGCGCGGGCCTCGGCCTCGGTGTCTTTGTCCTACGGGGCGCATTCGAACCTGTGCGTGAACCAGATCAAGCTGAACGGCAACGAAGAGCAGAAGAAGAAATATCTGCCGCGCCTGATTTCGGGTGACCATGTGGGCGCGCTGGCCATGTCCGAGGCGGGCGCCGGGTCGGATGTGGTGTCGATGAAGTTGCGCGCCGAAAAGCGTAACGACCATTACCGTCTGAACGGCAACAAGTATTGGATCACCAACGGTCCGGATGCCGATACGCTGGTCGTCTATGCCAAGACCGACCCCGAGGCCGGGTCCAAGGGCATCACGGCCTTTCTGATCGAGAAAGAGATGAAAGGATTCTCGACCTCGCCCCATTTCGACAAATTGGGGATGCGCGGGTCGAACACGGCCGAGCTGATCTTTGAAGATGTCGAGGTGCCTTTCGAGAACGTTTTGGGCGAAGAAGGCAAGGGCGTTGCCGTTCTGATGTCGGGCCTCGACTATGAGCGCGTGGTGCTGGCCGGGATCGGCACTGGGATCATGGCCGCCTGTCTGGACGAGATCATGCCCTATCTGGCCGAGCGCAAGCAGTTCGGCAAGCCGATCGGTACCTTCCAGTTGATGCAGGGCAAGATCGCCGACATGTACACGGCGATGAACTCGGCACGCGCCTATATCTACGAGGTGGCCAAGGCCTGTGACCGGGGCGACGTGACCCGCCAGGATGCGGCGGCGTGCTGCCTTTACTCCTCCGAACAAGCGATGGTGCAGGCGCATCAGGCGGTTCAGGCCATGGGCGGAGCCGGGTTCCTGGCGGATGCGGCGGTCAGCCGGCTGTTCCGCGATGCCAAGCTGATGGAGATCGGCGCGGGCACCAGCGAGATCCGCCGGATGCTGATCGGCCGCGAATTGATGAACGAAATGCTCTGAAGAAAAAACGCCTCGCCGACGAGGTCACGGCGAGGCGTTTCCGATCGAAGGATCAGAAGCGATGGACGTAGGACACGCCGACCAGCCACGGATCGATCTCGGCCTTGCCGATATTCGCGCCGTTCAGCGTGACGTCCGAGTCGATGTCGAACCAGCGGACGTTCAGGCGAACCGCGCCCTTGTCCGTGACCATGTAGTCCAGACCGGCCTGAAGCGACACGCCGAACGAGTCGTCGACCTTCAGATCGCCCAGCGGCGATTCCTCATCGAAGAAGATGGTATAGTTCAGACCCGCACCGACATAGGGTTTCCAGGCGCTGTTGGTCGGGAAGTGATAGTTCAGCGACAGGGTGGGCGGCAGGTGCTTGACGTTGCCGGCATCGACGCTTCCGCCCAGCGTGACGTCATGCTTGAACGGGGTTGCGGCCAGCAACTCGATGCCCAGGTTGTCGCGGATGAAATATTCGGCGGTGAAGATCGGGCGAGTGTCCGAGTCGATCTCGGCGCTGAATCCGGCCAGCGTACCGTTGTCGGATTTCGGGTCCAGATACCCGACGCCGATACCCAGGGTCCAGTCGCCCTGCGACTGGGCGAAGGCAGGGGCCGACAGGGCGGCGACGGCGGTGGAAAGCGCAAGGATGGCGAGTTTCTTGGTCATTTTCATGCCTTTGGTTTCGTTTGCAGGCCGATAGTGGTCGCCCGGCAGCGGCGGGACTCTGATCTGCATCAAATCCCGTCAACTTCGGCGCATCGCCTCCTGCGCTCAAGGGGCTGTAAAACAAAGGGAAATCACAGTGCGTCCCACTGAGGTCATACCCGGTTTGCGTCAGGGTGGGGGCTGGGACATACCGCCCAGGCTGAACATGGCGCGCCAATGCCTGTCGCGGCCCGCCGAGCAGGTGGCGATCCTCGATCTGTCTTCCGCGGTTGCGACCGAGATCACCTTTGGTGAACTTGGAAAGATGACCGACCGGCTGGCGCGCGGGTTGCTGGGCAGGGTGCAACCCGGAGACCGGGTCGGCGTGCTGCTCAGCCAGTCGCCGTGGTGCGCGGCCGCGCATCTGGCCATCTGGAAGATCGGGGCCATCTCGGTGCCGTTGTTCAAGCTGTTCGAGCGCGATGCCCTGGCCTCGCGCATCGGTGATGCGGGGGCCGGGTATGTGCTGACCGACGGCGAGGGCGCGGATATGCTGGGCGATCTGGCGCAGCCGCTGATCGTGTCCGAACTTGGGGCGGACGGGCCTGCCGTGGATTTTGCTGACACCGGCCCCGAGGATCCGGCGGTGCTGATCTATACCTCGGGCACGACGGGTAAGCCCAAGGGTGCGCTGCACGGGCACCGGGTGCTGACCGGGCATCTGCCGGGCGTTTCGATCAGCCACAACCACCTGCGCGCGGGCGACTGCCTGTGGACGCCGGCCGACTGGGCCTGGATCGGCGGGTTGTTCGACGTACTGATGCCGGGGCTGGCGCTGGGCATTCCGGTTGTCGCCGCGCGGCTCGACAAGTTCACTCCCGAGGCCTGCGCTGATGTGATCGCGCGCGGCGGCGTACGCAACGTGTTCTTTCCGCCCACGGCGCTGCGGATGCTCAAGGCTGCGGACGTCATGATCCCCGGCCTGCGGTCCGTGGCCTCGGGCGGCGAGCCGCTGGGCGCGGAAATGCTGGCGTGGGGGCAGCGGGCTTTTGGTCTGACGATCAACGAATTCTACGGCCAGACCGAATGCAACATGGTCGTCTCGTCCTGTGCCGAGGAGTTCCCCGCGCGCCCGGGCTGCATCGGCAAACCGGTGCCGGGGCATGAGGTCGCGGTGATCGACGCGGACGGCAATCCGACCGACGCCGAGGGTGACGTGGCCATCCGGCGCGGCTCGGCCTCGATGCTGCTGGAATACTGGAACAACCCGCAGGCCACGGCCGAGAAGTTTCGCGGTGATTGGCTGATCACCGGTGACCGCGGCGTGTGGGAGGGCGATTATCTGCGCTTTGTCGGCCGCGAGGATGACGTGATCACCTCGGCCGGATATCGCATCGGCCCGGCCGAGATCGAGGATTGCCTGCTGACCCATCCAGCGGTGGCCACCGTGGGTGTGGTCGGCAAGCCCGACCCGCTGCGGACCGAGATCGTGAAGGCCTATGTGGTGTTGAAACCGGGGGCCGAGGCTTCGGAACAAGAGCTGCAGGATTGGGTCAAGGACCGTCTGGCGCATTATTCCTACCCGCGAGAGGTGGCTTTTGTGCAAGACTTGCCTTTGACCGTGACGGGAAAAGTCATTCGCAAGGAATTGAAACGTCGCGCGTCCGAGGAGATGTGCAATGGCAGATAAATCCAGCGTCCGGACCGGAATTGAATTCAGCGCGACCGTCATCGCGGTCATCGGGGCCGTTTGGGCCGGAAAGACCTATTTCGAAACGTGGATGTACGACACGATCGACAAGGCGGTCGAAGAAAAGATCGCCGTCATCGAAAAACTGCAATTGGCCGACCTTCTGGTTTTATACGGCTACCCGGATGAGACCATCTCGGAGTTGCGCAAGATCGCCGATCGGGTCGCCAGGCTGGACGCCGATGACAAACGAAAGATCGCGTTTTACGACAACTATCTGGATGCTGTGGCCGATTCCGATGGCACCCTGAAATTCGAACCGGAAATCCGGATGCTGCACAGTGTCTTCAGCAACGAGATGCAGACTGACGGCTGGCATGACGAGAAGCTGGCCTATGTAGCGATGTTCCTGCCCGAGGCGCAGGCGGATGACGGGTATTTCGACCGTCAGGTCGTTGGGCGGCTCAAACTTGCGGTCAACCAGTACGAGGCCGATGACGACCTCGAGAGCCTGGCAGGCGCCTATCGCAACCTGTCGCTGGCCCATCTGTGCCGTGGCGAACAGGACCAGGCCGTCGAGGCGATGGAAATGGCGGCCGAGATGCAGCCGTTCGAGTATTATTTCATGGTTCCGATGTGGGACCTTGAGGATTTCCTCGAAGAGCCGGAAATCAAGAAGCTGGACACCGTCTGCTCCAGCAACGTGTCGCAGGGCTATGCGCGCATCATGCAGAGCTTTGGCGTCAGCGAAAACCCCGTTCGCGAATTCCTGAGAGAGTATACCAGATGAAGCTGCGATCTTCCGCTTTGCCCTCGTCCGATGGCTTCAAGCAAAACCGTGCCGCGCACCTCGACGCGCTGGCGCAGATCTCTGAGGCCGCCGAGGCCGCGCGCATGGGCGGGGGCGAGAAATCGCGCGAACGCCATGTGTCGCGGGGCAAGATGCTGCCGCGCCGGCGGGTGGCCAACCTGCTGGACCCGGGGTCTCCGTTCCTCGAAATCGGCGCGACGGCGGCGCATGGCATGTATGGTGGCGCGGCCCCCTGTGCCGGCGTCATCGCGGGCATCGGCCGGGTGCAGGGGCAAGAGGTCATGGTGGTCTGCAACGACGCCACCGTGAAAGGCGGCACCTATTATCCGATGACGGTCAAGAAACACCTGCGCGCGCAGGAGATCGCCGAGGAAAACCATCTGCCCTGCATCTATCTGGTGGACAGCGGCGGCGCGAACCTGCCCAACCAGGACGAGGTCTTTCCCGACCGCGACCATTTCGGCCGCATCTTCTACAACCAGGCCCGGATGAGCGCCAAGGGCATCCCGCAGATTGCGGTGGTCATGGGCTCGTGCACCGCCGGCGGCGCCTATGTTCCGGCCATGTCCGACGTGACGATCATCGTCAAGGAACAGGGCACGATCTTTCTGGCTGGCCCGCCACTGGTCAAGGCCGCGACGGGCGAGGTCGTCAGCGCCGAGGATCTGGGCGGCGGCGACGTGCACACGCGCCTGTCGGGTGTGGCGGACTATCTGGCCGAGGATGATGCCCACGCGCTGGCTCTGGCCCGCCGGGCCGTTGGCTCGTTGAACCGGAACAAGCCGCAGACGGTGGAATGGGCCAGCCCCGAAGACCCGGCCTATGACCCCGAGGAAATCCTGGGCGTCGTCCCGGCCGATCTGCGAACCCCGTATGACATCCGCGAGGTGATCGCGCGCTTGGTCGACGGCTCGCGCTTTGACGAGTTCAAGCCTCGGTTCGGTGAGACGTTGGTGACAGGCTTTGCTCATGTCAAAGGCTGCCCTATCGGCATCATCGCCAACAATGGCGTGCTGTTTTCCGAGGCCGCGCAGAAAGGCGCGCATTTCGTCGAACTGTGCAGCCAGCGCAAGATCCCGCTGGTCTTCCTGCAGAACATCACCGGCTTCATGGTGGGCCGCAAGTACGAGAACGAAGGCATCGCGCGCCATGGCGCCAAGATGGTGACCGCCGTGGCCACCACCAGCGTGCCCAAGATCACCATGCTGGTGGGCGGCTCTTTCGGGGCTGGTAACTATGGCATGGCGGGCCGCGCCTATCAGCCCCGCTTCCTGTGGACGTGGCCGAACAGCCGTATCTCGGTCATGGGCGGCGAGCAGGCCGCCGGTGTTCTGGCAACGGTCAAGCGCGACGGGATCGAACGGCAAGGCGGCACATGGTCGGCCGAGGAAGAGGCCGAGTTCAAACGCCCGACGCTGGAAATGTTCGAGGAGCAGTCGCACCCGCTTTATGCCTCTGCCCGGCTGTGGGATGACGGCATCATCGACCCGCGCAAAAGCCGCGACGTGCTGGCCCTGTCGCTAAGCGCCGCGTTGAATGCCCCGATTGAGGACACGCGCTTTGGCGTGTTCCGTATGTAGAAGGGACGGTTCGATGCTGGAGAGCTTGAAAGAAAGATATCCTGGGGCCGAGACCTTTCAGTTCGGCGACAGCCGGGCATTGTGCGACGAATTGCTGGCCCTGGTCCGCTCGGGGCACAAGACCGCGACATGTGGCGCGTTGCGTGACTTTGCGGCGGGTGGCGAGGCGATGCCGCAGGCAGGCCGCCGCGACATCGCGTTGGACTGGGACGGACGGCCCGCGCTGGTCATCGAAACGGTCGATGTGACGGTCCGGCGCTATTGCGATGTGGACGAGGCGTTTGCCCTGGCCGAGGGCGAGAACGACAGCCTGGAAGGCTGGCGCGAGGATCATCGCAGATATTTCGAAAGAAACGGCGGCTTCGACCCGAAGATGGAGTTGGTCTGCGAACGGTTTCGCCTTGTGGAAGATCTGGCAGGGAAAGGGTAACGGCCATGTTTGACAAGATCCTGATCGCCAACCGGGGCGAGATTGCCTGCCGGGTCATCGAAACCGCGCACAAGATGGGCGTGGCCTGCGTTGCCGTGTACTCGGATGCCGACGCGGCCGCCAAACATGTCCAGATGGCGGATGAGGCCGTACATATCGGCGGGGCGGCTCCGGCCGACAGCTATCTGAAAGGCGACGTGATCATTCAGGCCGCGCTGGATACCGGCGCGCAGGCGATCCATCCGGGCTACGGGTTTCTGTCCGAGAACCCCGATTTCGTCGATGCGGTTCAGGCGGCGGGCCTGACCTTCATCGGCCCCTCGGCGGATGCGATCCGCAAGATGGGCCTGAAGGATGCGGCCAAGGCGCTGATGGAGCAGGCCGGCGTCCCGGTCGTGCCCGGCTATCACGGCGACAACCAGGACCCCGAGCATCTGGCCGGCGCGGCCGACACGATCGGCTATCCGGTACTGATCAAGGCTGTGGCCGGCGGTGGCGGCAAGGGGATGCGGCTGGTCGAGAGGCCGGCGGATTTCGCCGCCGCCCTGGACAGCGCCCGGGGCGAGGCCCGAACCGCCTTTGGCAATGATGCCGTTCTGGTCGAGAAATTCGTGGCCAAGCCCCGCCATATCGAGGTTCAGGTTTTTGGTGACGGCACCCATGCCGTGCATCTGTTCGAACGCGACTGCTCGCTGCAGCGCCGCCACCAGAAGGTGATCGAGGAAGCACCGGCCCCCGGCATGACGCCCGAGATGCGCGAAGCGATGGGCCAGGCGGGCGTGCGCGCGGCCGAGGCCATCGGCTACAAGGGCGCGGGCACCGTGGAGTTCATCGTCGATGCCTCGGACGGTCTGCGCCCCGACCGGTTCTGGTTCATGGAGATGAACACCCGCCTGCAGGTCGAACACCCGGTGACCGAGGCCATCACCGGCATCGACCTGGTCGAATGGCAGTTGCGGGTTGCGGCCGGGGAAAGCCTGCCCAAGCGGCAGAGCGAGCTGTCGATCAACGGCCATGCCTTCGAGGCCCGGCTGTATGCCGAGGACGTGCCCAAAGGGTTCTTGCCCGCCACGGGCACTCTGACCCATCTGGAGTTTCCGCCCGGCTGCCGCGCCGACAGCGGCGTGCGGGCGGGCGACACGATCAGCCCGTGGTATGACCCGATGATCGCCAAGGTGATTGTGCACGGCCCGACCCGCGCGGTGGCGCTGGAACAACTGCACCGCGCGCTGCGCCGGACGCAGGTGGCGGGAACCGTCACCAACCTGTCTTTCCTGGGCGCACTGACCCGGCAC
Organism: Ruegeria intermedia; assembly: GCF_900129345.1. Classification (GTDB taxonomy): domain Bacteria; phylum Pseudomonadota; class Alphaproteobacteria; order Rhodobacterales; family Rhodobacteraceae; genus Ruegeria; species Ruegeria intermedia. The sequence continues at coordinate 40,299 of NZ_FQVK01000023.1, read as the reverse complement.
GCCGGGTTTGCGGCGGGCGATGTCGATACCGGGTTGATCGGCCGCGATCTGGACGATCTGGTGCGCGAACCCGCCGTCACCCCGGCAATGACCGTTGCGGCCGCGATGGCCGCGACCGGGCTGGACAAACCCGCCGAGGACACCGGGTTTACCCTCTGGGCCCCGCTGCACCGGGCGCTTCAGTTGAAGCGCGACGGCGAGGTTCTGGACCTGGACGTTCAGGTCGCAGGGCCGGACCGGCAGGACTGGCAGGTCGACGGGACCAGCGTGATCGCCGAACGGGTCAACGGCCGCTGGATCATCGACGGCCAGCCGATGCCTCCGGTTGCGATTGCGGGCCACGATGTCACCGTGTTCGACGCCTATGGCGTGAGCTTCGAGGTGCTGGACCCGCTGGACCGCGACGTCAGCGCCGCCGGTGACACCAACGTGGTTGAGGCGCCGATGCCCGGGCTGGTCAAGGCGGTGTTCGCCGCGCCGGGGCAGTCGGTGAAGGAAGGCGACCGGCTGGCCATCCTCGAGGCCATGAAGATGGAGCATTCGCTGCTGGCCGCCCGCGACGGTGTCGTAGCCGAGGTTCTGGCCGAGGCCGGATCGCAGGTCGAGGCCGGCGCGGCGCTGGTCCGGCTGGAAGACGACTGAAACCGTGAATGCCTGCCCTGAAAGGGGCAGGCCGGGACTGAACAGGAGGGCACCGCCATGGCGGAACGTGTCGAGATTTTCGAAGTGGGGCCGCGCGACGGGCTGCAGAACGAAAAGCGCGAAATCCCGGTTTCCGAGAAGATCGCGCTGGTCGACTGCCTCAGCCGGGCGGGGTTCAGCCGGATCGAGGTGGCCAGCTTCGTGTCGCCCAAATGGGTGCCGCAGATGGCCGGCAGCGCCGAGGTGCTGGCCGGGATCACCCGCGCCCCCGGCGTGCGCTATGCCGCGCTGACCCCGAACATGCGCGGCTATGAGGACGCGCTGGCAGCCGGGGCGGATGAAATCGCGGTGTTTGCATCGGCGTCGGAGGGGTTTTCCAAGGCCAACATCAACGCGACCATCGCCGAATCCATCGAGCGGTTCGTCCCGATCCTTGAGGCGGCGCGCCATATCGACCTGCCCGTGCGGGGGTACGTCTCTTGCGTGACCGACTGCCCCTATGACGGGCCGACTCCGCCCGCCAAAGTGGCCGAGGTGGCCGACCTGCTGTTCTCGCACGGATGCTACGAGATCTCGCTGGGCGACACGATCGGGCAGGCGACACCCGATAGCATCGCGCGGATGCTGCTGGCTGTGCGTGAATATGTGCCCGCCACCCGCCTGGCTGGGCATTTTCATGACACCAACGGGCGCGCGATCGACAATATCGACGCGTCGCTTGCGCTGGGCGTCCGGGTGTTCGACGCGGCCGTGGGCGGATTGGGCGGTTGCCCCTACGCGCCGGGGGCGGCCGGGAATGTGGCCACCGAAGCCGTGGCCGCGCATCTCGAGCGGCTGGGCTATGACACCGGTCTGGACGCCGCCGTGCTGAACCGAGCGGCGGAAATGGCCCGCGCGATGCGGGCGGGATAAGAGGCTGACATGTTTGAAACCATCTCGATCTCCACCGATTTGCGCGGCGTCGCTACGCTGACGCTGAGCCGGCCGGAAAAACACAACGCTATGTCGGCGCAGATGATCGCCGAGCTGAGGCAGGCCGCCGTGCAGCTGGGGGAAACCAACGACGTGCGTGTCGTAGTTCTGACCGGCGCGGGCAAAAGCTTCTGCGCAGGGGGCGACCTGGGCTGGATGCAGGCCCAGATGGCTGCCGACCCCGACACCCGCTTTGTCGAGGCGCGCAAGCTGGCCGAGATGTTGAACGCCCTGAACACCCTTCCCAAACCGTTGATCGGCGCGCTGCAGGGCAACGCCTTTGGCGGCGGCGTGGGCATGGCCGCGGTCTGCGACGTGGCCATCGGCGTGGACAGCCTGAAGATGGGTCTGACCGAAACCCGGCTGGGGCTGATCCCGGCCACCATCGGGCCCTACGTCATCGCCCGCATGGGCGAGGCTCGCGCGCGGCGCGTGTTCATGTCGGCCCGTCTGTTCGACGCGGCCGAGGCGGTGGAACTTGGCCTGTTGGCGCGGGCCGTTCCAGCGGATGAGATGGATGCCGCGATCGAAGCCGAAGTGCAGCCCTATCTCTCTTGTGCGCCGGGCGCCGTGGCCTCGGCCAAGGCGCTGGTGCGGGACCTCGGGCCGCGCATCGACGACGCGGTGATCGACCACACGATCCGGGCGCTGGTCGACCGATGGGGAACGGACGAGGCGCATGAGGGAATCAGCGCTTTCTTCGACAAGCGAAAACCTTCATGGAATAGTAAGGTTTGACCGCCCGCGACCATTTGAAGCCAAGGGCTTGCGCCTAGTGCAGCGCTGGGCGTTGGCAAGCCGAATATTCGGTGCCATGCGCGCTTCTGCTCGGTTGACCCTCTGACCCCGCGCGGATAGAGAATGTCCAGTCAACACGCCAATTGACGGCGCGTCCCGGCCGGGACGCGCAGGAAAGGAGCCACTCGTGGAAGAGCTGTTGCGGGAATATCTCCCGATCCTGGTGTTTCTGGCCGTCGCCGTGGGCCTTGGAATCGTCCTGATTCTGGCCGCCGTCGTTCTGGCTGTCCGCAATCCCGACCCCGAAAAAGTCAGCGCCTATGAATGTGGCTTCAACGCATTCGACGACGCGCGGATGAAGTTCGATGTCCGGTTCTATCTGGTGTCGATCCTGTTCATCATCTTCGACCTCGAGATTGCGTTCCTGTTTCCCTGGGCCGTGGGCTTCAAGGACATCAGCGATGTCGGCTTCTGGTCGATGATGGTGTTCCTGGGCGTTCTGACCATCGGCTTTGCCTATGAATGGAAGAAGGGGGCCCTGGAATGGGAGTGATGACGGGTGCAAACACCGCGGGCGTCGACAAGGAAGTCGCCACCCAGGCCCTGAACGCCGAGCTGCAGGACAAAGGGTTCCTGCTGACCTCGTCCGAGGACATCATCAACTGGGCGCGCACCGGCTCGCTGCACTGGATGACCTTCGGCCTGGCCTGCTGCGCGGTCGAGATGATGCACACCTCGATGCCGCGCTACGACGCCGAACGCTTCGGCATCGCGCCGCGTGCATCGCCGCGTCAGTCGGACGTGATGATCGTGGCCGGTACGCTGACCAACAAGATGGCCCCGGCGCTGCGCAAGGTCTATGACCAGATGCCCGAGCCGCGCTACGTGATCTCGATGGGGTCCTGCGCCAATGGCGGGGGGTATTACCACTATTCCTATTCGGTGGTGCGCGGCTGCGACCGCATCGTTCCGGTGGACATCTATGTTCCCGGCTGCCCGCCGACCGCCGAGGCGCTGCTCTATGGTCTGTTGCAGTTGCAGCGCAAGATCCGCCGCACCGGCACCATCGTGCGCTGAGGAGGAACCCTGATGAGCGAAGCACTCAAGGAACTTGGCGCGCTGATCGAAGTCAAACGGCCCGACTGCGTTCTGTCATGGGACGTGAGCTTTGGCGAGTTGAACGTCGATGTGGCCCCGTCGAACCTGGTCGAATTCGTCGAGTATCTGAAGTCCGATCAGAACTGCAAGTTCTCGACCCTCGTCGACATCACCGCGGTGGACTATCCCGAGCGGGCCAAGCGGTTCGACGTCGTCTATCACTTCCTCTCGATGTATCAGAACCATCGCATCCGGCTGCGGGTCTCGGTCCGCGAGGACGAGATGGTGCCCTCGATCGTCGATGTGCATCCCTCGGCCAACTGGTTCGAGCGCGAAGTGTTCGACATGTTCGGCATCCTGTTCTCGGGCCACCCGGACCTGCGGCGCATCCTCACCGACTATGGTTTCCGTGGATATCCGCTGCGCAAGGACTTCCCGACCACCGGTTACACCGAGGTTCGCTATGACGAGGCGCAGAAGCGCGTCGTCTATGAGCCGGTCTCGCTGGTTCAGGAATACCGCCAGTTCGACTTCATGAGCCCGTGGGAGGGTGCGAACTACATTCTGCCGGGGGATGAAAAGCAGGAGACCAAGTAAATGGGCGGCATCTGGTGGCTGATCCTTTCGGCGCTGACCATCATCCCGATGGTAAAGCTTTTGCCGTTTTTCGGGATCAACAAATACTGGGCGCTGGCCTGTCTGGTTCCCTTCGGCACGATCGCCCTTTTGTGGTGGATGGGACTGAAACTGCAGGAACTGGAGCGCCGCTGAGATGCTGACGATGCTTGGAGAACTGGTTGTCATTGGGGCTCTGGGCGCGCTGTTGGCCGGGGCGGCGGTGAAAGCGGCAGAGGCCGAAAGAGTCCGGGTTCGGGCCGAGGCAAAAAGGAAAAACCGGGGGCGGCGCTGAGGCCCTCGCTTGCCGGACCGATCCGGCGCGGATGGAACAGCCGGGGGTGATCCCCGGACAGGAGAGACACGATGATGGATGGCGGCAAGGGCTTCGAAGACGCTCTGACGGGCGAACAGAAGATCCGCAACTTCAACATCAACTTCGGCCCGCAGCACCCTGCGGCCCACGGCGTTCTGCGTCTGGTGCTGGAACTGGACGGCGAGATCGTCGAGCGCTGCGACCCGCATATCGGTCTGCTGCACCGCGGTACCGAAAAGCTGATGGAAAGCCGCACCTACCTGCAGAACCTGCCGTATTTCGACCGTCTCGACTATGTCGCGCCGATGAACCAGGAGCACGCCTGGTGCTTGGCCATCGAAAAGCTGACCGGGGTCGAGGTGCCGCGCCGGGCCTCGCTGATCCGGGTTCTGTACTCGGAAATCGGCCGCATTCTGAACCACCTGCTGAACGTGACCACCCAGGCGATGGACGTGGGCGCGCTGACCCCGCCGCTGTGGGGCTTTGAAGAGCGGGAAAAGCTGATGGTGTTCTATGAGCGTGCCTGCGGCGCGCGCCTGCATGCCGCCTATTTCCGGCCCGGCGGCGTTCACCAGGACCTGCCGCCCGAACTGCTGGACGATATCGAGGCGTGGAGCCACGAATTCCCCGCCGTTCTGGACGATATCGACGGTCTGCTGACCGAAAACCGCATCTTCAAGCAGCGCAACTGCGACATCGGCGTGGTGACCGAGGACGACATCCAGAAATACGGATTCTCGGGCGTGATGGTGCGCGGATCGGGCCTGGCCTGGGACCTGCGTCGCGCGCAGCCCTATGAATGTTACGACGAGTTCGAATTCCAGATTCCCGTCGGCAAGAATGGCGACTGCTATGACCGCTATCTCGTCCGCATGGAGGAGATGCGCCAGTCGGTCTCGATCATCCGGCAAGCCATCGCCAAGCTGCGCGACTGCCCCGGAGACGTTCTGGCGCGCGGCAAGATCACCCCGCCGAAACGGTCGGACATGAAGACCTCGATGGAAAGCCTGATCCATCACTTCAAGCTGTACACCGAAGGCTTCCACGTTCCGGCGGGCGAGGTTTACGCCGCCGTCGAAGCCCCCAAGGGCGAATTCGGCGTCTATTTGGTCGCCGACGGCACCAACAAGCCGTACCGCGCCAAGCTGCGCGCGCCGGGCTATCTGCACCTGCAAGCCATGGACCACGTCGCCAAGGGCCACCAACTGGCCGACGTCGCCGCCATCATCGGCACCATGGATGTCGTATTTGGAGAGATTGACCGCTAATGCTCCGCCGTCTGCACCCTGAACAACCCGAAAGCTTTGCCTTCACGCCCGCCAACCTGGACTGGGCCAAGGCGCAGATCACCAAGTACCCAGAGGGCCGTCAGGCCAGCGCGGTCATCCCGCTGCTGTGGCGCGCGCAAGAGCAGGAGGGCTGGCTGAGCCGCCCGGCCATCGAATATGTGGCCGACATGCTGGGCATGGCCTATATCCGGGTGCTTGAAGTCGCATCCTTCTACTTCATGTTCCAGCTGCAACCTGTTGGTTCCGTTGCGCATATTCAGGTCTGCGGCACCACTTCCTGCATGATCTGCGGGGCCGAGGACCTGATCGCGGTCTGCCGCGAAAAGATCGCGCCCAAGCCGCACCAGCTGTCGGCGGACGGCAAGCTGAGCTGGGAAGAGGTCGAATGCCTGGGGTCTTGCTCGAACGCGCCGATGGCGCAGATCGGCAAGGACTATTATGAAGACCTGACCGCCGAGAGCTTTGCCCGCATCATCGATGATCTGGCTTCCGGCAAGGTTCCGGTTCCGGGGCCACAGAACGGCCGCTATGCCGCCGAGCCCAAGGGCGGCCTGACCAGCCTGAAAGAGTACGAGGCCGGCAAGGCCAAGTACAATGCAAGCGTTCAGCTGGCCACCGATCTGGGCGACACGGTCAAGCGCATCGACGGCTCCGAAGTTCCGATCCTGACGCCCTGGCTGGGCAAGGACGGCCAGGCCGCCGGTGCGAAAGCCGCGCCCAAGCCGCCCAAGGCGCCCGAACCGGGCAAGCCTGCTGCCCGCCAGGCCGCGCCCAAGAAATCCGCCAAGGCCGAGCCGTCTTCGCCCGAGGGCGCCGCAGCCAAGCCGGAAACGGCTGAGGCCCAGCCTGAAACGCTGAGCGGCGCACGCGACGGCAAGCCCGACGATCTGAAGCTGCTGAAAGGTGTGGGGCCGAAGCTCGAGCAGACGCTGAACGAGCTGGGTTTCTACCATTATGACCAGATCGCGGCCTGGACGCCCGAGCATGTGGCCTGGGTCGATGCCCGGCTGAAATTCAAGGGCCGGATCGAACGCGACGGTTGGATCGAGCAGGCGGCCAAACTGGCGGCTGGCGAGGAAACCGAATTTGCCAAACGTGCCAAGAAAGAAGGCACCTACGAAGACTGAGAGACGGTGCCCGACACGGGCATCGGAGTGTGATGGACAAGGACAAGGAACAGGCCATCGCCCGCAAGGGCCGACATATCGGCGTGGTCATCGCGGTGACCATGGTGATCTGGCTTGGCATGAACCTGTTCATCGGCCCGGCGCTGGAACTGCCGGTGCGCTATGCGCTGCTGTTCGATTTCGCCGCGATCGCGGCGTTCATCTATGCGGGCGTCAACATTTTTCAACTCTGGCGCATGCGTCAGGACAGCCAAAGGTAACACGCGATGCTGAAGGATCAGGACCGGATCTTTACCAACATCTACGGGATGCACGAGCGCACGCTGAAGGGCGCCCAGGCCCGCGGGCATTGGGACGGCACCGCTGACCTGATCGCCAAGGGGCGCGACTGGATCATCCAGACGATGAAGGATTCGGGGCTGCGCGGGCGTGGCGGCGCGGGCTTTCCGACCGGTCTGAAATGGTCGTTCATGCCGAAGGAAAGAGATGGCCGTCCGTCCTACCTGGTGGTGAACGCCGACGAATCCGAACCGGGCACCTGCAAGGACCGTGAGATCATGCGCCACGATCCGCACACGCTGATCGAGGGCTGCCTGATCGCGTCTTTCGCGATGAATGCGCATACCTGCTACATCTACATCCGGGGCGAGTACATCCGCGAGCGCGAGGCGCTGCAGGCCGCCATTGACGAGGCCTATGACGCCGGTTTGCTGGGCAAGAACGCCGCCGGTTCGGGCTGGGATTTCGACCTGTTCCTGCACCACGGCGCCGGCGCCTATATCTGCGGCGAGGAAACCGCGCTGCTGGAAAGCCTGGAAGGCAAGAAAGGCATGCCGCGCATGAAGCCGCCGTTCCCGGCGGGGGCGGGTCTGTATGGCTGCCCGACCACGGTGAACAACGTGGAATCCATCGCCGTCGTGCCGACGATTCTGCGCCGCGGTGCCGACTGGTTCGCGGGTTTCGGCCGCCAGAACAACGCGGGCACCAAGCTGTTTGCGATCTCGGGTCACGTCAACAACCCCTGCGTGGTCGAAGAGGCGATGTCGATCAGCTTTGAAGAATTGATCGAGACCCATTGCGGCGGCATCCGCGGCGGGTGGGGCAACCTGCTGGCGGTGATCCCCGGCGGCTCGTCCGTGCCCTGCGTGCGCGGCGAGAACATGCGCGATGCGATCATGGATTTCGACTATCTGCGCAACGATCTGGGCTCGGGGCTTGGAACGGCGGCGGTGATCGTGATGGACAAGTCCACCGACATCATCAAGGCGATCTGGCGTCTGTCGAAATTCTACAAGCACGAAAGCTGCGGACAGTGCACGCCCTGCCGTGAAGGCACGGGCTGGATGATGCGCGTGATGGATCGCCTTGTGCGCGGCGAGGCCGAGCTGGAAGAGATCGACATGCTGTTCGAGGTGACCAAGCAGGTCGAAGGCCATACGATCTGCGCGCTGGGGGACGCGGCGGCCTGGCCGATCCAGGGCCTGATCCGCAACTTCCGTGAAGAAATCGAAGACCGCATCAAGGCCCGCAAATCGGGCCGTATGGGTGCGATGGCGGCGGAGTAGATCCGATGGAAACATATGCCGAATACTCGCACGCGATTGCCGCGCTGGTGATCTTTGCGCTGGTGGTTTTGATGCTGGCGCCGTTTTCGGCGCTGGCCAAGCAGGGCAAGGGCCTGGCGCCGGGGGCGACGCCGGAACAGGACTATGCCGACCGGGCCTATCGCCTGAACCGGGCCTATCTGAACGGAACCGAAACCCTGCCCGCGTTCCTGACCGTGACACTGGCGGCCATGCTGCTGGGGGTCGGCCCGGTCTGGGTGAACTGGCTGGCTTCGATCGCGCTGTTGGCACGTCTGGCGATGCTGGTGGTTCACATCCGTGGAATCGGCAAGCCGCACAGCGGTCTGCGAAGCGTTCTGTATGTTGTGGCCTGGGCGTGCATGGCCGTGCTGGGCGTCATGGCTTTGGTGGCGGCGTTCTGATGGCAAGGCCTAGCCCATTTTTTGCCCGTGGCCGGGCCGTCCCGCCGATGGCCGGCGTTTTGGCGGTTCTGACGGTGCTGGCGGCTTGCAGTGGCGATGCCGAGGATCGCGTGCTGTTCGACGGGCAAGCGTTTCGCGCCAAGGCGAAGGCGGTCGACAAGAAAAGGTCGCCGGCCGATTTCACGGTGACCGTCAAGGGCGTGTCGGCTTCGCTGGACGGCGCGCGCGAGGCGGGGCGCTATGAGGCCACGCGGTTCTGTGTGCAGAATTTCGGGTCGTCGCGCATCGCCTGGAAAATCGGGCCGGATGCCGAGCCGCAGACCCTGCGGATCGACAATGACAGCCTGACTTTTGCCGGAAAGTGTCAACGGCCATGACCCGCGCCATGTCATATCATGCCACGCCGGGCCGCGCGCTATTGCCTAGCGGTCGGGGGGGACGTCGTCTTGGGGAACCCAGGACGAAAGGATATGTCATGAAAGCCGTGAAACTTGCCGCCGTTGCCTGCGTCGTCGCGCTGCCTGTCGGGGCTGGGGCCAAGCCGCCCTTGCGCGAAGTCAAGGAGATCGACGACTCGCTCTACTACATCGCCATCGCAAACGAGATTTCGGAATACTGCCCGACGATCAGCGGGCGCCGTCTGAAGGCGATCGGCGTGATGTGGGGGCTGCGATCCAAGGCGAACCAGTTGGGATATTCGGATGCCGAGATCCGGGCCTATGTGGAATCGGATGCCGAAAAGGCGCGGATGCGCGCCAAGGGCGAGGCGTATCTGGCCCAGAACGGCGTCAGCTATGACGACACCGAAACTTTCTGTGCGCTGGGGCGCAGGGAAATCGAAAGAAACAGCGCCATTGGCGTGTATTTGAGGGCGAACTAGACCATGTCTGACCTCCGCAAGATCGTGATCGACGACAAGGAAATCGAAGTCGATGGTGCCATGACCCTGATCCAGGCCTGTGAACAGGCCGGGATCGAAGTGCCGCGTTTCTGCTATCACGAGCGCCTGTCGATCGCCGGCAACTGCCGCATGTGCCTTGTCGAGGTCGTGGGCGGCCCGCCCAAGCCCGCCGCTTCGTGCGCCATGCAGGTGCGCGATCTGCGCCCGGGGCCGGAAGGCCAGCCGCCGGTGGTCAAGACCAACTCGCCCATGGTCAAGAAGGCCCGCGAAGGCGTGATGGAGTTTCTTCTGATCAACCACCCGCTGGACTGCCCGATCTGCGACCAGGGCGGTGAATGCGACCTGCAGGATCAGGCGATGGCCTATGGCATCTCGGCCAGCCGGTTCCGCGAAGCCAAGCGCGCGGTGGACGATCTGGATCTGGGGCCGCTGGTGGGCACCGCCATGACCCGCTGCATCAGCTGCACCCGTTGCGTCCGCTTCACCACCGAGGTGGCCGGGGTCGACCAGATGGGCCAGACCGGACGCGGCGAAGACGCCGAGATCACGACCTATCTGAACCAGACGTTGGACTCGAACCTGCAGGGCAACATCATCGACCTGTGCCCGGTGGGCGCGCTGACGTCGAAGCCTTATGCGTTCACCGCCCGCCCGTGGGAGCTGACCAAGACCGAGTCCATCGACGTGATGGACGCCCTGGGCTCGAACATCCGGGTCGACACCAAGGGCCGCGTGGTGATGCGGATTCTGCCGCGCAACCACGATGGCGTGAACGAAGAGTGGATTTCCGACAAGACGCGTTTCGTCTGGGACGGGCTGCGCCGCCAGCGGCTGGACACGCCTTACATCCGCGAGAACGGCCGTTTGCGCCCGGCCAGCTGGACCGAGGCGCTTGCGGCCGCGGCGGACGCGATGAAGGGCAAGGCCGTGGCCGGCTTGGTTGGCGACCTGGTTCCGGTCGAGGCCGCCTTTGCCCTGAAGCAGATGATCGAAGGGCTGGGTGGCAAGGTCGAATGCCGAACCGACAATGCCCGCCTGCCCATCGGCAACCGCTCGGGCTATGTCGGCAACGTGGCGATCGAAGAGATCGATACCGCGAAAGAGATCATTCTGATCGGCACCAACCCGCGCGACGAAGCCCCGGTGTTGAACGCGCGCATCCGCAAGGCGTGGCTGGCCGGCGCGACGGTCAAGGTGATCGGTCCGGCAGTGGATCTGACCTATGACTATGATCACCTGGGTGAGGACCGCGCGGCCCTGGCCAATGCAAAGGCAGGCAATGATGCCATCGTGATCGTCGGGCAGGGCGCCGTGTCCGAGGCCGACGGCCTGGCCGTTCTGGCTGCGGCCCAGGCCTTGTCGGGCCGGCTGTTCGTGCTGCACACGGCTGCGGCGCGGGTCGGCGCGATGGATGTCGGCGCCGTCAGCGAAGGTGGGCTCGAGGCCGCGATCGACGGGGCCGAGGTGATCTACAACCTTGGCGCCGACGAAATCGAGATCGAGGACGGCCCGGTCGTGATCTATCAGGGCAGCCATGGCGACCGCGGCGCGCACCGCGCCGACATCATTCTGCCGGGCGCCGCCTATACCGAAGAAAACGGGCTGTTCGTGAACACCGAGGGCCGCCCGCAATTGGCGATGCGCGCCGGGTTCGCCCCGGGCGAGGCCAAGGAGAACTGGGCGATCCTGCGGGCGCTGTCGGCCGAGCTGGGGCAGGCGCTGCCCTATGACTCGCTGGCGCAGCTGCGCACGGTTCTGGTCGAGGCGGTGCCTCATCTGGCGCTGATCGACCAGGTGCCCGAGAACGAAGTGCAGCCGCTCGAGGCCGGGCCGTTGGGGCAGGCGAGCTTCCGAACGGTGATCAAGGATTTCTATCTGACCAACCCGATCGCGCGGGCCTCGCAGCTGATGGCCGAGCTCTCGGCGTTGGCCAAGGCGCGTGGCAAGCAGAAGATCGCGGCGGAATGAGCCTGGCGGCGGTCATACGACAGCACGGCGGCGTGCCGATGCCTGCTGCCCGGCGGAACGGGGCGGCGGTCGTGTCGTGTGCCCGACCGGTGAAACGGAAGAAAAAAGGTGGCGTACGGGCGGCGGATGCTGTTTACACCGACACGCCAAACCAACCGCTTGCGGTGCGAGTCTCTGTCCGTCGGGCCGGGCTTCGCGGCAACGGCGGCAAACGGAATACCCACGGTGTGAGGACCAATGGCTGAATTCTTTGACACCCCAGGCGGAATAGCCCTGATCATACTGGCGCAGGTGCTGGCCGTCGTGGCCCTCGTGATGATCTCGCTGCTGTTCCTGGTCTATGGCGACCGCAAGATCTGGGCGGCGGTCCAGATGCGTCGCGGCCCCAACGTCGTGGGCGTTTATGGCCTGCTGCAATCGGTGGCGGACGCGTTGAAATACGTCGTCAAAGAGGTGGTGATCCCCGCCGGCGCCGACCGGACGGTGTTTATCCTGGCGCCGCTGACATCCTTCGTGCTGGCCATGATCGCCTGGGCTGTGATCCCGTTCAACGATGGCTGGGTGCTGTCCGACATCAACGTGGCCATCCTCTATGTATTCGCCGTGTCCTCGCTTGAGGTTTACGGCGTGATCATGGGGGGCTGGGCGTCGAACTCGAAATACCCGTTCCTCGGGTCTCTGCGATCAGCCGCGCAGATGATTTCCTACGAGGTTTCGATCGGCCTGATCATCATCGGGGTGATCATCTCGACCGGGTCGATGAACTTCAGCGACATCGTGCGGGCGCAGGACGGCGCGTTCGGGTTCTTCAGCTGGTACTGGCTGCCGCATTTCCCGATGGTGTTCCTGTTCTTCATCTCGGCCCTGGCCGAAACCAACCGCCCGCCCTTCGACCTGCCCGAGGCGGAATCGGAACTGGTCGCCGGCTATCAGGTCGAATACTCGGCCACGCCCTTCCTGCTGTTCATGGCGGGCGAATATATCGCCATCTTCCTGATGTGCGCGCTGACCTCGCTGCTGTTCTTCGGCGGCTGGCTGTCGCCGATCCCGGGCCTGCCCGATGGCGCGCTGTGGATGGTCGCAAAGATGGCGTTCTTCTTCTTCCTCTTCGCGATGGTCAAGGCGATCACGCCCCGCTACCGCTATGACCAGCTGATGCGGTTGGGTTGGAAAGTGTTCCTGCCGTTCAGCCTGGTGTGGGTGGTCTTCGTGTCCTTCGCGGCAAAATTCGATTGGTTCTGGGGCGCGTTTGCCCGCTGGAGCGTAGGAGGCTGACAATGACCCAGATCGACTATACCCGCGCCGCCAAGTATTTCCTGCTGCAGGACTTCTGGCAGGGTTTCAAGCTGGGGATGAAGTATTTCTTCGCGCCCAAGGCCACGGTGAACTATCCGCATGAAAAGGGCCCGCTGTCGCCGCGGTTTCGGGGCGAACACGCCCTGCGCCGGTATCCCAACGGCGAGGAACGCTGCATCGCCTGCAAGCTTTGCGAAGCGATCTGCCCGGCCCAGGCCATCACCATCGACGCCGAACCGCGCGAAGACGGCAGCCGCCGCACCACGCGCTATGACATCGACATGACCAAGTGCATCTATTGCGGATTCTGCCAGGAGGCCTGTCCAGTCGATGCCATCGTCGAAGGCCCGAACTTCGAATTTGCCACCGAAACCCGCGAAGAGCTGTTCTATGACAAGCAGAAACTGCTTGAGAACGGCGACCGCTGGGAGGCCGAGATCGCCCGCAACCTTGAACTGGATGCGCCCTACCGATGACCGACGCGCCCAAGAATCCGTTCGAGCTGATGATGCAACAGGCGCATGAAATGGCCAAGGCGTTCAACCCGGCGCTTGAGAGCTTCGCTCCCAAGGAGTTCGAGGCGCTCTGGCCGACCATGCCCAAAGAGGCGATGGAAATGATGTTCGGCAACACCGTCAACAAGGACGGGCTGGATGCCAAGACCCGGCTGCTGCTGACGCTGGCCGGGCTGACGATGCAGGGCGCGCAGGCCGATACGGCCATGCGCCAGACGGTGCGCCACGCCCTCGAGGCGGGTGCCAGAAAACAAGAGATCGTGGAAACGATCGGTCAGATGTCGGTATTCGCCGGCATCCCGGCCATGACCCGGGCGCTGGAGTTGGCGCAGGAGGCCATGGGCGAAAAAGAGGACGATGACCAATGAGCGTATTTGCCTTTTACCTCTTTGCCATCAGCGCCATCACCGGAGGGCTGTTCACCGTGATCAGCCGGCAGCCGGTGCATTCGGTGCTGTGGCTGATCCTGGCCTTCCTGTCGTCGGCGGGGCTGTTCGTTCTGCTGGGGGCGGAATTCGTCGCGATGCTGCTGGTCATCGTCTATGTCGGCGCGGTCGCGGTGCTGTTCCTGTTCGTGGTGATGATGCTGGACGTGGACTTTGCCGAGCTCAAGGCCGAGATGGCGCGCTACATGCCGTTGGCCCTGCTGATCGGTCTGGTGATCCTGATGCAGTTCGTCATGGCCTTCGGCGCCTGGGACAGCGCGCAAGGCGCGGCGGCCAACCTGGCCCAGCCGATCCCGGCCGACCGCCACAACACCGAGGCGCTGGGTGTCATCCTTTACGATCAATACTTCCTTCTGTTCCAACTGGCGGGCCTGATCCTGCTGGTGGCCATGATCGGCGCCATCGTGCTGACGCTGCGCCACCGCAAAGACATCAAGCGGCAGGACATCATCGCCCAGATGATGCGCGACCCGGCCAAGGCGCTGGAGTTGAAGGACGTGAAACCGGGGCAGGGACTTTGAGACGATGATCGGACTTGAACACTATCTTACCGTTGCGGCGACGCTGTTCGTCATCGGCATCTTCGGTCTCTTCCTGAACCGCAAGAACGTCATCATCCTGCTGATGAGCATCGAATTGATGCTGCTGGCGGTGAACATCAACCTCGTGGCGTTTTCCAGTTTTCTCGGCGATCTGGTCGGCCAGGTTTTCACGCTGTTCGTGCTGACCGTTGCGGCGGCCGAGGCTGCGATCGGGCTGGCCATTCTGGTCTGCTTCTTCCGCAACCGCGGCACCATCGCGGTTGAAGACGTCAACATGATGAAGGGGTAAGGGATCATGGAGACCACAATCCTCTTTGCCCCGCTGGTGGGCGCGCTGATCTGCGGCTTTGGCTGGAAATTCATCGGCGAAAAGGCTGCGCTGTGGACGGCGACGGGCCTGCTGTTTCTGGCCTGTCTGCTGTCGTGGATCGTCTTCTTCAGCTTTGACGGGCACACCCAGCAGATCGAGATCATGCGCTGGATCGAAAGCGGCTCGCTGTCGACTTCTTGGGCCATCCGTCTGGACCGGCTGACCGCGATCATGCTGATCGTGGTCACCACGGTTTCGGCGCTCGTGCACCTGTATTCGTTCGGCTACATGGATCACGACCCGCAGTGGCGCGAGGGCGAAAGCTACAAGCCGCGCTTCTTTGCCTATCTGTCCTTCTTCACCTTCGCCATGCTGATGCTGGTGACGGCCGACAACCTCGTACAGATGTTCTTTGGCTGGGAAGGCGTGGGCGTCGCTTCGTACCTGCTGATCGGTTTCTACTATCGCAAACCCTCGGCCAATGCCGCGGCGATGAAAGCGTTCATCGTCAACCGTGTCGGTGACTTCGGCTTTGCGCTGGGGATCTTCGCGCTGTTCTTCCTGACCGACAGTATCAACTTCTCGGATATCTTTGCTGACGCACCCCGGCTGGCGGAAACGCAGCTGACCTTCCTTTGGGGCGAATGGACCGCAGTCGAGGTTGTCTGCGTGCTGCTGTTCATCGGTGCGATGGGCAAATCGGCGCAGTTGATCCTGCACACCTGGTTGCCGGACGCGATGGAAGGCCCGACGCCCGTGTCGGCGCTGATCCACGCGGCCACCATGGTGACGGCCGGTGTGTTCCTGGTTTGCCGCATGTCGCCGCTGATGGAGTTCGCGCCGGGTGCGACCGGATTCATCACCGTGCTGGGGGCCTCGACCGCGTTCTTTGCCGCGACCGTGGGTCTGGTGCAGACAGACATCAAGCGCGTGATCGCCTATTCGACCTGTTCGCAGCTGGGCTACATGTTCGTGGCCGCGGGCGTGGGCATGTATTCGGCGGCGATGTTCCACCTGTTCACGCATGCCTTCTTCAAGGCGCTGCTGTTCCTGGGGGCGGGCTCGGTGATCCACGCCATGCACCACGAACAGGACATGATGAACTATGGCAACCTGCGCAAGAAGATTCCCTATACCTTCTGGGCGATGATGATCGGCACGCTGGCCATCACCGGTGTCGGCATCCCGCTGACCACGATCGGCTTTGCCGGTTTCCTGTCCAAGGACGCCATCATCGAAAGCGCCTATGCCGGCGGGTCGGCCTTCGGGTTCTGGGCGCTGGTGATCGCCGCCGCGATGACCTCGTTCTACAGCTGGCGCCTGATTTTCCTGACCTTCTATGGTCAGGAGCGGGGCGACAAGCACACGCATGAGCACGCGCATGAAAGCCCGATGGTCATGCTGGTGCCGCTGGGTGTTCTTTCGCTGGGCGCCGTGTTCGCGGGCATGATCTGGTACAACAACTTCTTCGGTCACGCCGATCAGGTGGGCAAGTTCTATGGCATTCCGGTCGCCGAGGCGCATGCCGAGGCCGGTGACCACGCCAAGGCCGATGACCATGGCGACGACACGCATGCCACCGAATCCCATGGCGAAGAGGCCGCGCACGGTGACAAGGCCAAGGGCGGAGACCACCACTATGCCTTCGTCGGCAAACCGGGCGAGGGCGCGCTGTACATCGCGCCGGACAACCATGTTCTGGACGACGCGCATGCGGCGCCGAAATGGGTCAAGGTCTCGCCATTCATCGCAATGCTTCTGGGCTTTGGGCTGGCCTACCTGTTCTACATCGTGAACCCGGCGCTGCCGGGCCGTCTGGCCGAGAACCAGCGTCCGCTGTACCTGTTCCTCAAGAACAAGTGGTACTTTGACGAAATCTACGACGCGATCCTTGTCAAACCGACCGTGGCACTGGGCCGGTTCCTGTGGAAGGGCGGTGACGGCAAGGTGATCGACGGTTTCCTGAACGGAGTAGCAATGGGCGTCGTTCCCTTCTTCACCCGCCTCGCAGGCAAGGCGCAGACGGGCTACATCTTCACTTACGCCTTCTGGATGGTTCTGGGCATCGCCGCCCTGATCACCTGGATGTCGATCGGCGGAGGCGCACACTGATGGACAATATCCTATCCATTGTCACCTTCATTCCGGCCATTTCCGCCGGCTTGATGGCGCTGTTCCTGCACGGGAACGATGCGGCGGCGCAGAGCAATGCCAAGTGGATCGCGCTGGTTGCAACCACGGTGACCTTTCTGGTCTCGATCGGAATCTATACCGAGTTCGCCCCCTCGAACCCCGGCTTCCAGATGGTGGAAGAGGGCGAATGGCTGATGGGCCTGAAATACAAGATGGGCGTGGATGGCATCAGCGTTCTGTTCGTGCTGCTGACCACCTTCATCATGCCGCTGACCATCCTGGCCAGCTGGAACGTGACCGACCGGGTCAAGGAATACATGATCGCCTTCCTGCTGCTGGAAACGCTGATGCTGGGCGTATTCATGGCGCTGGACCTGGTGCTGTTCTACCTGTTCTTCGAGGCGGGCCTGATCCCGATGTTCCTGATCATCGGGATCTGGGGCGGCAAAGACCGGATCTATGCCAGCTTCAAGTTCTTCCTCTACACCTTCCTCGGCTCGGTTCTGATGCTGGTGGCGATGGTGGCGATGTATGTCGATGCACGCACCACCGACATTGCCGCGCTTATGACGCACCAGTTTTCGTCCGAGGGTTTCAGCGTCCTGGGCATCTATATCGTCGGCGGCATGCAGACCTTGCTGTTCCTGGCCTTCTTCGCGTCCTTCGCGGTGAAGATGCCGATGTGGCCCGTGCACACCTGGCTGCCTGACGCGCACGTGCAGGCACCGACGGCGGGCTCGGTCGTGCTGGCGGCGATTCTGCTGAAGATGGGGGGCTATGGCTTCCTGCGCTTCAGCCTGCCGATGTTCCCCGTCGGATCGGCCGTAATGACGGACCTGGTGCTGTGGATGTCGGCCATCGCCGTGGTCTACACCTCGTTGGTGGCGCTGGTGCAGGAGGACATGAAAAAGCTGATCGCCTATTCCTCGGTCGCGCATATGGGTTTTGTGACCATGGGCATCTTTGCCGCCAACCAGCAGGGCATCGACGGGGCGATCTTCCAAATGCTCAGCCACGGGTTCATCTCGGCCGCGCTGTTTCTGTGCGTCGGCGTGATCTACGACCGGATGCACACCCGCGACATCGAGGCCTATGGCGGCCTGGTGATCCGCATGCCGGCCTATGCGCTGGTGTTCATGCTGTTCACCATGGCCAATGTGGGTCTGCCGGGCACCAGTGGGTTCATCGGCGAATTCCTGACGCTGATGGGCACCTTCCAGGTCAACACCTGGGTGACCGCAGTGGCGGCCAGCGGTGTGATCTTCTCGGCGGCCTATGCGCTGTGGCTGTATCGCCGCGTGGTCTTTGGCGACCTGATCAAGGAAAGCCTCAAGTCGATCACCGACATGAGCACACGCGAGCGCCTGATCTTTGCGCCGCTGATCGTCATGACCATCCTGTTGGGGGTCTATCCGTCGCTGGTCACCGACGTGATCGGCAATTCGACCGCCGCGCTGATTTCGAACTATGACACGGCTCTGGCCGCGGCCGAGGCCGCGACCCAGGTCGCCTCGCACTAAGGGAGCTTTGGAGACATGATCCAGGCTGATCTGATTGTAATCCTGCCGGAAATCATTCTGGCGATCTATGCGATGGTGGCGCTGATCGGGGCGGTCTACACCTCGAAGGACGCGCTGGCCCCTGCGCTGATCTGGGCCACGGCGGGGCTGATGGCCGTGCTGGCCTTCTGGATCGCCGCAAACGGCGAGGGAACGAACCCGGCCTTCAACGGCATGTTCGTCGATGACGGGTTCTCGCGCTTTGCCAAGGTTGCCATCCTGCTTTCGGCGGCCGCGGTTCTGCTGATGAGCCAGGACTACATGGCGCGCCGCAACATGCTGCGGTTCGAATATCCGCTGCTGGTGGCGCTGGCTGCGGTCGGCATGATGATGATGGTCAGCGCCGGCGATCTGATGTCGCTGTACATGGGGCTCGAGCTGCAATCGCTGTCGCTGTATGTCGTGGCCGCGCTGCGCCGCGACAGCGCCAAATCGACCGAGGCGGGTCTGAAATATTTCGTGCTGGGCGCGCTCAGCTCGGGCCTGCTGCTGTTTGGGGCATCGCTGGTCTATGGCTTTTCGGGAACCACGCTGTTCTCGGGGATCGTGTCCACGGTGCATCATGGCGAGGTCTCGGTCGGCCTGCTGATCGGGCTGGTTCTGCTGATCTCGGGGCTGGCGTTCAAGGTGTCGGCGGTGCCGTTCCACATGTGGACGCCGGATGTCTACGAAGGCTCGCCCACGCCGGTCACGGCCTTTTTCGCCACCGCGCCCAAGGTCGCGGCCATGGGCCTGTTTGCGCGGGTGCTGCATGATGCCTTTGGTGGCGCGGTCGGAGACTGGCAGCAGGTGATCGTGCTGCTGTCGGTCCTGTCGATGCTGCTGGGTGCCATCGCGGCCATCGGTCAGCGGGACATCAAGCGGCTGATGGCCTATTCGTCGATTGCGCATATGGGCTATGCGCTGATCGGTCTGGCGGCGGGCACGGCGCTGGGGATCAAGGCGATGCTGATGTATCTGGCGATCTACGTGACCATGAACATCGGCACCTTCGCCTTCATCCTGATGATGGAGCGCGACGGCAAGCCCGTGACCGACATCGACGCCTTGCGCCAGTATTCCAAGCGAGACCCGGGCAAGGCGCTGGCCGTGCTGATCCTGATGTTCAGCCTGGCGGGCGTGCCGCCGATGCTGGGATTCTTCGCCAAGCTGGGCGTGTGGCAGGCCGGTGTCGAGGCCGACCTGATCGGGTTGGTCATCGTCTCGGCCATCTCGTCGGTCATCGGTGCGTTCTATTATTTGCGGATCGTGTTCTACATGTATTTCGGGGACGAGAACGAAGATCCGATCGACACCCGGTCGTCGCCCGTACTGGGGGCGGCGCTGATGGGCTCGGCGGCGCTGATGTTGGTCGGCGTATTCTACCAGTTCGGGATCGAGGGCGCGGCCACCGCCGCCGCGGCAACCCTTGTCAACTGATCCGCTGTCCGCACGAAACAGAGGGGCTCGGTCGCAGGACCGGGCCTTTTTGCGATGAGCGACTGGCCGCAGGGATACGGCCTGCACATCCTGCAGGAGGTGGACAGCACCTTGAACGAGGCCGCCCGTATAGCGCCCACCGCGGCCGGGCCGGTGTGGATCATGGCGCATCACCAGACGGCTGCGCGGGGGCGGCGCGGCCGGGTCTGGGCCAATCCCAAGGGTAATCTGGCCGCAACCTTGCTGATGCGTCCCGAAGGCCACCCGGAACAGGCGGCGCTGCGCAGCTTCGTCGCGGCGCTTGCGCTGTTCGATGCCGTGGTCTCGGTGACCGGGCGGGCGGCCGGGCTGTCGCTGAAATGGCCCAATGACGTGCTGCTGAACGGCGGCAAACTGGCGGGCATTCTGCTGGAAAGCACGGGGCAGGGGCGCGGCGTGTCGCATCTGGCGATCGGCATCGGGGTGAACCTGGCTGACGCGCCTGCGCCCGACACCGTCGAGCCCGGCGCGCTGCGCCCCGTCTCGCTGCTGTCGGAAACGGGGGCTCAGGTCCTGCCCGAGGATTTCCTGACGGAACTGGCCGCCGCCTATGCCCGATACGAGGCGCAGTTCACGACCTATGGGTTCGAGCCGATCCGCACGGCCTGGCTGTCTCGGGCCGCAAGACTGGGCGAGGTCATCACGGCCCGTACCGCCACGTCCGAGACCGTCGGAACCTTTGAAACGGTGGACGCGGGCGGCAACCTTGTCCTAAACACCGCCAAGGGCCGGGTCAGCATTCCGGCGGCAGACGTCTATTTCTGAAAGGGGCGCAGATGCTTCTGGCCATTGATTGCGGCAATACCAACACCGTGTTCTCGATCTGGGATGGCGAGAAATTTCTGTGCACCTTGCGCACTTCGACCCACCATGCGCGCACGGCCGATGCCTATTTCACTTGGTACTCGACTCTGGTGAAACACTACGGGATCGAGGCCGACATCACCGACGTCATCATCGCCTCGACCGTGCCGCGGGTGGTTTTTAACCTGCGCGTCTTTGCCGACCGGTTCTTTGGGTGCCGGCCGTTGGTCGTGGGCAAGCCCGATTGCTTGCTGCCGGTTCCGCCAAGGATTGATGAAGGCACGGTCCCCGGCCCGGACCGGCTGGCCAATGCCGCGGGGGCCTTCGACCGTCATGGCGGCAATGTCGTGGTGGTGGATTTCGGTACCGCCACCAATTTCGACGTGGTTGCGGCGGATGGCGCCTATGTCGGCGGCGTGATCGCGCCGGGGGTGAACCTCAGCCTCGAGGCGCTGCACCAAGGCGCGGCCGCGCTGCCGCATATTGATGTGTCGCGGCCCGAAAAGGTGATCGGTACGAATACGGTTGGCTGCATCCAGTCGGGCGTGTATTGGGGATACTCCGGCCTGATCGAAGGCCTGATCGCCCGCATCAAGGCCGAATACGGCATGCCGATGAAGGTTGTCGGAACCGGGGGCCTGGCGCCGCTGTTCGACCAGGCCGATGTGGGCTTTGACGCAATTGAAGATGATCTGACGATGCACGGTCTGACCGTGATCCATCGCTACAACAAGGAAAATGGCTCGGCATGAGCAGTGAACGACTGATCTATTTGCCGCTGGGCGGCGCGGGTGAAATCGGCATGAACGCCTATGTCTACGGATATGGCGCGCCCGGCAAGGAACGGTTGATCCTGGTCGATCTGGGCGTGACGTTCCCCGACATGGACACCACGCCGGGCGTCGACCTGATCTATGCCGACATCTCGTGGCTGAAAGAACGCGCCGACCGGCTCGAGGCGATTTTCATCACCCACGCACACGAAGACCATGTCGGCGCGGTGGCGCTGTGCCATGAAATGCTGGGTGCGCCGATCCATGCGCGGGCGTTCACCGCCAACATCGCCCGCAAGAAGATGGAAGAGGCCGGCCACCCCGAGGATGCGGTGCGCACCGTCTCGGCCTGGCCCGAACAGGTCAAGGCCGGGCCCTTCACCGTGGGGTTCCTGCCGGTGTCGCACTCGATCCCCGAAAGCGCCGCGCTGGTGATCGACACGCCCGCCGGGCGCATCGTGCATTCGGGCGACTTCAAACTGGATACGACCCCTGTGGTCGGCGAGCCCTTTGACGAGGCCCTGTGGTCCGAAGTGGCAAAACCCGGCGTCAAGGCGCTGGTCTGCGACAGCACGAACGTGTTCTCGCCCCATCCCGGCCGGTCGGAATCCGAGGTCGGGCCCGCCATCACGCAATTGGTCGAGCAGGCCAGCGGCATGGTCGTGGCGACGACTTTCGCTTCGAACGTTGCGCGGGTAAAAACCTTGGCCGAGGCCGGCCACCGGGCCGGGCGGTCTGTCGTGCTGCTGGGCCGGGCCATGCGGCGGATGATCGAAGCGGCCACCGAAACCGGGATCCTGACCGATTTCCCGCGCGTTGTCAGCGCCGAAGAGGCGTTGGACCTGCCGCGCCAGAACCTGATGCTGATCGTCACCGGCAGCCAGGGGGAACGCCGCGCGGCCAGCGCACAGCTGGCGCGTGGAAAATACCGGGGGATCGAACTGAAAGAGGGCGACCTGTTCCTGTTCTCGTCCAAAACCATTCCGGGCAACGAGCGCGGCGTGATCCGCATCATGAACCAGCTGAGCGAGAAAGGCGTGGACGTCGTCGATGACAGCAACGGGCTGTATCATGTATCCGGCCACGCCAACCGCCCGGATCTGGAACGGGTGCATGCGCTGGTCGACCCGCAGATGGTCATCCCGATGCATGGCGAACACCGGCACCTGCGCGAGCATGTGAAACTGGCCGAGGCCGGCGGACGGGCCGGTGTGCTGGCGGTCAACGGCACCATGCTGGACCTGTCGGGCAACGCGCCGCAGGTGGTCGACTATGTCGAAACCGGGCGCACATACCTGGACGGCTCCGTCAAGATCGGGGCGCTGGACGGTGTGGTGCGTGACCGTATCCGCATGGCGCTGAACGGCCATGTGATCGTGACCGTGATCCTGGACGAAGACGACGAGCCGCTGGGCGAGCCATGGTGCGACACGATGGGCCTGCCGGAAACCGGCGCGTCGCGGGCCGGGCTGGTCGAGGTTCTGGAAGAAGACCTGAACCAGTTCCTAATGCGGGCCGACGTCAAGACGCTGCGCGACGACGACAAGCTGGAAGAGGCCATGCGCCGCATCGTGCGCCAAAGCGCGCAGATCGAGATCGGCAAGAAACCCGAAGTGACGGTGGTGATCAGCCGGATGAAGTGATCCGGCCTCAGCCTGTTTCCGGCATCGGGCGGCCTTTGAGACGCTGAAACAGGCTGGCTTCCTCGTTGTTGAGGAAGAAGGGCACCGAAGCAGGCGGTTCCGGGTCGGTGACCCGGGCCTCGACCTCGGCCAGCACCACCTCGGTGATGAAGGGCAGGTCGAAATCGCGGGCCTGGTCCAGCCGGATCCACTGCAGGTGCGACAGCTCGTCCGAGGCCTGGCTGAAATCGTCCGGGTCGTTGGCAATCGCGTCGGCGTCTACCAGGAAGAACCGCGCGTCGAACCGGCGCGGCCGACCTGGCGGCGTGACCGCCCGGAAGACGAACCGCAACGGGTGTGCCGAGGGCAGGAACCCGCGCTCGGCGAAACTGGCCCAGTCCTGCGGGGCAGGTCCGGGCCATTGCCCGGGAACCCCCAGGATCAGGCCGGTTTCCTCCCACAATTCGCGGATCGCCGCCGCGGCCAGCGCCGTCTGCAGGCCGTCGGGGGCTTGATCGGCCAGGCGTTGGTGGCAGATCTTGGGCAGGGGCGTGGCCAGCGGCACGCGGGCGTCGTCGGGGTCAACCGCGCCGCCGGGAAACACGAACTTGTTCGGCATGAAGGCCGCGGCCGCGCCGCGCTGGCCCATCAGGATCGATGGTTTTTCATGGCGATCGCGCAGCACGATCACGGTGGCTGCGTCCCGGATGGCGGATTTGTCGACAGTCATACTCGGCTCAGGCCCGCGGCTGTGTCATTTCGAATCGCCGAATCCGTGCATGCGCCGTGCCCATTGAAACCCGATCACCGCCCCCTTGAGGCGTGGCAGCAGGAACAGGGACAATGCCACGCATCCCACCGAGAACATCAACGCCATGGTCAGCGGGTCCGGCCGGAAGTGAACATAGGACACGTGCAGCGCCGGGGCCAGCAGGTGGCCGACGATCAGAATCGTCAGATAGGCCGGGCCGTCATCTGCCCGGTGGTGAAACAGCTCCTGACCGCATTCGCTGCAGGTGTCATTCACCTTCAGATAGCTGTGCAACAACCGGCCTTTGCCGCAATTGGGGCATTTGCAACGAAACCCCTTGGCCAAGGCAGGCCAGGTTGGCCGGTCGTTCTGGGCCATGGTTTCCACCGTTTGATCTGTCATCGTGATACTCGCGCTCGGGTTTGAATGGATATTGCGCTTGTTTCGGCGCTCCGAAAAGGGGGGTGCGTCGCTTTGCGCGGGGGGTATCCGAAAATATGACCCCGCAACCCGAATTTTTTGACAAAAAATTTTTCTGGCGCGACGGAAATCCCTCGGCCCGGCGTTTGAACTGATGTCAACAGCGGCACGGGGCCGCGACAACACAAAGGAACCGAGCAATGAAAAGCGCAACATTCATCTCTGCCATCGTTCTGTCTGCGGTTGCGGTCACCGGGACTGCCGCTCTGGCGAAAGGTCCGCGGGATCGCGCTCCGGTCAGCTTCCAGGAACTGGACGCCGACGGCGACGGCCAGGTCACCAAGGCCGAGATGGAGGCCCATCGCACGCAGAAGTTCACCTCGGCCGATGCCAATGGGGATGGCAAGCTGAGCGTCGAGGAAATGCAGGCGGCGGCACAGGCCAAGGCAAACGAACGTGTGACTGCCATGTTCGAGCGGCATGATGCCGACAAGGACGGCTTCTTGACCGAGGAGGAGTTGCCCAAGCCGCGCCGGGCTGACAAGATGTTCGACCGGATGGATGCGGACGGGAACGGGTCGTTGTCCGAAGAGGAGTTCGCGGATGCGAAGGACCGGATGGGGCGGCACCACAGGAAAGGTGGTCGTCCCGGCGCAGACAACAAGTGATGCGGGATGGAGGATCTGACCTCCTCAGCCCAGACGTTCCGCGGCGACCGGGTCGCCGCGGAAGACCTGAGCGACGAGCAGTTGCTGAGGTTGTTCGCCGATGGCGACGCGGCAGCGGCGCGGGTTCTGACCGACCGGCTTGGGCCGCGCTGTTTCTCGGTGGCCTTGCGCATGTTGAACAACCGCGCCGAGGCCGAAGACGTGACCCAAGAGGCGATGATGCGCCTTTGGAAGGTCGCGCCGGACTGGGTGCCAGGGCAGGCGAGAATTTCTACCTGGCTCTACCGGGTGACCCTGAACCTGTGCATCGACCAACGTCGCAGAAAGTCGGCGGACCCGCTTGACGGTACTCCTGAACCTCAGGATGACAGCGCGGGTGTTGTCGAGCGGATGCAGCAGAAGGCCCGGTTGGACGCCCTGAATGTGGCCTTGGCGCAATTGCCGGAACGCCAGCGCCAGGCAGTGGTGCTGAGACATATAGAAGAATTGTCGAACCCCGAGATTGCCGAGATCATGCGAATCTCGGTCGAAGCTGTGGAAAGTCTGGTGGCGCGGGGAAAACGGGCGCTGGCGGCGATCCTGTCGGGCCGACGAGAGGAGTTGGGATATGACGATTTCAGATGATGCCAGGGATCTGGACCTGCTGTTCGCCGAGGCACGGCGGAGCAGCCCTGAATTGCCGGACGATCTGGCCGTTCGCATCCTGACGGATGCCGAGGCGGTGCGCCTTGAACGGGCGCGACCGGCCGTGCCCGCAAACCGTGGCCTGTTCCACGGCCTGTACGGCGCGCTGGGTGGGTGGCAGGGGCTGGGCGGTCTTGTCGCCGCAAGCGTTGCCGGGGTCTGGGTCGGCTTTTCCGCGCCCTCGTTCCTGCCTGATCCGGCAAGCTACTTCGTGTCGCAGGACGCGTCCTACATGGTGGCGGATTTGGGGTTGGAGCCCACCTTTCTGGAGGAATTGGAATGAGCGAAACCGTCAAGCAACCGCGCCGCTGGATGACCATCCTCCTGGTGGCCTCGTTGGGGCTGAACCTGTTGGTTGCCGGTGTGATGCTGGGCGCCGTGCTGCGGTTCCGTGGCGATCATGACGATGTCCCCCCTGGGTTCGGCCCGGCCTTGTTCCGAGCTCTTCCCGAAAACGACCGACGAGCCCTGCGAGGTGAATTGTTTGACGAACACAGGCGCGGGGCCCGGCAACGCGCCCAGGATTTTGCCGAGCTGGGCGAAGCCCTGCGCGCAGTTCCTTTCGATCCGACCGTGGTCGAGGACGTGTTGGAAAAGCAGGCGGCCAACACTGCCTCGATCCAGTCGAACCTGCAGGAAAAATGGCTGTCGCGCGTGACGAAAATGACCGACGCCGAGCGGAAGGCCTATGCCGATCGTCTGGAACAGGTGGTCAAGGACCGACGCTCGGGCAAGGCCGGTCGAAAGCACTAGCCCGGTCAGGCGGCGCTCAGGCGCACCTGGTTGCGTCCACACCGCTTGGCGGCATAGAGGGCCTGATCGGCGCATTTTATCAGATTGAGCGCGGCGCCGGACCCCTCAGCATTCGGATTGGTGTGCGGGTCGCACAGTTTCAGGCCGACGCTGACCGTAACGGTCAGCCGCGTGGGGACATCCGGCAGGACAAAAGGCGTGGCGGAGATGCGGGTGCAGATCTCGTGTGCTTTTCTTTTGGCCTCGGCCTCGGTGGTGTCGGGCATCCCGATCAGAAACTCCTCGCCGCCGATCCGGGCCAGAAAGGCGCCGGGGCCAAGGTTGCGCTTCATGCGCTTCGCTGCCTCGATCAAGATCTGATCGCCCGCAGCATGGCCAAACCGATCATTGATCGATTTGAAATGGTCCAGGTCGGCCAGCATGATCGCATATCCCCGACCGGTTTCCTTGGACCGTGCCATGATTCGGGCCAGCGCCGACAGCGCGAACCGGCGGTTGTTCAACCCGGTCAGAGGGTCGATCAGAGAGTCCTCCAGCCCGCGCCGAAGCGCCGCCCGCATGTGATCATCCTGCGCCTTTCGCGCGATCAGCGCACCGATCCGCAGGGAAATCTCGTGCGCGCAGAACCCGCCCATGCAGATCGCGTCGGCGCCCCGGTCCAGCGCATCGGCGGCCAGAGCCGCGTTGTCATCCGCGATGACGCCGATCACCGCGGTCTTGCGGGTGCCTTTGCGTGACTTGAGGTCGGTCAGAAGGTTCAAGCCCTGAGCGTCGCGATCCAGGTCCACGACGATGGCATCCGGGATCGAACCCGACAGCAGGCCGCGCAGGTTGGGAATGGTGTGGGCCGAGATCGTCTGACCGGATAGCTCAGCCAGCGCGCGACGCCATATCGCACCCCGAGAGGCCGAGCGCGCCAGAACGGCGATCCGATCGGTGCGGGTACGCGCGACAAACGGGTCGGGCGCCTCGGAAAAGCCGATGGATTGCACGTCATTCCTGCCGCGCAGGTCCTGCGTTTCGGCGCGTGCACGCAACAGGCTGCGGACCCGCGCCAACAGGTATGTGTCCTTGAAGGGATACGGCAGAACGTCGTCGAGCCCATCCGAAAGGGCGCGCAACCGGGCGGTCTTGTCATTCTGCTGCGCGATCGCGACGACGGGAACATCCCGAAGCTGCGGATCGCTCTGGACCAGCTTCTTCACTTCCGATGCGGTGCCGTCCGGCAGCGTCATGGCCGTCAGAACCAGATCGGGCTGTACCCGACGCAGCAAGGCGGGCAGGCCGGCCAGCTTGTCGCCCTGCGCCACCTGATACCAGGCAGCCGTCAGCTGCACCTTCAGCATGATGCGATTGGTCGAGACCCCATCAAGAACCAGGATGGTTCCCTGCACGGACATGGCTTTCACCGTTGGTTGAATGTGTTGCCAAACTGTTTATGACTCTGGTTAACAAACCCTTTCCAGCCGTCGCTATTCGAGAGATTTATGACGATATCCGCCGAAAACGCCGAGACGCTGGCCTTGAATGCGCTGGGTTGGCTGGCCGGCAATGACGATTTGCTGCCGGTTTTTCTGGGTTCGACCGGCGCATCGATCGAAGATCTGCGTGATCGTGCCGCGGAACCCGAATTCCTGGTGTCGGTGCTCGAGTTTCTGATGCTTGACGATTCGTGGGTCATGGCGTTCTGTGACGACAAATCCTTGCCCTATGACAGTCCGGGGCAGGCCCGGATGGCCCTGGCGGGCAGGGCCGATGTTCACTGGACGTGACCGGGCCTGAATCTGGAGAAAACGACATGCAGATCGAAGCCCTGGTGTTCGACAAGGACGGAACCCTGTTCGACTTTGCGGCCACCTGGGGCGCGTTCGGCGCGGCAGTTCTGCGGCGGCTGAGCGGAGGCGACGACGCGCGTGCCGCGCAGCTGGGTGAGGCAATCGGATTTGATCCGGTGTGCGGAACCTATGCGCCCGACAGCATCGTGATCGCGGGCACGATCGACGAGATCGTGGATGTGCTGGCCCCGCAACTGCCCGAATGGTCGCGGGCCGGTCTGATCGAGATGCTCAATGCCGAATCCGCAGGCGCGACGCAGGTCGAGGCGGTCGCCCTGGCCCCATTTCTGCGCGGTCTGAAACAGGCCGGCAAAAGGCTGGGGATTGCCACGAATGACGGTGAAATGCCGGCACGCGAACACCTGGCGTCGGTCGGGGTCGGTGACCTGTTCGACTTCGTCGCAGGCTATGACAGCGGCCACGGCTTCAAGCCCGCTCCGGGCCAGTTGCTGGCCTTTGCCGAGCATGTCGGCATCGCGCCGTCGCAGACCGCCATGGTTGGTGACAGCCTGCACGACATGCAGGCCGGTCGGGCGGCCGGCATGACGACGATCGGTGTGCTGACGGGCATGGCCTCGGCGCAGGACCTGGCGCCTCTGGCCGATGTGGTTCTGCCGGATATCGGCCACATTCCGGCCTGGTTGGGGATCTGATCGGAACGGTCGCCAAAAAATCGGCGCTTCATGATTTGAAACCGACAACCTCTGTCGCAGACAGAGCGGCCCGACGGCCGACTTCGGGGCTTGCTTGAGAAAAGCCATCGCCGGAGGACCACATGGCCGACACCAGGACACAGAGGCGCCGCAGCGGCGGGCGCGCAGGTGCCGCCGCCCGCAGGGGCGCCGCCGTCATCGACCAGATGCCGTGGAACCCGCCGATCAATATCGACCACCCCACCGAGCCGCTGCCGCCCGAGGGGGTCGAAGCCATCCATGACGGCGCGATGCGCATTCTCGAGGAAATCGGGATCCAGTTTCTGAACGAAGAGGCCATCGCGATCTTCCGCGAGGCCGGCTGCACGGTCGACGGCGACATCGTGCGGATGGGCCGCGACTTCGTGATGGAGATGGTCGGCAAGGCGCCATCCACCTTCACCATCACGCCACGCAACCCGGACCACACGATCGAGATCGGCGGCAAACGGCTGCTGTTCGGAAACGTCTCCTCGCCGCCCAACTACTGGGACATGGAGATTGGCAAGAAGGTGCCCGGCAATCGCGAGATGTGCCGGAACCTGTTGAAGCTGACGCAGTATTTCAACTGCATCCACTTCGCCGGCGGCTATCCGGTCGAGCCGGTGGACATCCACGCCAGCGTACGGCACCTGGACGTGCTGTATGACAAGCTGACCCTGACCGACAAGGCCATGCACGCTTATTCGCTGGGCAAGGAGCGGGTCGAGGACGTGATGGAGATGGTCCGCATCGCCGGCGGCCTGAGCCACGAGGCGTTCGAGGCGACGCCCCGGATGTACACCAACATCAACTCGACCTCGCCCCTGAAACATGACCACCCGATGATCGACGGCTGCCTGCGGCTGGCGCGACGGGGACAGGCGATCGTGGTGACGCCGTTCACGCTGGCCGGGGCGATGGCGCCGGTCACGCTGGCCGGTGCGGTGGCGCAGTCGCTGGCCGAGGCTCTGAGCGCGATCGCCCTGTTCCAGTATGTCCGCCCCGGCATACCCTGCGTGATCGGCACCTTCACGTCGAATGTCGACATGAAGTCCGGGGCACCGGCCTTCGGCACGCCGGAATACATGCGCGCGACGCAGATGACCGGCCAGATGGCGCGGTTCTACGGTTTGCCGTTGCGGTCGTCGGGGGTATGCGCCGCCAATGTCCCGGACGGGCAGGCGATCTGGGAGACCTCGAATTCGCTGTGGGCGGCGGTTCAATCGGGGACCAACATGGTCTATCACGCCGCCGGCTGGCTTGAGGGCGGACTGATCGCAAGCCCCGAAAAATTCATCATGGATTGCGAGATCCTGCAGCAGATCCAGCGCTACATGCAGCCCGAACTGTGCGCCACGGGCCCGGAAGAAATCGCACTGGATGCGATCCGGTCGGTCGGCAACGATGGTCACTTCTTCGGCATCCAGCACACGCAGGACCGCTATACCACGGCCTTCTATCAGCCGTTCCTGAGCGACTGGAAGAACTATGAAGGCTGGGAGGTCGCGGGCGGCATCTGGACCGCCGAGCGCGCACACCTGCTGTTCAAGGAGATCATCGGCAGTTTCGACGCACCGTCTATGGATGCGGCCATCCGCGAGGAGCTGGCCGATTTCGTGGCCCGACGCAAAGCCGAGGGCGGGGCGCCGACGGATTTTTGATCACCCTGCAGTCGTATCAGGGTGAGATTACTTTGCATTTGCAGAAACTTGGCCGCGCGGATTCGACGTTTGTTAAGATTTCTGGGCTGTGATCGGACTCATACCAAGTCTGAGGCTGTTCATGCACGGATTGATAAACAAGGCCATTCAGTCGTTTGTCTGTGCGACCTACGGGCGCGAGTGCTGGCTGCGCGCCACCGAGGTGGCCGAGCTCGGCTTCGTCGAGTTCGAGGCCATGCTGGTCTATGACCGCGACAAATCCTATCGCCTGCTCGATGCGCTGTGCGCCGAGTTGAAGCGCCCGCGTGACGAATTTCTCGAGGATCTGGGCACCTATCTCGTGTCTCACCCCAATATGGAGGGGCTGCGGCGTCTGTTGCGGTTTGGCGGCGTAACCTACGTGGAATTCCTGCATTCGCTGGACGATCTGTCGGATCGGGTGCGCCTGGCGGTGGCCGATCTGACGTTGCCCGCTCTGGAACTGATCGAGTGTTCGCCGAACGAGTTCGAACTGCATTGTCATCCCGGGTTGGACGGCTATTCCAGCGTCATGACCGGCCTTCTGAGGGCGATGGCCGATGACTACGGCGCGCTGGTGTTTCTGACGCGCACCGGTACGAATGACAAGGGAATCGACATCATTTCCATGACCCTTGTCGAAAGCGCATTCGCCGAGGGCCGAAACTTCGATCTGGGGGCACGAAGCTGATGTTGAATCACGATCAACTGGGGGAATTGCTGGGAACCTTGTGCCCCATGTTCGTCCTGCTGGATGGCGACGGAACCATCCGCCAGGCCGGGCCGACCCTGCAAAAACTGCGCTCTGACCGGCCAATGCCGGGGCGCGCCTTCCTGGACGTTTTCGATCTGGTTCGCCCCCGGTCCATCACGTCGTTCCGCGACCTGATGGCAAGCGACAGTGTGAAACTGTCGGTGAAATTCCGCGACGAACCGCGAACGGCGCTCAAGGGGCTTGTCTCGCCGTTGCCGGATGGCGGGGCGGTCATCAACCTGTCGTTCGGAATTTCGATCCTGGACGCGGTCCGCGACTATGCGCTGACAAGCGCGGATTTTTCCGGCACCGATCTGGCAATCGAACTGCTCTACCTGGTCGAAGCGAAATCGGCCGCCATGGAGGCGTCACGGTCTCTGAACCTGCGGTTGCAGGGCGCGATGCTGGCGGCCGAGGAACAGGCCTATACCGACACGTTGACCGGTCTCAAGAACCGGCGGGCGATGGACCACATTCTTGAACATCTCGTGTCCAGCAAGGCGACCTTTGCGCTGATGCACCTGGACCTTGATTTCTTCAAGGCCGTGAATGACGAACTGGGGCATGCGGCCGGCGACCATGTTCTGAGCGAAGCTGCGCGCATCATGCTGGAAGAAACCCGCAACGACGATACGGTGGCCCGCATCGGCGGGGACGAGTTCGTGCTGATCTTTCGCGGCCTGTCCGACCGAGACGTCCTGCAGCGCATCGCGGAGCGGCTTATTTCACGGCTTCAACAGCCGATGGACTATCAGGGCCAGACCTGCGCCATTTCCGCAAGTATCGGCACCGCGCTCAGCGCGCAGATCCCGTCGATGGATCCGGCCGACATTCTCAACGCAGCGGATGTGGCCCTGTACGAAGCCAAGCGCAGCGGCCGGGGCTGTCACCGCTTCTATTGCGAGCAGGAAAAGGCCGGGCACTGAGCGCCGCCGGCTTCACCGCGTGACCGCGGCCTCCAAGACCGTGGCAATGCGGTGTTTGACGGCACCCAGTTCACCGACGACCGGCAATTGCAGCCCCCGGAAACCCGCGCGAGCCAGCTCGGTCGGCACATCGTCCAGAACATGCCCGCCCGTGCAGGCAAAGAACGGCAGGCACAGCGCGGTTTCGCGGGCGCCGCGGGCGGCTTCGGATATTGACGGTGCCTCTTCGACAAAGCCTGTTCGGACCGAGTGGAACGGCACCAACCCGGCCAGTTTGTCTGCAAAGCTGTTGGCAACAAGCGACGGGTTGCGGCTGCGGCCGGACCCGTGCGCAGCGATCACCAGGTCCGTTTCGACCGCGCGCCAGCCGCGCTGGTCCAACTGCTCGGACAGGGCGGTGGCCACGATCCGGGGCAAGTCCGAGTCGGTTCCCAGCGGGTCGAGTATCCGCACATTGTGGCCGTCCACACGTTTGGGCAGGGCGCTGGTCACGAACCAGCCCTTCGCCATGAACAGCGGATAGATCACCGCTGCGCCGGCCAGGCCTTCCAGAACCTGCTCCAGCGCCCCCGGCGCGGCCAGCGTGGCCGAAGTCACGCGGACCCGGTCCGTCAACTGGTCGATTTCGTCGGCAAGCCGCGCCAAGGCCGCCTCGGCCGGGGCCGGGTCCGAGGGTTGCCCGTGGGCGACGATGACGGCGTTCAGCATTGCGGTCTCCTGTCTTCCTCGGGGATATGTGCGGCGCGCGATGCCGAAGTCAATCCGGCCTCAACCCAGAACCGTCAGCCACATCCAGACCGTCAGGATCGACGCCGCGGTTCCGATCAGCACGGACGAGGCGGCAACGCGTTTTGCACGGCCATAGATGTTGGCAAAGATGTAGGCGTTGAACCCCGGTGCCATCGCCGCGTTCAGAACGCCCGAGCGGAACAGGTCCTGCGGCAGGGCGGTCGCGGTTCCGAACAGCCAGACGAGGCTGGGATGCAGGATCAGCGACACGCAGCAGACATAACCGATGGTCCGCAGATCGCCCTCGGGCCGGTACATGACCAGCACGCCGCCCAGCGCGAACAGCGCGCCGGGCAGGGCGGCGCGGGTGATCAGCCCCAGCGCCTCGTCCACGACGGCCGGGATGGCCAGGCCGGTCAGGTTCACGATGAACCCAAGCGCGATGCCCAGGATGAGGGCGTTCTTGAACATCGCCGACAGGACGGACCGGACCATGCGCAGGCCACCATGGCCGCGATTGCGGATGAACTCCATGACCGTAATGCCGACGCAGTAGCAGAACGGCGAATGGAAGGCGATGATGGCATAGTTGCCGGTCAGGTTGTCCGGGCCATAGGCGCGCTCGGTGATCGGCAGGCCCAGCAGGACCGAGTTCGAGAACAGGCAGCAGAAGCCGATCGCCACGCAGTCCTCCCAGCCGCGCCCAAAGATGAACCGGGCGCCCAGCATGCCCGCGATAAAGCACAGACACGCGGCCGAGTAGAAACTGCCCAGCAATCGTGGGTCGAAGCTGGCGCTCAGGTCCAGATGGGCGATGGCCAGAAACAGCAGGCACGGGATTGCAAAGCCCTGGGTGAATTTCATCAACCCTTCGACATGGCTTTCCCTGAAATAGCCCAGGCGGGTCGCGGCATATCCGGCCCCGATGACCAGGAAGACCGGCAGAATGACGTCGATCAGGCTTTGCAGCATGTCACGGTTCGCCTCGGTTCGTTCCGCGCCGTGCCTGTCGCGACGGGGTTGGTCATGCGCCCGGCAAGGGCTGTTCGATCACCAATCCGTCATGGGCGGGGGTTACATGGTCGGGGGTTTCCCTGTCGACCGTGGCATAGTCCAGATCGATGTGCATGTTGGTCAGGATCGCCCGCTTGGGTTGCAGCCGTTCGATCCAGCCCAGGGTTTTGTCCAGATGGGCATGGGTCGGATGCGGGCTGCGGCGCAGAGCATCGATCACCAGGCAGTCCAGGCCCTCCAACTCGGGCCAGGCCTCGTCATAGATCTCGGCCACGTCCGGCAGATAGGCCAGATCCCCGATCCGGAACCCCAACGCGTCGATCGAGCCATGGTTGACCGTGAAGGGCCGGAACGGGATCGGCCCGCCGGGTCCGTCAACGGCGAACGGGCCATCGATGGTCTTGAGGTCGAGGATCGGCGGGTACGGAGACCCTTCGGGCTGGATGAAGGCATAGCCGAACCGCCCGAGCAGCGCGTTCTGCGTGTCGCCGTCGGCCCAGACGCGGACGCGGCTGCGCATGTTGAACACGATCATGCGCAGATCGTCGATGCCATGCACATGGTCGGCGTGCGAGTGGGTATAGACCACACCGTCCAGCCGCCCGGTGCCGGTATCCAGCAGCTGGCTGCGCATGTCGGGCGAGGTGTCTATCAGCACCGATGTGGTGCCATCCGGCCCGTCGCGTTCGACCAGCATCGAGCAGCGGCGGCGGCGGTTGCGCGGGTTTTCGGGATCGCATTCGCCCCAGTGTCCGCCCAGGCGCGGCACCCCGCCGGACGAGCCGCAACCAAGGATGGTGCAGCGCAGCGTGGTCATGCGGCGGCCTCGTGGGCGGCGGCCTTGGTGAACAGACGGTCGAAATTGGCCTGGGTCCGGGCCGCGAAATCGGCATAGTCCAGCGCGAACAGTTCCGCGCCGACGCGGGCGGTGTGGGCGGTGAAGGCCGGTTCGTTGCGTTTGCCGCGATGCGGCGGCGGGGCCAGATAGGGGGCGTCGGTTTCGACCAGAATTCGATCGATGGGCGCGGCGGCGAAGATGTCGCGCAACTCGTGGCTTTTGGGAAAGGCCGCGATGCCCGACATCGACAGGTAGAACCCCAGGTCCAGCGCCGCCCGGGCCAGCTCGGCCGAGGAGGAAAAGCAATGCATCACGCAGGAATAGGGCGCGTTGCGGAACTCGGCGCCCAGAATGTCGGCAATGTCGGCATCGGCCGCGCGGGCGTGGATGATCAGCGGCAGCCCGGTGCGCTGGGCGGCCTCGATATGGATGCGCAGCGACTGTTTCTGAACCTCGGCGCTGTCGGCGGTATAGTGGTAATCCAGCCCGGTTTCGCCGATGCCCACGAATTTCGGGTGCGCGGCCAGCGCGACCAGATCATCGACGGTGGCCATCGGCTCTTCGGCGGCGCTCATGGGGTGGGTGCCGGCGGCATAGAACACCGGGGCATGCGCCTCGGCGATGGCGCGTACGGTCGGTTCGTTGCGCAGGCGGGTGCAGATCGTGACCATGCGGGTCACGCCGGCCTGTTGCGCGCGCGTGATGATCTCGTCCAACTGGCCCTCGAAATCGGGAAAATCCAGGTGGCAGTGGCTGTCGGTGATCGCGGGTGGGGGGCTGGTGTCGTTCATCTGCTCTGGCCGGCGGAGTCCTGTATCTTGAACACCGTATCTAGGACCAGAGCGGCAGGGTCAAGGTTGACTGCCTGGCCGTGACGGGCCCGCGCGGATATGGCCGCGGCAACCTCGGCCCACCGGCGGGCCATCTGCGGCGAGTTCGACAGCCGCCGGAGCGTTTCCGGCTCGTCCGGTGCGGCCTCGGGGCTGGGGGGCATGCCGGTTGCGCCGGTCAGGGCCAGGCGCGACAGGGCGATGTCGATCAGGTTCAGCAGCAGGTCGAACCGGTCCGCCGCTCCGCGCTGCGCGGAAGCCTCGGCCAGGGCCAGGGCGCGTTGCCGGTCCAGCCGGGGGAGGGTGCCCAGAATGCCGATCAGTTCGGCATAGATGTCCAGTCCGCCCAGGTTCAGCAGCCGGATGGCCTCGCCGACCGAGCCCGCCGCCAGCGCGGCCAGATGGTCGGGATTGGGTGGCAGGTCGGCCCCGGCCTGGGCCAGCGCCGCCTGCATGTCGGGCGGCGACAGCGGCGACAGGCGCAGAGTCCGGCACCGCGACCGGATCGTGGGCAGCAGCCGCGAGGGCTGGTGCGAGACCAGCAGCAGCGTGGTGCGGGCCGGCGGCTCTTCGAGCATCTTCAGCAGGGCATTCGCCGCGGTGACGTTCATGTCGTCGGCGGTGTCGACGATCACGACACGGCGTCCGCCATCCGTGGCGGACAGCCCGAAAAAGCGGCCGAGCTTTCGGATGTCCTCGGCCACGATTTCGTTGCGCATCTTGTCCTTTTCGTTCACCGAGCGGGTCACGACCGCAAGCCCGGGTTCGGCCCCGGCCAGCATGCGGTGGGCCACCGGATGATCGGGCGAAACGTCAAGCGACGTTGGGGCCGGAGGGGCTTCGAACAGCCCGTCCTCCTGCGGGGCAGGGGTCGCCAGAAGGAACCGGGCGATGCGCCAGGCCAGCGTCGCCTTGCCCACGCCGCGCGGCCCGGTCAGAAGCCAGCCGTGATGCAGCCGCCCCGAGGCGAAGGCCGACAGGAACTCGCCTTCGGCCGCGTCCTGACCGAACACTTGCTGCGTCTGACGCGGGTGCGGCGCGCCGGGCACCTGATCCGGGGGAAGAATATCGTCGGTCATGTCTGTTGCAGGGGGCGCAGGGTCTGATGCACGATCTCCGCCACGTCGCGGGCCACGCTGTCGACGTCGCGGTTGCCGTCGATGACGCGGAACCGGTTCGGAAACTCTTTGGCAAGATCCAGGAACCCCTTGCGCATCCGGCGTTGCAGGTCGGGGCCGAAATCCTCGAACCGCTCTTCCGCGCCCTGCCGGCCCTTGGCCCGGGCCAGGCCGGTGTCGGGGTCCATGTCGATCAGCAGGGTCAGATCGGGTTCGCGCCGGATCATCAAAGCGTGCAACTGGTCCACCAGCGCGCGCAGATCGCCGCGCGACAGGCCCTGATACATCCGGGTGCTATCCGCGAACCGGTCGCAGATCACGATCTTGCCGGCCGCCAGCGCCGGCTCGATGGTGCGCTCCAGATGGTCGCGGCGGGCGGCGGTGAACAGCAGGATCTCGGTTTCCGCCGACCAGCGGTCGGGGTCGCCCTCGAGCACCAGTCGACGGATCTCCTCGGCGCCGGGCGAGCCGCCGGGTTCGCGGGTCAGCACCACGTCATGGCCTGCGGCGCGCAGGGTTTCCGCCAGCAGACGTGCCTGGGTGGATTTGCCCGATCCGTCGATCCCCTCGAAGGTCAGGAACAGCCTGCGCCCGCTCACATCGACTCCAGCGGGGAATTGAGAACATCCTTCAGCACGATGCCGCCCACCGTCATCAGACGCACAACGAACCCGCCCAGCGGCACGTCCTGGGCCGCATAGAGCGGGCGGCGGATCTCGGGCAGGCCTTCGGGCTTGACCACCAGTTCCGCCAGTTGCTGGCCTTTCCGGATCGGGGCGTTCACCGGCCCCTGGTAGACCACCTCGGCCGGAACGTTCTGGTCGCCCAGCACCGGGAACAGCAGCGTCAGGTCGCCCTCGGGCACCAGGCCAACGGTCTTCTGGGCGCCCATCCAGACCTTGGCCTGGGCTATCGGCGTCTCGGCGGTGGCAACTTTCCTCTCGACAAAATTTCGAAACGACCAGTTAACGACGGCCTCGGCCTCCTCTGCGCGGCGGGCGGTGCTTTCCAGCCCGGACAGAACGAAGATCACCCGCCGGTCGCCCTGCCGGGCCGACCCGACAAGGCCATAGCCGGCCTCTTGCGTGTGGCCGGTCTTAAGCCCGTCGGCACCGATGTCGAGCTTGAGCAGCGGGTTGCGGTTGTTCACGTTCGACGGGGCGCGGCCGTCGAATTCAAAGGTTTCCTCGGCGAACAGCGGGTAATATTCCGGGAAATCGGTGATCAGGCGGTCCGCAAGGATGGCCAGATCCTTGACTGACATCATGTGACCGGCCGCGGGCCAGCCGTTGGAATTGGCGAAGGTCGAGTTGGTCATGCCCAGCTGCTTGGCGCGCTGGGTCATGTAGCGGGCAAATCCCGCCTCGGTTCCGTCCGGGCTGAGCGCCTCGGCAATGACCACGCAGGCATCGTTGCCCGACAGCACGATGATGCCCCGCAGCAGGTCTTCGACCCGGACACGGTCCTGCGTGTTCAGGAACATGGTCGACCCGCCATAGCTCATGGCGTGTTCCGACACCGGCAGTTTTTCATCCAGCGTCAGGCGGCCGTCGCGCAGCGCCTCGAACGCCACATACAGCGTCATCAGCTTGGACATCGACGCCGGCGGCAGCGGCTCGTCGGCATTCTTGGCCAGCAGAACCGTCCCCGTGGTCTGGTCCATCACATAGGCCGCCCGCGCCGAGGTGTCGAAGGCCAGGGCAGGCAGCGCCGCCAGCATCAGGCCGAGGGCAAGAATGAGGGTTCGAATCAAAGTCGGCATCTTGGGCCTCCCTGTTTATTTCGCGGCGATGAAGGCGTCGGAGAACCCGAGATCCTTCATGTCGCTGAGGATTGCGCGGCGTTCGGCCCGCGTGGCAGCCGGCCCCACGAGAACCCGCCAGACCTGTTTGTCGCCCGACGTCACTTGTTGGACCTGCGCCGACAGGCCGTTCTTGCTGACCTTGTCGGCGGCGGCCTTGGCATTGCCCTCTTCGCTGAACGTTCCGATCTGCACGAAGGGCTTCGTCAGGTTTGAACCGGTCGGCGCCGTCTCGGCTTTGGCCGGTGTGGGGTCGGACGCTTCAATCGCGGCGGCGGCGCCGGAAATCGGGTCCAGCG
This sequence comes from Ruegeria intermedia, assembly GCF_900129345.1. Taxonomy (GTDB): domain Bacteria; phylum Pseudomonadota; class Alphaproteobacteria; order Rhodobacterales; family Rhodobacteraceae; genus Ruegeria; species Ruegeria intermedia. Next base: position 1,415 of record NZ_FQVK01000023.1, on the reverse strand, counting down.
GCGTCTGCGTGATTTCATCCTTGGGCTTTTTCTGCCACCATTTCCGCTTGGCGGGTTTCTCGGCCGGCGGGGTCACGACGGGGTCGGCCAGGGTGGCCGTTGCGCCGGAGTCGGCGGTCGTCTGCTGGGGCGCCGTCGCGGCAACGGCCGCAGCGCCCGCCGCCACGCCGGCTGCTGCACCGGTCGCCGCGGTTTCGTCGGGTTCCTTCTTTTGCCACCATTTCCGCTTGGCGGGCTTGTCTTCCGTCGCAGTGGTTGCCTCCGCGTCGGTCTTGTCGGGCGTCTCGCCCGTGGTGGCGCTGACTGTGGCGTCCGCGGCGACATCACCGGCCGGTTCCGCCTCGGGTGCCGGGGGTTCGACCGCCTCGCGGCGCAGCGCCACCACGGTCAGGCGCGTCGGCGCGCCGGCCAGCATCCCGAGTTTTTCGGCCGCTGCCGAGGATACCTGCAACGCCGGACCGGGCAGGTTCCGCTCGCGACGGAACAGCGCGCCCGAGACCGACTTGTCATTGGCCGTGTTCGTGATTTTGACCCGTTCGGGTTGGGCCACGTCGGGGTGGGCCACCCAGACGCCCCCCAATGACGGCCGCCCGTCCCACAGGCCCGCCTCGGTCACTTGAAAAACGTCCGGTGCTTCGACGTCGCGTTGCGAGGAGGCTGCAATTTCCGGAAGAAGCTCGGTTGCTCCGCCGTTTTGCTGTCCATCGGGCTTCGGCTTGCTGGACTGGCCGCCAGCTAACAGCGCCTCATCACAACCGCTCAACACCATCAAAGCCACGATCACACCAGACGCCGTCCACCGACCAAAGCGTGTCTGTGTAGCAGTTTCCATGTTTTGCGTTCCCTTGCCTGTATGGCCGGGTTGGACCCCGTCCAAGCCGCCGCCGCCTGGTTCTGATGCCAGTATGCCGCAGCCGTCTCGCGCGGATCATAGCCCGCGCATACCGGCAAGAAAAGACAGAGGAACCGGCCTCGGCAAGAAATCCCTCTTTTTGCTTGCCACGACCGGGTCTTGGCCTTAGACCGCTGCCTGCGCCGGGGAGGTGGCAGAGTGGTCGAATGCGGCGGTCTTGAAAACCGTTGGGCGTGAGAGCGTCCCCAGGGTTCGAATCCCTGTCTCCCCGCCACTTGCCCCCGCGAAAGCGTTCTCCCGATCCGGCTGCGGCCGGATTTTCTCGTTGAATTCGAGGGTTATGCGGAAGGGGCTATTCACCTTACCCGGCGCGAGATGGCCAGAATTGGTCTCTCCGGGCCGATATTCTCTGAACCTGATGACTGCGCGGATTTGGTGAATTTTCCGTAAGCTACTGATTTAACTCGAAAATATGTAATGCAACCTGAACACTTCGCTGCGGGTGGCAACCGGCGAGAACCGACCGAGATCGGACGTTCGCCAGCGTCCCGACAGGTGTAGA
>NZ_FQVK01000022.1 GCF_900129345.1 Ruegeria intermedia | reverse complement strand
CACCAGATACGAGAAACATGACGCCAACTTCCTCGCCCTAGTCAAACTCGCCGCAACACGCATCTGGTTGCGCGTCTATGAGTCGGTGACCTAGGCCCGCGGTGGTGCGTCGCGCAAGTCAGAGCGGTGTTGCGCCGTCGAACACCCGGTCGATCATCGCCTGCGTCCCGCGCGAGAATTCGAGCGGACACGGATATTCGTCCCCCGCGCGGATGGACCGGCAAAACGCCTCGACCTGCAGCGTGTAGTGATCGTCGGCCGGGAAGCGCCGCACCAGAACTTCCAAACCCGGGCGATGCAGCTCGACCCGGGCCTCGCCAAACACCCGCGCGTTGAACGGCGCGGTCAGGCGGATCAGGCCGCGCTCGCCGTGAAAGACCATTTCCTGATGCGGATGCATGCGGATCGAGACATAGGCCGAATATGTGAACCCCGGAAACTGCGCGCGGATTTCGGTGAAGGCGTCGATGCCATCCTCCCAGCGGATGGCCGATTGCACGGCGTCGGTCTCCTGCCCCGTCGCAAAACGGGCCGACCCGATGACATAGACGCCGATGTCGCGCAGCCCGCCGCCGCCGGTTTCGGCGCGGTTGCGGATATTGCCGGTGTCGGCGCGGTTGTCGAAGCTGAATGCGCCCGTGACATGCACCAGATCCCCGATGGCCCCGTCGGCGATCAGGTCGCGCACATGCTGCCATTGCGGGTGGTGCACGATCATATAGGCCTCGGCCGCCAGCAGCCCAGTCTGGTCGCGCTTGTGGATCAGGGCGTCGAACTCCTCGGCGCGCATGGTCATAGGCTTTTCACACAAGACGTGCTTGCCGGCCCCCAGCGCCTTCAGGCTCCATTCCACATGCAGATGGTTCGGCAGAGGGATATAGACCGCCTCGATTTCGGGCGAGGCCAGCAGCGCGTCATAGTCGTCAAAGACCTTCAGGTCCGGGCAGAAATCCTGAAACGGCTCGGCCTTGGCCGGGTCCGAGGTCGCCAGAGCGGCCAGTCGCGCACCCGAAGCCGCATGGATCGCAGGCCCCATGAACTGGCGGGCGAATTTCGCTGCCCCCAGAATGCCCCATTGAACCGGCTTGTGCATGGTGTCCTCCGTAATTGACCATGTTCGGCGCCGAAATGTTTGCGCCAACATCTGTTGCGCCCTCTGTACCAGCCAAGCGACGCCAAGTCAGGCTTTTCTCGTCGATTTTCCCCCGTAAGCTGCGGGAAACACTTGGGGAGGAAAGACGTGAAAAGACTTCTGAAATGGCTGACAGGCCTTGTCTTGGCCGCGATCGTCATCGGGGCCGTGGTGTTCTTTGGCTTCGTACCGGCCTATGTCGAAGACGCGCGCAACAACGTGATCGACCATGACCCATACCCGGTGTCCGACACCGCGGCGGCCCTGCACGAAACCCTGATCGTGGGCGACCTGCATGCCGACCCGCTGTTGTGGAGCCGCGACCTGACCGAGCGCGGAACCCGCGGCCAGGTGGATATTCCCCGGCTGATCGAAGGCAACGTGGCACTGCAGGTGTTCACCGCCGTGACCAAGTCGCCGGCCGGGCAGAATTACGAGGCAAACTCGGCCGAGGCATTCGACAACATCACCCTGCTGGCCATCGGTCAGCTATGGCCGCTGCGCACCTGGGACAGCCTGAAGGAACGCGCGATCTATCAGGCCGAAAAGCTGCACCGGTTCGAGGCCGCCTCGGACGGGCATCTGAAAATCATCAAGACCCGCGCGGATCTGGACGCGGTGCTCGAGGCCCGCGCGCGCGGCGAACAGGTCGTGGGCGGCATTCTGGGGATCGAAGGCGCCCATCCGCTGGAGGGCGATCTGGCCAATCTCGACCCGATATTCGATGCCGGGCACAGGGTGTTCGGGCTGCAGCATTTCTTTGACAACGAACTGGGCGGCTCGCTGCACGGCACCGCAAACACGGGTCTGACCGACTTCGGGCGGCAGGTGGTGGCCGAACTGGCCAAACGCCCGGTGGTGATCGACCTGGCCCATTCCAGCCCGCAAGTGGCGCGCGACGTGCTGGCCATGACCGACGAGCCGCTGATCGTCAGCCATGGCGGTCTGCACGGGTTCTGCCCGGTCAAGCGCAACTATCCCGATGACCTGATGAAGGAAATCGCGGCGACCGGCGGTGTCATCGGGATGGGATACTGGGCCGACGTCACCTGCGGCGACGTCACCCCGGCGGGAATTGCAAAAATGATCAAGGCAGCCATCGAGACGGTCGGGGAAGATCATGTGGCACTGGGATCCGACTATGACGGCTCGGTCGAGACCGCGTTCGACACGTCGGAACTGGCGGCGCTGACCTCGGCCTTGTTGGACGAAGGCCTGACCGAGACGCAGATCCGCAAGGTCATGGGCGAAAACATGGTACGGGTATTCCGCCAACAGCTGCAGTAGCGGCACGAAAAAACGGCCCGGAGCGATCCGGGCCGGGTGTTCTGGTCGGACCTGGCGCATCAGGCCGGGGTCAGCATCCCCTTTTCCCGCGCCAGTTCCCGCATCTTTTTCTGCAGCTTTTCAAAGGCGCGCACCTCGATCTGGCGAATGCGCTCGCGGCTGACATTGTATTGCGAACTCAGTTCTTCCAAAGTGACGGGCTGATCCATCAGCCGCCGCTGGGTCAGAATGTCCTTTTCGCGGTCGTTCAGCACCTCGAGCGCCTCGGCCAGCAATTCGCGGCGCACCTCAAGCTCTTCGCGGGCTTCATAATCGCCGGCCTGGTCGGCATCTTCGTCTTCCAGCCAGTCCTGCCACTGCATGGTTCCTTCACCCTCGGACCCGACCGTGGCGTTCAGCGACGCATCCCCGCCCGACATGCGGCGGTTCATGCTGATGACTTCATCTTCGGTCACGCCCAGATCATGCGCGATCTGCTTGACGTTGTCGGGGTGCAGGTCGCCGTCTTCCAGCGCACCGATCCGCGCCTTGGCCTTGCGAAGGTTGAAGAACAGCTTTTTCTGCGCCGACGTCGTGCCCAGTTTCACCAGCGACCACGACCGCAGGATGTATTCCTGGATCGAGGCGCGGATCCACCACATGGCATAGGTCGCCAAGCGGAAGCCCTTTTCCGGGTCAAACCGCTTCACGGCCTGCATCAGGCCCACATTGGCCTCGGAAATCACCTCGGCCTGGGGCAGCCCATAGCCGCGATAGCCCATGGCGATCTTGGCGGCCAACCGCAGATGCGAGGTCACCAGCTTGTGCGCCGCTTCGGTGTCCTGATCCTCGACCCACCGCTTGGCCAGCATGTACTCCTCTTCCGGTTCCAGCAGCGGAAACTTGCGAATCTCCTGTAGATACCGGTTCAGCCCGCCTTCAGGCGTGGGCACGGGGAGGTTTTTGTAATTTGCCATGTATCACGTCCCTTCGGACCAATGTTTATGTCCTTAACATGGATATGGGGCCATGTTTCGGACCATTCAAGGGCAGGTGTTAACAGTGTGGGATTAAAGATTGATAAAGGAAACCTAAGAATGCGTTAGTCACGAGACTTTGCGGGTTGTTTCAACGCCGAAATCAGGGCTTTCATGTCCTGCGGGACGGGGGCCTCGAACCGCATCCGGGCACCGGTTAGGGGGTGTTCGAACCCCAAAACCGCCGCGTGCAGGGCCTGCCGGGGAAAGCGGCGCACCGCCTCGGCCGCGTCCGCGCCGAAAGACCGGGCCGACAGTTTGCGCTTGCCGCCATAGACCGGGTCGCCCACCAGACCATGCCCGGCATGGGCCATGTGCACCCGGATCTGATGGGTGCGCCCGGTTTCCAGCCAGCATTCGATCAGCGACACGGCGCCCGGCTGCCCGAACACCTCGACGACCCGGGCGCGCGTGACGGCGTGGCGACCGCCGTGGAACAGCACGGCCTGTTTCTGCCGGTCGTGCTTGTGCCGCGCCAACTGCGTGGTGATCCGCATCACGTTTCCGGGCTCGAAACTCACGCCCTTTATGCCGCGCAGCCGAGGATCGTTGGCATCGGGCACGCCATAGCACAATGCGCGGTAATACCGTTCGACGCTGTGCGCCTCGAACTGGGCCGCAAGCCCCTGATGGGCCGCATCCGATTTGGCGACCACCAGAAGCCCGCTGGTATCCTTGTCGATCCGGTGCACGATGCCCGGCCGCTTGACCCCGCCCACGCCGGACAGATCATCGCCGCAGTGATGCAGCAGCGCATTCACCAAAGTGCCGCTGGGGGACCCCGGCGCCGGATGCACGACCATGCCTGCAGGCTTGTTGATCACGATCAGGTCGGCATCTTCGTGTACGATGTCCAGCGGAATGTCCTCGGGGCCGATATGACTCTCGTCCGCCTCGGACACGGTGATGCAGACAGCCGCCCCTTCCGCCACCTTGGCCTTGGCATCGGTCACGACCTTGCCGTCCACCGAAACCGCGCCCTCCTCGACCAGGCGGGCCAGCCGCGTGCGCGACAGATTTTCATCTGCTGGCACATCTCGAGAAAGCGCCTTATCAAGGCGGGGCGGCGGAGCGTCCGCGATCACGAATTCAATTGTCCGGGTGCCCATGACTGTCCCTTCAGATCCCCAAGAACCGCAGGAAACGCCTCAGCTGCGCCTGCTGCGCCGCATGGTCATGTTGCTGACCGCGGTGATGATTGGCGGCGTTCTAGTGACATTCGCCCTGATTGTCATCCGCCTATCGGACAGAACCCCCACCCTGCCCGATCAGATCGAATTGCCCGACGGTGCCCGCGCCCAGGCCGTCACCATCGGCAGCAACTGGTTCGCCGTTGTGACCGATGACAACCGCATCCTGATCTTCGACAAGACCACCGGACGCCAGCGGCAAGAGGTTCCGCTGGATTGAATCGCCTCAGGCGTCCAGCGCCATGCGGAACACGATTTCCGATGCCTGCTTGAGCGCTGCGACCTCTTCGGCGCTGTCGCGGCGGAACCGCCGGTCCTCGGCACCAAGGCGAACCGGAGAGAACAAAACCTTGCGGTCCGGAAAGAACTCTTGCCGGAACCCTTCGTCAGCCTCGGCCAGAAAGTCATCCAGCCAGGCGCGCTCATCGGGTTCCAGCACGTCGTGTCGGCGGATCATCACCGGATCGCTCACCGCCTGACGGCGCAACTGGCGGCTGCGCTTGCGCCCAATGGCCCGGGTCACCACGCCGAAGGCCTCGCTGGCGACCCGCGACAAGGACGGATTGGCCGGCAAGTCGGTAGGACACTCGGGGGGCGGCGCAACCCCAATCCGTGACAGGAAATCGTCGATGACGTTGCCATTGGCCAGTTCCGCCCGCTCATACAGCAGCGGCAGGATGGTGACACCCGGAAAGGCCGCTCGGATACGACCGACCGCCCCGGCATAGCTGTGCCCGTCCGGGTTGGACCGGATCGCCGCCAGCCGGTCACGGACAAAGCCCGAGCCATCCGCGGGCAGCCGGCCGTTTTTGGCCCGCTGCTTGTAATCGGCCTCGAAGAAATCGGAATAGCGGCGGCAATAGAACACCACGCGCATCTCGCGCGCGGGAATTTCCGCGAAGACCTGCGCCAGGCGCGCCAGGTCGGCGGTGTAGAACATCTCGGACGACACCACACAGGCCTTGTCCGCGTGATCCTCGTATTCGCGGGCGATCGCCTCGCGGAAGGCATCCAGCGGTTGGGCCGTCTGGTTCAGGTGAAAGGCCATCATGTTGTGGCTGACCTTGGGGCGCTCGCCCGTGTCCGGCCGCTGGCGCCCGGCCTTCATGTAGCGCAGCCCGTTCTCGGACAAGATATCCGCATGACCGCGCAGATAGGACTGAAGCGCCGTCGTACCGGTTTTCGGCATGCCGAGGTGCAACCAGAGCATCAGGCGCCCTCCTGCCCGGCCGTCATCTGCCGCATCAGATCGCGGATCTCGGCGGTATTCAGCAGCTCGGCAATCTGCCGGCGATGCAGGTCACAGGACTGGTGGTGCAGGCGTGCGGTTTCAGGGTCCGACATGAGCTCATGGAAATGGTCCCGCTTGCGATCGGCGATGGCGTCGATCGACCGGTCCTCGACCGCGTTGTGGTTCATCATGTTCCAGTAGTCCAACCCAAGGCTTTCACCCGTGTGATGCGCCCGCCCCCGCACCTTCTTGACCAGATAGCTTTCGCAGGATTTCAGCGCATAGTGGTTCACCTGCACCAGATCGTACCCGACCGAATCCCGGGCCGAGCGCCAGCTGCTGGTGAAATAGCGTTCGGGCATCGGCTGCCCCGATCCGTTGTACCAATGGCAATCCGCCATGCTGTCCACGTTGGGGCGCTTGGGGCGGTGGACGCCGATCACGTTCCAAAGGTCCCGCCGGAACATGGTCTTGAACCCCCAGGCCTGCGGTGGGCGCGGCATGTGATCCGGGGCGGCGCGGCGAAACTGTTCGGACAGGAACCTGTCTTCATAGCCGACGACCCCCGCATTTCCGAACAACCGCCAGGTCATCGAGATCATGTGCGCATCCGGGACGGCTTCTACCAATGATTGCAGGGTGTTGTCGCCCGCCTTTACATTGATGTGTTCATCGGCGTCGATGACCACGACCCAGTCCCGCGGGCGCGCCAGGTCCATGCGCAGGAACCGTTTGTAGGCGCGTTTCTGCGGGCTGCTGGGACGTGCCGAGTTGTTGTCGACATGGATCAGAACGCCGCGGTCGTGCAGTCGCTGCAACAGGGCGTCGGTGCCGTCCGTGCAGTCATTCGTCATCACGACCATCCGGTCGATTCCGATCGCCAGATTGTGCGCGACCCACTCCAGAACGAAGGGGCCTTCGTTCTTCATCGGGGTCACGCTGACAAAGCGGGGGGGCTGTTCGACCATGCGGTTCTGCCTCGGATCAATCGGCCCGGACGGGCGATCCCGCCGCGGGCACCGGTTTTTCATTCAGATTATTTTCTTCGCCCCGGCAGACCAAGGGCAAACTGCCCCGCCCCGCCGGGGCGTGGGGCGTCGATGCGCGCATGTCACCCATCGACCCGCCTCAGCTGGTTGGAAAACCGCGAATAGGTCGGGCAAAGCGCCACGGCCCGCTCCAGGAACCTTCTGGCCTGCGGCTTGTTCCCGCGCCTGAGGTGAATGCGCCCGGCTGCCCCCTGGATGGCGGCGGTGACCTCGTCCAGTTCGGCGGCATTCAGGATCTGCTGCTCGCCCTGCCGTTTGGCCCCGAGGCGGATCAACAACTGGCCGGTGGCAAAGACGAGAAACGCATTGTCAGGGTCGCAGGCCAGCGCATCCGCCATCGACAACCGCGCCGCGCCGGCATCGCCGGCATCTGCATATAGCTCGGCTAGGCGCTTGTGGTACAGCGGGGCGTCCGGACAGGCGGCCACGACCTTGCGCGCGACATCGATCGCCGCAGACAGCGACACCTCGCCGGTGTGCCGGTGCAGCGTCGAAATCAGGCTTTGCACGGCCGGATCGTCCTCGGACAGGTCCTCGGATGCCCGGACCGCCGCCTCGAGCGCGGCCAGCCGTGCAGGAGATTCGGGCAACCGTCGCGCACGCTGGTCCAAGGAAAGGTCGGCCCAGTCCAGCAGCACCATGTCGAAATTGCAGGGCTGGCGCGCGATGACCTTGTGCTGCACCAGATACAGGTTGTTGAACGGTGCAAACCGGCGCTGCCGCAGCCGGCGCTGCAGCGCCCAGTCGACCGGCGGGAACAGGCGGAACGGCAGTTGGTCGCGGTACAGCATCCGCGAACCCAGCACCACAACATCCGGCCGCAAAGGCTTGGCCCAAAACGCTTTTGCGAATCGCAGTCCGGCGGCCCAGCGCTTTTTCCGGGCCCCCAGGATCGCGCCGCGCAAGGCACACAGAACGGCTCGGTCCTCGGGCCACAAATTCGGGTTTTCCAACCCGGTCCGGGCCAAGTGTTCGCTTTCCTTCCACTTGCCCAGATAAAAGGCGTTCAGCGCCTGCAGCAGCGGCAGGAACGCATTGTCCGCCCCGGCATCGAGGATCGGCTGGGCGAGGTCATAGGCCTCTTGGCAGCGGTCCTGCGCACAGAGATACTGCGACGCCTTGGCATAGACATGCGCGGCCTCGGACGGGTTGAGAAATGCAGACGGCCCCTGGGCGACCCGCTGGATGACTCGTTCATTGGCGCGGGCGATCTCGTCCTCGGACAGCACGTCCCGAAAGACCAGCCGCTGCTGACCGGAAATCCGCGCCGCAGCCATCGAGAACGCCGAAATGAACGGAGCGATCACCCGCTCGGCCCTAGACATCGTGTAGAGTTCCAGGAAATCCCGCTGGGCACGGGTCATGCCGGACAGATCGGCGATGTCGGCCATCTGGATCAATTTCGGGTGGCGCTGTTGAAACCGCGCGATCAGTTCGGGCTGATCGGAAAACATGATGGCCGTCTGCCCGCGCGACTTGTCCAGATGCGCGTCATACAGTTCTTCGGGCTCGATCTTGGCGGGCCAGGTCGTATGCTTCCAGGGCAGGCCGTTCAGGATGTCACCGCGCCGGATGTGATAGGCCGACACCCCCTTGCCCGACAACCGGGCGTCGGCCTGATCCATGACCGCGCGGATCGGCGGCGCAAAGCCGATCCGATGGATGAAATCGCGGTATCGGGGGCGGATGGATTCGATATCCTCCCAGGGAAAGGCCAGAACCTCGAAGCCTTCTTCGACGATGACCGAACGGCCCGCGGCCAGATGGTCGCGCAGCCTGTCGGGGGTCTTGTCGCCCTGAAAGCTCCAGACGGGAACCGCATCCGCGGCCAATTCGTCATAGGCCCGACCCTCCAGGAAATGGGCCGCCATCCATTCGGTGGCGAACAGCTCGTGCGGTGTGTCCAACTCCGGTGCGTCGGCCCCCTGCGGAAACCAGTTGACGCGATAGTCCGTGTCGAAATCCTCGGCCAGGCGGATGCAGGTCAGCATCATCAACAGCCGCGCACCCAGGCGGTCCTTGCGCTGGCCGATGAACACGCCCCGGCCGGGGGTCATGACGCACCGCCCGCGACAGCCTGGCGCCGCAGGGCGCGGAATCGCTGCCGCGCGGCCCCGACAAGTTTCGGATGCCGGTCTTCACCCACCGCCTCGATCCCGCGCATGTAGATGGGCAGGCGCCGCCGTGCGCGCATCATCCGGTAAAAGGCCTGCGGTTCCAGCGTGCCGGCCATGGCCTGCTGCATCACCGGCTTCAGCGCGTCGATCTTGCGCAGCATCGGCGCGGCAAAATGGTTCGAGAACCACGTCTTCAGCGGCACTACATTCGCGCCCTGCAAGCGATGGACGTGCCGCCGGTCGGGCTCGAAGAACGGATCATAGAAAACATAGACCTTTCGGGCCGTCCGGATGCAATCGGCCGCATCGCCCAGCGGCAGGTCCCAATCCTGAACCTTGCCAAAGCGATATCGGGTCTCCCACGGCACCAGCCGTTCGTCCAGCGTGGATTGCGGGTTGAAGGCGATCACCACCGCCCCGGGCGCCAGTGCCGAAAAGGTCAGCGCCCCGAACCCACCCATCGAGGCGCCGGCGAACACGACCTGATCGAAACGCTCGAAGAGCCCTTCGCGCGCCTTGGCCTGAAAATAGTCGATGATCTCGGGGTCGCGGTACCAGGCCTTGGACCGCGCGAACACGCCCATATGCGACCAGCCCTCGTCGCGGAAGAACTTCCAGCCCCAGGGCTCGCGCGCGAAGGACAGATCGTTGGCATTGCCTATGTTGTCGAAACTGACGACCAGTCGCGCCGCATCCCGTTGATGGAACAGGATCGAATGGCGTTCGAGCTTGCGGAAGAATCCGGTTCCTTCCCCGCCCGGATAGATCTCGACGAACCAGGGCGGCGCGGGATCGGTCAGAATGCGCTCGTACCCCGTTTTGCGGTCGGGATGCTCGGGCTTCAGCTGATCCTTCGAAAGTTCGTCGGCCATGGGTCTTACACCAGATTGTCCGCCAGCCATGATCGGAAGTCCACCCAGTCGGGGCGCAGCTTGATCTCGGCAATCTTGGCGCGGTGCCACTCGCACGCCTCGTCATGCAGGCGGGCAAGCTCGGCATCGGCCTTCAGCTCGGCCAGCACCGGCGCGGCCCGGCGGGAGATGGGCTGAATCGAGGTGTCCCGGACCTTGTTGGCGTTCATATCCAACCAGTAGGCCTGCCCCTGATCCACCTTGACGTGATTGGTGCGGCCCCGGTCACGCTTGACCAGAAACCCCTCGAGCGAGCGCACGGAATAGTGGTGCAGGCGTCCGAAGGCATGGTCGAACCCCTGCCAGGCCCGCCAGCCGACCTTGTCGGCGGGAAACAGGTTTCCGCCCGCGTCCGACCAGGCGACTTCGTGCTCGCGCCCCTCTTCGATGCCCTTGGGGCGGTGCGGGCCGAAGCGGCTGAACCGGTCATTGTTGCGAAACAGAGTCTTCAGCCCGTAGGCCCGGCCGGAATGATAGGGGAATTCGCGATCGGCCATGGTGAAGCTTTCGGTCACGGGCCTGTCGTCAAAGCTGATGTTGCCCGAACTGCCGAACAGGCGCCAGGCGAAGGAAATGGCGTCGACCGGGCGGCCCGCCTTCTGCTCGACCGCGTCGATCAGCGCCGGAAAGCTGTTGTTCCCCACGCGGATGTTCCAGAATTCATCCACATCCAGGCACATCAGCCAATCGGCCTCTTTCACCTTGGGGTGCCGGCGCGCGCGGCGCAGCATCTGGTGTTGCGGGTTGCCGCCGTCGCGCACGGCATTCGGAACATGGGTCGCCAGCCCCATCTGCTGAAGGCGGCGGGCGATGTCGTCGGTTCCGTCCGCGCAGTCATTGGTGAATATCAGGAAATGATCGACCCCCAGCATGCGATGAAAGGCGACCCATTCCAGCATGTAGGGGCCTTCGTTCTTCATCGTCGTGAAAACGGTAATGGTCTGGGACATTTACGCCTGTTCCGATCTGCCTTTTGCCCTTTCTTACACAAGCCGCCCCGGAGCCGCGAGGCCGGAATGGGCTGGGACATGCATTGTACGCCCGACTGGTGCGCGTCTGCACCCAAGCCGGCGATAGCCGGAGACGGCCGAGACTGACCATTCTGCCCCGGCAACCATCGGCAAAAAACCCCTAATGCCGGGCTAACAAGATCCCTGGGAAACCGCGCAGCGCGGACAGGCAGCCATTGACCAATCGTCTGAGGATGGATGGTACCGCCTCCCTGGCTTGAACAGGGGACCTCTGGATCCACAATCCAGCGCTCTAACCAACTGAGCTAAGGCGGCACGTGAGGCGCGATTTACCGAAGCCGCCGGGGGATTGCAAGGGCCTTGTCGGCGAATTTTTCGGCATTGTCCGAAACGGCGGATCGCGCAATGAAAACCGCGGGCACCACGAGTTTCGGCAGCCCAAAGCGCCGCCCGCCACTTCCGGACCGGGAGGACAGTTGGGCCGCGCTGCCTCCGCCGACGAAACTCCGGCCACCCGAAACACATCGTTCCGCCCGCCCACGTCGCGCAACACCCAGACTGCGCTTGATTCCAACCCGGTTGCGCGCTAGCAGAAATGCTCAGTCTCCGGAGGCGAATATGGGCATCAATACCGAACGCGACATCGAAGCAAACCTGCAGATCGGCCCCACCGATCAAGGCATGGTGCGCCTGTTCGTCGAAGCCGACAACCTTGAAATCCCGATGGATTTCGACCCGGAAGAGGCCGAGGAGATCGCCGACGAGATCCGCGCCGCCGCCCAGGCCGCCCGCGCGGTCAAACGCTGACCTTCAGAGCCGCGGATCGCGCAGCATGTGCAGACGCCGCGCGGCGTCCATCGCAAATTTCTGGATCAGCTTCTTGCGTCGGGCTGCCGCCAGCCTGACCTCGGGCGGCATCCGTATGATCTCGGCGCCATAGGCGTCGGCGATGATCAGACCCGTTTCCGCCGGCAAGAGGTCGGTCGGAAAATCAGTATCCACGGCCCAGAAGAACCGGTCGCACCAGTCCAGGTATCCGCCCCATTTGGCATCGGACTGGAAATCGACCCGGCTGGACTTGCACTCGACCACCCAAAGCTCCCCCTTGGGGCCCAAACCCATCACATCCACCCGCAACCCGCGTGCGGGCACGAATTCCTCAATGGAAACAAAGCCGTGGCTGGCCAGATGCCGGGCAACCCCGCGGGCCAGCCTTTGACCGGGCTGCAGATCCAACGTCATGCGCAGAATGTGAACAATTCAAGAACAAAAATCAAGGGCCTTGGCCATGAGGAAAGGGCCACCGCCGCGCCGCCTGTTTGGACGGCCCAGCACGCCTTCTTTTGCATCTGCCCCCTTGCGCAGACTGGCACCGCGCCCTAGTTAGGCCATTGGCGGGTTCTGCCCTTCTCGTGACCGGTAGCATTCCGGTGGCCTTAAGCAATTCCGAGGGAGCTGGCTCTGTTCAGGTCCTGGCCTGATTACCTGGCGCCCACCTGTACATACAGGTCCTCGGGAATCAAAACCGCACGGTTGCCTGGTGGTCCCGCCGCCTTCCGATCAGGTGACATCCGATGGGTTCGGCGTACGGAGGCACTTTTTCCGCTCTGTCCGGTAGCACACCAGATGCAACGATTTCACAGAAGGTCAACTCAGGGCCGACCGCCCAAGTCACGAAGTCCGACTTGCCTCGACGCGCACGGGTTCCAGCTTCACGGCAACCGGGGTTCCTCCGCGCGGGCCTTTGGGCTTTTCGGCCATGCTCATGATCGCATAAGCGAATTGGACACCCGCAAAGACGATCCCGTTCATGAACCAGATCATGATCAGCGCGACGAAGCCAATGTCGGAGCCCGTGATGAGGTGACGCAGGTTGGCCACGTTCAAAAGCAGCAGCACCGCGACAAATACGGCCGAGATCACGAAGCCCAGTGCAACCTGGGTGATATAAAGACGGATCAGTTTCGGCATGACGCGCCTCCTTCACATGACAGGAGTCTAGCGCAATTTCATGCCGGGTGAAATCGCTTGTGGCGCGTCAGAACGCCTCGGGCTTGGCTTCGCGGGCCATGTGATCCAGAACCGCATTGACGAATTTCGGTTCCTTGCCTTCGGGGAAGAAGGCGCGCGCCACGTCAACGAATTCGGTGATGACAACCTTGGGCGGCGTGTCGCTCTGGCTCAGTTCGGCGCCGGCCGCGCGGAACAACGCCCGCAGAGTCGGGTCGATGCGCGAAATCGGCCACTTGGCCACCAGCGCACGGTCGGTCATCTGGTCGATCGGCGCCTGATAGTTCACCGCGTCATCCACCAGCTTGCGAAACAGCGTGCTGTCGCCTTCCAGCATCTCGTCGCCCTCGTAGACCGCGCCGAACCGGTGATCCAGAAACTCGTTGACCACCTGCTCGGTCGTCTGGCCCGACTGCTCCATCTGGAACAGCGCCTGCACGGCATACAGCCGCGCGGCGGATTTCATCAGGCGTTTCCGGTTTGCCGGTTTCGGCGTGTCTGTCTGGGTCATGCTGTCGTTGATCCGTTGCTGTCGCCCGCCACGAGGATGGACTCGGACGGCGGCTTGAAACCGACGCCCTTTTTCGAAGCGCCCCACTTACGTCTGAGTGCGATCAGATGCAAGGCCGCAGCCGCCGCGCCGCCACCTTTGTTCATCTTTTCCGGATTCGCGCGCACTTCGGCCTGCGCGTCATTCTCGACCGTCAGGATGCCGTTGCCGATGCACAGCCCCTGCAGACCCAGCAGTTGGATCGCGCGGCTGGAATCGTTGCAGACGGTTTCGTAATGCGTGGTCTCGCCCCGGATCACGCAGCCCAGCGCCACATAGCCGTCAAAGTTGCACTGGCGGTCGGCCATGGCAATCGCGGTCGGAATCTCGAGCGCACCGGGCACCTCGACCACCTCGCAGCTGCCGCCGGCGGCCTCGATCTCGGCCTTGGCGCCGCGAACCAGGTCGTCGGCGATGGCGCGATAGAACGGGGCCACGACGATCAGCAGCTTGACCGGGTCATCGAATTTCGGGGTCGGCAGAACGCCGTGTTTGTCTTGCTCAGCCATGCTCAGTCATCCTTGAGAATCGAGCGGGTCCCGACGATGGACAGGCCAAAGGCGTCCAGACCCAGGTATTTCGTCTGCGGCGAGTCGGTCAGCAGCACCAGCTCCTTGATGCCCATCTTGGACAGGATCTGCGCGCCCAGACCGGTTTGCTTGATGGTGCGCGGACCTTCGTCTTCGGCCGCGTACAGCGAGTTGCGCGGGTTGCGGAACAGGCAGACCACGCCACGCCCTTCGGCGGCGATCTTTTCCATCGCGCGCGGCAGTTCCTGCGGCGATTTCGGACCGAGACCCAGAATGTCCGAGGCCTCGTGCAGCGCGTGGGTGCGGGTCAGCACCGGCTCGGGCGTGCTGATGTCGCCCTTGATCATCACCACATGTTCGATCCCGTGGGTCTGATCGGTGAAAATCCGCATCTCCCACTCACTGCCATATTCCGACGTGACCATCCGGCGCGCGGTCTCGACCACCAGATTGTCGTGGCGCGCTCGGTACGAGATCAGGTCGCTGATTGTGCCGATCTTCAGCCCGTGCTCCTTGGCGAATTCGACCAGATCGGGCAGCCGGGCCATAGTGCCGTCGGGCTTCATGATCTCGCAGATCACGCCCGAGGGGTTCAGCCCGGCCAGGCGTGAAATGTCCACGGCGGCCTCGGTGTGACCGGCGCGTACAAGTACCCCGCCCCGTTTGGCGCGCAGCGGAAAGACATGGCCGGGCGTGGCCAGGTGCGCCATGGTGTTCTGTTCGTTGATCGCGGTGGCGATGGTCAGCGCCCGGTCGGCGGCCGAGATCCCGGTGCTGACGCCTTCGCGCGCCTCGATCGAGACGGTAAAGGCGGTTTCGTGCCGCGACGAGTTGTTCACGGCCATCATCGGCAGGCCCAGACGGTCGATCCGCTCGGCCGTCATCGGCAGGCAGATCAGCCCGCGGCCATGGGTGGCCATGAAATTGATCGCCTCGGCATCGGCGAATTCCGCCGGGATCACCAGGTCGCCTTCGTTCTCGCGGTCCTCGTGGTCGACCAGAATGTACATCCGGCCCTGGCGCGCCTCTTCGATGATCTCTTCGATCGGGCTGATCGCGTCGCGCAGCTGGGCCTCGACCGGTCCGGGTGTTTCAAAGCTCATGGGGCAGCCTTTCACAGAGCAGGTGTTGCAACGCGGGATAGACCAGCACGGGCGCAAAGGCCAGTCCGCAAACGAATCCGCACGGATCTAACGCGGCGTTTCGTCCGACGTCAGGTCATTTCCGACAGCCGCGCGACGTAACGGGCCAGCGTGTCGATCTCGATGTTCACCCGGTCGCCCACCTTGACGTCGCCCCAGGTGGTGACCTCTTTGGTGTGCGGGATGAAGTTGATACCGAAATCGCACCCATCCACATCGTTCACGGTCAGCGAGGTACCGTTCAGCGCGACCGAGCCCTTGGGCGCGATGAACCGGGCCAGATCCCGCGGCGCGCGCAGGGTCACCCGGGTGCTGTCGCCCTCGTCCGTCACGGCGATCACCTCGGCCACACCGTCCACATGGCCCGAGACGATGTGCCCGCCCAGTTCGTCGCCCACCTTGAGGGCGCGTTCCAGATTGACGCGCTTGCCCACTTGCCAGCCATCCAGGTTGGTCTTGGACACCGTCTCGGCGCTGATCTGCACATCATACCAGTCGTCGCCCAGCGCGATTACCGTCAGGCAGACCCCGTCGCTGGCGATCGAGGCGCCGATATCGATGCCCGCGGTATCGTACCCCGTCCTGATCCGCGCCCGCAGATCGCCCTGCTGCTCCAGTTCGATGATGGTGCCGATATCGGTGACGATCCCTGTAAACATTCCGTTAACCCTCTGCGCGCAAGCTGACCGTGTCACCCGCCGAGGTAAGCCCAACCGGCCGCCAGGGCAAGCCCCGGCTTGCGCCTCCAGGGGCGGACGGGCATAGTTTCGGCGAAATTCTCAAACGCACACAGGCGTGCGCAAACGACATGAACGATCCGGTTTCAAAGCAAGACGGTCGCGTATTCCTGTTTCTGCAGGGGCCGCATGGGCCGTTCTTTCATGGGTTGGGGCGCATGCTGCGGGCGGCCGGTGCCACAGTCTGGCGGGTGGGGTTCAATGCCGGCGACCGCGCCTTCTGGTTCGACAAGCGCAGCTATGTGCCCTATCGCGGAACGCTGGACGCGTGGCCGCAGACCTTTGCTGACCTGCTCGAGACCCGGCGGGTAACCGACATCGTTCTGTACGGCGACGTTCGTCCGGTGCACGCCGTGGCGATCCGGATCGCCCGGGTGCGCGGCCTGAGGGTCCATGTTTTCGAGGAAGGCTATCTGCGCCCGTGGTGGGTGACCTATGAGCGAAACGGATCGAACGCGCATTCCCGGCTGATGGACTTGGACATCGCAACGATGCAGCGAGCCGTGGAACTGACCGAGGGGCCGACCCCGCCGCCCCCCGCGCATTGGGGCGACATGCGACAACACGTGTTCTACGGCGCGCTGTACCATTGGTTCGTATTGTTCCTGAATCACGGGTACCGGAACTTCAGACCACACCGCGATTTGGCTGTTTCCCAGGAATTCAGGCTGTATTTCAAACGTCTGATGCGGATGCCCCTGCATCGAATCCGGCGCAGCCTGGCGACCGCCCGCATCCGTCGGGGCGGGTATCCCTATCATCTGGTGCTGTTGCAACTGGCGCATGACAGTTCGGTCCGGGCCCATTCCGAATTCTCGTCCATGTGCGCTTTCCTGCTGCCGGTCATGGAAGGTTTTGCCAAGGGCGCCCCGCCACATCACCACCTGGTCATCAAGGAACATCCGCTCGAGAACTGCCGCGAGCCTCTGGCGCGCTTCATCCGGCAGACGGCCCGCCGGCTGGGCATCGCCGACCGCGTCCACCATGTGCCCGGCGGCAAACTGGCCCGTCTTCTGGATCACGCCAAGTCGGCGGTCACCATCAACTCGACGGCAGGTCAGCAGGCGTTGTGGCGCGGCGTCCCGCTGCGCGTGTTCGGCCGGTCGGTCTATGACAAGCCCGAGCTGGTGTCCGACCAGCCGATCGAGGCGTTTTTCGCCGACCCGAGGGGGCCGAACACCGACGCCTATCGCACGTACCGCGAGTTCCTGCTGGCAACCTGCCAGATTCCCGGGGGATACTATTCGCGGCGAGGCCGCAAACAACTGCTCCGACAGGTGGTTGACCGGATGCTGCAGGCTCACGACCCCTATGCGCGCGCCCTGGCGGGGGGCGCGACCGAAGCGCCACAGTTTCCATCACGTCCGGCCCGTCAGTTGGCAACGTCTGGAATTTGAGCGCCAAACTCAGTAGCGTCGCGACAAACCAAAAACACAACAATGGCTGTCGAGGTCAAAAACGTGCAGTGCTTCCCAACCCGGTGGATTCGAAATGTCACTCTTTTCGCGACCGTCGCAATGCTGGCGGCATGCCAGCTTCCCAAGTCCGGCCCCAACAAGACCGAAATCCTGGCTGGTGCGGTTCAGAACGGCGGCAATGCATTTGTCGTAGAAGTAAATGATTTTGTTGCAAAAACCACTGCCGCCATTCCTCAGTACGGGTTTTCGCAGGCCTTCCGCAGCGCCCAGAACATCACTGCGGACACGATCCGCCCCGGCGACGTTCTGGGGCTGACCATCTGGGAAAATGTCGACGACGGTCTGCTGTCGGGCGAAACCGGCCCCGCGACCAGCCTGGACGAAGTGCAGGTCGACAGCGAAGGGTACATCTTCATCCCCTATGCCGGCCGCCTGCGGGCCTCGGGCAACACCCCCGAACAACTGCGCACCATGATCGCCGACAAACTGCGCGAACAGACCCCCGACCCTCAGGTGCAGATCCGCCGCGTCGCCGGCGATGGTGCGACCGTGTCGCTGACCGGGACCATCGGCGCCCCGGGCATCTATACGATCGATCGGCCCACCCGAACCCTGTCGACGATGCTGGCGCGCGCCGGCGGCGTGGCGGTCGCCCCGGACATCGCGCTGGTCACCGTGATCCGCGGCAACCAAAGAGGGACGATCTGGTACAACGATCTGTTCCAGAACCCCGAAATGGACATTGCCCTGCGCGGCGGCGACCGGATTCTGGTCGAGCAGGACACGCGATCCTACATCGCGCTGGGGGCCACCGGCGGGCAGTCGCGCGTCGCTTTCGACAGCCAGGACCTCTCGGCGCTCGAGGCGCTGGCCCAGGTGGGCGGGTTGCAGTCGCTCTCGTCCGACCCGACCGGCATCTTCGTTCTGCGCAACGAGCGCGAGGACATCGCCCGCAAGGTCATGGGGCGCCCGGACCTGAAGGGCGAGCAGCGCATGATCTACCTTTTGAACCTGACGGCGCCCAACGGGCTGTTCGTGGCGCGTGATTTCGTGATCCGCGACGACGACACGATCTATGTCACCGAGGCGCCCTATGCCCAATGGACCAAGTCGATCTCGTTGATCGCGGGTGGTCTGACGCCGGTTGCGAACGTGGCCACCTTGGCCGGCAATTGATCCGTGCAGCCGGTGGCCGATACATCTGAGTCCGGCCACCTGGCGCGTCTGCTTGTCTACAATGGCGGGTTCCTGACCCAGCGGCGCATCCGCCGCATTCTGGCCCTGTCCGGCCACAAGGTCGCGCTGGGCCTGCCGCGCGCGGGCGACCAGGTCGGCGTCTGGGGGCAAAGCCCGACCGCCCATCGCGGGGAACGCGTCGCGGCCCGGTACGGCGCCCCGCTGCTGCGCGTCGAAGATGCCTTTCTGCGCTCGTTGCACCCCGGCCGCGGAAAAGAGCCGCCGCTGGGCCTGCTGCTCGACGCGTCGGGCGTGCATTTCGACGCCGACCGCCCTTCGGATCTCGAGACCCTGCTGGCCACGCATCCGTTGGACGACACCGCCCTTCTGGACCGGGCGCGCGGTGCGATGCTGCGGATGGCCGAATTGCGGCTGACCAAATACTCCGCATACGACCCCGAGGCCGAACTGCCCGAACCCGGCTATGTGCTGGTGGTCGATCAGACCCAGGGCGACGCCGCGGTCACCGCCAACGGTGGCGACCTGGCCCGCTTTCGCGAGATGCTGGTGATCGCGCAAGAGGAAAACCCCGGCGCCCGGATCATCGTCAAGACCCACCCCGAGACCGCGTTGGGATACCGCCCCGGACATTTCGGGCCGCAGGTTGAAACCGACCGCATCCGCCTGCTGCGCGACCGGGTCAACATCTGGGACCTGCTGGAAGGTGCGATCGGGGTCTACACGCTGTCGTCGCAACTGGGGTTCGAGGCCATTCTGGCCGGGCACAAGCCGCGTGTGTTCGGGCGGCCCTTCTATGCCGGTTGGGGGCTGACCCGCGACGACATCGAAATGCCGCGCCGACAGCGCAACCTGACCCGAGCGCAGTTGTTCGCCGCAGCCATGATCCTCTACCCCAAATGGTATGACCCATTCCGCGACCGGCTGTGCGAAATCGAGACCGTTCTGGACACGCTCGAGGCGCGCATACGGGCCTGGCACGAAGACCGGCGGGGCTGGACGGCATCGGGGATGCGGCTGTGGAAGCGCCGGCATCTGCAGCGCGCGTTCGGAAGCTATCGCAAGATGCGCTTCACCGCTGCGCGCCCCGCCAGCCCGACCCGACCGCACATGGTCTGGGCCAACCATGACCGAGACTCCGAGGGCGTCTTCCGCGTCGAAGACGGCTTCTTGCGGTCGCGCGGGTTGGGGGCCCGGTTGGTGCCGCCGCTGTCGCTGGTGACCGACGATCTGGGCATCTACTACGACCCGACCCGACCCAGCCGGCTCGAGGACTGGATCGCGCGGCGCGAGACCCTGCGCCCCGATCAGAAACGCCGGGCCCGTCACCTGGTGCAGCGCCTGACCCGAAGCCGCCTGAGCAAGTACAACATCGGCGGACCCTGCCCTGATCTGCCGGCAGGGCATCGCATTCTTGTTCCCGGACAGGTCGAGGATGACGCCTCGGTTCTGTTGGGAAACAGCACGGTGCGCACCAACCTGGAGCTGCTGCGCGCGGCCCGAAAGGCGAACCCCGATGCGGTTCTGATCTACAAGCCGCACCCGGATGTCGAGGCCGGGCTGCGCAAAGGCCAGGTCGACGCCGATGGGCTGGCCGACGTGGTTTTGACCGGTGTCGATCCGGCCCAGGTTCTGACGCAGGTGCAGGAAGTCTGGACCATGACGTCGGCGCTGGGGTTCTAGGCCCTGCTGCGTGGTGTCAAGGTCACGACGCTGGGGGCACCTTTCTACGCCGGTTGGGGTCTGACCACCGATTTGGGTGCGGTGCCCGCGCGCCGCGGCGCGCGGCCATCGCTGCTGGGCCTCGCGCATGCGGCTTTAATTGATTACCCGCGGTATTTCGATCCGATCACCGGTGCCCCCTGCCCGGTCGAGATTGCGGTCGATCGCCTCGCCCAAGGCCGACCCACGCCATCGGGCGCGGCAACCCGGCTGCTGTCCAAGCTTCAGGGTGCGTTGGCGACGCATGCGCATCTGTGGCGCTGAAACGGCCCTAACGCGCAGAGCGGCGCCAGACTTGCAAGACATCGCCGCCCACCGGGCGCGCTTCTGCCAGTTCGAAGCTGGGTGCCTCGGACAGGTCTTCAAGCCCCAGCGCTCCGATGGCAGGCAGACCTTCGGCGCCGATGGCCAGACCGGCGGTAAAGCCGACTAATTCATCAACAAGATCATCGGCCAGAAGCGACGCCGCCAAGGCCGATCCGCCCTCGCAGAACACGCGGGTCAGGCCCTTCCGGCCCAATTGCTGCAGCAGATCCGTGGCATCGATGTGGTGCCCCCGGACCGCACAGGGGATCAGCGTGGCGCCCAATCCCTGCCAGGCGCGGGCGCGTTCCGAGTCGGGCGATGGGCCATGACACAGCCAGACCGGTATCTGTGATGAGGTGCGCGCCAATTGCCCCAACAGCGGGATATCCAGATGGCGTGACACCACGATGCGCACCGGCTGATGCCCGACCCCCAGGTCGCGCACGGTCAGCGACGGATCATCGGCCCGCGCGGTTCCCGCACCGACCATCACCGCGTCGTGCCGCGCGCGCATGGCGTGCACCGCCCGCCGGGAGTCGGGGCCAGTTATCCACTTGCTCTGCCCCGAGGCGGTTGCGATACGACCATCGAAACTGCTGGCCAGTTTCAGCGTGACGAAGGGGCGCCCCTGTTCGGTCTTCATGAAGAAACCGGCGTGGTCCCGGGCGGCCTGATCGGCCATGACACCGGTCGTTACCTCGACCCCGGCGGCTCGGAGCATTTCGAAGCCCTGACCGGCGACGCGCGGATCGCTGTCCTCGATCGCGGAAACGACACGTGCAACGCCGGCATCGATCAATGCCTGCGCACACGGAGGCGTCTTGCCATGGTGCGCACAGGGTTCAAGCGAAACGTAGGCCGTGCTTCCGCGGGCGCGTTCACCGGCCTGTGCCAATGCCTCGGTTTCGGCATGCGGACGCCCGCCCGGCTGGGTCCAACCCCGCCCGACGATCCGGCCATCCTTGACGATGACGCAGCCCACCGCCGGGTTGGGCCAGCACATTCCTTGTCCGCGCCGCCCCAGGGACAGGGCCAGCGCCATGTATCGCTTGTCAGTGTCGGTCACTCGTCCGTCGATGGCTGCGGCGGGCGCAGTTCGTGGACAAACTCCTCGAAATCATCGGCCGCCTGGAAATTCTTGTACACGCTTGCAAAGCGAACATAGGCGACGGTGTCGATCCGCGCCAGAGCTTCCATGACGATCTCGCCGATCTTGCTGGACGGAATGTCGGTCTCGCCCATGCTTTCCAGCCGGCGCACGATTCCCGAAATCATCTGGTCGATCCGGTCCGGGTCGATCGGGCGTTTCTGCATCGAGATGCGGATCGAACGCTCGAGCTTGTCGCGATCGAAGTCTTCGCGCTTGCCGTTGGATTTGACTACCACCAGATCGCGCAGCTGAACCCGCTCGTAAGTGGTGAAACGGCCCCCGCATGCGGGGCAAAACCGGCGCCTGCGGATGGCCACATGATCTTCTGCCGGGCGTGAATCCTTGACCTGAGTATCTATGTTTCCGCAAAACGGGCAGCGCATCCGCCGTCTCCTCGTCCCTTGTTCCGCCTCTTTTTGTCAGCGCTGGGGCCGACTTATCCACAACTATAGGCCAGCCGCTAGGGTTTGGGTAGTCGGAATTTTCCACCGCTAGATAATGGGTCAGGCGAAATGCGCGGCCACCTTCCGCAGGTGGGGTGCCGTGCGGTGTTCGAACAGGTAGATCCCCTGCCAGGTCCCCAGCACGGGGTAACCGCCGCGAACGGGAATGGACAGCGACACCGGCATCATCGCGGCCTTGATATGCGCCGGCATGTCATCCGGCCCCTCATAGGTGTGCCTGAGATAGGACATGGACGGGTGATCCGAGGGCGGCACGAGCCGCGAGAAGAAAGCCCCAAGATCCGTCTGCACCTCGGGGTCGGCATTTTCCTGAATCAACAACGAACAGGAGGTGTGCCGCACGAACAGCGTCAGCAGTCCGTCGGCTTGGGTTGCGGACAGCCAGCCCCGGATACGGTCCGTGAACTCGTACAGGCCCTGACCACGGGTCTGAACGGCAAACTCTGCCTGCATCGGCCCTTCACCTATCGTTGGAACGGGCGCACGTTGCACCGGGCATTCGCACCTTGAACCGACATGCTGTAGCCGGGCTGAAACCCCGAAGTGATGAAACTGTTCTGCTGCGGCACGCCGCCGGGCGGCGGGTTGAGCGAGAATTGAACCGCGGTTCTGCGGCCGGTCGTGACGCTGGGCCCATAGCCGCGCAGCACATAGATCGGCTGCTGCCAGCCGGCGCCCAGCTTGCGGCGGGCAAAGTCGGCAGCCGCGCACCAATACCCGTCGACATCCTGACGGGAGCGTGGGATGACCTCGAAATCGGTGCCGTTGATGGGTTCGGTGCGATACCCGTTCGGCGCGGCGGAGGACACCGACGGGACGCCGACCGCTCCGACCGCAAGCCACGCGCAAACCACGATCCGCTTCATGTCTCTTCCTTTCTGCTGTCACGTCGGACACAGGCTAGCGCTGGGGCTTGCCCCGGCCAGAACCGATCACGATGTTTTCAGCAATCCTCGCAATCCCTGCGCGCCACTGTCAACCAACGCTGGTATCGGGTCAGGGCCACCGGTGACCGTCGCGGAACCACCCCCGGCGCAGGGCGACGGCCAAAAGTACCGCTATCCCCCGGGCACCAGAAACGCGCCTCATCGTACCCGATCGAATTTCGGGGAAGCGATCCAACCGACAATCTCGCCTATTGCGTTGCCCTTGCGAACGGGAGCCTCCTGCGGCCGGTCATCGTATCGCGGTATGTTCCGCGCCGGTCCACAAGACAATGCGTGTGCCGGGGAGCCGCGGACGGTGTGGTGCGTCTCGTCTCCGGGCTCGTCCCACTCCCCAATGGGAACCGACCCGGCACGAACCGGTATCTAAACCTGGGCTTCGCACGCGGCATTGGATCGGGTGCCAGAGTCATTCGAACTGGGGCCAAACAGCGTCTTCTGCACAATGTCGGCCCCCGGCACGACCGTCCCGGTTGTTCAGGAACGAGGTTTGCGCGCATACTCCGATGAAATGCGCTGGCTTGGGTGGGTCCCATGGATGTCGAAATCACAAGGCTTCAGCTTTTGGCGGCCGAACTGGAACGCGCGGCAAAAAAGCCGGATCTGGTCGCCCGGGTATTTGAACACGCCGACCTGACCCCGGCCCAACTCTCGGCGGCCGACGCCCGGATCAGCGCACAAACCGAGGCTAGCTTCATCCGGCATGCCTGTGACGTACTAGGCGACATCACCTTTGCAGCCAGGGCCGGATTGCGGGTCACCTCGGCGTCCAGCCTTGCGGCCTATATCAGCAAATATTCGCGTGATCTGAAGCAGGTGATGGAAAACACCACGCGTTTTCACCGCTTCATCGACCCGACCCTCGGTTTCAGCATGGACCTGTCCGGCAACGCCGCCACGCTGGGGCTGCACTGGAAGGATGCGCGTTTCGCCCGGTATCACCGCCGGACCGAGTTTCTGATGTTCGCCGCCATCGCCCGGATGCGCACGCTGACGGGAGTGCACCTCAACCCGATCGAGATCCGGTTCCAGCACGAGGTCGGCCGGCATGAGGCACGTTTTTTAAGGCTTGCCGGCTTTCCCGTCCGTTTCGGCATGGAGCAGATGGAAATCCTGCTTCCGCTGACGGCGCTGGACTTGCCCATCCCCACGTACGACCCCCGCCTTCGGGAACATCTTCTGGCTTATGGCGAACGGCTGCTGGCCGAAAACGGGCAAGAGCGGCAATCCCTGCGCAGCCGGGTCGAGGGGGTGATCACGCAATCCCTGCCGGGCCGGATCATCCGCGCCGAAGACGCCGCCCGGACGCTGGCCATGAGCCCGCGCACCTTTGCCCGGCGCCTGGGCGCCGAAGGCACCAGCTTTCGCCAAATCGTCGATGACCTGCGCTGTGATCTGGCCCAGACCCTGTTGCGAAACCAGATGACCCTGGCCGAGGTCGCCTATGCTCTTGGCTATGCCGATCAGTCGGCGTTTTCGACGGCTTTCAAACGATGGACCGGGCACCCGCCCAGCACCTTGACGGTCCGGGTGGACCATCCGGTCCAACCGTGACCGGTGGCCGGGGGTCATCGGCGTCACCGCCTCGCCCCGGCCTGTCCCATGAGTGGACATTGACCATATGGCGCGCGTGACGGCCGTTGGCATGTGCGTTCATGCCAAGTTGATGACATGTTTGGACAGTGTGACCCAGTCTGACCTGCGACGAAAAAAGGCGCCTCAATCGAGGCGCCTTTCGGTATCATTGGTCGAGGAAAGACCTGAGCTTGCGGCTGCGGCTGGGATGTTTCAGCTTGCGCAGTGCCTTGGCCTCGATCTGGCGGATCCGCTCGCGGGTCACGCTGAACTGCTGGCCGACCTCTTCGAGCGTGTGATCGGTGTTCATGCCGATGCCAAAGCGCATCCGCAGAACCCGTTCCTCGCGCGGGGTGAGCGATGCCAGAACCCGGGTCGTGGTTTCCTTGAGGTTTTCCTGAATGGCGCTGTCCAGCGGCAGCACGGCATTCTTGTCCTCGATGAAATCGCCCAGCTGGCTGTCTTCCTCGTCGCCGATCGGGGTTTCCAGAGAGATCGGCTCCTTGGCGATCTTCATCACCTTGCGGACCTTCTCCAGCGGCATCTGCAGCTTTTCGGCCAGTTCCTCGGGCGTCGGCTCGCGGCCGATCTCGTGCAGCATCTGGCGGCCGGTGCGGACCAGCTTGTTGATCGTCTCGATCATGTGGACCGGAATACGGATGGTGCGCGCCTGATCCGCTATCGAACGCGTGATCGCCTGACGGATCCACCAGGTCGCATAGGTCGAGAACTTGTAGCCGCGGCGGTATTCGAACTTGTCCACCGCTTTCATCAGGCCGATGTTGCCTTCCTGAATGAGATCAAGGAATTGCAGGCCGCGGTTGGTGTATTTCTTGGCGATCGAGATCACCAGGCGCAGGTTGGCTTCGACCATTTCCTTCTTGGCCTGACGCGCCTCTTTCTCACCCTTTTGCACCTGCTGGACGATGCGGCGGAATTCGCTGATGTCCAGACCGACATACTGGCCGATCTGCGCCATGTCGTTGCGCAGCTCTTCGACCTTGTCCGACGAGCGCTCGATGAACATCTTCCACCCGCGCCCCGGCTTTTCGGCCATGTCGGCCAGCCAGTTGGGGTCAAGCTCGCGCCCGCGATAGGCCTCGATGAACTCGCGCCGGTTGATCCGGGCCTGGTCGGCCAGTTTGACCATGGCGCTGTCCAGCGACATCACCCGCTTGTTGATGCCGTACAACTGGTCGATCAGCGCTTCGATCCGGTTGTTGTGCAGGTGCAGCCCGTTCACCAGTTCGACGATTTCCGAGCGCAACTTCTGATAGGTCGCCTCGTCCTCCTCGCTGAACGAGCCATCCTCGTTCAGCGTGGCCGAGATCCGGCTGTCCTGCATCTCGGACAGCATCGCGAAATCGGTCGAAATGCGTTCGAGCGTCGTCAGAACCTGGTCCTTGAGCGCGGCTTCCATCGCGGCCAGCGACATGTTGGCCTGATCGTCGTCATCGTCGTCATCGTCCGACGCGATCGGGTTTCCATCGGCATCCAGTTCGGGGCCGGTGTCCTTGGCGGGCTTCGACGCCTGAACCTTCGACGTGTCGACGACGGGCTCTTCCACGTCTCCGTCCTCGTCCATCTGGTTGCCGAACGTGGCCTCGAGGTCGATCACGTCGCGCAGCAGGATGTCCTCGGACAGCAATTCGTCGTGCCAGATCGAGATCGCCTGGAAGGTCAGCGGGCTTTCGCAAAGCCCGGCGATCATGGTGTTGCGTCCGGCCTCGATCCGCTTGGCGATGGCAATCTCGCCCTCGCGGCTGAGCAACTCGACGCTGCCCATCTCGCGCAGATACATACGCACCGGGTCGTCGGTGCGGTCCAGCTTTTCGGTCTGCGACCCGGCCAGCGCAACCTCGCGGTTGCTGTCGGTGGTGACCAGATCGGTCGAGCCCTTCTGCTCTTCCTCCTCGGCCTCTTCGTCTTCGATGATGTTGATGCCCATCTCGGACAGCATCGACATCACGTCCTCGATCTGTTCCGAACTGACCTGATCCGGCGGCAGGACCTGGTTGAGCTGATCGTAGGTGATATAGCCTTTCTCGCGGGCCTCGGCGATCATCTTCTTGACCTGGGCCTGGCTCATGTCCAGCGAGATTTCCTGTTCCTGGTCGTCGGACTTCCGTTCCTCGTTGGTATCCTTGGCGGCCATTCAGTGCTCCTGCAGGGATGGGTGATTCGATGGAACCGAATCATTAGCGCGTAGAAGTGATTCGGCCACCCGTTTACCCGTTTTTCTTTTCCAGTGCTTTATGAAAACACCACTTCAGCGGCGTTTCCGCTCGAACTTGATGCCGGACATGATCGCCTGAAACGCATCCTTCTCGTCGCGATTGATTCGCGCCCCGTTCTCGGCAATGTCGAATACGGCCCTGTCCTCGTTCTGGCTGCGGCTTGCGCGGTTGCGCTCTTCGGCGGCTTGCGCCAACCGGAACGTCAATGCCTCGTCCGTTACGTCAGACAGTTCCTCCTCGGCCTCGGCGATCTCGGCATCCAACCCCCGGAGCGCTTTGATTTTTGCGAGTTCCTCGGCCAGTGTCATCTGAGCCTTCTCGACGTCGCCCGGTTTGCGCACACAGGGGATCACTGCGACATGGCGAAGGCCCAGCAGGTTTTCAAGAGGTCCGGCCCCCAAAGATTCGACAATATGGTCCTTGACGTTGTCCGGGTCGTCGATCGCGTGGCGCAGAACGGCATCACGCAGAGAGGCCAGTTCGGGGTCGAGGCACTCCATCTCCTCCAACTGGGTCTCGAACTGGATCACGACCTGGGGGTTCAGGATCGCAATCGCCAGGATCGCCGCTTCGCGCAGACGGATTTCCGCGTTTTCCGTGGACGCCAGAAACGAGGATCGCGCACTTGGCGTTGGCGCCCGCCGCTCGGGCTGCCATTTCCCGCGCGGCTGCCAGGTGCGGGGGGCGGACGGCCGCTGCGGGCGGAACAGCTGCCAGCGCAGATCCTTGATCTCCTGCCCGTAATGGGCGCGGATCGACGGGTCGCGGATCAGCTGGATCTTTTCGCGCAGCGCCTTGTCCAAAGCCGCCTTGCGTTCTGGGCTGTCAAAGACCTTGCCCTCGGTTTCGCGCTGCCAGAGCAACCGAACCATCGGAATGGCCTGATCCAGCACCGCCTGCACGGCCTTGGCGCCGCTGGCGCGGATCAGGTCGTCGGGGTCCTTGCCTTCGGGCATCAGGGCAAAGCGCACCGATTTGCCCGCCTCGAGCAGCGGCAGGGCCAAGTCGATCAACCGCATCGCTGCCCGCAGCCCGGCCGTGTCGCCATCCAGCGCGATGATCGGCTCGTCGGCGATGCGCCACAGCATGAGCAGTTGGTGTTCCGTGATCGCGGTGCCCAGCGGCGCGACGGCAGCGCCGAAGCCAGCTTCGGACAGGGCGATCACATCCATATAGCCCTCGGCCACGATCAGCGGTTGCCCCTTGCCCGCCGCCTGACGGGCTGGTCCGTGGTTGTAGAGGCTTCGCCCCTTGTCGAACAGCGCGGTTTCGGGCGAGTTCAGATATTTGGCGTTGTCATTGGGGTCCATCGCCCGCGCGCCGAAAGCGATGCACCGGCCGCGCGGATCGCGGATCGGGAACATGATGCGGTTGCGGAATGTGTCATAGGGCTTTTTGCCTTTGTTCGACGGTTTGGCCAGACCGGCGCCCAGGATCAGGTCCTCGGCCACGTTCTTGCCGCGCAGATGGTCCCACAACGCCTGCCAGCCATCGGGCGCAAACCCGATTTCCCAGCGGTCCAACGCCTGAGCGTCCAGACCGCGGCGACCCAGATAGGCGCGCGCCTCGGCCCCTGCCCCGGTCTTGAGTTGCAGGCGGAAGAACTGCACCGCCTGCTCCATGACATCGGCCAACTGCGCCCGGTGGTCCTGCTTTTCCTGCGCCTTGGGGTCGCGCGCGGGCATCGGCAATCCGGCCTCGCGGGCCAGGATTTCGACTGCTTCCATGAACGAGACGTTCTCGGTTTCCTTCACGAAGCTGATCGCGTCGCCCTTGGCGTGACACCCGAAGCAGTAATAGAACCCCTTCTGGTCATCCACATGGAACGAGGCGGTTTTTTCGTGATGGAACGGGCATGGCGCCCACATGTCGCCCTTGCCCGGATTGGATTTGCGGTTGTCCCACATGACCTTGCGCCCGACGACCTGAGACAGGCTCAGACGGGTGCGCAGCTCATCCAGAAATCCAGGGGGCAATGACATGTGTCATACATGGCAGAAACCGGGCCGCCCGCCAAGGGCGCGGCGGGCCTTTGTCCACAGCCAATTCGCGGCCCTGTGGATTATTGCTGCAGGCACAGCTCCATCCAGGCGGCGCCCAGGTCTTTTTTGCGGATGTCGCGCATCTTCTGCTCATAGACCCACGGGGTGATCAGCGGGATCGCGGCGTTGTAGTTCTCGGGCCATGTCGGGCCGGCCTCGGCCACCGCCTGCGGGACGTCCCGTTCCTTCACGCGATCCAGCCGCGCCTTCTGAATCGCGGCCACGACCTCGGCCTGGTATTTGCAGCTTTGTTCCTTGGTTTCAGCGGCAGCCAGCGGCGTGGCCAGCAGGGCGGCGGCAAGTGCGATGCGCAGCATTGGGTCCTCTTGGAATCGTTACCTGTGTTCAGTCTAGCGGCGCGCGGCGACGCCTTCCATGGCCCTTTTCAGATCATGCACCAACGATTTAGCCATCGACCGGAACACCATGATCTGAAAGGCTTTCTCGCCAACCCGAGTGATCGAGGCATTCATGTGAAACAGCAGCGTCCGCGCCGTATGCCCGCGCTTGAAATGCTGCGGGCGCAGATCGACGGGCACCAGACGGGCCAGTACATCCTCGGCCCCGTCGCCCTCAAGCCGCACCACGGCCCAGGCATCAGACTGGTCGACAACCGCGGCGTGGGCGGACAGCGACGGGTCCGGCGTGGGGCCGATCAACATGACCTGACCCGGGCCGAACCAGACCGCACGCGCGCCCGACTTCCCGGCGGCCCGGTTCGGGGCCGGCAGGACCATGCCGTGCGCCGCCTTCATCGCCTCGGACAGTGATTTGGCCTGCCCTTGAAAGGCCGAAACCGCATGTATCGCGCCCGGGGCGACCTCGGTGACCGAGACCGCTCCGATGGTCAGCGGCAGCAGCCCGTCGCACGGGGTCTGGGCAATCAGCTTATCCACGCACACGCTCTCCTTCTGGATCGAAGAACACCGGGTCCGTCACCTCGCACAGCGTGGTCACGCCGCGCAGGTGATCGACCATTTTGACGATCTCGCCATGACGGTCGGGGCCATCGGCCAGAAACGCCAACCCCAGCATGCTGCCCAGCGTCGGCGAGTAGCACACCGAGGTCACATAGCCCTGATCGTTGGTACGCACCGGCGCGTCCTCTTCGTTGTACAGATGGGCGCCGGCCAGCAACTGGCGGCTTTCCCCGATGGGTTTGATCCCGACCAACCGCTCGCGCCCCGGCTCCTCAAGCCCCGGGCGTTCGGACATGGTCTTGCCGATACAGTCCTTTTTCTGCGACACCATCCGGCCCATCCCGATGTCATAGGCCGTGGTCCGCCCGTGGATTTCGGCATGGGTGATGAACCCCTTCTCGATCCGCAGGACGTTCAGCGCCTCTATCCCATAGAGGCCGCCGCCCAGCGCCTCGGCCCGTTGGGTCAAGATCTCGAACAGGCTGGCCCCATACCGCGCGGGCACGGCGATCTCATAGGCGTGCTCGCCCGAGAACGAGATCCGGAACAGACGCCCCGGCACCCCCAGAACCGAAACCGGCCCGCAGGCCATGAACGGCCACGCGGCATCATCCAGCGGGGTGTCCAGCACGCCGTTCAGCAACTCGCGCGATTTGGGGCCGGCCACGGCGAATTGCGCCCATTGTTCCGTCACCGAAACCAGAGACACGTCCCAGTCGGGCCGCAGCCCCTGACGCACGAATTCCAGATGCTTCATCACGTCACCGGCGGCGGCGGTCGTGGTGGTCATCAGAAAATGACTGTCTCCCAACCGTGCGGTGGTGCCGTCATCCATGACGAACCCGTCCTCGCGCAGCATCAGCCCATAGCGCACGCGCCCGACCTTCAGCGTCGAAAACGTGTTGGTATAGACGAAATCCAGAAACTGCGCGGCGTCGCGCCCCTGAATGTCGATCTTGCCCAGGGTCGAGACATCGCACACGCCGACCGCCGAGCGCACCATCTGCACCTCGCGGTCGCAGGATTGGCGCCACGTGGTTTCGCCCGGCTGCGGGAAATAGCTGGGCCGATACCACAGCCCGGCCTCGACCATCGGTGCCCCGCGCGCCACTGACGCCTTGTGCGAGGTGGTGAAGCGCTGCGGCTTGAACCCCGCGCCCTCGGCCCCCGCGCCCAGCGCGGCAATGGCAATCGGCGCGTAAGGCGGGCGGAAGGTGGTGGTTCCGGTCTCGGGGATCGCCCGCCCGGTGGCATCCGCAAGAATGGCCAGCGCCGCGACATTCGAGTTCTTGCCCTGATCGGTGGCCATGCCCTGCGTGGTATAACGCTTCATGTGCTCGACCGAGCGGAAGTTCTCGGTCGCGGCCTGCTTGACGTCCTTGACGGTCACGTCGTTCTGGAAATCCAGCCACGCGCGACCCTTGCCGGGCACCGCCCACAGTTGCGCGATTTCATAGGGCTGATCCTCGGCCTGCGGCGGCTCGGGATTGGGCGCCTTGAGGCCCAGATCACCCAGCGCCTCGGTCGCAGCCGAAATGCCCTCACGCAGACAGGCGGCGGTCGAGAACGCGCCGTTGCAGGCCCCGGCCGTGCGCATCCCGGGCACGGCACCCGGCGTAGGCACGAAGGCGGCAATGTCACGCCGCCAGGTCGGGCGCCCGTTCATGTGGCAGGTCAGGTGGACCGAGGGGTTCCATCCGCCGGTCATCGCCAGGCAGTCGGTCTGAATGCGCTCTTCTCCGCTGGCGCGGCGCACGGTGATCGACTCCAGCCCCTTGCGCCCCGAACTGCCGCAGACCTGCGCCCCGCGCAGCACCGGATAGTCGGTTGTCACCGGCCCGTCATGGCGGCTGTCGATCACGGCGGCAACGTGGACGCCTGCGGCCAGCAGGTCGCGGGCCGTCCGGTGAATGTCATCGGTGTTGCCGAAGATCGTGACACTGCGGCCGGTCGCGACGCCCCAGCGGTTCAGATAGGCCCGTACGGCACCGGCGGTCATGATGCCGGGTCGGTCATTGTTTCGAAACGCCACCGGGCGTTCCAGCGCCCCGGCCGCCAGAACCGAGCGGCGGGCGGCGATCCTCCAATAGGTTTCCAGCGGCGCACCGGCGGGGCGGTCGCCCGTATGGTGCAAGACCCGTTCGAGCGCGGCAAAGGTGCCCTGGTCGTAGGCACCCGCCACGGTCGTGCGGGTCATCAACCGCACATTGTCCATCGCCCGCAGCTCGGCCAGAACCTCGTCTGCCCAGACGTGACCAGGCTTGCCATCCACCTCGAGCGTTTCAGCCAGCAGCCGCCCGCCCATCCGGTTGCTTTCGTCGGCCAGGATGACATCCGCCCCGGCCCGGCCGGCCGTCAGGGCGGCCATCAATCCCGCCGGGCCAGCCCCGATCACCAGCAGATCGCAGAAGGCATAGGCGCTTTCATACCTGTCGGTGTTGGCCTGCCCGGACAGCGCGCCCAACCCCGCGGCGCGGCGGATCATCGGCTCGTACAGCTTCTCCCAAAAGCTGCGGGGCCACATGAAAGTCTTGTAGTAGAAACCCGCCCCCAGGAAGGGCGCGGCCAGATCGTTCACCGCCATCACGTCGAAATTCAGGCTGGGCCAGCGGTTCTGGCTGCGCGCCTCGAGGCCCGGATAGATTTCTTGCATCGTGGCCCGCACATTGGGGTCCTGCGCGGGGCCTCGTCCGATGGTGACCAGCGCATTCGGCTCTTCGCTGCCGGCGGTCAGGACGCCACGCGGGCGATGATACTTGAACGACCGCCCCATCAGGTGCACGCCATTGGCCAGCAGCGCCGAGGCCAGCGTGTCGCCCTGAAAGCCCGAATACCGGATGCCGTCAAAGGAAAATTCGACCGGTGTGCCGCGGTCGATCAGCCCCCTGCCCGCGACCCTCATCGTTTGCCCCCGGACGCAGGCTCGGTCGCCGAAATTTCGTGGGTCAGCGTGTTTCGGGTCACGACGATCCATGCGCCGCAGCCGCCTTCGTGATACCACAGATCCCGCGTCTCGCCCGCCGGGTTGTCGCGCAGATAGACGAAATCATCCCAAGCGTCAGGCCCGGCATCCGGGGCGGGACGGTCCAGATCGACGGCGGCCCCGCGATAGTAGAACTCGCGGCGGTCGCGCTCGCCGCAATACGGACAGGTGATCCTCATGGCCGCGCCTCCTGGCTTTCACAAATATTCGAACGAAACATCCCGGCGCCCCTAATGCAGATTGTGCTGAGAGCCCTTGCCCTCTTCATCGATGATCCCGCGCCCGGTGCGGAAACGATCCAGCCGGAACCCTGTCGCGTTCTCGTGGTACCGGTCGGTGGCCATGAGATGGGCAAACACGTTGCCCGAGCCCGGAACCGCCTTGAACCCGCCGTAGTTCCAGCCGCAGTTCAGGTACAGCCCGTCGATAGGGGTGCGATCTATGATCGGCGATCCGTCCGGCGACATGTCCATGATCCCGCCCCAGGACCTCAGCACCCGGGCCTTGCCGATCATCGGCATCAGGGCCACGCCGGCCTCCATCACGCTTTCGACCGTGGGCAGGTTGCCTCGCGCCGCGTAGGAGGCATAGAAATCCAGGTCGCCGCCGAACACCAGCCCGCCCTTGTCGGATTGGCTGATATAGAAATGCCCCATGCCGAAGGTCACGACATGATCGATGCAGGGCTTCAGCCCCTCGGTCACGAAGGCCTGCAGCACGTGACTTTCGATCGGCAAGCGCATCCCGGCCATCGCCGCGACCTGGCTGGACCGGCCCGCAACCACGATCCCGACCTTCCTGGCCCGGATCACCCCGCGCGTCGTCTGCACGCCGCGCACGGCGCCGTTTTCGATGTCGATGCCGGTGACCTCGCAATTCTGGATCAGATCCACCCCGCGCTGGTCCGCCCCGCGGGCATAGCCCCAAGCCACGGCATCATGCCGGGCCGTGCCGCCGCGCGGATGGTACAGACCGCCATAGATGGGAAAGCGCAGATCGTCATAGTTCAGGTAAGGCAGCATCCCGCGCAGTGCGTCGCGGTCCAGCAGGATGGCATCGTCGCCCTGGCTGATCATCATGTTGCCCCGCCGCGCGGCCGCATCCCGCTGCCCGTCCGAATGGAACAGGTTGATGATGCCTCGCTGTGAATGCATCACGTTGTAGTTCAGATCTTCTTCCAACCCTTCCCACAGCTTGAGGGAATGCGAATAGAACTCGGAATTTCCTTGCAGAAAATAGTTGGCGCGCACGATCGTCGTGTTACGCCCCACATTGCCGCCGCCGATATAGCCCTTTTCCAGCACGGCGACATTTGTCAGTCCGTGTTCTTTCGCCAGGTAATACGCGGTGCTGAGCCCGTGCCCGCCGCCGCCGATGATGACGATGTCGTATTCGGCTTTGGGCTCGGGATCACGCCAATGCGCCGTCCAACCCTTGTTGCCGGTCAGTCCCTCCTTCAGGACGCGTAAGCCGGAAAAGCGCATTCAGATCTCCCTGCGGGTTTGCTGGCATCAAACCAACTCTCCCCAGCAGTAGCAATGCATCGCGCCCGTTCCGCATCCGTTTTCGACAGGAACTTGTCAACGCGCGACCATACCGAGGCCCGTTGCCCAGAGCAACGCCAGCCGACCGTCGGAACGGAAAGGGCGCGGCGTACAGACGCCGCGCCGCAATGATGTCAGAGGCCCTTGGCCCGATAGCTTTTGGCCACACGATCGATGGACACGATGTAAGCTGCCGTGCGCAGGTCCTCGACGTCGTCGCGATCGTGCCAGACCTCGCTCATGGCCTGGTAGGCGATGCGCATCGTGTCATCCAGGCCCGAGCGCACCAGCTCAAGCTCATCCGCGCCCTTGAGGTATTTGGCCTTGAAGTCCGGAGACATCGACCACGCATCGCCAAGATAACGGTCCAGGCGTTCCAGTTCTTTCACGATCAGTTCGTGCCGCGCCTCTTCCTGACGGCGCTGCATCCGGCCGAAACGAATGTGGCTGAGGTTCTTGACCCATTCGAAATACGACACCGTCACGCCGCCTGCGTTGGCATACATGTCGGGAATGATCACGGTGCCCTTCTTGCGCAGCACTTCATCGGCCCCGGCGGTCACCGGACCGTTCGCGGCCTCGATGATCAGCGGCGCCTTGATGCGCTCGGCATTGGACAGGTTGATCACCCCTTCCAGCGCCGCCGGGATCAGAATGTCACATTCCTCTTCCAGAACGGCAGGCCCTTCGGCAGTATGCGTCGCATCCGGGTAGCCCTTCACGCCACCATGCTTGGCGATCCATTGATGCACCGCCTCGACGTCGATCCCCTCGGGATTGTACAGCGCGCCGTCGCGCTCGATGATGCCCACGATCAACGATCCGTCCTCCTCGCTCAGGAACTTGGCGGCGTGATAGCCCACGTTGCCCAGCCCTTGGACGATGACCCGCTTGCCGTCCAGCGACCCCGAAAGGCCCGCCTTCTTGACGTCGGCAGGGTGACGGAAGAACTCGCGCAGCGCATATTGGATGCCACGCCCCGTCGCCTCGACCCGGCCCGAGATGCCGCCCGCGTTCAGCGGCTTGCCGGTCACGCAGGCCCGCGCATTGATGTCGGTGGTGTTCATCCGCGCGTATTGGTCGGCGATCCAGGCCATCTCGCGCTCGCCCGTGCCCATGTCGGGGGCAGGAACGTTCTGCGACGGGTTGATCAGGTCGCGTTTGGCCAGTTCATAGGCGAAACGGCGGGTGATCTGCTCCAGCTCATGCTCTTCATACTTGCGCGGATCGATGCGCAGACCGCCCTTGGAGCCGCCGAACGGCGCCTCGACCAAGGCACATTTGTAGGTCATCAGCGCGGCAAGCGCCTCGACCTCGTCCTGATTCACGGCCATGGCATAGCGGATACCGCCCTTTACCGGCTCCATGTGTTCGGAGTGAACCGAGCGATAGCCGGTAAAAGTATGGATCTGCCCCCGCAACCGAACCCCGAAACGGACGGTGTAGGTGGCGTTGCAGACCCGGATTTTCTCCTCCAGCCCCGGCGGAAGATCCATGAGGGCGGCCGCCCTGTTGAACATCAGATCCACGCTTTCCCGAAAGCTGGGTTCCTTGATGGTCGTCATAGAATCCTCCATGCCGGTAGACGACGAAGCAATGGCGTTTTGTCGCACCCTTGGCGGGTGGCTGCAATCACGTTCTGCACTTTTTTTCATCAGTTTGTGAACGGCAGGTTTGCGCGCGCAGACCCGAGTCGCCGCAGGTTAACCATTTGGTCAAATTGTCAACTTACCGGAAACAAAGCCCCACCATCACCCGGAATGCGGACGATTCTCATTCAAAAAGAGCGCTCTAGGGGCAAATCCGCCCAATTCTCGCCACGTTCTGTGGGTAATTTTCCAAACTTGCGAACTACTGGCTCACGTCTGCTCGGCCGGCAAAAGGATTTCGTTATGCGCAATTTTGAATGGACGCCCAAGCACCTGTCGGGGCACCTGCAACGGTGTCGTCACGACTGCCGCGAAGATGAAACTTTCCTATCGTCCGAACGCGGCACCATGACGGTGTTTGCGTTGATGATGATGCTGATCATCTTCACGGTCGCCGGTTTCGCTGTGGACGTCATGCGGTTCGACCGCGAACGCGCGAAGCTTCAGTATGCCTTGGACCGTGCGGTTCTGGCCGCGGCCGATCTGGACCAGGACCTGTGTCCCAAGGATGTCGTGATCGACTACCTCAAGAAGGAAGGCTTGGATCAGTACCTTGTGGGCGACCCGATCGTAACCCCCAATGTCTGCGGTGCGACCGCCGTGACCATCGAAGGCTATCGCCGGGTCGAAGCGCAAGCCCAGATGGACATCGAGATGCACTTCATGAAGTGGTGGGATGTCGACACGATCACCAGCGCCGCCACCAGCGTGGCAGAAGAAGCCATCGACGACGTCGAGATTTCGCTGGTGCTGGACGTGTCCGGCTCGATGAACAACTACAACCGTCTGACGAACCTCAAGAAAGCTGCCAAGAAATTCGTGCAGGAGATGGCGGACAAGACCGAGGACGGGAAACTGTCCATCTCGATCGTTCCATACGCTACGCAAGTGTCGCTGCCGGACTATTTGATGAACGAGTTGAACGTCAGCGGCTCGAACCAGCGGGCCAACTGCATCAATTTCGAAGCCGACGCATTCAACACCACGACCTTCGATCTGGGTGCGACCCACCCCAGAACGCTGCATTTCACGCCGTGGAGAACCTATGACCGCCGCCCGTCGAACAAATTCGTATACAACGAGATCTGCGACGAGCTGGCCAACCGCGAAGTTTCGATCCTGCAGAAGGATCCCGAGGTGCTGAAGGCGCATATCGACAGCTTTACCGCGGGCGGCAACACCTCGATCGACCTTGGCCTGAAATGGGGGCTGACCCTGCTGGACGAAAGCTTCCAGCCTGCAATCGCCAACCTGGCCGGCAATCAGGTCCCCGCAGAATTCGCCACGCGGCCCAACACCTACTCCGGCAACGACTCGATGAAGGTTCTGGTTCTGATGACCGACGGCGCGAACACCACGCAGTACATGGTCAAAGACCCCTATCGCTCGGGTCCCTCGATCCTGTGGTGGAACGCCAAGAAATCGGTCTATTCCACCTATGACCACGAATCGAACAAGTACTTCTGGCATGACGTCCCCTATACCGAATGGGACAGCAAGAAAGGGTGGTATTGGGGGCGCGAGATCTGGCAGGACGATCCGTACGGAAACGACGACTACACCGTCTATCGCTGCACCTACCGCTCGAACGGAGTCTGCTATCAGTTCGACTACAGCCGCAGCCGGACGCGCACCGTAACGGACAACAACGGCGACCCGGCGACGTCGGTCAATCTGGACTGGACTCAGGTCTGGGAACGGACGACCCGACGGGCCATCTATGACCTTCTCCGTGAATCTCTGGGAAGTTCGAAGGCATCCAACTGGTATTACAACGCCGTATCTTCGGTCGGCTCCAGCCAAAAGGACCCCCGGTCGCGCTCCATGTGTGCCGCCGCGCGGGCCAAGGGAATCGTGATCTTCACGGTCGCGTTCGAGGCACCCGACGCGGGCAAGTCGCTGCTGAAGGACTGCAAAAGCGACGACGGCGCCTATTACGAGGCCACTGGTGACGAAATCATCGATGTCTTTGCATCGATCGGTTCGACGATCCGCAATCTGAGGCTGACGCAATGATCCGGAAACTCCTGAGCAAGTTCCGCCTGTTCCGCCGCAACGAAGGCGGCATGGCGACGATCGAGTTCATCTTCTGGTTCCCGATTTTCGTGGGAACGACCTATTCCGCGGTCGAAGTCGGGATCGGCGCCTTCAACCACGCCAACCTGGAACGGGCTTTGGACGAGACCATCCGGGATGTGCGGCTGAACAACCTTGCAAAATACACCACGAACGTCCAGCAGGGGTGGACGCATGACCTGCTCAAGGAAATCGTGTGTGACAAGGCGGCGTTCATCCCCGACTGCGACGCGAACCTTGCACTGGAGCTGACGCGCGTGGATCCCTATTCAGGCCACACGCTGAGTACAAGGCCGTACTGCGCGGATACCCCGGCCACGATTCAGCAGAACCCTATCTTCAATCCCGGCGGTTCGGACGAGTTGATGATCGTTCGTGCCTGTGTCGAGGTAAATCCGCTATGGGCCGGATCGATCCTTGGATGGATGA
The DNA here is from genome assembly GCF_900129345.1 of Ruegeria intermedia. Classification (GTDB taxonomy): domain Bacteria; phylum Pseudomonadota; class Alphaproteobacteria; order Rhodobacterales; family Rhodobacteraceae; genus Ruegeria; species Ruegeria intermedia. The sequence goes on along the minus strand of NZ_FQVK01000022.1, from coordinate 34,478 downwards.
CCAGCCAGCGGGACAACGGGCAGTACGAACTGCATGCAACCACGGTGTTTGTTTATGAACCTACCTGATCGCTCGAACGCCCAGCAAAAGGCCGGTTTCGTCAAACGCTTCTTCCGGAAGGAAAGCGGTGTCATCAGCATCGAAGCGGTCATGGTATACCCGCTTCTGTTCTTTGGAATGTGCGCTTCGTTCACATTTTTCGACGGGTACAAGCAAAGCTCGCGGAACCTCAAGGCGAGCTATGCCATCGCCGACGTTCTGTCCCGCGAACGCAATACCGTGAACGCGGATTACATCGACACGATGTACGAACTGCTGCAGCAGATGATGTCGGACCGGTCGGACGTGTCGATGCGCATCTCGTTCCTGCGCTTTGATCAGCCCGACGATACCCATTACGTCCAATGGTCCTGCGAGCGTGGCGAGTATTTCGACAAGTTGACCGATGCCACGGTTTCCAGCATCGAAAACAGGCTGCCGATCATGCCGGACAACGGCAAGATGATCGTTGTCGAGGTGCGCGACTGGTATCGCCGCCCCTTCCGCATCGGCTATGGCGAAAACGAGTTCGCAATGGAAAACTTCGTGTTCACCCACCCGCGGGTCTACGACAACATCAACGCCGATCCGAACTGCTGATCACATGTCGCGCTCGGCCAGCAGCGCCGACAGCATCTCGGACATGAACTTGGTCTCGGCGGCGGCCGTCATTCCGCCGACCCCGACCCGGCGCCCGATGCGCCACCACAGGCCGGGCGCCCAGGCGCGCTCGGCCCGGCTTTTGGTGGTGACCAGAAACCCGTTTGACGGTTTGAACGCAAACACACCGCGGTCCACGCCTTCGATATCCGCCACATCCAGGATCCGGATGCCGCTGCCCGTGCGCAGCTGCGTGCGCGTCAACTCGATACGGTCAGCAGTCGCGTGCCAGACCCGATGCGCCAACCACAGGGCCGCGCCGCCGACGGCGAACAGGAAAACCTGCCACAGCGGCGCAGGCGGCCTGGCCAAGGCGACATAGATCACCAGCCCCCCAACCGACAGCAGCATCGCCACCCCCATCCACCGACGCGCCGCCGAGGCCTGCACCGTCGCCAAAATCTCGTCCTGCATCCGAACCTCCATTCGTTTCGGACCCCGTACCCGAAATTCCATTACAACAACAGACCATTGACGGATTTGTTGAAACACGCACAGGAGCGGTGAGTTTTCGTTGAATTGACCGCTGCGGGTCGCGCCCCATATTCCCGGTCACAACCGCAGGAGGCCCCATGTCCCTCAGACCGATCCTCGAGACCCGCCAAGCCGCTCCGACCCGTGAAGGCGCCGGCGTGAAGCTGCACCGCGCCTTTGGCTTTCAGGACCCCTCCGAGTTGGACCCGTTCCTGCTGTTCGATGATTTCCGCAACGAGGTCCCTCGGGACTATCTGGCGGGGTTTCCATGGCACCCCCATCGCGGGATCGAGACGATCACCTATGTTCTGTCCGGTACGGTCGAACACAAGGACTCGCTGGGCAACAGCGGAACCCTGGGCGCCGGCGACGTGCAATGGATGACCGCCGGATCGGGAATCCTGCATCAAGAGATGCCCAAGGGGAACGCCTCGGGGCAGATGCATGGGTTTCAGTTGTGGGGCAACCTGCCCTCGGCCCAGAAAATGGCTGCGCCCCGGTATCAGGACGTGCAAGGCAAGGACATTCCCGATATCGTCGATGACGACGGCACCCGGGTTCGGGTCATCGTCGGCACGTTCTGGGGAAAGACCGGCCCGGTGGACGGAATCGCAGCCGACCCGCAGTATCTGGACATCTCGGTTCCCGCCGGCGTCCGAAAGACCTTCAAGATCGACACCTACCGTCGGGCCTTTGCCTATGTGTTCGAAGGACAGGCCGCCTTTGCGGATGCCTCCGGGCCCCAGGGCATCCTGCTGGAGAAGGAAGTCGCCGGGCAGGAAGTGAACATCCGCGACATGTCCGGAAACCGGACCCTTGTGCGCTTTGGAACAGGTGACGAAGTGACCGTCCAGGCGGGACCGGACGGGGTGCGGTTCCTGTTGATCTCGGGGGCTCCGATCAACGAGCCCGTGGCCTGGCACGGACCGATCGTCATGAACACCCGCGCCGAACTGGAACAGGCCTTTCGCGAGTTGCGCAACGGCACCTTCATCCGGCCTGCCCATTGACGGCCCGGGCGGAGAGACGGGTCAGGCGGCCACGGCCTTGCGCACCATGTCCCAATAGATCCGTTCGACCTGATCCAGCGACAGGCGCCCGCCGGCCCGATACCAGGTCATGACGCCGTTCAGCATGGCAATCACCGCAAGCGTGGCGATCTTGGCATCCTGAAGCGCGAATACCCCTTCGGCCTGGCCGGCGACCAGGATTCCCTGCAACGCGTCCTCGTAGTCGCGCCGCAGGGCTTCGATCTCGGCAAAGTTCTCGGGGGTGAGGTTGCGCAGTTCCATGTAGGCGATGAAAACCTCTTCGGGCCGCTGCATGTGGAACCGGATGTGGAACCCGACGAACTGGCGCAGCGCATCAAGCGCGCAGTCCTGCGACGGCAACGCCTTCTGGGCGGCCAGCAACTCCTCCATGTGGTCACGCATCAACCGGTACAGAAGGCTTTGCTTGTCAGGCGTATAGTTGTAAAGCGCACCGGCCTGCACGCCGACCTCGGCCGCGATTTGCCGCATGGAAACAGCGGCATAGCCATATCGCGCGAACAGATGCAACGCCGCTTTGCGGATGCGCGGGCCTGTGATATCCGAGTGAGAACCTTGTGTACGTGCCATGGGTCAACAGCTTATATGAACACACGTTCAAATAGAACCCCGCTTGATCCCTGGCGCCGGAAGGTGCATCACGACCGGATGAGCAACTCAACGGGATCCGCGATGAAGCCGCTGCCTGTCCTTTTTCTTGTGGCGCTGGCCGCCGGATGCACGAACATCCCCGAGCTTCAAGGCCGCGAGGCAGCAGCCGTCACGGACGCCCCCTACCCCAGGCTGATTCCGCTGGACGAGGCCTTGGGGCCGCCGGTCGACGTGGTCAGCGAGGCCGCTGATCTGAGTAAGAATCTGACCGAGCGCAAGAAGTCCCTGCGCCAGCGCGCCAACCGGTTGCAGAACACTCCGATCGACTGAATGAAGACCGGCATCGACCGGTGCCGGCGGTTGCTGGGACGCTGACCGATTGCACCGCCGGTCCGAACCCGCTAAGGCAGCGAAGAACGGGCGGAATGCCCCGAACAGCCGAAACCCGAGCAGAAAGGAACCCACGGAATGACACAGGCGCTGCGGCTTGGAATTGCTGGCTTGGGAACCGTGGGCGTGGGCGTGGTCAAGATCATCCGGCGCCATGCCGAACTGCTGCAGTCCCGCACCGGCCGGCCCATCGAGATCGTGGCGGTTTCGGCGCGTGATTCCGGCAAGGACCGCGGCGTCAACCTGTCGGGCTACGCTTGGGAGACCGACCCGGTCGCTTTGGCCCGGCGCGACGACATCGACGTATTCGTCGAACTGATGGGCGGTGAAAACGGGCCGGCCAAGGCCTCGGTCGAGGCGGCCCTGACCACCGGCAAGGATGTGGTGACGGCCAACAAGGCGCTGCTGGCGGTCCACGGTCAGGCGCTGGCCGAAATGGCCGAGGCCGCGGGCCGCGTGATCCGGTTCGAGGCGGCCGTTGCGGGCGGCATCCCTGTCATCAAATCGCTGACCGAAGGTCTGGCCGGAAACGAGATCACCCGCGTGATGGGCGTTATGAACGGCACCTGCAACTATATCCTGACCCGCATGCAGTCGCAGGGTCTGGGCTACAATGCCCTGTTCGAGGAATGCGCCCAACTGGGCTATCTCGAGGCCGATCCGAACTTGGACGTGGGCGGCATCGACGCGGCGCACAAGCTGGCGCTGCTGGCCTCGATCGCCTTCGGCACGAAACCCAATTTCGACGGGATCGAGATCGAAGGGATCGAACATATCAGCCTGGACGACATCCACCAGGCCGATGACATGGGGTACAGGATCAAGCTGCTGGGCGTGGCGCAGCGCACGCCGCGCGGGCTGGAACAGCGGATGCAGCCCTGCCTTGTGCCCAGCAACTCGCCGCTGGGGCAGTTGGAGGGCGGCACCAACATGGTGGTGATCGAGGGCGACGCGGTGGAACAGATCGTTCTGCGCGGCCCCGGCGCGGGTGAAGGTCCCACCGCCAGCGCGGTGATGGGCGATGTCTGCGATCTGGCGCGCGGGCTGCGTGTCGCGACCTTCGGGCGTCCGGCCGCCACTCTGGTCGAGGCCAAACCGGCCATCACCGGCCTGCCCGCCCCGTACTACCTGCGGCTGGCCCTGCTGGACAAACCCGGCGCGCTGGCCAAGGTGGCGGCCATTCTGGGCAATGCCGGTGTCTCGATCGACCGGATGCGCCAATACGCCCATGCCGAGGACACCGCCCCGGTTCTGATCGTCACCCACAAGACCACCCGCGCCACGCTGGACATCGCGCTGGAGGATCTGCGCAAGACCGACGTGGTTTCCGGTGAACCGGTCGCGCTGCGCATCGAGCAGGTCTGAACCCTTGCGGCCTGCGCCACGGGCAGGCTATGCCAGTCAAGAACGTCCAAGATTGCCAAAGGATTCCCACGCATGAGCGCTGCCAAGATCGATTTCAATGACCGCATGTTGTCCCTCGGCCTGGCCCGGGTCGCCGAACAGGCTGCCCTGGCCTCGGCCTCGTTGGTCGGGCGCGGTGACGAGAAGGCAGCCGACCAGGCCGCCGTCAACGCCATGCGCGAACAGCTGAACCTGCTGGACATCGCCGGCGTGGTCGTCATCGGCGAGGGCGAGCGCGACGAGGCGCCGATGCTGTATATCGGCGAAGAGGTCGGCACCGGCAACGGCCCCGGCGTGGACATCGCGCTGGACCCGCTGGAAGGCACCACTCTGACCGCCAAGGACATGCCCAACGCGCTGACCGTCATCGCCATGGGGCCGCGCGGGTCGATGCTGCATGCGCCGGACGTGTACATGGACAAGCTGGCCGTCGGGCCGGGCTATCCGGAAAACGTCGTGTCGCTGGACATGACCCCGCGCGAACGGGTCGAGGCCCTGGCCAAGGCCAAGGGCTGCGAGCCCGGCGACATCACCGTCTGCATTCTGGAGCGTCCCCGGCACGAGGCGATGATCGCCGAAGTGCGCGAAACCGGCGCGTCGATCCGGCTGATCACCGATGGGGACGTGGCCGGCGTGATGCACTGCGCCGAGGCCGAGGAAACCGGGATCGACATGTATATGGGCCAGGGCGGCGCCCCCGAGGGCGTGCTGGCGGCCGCGGCGCTGAAATGCATGGGCGGCCAGATCTTCGGCCGGCTGCTGTTCCGCAACGATGACGAACGCGGCCGCGCCGCCAAGGCGGGCATCACCGATCTGGACCGCGTCTATTCACGCGACGAAATGGTGACGGCCGACGTGATCTTTGCCGCAACCGGCGTGACCGGCGGGTCGCTGCTTCCGCGCATCAAGCGTCAGCCGGGCTGGGTGGAAACCACCACGCTGCTGATGCGGTCGAAAACCGGCTCGGTCCGGCGCATGACCTACCGCACGCCGATCTGGCCGCACCTGAACGGGTGATTGCCCGGCCGGCATCGTCAAGTCCAACACAGGCCGTGCCCGCCCGGGCTCGGCCTTGTCCGTCAGGAGGGATAGGTTGAGCTTTCTGGGTGTCGAGCACTCTCTGACCGGCCGCAGGTGGGTTGGCCCGCCGCCCGAGATGGACCGCGCCGCCGAAATGCTGGCCCAGCAAACCGACCTGCCCCGCCCGCTGTGCCAGGTGCTGGCCCGCCGCGGCGTGCCCCCATCCGAGGCCGAGAGCTTTCTGGCACCCAAGCTGCGCGACCTGCTGCCCGACCCGCGCGAGCTGAAGGACATGGAAACCGCCGCCGCCCGCTTCCTGCAGGCCGTGCGGCACAAGCAACGTATCGCGATCTTTGCCGATTACGACGTGGACGGCGGCAGTTCGGCCGCCCTGCTGATCGTGTGGCTGCGCCAGATGGGGCTGAACGCCACGCTGTACGTGCCCGACCGGATCGACGAGGGCTATGGCCCGAACGCACCCGCAATGGCCCGGCTGGCCGCGACGCATGACCTGATCATCTGCGTCGATTGCGGGACGCTCAGCCATGATGCCATCGCGGCGGCTCAGCGGGCGGACGTGATCGTGCTGGACCACCACCTCGGCGGAGAGACCCTGCCCGATTGCGTGGCCGTGGTGAACCCGAACCGTCAGGACGAAAGCGGAGACCTCGCCTATCTGTGCGCCGCCGCCGTCGTGTTCCTGATGCTGGTCGAGGCCGGCCGGCAACTGCGCGCGGCCGGCGCCAAGGGCCCTGATCTGATGGCGATGCTGGACCTTGTGGCCCTGGCCACGGTTGCCGATGTTGCGCCTTTGGTCGGGGTCAACCGCGCATTGGTGCAGCAGGGGCTGAAGGTCATGGCGCAGCGCCAGCGGCCCGGCCTTGTGGCTTTGTCCGACGTGGCGCGCATGGATACCGCGCCCAACAGCTATCACCTGGGGTTCCTGCTGGGGCCACGGGTCAACGCCGGAGGGCGCATCGGTCAGGCCGATCTGGGCGCGCGCCTGCTGAGCACCGATTCCCCTGCCGAGGCCGAAGCCCTGGCCAAACGGTTGGACGCGTTGAATACCGAACGGCGCGACATCGAAAACGCCGTGCGCGCCGCCGCGCTGGCCCAGGCCGAAGATCGCGGGCTGGACGCGCCGCTGGTCTGGGCGGCGGGCGACGGTTGGCATCCGGGCGTCGTGGGCATCGTGGCCTCGCGCCTGAAAGAGACGGCCAACCGCCCGGCGATCGTCATCGGCTTTGACGGCGACGAGGGCAAAGGGTCGGGCCGCTCGGTTTCGGGTGTCGATCTGGGGGCCGCGATCCACCGGCTGGCGTCCGAGGGGCTGCTGGTCAAAGGTGGCGGGCACAAGATGGCCGCAGGTCTGACCGTGATGCGCGATCAGCTGGAGCCCGCCATGGCGCGCCTGAGCGAGTTGCTGGCCAAACAGGGGGCGGGCGAAGGCGGCCCCGCCGACCTGAAACTTGACGGTGTGCTGATGCCCGGCGCGGCCACGGTCGCCCTGATCGAGCAGATCGAACAGGCGGGTCCGTTCGGGGCCGGTGCCCCTGCCCCGCGCTTTGCCCTGCCCGACCTGCAGATACGCTTTGCCAAACGCGTGGGCGAGAGCCATCTGAAGCTGTCCCTGTCGGACGGGATGGGCGGCGGGATCGACGCCATCGCCTTTGGCGCCTTTGATGGCCCGATGGGGGATCGGCTGGCAAATCACGGCGGTGCCCGGTTCCATTTCGCAGGCCGGCTCGAGGTCAATACCTGGGGCGGACGCCAAAGCGTTCAGCTGCGCCTGGAAGACGCAGCCGAGGCGAAATGACCCCTTTCCAGCCGGCCTCAACCGGGGCGCAAAAAAGTTTCACATGGCTGCATTTTTCGTCTTGCGGGGGCGGAACGTAATCCGTAAAAGGCCCCCCACAAGCCAGCGTGGCCCGTTCGTCTATCGGTTAGGACGCCAGGTTTTCAACCTGGAAAGAGGGGTTCGATTCCCCTACGGGCTGCCACTTGTGCTTGTGCAAGGCTTGCGTGGCCCGTTCGTCTATCGGTTAGGACGCCAGGTTTTCAACCTGGAAAGAGGGGTTCGATTCCCCTACGGGCTGCCACTCTCACCTTCCACCAAATCCATGGCGTTCCGACGCCGGCGAACTGTTCACGGCGCAGATCCGGCTGAGCCCGAGATTCGGCGCCGACACCATTCGGGTGGCTTGGCAACACAGTCCCGGCGCGGTCGCATCGCAAGCTGATCCTGCCCCTATTTCGCCGGACACCTGAGCGGTTTCGGTTTGGTTCCTTCGGAACTCGCGTGAGGAGCGCCACTTGAGGGCCGAGTGCCGTTGGTTTTCGTCATAGGCCTCGATCCCGCCTCCGATCAACTTGATGAGGGTTTCGGCATCGGGCAACGGGTTGACCCGGACAGCCCTCTGGCTCCTGCACACGGTTCAGTACCGCCGTGATCCGGCGATTGCCGCAAGTCGGACACTGCCCCCCACAATCCGCTCGATCAGCGGCAGCAACGCCGCGTCTTACGCCTTGTGGTCGCGCCGACGCGGCTTCGTGCCCTCCGTTCAGCCGGTCGTGCAGGTTCGAACGCGGCACGCCCAGAGTTTTTGCAACCGCCATCACCGGGAACCTCCCGGTCGCGGCGACAGTGCATGCAAGATCGGTTTTCTTGATCGTGCCTTGTCCAGAGCTTTCTTGAGGATTTCGACCTCCAGCGTCTTGCGCCCAGGCTATGAGTGAATCTGGTGTCGGGGCGGTTTGAATGACGTCGGTGCAACTGGTTGGGTTGGCGTTGCTACACATCCAGCCAACCATTCGAAGACGCACCACCATGGACGACGTTTCCATCATTGATTTCACCGGTCGAGACACGGTCACGGATCCGCTGACCGATCTTCTTCGCAAAGGATCTCGGGACTTGCTTCAAGCGGCTGTTGAGGCCGAGTGACATGCTTTTCTGGCCGAGCGTACCGAGCGCCGGACAGCCGATGGCCGCACGGCGGTTGTTCGCAGCGGCTACCACCCCGAATGCGCCGTGCAGACCGGAATTGGGCCTGTCACGATGAAAGATGTCCGGGCCAAGTGCGGCATGCCTCTGACCTTCCGCTCGGCGCTCGTGCCGCCTTGTGTACGCAAGACCAAATCCATCAAAGCTGCGCTCCCGCGGCTGTATCTGAAGGGCCTATCCACAGGCGAATTGGGCGCGGCTCTGAAGATGCTGCTCGGCCCCGAGGCCACCGGGTTCTCCGCCAAGACCGTCGCGCGGCTGAAAGGCCTGTGGGCGGGGGAATATGAGACCTGGCGCAAGGCCGATCTGGGCCGTGACGAGTGGGTCTATGTCTGGGCTGATGGTATCTACAGCGGGTCGTGCGGCGCCGATGACCGGCTCTGCGTGCGCGTTGTCATCGGGGTCAACGTACGGGGAAAGAAGCATTTCCTCGCCATTGAGGGTGGCGTGCGCGAAAGCACGCAAAGCCGTGCGCGAAGTTCTTCTCGGCCTCAAGGCCAGTGACATCACCGTTCCGAAACTGACCATCGGCGACGGAGCCATGGGATTCGGGGCGGCACTGGAGGAGGTCATCCCCTCCACCCGCCAGCAGCGCTGCTGGATGCACAAAAACGGAAGCGCACCCGGCCCAATGCCGGGAAGGTGCTGCATGACATCTGGCAGGCCGAGACGCGCGAAGACGCGTATGCCGCATTCGACCTGTTCATCAAAACCTTCGAGGCGAAATACCCGAAAGCCTCCGAATGGCTGACCAAGGATCGCGACGAGCTGACGGACTTCTACGACTTCCCGGACCAACACTGGCAAAGCATTCGCACGTCAAATCCAATCGAAAGGGCGTTTGCCACCATCCGCCGCCGAACCAAGCGCACCAAAGGATACCTCAGCCGCGGCGGTATGCTCCACATGATGTTCAAGCTCGGCCAATGCGCCGAGAAAAGCTGGCGCGAACGGCGCGGCGTTGCTCACCTCGCCGACGTCATCCAAGGCGTCGGTTTCGTCAACGGCATCAAGCCATCAAACCACGATCAGGCCGCCGCATGAGGAGCGCGTGGGCACCATCGGTGATGATTTCAATATCGGACATGAGCATATGCCCAGGCCTGTGCCCAAGCCTCCAGGTTCAGGCTCGGCCGTCCGGTAGAAATGGGGGCCGGTTCACAAGCGACGAGACGTCGAGCGCGCTTTGTATAAAATTATTTCAATGACTTAAGCCGCCCTTACAGGCTGATCGTAGCCGTCCGTTTCTCAATTACTAAATTTTTAGTTTGACAGACTCGCGAAAAATCGCCGATGCTGCCATTCATCCGGGTCGCACCGGAGAACCATAAATCTTGGGAGGAGAAAGATGCGGAAACATCTTTTGTCCGCAGTGGCGGCGGCTGCCGTCATTGCGGGGCACGGTCCGGTTTGGGCCGACGAAGCCGCAGCCAAACGCTGGATCGACGACGAATTCCAGCCATCCGCCTTGTCGAAAGACGAGCAGATGGCGGAAATGCAGTGGTTCATCAAGGCTGCTGAACCCTTTGCCGGAATGGAAATCAACGTCCTGTCCGAAGGTATCCCGACCCACTCGTACGAATCCGAGGTTCTGACCAAGGCATTCGAGGAAATCACCGGCATCAAGGTCAACCACCAGATCCTGGGTGAAGGCGAGGTTGTCCAGGCCGTTCAGACACAAATGCAGACCGGTCGGAACCTGTATGACGGCTATGTCAACGACAGTGACCTGATCGGCACGCATTCGCGCCTGCAACTGGCCTATCCTCTGTCGGACATGATGGAAGGCGAATGGGCGGCCACGACCTCTCCGACGCTGGACCTGGACGACTTCATGGGCATCCAGTTCACCACCGGTCCCGACGGCAAGCTGTACCAGCTGCCCGACCAGCAATTCGCCAACCTGTACTGGTTCCGCAAGGACTGGTTCGACCGCGAAGACCTTCAGGCCGCATTCAAGGAAAAATACGGCTATGATCTGGGCGTCCCGGTCAACTGGTCGGCCTATGAGGACATCGCCGAGTTCTTCACTGAGGACGTCAAGGAAATCGACGGGGTCGCGATCTATGGCCACATGGATTACGGCAAGCGCGCGCCCGACCTCGGCTGGCGCATGACCGATGCCTGGCTGTCGATGGCCGGTGCCGGCGACAAGGGCGAACCGAACGGTGTGCCTGTCGATGAATGGGGCATCCGCATGGAAGCAGGCACCTGCAACCCGGTCGGCGCCTCGGTGTCGCGTGGCGGTGCCGCGAACGGCCCGGCGGCCGTTTACGCGATCCGCAAATGGGATGAATGGCTGCGCAAATACGCGCCTCCGGGTGCGGCGTCCTATGACTTCTACCAGTCGCTGCCCGCCCTGTCGCAAGGCAACGTGGCCCAGCAGATCTTCTGGTACACGGCCTTTACCGCCGACATGGTCAAGCCCAAGTCCGAAGGCAACAACACCGTCGACGACGAGGGCAACCCGTTGTGGCGGATGGCGCCCAGCCCGCATGGCCCCTATTGGGAAGAAGGCCAGAAGGTCGGCTATCAGGACGTGGGATCGTGGACCTTCCTGAAATCCACCCCGTCGGATCGGGCACAGGCCGCGTGGCTGTACGCTCAGTTCGTGACGTCCAAGACCGTCGATGTGAAGAAGTCCCATGTGGGTCTGACCTTCATCCGCGACAGCTCGGTCAACCATGAATCGTTTACCGAACGCGCACCCAAGCTGGGTGGCCTGGTCGAGTTCTACCGCTCGCCCGACCGTGTGGCGTGGTCGCCGACCGGCATCAACGTTCCGGATTACCCGAAGCTGGCCCAGATCTGGTGGCAGCAGATCGGTGACGTGAACTCGGGCGCCTTCACCCCGCAGCAGGCGATGGACCGTCTGGCCGAAGAGATGGACATCACCATGGCCCGGATGCAGGCCGCGGATGAAAGCGCCGGCGTCTATGGCGGCTGTGGTCCGCGCCTGAACGAGCCGCGCGACCCCGAATACTGGCTGAGCCAGCCGGGTGCGCCGAAGCCGAAGCTGGAAAACGAGAAGCCGCAAGGCCAGACCGTCAACTATGACGAACTGGTGGCGCGCTGGCAGTCCCAGTAAGCCGCTACTCCCCGGGGGGCGCCGGTATCGGCGCCCCTTGCCAACCAAGACCAAACAGCGTTGCCACACGCTGCGGGATCGGAACCCACGGACATGATCGAACTACAAGACGCAACCAAGCGGGTCGGCGCCGTTACCCACATCAAACCCACGTCCCTGACGCTGCAGACCGGCCATTTCAACGTGCTGCTGGGCGCGACCGGGTCGGGCAAGACCTCTCTGATCAAGATGATGGCCGGCCTGGATCCGATTGCCTCGGGCAAGGTTCTGATGGACGGGCAGGACGTGACCCGGCTGAGCCCTCAGAAACGCAAGATCAGCCTCGTGCACCAGTTCTTCGTGAACTACCCGCATATGACTGTATTCGACAATATCGCCTCGCCCCTGCGCGTGGCCGGAATGGCGCAATCCGAGATCGAAGGCCGCGTGGAAGAGGCCGCCGACCTGCTGCAACTGCGCCCGATGCTGCACCGTCGTCCACACGAACTGTCGGGCGGTCAACAGCAGCGCACCGCACTGGCCCGCGCCATCGCCAAGGACAGCCGCGCGGTGTTCCTGGACGAGCCGCTGGCCAATCTGGACTACAAGCTGCGCGAGGAACTGCGCGAGCAACTGCCCGAGCTGTTCGCCGGGCGCGGCGCCGTGGTGGTCTATGCCACCTCCGAACCCGAAGAGGCGCTGCTGCTGGGCGGCTACACCGCCTTGATGGAAGACGGCCGCGTGACCCAGTTCGGCCCGACCGCGGACATCTATCGCAACCCGGAAAACCTCGCGGCCGCGCGGGTGTTCTCCGACCCGCCCATCAACGTGGCCCGCGTCACGATCACCGGTGGCCAGGTTCAGTTGGCCGGTGGCGGCACATGGCGGCTGAGCCAGGGCATCAGCCTGTCCGACGGGGAATACAAGGTCGCCGTGCGCCCGCACCGCGTCACCCCCGTGCGCGCCTCGGCCGATGATGTCGAACTGACCGGTCGCGTGATCGTGACCGAGCTGTCCGGGTCCGACTCCAGCGCGCATTTCCAGCATGGCGAAGACGCCTGGGTGTCGCTGGCGGCCGGGGTCCACCCCTATCAGGTGGGCGAGGACCACACATTCTACATGAACCCGGCCCATTGCCGGTATTTCGGCCAAGACGGCAAAAGGGTGGCCTGACATGGCACAGATCAAGCTTTCCAACCTCAAACACAGCTACATGCCGTCGCCACAAGGCCCGCAGGACTATGCGCTGAAGGAGATCGACGTGACCTGGCGTGATGGCGGGGCCTATGCTCTGCTGGGGCCATCGGGCTGCGGCAAGTCCACGCTGCTGAACATCATCTCGGGTCTGTTGACCCCATCCGAGGGGCAGATCCTGTTCGACGACCGCGACGTGACAGCCCTGCCCCCCGATCAGCGCAACATCGCGCAGGTGTTCCAGTTTCCGGTGATCTACGACACGATGACCGTGGGCGAAAACCTGGCCTTTCCGCTCAAGAACCGCGGCGTCGATCCGGCGACGATCAAGCGCCGCGTCGACGAGATCGCCGAGATGCTGGATGTCACCGACATGCTGAACACCCGCGCAAGCGGCCTCAGCCCGGACAACAAGCAGAAGATCTCGATGGGCCGCGGTCTGGTCCGCGACGACGTGAACGCGGTGATGTTCGACGAGCCGTTGACCGTGATCGACCCGCATCTGAAATGGAAGCTGCGGTCCAAGCTGAAAGAGCTGCACCAGCGCGTCCAGGCGACGATGATCTATGTCACCCACGACCAGACCGAAGCCCTGACCTTCGCCGACGAGGTGGTGGTGATGCAGGAAGGTGAAGTGGTCCAGATCGGCACTCCGGTCGAGCTGTTCGAGCGCCCGCAGCACACATTCGTGGGCCATTTCATCGGCTCGCCCGGCATGAACGTTCTGCCCTGCGAGGCCCGCGGCGATCGCGCCCTGTTCGAAGGGCACGAGGTGGTGTTGGAAGGACCGGTCAGCGGCAGCGGCGGCCGCACCGATCTGGGCATCCGGCCCGAATATGTGGGTTTTGGCCCCGAGGGCATTCCGGCCCATGTCACCAAGGTGGCGGATATCGGGCGGCACTTTGTGGTCAGCGCCATGGTCGGCGCCAGCCCGGTGAAGGCGGTGACCGAACACGCGCCCCCCGAGCCCGGATCGCAAGTCTTTCTGCAATTCAAACCTGAACAGACGCGCGTCTATCGCGACGGCTGGATCGCAACCGAGGAGCGCGCCCGATGAGAACGGAAAACCAGAAAGCGTGGTTCTTTGTCCTGCCGGTGCTGGCGCTGGTGGCGTTCAACGCGCTGGTGCCGATGATGACGGTGGTCAACTATTCGGTCCAGGAAACCTTCGGCAACAACCAGTTCTTCTGGGAAGGGCTGGGCTGGTTCGAACAGATCCTGCGGTCTGACCGGTTCCAAGCGGCGCTGGGGCGGCAGTTCCTGTTCACCACGCTGATCCTGATGATCGAGGTGCCGCTGGGTATCATCGTGGCCCTGTCGATGCCGCGCAAGGGCTTTTGGGTGCCGGTCTGCCTGGTCCTGATGGCCCTGCCGATGCTGATCCCGTGGAACGTGGTCGGCTCGATGTGGAATATCTTCACCCTGCCCAAGATCGGCCTGCTGGGGTATTTCCTGAACGACGTGCTGGGCATCAATTATGACATGACCCAACAGCCGCTGTCGGCCTGGATCACCATCGTGGTGATGGATGTCTGGCACTGGACCTCGTTGGTGGTGCTGCTGTGCTACGCCGGTCTGGTGTCGATCCCCGACGCCTATTACCAGGCAGCCAAGATCGATGGGGCAAGCCCCTGGTCGGTGTTCCGCTATATCCAACTGCCCAAGATGAAGACGGTTCTGACCATCGCGGTGCTGCTGCGGTTCATGGACAGTTTCAACATCTACACCGAACCCTTCGTTCTGACCGGGGGCGGCCCCGGCAACTCGACCACCCTGCTGTCGATCGACCTGATGAAGATCGCGCTGGGACAGTTCGACCTTGGCCCCGCGGCCGCGATGAGCCTGATCTATTTCGCCATCACGCTTCTGGTTTCCTGGGTCTTCTACACCCTCATGACAAAGGATGACGCGCAATGAAGAAGCGGTCCCTCATCCCGATCCTGTATATCGCGTTCCTGATGCTGCCGATCTATTGGCTGGTGGCGATGTCCTTCAAGACCACGAACGAGATCCTTTCGGGCTTTTCCCTGTTTCCCCAGACCTTTACGCTGGAGAATTACATCGCCATCTTCACCGATCCGACGTGGTATTGGGGCTATATCAACTCGATCACCTACGTGACGATCAACACGGTCCTGTCGGTCTGCGTGGCCCTGCCTGCGGCCTACGCGTTCTCGCGCTATCGGTTCCTTGGCGACAAGCAGCTGTTCTTCTGGCTGCTGACCAACCGCATGGCCCCGGCTGCGGTGTTCGCCCTGCCCTTCTTCCAGCTGTATTCGTCGATCGGCCTGTTCGACACCTACCTGGCTGTGGCACTGGCGCACACGCTGTTCAACGTGCCGCTGGCGGTGTGGATCCTGGAAGGTTTCATGCGCGGCATCCCGAAAGAGCTGGATGAAACCGCCTATGTCGACGGCTATTCCTTCCCGCGGTTCTTCGTCACGATCTTCCTGCCCAACATCAAGGCGGGCGTGGGCGTGGCGGCCTTCTTCTGCTTCATGTTCTCGTGGGTGGAAATGCTGCTGGCCAAGACCCTGACGGCGGTCGAGGCCAAACCCATCGCCGCGGTGATGACCCGCACCGCGTCCAGCGCCGGCTACGAGTTGGGCCTGCTGGCCGCCGCCGGCACCCTGACCATCATCCCCGGCGCCATCGTCATCTGGTTTGTCCGCAACTACATCGCGCGCGGCTTCGCGATGGGACGTGTATGAGGTTCGACATGCGCAAACTCCTTCTCTCCCTCTCCCTGCTCGCCCCGTCCTCGGCGCTGGCGCAAGCCAAGGCCGGCTGGGGCAATGTCGGCCAGGAAGAACCCAAGGGCTTTTCCTGGACCGACCCGCTGTGGCCCGATTTCTGGATGGCCTGGACACCGGCAACGCTGGCGGTTTTCGTGGGCATCTTCTCGGCCATCGCCCTGATCGGCGTGCTCGAGGTGGTCAAGTTCCGCGACGGGATCGAACGCCGGGGCGTGCTGGGCCTGACCACCACGCTGGGCGACCGGCTGTTCATCACCCTGCTGGGTTCGGCCTACATCTTTCTGGCCTGGCTGGGGTTCGTCGGCCAACCAGTCTGGACCCCGCTTTTCCTGTCGATCGGCTGGGGCATTTTCGTTTTCTGGAAAGTTTAGGCTTTGCGTAACCGCGAAAGGATGCTTGTCTGGCAAGCACAACAGGCAAAATGGTGACACCGAGACCGATGCGAAAGAGAAAGACAGGAAATCTGCTGACCGAGGTCGAACTGGAGTTCATGAACGAACTCTGGGCACTTGGCGAAGGCTCGGTACGCGACGTGCTGGACCGGCTGCCGCCCGAGCGGAACCTGGCCTATACCTCGGGCGCAACGATCCTGCGCATCCTGGATGAAAAGGGTTTTGTCCAAAGCCGCAAGGACGGCAAAACCCTGATCTACCGCCCGCTGCTTGAAAAGGACACCTATCAGGCGCGGTCGCTGCAGAACCTGTCCCGCACGTTGTTCGATGACACCCCGGCCTCGCTGGTGGCACGTCTTGTCGATGACGCCGGTCTGACCGAAGCCGATCTGGAGGAAATTCGAGCACTGGTAGAAAGGAGACTGCAAAATGACAGCGGTTAAACCGGTACTCGACGCCTATCTGGACCTGAATGTCGTGCTGGCCTTGTCCGCGCTGATCTGGCTGGCCGCCAGGGCGGCGTTGGGCCCAACGGCGCTGCGGCACAATTTCATCGTTCAATTGCGCGTGCTCAAGGCGCTTTGCCTGTGTGTTCTGCTCAGCCCGGTTCTGGCGCTGGCGGTGACCGCACTGTCGGCGCAGATATGGCCCGGACGCGCCGTGGCCATCGGGGACATCGCCGTCGCGGCCTATCTGCGGGGTGAAATCGCCATGCCGGCGACCCAGTTCGAGGCCTTGCTGAACACACGCCAGCGCTGGGTCGATCTTGTGCTGTCCGGTCAAAATCCGGTTCTGACCGGGCTTGTCGCGGTGCTGGTCCTTGCCGCGCTGCGCATTCTGGCGCGGACGGTCCGGGATGCGTTGGCCATTCGCGAAACCGTTCTGAACAGCTTTCTCTGGCGCCGCTCGGCCCGTGTGGACGTACGCCTTTCGGACCGGATCACCGTTCCCTTCGCGGTGCGCGGTCTGCGCCGCCGCCACGTGGTGCTGCCCAGCCATCTGCTGGATACCCCGCGCGAGCTGCGCTTTGCGCTGGCACATGAACTCGAACATGTCCGCGCCCGGGACGTCGAATGGGAACTTGGATTCGAATTGCTGCGTCCGCTGCTGTTCTGGAACCCCGCCTTCTGGCTGCTGAAATATCAGTTCAGCCGTCTGCGCGAACTGTCCTGCGACCAGTCCGTCGTCATGCGCCGCGGCATCGACGCCCGCGACTATACCAAATGTCTGCTGGATTACTGCGCCAGAACGGTCGCGCAGGGCCGCCCGCGTGTTCTGAACGTGGCCCTGGTTCCCGGCGGCAAGGCCAAGCGGGTCCTGCGGCAGCGGGTGATCGCCCTGGCCGACGCGCCGCGGCTGAACGCGCCCGAGCCCGCCTTCTTTCTTGCGACGACGCTGATCTTTGCCGTTCTGGTGGCATTCGCCGCAGCATCTTTCCGCCAGACGCAGGATTGGAGCCACGACCGCCTGATGCTGTCGACGGTGGTCAACCTCGAACGGCTGGAAGCGCGCAACAACGGGAACTGACCGGCGCCGTCACCGATAGACGCCCCACGGGCCAAAGCGCGGCGCCGCGATCCGCGCCGGCGCGGCATAGCGGACCGGACCATCGGCAGGGACGCCACGCCCCTCCCCTTCCAACTCGCGCAGTCGTTCGACCCGCTCTTCGGTGGGGGGATGCGTGCGCAACAAGGATGGCTGCGGTATCCGGCGTCCGGGCAGAAAGATGTCCTCCCACGCGCGCCCCGTCCGGCGCTCCAGCTTCAGCAGGGCCGAGGCCAGCGCCTCGGGATCCCCGGTCAATTCCGCGCCGCCCCGGTCGGCATCGAACTCGCGCGTGCGCGACAGGGCCAGTTGCAGAACCGCCATGACGGTCGGAGACAGCACCAGCAGAACCGGAACATGCCACGGGACATAGGCCGCCCCGACCAGGATCAGGGGCAGGTTCAGCACCAGAATGAGCTGCCCGACCCACGCCGCCAGAGAAACGACCCGCGACAGCACATCCGCCAGACCCATCAGCCAAAGATCGCGGTTTGCGATATGCGCCACTTCATGCGCCAGTACCCCGGCCAGCTCGCGCCGAGTCATCACCCTCAGCAGGCCGTCGCTGAGGCACACGGCGCTGTTCGCAGGCGAACCCACCGCGAAGGCGTTTGGCAGCTGGCTGGGCACATAATACAGGTCGGGCACGCGCGGCAGGCCGGCCTTGCGCGCCAGAATTTCAAGCAGGTGAACCCCTTCTGGAAAGTCGTGCTCCGTCAACCGGCGCGCGCCATAGGCCCTCAACAGCATTCCGCGCGGAATGCCCGGAGAAACCATCAGCCCCCCGACCGTTCCCAGGATCACAGCCCAGGTCAGCTGGGGTCCGGCCACCGTCGACAGGATGACCCATCCCAGCGCGGCCATACCCGCCAACAGCAGTACCGATTGGATCGCGTTGTGAAATTTGTGACGAAACGAAGGGGTCATGCCTTCTGATAAACTGAATCGTCGGTTGCAATCGAGAGACAATCCCGCCTAGTCTCGACTCGATACTCCAAGCGTTGCCGCCAGGTATTCCATGCAGTCCGGCCGCGAATTTTGATTTCAACCTGTTGAAGAAACGAAAAAAGAGACCAAATCTCCTCCGTTGCCGATCGGCAACACCTGGTATTCACCTTCAAGCAGCCATCAACCAATCGGGGGGCAGAGATGGAGAAGAAGACCGAGTTCAATATCTGGTACTGGATCTTTGCATTCTTTGCAGTCCTGTTCATCCAGGGACTGATCGAAAGCTATCAGAGCGTCGCGCCGATCAGCTACAGCCAGTTCGAGGACTACCTGGCCGATGGCAGCATCAAGTCGGTTGCGGTAGGGGCCGATACGATCACCGGCAGCTTTACCATGCCGATCGACGGCAAAAGCCAGTTCGTGACCACGATCGTGGACCCGGCGATCCTGGACCGGATCGACGAGGCCGACGTGGAAATAACGGGCGTTCCGGAAAACACCTGGATCGGCGCCGTCCTGTCCTGGACCGTGCCCGCGCTGGTCTTCTTTGCGCTGTGGATGTTCTTTTTCCGCAAGATCGCTGATCGTCAGGGCTTTGGCGGCTTCATGCAGGTCGGCAAAAGCAAGGCCAAGGTCTACATGGAAAAGGAAACCGGCGTCAGCTTTGACGATGTCGCCGGAGTAGACGAGGCCAAGACCGAGCTGCAGGAAGTCGTCGAATTCCTCAAGGACCCCGAGGCCTATGGCAAGCTGGGCGCGCATGTGCCCAAGGGCATCCTGCTGGTCGGCCCGCCGGGCACCGGCAAGACCCTACTGGCGCGCGCCGTCGCGGGCGAAGCTGGCGTGACCTTCTTCTCGATCTCGGGGTCGGAATTCGTCGAGATGTTCGTGGGCGTCGGCGCTGCGCGCGTGCGCGATCTGTTCGAACAGGCCCGCAAATCCGCCCCGGCGATCATCTTCATCGACGAATTGGATGCCCTGGGCCGCGCCCGGTCCTCGGGGCAGATCGCCGGCGGCCATGACGAGCGCGAGCAGACGCTGAACCAGCTGCTGACCGAGCTGGACGGGTTCGACCCCTCGTCGGGCATCGTGCTGCTGGCCGCGACCAACCGCCCCGAGATTCTGGACCCTGCCCTGCTGCGCGCCGGGCGGTTCGACCGGCAGGTTCTGGTGGACAAGCCCGACAAGAAAGGCCGGGTGCAGATCCTGAACGTCCACATGAAAAAGGTCAAACTGGCCGCCGATGTGGACGCCGAGAAGGTGGCCGCGCTGACGCCGGGCTTTTCCGGCGCCGACCTTGCCAACCTGGTGAACGAGGCCGCCCTGCTGGCCACCCGTCGCAAGGCCGATGCGGTGACGATGGAGGATTTCAACAACGCCGTCGAACGCATCGTCGCCGGCTTGGAAAAGAAAAACCGCGTGCTGAACCCGCGCGAGCGCGAGATCGTGGCCCATCACGAGATGGGGCACGCGCTGGTGGCGATGGCGCTGCCCGGCGTGGACCCCGTGCACAAGGTCTCGATCATTCCGCGTGGCATCGGCGCGCTGGGTTACACCATCCAGCGCCCCACCGAGGACCGGTTCCTGATGACCCGCGAAGAGTTGGAGAACAAGATCGCCGTTCTGCTGGGCGGGCGCGCGGCCGAAAAGATCATCTATGACCACCTGTCGACCGGCGCGGCCGACGATCTGGTCAAGGCAACCGACATCGCCCGCGCGATGGTGGCCCGTTATGGCATGGACCCTGACCTGGGCCATGTCAGCTATGACACCGACCGGCCCGGATTCCTTGGCACGGGCGATCAGTCCAGCTGGTTGAACCGCCGCTATAGCGAGGCCACCGCCGAGGCGATGGACCGCAAGGTGCGCGATGTTCTGAACGACATATTCGACCGCACCGTGGCATTGCTGAACGACAACCGCGACCTGCTTGAACAGACGGCGAAAAAGCTGCTGGAACAGGAAACCCTAGACGAGCCCGAGCTGGCTGAAATCCAGGGCAAGGTGCGGAAAACTAAGGACAAAGCGGCCTGATCCAGATCAATGAACCGGGGCGGATTCCGCCCTATCACATAGACAAATTCCAACGAGAAGGAGACGGCACATGGCAAATGGAATCTGCGACGTCTGCAAGACACGGCCAGCCACCGTGCGGGCCCAAGTATCCGTCAACGGCGAACGCCGCACGATGGAACTGTGCGACGAAGATTACCGCAAACTGGCCCGACGCCAGGGGCGCAGTGCGTCGCCCCTGGAATCGCTGTTCGGCGGCGGCTCGCTGTTTGACGAGTTCTTCGGCGACAGCGGTCTGGGCGGCAGCCTGTTCGACCGTCTCGGCGGTCAGGCCGGCGGCGATGACGCGGGCGACCGGATCCCGCCCCGCGCGGCCTCTCGGCGCGGTCAGGGCGGCGTCAGCATCGCCGACCGCCTGAGCGAACAGGGCAACAAGCTGCTGCACGAGGCCGCCAACACCGCCGCCGAGTTCGGCCGTGCCGAGGTGGATACCGAACACCTGCTGCATGCGCTGACCGGTTCGGACGTGGTCAAGACCCTGCTTGAACAGGTCAAGGTCGACCCCGACGACCTGCGCCGCCAGATCGAGCAGGACGCCAAACGCGGCGACAGCAAGCCCGAAGGCAGCGAAATCGGCGTCAGCCCCCGCGTGAAGGACGCGCTGAACCGCGCCTTCTTGGCCTCGAACGAGCTGGGGCACTCTTACATCGGTCCCGAGCATCTGCTGATCGGTCTGGCCGAGGAAGGCGAAGGCATGGCCGCCTCGATGCTGCGCAAGCTGGGCCTGACGCCGCAGGCGCTGCGCCAGCAGGTGACCAGGGTGGTCGGCAAAGGCGCCGAGGAAGGCCGGGTCGAGACCCCCTCGAACACGCCCGACCTTGACGAGTTCAGCCGCGACCTGACCAAGCTGGCCCGTGAAGGCAAGCTGGACCCGGTGATCGGCCGCGCCCGCGAGATCGAGACCACGATCGAGGTTCTGGCCCGCCGCAAGAAGAACAACCCGGTTCTGATCGGCGAGCCCGGCGTGGGCAAGACCGCCATCATCGAGGGCCTGGCTCAACGCATCGTGGCCGGCGAAGTGCCCGAGGCGCTGCGCGACAAGCGGCTGGTCGAGCTGAACATCAACTCGATGGTCGCCGGGTCGAAATACCGCGGCGAGTTCGAGGAGCGGGTTCAGAAAATCCTGAAAGAGATCACCGAAGAAAAGGACAGCCTGATCCTGTTCATCGACGAGATCCACACCATCGTCGGTGCCGGGCAAGGCGGCGGTGAAGGCGGGCTGGACATCGCCAACACCTTCAAGCCGGCTCTGGCCCGCGGCGAGCTGAACCTGATCGGCGCGACCACGCTGAACGAGTATCAGAAATACATCGAGAAGGACGCAGCACTCGAACGCCGCTTCCAGCCGGTCTTTGTGGATGAGCCCACCGTGGCGCAGACCATCATGATCCTGCGCGGGCTGCGGGACACGTTGGAAAGCCACCACAAGGTGACGATCACCGACGAGGCGATCATCGCCGCGGCAGAACTGTCCGATCGCTACATCACCGGCCGCTTCATGCCCGACAAGGCCATCGACCTGATCGACCAGGCCGCCGCGCGGGTCAAGATCAGCGCCACCGCCCGCCCGGTCGACGTGCAGGAACTGGAAGCCGAAGTCGAACAGATCAAGCGCGAGCAGGACTATGCCGCCGCGCGCAAGCAGTTCGACCGGGCAGCCGAGTTGAAGAAAGAGCTCGAGGCCAAGCAGGTCGAACTGGACGAGCTGCTCGAGACCTGGAAACGCGACCGCGCATCGGCCACCGCCGAGGTGCGCGCCGACCACGTCGCCCAGATCGTCAGCAAGATCACCGGCGTTCCGGTCACCGAACTGACGGCCGAGGAAAAAGACAAGCTGCTGAAGCTGGAAGAGCGCCTGCACGAGCGGGTGATCGGCCAGGACGAAGCAATTGCCGCCGTGGCCGATGCCGTGCGCCTGGCCCGCGCCGGCCTGCGCGAGGGGTCGGGCCCGACCGCGACCTTCCTGTTCCTCGGCCCCACCGGCGTCGGCAAGACCGAGCTGGCCAAGACCCTGGCCGAGGTGATCTTTGGCGACGAAGACGCCCTGCTGCGGATCGACATGTCGGAATATGGCGAGCGGCACGCGGTGGCGCGTCTGGTCGGTGCGCCTCCGGGTTATGTCGGCTATGACGAGGGCGGCCAGCTGACCGAGAAGGTCCGCCGCCGGCCCTACTCGGTCGTGCTGCTGGACGAGATCGAAAAGGCCCACCCGGATGTCTACAACATCCTGCTGCAGGTCTTTGACGACGGTCGCCTGACCGACGGCAAGGGGCGCGTGGTCGATTTCACCAACACGATCATCATCGCGACCTCGAACCTCGGCTCGGACATCATCCAGAAGAACCTGACCAAGCGCGGCACCAAGGAGTTTGACGAGGCCAAGCAGAAAGCCGACCTGATGGAGGTTCTGCGCAGCCATTTCCGGCCCGAGTTCATCAACCGGATCGACGAGATCATCGTCTTCCACTCGCTGAACCAGTCGGAAATCCGCCAGATCGTCGAGCTGCAACTGAACCGCGTGGCGCGCACCGCGCTGGGTCAGGGCATCGAGCTGGACTACGACGAAAGCGTTCTGGATCATTTCGCCGCCGTCGGCTTCCGCCCGGAATTCGGCGCGCGCGAGTTGCGCCGCCTGATCCGGTCCGAGCTGGAAACCGAGCTGGCCCGCGAAATGCTGTCGGGTCGGATCGAGGACGGCGACAAGGTGCGCGTGGCCTGGTCGGCCGACGATCAGAAGATCACCTTCGAAAAGCTGGCCAGCGCCGCGGACAAGCCCGAAGCCAGTGAAGCCGAAGATGCGCCCGAGACAGCATCCGAGGCGGCCGAAGACGACGCGTCTGCCCCGGCCAAATAAACTCGATCGGCGCGGCCCGTGCCGCGCCGATCCCACATGGCGCCAGCCGAACCGGCGCCCCTTGCACCAAAAGCTCACTGAGAGGGTCATGCAATGAAAACAAAAACCGTATTCCGCAATCTTGACTCCCATGGGCAGCACCGCGCCCCCGAGGTCATCTCGGAAGAGGTGCCTCTGATCGAAAAACACCTCAAACGTTTCAACGAGGACCTGCCCCGGCTCGAAGTCACTGTCTCGCAGACCAAGGGCAAGACCCGCATCGAAGCCAGCCTGCGCCTGCAACTGCCGACGGGCCTGATCGTCGCACGCGAGCATGGGTTCGAGGTCGAACCGGTCCTCCGCAAGGCATTCGCCGACCTGCGCCGGCGGCTGGAACGCCATCTGGAACGGTTGCGGCACGAACCCGAGTACAAGCGCCCCGCCCGGCGCAAGCGGCTGGGCGCGCTGCTGCCTCCGGCCCGCGACGCCGCCGACGCGGACCGTCGCAAGCTGTATTTCGACCTGATCGAAGATCATCTGGACACCGTGTACAACCGGGTCCGGCGCGAGCTGACCTATCTGGAAGCCAATGGCGACATACCCGAAGGCCGCCTGAGCACAAGCGCGCTGGTCGATGCCGCCATTCTGCGCGGGCTTGAGACGTTCGAACAGCGCGGCGAATTCTCGGTCGATGACTGGCTGACGCGGATTGCCCTGGAAACGATCCGGACCGCCGCAAAGGCCGCACGCCGCAGTGTGCCGGACGGGGCTGCCTCCCTGGACCAGCCACCCGAGGTACCCGCGCAAGAACCGACCGAATCCGATCAGGAGATGTTCGAGTTCTACCAGCCCGACGACAATCCGGTATTGGAGGACCTGCTGGCGGATGGGACCGGTACCGACCCTGAACAGGCGGCGATCCAGCGCGAGACCCAGTTGATCGTGCATCGCGCCATCGCCCGCCTGCCCGACCGTTGGCGGCAGGTTGTCAGCCTTGTCGATCTGGACGGGCTGACCGTCGAACGTGCGGCGCAGGTACTGGAATGTGATCCGCAAGAGGTGACATCGACGCTGGAAACGGCCCATGCCTTCCTGGCCGAGGTCCTGGCCGACCACGACCGGGCGGCCGGGTCCGACGCCGACCTGAATTCGCTTGCCGCCGACGTGGCGATACCGCAGCCGGTCGACGACCGCGCCCGGATCTTGGCCGCGCTGGCAATGGCGAAAGAGGCGGCGGACCTGGCCGGCTGATCGCAACAGAAAACCGGCCCACCGGTGTCGGCCACGGGCGGGCCGGTTTCGGCTCGGACCCAGCGGGGGGATGAGCTCCGGCCCCTCCTGCGAGCAACCGTCTCTAGCCAGGGCGGGATCGGGTATCGGGCAAGGTTGTCGCAAAAAAGGCACCGCCATGGTTTGGCGGTGCCTTCTTGGTATCAGGGATGCACCGACGGCCGGGCCGCCGATGCCCCGAAAGGTCAGGCGTGTTTGACCTCGATGCGTTTGACCTTGGCCTGCGCCTCGGGTGTCTGCGGCAGCTTGATTGTCAGCACCCCGTTCTTGAAGCTGGCCTCGGCCTTTTCGCCATCCACCCCCGGCGGCAGCGGAATGGTGCGGTAGATACCGCCATAGCTGCGCTCGGACAGGTAGTAGCCCTTCTTCTCTTCCTGGCGTTCGACCTTCTTCTCGCCCTTGATGGTCAGCATGTCGTCGGTGACCGAGACTTCGATGTCCTTCATCTCCATCCCCGGCAGTTCCACCGAGACCTCGACCGCATCTTCGGTTTCGACGACGTCCGAACGGGCGTCGCCACCGCCCCAGGGCCAGTCGAGATCGCCGACCCGGCTCCAGAAGTTTTCGAACACCCGGTTCATGTCCCGCTGCAGCGTGGCAATCGGGTTGTTTTCATCGCCCTTCGGCTCGGGAGCATGGTCCTTGCGTGCCCAGGGAATCAGGTCTTTGATTTGCATGGTCCGTTCTCCTTTCCTGTGTGTGGCGTTGCGATTACGCGGTCGTGACCGCGATCTTCTTGGGCTTGGCCTCGACGGCGCGCGGCAGGGTCACGGTCAGCACCCCGTTCGAGACCGAGGCGGAAATCTTGTCGGCGTCGAAATCGTCCGACATCGTGAAGGACCGCTCATAGTCGCCCTCGCCATATTCGGCATAGACCAGTTGCAGCTTTTCAGGCTGCGCCGGATGCACTTTGCCGCGGATGGTCAACACCCGTTTTTCCAGGGTCACGTCCACATCCTCGGCCCCCACGCCGGGCATTTCCAGCATCAGGGTCACGGCGTCGGGCGTTTCGACGATGTCCGCCAGCGGGCGATAGATGCGGCCTCCGGTCGTGGTTTCAGGGGCTTCGACCGGGGTCTTTTCGGTGGTTTTGGTGACGTCGGTTGTCATCTCGCATCCTCCTCTTACGCGGCCTTGATTTCGATCTTGCGGGGCTTGTCCTCTTCCGGACGGCCCACCACGATGCGCAGCACACCGTTGCTCATGCGGGCTTCGACCTTGTCGTCGCTGGCGGCGAACGGCAGGCGGATGGCGCGGCTGAAGCGGCCATATGTGCGCTCGTTTCGATGCCAGCGGGCGTTTTCCGGGGTCTCGGGTACGGTGCGCTGGCCAGCGATGGTCAGAACGTTGTCCTTGACCGAGATGTCGATGGCCTCGGGGTCAACCCCGGGCAGTTCCGCGGTGATGGCGACCGCCTCTTCGCCCTGCCAGACATTCACGGCCGGAAAGACCGGTTGCGCCAGGCGGGTCGGCGACAGGCGGTCAAAGTCACGCATCATCGACCGCATGATTGCAAACGGATCGTTGCGTCGGTTGAATGCAGGTACAAGCATGTGCGTCCTCCTCTGGTGTCGTTTCCCGGGCGCGACCTGTGACGTATCGCGCCGCTCAAAAACCCCCGACGGAGATCGGACATGCGGCAAGTCGGGCCGCCCCGAGGGCGGCGCAGTGTAGTCGCGTCAGCCATCTGTTCCCGTCTTGGCGAACGGCTGGCGGTCCGCTGTTTCAGCCGAACCTGTCGCGTATCCATGAAACCCCAATCGGGCGTCTCACAACCGGATAAAGTTTCGGTGAAACCAGATTTCAAGAGGGCGCCGAGAAAATTTCTGGCGCCCTCCGTGATCTGAAAAACATGCATTCTTTTCGCATGTTACGCCGACATTTAGATACCGGCACGTTCCACGGCGCCCGTTTCGCGTTGCTGGAACCTGTTGCGCGTCCGGTTGGCGAACGCCACCAGCGACAGCATCACCGGCACCTCGACCAGAACACCCACCACCGTGGCCAGAGCCGCCCCCGAGTTCAGGCCGAACAGGCTGATGGCGACGGCCACCGCCAGTTCAAAGAAGTTCGACGTGCCGATCAGCGCGCAGGGCGCCGCGATCCGATGCGGCACGCGCAGGGCAAAGGCGGCAGTATAGGCCACCGCAAAGATCCCGTAGGACTGAATCAGGATCGGCACGGCGATCAGCGCGATGACCGCGGGCCGGTTCAGGATTACCTGCCCCTGCAGGCCGAACAGGATGACGACGGTCGCGATCAGGCCGACGACACCCCACGGCTTGACCCGGTCGCGGAACGCCTCGATCCGCTCGGCCGAGCCCAGCCGGTTGCGCGTCCAGACACCCGCCGCCAGGGGCAGCGCCACGAACAGGACAACCGACAGGACCAGCGTTTGCCACGGAACCGAAATGTCGGTCACGCCCAGCAGGAAGGCCACGATCGGGGCGAAGGCAAAGACCATCACGATGTCATTCACCGACACCTGCAGCAGGGTATAGTTCTCGTCCCCCTTGGTCAGATGCGACCAGACGAACACCATTGCCGTGCAGGGTGCCGCGCCCAGCAGGATCAGCCCGGCGATGTATTGCTGGGCATCGGCGGGCGCGATCAGGTCGGCGAAGACGTATTCGAAAAACAGCACGCCCAGCGCGGCCATGGTAAAGGGTTTGATCAGCCAGTTGACCACCAGGGTGATCGCCAGCCCCTTGGGTTGTTTTACCACCTCGCGCAGGCTGCTTGGGTCCACCCCCACCATCATCGGATAGACCATGGCCCAGATCAGCACCGCCACCACCAGGTTGACATTGGCCACCTCGGCCTCTGCTATGGCCTGGACCAAACCCGGCGCGAACGAGCCGATGGCGATCCCGGCGACCATGGCCAGCGCGATCCACAGGGACAGGTATCGTTCAAAAACACTCATGCAGAGATCTCCGAAGTTGTCCGGGGCTGCAAGCGCCCCGCCGCCAGGGCGGACAGCGCGACCATGGCGGCCGCCGTCCCCAGCATCAAGGGCAACCCGCCCCATTGATAGGTCAGGCCGGACAGCAGCGTACCCAACAGCCGCCCGCCCGCATTGGCCATGTAGTAGAAGCCCACATCCATCGTCACCCGCTCGGCGCGGGTGAAGGCCAGGATCAGATAGGAATGCAGCGAGGAATTCACCGCAAAGACCGCACCAAAGGCCAGCAGGCCGCCCACCAGCGTCAGCGTCAGCCACGGCGCCGGCCCCGAGGGCAGCAGCGCGGCCAACGTCAACAGGGCCGGGACGACAGCCAGCCCCCAGGCCCAACTGCGCGCCGCCGCGACCAGGTCGGCCTCATCCCGCGCCCCTGCCCCCAGCAGGCGCGGGGCGGTGGCCTGAACGATGCCGTACAGAATGACCCACAGGGCCATGAACCCGCCGATCAGAAAAAAGGCCGAGCGGTTGCCCGCTTCGCTGCCATCCGACAGCACCGCGTAGAAATAGATCGGGATGCCGACGACGAACCAGACGTCGCGCGCACCGAACAGGAAGACCCGCGCCGCGGACAGCCAGTTCACATTGGCCGACTTCGAAAAGACCTCGGAAAACTTCGCGCCCTTGCGGCCTTTGGGCAGCCCCGGCGGCATCGCCAGCAACACCGCCACCAGGATCAGAAACAAGACCCCCGCCATGCCCAGCACGGCACCCGTGAAGCCGAACCCTGCCAACAAGGCCGCCCCCAGCAGGAAGCCCAACCCCTTGACCGCGTTCTTCGACCCGGTCAGCACCGCGACCCAGCGGAACAGCCCGCCGCCTTCGGTTGGGGCCAACAGCTTGACCGCCGATTTCGACGACATCTTGGTCAGGTCCTTGGCCACCCCGCTGGCGCCCTGCACGACCATCACGAAGGCGACGGACACACCGATGGTCCAGCCCGGATCCAACTGCGCCAGCGCCAGCAAGGCCAGCACCTGTATCGTCAGCCCCGCGTACAGGGTCGCGGTCAGCCCGAACCGCGCGGCGATCCACCCGGCGGCCAGGTTGGTGACCATCCCGGCGATCTCGTACAGCACGAACAGATAGGCCAGTTGAACCGGCGAAAAGCCCAGCGTGTGAAAATGCAGCAGCACCAGCATCCGCAGGGCGCCGTCGGTCAGCATGAAGGCCCAATAGGCAGCCGTGACGGCCATATAGGCCGACAGCCCGTCCGGACGTTGGGACGCGCTGGTCAAAGCGATGCCCCGACCATCATCGCGACATCCACCAGACGATGCGCATAGCCCATCTCGTTGTCGTACCAGGCATAGACCTTTACCTGCGTGCCATTCACCACCATGGTCGACGGTGCATCCACGATGCTGGACCGGGTGTCATTGGTATAGTCGGTCGAGACAAGAGGACGTTCCTCATAGCCCAGAATGCCGGCCAGAGGCCCCTCGGCCGCGGCCTTGAACAGGGCGTTCACCTCTTCGGCCGTGGTTTCGCGCTCAACCTCGAACACGCAATCGGTGAGCGAGGCATTCAGCAGCGGCACCCGCACCGCATGCCCGTTCAGCCGCCCCTTCAGTTCGGGATAGATCAGCGTGATCGCCGTGGCGCTGCCGGTTGTCGTGGGGATCAGCGAGTTCAGCGCCGACCGGGCACGGCGCAGATCCTTGGCCGGGCGGTCCACGATCGTCTGCGTGTTGGTCACGTCATGAATCGTGGTGATCGAGCCGTGCCGGACACCCAGGCTCTCGTGGATGACCTTGACCACCGGGGCCAGGCAGTTCGTGGTGCAGCTGGCCGCGGTCACGATACGGTGGCGGGCCGGGTCATAGGTGCCTTCGTTCACGCCAAAGACGATATTGGCCGCACCACCATCCTTGACCGGAGCCGAGACCACCACCTTCTTCACACCGGCGTCAAAGTAAGGGGCCAGCTTTGCCTCGGTCTTGAAGACCCCGGTGCAGTCGATGACGACGTCGACGCCTTCAAGCGGCAGCTCCGACAGGTTGCGGGTTCCGACAAAGGGCAGCCGCACGCCGTCGATGGTGACCGAGTTTTCGTCATGACTGAAGTCAGCGTCCCAGCGGCCATGCACGGTGTCGAATTCCAGCAGATGCGCGTGCATCGCGGGGTCCCCCACCGCGTCGTTGATCCAGGCAATCTGCGCCCCTTTCTCAAGCAGGGGTTTCAGGGCCAGCTTGCCGATGCGGCCAAGGCCGTTGAGGGCATAAACGGTCATGCGGTTTCTCCGGTATGGATCTGGCCGATGTCATCCACGGCCTTCTGAAGTGATATGCGGTCAAGGGTTTCGAACGGCAGCGACGAAAAGGTCAGAATTCGGTTGCGGATCGCATCGTAAGCCGTTTGAAAGGAAATGATTTTCTGCACTTGCGTCCCATCTGCCCCGACCGGATCGGGCACGCCCCAATGGGCGCTGATGGGCTGGCCGGGCCAGGCGGGGCAGTCTTCGTTCGCAGCCTGATCGCAGACCGTGAACACGAAATCGAAATCCGGCGCGCCCGGGGCCTGAAACTCGGCAATGGTCTTCGCGCGCAAATCCGAAATGTCATGGCCGTTCAGCTTCAGCACCTGCAACGCAACCGGGTTCAAACCGGATCGGGCACGGGTTCCGGCCGAATACACGTTGAACCGGTCGCCCGCCTCGTCCCGCAGGATCGCCTCGGCAAATATCGACCGCGCCGAATTGCCGGTGCAGATGAACAGGACATTGAACTTCCGGTCCCGATCAGCCTTGCCAGACGCGGCACAGGAAGCGGGCGCGCAGATCTCGGGGCGGCCGCGGCAGCAGTCCAGCAGCAAGTAGTCGATCGTCCCGCGCACCGCCGCCATCTCGACGCCGTAGCGCAGCGAGGTCCCTGCCCGCTGTTGCGAAATCAGGCCCACCTGCAGCAAGGAACTCAGGTAGTTCGACAGCGTGTTGGGCTTAAGTCCCAACGCGCGCGCGATCTCCGAGGCCGGGACGCGGTCGGGATAGCGCCGCATCAGCAGCCGAAACACGGCAAGCCGCTGTGGATGTCCCAGGGTGGACAGGCGTTCGGGAATCATTTCTTCCATATTTCGTGAATATTCGAAATTAAAAGCGCTGTGCAAGTGACGGTTCGATGACAAAACGTATTCCCGCCAAGCCGCAGACCGACAGGACGCCCCGGGCATGACCCCGGCCTGTACGGCAACTGACCTTTGTCCGATCCGATCAGCCCTGGCGTCCGTCATCCGCGGCACGCGCAACATGATCGCGGGCAACGGACATGGATTTGAGGATGGCATGGACCGGATCGCCCGGCTGCAAGCCAATGTCGGCGGCCGCGCGGCGGGTGATCCGGGCGAGGATCTCGTGGTCGCCGACCGCGACATGGACCAGCACGCCCGGTCCTGCTCCGGGAACGATCCGTGTCACCGTTCCGCCAAGGATGTTCTGCGCCGACAAGCCCTGAGGCCGGGCCCGCGACAGGATCACGTCATGCGCCATGATCCGCACCCGGACACCGGTGCCGGGCGCCCCGTCGATCCTTGGCAGGAACAGCGGGCCGGTCGCGGCGTCAAGTCGGGTCAGACCGTCGTCGAGATGCTCGGCCACCATGGCGGGCAGCATGACGGCGGCTTCGCGAATCCCCATGGCCCGCAGCGCGTCGGCGTCGGCCATCACTTCGGCCGTGGTGCCGTCGCGCACGACCCGGCCGCGGTCGATCACCAACATCCGATCCGCAAGCAGCTGCGCCTCGTTCACGTCATGGGTCACCAGAACCACCGGCATTTCCAGATCGGACCGCAAGGCGATGATCTCGCCATACAGCCGTTCACGCGTGGCGCGGTCCACGGCCGAGAACGGCTCGTCCAGAAGCAGAACGTCGGGGCGCCGCGCCAAGGCCCGCGCCAGCGCCACGCGCTGCTTCTGCCCGCCCGACAGGTCCGCCGGCCGGCGATGGCCAAGCCCGTCCAGATGGACGCGCCGCAACAGCTGTTCGGCCTCGCGCAGGCGCGCACCGCGGGGCAGATCCCCCAAGGACGTGGCCACGTTCTGTGCCGCCGTCAAATGCGGAAACAGCGCATAGTCCTGAAATACGAGGCCAACGCGGCGGCGATGCGTCGGCAGGCAGACCCCCGCTTCGGTATCGAGCCATGTGATCCCAGCGGCCTCGACCCGCGCCGTCTCGGGCCGCCAGAACCCGGCAATGGTCCGCAAGGTCGTGGTCTTGCCCGAGCCCGAGGGTCCGACCAGTGCAAGCAACTCTCCGGGTCCGACCGCAAAGGTCAGATCGAGCGGAATTGGCGCCTTGGCCCGGAGCGTGACCCTGAGCGTCATCGGTCGAGCCTTCGTCCCATGCGGGCCGACAGGGCGAAGGTGGCAGCGATGGTGAACAGCGAAATGGCGACCAGAACCGAGGACATCGTCGCCGCCGACCGCATGTCGAAGGCCTGCACACGGTCATAGATCGCGATGGCGATGGTCTTGGTCTCGCCGGGGATCGAGCCCCCCACCATGAGGACGATGCCGAATTCACCCAGCGTATGCGCAAAGGTCAGCACCATGCCGGTCATCACCCCAGGCCATGCCAGCGGAAGTTCGATGCGCAGCAGCGCGCTCAGGGGGCGCAGCCCGCTGGCCGCCGCCGCCTCGCGCAGCGACGTCGGGATCGCCTCGAAGGCGCGCTGCGCCGGTTGGATGGCAAACGGCAGGTTGAAGATGACCGAGGCCACGACCAACCCCTCGAAGCTGAAGACCAATTGGTGGCCGAACAGCCCCTGCCAGGCCGCACCGAACGGCGAGTTCCGCCCGAGCGTGACCAGAAGGTAGAAGCCGAACACGGTCGGCGGCAGGACCAGCGGCAGCATCACAAGCCCCTCGACCACCCCCTTTCCCCGGAACGTACGGGTCGCCAGCAACCGCCCGAACAGGATCGACACCGGCAGCAGTATGGCCACCGTCCATGCGGCGAGCGAAAGCGAAAGCCAGAGCGCCTGCCAATCCATGCGTCTACCCCGGCACGGCAAAGCCGTGGCGTGCCATGATGTCAAGCGCGACAGGCCTTTGCATGTAGCGATAGAACGCCTCCGCCACAGGCCCCGCATTCCGCACCATGGCCATGCGCTGCATCAGCGGCTGGTGCCACTCGGCGGGGATGAGCGCAAAATCCCCCAGCGGTCGAAGCTGCGGCGACTGAGCCAGGGACCAGGCAATGATGCCGCCATCGGCGCTGCCCGATAGTGCGAACTGCGCGGCCTGGCTGACATTCTCGCCCAACACCAGTGACGGTTCGATTGCCGCCCAGATGCCAGCATGCTGCAGGACCTCCATCGCCCGCATGCCATAGGGCGCGTGCTGGGGATTGGCGATTGCAAAGCGCGACACCTGCCCGACGTCAAGTGCGCGACGCAGGTCTTCCAGCGTGCCATCCGCTGTCAGCGGCGATCCTTGGTTCGGAACGGCGATGGCCATGCGCCCCTGGGCATAGAGGGCGCCCTCGTCCCGCAAAAACCCGTCGCGGGCCAGATCGAGCACATAACTTTCATCGGCCGCCATGAACATTTCAAACGGCGCACCTTCGCGGATCTGCCGCGCGAAATTGCCGGTGGACCCGAACGCAAGACGCAATGCGTGGCCGGTTTCCAAGGTGAAGGCGGCGGCGATCTCCTGAACCGCAAAGCGCAGATCGGATGCCGCGGCAACAACGGGCGCTTCCTGCGCCCGGGCCGCTGCGGGTTGCGCAATGGCGGCAATTCCGCAGGCGAGAGTCGCTGCCCCGAACATGCGGCGGGTGAGGGTCATGTCTGCGCTCCGGGTGAATGTGCCACCATTTTTCCTTGGCAAAATATCCACGCTCGCCCCAGACGGGTCAATCGCTATTTCTTGCCGCGGACCATGCGGCCCGGTGACATGAGCCTCTACGACTCGCTCCAACCGATCATGGGCATGCCGACGCTCTACCGAGACCACCTCCTCGGTCGTGCGCGAACCGGATGCGCGCGGCGAAAGCCTCGAATCCCAAGGGGCTTTCCTGCCCGGAGCAGAGTGCCTTCGGCGCGGATTGCACAAACCGCTGATGTATTCGTAGATTGCCGGCCCGGCCGCCCGGCGGGTGAGGCATGGCCGCTGCCACAGCAGCTCAGCCTTGATCGTTTTGAAGACGGTCTCGACCGCCGCGCTGTCGTGGCAATTGCCTGAGCCGCTCATTGATACCTTGTAGCCGTGCCGGCGCGGAAGCCTCGGGCAATCGTGAGCGCGGTATTGGTTACGCCGATCCTTGTGATGGATACAGCCTGGCGGTGGCTGGCGCAAAGCGATTGCCACGTTCGGCGCCCGGGTCGCCGGATCACGCTTCATTCGGTCGCTCCCGCCCGGCCGATCACGCGCCTCGCGTGCAGATCGGGAATGACCGAGAGAGGGAGCCAGCCCTCCTGTGTCCAGGCATAGCTCATGCGCCCCGCCCATTCCGGCTCGGGCGGGCTGCCGAGACGTCCCGGTTCAGACCAGGAGACCGGCCGCCATGGGGTTCGGCACCCGGCAGGCGTCTGGATAGGGTCCGAGCCTGTTCTTGAGGTGACGGTGTTTTCGCCCAGCAACGACCAGATGACGGTATCGCTGCTCCTCTATCCCGACAGGGCGCCGGCACGGTGGGAGTTGGCAGAATTGGAGGAAGAGCCGCCCCTGGACAGCTACGACTGTCCGTCGTCAGAGTTTTTCGGACAGCGCAAGCAGTTTCGTAACGGAGGCTCTGGTTCGGTTTCTGTCTGAGTTTAGGCGGCAGCGGCTTGATGTTGCAACCGGCGTTTT
>NZ_FQVK01000021.1 GCF_900129345.1 Ruegeria intermedia | reverse complement strand
GGCAAGGTCCAGATCCGACAGCCGCTGGGCCAGCGCATCCCGCATGATGGTGTCGAACTGCGCCTGCCCCAGCCGCTCGCCATAGACCTTGGCGCGGATGACCGAGGCCGCCGCCGGCGGTTCGGGGTGCGAGAACACGCCCCGCGCGCCGTCGCCTGGTTGCAGCGCGGCCCAAGCGGTGTCGGACAGCGCCGCCGCGTCAACGGGCAGCCAATCGCCGTCGGTCACTACGTTGAGCGAGGCGATGACCCACCTGTCGCCGCAGTCGATGCGGACCCGGGCCAGGGCGCGGAACCCTTCCGAGCGGCAGACATGGCAGTCTTCGTGCATGTAGACGACCGGGTGGCTGTAGGTGTCGATCCCGGCCGGCAACAGACGCAGGCTGTGGTCTTCGACGGTCATCGCGGGCGCTCCAGTTGAATCGTCTCAAGATGTTCGGGAACCCGCGCGTTCCAGCCCAGCTCGTGTTCGATGCGGAACCGCAGCGCGTCCGAGGCGTCGGGTTCGCCATGGGTGATGTAGGTCATGCGCGGTGGCTGCGGCGCCGCGCCCAGCCAGCGCATCAGCTCGTTCGCGTCGGCATGGCCCGAGAACGAGCCCAGCTGGATCACCTCGGCCTCGATCGGGAAATCCTTGCCGAAGATGCGCAGGTGATCGGCCCCCGCCGCCAGCGCCGCGCCACGGGTGCCGCCGGCCTGGAACCCCGACAGCAGGATCGCGTTGCGCCGGTCGCCGCCATAGCTGGCGACATGGTGCAGGATGCGCCCGCCCGTCAGCATCCCGCTGGCCGAGACGATGATCTTGGGATACGGGTTGGTGTTCAGCGCCTTGGACTCTTCCACACCGCGCACCCGATGGGCGATCTCGAACATGGCCTTGCAGTCTTCCCACGAGACGTGGTGCTCTTCGTGGTGGCGGTGGTAGATGTCGGTCGCGTCCGTCGCCATCGGGCTGTTGAGATAGACCGGAATGTCGGGGATCTCGCCCCGTTTGCGCAGCCGGGCGATGTGATACATCAGCCCCTGCGCGCGCCCCACGGCAAAGGCCGGGATCAGGATCGTGCCGCCGCGCTCGGCCACGCGCCGGATCACCGGGGCCAGCTCGTCCTCGGCCTTCGCCGCCTCGTGCAGCCGGTTGCCGTAGGTGGATTCACACACCAGCACATCCGCCCCGCCGAACGGCACCGGGGGCCGCATCAGCGGGTCGGTGTCCCGGCCCAGATCGCCGCTGAAATGCAGCACGGTCCCGGCGATGTTCAGCCGGATCTGCGCCGCCCCCAGCAGGTGCCCGGCCGGGATGAACTCGGCGGTGATCCCGTCGCCCAGATCGACCGGTTTGGAAAAGGGAACCGCATCGAACCGGGACAGCGCCGCCTTCGCCTCGTTGAACGTATACAGCGGCGTCGGGCGCGCGTGTTTCGAATATTTCTTGCGCCGCGCGTATTTGGCCTCTTCCTCCTGCAGGTGGCCGCTGTCGGGCAGGATCAGCCCGGCCAGTTCCTCGGTCGACGCGGTACAGATTACGCGGCCCGCGAACCCAGCGCGCACCAGCGCCGGGATATAGCCCGAGTGATCCAGATGCGCGTGCGTCAGCAGCACCGTGTCGATGCTGCGGGGCCGCACCGGGAAAGGCCTGCGGTTGCGCTGGCGCAACTGCTTGTAGCCCTGGAACAAACCGCAATCGACGAGGATCCGGCGGCCCGCGGCCTCGACGAGGTAGCGCGAGCCGGTGACGGTGCCGGTGGCGCCCATGAACCGCAGGGTCGGCGCTTTGAACTTGCTCATGGACTTCTCCTTTCTCCGGTGCGGCGCACCCTGTCAGGGCAGCACGACCATCTGGTGTCCTTCGCCCTGGATCGCGATCTCGCCCGAGGCTGTCAGGCTGGTCTGATCGACGATCCAGACCTTGGGTTCCGCCCGGCTCGACACCATCAGCTTGCCGGATTCCGGGATGGTCGTCAGGTGATAGGGCGCGGGCGACAGACTGGCCTCGCGCTGTTGGCCGGTGGCAAGGTCGATCGAGATCAAACGGTCCGTGCCCTTGGCGGCGACGAAGAGAACACCCTCGCGGTCCGACAGGCCAAGCCCGTGCAACTCGCCGCCGATGTCGTAGGTGTCGGTGACGGCGCCGCTGGCCAGATCCACGCGGTAGGCCTTGCCGCCGTCGCTGTCCGCCACGAAGGCGGCGCTGCCGGTGGCGTTCAACACAAGATGCTCGGGGCCTTCGCCGACCGGCATGTTGCGGGTCACATAGCCCTTGCCGACATCCACCTCGCTGAGCGTACCGTTGCCCGTGTTGGTGACATAGACCTTGCCCCCGTCGGGCGCGAACACGGCATAGTTGGGCATCGGCCCGGTCGGCACGAAGCCGCGGAAGCCGAGCGTTTCAAGGTCGATGATCGAGATCCCGTCGCCTGATGGATGGGTCGCCACCGCAAAGCGGCCGTCAGGGGACACGGCGGTGTGATGCACCGCGCCGGGCACCTCGATCCGCTGCACCACCTGGCGGGTTTCGGCATCCAGGACGGTGACCAGGCTCAGCCCCTTCTCGGCAGGCATCGCCGACGTGTCACGCTTGGCATGGTGGGCCTCGTGGTCATCCTGGGACATGCCTTCGGGCTTTGCCGGGGATGCGGCCTCTGCCCGGTCGATCTCGGTAAAGCTGCCGGCGACCAGGTATTTCGCGCCGGGTGCGCCGGCCAGCCCGTGGATCGCCTCGAGCCCCGGCAGCCGGCCAAGGGTTGCGCCGGTCTCGGGATCGACCATCAGGATCGAGTTGGCGCTGCCTTCGGGAATGAACACGGTCGCGGCCAGCGCCAGCGACGGCGCGGACAAGGCCGCAATGGACAGGGTTGCCGCCAGTCTGGACAGGGTCATTTGCTTTTCCTTTCGTCGGTCGGAACGGGCGCCTTGGCGGGCACGTGAAGAAAGATCCGGTAGATGAGGATCATCATGAAG
The DNA here is from genome assembly GCF_900129345.1 of Ruegeria intermedia. Taxonomy (GTDB): domain Bacteria; phylum Pseudomonadota; class Alphaproteobacteria; order Rhodobacterales; family Rhodobacteraceae; genus Ruegeria; species Ruegeria intermedia. The sequence goes on along the minus strand of NZ_FQVK01000021.1, from coordinate 72,014 downwards.
GGTGTCAGAAGCAGGGTAAGAGCGATGGCCTTCATGGCCGTCTCCTTTCGGTCAGTTGGGATAGGTGCGGGCGGCGATGGCGTTGAACAGCCCTCCGAACAGCAGGGCGCCATACCAGCCATAGAGGAAGGCCCAGACCAGCCCGAGCAGGAAGGACGGCACGCTGAGCCAGGTCATACCCGGCATCAGGCCGATCCAGACCCCGTTCATGGCGTAATCGGGAAAGATCAGGTCAAAGCCCACGCACAGCACATAGGTGATGGTCAGGAACAGGCTCAGCGCCCAGCCCAGCACGACCACCGGCAGGCGGGGATGCGCGGGGGCGTCCTGCACCGGGTTAACCGGGTGCCCCATCACGCAGGGGCCGCAGGTCAGGCGCAGAACCACCAGCAGCAGAACTGCGGCAAGGATGAAGTAGAGATAGGTGAACATCGGAACATTCCTGAACTTGCGACGCCGCGAATTGCGGCAATCGGGCGGCCCGGAATGGTCCGGGGCCGCCGCCGGCCAAATTCAGGAAAGATTCGGTGGATGTGGCAGCGGGGGAACCAGGATCCCGGCAAGCGGGTCGCGCCGTTCAGGGGAAACGGCCGAAGAAACATGCATCACCGGCACTTCGGCTGCATCGCCGAGAACCACCGCATGGCACCCCGGGTGCACCGAACAGTCGAAATCCGCGCCTGGATCGACGCCATCGGACTGGTCCGGGCTATACGCCGTCAACTCGGCATGGGTATCGGGATGGGCGATCTCATGCCCGGCATGTGAGGGGAAGGCCGCGACCAGCATCGACACCACCAGCGCGCAAATCAGCAAGGCCCGCAGCCGACCGGCGGCCCGGGCCGCTGTCACCGCTGCGGATATCCATGCTGCGCGTGTCACTTCCGGTTTCCTTTCTGACGCGGCAGTTTAGAGCCGTTTTCCCTTTCCGCGTTGATCTGGCTCAAGTCCTTGAGCTGCGGACTTTCTTTCCCGCCACGCTTCCACGCAAGCCACAGCAGCGGCGCCCCGGTCAGCAGACCCAGGCCGATCACGGCCAGCCCGGCGCCGCGGGCCTCGGCCCCGGCAATCTCGCCGCCCAGATGGGCAAGGACAAAGCTGGCCGGCAGGATTCCCGCCAGGGTCGCCACCGCGAAACGCCACAGGTGCAGGCGGGTCAGCCCGGCGGCATAGCTGATCATGTCGAAGGACACGAACGGCATCAGACGGCTGGTGAACACCGTCACCATCAACACGTTCTGCGAGCCCAGCAATCCCATGTCCAGTCTTTCTCCAAACCACTTGCGCAGGGCGTCATGCCCCAGCCAGCGCGCGATCAGGAACGCGATCAGCGCCCCGAGTTCCGCCCCGATGGCCACCAGAACGGTGCCCAGCCCATGCCCATAGGCTGCCCCGGCCGCAACGGCGATGGGGGCGCTGGGGATCGGGCTGGCGACGACCGCGACCATCATCAGTCCGATCACCAGAAGCGGTCCGAACAGCCCCGCCCGTGCCACCCAATCGGCGACGGTTTCGCGCGTCAGGGCAACCGGGGCGGCCCCGGAAAACCACAGCCATGCCGCCACGGTCAGGGCAACCATCACGACCAGCATCAGGACGGTCCGCATCCGGTTCGGCCAAGTCTTCAGCACGCGCCCTCCTTTGGTGTCAGATCGCCTCGATCACTTCGCGCAGCATGTCGCGCACCTGCCCGGCCACGACCTTGAGCTCGGCATTGTCGATCGCCTGCATCGAGGCGACCGGGTCGATCGCGCTGACCTCGACGTCAGGGCCGATCTGCCGCAGGATCACGTTGCAGGGCAGCATGGCGCCCACGCGTGGCTCGATCCCGATCGCCTGATAGGCCATGTGCGGGTTGCAGGCGCCCAGAATGCGATAGGGCTCCATCTCGGCACCGATCTTCTTTTTCATCGTCGCGCTGACATCGATCTCGGTCAGCACGCCGAACCCCTTGTCGGACAACGCCTCACGCACGCGCGGGTCCAGGCTGTCGACGTCGGAGTTTTCGATCACGCGGGTCAGGGTATAGCCCATGTCTCTGCCTCCCGCTTACTTGGCGATGTATTTGATCAGCGCGATGATCGCCAGGACGACCAGCAGCCCGATCAGGAACATCCAGACATATCCGAACCCCATTCCGGCACCATAACCCATCATTTTGCAATCCTCCTTGTGGCGGGCGGCGGAACCGGGCCGACCGGCCCGGCCCCACGGCCTGCATCAGTTGTCAGCCTGCTCCTCGGCCGCGTCGTCGGCGGGCGCCGGCTTGGCGGGTTTCATGCCATGCTTGCGTGCCATCTGCTTGGCGCCCTTCTCGATCTCGCCGGGCGTCACGGCGCCGTCACCATCGGCGTCGAAATGCTGGAACCGGTCCACCATGGTTTCGCGGATCATGCTGGAATGCAGCGCCTCGAATTCTTCGATCGACAGGTTGCCGTCGCCGTCCGCGTCATGGGCCTGCATCCGGGCCTTGAGGCCTTCGGTGATCTCGGCCTGGCTCAGGCGGCCATCCTCGTCGGCATCCAGAACGGCAAGCCAGTTACCGCCCTTCATGCCGTGGCCATGCATGCCGCCCATCATACCCTGGCCGTGCATCTTCATCATCATCCGCATCATGCCGGCGTGGTCGCCCATCATGTCGCCGCCCATCATGCCGGGCATCATGCCACCCGGTTGGCCCTGCATCATGCCACCCTGCTGGCCCTGCATCATGCCGCCCTGCTGGCCCTGCATCATGCCGCCCTGCTGGCCCTGCATCATGCCCTGCTGGCCTGCATTGCCATGCTGGCCTGCGGCCAATGCCGGCAAGGCCAATGCGGTTGCGGCCAGAACCCCTGCGACCAGAGCAAACTTGCGTTTCATGACTTTTACCTCGCGGTTGTTTCGTTTCGATACCAAGCATATGGCCGCCGGAACCCGCACCACCACCCCCCTGCCCCGGCCGTTTTGTATCGGTTTGTCGCAAACCGCCCGCCTGATACAAAGCGTTACAAAAAAGCCGGGAATTGCCCGGCGGGCAGTCTTATGATCGCATCATGACCGAGATTCCGCACATCCTTGTCGTCGATGACCACCGCGAGATCCGCGACGCGGTGAGCCGCTACCTGGAAAAGAACGGCCTGCGCGCAACCGCCGCCCGCGACGCCGTCGAGATGGATGCCAAGCTGGCCGCCGGGCGGTTCGACCTGATCGTCCTGGACATCATGATGCCGGGCGAGGACGGGCTGTCGGTCTGCCGCCGCCTGTCTGCCGCGGGCGGGCCTCCGATCCTGATGCTGACCGCCCTGGGCGAAGAGACCGACCGCATCGTCGGGCTCGAGATCGGCGCCGACGACTACCTGCCCAAGCCGTTCAACCCGCGCGAGTTGCTGGCGCGGATCAAGGCCATCCTGCGGCGCACCGACACCACCGAGGCGACGCCGGGCGACCTGGCCGGCAAGCGGGTCGCCTTCGGAGACTGGGTGCTGGATGCCGACACCCGTCAGCTGACCTCGGCCGACGGCACGGTCGAGACCCTGACGACCGCCGATTTCCGGCTGCTGACGGCCTTTCTGCGGCGGCCCCGCGTGGTGCTGTCGCGCGACGAGCTGCTGGACCTCACCGCCGGGCGCAGCCCGCACCTGTTCGACCGCACCATCGACAACCAGGTCAGCCGCCTGCGCCGCAAGATCGAGGCTGACCCGACCCGGCCCAAACTCATCACCACCGTCCGGGGCGGCGGCTATTGCCTGTCGGCCGACGTGCGCGAGCTGGCCGGATGAAGGCCTTCGTCACCAGCCTGCGGGGCCAGCTGATCCTGCTGATCATCGCGGCACTGGCCGCGGCGCAGCTGGTCAGCCTGTGGTTGTTCGTCGATGAACGCGCGATGGCCGTGCACATGGCGCTGGGGCTGGAAACCGCCGGGCGCGCCGCCAATATCGCGCGGCTGATCGAAGAGGCTCCGCCCGAGCTGCACGACTCGATCCTGCGCGCGGCCAGTTCGCCGCTGGTGCGGTTCAGCCTGACGGACGCGCCAAGCGTCGATCACACCGGCCACCATGCCGGCGGCATGGTCGAGGGCACGATCCGCGGCATGCTGCCCGACCGCGAGGATCGCCAGATCCGGGTCGAGCTGCACGAGTTCTCGCCCGACATGCTGCCGCTCGAGGGCATCCCCCGGACGATGGCCGAGATGCACAGGGCGATGATGCGCGACCAGATCTCGGCCGTGGAAATGCAGCTGTCGATCGCACTGAACACGGGCCAGTGGCTGAACGTCGATACGCGGTTCCACAATCCGCCGCTGCAATGGCCCTGGCTGTCCTTCGTCAGTTTCGGCCTGACCGCCGCGCTGATCCTGGTGGCGGTCGTCTGGTTCCTGCTGACGGGCCTGACCCGACCGCTGCGCCGCCTGTCACGCGCCGCCGACCGGTTCGGCCGCGGCGAAGAGGTCGAAGAGCTTGCCGCCACCGGTCCGACCGAGGTGCGCGACCTGACCGAGGCCTTCAACCGCATGCGCGACCGCCTGACCCGCTATGTGGCCGACCGCACCCGCCTGTTGGGGGCGCTGGGGCATGACCTGCGCTCGCCGCTGACCGGGTTGCGGGTGCGCGCCGAGCTGGTCGAGGATGACGAGACCCGCGAACACCTGATCGAAACCATCGAAGAGATGCAGGAGATGGTCGACTCGACCCTCTCCTTCGCCAAGGGCGTGGCCACGCGGGAACCCTCGGTCGAGGTTCCACTGGGGGATTTCACCGCCGAGATTGCCGACGACCTGGCCCGCGCCGGCAACAGCATCACGGTGACGGTCCGGGACAACCCGCTTGTAACCGTCCGGCCGATGCTGCTGAAGCGCGCCCTGCGCAACGTGATCGAGAACGCCTGCCGCTATGGCGCGCGGGCCGAGGTGACGGTCACCCGCGCCGGATCGGATGCGGTGATCCGGGTGCGCGACCACGGCCCCGGCATCCCCGAGGACATGCTGGACGCGGTGTTCGACCCCTTCGTGCGGCTGGAAACCTCGCGCTCGCGCGAGACCGGCGGCACCGGGCTGGGCCTGTCGATCGCCCGCACGGTCATCCAGTCGCATGGCGGCGACATCGTGCTGGAAAACGCCAGCGAAGGCGGGCTGTGCGCCACGATCACCCTCCCGGCGACACCAACCGACGGCTGACGCCTGCCCCCCTGCCCGCGATGCGATATTTTCCCGCTTGACCTTCCAGTGCTGGAATATTTTAGCCAGCGCTGAAGACCCAAGGAGACCACCCCGATGACGATTCTGAACGTTCCCGACATGAGCTGCGGCCACTGCAAGGCCGCGATCGAAAAGGCCGTTGGCGGCGTCGATGCCGCGGCGCGGCTGGAATTCGACATGGACAAGCGCACCGTCAGCGTCGACAGCAACGCCCCGCTCGACAGCATCCTGGCCGCACTCAAGGCCGAGGGCTACGAGGCGACCACCGCCTGACGGGCGGGAACGTTCCGACATCGTGGAATGCCCCCCCAAAGGCCGCGATGGCTGTGGTGGCGGTCTTGCGACAGACGGTCCCCATCCTTGCAGGCGGGCCGTCAATAAACATTTCACATTTGGAATGTGAAGGCGTATCACTCTGTGCGATGAAGTAGAGAGAGAGCGCTGGACATGACAGCTGACAGAAAAACACACTGGGACACCGTCTATGGCGCGAAGTCCGAGGACCAGCTGAGCTGGCACCAGGATGACCCGGAGGTCTCGCTCGACCTGATCGGGCTGGCCGGCGTGACGGCAAAGTCCTCGGTCATCGACATCGGCGGCGGAACCTCGCGCCTTGCAGGCGCCTTGCTGGAGAAGGGGCTGCGCGACGTGACGGTCCTCGATCTGTCGCCGGTTTCGCTGCAGGCGGCCCGCGACCGGCTTGGGCCAGCGGGCGACGCGGTGACATGGATCGCCACGGACATCACCCAATGGACCCCCGATCGCCGATACGACCTATGGCATGACCGGGCCGTATTTCATTTCCTTGTCGACCCCACGGACCGCGCGGCCTATCTGGATACCCTTGCCCAAGCGGTTGTGGCCGGGGGACATGCCATCATCGCAACCTTTGCCCCGGACGGACCCGAGACCTGCAGCGGTCTTCCGGTTGCGCGGTATGAATCCGGCCAGATATCCGAAATGCTCGGAAACGGTTTCGCATTGGTTGCGGACCGCCGCCACGGCCATCACACCCCCTGGGGTGCGATCCAGTCTTTCCAGTACAGTCTGTTCCGGCGCCTTGGATAACGCACATCCGGGCCCGGATCGATACCGAGGACGAAGAGCACGTGCGGCGCAAGCACTCATGCGCTTGCGCCACTGCTTCAGCGGTTCTCACGAACGGCGCTGATCAGTTGCTCCATCTGGGCCTGCTCAATCAAACCCGGCGCCAATGCGTCACCGATCACGAAAGACGGAGTACCCGTGAACCCAAGACCGCGCGCAAGGCTCATCGAGACCTGGATATGCGCGTCCACTTCGGGGGCGTTCATGTCGGCGCGCAGTTTGTCTTCGTCCAGCCCCAACGCGCGGGCCGCTTTCATCACGCTCGCCTCGTTCGCGCGGCCATTCAAGCCCATCAACGCCCAGTGGAATTCTTCGTATTTTCCCTGATTTCTGGCCGCCAGCGCCGCACGCGCAGCAAAGACCGAGCCCTCACCCAGAATCGGCCACTCTCGGTAGACGACGCGCACGTTTCCATCGCCTGCGATGACTCCTTTGACGATCGGCGCCGCACGTTTGCAATACGGGCAGTTGTAGTCGAAGAACTCCACCACCGTCACATCGCCGTCCGGGTTGCCGATGACCGGCGCGTTCGGGTCGCGCTCCAGCAGGTCGCGCTGCTGGTCGAGCACGGTTTTGGCACCCTCGGCCTTGGCCTGCTCGTCGCGCTGGCGCAGGATCTCGACCGCCTGCATGACGATCTCGGGGTTCTCCAGGATGGCCTCGAGCGCCAGCCGTTTCACATCCGCCTCGGAGAGGTCCTCGGCACTGGCCGCCACCGCGCCCAGCGACATCACCGCCGCCAGCAGACAGGCAAGAACAGGTTTCACGTCAGGTTCCTTTCATTTGCTCGGCCAGGGTGCGTTGCTGCTGAAGCTCTCGCTCGCGCTGGGGCCAGGTGGACTTGATGAAGGCGAGGATATCCCGGATTTCCGCGTCGGTCAGGCTGTCGCCGAACCCCGGCATGCCGCTTTTCACCCCGGTCACGCCCATGCGTTTCAGCGTCTCGGCCCCGCCCAGTTTGGTGTAGTCGAACAGCATCCCGTCGCCGTGATGCCAGGTGTGGCCGGTGCGGTCGTGCGGCGGCGCGGGCATCACGCCGTCCGGGCCGGGGCTGCGCCAGTCGGGCTGGCCTTCCAGCTTTGCCCCGTGGCACGAGGCGCAGTTCTCGGCATATAGCACCGCGCCGCGCGCCGTATCCGCCGCCTCGGGCGCGGGGGTCTCGCCCTTGCCCGACAGCGCCAGCGTGGCGCCGGCCACGGCCAGCGCCCCGATCCCTGCCACAGCCACCCATTTCATCGACAGGCCCGCCATCACGTCACCCTGATCCATGTCTTCATGCCCGCCGCCTGGTGCGACAGCATGTGGCAATGCAGCAGCCAGTCGCCGGGATTGTCCGCCACGAAGGCGATCTCGCGCGTTTCGTCGGGATTCACCAGGATCGTGTCGCGCAGGGGCCCAAGCCCGCCATCGGGCAGGACCTCGCGGAAATGGGTGCCGTGCAGGTGCATCGCGTGCGGGAACACCGTGTCATTGCGCATCGGGATGCGCAGCACCTCGCCATGCGACAGGCTGGCCAGCGGGTCTTCCGGTAGGCCCGCTGCGCCGTTGAAAGTCCAGATCTGGCCCTCGTCCACCAATTCGCGCGCGCTCAGAAGTCGGCCCATATAGGTGCCCTGGCGCAGGCCACCCATGGCGCCGCCCTCCATCCGCAGGGCCACCGCCCGCGCCTGCGAGAGGTCGCCGAGGGCGGGAACCGGGTTGGGCGGCAGCGCCTGTATCGCCCCGCGCGGCACCGAGGCCCCCTGCCCCGTCACCGGCAATTCGGCCAGAACATAGGCTCCGTCGCGCTGCTGCAGCAGGATCTGCGCCGCCTCGCCCGGCCCGGCGGTGACATCGACGATCAGGTCGGCGCGCTCGGCCGGGCCGAACACCAGCATGTCGAATGGCTGCGGCTGCTCGACCGGCATGCCGTCGCGCGCCACCAGCCGGCCCTCGAGCCCGTTCAGCGACACCGCCATGATCCGGTCGGTCGCGACATTGACCAGCCGCAGCCGCAGGCGCTGGTTGCGCAGCACCTCCGACGGCGACGGCAACAGCCGCGCGTGCACGAAGTTGCCCATGCGGCCGGCATGGGTCCAGTCATGCATGGCCCCGAAGTCCTCGGAGATCTGCGCCTGCCCGGTCAGCCGCCAGTCATCCAGCAGCACCGTGATGTCGTGATCCACCTCGGGCGGCTCGGCCTCGTCGACGATGATGGCGCCGTAGAGCCCCCGCGCCACCTGCTCGGTGGACTGGTTGTGCGAATGATACCAGTAGGTGCCGGCATCCTTCAGCGGCAATTCGTAAAGGAACGCGCCGCCCGGCGGCACCGCCTCCTGCGTCAGGCCGGGCACCCCGTCCATGCCATTGGGCACGCGCAACCCATGCCAGTGGATCGCCGTCGGTTGCGGCAGCGCGTTCACCAGCTTGCGCGAAACGGTCTCGCCCTGCCGCGCGCGGATCAACGGGCCGGGCACGCCCCCGTCATAGCCCCAGATTTCCGTTTCCGGGTAGTCGCCCGGAACCACCCGGGCCGTGCCGGCCCGGGCTTCGATGATCCGGGGGGCGTTTGCCGCCCCTCCGGTTTTCGGCCAGACGGCCAGCGCCGCGGCGCCCGCCATGAATTGCCTGCGATCCAGTTTCATCGCCGCTTCCTTTCACATGCGGGCACCCCCGGCCTACCCGCCGTCATGGTCGTCCATCAGGTAGGTGGCCATCGCCCGGCGATCCTCCTCGGTCAGGAAGCCGGTGCCGAATGCCACCACCTCGCCCATCGAGCCGCCAAAGGCGTCGCCGTCGGGGGTGATGCCGGTGCGCAGCGCATAGGCCAGGCTGTCCACCGTCCAGCCCTTCTCCCGCAGGGTTTCATAGTCGATCGCCGGGGCCTTGCCGCCGCCGGGCAGCGCGTCGTTGCCCTTGAAATGCGCGACGTCCGACTTGCGCGCGCCCGCAAGGTTACGCGCCGTGTGACAGGCCGCGCAATGGGCTGCGCCCTCGACCAGTTCCCGACCCCGGTTCCACAGATCGCCGTTGCCTGCGATCGGCTCGGTCCGGGGCGGTTCCAGGAAGGCCGCGCGCCACAGTTTCAGCCCCCAGCGCTGGTTGAAGGGAAAGGCCATCTCATGCGGCGTTGACGGCTCGGCCACGGGCGGCACCGTCTGGAACGCGGCCCAGAGATCGGCGATGTCCTGGTCCGAGAAGTTGGCGTAAAACGGGTAGGTGAAAGCCGGGTAATAGGGCTGACCATCCGGCGATACGCCCTGCCGGACGGCGCGGGCAAAGTCCTCCAGCGTCCAGCCGCCGATGCCGTGCTCGGGATCTGTCGTCAGATTCGGGGAATAAAGCGCGCCGAAGGGCGTCTCGAGCTTCACCCCACCGGCCAGCGGCGCGCCGCCGCCGGCGGCATCGGTGTGACAGGCGATACAGCCACTGGCCCGCGCCAGGTAGGCGCCCCGGTTCACGTCGCCCTTCAGATCCAGCGACTCCAACGGAACGCCGATCGGCCAGGCGATCACCGCGACCAGCCCCGCCGCCGCCGTCACGGCGACGCCGAGGCCCAGTCGGAACATACGTCTCATGCCCGCCTCCTATTCCGACCGGAACCGGGTGTGGCAGGCCGAGCAGGCCTGGCTGAGCATCATGAACACCCCGTCGGCGGGCATCTCGGACAGTTCCTCGCGGCCGGGCACACCGCCCATCATGCCCGAGCCCATCATGGCGCCGCCGCCCGTCATCATGCCGGACCCCATCATCGAGCCGCCGCCCATCATGCCGGCGCCCTGCCCCGACCCGGCCATCATCAGCCCGTTGTCGGCGGCCAGCGCCAAGCCCTCGGCATAGGTGTGCAGCTGTTCGGCCAGATCCGAGAACGTGTCCCAGTCCTGCCAGATCTCGGGCTTGGCCTCCGAGGGTTTGCCCGCCGTGCCTTCGGGGAACAGTTTCGTCAGCGACTCGCCCGCGTGCCGGCCGATCTTCTCGGCCTCGCGCCGCACGGTGGCCGCGTCATAGGGCACCTTGCCCTGCATCATCGGCGTCAGCACCTTCATGCTGTCCTTCATGGCCGACATGCCGTCCATGCGTTCCTTCACGATACCCGTCGCGCCGCCATGGGCAAAGGCCGCCGCGGCAATCACAGACGCCGCCACGGCGCCCGTCGTCAGTTTCAGAATGTTCATCGTCTTGTCCTGTATGTCTGCTTCAATGCGCCCCAAAGGGGGCAGGTCTTGAGTCAGGACAGGACGCGCGGGGGCGGTGGATCGAAACTGGTGACGGCCAGCGCCCGGCCCCGCCCCCTGGGGATGGTCCGGGTTTTGATGGTCGCGAACGGCTCGGGCGGAGCCGGGGCCACCGTGAACATCCCCACAGCATTGCAAAAGACGCCGCCGTGGCAATGGCCGGGATGGCCCTTTTCGGCGTGGTCGGGATCGGGCGCATCAAGCTGCTGCGGCGCATGCACGACCCCGTCGCCGCCATGGGCATGGGCCGGCTCGGGCGCAATCAGAAGCGCGGCGAGGAACAGCCCCGCCGCCAGCATCCAATACCCGATTGCCCTGCCCCAAAACCCTGCCACGGTTCAGTTGATCCCGTTCTCGCGCTGCAATTCCCTGACATAGGCCACGATGCCCTTGACGTCGCCACGGGTCAAGCCGTCGACCGGCGGCATGTTGCCGAAGCGCCAGTGGTGCGCCCGCACGCCGTTCTGCGCTGCCAGGTAAAACGCCTCGTCGGAATGGTGGCTGGGCTCATAGATCTTGTGCACCAGCGGCGGCGCCGAGCCTTCCAGCCCCGTCGCGTTGGCGCCATGGCAGGCGGCGCATTTGGCGTCGAAGGCCGTCTTGCCCATCATGGCCAGAGGGCTGAACTCGGCCGGCACGCGCACCTCGGCGATCGGATCCCCCGGCGACAGCGACGAGGTGTCCGGCACCGCCATCGAATGCCCTGCGGGCTGCTGGTTGAGGTTGTAGACGAAAGCGACGCCACCCGCCACGAGCACGCCGCCGATCAGAAGTATGAGCTTGTTCATTCCAGTCGTTCAGTCTGTTTTTGGTAGGTTAGAGTTAATCACGAAACGCGCAGAAAGTCAGATCAGCTTGACCTGCGTGCCGACCTTGGCCAACGCGAACAATTCGGCGATCTGCTCGTTGTAGAGCCCGATACAGCCGTTGGACGACCTCCGCCCGATCTTGCGCGTGTCATTGGTTCCGTGGATGCGGTAATATTGCCAGCTGAGATACAGCGCGTGGGTGCCCAGCGGGTTCTCGGGCCCCGGCCCGACATAATCGGGCCATGCCGGATTGCGCTTCTTCATCGCGGGCGTCGGCCGCCAGGACGGCCCATCGACCTTGCGGATGACTCTGGTATAGCCCAACTTCGTCAGGTCTTCCGAGAGCGGGACACTGGTCGGATACATCCGGTAGACGCGTTCATCCTCGGACCAGTATTGCAGCACCTTGGACTGCGTGTCCGACAGGATGACGCCGTTTTTCAGCGAATCGAAGTGGTCCTGCCAGCGCACGGCGCGGAACGCCGAGATGTTGCGGCGCGCGACCGCCGCCGCATCGGATTGTGCCCAGACGGCGGGCGCCGGAAACAACGCCAGTGCCGCCGTCCCCGCGATTACCGCGCGACGTGAAGTTTTCTGCCCAGCTTTGTCTTGTCCCATGCCTGCCTCCCGGGGTCATTTATGGCCACTACCGGTTCAAAGTCCCCAGATGCCCGCTTCCCGCGCTGGAAGGTCAACAGATTTTCGGCTCACAAGGGTGTGACTTTCCGCCTCGCGGCCCCAACCGAATTGCAGGTGGCCCCGCTGGATGGCAAGGTGGTCATAGGCACGCAGTTGAATGAAAGCGGATCGCACCTGATGACAACCACACGACTGTTCCCAACCCTTTCTCTTCTCGCAGTCGTCGCGGGCTGCGCGACCACTGGCGCGGTTTCGGGCGATGACGAGCCCGGCACTTTGACAACACTGCCCGACAGCGTTGTGGCAATGGCCGCCCCCTCGCAGGATCTGAGTGCGGTGCGCCTCATGCCCGAGGACGGGTGTTACTGGTACCGGCATGTTGGCCCGGTCGAAATCACCTATCTGCCCCTGCGCACCACCGAGGGTCGCCCGATCTGCACGCGCGTTCAGTGAGGCCCGCGCCTCACCCCGTCGCGGTCACGTAACGCTCGGCCGGGTAGAGATGCGCCGTCGCGCCAGGCGAAACCCTTTCGTACAACCCGATGATATGCGCCATCACCATCCGTACGCAGCCGGAACTGGCCCGGCCGCCGATCGAGCGCGGGTAAGGTGTGCCGTGAATACGCAGATAGGTGTCGCGATCGCCTTCGTACAGGTAGAGGGCCCGCGCGCCCAGCGGGTTGGTCGGTCCGCCAGGCACCCCATCGGCGAATTGGGCATACTCGTCGGGGTCGCGCCGGATCATGTCCGCCGTGGGCGTCCAGCGCGGCCATTTCGCCTTGCGCCTGATGGTATAGACGCCGGCTTCGTAAAGATTGCCCCGTGCGATCGCCACGCCATAACGCATCGCCGTCCAGTCGTCCTCGATGAAATACAGATAGCGCGCCACCGCATCCACATGGATGTCCCCCGGCACCAATGGCCGGCGGGTTTCGACACGCTGAGGCAGAAACCGCGGGTTCAGCCCCCAGGGGTTCGAGGTGGCCGGGTCGTAGTTCGCAGGCGTCACCTGCGCGTCCCACGCCGCCCATTGCGATGCGGTCGATGCCATCGCCGTCCCGCTGATCGGCGGCGAGAACAACGCAAGCGAGCCTGCAATGAAATGTCGTCTGGTCAGCATGGCTTGCCCTTCCTCTCTCATTGGCTCCTGACAATTCCAAACCAAGCGCGGCAAGTCCACTCACAATTTCGTTGCGGGGTGCGCGCCGCTACCGTCCGCCCAGCCGGGCGGCGATGAAACCGGCGAAGGGGGCGATGTCCCCCTCTACGCTGGCAGTTTCCAGCGCGGCCAAGTAGCCGGCCCGGTCCTGCACCCGGATCACCGTCCAGCGATAGCCGCCCGAGGCCAGCATGACATTCATCAGGAACCGGGCCATGCGGCCGTTGCCGTCCGGATAGGGATGCACATAGCCCAGCATCCAGTGGCCCAGCACCGCGCGAACGGCAGGCTCCTCCTCCTGTTCGAGCAGGCCGAACAGCGCCTCCATCGCATCCGGCAGCACCTCGGCTCGCGGCGGAACGTGGCGCGAGGCGCGGATATAGACCGGCTGATCGCGGTAGCCCGCCAGATCCTGCGGCTTCAGCAGGCCCGCCGCCACCGAGGGGGCGAAGAGTTGCAGATACCACTCCCCTGCCCTCTCGCGCACGCGCTGCCCCGGATGCGCGCCGTCGAGAATCGCACCGATATCCTCGCGGACCCGCTCGAAGGCCTGGAAATACCCCCGCGCCGCAAGAGCATCCCGGTCGCGGCGGTCCCGGTCAACGGCTTCCGGATCCCACCGGCCATGGCGGACCCGCTCGACCAGTTCGGGCGTGACGCTGTAGCCCTCGATCGACAGCGAGTGATAGGCGTCCTGTTCATAGCTGTCCCCCACGTCCCGCAGATAGGCCGCGGTGTCGGCCGGCAGGCCGGGCGGCGGCGGGATTTGCGCCAGAACCACCTGCCTGTGCGCCTGCCACAGGGCCTCGAGCCGCCCGGCGATCGGGGCCCGCGGTCTGGCGGCGGACACCACGTTGGCGTCTTCCGAGAACGGGTCGCTTTCGCGCAGGTCATACCCGGCCGCGGTCATCGTCCTGACGATCCGGTCGGCCTGATCGGGCCGGCCGATGCGCCGCAAAGCGCCCGCGATCCGGCCCGCGACGACCGTGTGCCCGCCTTCGAGCAGCCGCGACAGCAGCGGCGAGGACGGCCCCAGCGAGGCCAGCGCCACCTGCACCTCGACCGGATGGCGGTGAAAGAAGGCCTCGGGCACCTTTATCAACGCCGCCTCGACCGTGTAGAGGCGCAGCCCCTCGCGCAGCGCCAGATCGGCGGGCGGAGGCATCTCTTTCTGTTTCAGGTCATAGATCGAAGTGCCGAACAAAAGCTCGGTCCGGTTGTTGCTGGCCCTGGGCGAGCAGACCACCACCTGCGCGGGCACCTGCGTCGCCTCGGCATGCAGCATCAGGGACTGTTCCGGGGACAAATACCACTCTGCCCCGAACCGCGCCTCGCAATATTCGGCGCAGAAGGCCCAGAACGAGGAATACCACGGCGTCGTGTCACCCGGTTCCGTCTGCGGGCTGGTGGACATCCACCACCCCTTGATGACCTCGGTCAGAAAGCCGTTGTCGCGCAGCCGCTCGCGATGGGTGCGGCCGAGTTCGCCCGACCGGAACACCCTGCGGCCACCCGATTGCAGCTTTTGCAGCGCCTCGAGCGATGTTGCCAGCTTTTCCTGCGGGGTAGCGATCGGAGGACCTCACGTCTTTCGTGTTGTGGCTTTACAAGTAAATTCCGCTGTATTGATGCAAGTCTAATCTGCTGCGCCGCTGCAAGTCAAACCTGCGGATCCCGAAAATCTCCGGCGCCACGGCACTTTGCCCGCCGCGAGTCGCCCCGCAACCGCCCCGGGCGATTCGAAATCGGCCAGGGCCGGCAAAACCCGGCCGGACGGCTCAACCAGCCGCAGCCGGAGCCCCTGCCCTCGCAGGGGTCAAAAATTTGTCTTAAATTTCAATGCCTTAAGCGTTATCTTGTGATGCTGCGCCCACGTGATACAAGATGTGGAAAACAAGAAAGACTCTCCGGTTTTTCAAGAATTTGTTGCCAAGCCCCCCTCGCCTTGCTTAAAAAAACGGTAAAAACAGCGTTGGCGAAAAACAGCGTTACTGAATGAGGGCGGCAGTGGCAAATTCGATCCACATCAACGAGCGTATCCGAGAGAACGCCGAAAACCTGAGCGTTGCGCTGCAAAGCCACATGCTCAAGGTCTTTGCGCCGGACGCCCGCAAGGAACTGCGCCGGTTCAGCGCCGGAGAAGCCGCCGAGCTGCTGGGCATTTCCACCAGCTTCCTGCGCAAGCTGCATTTCGACAACCGCATTCCCGACGTGCATACCACGCCCGGCGGGCGGCGGCACTATTCGGCCGAGGATCTTCTGGCCATCCGCAAGGAACTGGAATCTACCGCCAAGTCGCCCGGCGCCTATCTGAAAGGCCGCCGTCCCGGCGACAAGGTGCAGGCCCTGTCGTTTCTCAACTTCAAGGGCGGTTCGGGCAAGACCACCAGCGCCATTCACACCGCGCAGCGGCTGGCGCTCAAGGGCTATCGCGTGCTGGCGGTCGATATCGACCCGCAGGCCTCGCTGACCACCCTGTTCGGCTATCGGCCCGAATATGATTTCCTGGAATCGGGCACGATCTATGACGCGATCCGCTACGAAGACCCCCTGCCCCTTTCCCAGATCATCCAGAAAACCTATTTCACCGGCATCGACCTGGCCCCCGCCGGCCTGATCCTGCAGGAATTCGAACACGAAACCCCGCAGGCCCTGATCCACAACGTCCAGCCCGCCTTTTTCGCCCGCATGGCGATGGCGCTGCAGGAGGTCGAGGCCGATTACGACGTGATCATCTTCGATTGCCCACCGCAACTCGGTTATCTGACCATGTCGGCGCTGTGCGCCTCGACCGGCGTGCTGATCACGGTGGTTCCGAACATGCTCGACGTCGCCTCGATGTCGCAATTCCTGCAGATGAGCGCCGAACTGCTCGACGTGGTGGCCAATGCCGGCGCCTCGATGGAGTTCGACTTTCTGCGCTTTCTCATCAACCGCTATGAACCCAGCGACGGGCCGCAACAGCAGGTGGTGGCCTTTCTGCGCCAGCTGTTCGGGAACGAGGTCATGGTGGCGCCGATGCTGAAATCGACCGCGATCTCGGATGCCGGGCTGACGCAACAGACCATCTACGAGGTCGAACGCACGCAATTCCACCGCAACACCTATGACCGCGCGGTGGATTCACTGAATCTTGTGAATGACGAGATCGAGTCGCTGCTGCAACAGGCATGGGGGCGCTGATGGCACGCAAAGGCATTCTGACGACCGAAATCACCAAGCCCGAGGCCAAGACGCCCGGCGCGAAACCACGGATGATGCCGCGCGGGGCCGTCGGTGCGCTGCAATCCTCGCTGTCCAAGCTGCAGGAAAACGCGGTGCAGGAGATCGACTGCGCCCTGGTCGACGATGCCGGGTTCGAAGACCGGCTGGGGCTGGACAGCGACGCGCAACGACAGCTCGTGGAAAGCCTGCGCAGCTACGGCCAGCAGGTTCCGGTGCTGCTGCGCCCGCATCCCGAGAAACCCGGCCGGTACGAGATCGTCTATGGCCGCCGCCGCCTGATGGCGCTGAAGGAACTGGGCCTGCCGGTCAAGGCGATGGTGCGCCAGCTGGACGACCACGCGCTGGTGATGGCGCAGGGGCAGGAAAACACCTCGCGGCAGGATCTGTCCTTCATCGAAAAGGCCAGTTTCGCCGCCCAGCTGGACGAGGCCGGCTATGACCGGCCGACAATCGCCGCGGCGCTGTCCATCGACATGCCGATGCTGTCGCGCCTTCTGAAGGTGGGCAAGGCCTTCCCCCTGCCCTTCCTGCGCCAGATCGGTTCGGCCCCGGATATCGGCCGCGACCGCTGGCTGGCCCTGGCCGAGGCGCTGAAGGACAAGGCCGCGCTGAGCCGCGCCAACACCTTCATGAACCGCCCAGACTTTCTGACGCTGGAGTCAAACGCCCGGTTCGAGGCGGTGCTGAAGCATGTCACCGCCACGCCCGAGCCCGGCAAGAAGCCACAGCCGGCCAAGCCGCGCACCCTGCGCAATGGCGACGGCAAGGCGCTGGCCGACATCCGCCAGACCGCCCGGGGCGTGACGCTCAACATTCCCGCCCGCAATGCCGAAGGCTTCGACCGCTGGTTCGAAACCCATGCCGAGGCGCTGCTGGCCGAACTTCACGACCGCTGGAAAAACGAACGGTCGGAAGACTGACGACAGGTGAAACAAGAAACAGGAGGCACGAGCAGGAGATAAAAAAGCCCCCCAGGACATGCATCCCGGAAGGCCCTTTTCAAACTTAGCATCTTTGAAATAGCCCCTCCGATTCGGTCCTGTCAACTCTGCGCCGCGCGCAGGGCGGGGATTTTGTTGTCTTTCGTGAAAAAATGCCATGAAACACGCGTCCCAGACCGAGTTTGGGCGGCCGGAGACGTTTGTCCCGGCCTCCGTGGACAAGTGGGAGCTGCTGTCGGCCCTGACCGCCGCCGCCCCGGATTTCGACATTTCGCACCGCACGCTGGGCGTTCTCAGGGCGCTGCTGACCTTTCTGCCCGACCGCGCGATCCCGGCCGGGGCAGGACAGGCGGTGGTCTATCCGTCCAACCGCACCCTGTCCGAGCGGCTGAACGGCATGCCCGAAAGCACGCTGCGCCGGCACCTGGCGCGGCTGGTCGAGCTGGGTCTTGTCAACCGGCAGGACAGCGCCAACCGCAAGCGTTACGCGCGCCGGGTCGGGCAGGGGGTGCAGGTGGCGTTCGGCTTTGACCTGTCACCGCTCAATGGCCATGCGGATCAGATCTTTGCCGTGGCCCATGCCGCGCATCAGCGGGCCGAGCGGATGCGCGTGCTGCGCGACCGGATCGCCGCCGCGCGGCAGGTTCTGATCGAAGCGGGGCAGGGGGCCTGTGCCGGTCTTCTGGAAACCGCCCGGCTGATCCTGCGCCGCAAGGTCGGTGAAAGCGACCTGGCCGAGATCGCCGCGCGGCTGGACGAGGCCGTGGCCCGGCTTGACCTTGTGGAAAACCCGGCTGACAACGCCTTGCCTCAGGTCGAAATGAGCGCCACCGACAGCCAGAATGAGCGGCACATACAGGATTCATCTGAGAAAGATATTGACTCTGAAAGGGCCGGGAAAGCGACGGCCGACATCCCGCGAAGCACGGCGAATGCCGAGGACCTGGGCCAGATCCTGACGGCCTGCACCGAGTTCCGTCAATACTATCCCGGAAGGGTAAGAGACTGGCGCGAGCTGGTCGCCATTGCCGAGAGGCTCTCGCCCATGATCGGCATCGATGCGCCCGTATTCCACGACGCGCGTCAGAGCATGGGGGCAAAGGCGGCGGCAACCTCGGTTCTGTGCATCCTCGAACGGCTTGGCGACATCCGCAGTCCTGGGGCCTATCTCAGAAGGCTGGCGCAGAAGGCCCGGGCCGGGCGGTTTTCCTGCGAACCGATGCTCAAAGCGCTGATCAACCGGGTGGATGCGCGGGATTGTCAGCTGACAATTTGAAAAGATAATAAAAACCAAAGGCTTGCGGAATCTTGCCGGCTGACAATTCAAGGCCAATGAAGGATTTCCCATCAAAATCGCCTTGGGCATCGACATGGCAATGGACCTGCTGGCAAGGTGAGGGCAATGGACCGTTATTTCTCTATCGACATGCCGTTCTGGCGGTTTTCCAGGAACACGCTGATCGTCAGCTGCCTCGGCCTGTTTCCGTTGTTGTTGCTTTTCATCCTGCGCACACCCGGATTCGGCGCGCATCTGCTGAACGGCGGGCCGGCGCTCAGCCGCTTTCTGCGGCAGGTGATCACCAACGGCCTGCCCGTGGTGTTCGCCGTCAATTACCTGAGCTTCTTTCTCTATGCCGCTGGCAACGCCGGGCGAGCCGACGGGCCGGTGCCGATGCGCTTGATCCTGATCGACCTCCCCGCGCGGGTCGTCCTGTTCATCCTGCTGCACGCCGTGATCTATTTCCTGTCCGCCGATTGGTTCGGCTCGTTCGGGGGCGACCATTGGCAGGCACTGACGGTGGTCGGGCCGACGCTGGTGCGTTCGGCTTTGTTCGAGAACATCTCGGGCGTCTACCTCTATGCCACGCTGGTCGGCGCCCTGCCGCTCTACGTCTCGGTCATGCAAAGCCAGAGTGCCCATGGCAGAGGCTTCGCCGCCAAATTGATGCGCCGTATCCCGGGGCGCGCAGGGCCAGTCATCCTGGCCCTGCTGATGGTTGCGTTGTCGGTGGTGGTTCTGACCGCAGCGGCGGCGGTGATCGTCCTGCTTCAGTCAGCGTCGGTCTGACAGGTCAGAACGCCTTGCGGATCGCGAACGAGACCGCGTAGTCACGCTCGAGCTGCGGCCCGTCCAGATCCTGATACACCGGGATGACGCCCTCGATGCCCAGACGCGTGCCCGCCAAAGCACCCGACCCCGGCACGAGGTAATTCACGCCGATCCCGACGCTCAGGAACTCTCCGCCGCGCAGGGACGGATCGGCGGTGGGCACCATGGCGGGGTTCAGGCGCGCATCTGCACCGTCGATGTTCTCGACGATGTCACCGACCAGCCGCAACGAGGAGCTGAACTGGTCATTCCAGCGCCGGGCGCCCCACACCGTTGCCGAATAAACATTGCCCAGGGTGTAACCCGCATCATTTTCGCCCATCCTGATGACCGCGCCCAGTTGGCCGCCCCACGACCAATCCGCGTTCTGGCCCGTGTAGGTGACACCCGGCAGCAGATCATAGGTGCCGGACCCCAGTTGCATGGGGTAGGGCAGCAGCTGGTCCGGCCCGGCCGGCGTGGTGTCGGTTTCGTCTATCGAGCCGGTCGGCAGGCTGAGGCCAAGAGACAGTTCCAGAACCTGCCCGTCGGATTTGTAGACATCATACCCGCCGATGATCTTCAGATCACCGAACCCCTGCGCCCTCGTCTTGAAGGACTGCCCCATGCGGGTCTGATGCTTCATCGACTTGTTGGTATAAGGCAGCATCGCCATGACCGAGATGTCGTCGGTCACGCCATACATCAGGCCGACCATCGCCATGTTCATGCTCATGCTGAGCGGCGCGATCATGTATTGCGACAGTACGTCCGACGTGGACAGCGACTGCGTTCCCGAGCGGTTTCCGTCCATCTCCATGTTCATGAACGAGAATACCGGCATCAACACGCCCTCGGGCGGGTGCATGCCGCCGACGACGCCCGTGGGCGGTGCCGCGTCAGGGCGCATCATTGCCGACATGTTGCCCATTCCGGCCATTCCAGCAGGGGCTTGCGGGTCCATTGCCATGCCGTCAGTCGGCTGCGTCACCGTGTGGGCCAGGGCGGGCGACGCCAGACCCAGACCACCGGCCATCAAAGCGGCCTGAACGAATTTCCAGCGGTGAATTTTTGCTGTTTTGTTTCTCACCATCCTATCCTCACTCGGTTGTCCATGTCGCGCTGCGTGACAAGCGACGTGTTCGATAATGGGGGTTTCCTACGCAGGAAGGTCAAGGCCACCGGTTCGCAAACCCGTCGGTCGACGCTCTCGCATCTGGGTGGGGTGCGGCAAAAATGCCCTTGACCCTCCAGCGCTGGATTGTCGGACAAGGCCGCGAAAACCGGAAACCCGGAGGGTTTGGAATGATACCGGAAATCGGGCAGTTTGCCCTGGCTCTGGCACTGGCGGTGGCGCTGGTGCAGAGCGTTTTGCCGTTGATGGGAACGGCGCGCAACAATGTCATCTGGATGCGTTCGGCGACGGCAACCTCGGTCCTGCTGACCGTGCTGGTTGCCATCGCCTTCGGCGCCCTGATGTGGTCTTTCGTGGTCAGCGACTTCACGGTGGTGAACGTGGCCAGCAACTCTCATTCGCTGAAACCGATGCTGTTCAAGGTGGCGGCCACATGGGGCAGCCACGAAGGGTCGCTGTTGCTGTGGGTGCTGATCCTCGTGATCTTCGGGCTGGGCGTGTCGCTGCTGGCCCAGAACATCCCGCTGAAGCTCAAGGCGCGCACCCTGGCGGTGCAGGCCTGGATCAGCGCGGGGTTCCTGTCCTTCATGCTGTTCACCTCGAACCCGTTCGACCGGGTGTTCCCCGCACCGCTGGATGGGCAGGATCTGAACCCGCTGTTGCAGGATGTCGGCCTCGCCCTGCATCCGCCGTTTCTCTATCTGGGCTATGTCGGCTTCTCGATCGTGTTTTCCTTTGCCGTGGCGGCGCTGATCGAGGGGCGGGTCGATCCCGCCTGGGCCCGCTGGGTGCGGCCCTGGACGCTGGCGGCCTGGGTGTTCCTGACCCTGGGCATCGTGCTGGGCAGCTGGTGGGCCTATTACGAGCTGGGCTGGGGCGGCTGGTGGTTCTGGGACCCGGTCGAGAATGTTTCGTTCATGCCGTGGCTGGCGGGCACCGCGCTGTTCCACTCGGCCATCGTGACCGAGAAACGCGACAGTTTCAAAAGCTGGACGATCCTTCTGGCAGTGCTGACCTTCTCGCTGTCGTTGCTGGGCACGTTCGTGGTGCGTTCGGGGCTGCTGACCTCGGTGCATGCCTTCTCGGTCGATCCTGAACGCGGCATCTACATCCTTGCGCTGCTTGCCATCGCCATTGGCGGTTCGCTGACGCTGTTCGCCGTCCGCGCGCCCCAGATGGAGGGCGGCGGCCTGTTCGCCCCGATCAGCCGCGAGGCGGGGCTGCTGATCAACAACCTGCTGCTGGCCACCGCAACGGCGACGGTGCTGTTCGGCACGCTCTACCCGCTGCTGCTCGAGGCGGTGACGGGCGAGAAGATCTCGGTCGGGCCGCCCTATTACAACGTCAGTTTCGTGCCGATCATGCTGGTTCTGGTTCTGGTGATGGGGGTCGGGCCGCTCTTGTCTTGGAAGCGGGCGGACCTGCGCGGGGTGCTGGCCCGGTTGAAATGGGTGGCCGGGCTCAGCCTGCTGGCGGCGCTTGCGGTGTGGTATCTGGATACCGGAGGGCCGGTGCTGGCGGTTCTGTCGATCGGTCTGGCGGTGTGGCTGCTGGGCGCGGTGCTGACCGAATGGGCCGGGCGGATCCGGCTGGGCGAGGTGCCGCTGGCCGAGTCGATGCGCCGGGCCCGCAACCTGCCGCGCGCGCATTACGGCATGGTCGTGGCCCATGCGGGGCTGGCGGTCTGCATGATCGGTTTCGTCGGGTCCAGCGCCTGGAAATCCGAGGTGGTGCTGTTCGCCGAGCCGGGAACCGAACTGGAGATCGCCGGGTTCGACGTGCGGTTCGAAGGGGTCGAGGACCTGCGCGGGCCGAACTACCTGTCGCGCATGGGCACTCTGACCGTCACCCGCAACGGGTCCTACGTCACCACGTTGCGGCCCGAGCGCCGGGCCTATCCGGCGGCCGGCAGCAGCACGACCGAGTCGGCCATCCGCACCACGCTGGCCGGAGACCTGTATGCCTCGATCCAGGAGCCGGCTTCAGAGGATGAGCAGGGCAGGTGGACCCTGCGGATTCTCTATGAACCGCTGGTGGTCTGGATCTGGATCGGGTCGGGGCTGCTGGCCCTTGGCGGGGTCCTGTCGCTGAGCGACCGCCGCCTGCGTGTGGGCGCGCCACGAAAACGGGCCCAGCCGGTGCCGGCCCCGGTTGTCGCGGAGTAGGCCGATGAAACGCATACTTGCCTTTTTGCCGATCGGGATCGCCGTGATCCTCGGCGGGTTCCTGCTGTGGGGGCTGAATCCCGACCGCGACCCGAACGAGATTCCGTCCGTCCTGATCTCGCAGCCGGTGCCCGCCTTCGATCTGCCCCCGGTCGAGGGGTTGGACACCCCGGGCCTGTCCAGCACCGATCTTGCGGAAAACGACGGGTCCGCGCCGATCGTGGTCAACGTGTTCGCCTCGTGGTGCGTGCCCTGCCGGGCCGAGCACGCGGTGCTGACGCGGATGGTGCGCGAGGACGGCATCCGCCTGATGGGCATCAACTACAAGGACAAGCCGCAGGACGCGCGGAAGTGGCTGGACGATCTGGGCAACCCGTATGAGCGGATCGGCTCGGATCTCGACGGCCGGGCGGGGATCGAGTGGGGGATTTCCGGCGTGCCGGAGACCTTCGTGATCGACGGCGCTGGTACCGTGGTGTTCCGCTTTGTCGGGCCGGTGCTGGGCGACGAGGCGATCGGGAAACTGCGCACCGCGCTGGAACAGGCGCGGCGGAACAGGGCAGGAGAGACGTCATGATCCGCAAAATGCTGATAGCCGTCCTGACGCTGGCGGCGCTGCTGTCGCAACCCGCCTTTGCGGTCGAGCCCGACGAGATGCTGGACGATCCGGTTCTCGAGGAACGCGCCCGGGCGATCTCGAAGCAGGTGCGCTGCGTGGTGTGCCAGAACCAGGACATCGACAGCTCGAACGCCGGGGTCGCGCGGGATCTGCGGATCCTGGTGCGCGAACGGCTGGTGGCCGGGGACACGGACCAGGAGGTTCTTGATTTCCTGGTGGCGCGCTACGGCGACTATGTGCTGTTCAAGCCGCCCTTCAAACCCTCGACATACGTCCTGTGGGCCGCGCCCTTCGTGATCCTTTCGATCGGGGGCATCGCCATCGCGCTGGTGCTGGCGCAGAACGCCCGCCGCTATCGCAACGCGGCGCGGCAGACCCCTGAAACCCCGGTGAAGGAGCCGAACGCATGATCTGGATCGTGTTTTTCCTCATGGCGGCGGCCACCTTCCTGGTGATCGCGTTTACCGCGACCGGCGGGGGCCGCGCGGTTCTGTCCCGGCGTGACAGCGCCTCGGCGATCTTTGCCGACCAGATCCGCGAGGTCGAGCGCGACCAGGAGCGTGGGGTCATCACCGCCGAAGAGGGCCGGGCGGCGAAGGCCGAGATCGAGCGCCGTCTGCAGGCGATCGAACGGCAGGCCGAGGCGGACCCCGCGGCGCGGCGCTCGGGGCGGGCGCTGGTGCTGGCGGCGGCGCTTGCGGTGCCGGCGGTTGCGGCCGGTCTGTATTGGCAGCTTGGCAGCCCCGACATCCCCAGCCAGCCCTTTGCCGAGCGCGCCGGGGAACAGGCCGAGGCCCGCGAGATCGCCGATCTGGCGGAGCGGCTGAAACTGCGGCTGTTGTCCGAACCGGACGGTGGCAAGACCGAGGGCTGGGCGCTGCTGGGCCAGACCTATATGCGCATGGGGCGCTACGAGGACGCCGCCGAGGCCTTTGCGCGCCTGCAGGAGAGGCCCGACGTGACCTCGGCGCTGGTGTCGCAATATGGCGAGGCGCTGGTCTATGCCGAGGATGGCATCGTGACGCCCAAGGCGGGCCGCGCGTTCGACCGGGCGCTGGAGCTGGATCCGGCAAACCCGGCGGCCACGTTCTATCAGGCGATGGCGATGGAGCAGGCGGGGGCGCCGGATGCGGCCTATGACCTGCTGACGGCGCGCATGGATGCCGAAGAAGAGTTCCGCCCCTGGATGGAAAGCTTTGCCGCGCAGCTGAACCGGATCGCACCGGCGGCGGGACGCCCGCGCGTCGATCTGGCCGAGTTCGCACCGGCGATGCCCGGCCCGACCGCCGACCAGGTGGCCGCCGCCGAGGAGATGTCGGACGAGGACCGTCAGGCCTTCATCCGCTCGATGGTCGAGCGTCTGGCCACCCGGATGCAGGAGACCCCCGGCGATCTGGACGGCTGGATGCGGCTTGGCAATGCCTATTCCGTTCTGGGCGAGACCGAGAACGCGCGCGATGCCTTTGGCCGGGCGCAGAAGCTGGCCGAGACCCTGCCGCAGACCGACCCGCGCAAGGCGACGATCGATCGGGCCCTGTCGGAACTGGGGGGCTGACCTGACACGCGTTCCGGCCCGGCAGAGCATCCGGGCCGGGGTGCACGCCTATCCCGCGCAGCAGGACAGTTTCGCCACGTCGCGTTCAAAGTTTTGCGCCGCCAAGCACTCGGTCCGATGCCCGATGTGATACAATCATGGGCGATTGGGAGAAGCCATCCGGGGACTCCTGACTTAGCCTGTTGCAAACCAATCATCAGGAGGCCGAGGCCATGAAAGTCGAAACTTTTTCAGACCTTATCGTCTGGACGCGGGAAATGCATCATTGGCTTGCCGAATGTCTGGCCCACTGTTCGACGCAATCCGAGCAGGAGCTGGCCAGGATGTTGCTGACCTACCTCGCCGACCATGAAGCTGCTTTGGAGAAAATCGTCGACGGCTTTATGAAGCAAGCCGATCCCAAAGCACTCAACACATGGGTTTTTGACTATTTGGGCCATGAACCGATCGACCCCCATCGCACCTGCGACACACCGTTCGCACAGATGAGTGTCGAAGAGATCTGCGAAGCGGTCTTCGATTTTCACAACCAAGTGATCAATTTGTATCGATATTTGCTTGGGCGGGCCGAGATACCCGAGGCACGCGAACTCCTTCAGGCGCTACTGGAAATGGAAGAGCACGAGACCATGCGTCTTGCTCAGCAGAGCAACCGCATCCGGGATATGTGAATTCCAACAAGCGGTGTTGCATCTCGCAGGCACGAACGACGGGGACGTGCCCGAGTGCTCGGTCATCGACACGTTGTTCGACCGCGCCACGGCGAGCGTCTATCCCGCGCAGCAGGACAGTTTCGCCACGTCGCGTTCAAAGGTCTGCGCCGCCAGCTTCAGCCCCTCGACGGTGGTCAGATAGGGAAAGATCGCCGCCCCCAGCTCGTCATAGGTCATCCCCGCCCGGAGCGCCATGGCGGCGGTCTGGATGCTGTCGGCGCCCTCGGGCGCGAGGATGCCGGCCCCCAGCAGCCGCTTGCTGTCGGCGTCCGCCACCAGCTTGATCAGCCCCCGCGTGTCGCGTGCGGCCAGCGCGCGGGGCACGTGGGACAGCGGCAGCACCGAGGTTCTGACCCGATGCCCGGCCGCGGCCGCCTGCGCCTCGGTCAGGCCGACGCTGGCCACCTGCGGGTCGCTGAACACCACCGCCGGCATCGCGGTGTTGTCGTAGTGCAGCGAATTGCCGTTCAGCGCGTTCTGCGCCGCCAGCTTGGCCCCGTAGGCGGCCATGTAGACGAACTGGTCGCGGCCGGTCACGTCGCCCACGGCATAGACGCCGGGGCGGCTGGTCATCAGCGCCGCATCCACATGGATGCCGCCATTGCCGTTGGTCGCGATCCCGGCGGCGTTCAGGTTCAGCAGATCGGTGTTCGCCACGCGCCCGGTGGCCAGCAGCAGCTTGTCGGCGCGGATCACCTCGGGGCCCGCCGTGGAGGTGACATGCAGCGCGACGTTTCCGCCGCCGCCCTCGACACGGTCATAGCGCAGCCCCTTGCGGACGGTGATGCCCTCGTCGGTGAAATATTCGGTCAGGGCCGCGGCGATCTCGGGCTCGGCCTCGGGCAGCAGGCCGCGCCGGGTCACGATCGTCACCTGCGCGCCCGCACGGGCAAAGACCTGCGCCAGCTCGACGCCGATATAGCCGCCGCCCATCACGATCAGCGAGTCCGGGACCTGCTCCAGTTCCAGCACCGAGGTGCTGTCGTGCCAGGGCACCGCGTCAAGCCCGGCGATGTCGGGCACATGCGGGCGCGAGCCGGTGGCGATGATGATCTTGTCCGCCCGCACCGTGTCTCCGTTCACCAACAGGTCGCCATCCGCCGTGAAACCGGCCGCGCCCTCGATGTAGGTCACGTTGTTGTAGTTCGGCAGAACGTCGGTGTATTTCGCGGCGCGCAACTCCTCGACCAGCGCCCGTTTCTGGCCGATAAGCGCGGACCAGTCGGTGATCCGGGCCGAGGCCTCGATCCCGGCGAACCGGCGGGCGGCCGGGGCGGCATGCAGAGGCTCGACCGCGCGGATCATCGCCTTGGAGGGCACGCAGCCCACGTTCACGCAGGTCCCGCCGATGGTGCCATGGCCGATCAGGGCGACCCGCGCGCCCTCTTCGGCGGCGGTGATGGCGGCCGAGAACCCGGCGGATCCGGCGCCGATCACGGCGAGGTCAAAGTTTCCGTTCCCGTTCGGGCAGCAATCAGACATGGCGTTCGGCCCTGTTTCGGTTGGTTTTGGAGCAGTCACGATTCATTGATCGGACTCGACTCGTATCCGGCGTCGAGCGTGGCGCCGGTGATCGCCTCGACCGTGGTTGCCGCATCGTCGAAGGTCACGGTGGCGGTGCGCGATTCGAGGCTGGTCTCGACGGCCTGAACGCCGTCCACGCCCGAAATTGCGGATTCGACGATGTAGGGGCAGCTGGCGCAGGTCATGCCCGGCACCGACAGGGTGACGGTCTGCTCGGCGGCGAATGCCGCAAGCGGGGCAAGGGCGAGGCTCAGCCCGAGGGCAAGGGGTTTCAGTTTCATGGACATTCCTTTCACAAACCAAGCAGGACCGGCGCGATGACCGGCGCGATCCAGTTCCAGAACAGTGCGATGAGGACCAGAACGGTCGAGGCCCACAGCGCCGTTTTCACCAGCCGGTTGGGCAGGGGGCGGGCGCAGGCCTCGCCCTCGGCGCAGGCCCTGGGCTTGCGATAGACCATCCAGTAGCCATAGCCGAGAAAGCCCAGCGTCACCGTGATGAAGATCGGCTTGTAGGGCGCCAGAGCCGTCAGGTTGCCCACCCAGGCGCCCGAGACGCCCAGGCTGAACAGGATCAGGGGGATGATGCAGCAGGTAGAGGCCGCGATGGCGCCAAGGATGCCCCCGGCCGCCGCAAGCCGGGCGGATTTTCCGTCGTCGGCGGGTTGCGCCGCGCTCGCGGATTGTTCAACGGTGTCCGTCATGAATTTCCTCGCCGGTTTCGTTCATGACGGGTAATGTGGCACCTGTAGCAACTACAGATGCAAGGGCTTTTCCCGATGTCCCGAGTCACGAATCCGAGAGCCTACCCGATCGGCGCCCTGTCGCGCGAAACCGGGGTGAATATCGAAACGATCCGGTACTATGAAAAGATCGGCCTGATGCCCCGGCCCGACCGGACCCCGGGCGGCAACCGTCAGTATACGCATGACCACCTCAAGCGGCTGTCCTTCATCCGCAAGAGCCGCGATCTGGGCTTCAGCATCGCCGAGATCCGCTCGTTGCTTGGGATGGTCGATCAGCACGAGGTCAGCTGCGGCGAGGTTCACCGGATGACGCTGCAGCATCTGGCGGCCGTGCGCGACAAGATCGCGGCGCTTCGCAAGCTGGAGACGGTGCTGGAAGCCATGGCCGCGAAATGCGCCCGCGGGGACGTGCCCGCATGCCCGGTCATCGACACGTTGTTCGATCAGGCCGGGGCGTAGCGGCCGCGCGCGTCACGATCCGCTTGCCAGCGGTGTGCCGCCATCCGGCGCGGCCTTGTCCAGCGCCTCCAGCACGGCCGCGGTCGACAGGATCTCGGGCAGGGCGATGCCTTCGGGGGCCGACGGGCCATAGACGATGTTGAAGGGGATGCCGAACCGGTCGTTGTCCTCGAGGAACTGCGCGATAGCGTCGTCGGGGCGGGTCCAGTCGGCCTGCATGGGGACGGCCTCGCCGGATTGCAGCGCGGCCAGCACCTCGCCGCGCTCCAGCACCAGCGCCTTGTTGGCCTTGCAGGTCAGGCACCAATCGGCGGTGACGTCGACGAACACCACCTCGCCGCGCGACACGAGCCGGGCGATTTCCGGGCGGCTGAAGGTCACCCAGGGGATCTCTCCGGCCGGTTCGGTCGGGCCGGTCCGGCCTTTGCCCGCAATCGCGACAGGGGCCGCCAGGGCGGCGACCAGCGGCAGCGCCATGGCGGACCAGCGCAGGGCGGGCGGCAGCGCCGCGCCCCTCCAGATCACCAGGACCAGGACCGCGGCGGCCAGGGCCGTGGCGGTTGCGGCGGCATCTCCGGCGACACCGGCCATAACCCAGACAAGCCAGCCGATCGTGGCCAGCAGTGCCGCCGACAGGACCCATTTGAGCCCCACCATCCAGCGCCCCGGCTTGGGCAGCGCGGCGGTGAGTTTCGGATGCGCCGCGACCAGCAGGTAGGGAGTGGCCAGCCCGAGCCCCAGGGCGGTGAAGATCGCCAGGATGTCCACCGGCCGCCCGGTCAGGGCAAAGGCGACGGCGGTGCCCAGGAAGGGGGCCGAGCAGGGCGTTGCCAGAACCGCCGAGAAGGCGCCGGTCAGGAAATCCCCGGCCAGCGGCGTGCGGCCCTCGTCCACATGGGCCAGCCGGGTGTTCAGCGCCTGCGGCAGCGTGATCTCGAACAGGCCCGCGAGGCTGGCCGCAAAGACCGCCAGCACCACGATCATCACCGCAAGGAACAGCGGGTTCTGGAACTGGATGCCCCAGCCGATCGAATAGCCCAGCGACCGGGCGGCGATGGTGATGCCCGCCAGCAGCCACATGAAGGCCAGGATCCCGGCCGCCGAGGCCAGAAATCCGGCACGGATCTGCGCCGGCGACCGGTCATGCGCCTTGACCGCCGAGGACAGCTTGATCGACAGCACCGGTAGTACGCAGGGCATGACGTTCAGGATCAGCCCTCCGCCGACGGCCAGCAGCAGGATCCAGACCATCGCGCCGGCCGAAGGCTCGGCGGTCGCGATTTCGTAGGGCGGCGGGGCAGGGCGTGCGTCGGTACGCGGGGCAAACTCGGCCACGCGGTTGGTGTCCGTCACCGTGACCGACAGGGCAGGGGGGCTGTCCGCGAGGGCAAGGATGGGGAACTGCACCCAAAGCAGCCTTCCGTCCTCGCCCAGCCGGATGTCGGGCGCGCCGAAGGCGGTATCGCGGCCCATGTCGGGGAACACGTCGGGCGCATCAAAGGGCAGGTCGCTGGTGAAACTCAGCGTCAGCGTCTTGGCCTCGGCATCCAGCGACGCGGACTCCGATGCGATCCCGTTGCTGTTGTCCGGGACCGGCACGCGCGACATGTAGGCATTGATCAGTCGGGCCGAGTCCTGATCCCGGCCCGATCCCTGCGGCAGAGACAGCGACAGGGGAAACTCGACCGGCACACAGACGTCCGAGCAGACCAGGACGGCGACATCCGCCTTCAGATCCACGGGCGCGCCGGGGTTTTCGAGCGTGATGGTCAGGGGAAAGACCACCTCGTCCTTGTAGCCGAAATTCTCGATCCCGAAGGCGCGGAAGCGGATCGGCGCGGGCCAGTGGAACTGCACGTCGCGGATGTTTTGCGACCCCTCCCACGTGACCTTGGGCGGGATCCCAACCTCGCCGGGTGATTTCCAATAGGTTTTCCAGCCCTCGGCCAGCTTCAGGTGCAACCCTGCGGTGAGGGTTCCGGCCCCGGGTTCGACCCCGTCCTGCGCGGTGACGAGGCGGGCGTTCACGGGTAGGGAGTCATGGGGTGCAGAGGTGGCGGCCTGACCCTGCCCTGTCAAAAGCAGGCCAAGGGCCGTTACCCAGACCACAAGAACCAGTTTTACCAATGCCTTGCCCATGGCGACTCGCTGCCTTTTGTTGCGTGCGCCGTGATTGGCAGATTCCAGCGCTGGAGGGTCAACGGGCCGGAATGTCACATCGCGGCCATCAGCCAACGAACCCGACCCGGCCATCATCGCAGGTGAAATAGGCGCCGCCCTGCTGGCCTTCCCACTGAACATTGCACCCCTCGGGCAGGGTGAAGGAGGGGGCCTCGGGTTGCAGCGGGCAGGTTCGGTTACTTTGCGCACAGGCCGACAGCAGCACCGCGGCGGCCGAGACCGCCGCCACCAGCCGCCCGCGCCTGAGGATCATTGGCAAAGTTACTGCCGCACGGCCACAGGCGGAATGGCCTCTTCTGCCTCGGGGCGCTCCTCCACCTTCTTTTCTTCAGTTGCGTGGCAGGATTTGCCCATGGCCTTGTGCATGAAGACATGCGCCCCGACGCACAGAAGCAGCGGCGCGATCAGCCCCAGAGATTCGGACACGCCGCCTGCACCGCCGCCGGCCAGGAAATACAGGCCGATCGGGGCGAACATGACGACGCAACAGGCCATCATGCCCCATTTCATGAGTTTTCCGCCGGTGTCCTGCGCGGGTTTCCCTGCCGTGTCTGCTTGCTGATGACTCGTCACGTTTCGCTCCATCTCTGACAGTTCGAAGCGCGGCATAGCCCCTTCCAGCGATGGAAGGTCAAATGCTTTTTCGTCAACGGATCGGTGAGTCGGCGTGGACACCGTCATAGGTTGCCCGAGACGTCGCTGGCCACACGCGGCAACGATCCCAACCTGCCGGCAAGGCCGCGCCCCACTTGTTCCGCACCCTTCAAATTCTGTTCTTCGGGCGCTTGAATGTGCCGGGACAGCGCGAACTGCCCCGACATCTCTTGCGGCTTTCACACAACGCTGGCCAGAAGAAGGCCGGCCATGCGGGTTGCGGCCAGCCTGTCATCCAGGGCGATCATGGCTTCTTTGAATCTTCGCCAGCGACAGGCCAGATTCGCGTACTCGATGACCTGCTGGTTCTGTTCCCAGACCAGATCCACTTCGCGCGACAGTGCCGCGTCGCCTTTGCCGTCGCGGATTTCGTTCAGGGCGTTGCGAATTTGCTCTCCCATCGCTTCGATCAGATCCCTGTCCACGTGCGGCAGGCTCTCGCGCTCGCGGAGGGAGCGGAGGGTTTCCAGGATGAGGGCTTTTGCGGTGCCCGTGGGGGCCAGGCTTCCTTCCAGCCAGTCTTCGGCCAGCAGACGCCCCGACACGATCGCGTCCAGAGTCAGCTGGTGAATCTCCCTTTCGGTATCGATGTCCATTCGGGTCTCCTTCTTTCCTGAGCCGACACCGCGCCGGCTCTCAAGACGCCAGTCCCAAAGGAGAGAGGGGCTGGCGGTGTGCGCTCATGCGGCGGGATCGGCTTCGATCAGGGTGATCAGATCGATGTCCTGTTGCCGGTAAATCGCGTCCTTCAGGGCTTCGCTCAGCAGGCAAAGCTCCTCGACGATCGGAGAGCCCGGGTCGATTTCGGCGAAATACGCCGCCTCGAGCGTCTCGGGGTCATGCACGTTCTTCAGTGCAAAGAGATCGTGGAGCGCGGCGATCCTGCGTCTCAGGCTTCGCGTCAGCCCAGGGGCCGAGACGATTTCGTCGAGAAGCGCCTGGGTCTGGCGCAGCGCGGGCTGGCCTCCCAGAAGCACGGACGCATTCTGGAGCGCCTCGCTGTGGGAAGACATGAATTCACGCAGTTCCTTCAGCGTGTCATGATAAAGGTCGAACATGTCGTTCTCCTCTGCAGCGCCGTGGCGGGTGTGCCGACGGCTTCAAGGGCGACTGAAACTCCTTTCGTTGGCGCGAGTTACTATTCTGAGAGGCTGCTTCTCTCGGTTCATTGCGGGGCGGGTCGTTTCTTCGGGGTTCACTCCGAAATCCCGAAGAAACGAGCTGCATCCGCAAGCTCTGTTGAATGTTCGATTGGTCCGAGGCCTGGGCTTTTCTGCCTGACCTCTTTCAGATCCTGGTATGCAACCGGTATCTGGGGGCGAAGAGCAGCTGCACGGTGGTCAGCATGCGGGACCCGCGCCAGGTGGTGCGTTCGGTGACGAAGAGGGCCGCGCCGGGGGCGCAGTCCAGCGCCTCGGCCTCGTCCGGTCCGGCCTCGACGGCTGAAAAGGCGATGTCGCCGCCGCCAAAGGGCACGGTCAGCACCAGCCATTCGTTGGGGCTGATCTGGGTGAAATCGGCCTCGCGCGCCTCGGGCACCGCGTCCGGGTCGATCCAGCGATCCTCCAGCGCGTAGGGACACCCGTCGGCAAGGTGGAGCCCGAGGACGTGCAGCATCTTGTGGTCAGGCGGGCTTTGCAAGCGGGCGCGCACCGCGGGCGGGGGCAGCTCTTCGGCCTGTGAGATCAGGCTGTAGGAATAGGCCAGGCCGCGGTTTTCGATCTCGACGCGGATCACCGGGATGTCCAGCCGGGCCTTGCGCACCGGGTGCAGCGCGACACGGGTGCCGGCGCGGCGGCGGCGCTCGATCAGGCCGTCCTCGGCCACCGCTCGCAGGGCGCGGTTGACGGTGGTGCGGGAACAGCCCAGTTCGCGCGCAAGCTCGGCCTCGTGCGGAACCAACTCGCCGGGCTTCCACTCGCGGTCGCGGATCCGGCGCAGAACCTCGGCCCGCACCGCTTGCCAGGATTTCGTGCTGTCTGCGTTCATCGCGGCGCGGTCCTCATCCTGTCTGTTCAACCCGGCATCAGGCCTGCGTCAAACCGGGCGCAGCCTCTGTTCTTTCTTGACTTGCAAATATGTGTGCACTTAATCACGAAAATGGTGCACAAAGCAAGGCGGCAGGTGATTCTCTTCACCGGCTCCCGACCGCGGAGGCGGCAAGGATCTCGCGGGGCAGGGGGTGCCACCGTTGGTGCCGGCACAGCAGGATTTCGCGGCCCGGAACATCGGGAAGGTTTTCGCGGATCCGGATCAAGAACGGGAGGAAATGACATGGACAGACGCAAGTTTCTCAAGGCGGGGGCGGTTGGTGCCGTTGCCGCGCCGTTGGCCACGCCGGCCATCGCGCAGGACAAGCGCCAGTGGAAGATGGTCACCGCGTGGCCCAAGAACCTGCCGGGGCCGGGTGTGGCCGCGCAGATGCTGGCCGACCGGATCACCGCGCTGTCGGGCGGCCGGATCGAAGTCAAGCTGTTCGCCGCCGGCGAACTGGTCCCCGGTCGCGGCGTGTTCGACGCGGTGAGCGAAGGCACGGCCGAGCTGTATCACGCGGTTCCGGCCTATTGGGGCTCGAAATCCAAGGGCATCCTGCTGTTCGGGTCGCAGCCCTTTGGCCTGCGCGCCGACGAGCAGGTCGGCTGGATGGTGCATGGCGGTGGCCAGGAGCTCTATGACGAGATGTATGGCCGCTTTGCCATCAAGCCGTTCCTGTGCGGCAACTCGGGCCCGCAATGGGGCGGCTGGTTCCGCACCGAGATCAACTCGCCCGAGGATCTGAAGGGGCTGAAGTTCCGCACCACCGGGCTTGCCTCGGAAATGGCCTCCAAGATGGGCATGGCGGCCGAGGCCATGGGCGGGCCGCAGATGTTCCAGGCGCTGCAGACCGGTGCGCTGGACGCGGGCGAGTTCATCGGCCCGTGGACGGATTCGGCGCTGGGGTATCAGCAGGTGGCCAAGAACTATTACTGGCCCGGCGTGGGCGAGCCGTCCTCGGCCGAGGAATGCGGCGTCAACATGAACGTCTACAACGACCTGCCCGACGACCTGAAGCAGGCGGTCGCCTTTGCCTGCGAGAGCCTCTACAACCCGGTCTGGACCGAATACACCACCAAGCACGCGCTGGCGCTGAAAAAGCTGGTCGCCGAGGATGGCGTGCAGGTCCGGAAGTTCCCCGACGAGGTGATCGCCGCCATGGGCAAGGCCGCCGCCGAGGTGATCGACGAGCTGCGCCAGGACGAGGACGAGCTGGTGCGCCGCATCGTGGAAAGCTTTGTCGCCTATCGCGACCTTGTGGGCGGTTACATGACCTATGCCGACAACGGTCAAATGAACGCGCGCGCCGCGGTCATGGGCTACTGAGCAGATACGGGCGGCGCGGGCTGACCCGCGCTGCCCGGCAACCCGCGCGAGGCTGGAGGCTGGGACAGGATGGGGCGCTTTGTTGACGTGGTTGACGGGGTCAACCGCCTGATTGCCCGGGTGGTGCGCTGGCTGGCGCTGTTGATGGTGCTGGTGCAGTTCGGCATCGTGCTGGGCCGCTATGTCTTTGGCGTCAACTCGATCGCGGTGCAGGAGCTGGTGCTCTACATGCACGCCACGCTGTTCATGCTGGGCGCGGCCTATACGCTGCAGATCGACAAGCATGTGCGCGTGGACATCTTCTATTCCCGGCTGTCCGAGGCCGCCCGCTGGCGGATCGACGTGTTCGGGCACCTGTTCCTGCTGCTGCCGTCGATGGCGGCGCTGCTCTACTGGAGCTGGCCGTCTGTGGCCAACTCGTGGAAAATTCTCGAAGGCCCGATCTCGGTCGGCGGCCTCAAGGCGGTGTTCCTGATGAAGACGCTGATCCCGGCCTTTGCCGTTACGCTGATGCTGCAATCGCTGTCGCAACTGGCAAAGCTGCTGACGGGGGAACGGGCGTGATGGCGGATTATCTCGACCTGATCATGTTCGCGGCCCTTCTGGGTGGCATCCTGCTGGGCTTTCCGGTGTCCTTTTCGATTGCCGGGGTGGCGATCCTCTTTGCCTATCTGGGCTGGGCGCTCGGGGTGATGGACATCTCGCTTTTGGGGGCGATGGCGCAGAGGGTGTTTGGCCTTCTGTCGAACCAGACGCTGATCGCCATTCCGCTGTTCGTCTTCATGGGCGCGGTGCTGGAAAAGAGCGGTATCGCCGAGTCGCTGCTCGACACGATGGGGCGGCTGTTTGGCAAGCTGCGTGGCGGTCTCGGCATCTCGGTGGTTCTGGTGGGCGCACTGCTGGCCGCCTCGACCGGCATCGTCGGCGCCACCGTGGTGGCGATGGGGCTGATCGCGCTGCCGTCGATGCTGCGGGCGGGTTACGATCCGCGCGTGGGCGCCGGGATCGTCTGCACCGCCGGCACGCTGGGTCAGATCATCCCGCCCTCGACCCTGCTGATCATCCTGGCCGACGTGATGTCGAACGCCTTTCAGCAGGCGCAATACGAGCAGGGCAAGTTCGTGGTCGAGGCGCTGTCGGTGGGGCAGTTCTTTGCCGCCGCGATGGGGCCGGGCCTGGCGCTGGTGGTGCTGTACCTGGTCTATATCGTGATCCGCGGAGTGCTGCGGCCCGATGACATGCCGCCGGTGCGCGCCGATCTGCCCCGGCCCTCGGCGCAAGAGGTTCTGTCCGTCGTCGTGCCGCCGGTGCTGCTGATCCTCGCGGTTCTCGGCTCGATCCTGGGCGGCATCGCCACCCCGACCGAGGCCGCCGCGGTCGGCGCGGTGGGCGCGGTGCTGATGGCCGGGCTGAAGAGCGGCGGAAACCGCCGTCTGATCCTTGCCGGCACCGGCGCGTTGCTGCTTCTGGCGGTGCTGTCCGGCCTTTACCCGGTGCGCCTGCAACGCAGCGACCTGGAGCCGGCGCAGCTTGTGGCGGGCGGTGCCTATGTGTTTCTGGCGGGCCTGGGCGTGCTGGCGGTGCTGAGCGCGCTGCGCTCGGCCTGGGGACGCAAGGTGCCCCACGACGCCGCCGGCTCGACCCTGGTGATGACCTCGATGATCTTCGCCACGATCCTTGCGGCGGGCATGTTCTCGCTGGTGTTCATCGGGCTGGGTGGCGAGGAGCGGGTGGCCGAAATCCTGCAATCCATGCCGGGCGGGCCGACCGGGGCGCTGCTGTTCAGCATGGGGCTGGTGTTCCTGCTGGGCTGTTTCCTGGATTTCGTCGAGATCTCGGTGATCCTGCTGCCGCTGGTGGCGCCGGTGCTGATCCTGATGGGCCACGATCCCCTGTGGCTGGGCATCCTGCTGGCCATAAACCTGCAGACCTCATTCCTGACGCCGCCTTTCGGCTTTTCGCTGTTCTACCTGCGCGGCGTCGCGCCCGACGAAGTGACGACGGGCCATATCTATGCCGGCGTCCTGCCCTTCATCGGGTTGCAGGTGGTGGGGATGGCTCTGCTGTGGCTGGTCCCGCAACTGGCCACCGCCCTGCCGGCGGCGCTGTTCTGAGCAGGTGCCGGCGGGCGCTGTTCCAGGAAACTGAACTTTCGCGCTCCTGCTGTTTCAGCTTGCGCGAAAACCAATGCAGTGACAGCGATCATTTGGCCGCGATGCTGCAAATCCGCTCTCACCGCCTCGACCCTGCCTGCCATGCGCGGCACAGGTTTGCAGCGGTCTCACCCGCACGATGCAACCTGTCTCGCCTGGCCAAAGTCTTGTAGACAAGATGCAACTGGCCGGGGTTCAGCGCCCCATTTTCCGAGAAAGCGACCCGGGCCAATTCATCGAAATCCAGGATTTTGGGGCCGGTCGCGTTGAGCAACCGATTCAGCCACCTTTGATCGAAGGATGGGGCATCTGATACAAGTGCCCGACCCGCCACGGTTTTTGTCAGCCACTCTTTTACAGCGTCTGCAGGCGCGGCATTGTTCAAGTCGGAACGGGGAACTTGATGGAGCTTGGCGCCTTCGATATCCCAGTCTTCTTCGGGCCAATCCGGGCGTGGCTGAATCAGCCGGCTGTGAGTTTCCACTCGATTACCTTCAAGCCATGAGACACCAACTTCGACTGGCCACGAGTTCTCGGAGAGACTTGAAGCTACGAAGTCGATGAACACAGGCCCTTTCTGATGAACGAGCTTTCCGTTTTCGTCGAGGCCAACGCCGAGCCCGAGAGCTCGGCGCCGGGCGAAGAACTCTTCTTCCTTGGGGCCGGGTTCGCCCATCTTGAGCGTGAAGGTGTCAAGGTCAGTTTCGTCCATGTTGCCACCCTACCATGCGATGGCAGTGCGAGGAATTCTTCAATCTGGCTGCCGCGGCCGCCGAATGTTGAAGGCGGTTTCTTGATCGACAAGCGTGTTGCGGAAGTTGCCGCGGAGGGCGGAATTTGTTGAAAACGGTCTCCGATCACCCCGTGCGGATGATGGGCCCCCGTTTTCAACACGGTGCGGAAAATGCGGAAATCCCGGCGCTGCGCGGTGGTGGACGAGGCCGCCGCCTTGGTCATAGATCGAGTTCAACGGTGCTGTCCCGATGCGATGCCAGGAGGTCGCCGAACTCCTGCGCGGAATGGATTCCCTCGGAGTGATCGTAGTGGCGCGCGGTCGTTGCCTGCGACTTGTGGCCGAGCAGAGCCGTGGCGGCGCGGCCGCCTCCGTTGAGCGTTTCGCTGGCTTCCGTCGCAACATTGTCGCGCAGGCGATGGATCGGGATGCGGACGCCGAAGGCCGCTTCGGTCATGTCGCCGGTCAGGCGGCCGATCTGTTTCTCACTGATCGCGGTGTGTCGGGACAGCACCGACGGGAACAGCGCCAGGCCATCATCGAAGATCGGCCGGAAGGACCGGCGGTAGTCCAACAGGGCTGCGGCCAGTGGAGCGTTGCGGAAGCTGCGCTCGAACGGCGCGCCCCGTTTCCTGTCCTCCGGCAGTTTCAGCATCGACGCCGGGATGCGAACCCCGAGGGTTTCAGCGTCGAGCAGCAGGAGGGTGCTGTCGAACGCGAGGCACGACAACGCCCGCGCGCGTTGGGGCAAGGCGGTCCCCAGTGCCAGGATGAGCCCGTTGCGGAACTGCCGCGCCGCGTGCAGCCCGCGCATTGGCCGGGCGCGGGCCTCGTCGATGTGGCGGAACCCGAGGTCGTAGATCGCCGAGGCGCCGACCAGCTGCGCGCCGGTTTTCGTGCTTGGAGCTGACGCCTTTGCCCGCTCGCGCCAGTCCTCGGCGACGAAGTCGCAGGCTGCGGAGGCGAAGTCGGGTTGGACCAGTGCCATCCCGCTGAGAATGCGCTGCATGTAGTCAGCGACCGATCGCGTCGTCACCTGTCTCTCTTGGCCCGCCCAGGCAATGAGGTGATGGCCGAAGGCATCGAGCGCGGCACCGGTTGGTGTCAGATCAGCCCCTGTGGCCGCGCAGTAACCCGCCCATGTTTTCAGCGCGGAAACGACGCT
This sequence comes from Ruegeria intermedia, assembly GCF_900129345.1. Classification (GTDB taxonomy): domain Bacteria; phylum Pseudomonadota; class Alphaproteobacteria; order Rhodobacterales; family Rhodobacteraceae; genus Ruegeria; species Ruegeria intermedia. Next base: position 33,494 of record NZ_FQVK01000021.1, on the reverse strand, counting down.
TTGAGCGTAGGCCGCGCTCCAGAGCGTGCGGCCCTTGACGCGCTTGCCCTGCCGCGACAGGGCCAGGTGGTCGGCGATCGGTTGCCGCCACGGGGCAGGGAGGTGGCGGAGCGCCTCTTCGGCGCGGGCCCAAACCGTCTTGCGCGGCGGCTTGGGCGCCACGCGGTGGCTGCGCAGGATCTGACCGAAATGGGCGGTGCGTTCTGCGCCCCACTTTTGGCACGCCACCCGTTGAACATGAGTGAACTCGGCCAGGGCCGTGTTGCCGACCTGATCAATGCGGCGTTCCAGATGGGCCGAAAGCTCGACGCGACCGGGAACGGGGTCTTCTGCTGTTGCCGATCGGATATCGGCAAGCAGGCGAAGATGGAGATTGGTCGTCATGTTTTTCTCCCGTTCGAATTGGTCCTGCCGGTTGTCTTTCCGTTCAGCTGTTCCTGCCAGGCATCGAGCACGAGGCCCTCGTCGAGTTCGGCGTAGTAATCCAGCGTCGTTTGCAGGCTACGGTGGCCGAGCAGACGCTGGACTTTCGGCAGGTGGTCCGGATTGTCCCTCAGCCAGATCCACCCAATCAGGTGGCGGTAGAGATGCGGGTGGATGTCAACGCCGACATGCCGCGCCAACAGCCGGGTCACGCGCTTGAGCAGCGCGCCGTAGTGCGCGCCGGGCGCGGCCTTGCCCTGGGATGGGAACAGGTAAGGGTTCTGCCTGTCATCCGGCATCAGCAGTTTCGGCCGAAGTACCTCGAGATAGGTCCGCAACAGACGGCTGGTGCTTTCGCTCAGCGGGATCGGCAGGTCGGCGTCGCCTGAACTGCGCATCTTCACTTCCTCGGCAGGGATGGCGAGGCGTGCGAGGTCGCCCTGCCAGGAAACCCAGTCCAGCCGCGCACGCAGAATGTTGTCGCTGCGTGGTGCCCGGGTCATCAGGATGTCATGCGCCAGCGCGGCCATCACGTCGCGGATCAGCTCTGCATCCATGACGTCGGCCTTTGCCGGGAGTTTCCCAGTCTTTTTGCGATGCACCCGCCGCCGCCGGGCGATCTCGTCGTTGACCTGCGTGACGATGGTGCCGGTCAGCTGGATCGTCTGGACGATGCGGTCGTCAGTGAACTGCTGCAGCTTCGCCTTGTTCCGGGGGGAGATCCCATTGAAGCCCGGCTTGTGCAGCGAGATCAGGTCGGAAATCGCCTGCATCTCCTCCGGCGGGCGGCACAGGAACCCGGATGCGATCTTGCGCATGGTCTTGAGAACGCTTGCGACGTAACCGCTGGGATAGTCGCTCTTGTTGCTGTCGGCGAGGGTTTCAGCGCCGATCTCGAGGAATTCCGGGTCGGTCAGTTCCTCGATGGTCTCCGGGACGACGTCTGCCGCCGCGACGATCGCCTTCGCCATCGAGATGACGTAGCCGCGTCGGCGGGCCAACGTTTTCTCCGACCAGCGATCCCGCCCCACCAGAAACCTTTTGTCCGTCATGAGTGCGGATGACGATTTGTGGGTGGGCTTCCCTGCTCTCGCAGCCCGCGCCTTCTTCGCGCTGCGCAACCGGGCCTTCTTGTCGGAAACCGGCTGCTCCATTGCGTCGAGCGAGGCGATGAATTCGGCACGCGACAGCCCGTCCCGCGACATCTGCCCCGTGACCCAGGGCGCGACACGGGCGTCGAACTCCGCCAGCAGCGGCGCAATCTGCGCATCATCGACACCGAACTTGTCGCGGCCGTCTTCGAACGGGTGCGGCGCGGCGACAAAGCCGAAGCGTGAGAAATCTGGATGAATCGACAGTTTCCGCAGAAGGGTTGCAATCTCGCGCACATGCTTTTCGCACTGTTTCTCACCCTTTGGTGAAATCTCGGTGCGGTGCCGGTAGTAGTCAGCCAGTGTTTCGGTCGAAATTTCGCTTGGCTGAATGTTTTGGTCGTGCAGAAAGAGAAGAAACGACCCTGACGCCAGCCGTGTCGAGACAGGCAGGTCACTGTTCCGGATCGCGACGTGCACGTCTTTGTAGATCCCCCCGATGTCGTCGATCCGTTGTTTGCGCTGGCGCGACTGTCCAGTGCCCGCTGCTTTGAGGAGCATCGAGCGATAGGTGGCCATGCTTCCCTTGGTCAGGCCAAAGCTGGCCGGGGTATGGTGGTCAAAGAAATCGATGACCTCTTGTTTGCAGACCGCTTTTAGCTCGGGCACCCAACCGGCATTGCGGCACAGCCATGTCAGACGTGAGGCCAAGGTTTTGTTTCCAACAGATTGCGCCTCTGAGATGAGATCCGCATAGGTTCTCTGCGCCTCACCGCCCAAGCTCAGAAAATCGCGCCCCGTTGCCTCCGACAGAGCTACCAGCGTGGAATGACGGGGTTTGAGTCCGGGGATGTTGAGAATGTCCGAGACGGCCTTGGGATTTAGCCCCGCGCGCAAGGACAACGTGCGTCGCGACTCGCCGCTGGTGTCGAGATAGTCCTGCAATTCTTCAGCAAGGGTCATGGATACGCCTCTTGGTTGGTGGGCGACCGGCTACTCGAGGTCGAGATCCGGCCTTCCTGCCTCAGGCCGGACTCGCAGCTCGAAGACCGCAAGCCACTCATCTTTGATCGTCCATGACTTCCCCAGTTTTACGGCCTGCAGCTTGACTGGCCCGTGAGGCGTCGGGCAGCCGTGGTTGATCCAGTCGCGGATCGTGTGCGGATCGCGCTTGAAGATCGCTGCAACCTCGTTCGTTGAATAGTATTTCGGTGTTTTCATTGGCTTCCTCCCGGTGTTTGCGGGGGAAATGGTCCCCGGCGGTGCCGTGCGGAAATTTCCGGGACAAAAAAGCTGATGCCTGGGCGGTGGCCGTGAAAAATGGGTCACGCCGGTAACAGGATCCTATTTCCGGTCCGCCCCAAAACTTCCGGATCAAACCGGTGTTTCCGGGTTTTCCGATGCGAACCGAGTTCCTCGCCAGTTGCAACAAAAGGACGACTGGCGATGACCATGATTTCCACCAAGACCGAAGCGCTGCGGGACAAAACCGGACGGTTCACGGGGCAGGGGGCGTTTGACTGTGACGGTCCGGTGCTGCAGACGCGCTTCACGCCGCTGGGGCAGGCCGACGCCCAATTGCGCGAGGCGCTGGAGGAGGCCGCCGCCATTCTCGCCCTGTCCGGCGAGGAGCGTCCCGGCGTCGCCACCGTGGTGTGTCGCGCCAGTCCCGGCGCCGGCAAGAGCCGGCTGGCACGGCTGTTGCTGGCCGAAAAGGCAGGGCGCGGCGAGGACTGCCGCGTGTCCTTCCACCTGCCGACACTCGCGCTGGCCGAGGAGGCTGCGGCGGAGGCCCTCGACCTTGGCCTGAAGGCGCAGGCAATCCGCGGTCGCTCGGCACCGCACCCGGACGGGGCAGGCACCATGTGCGCCAAGGCCGATCTGGTCGAGCGGGCCAGCCGTCTGGGCATCGCGGTGCGGGACAGTTTCTGCCGGCGTGTCGAGGAGGACGGGGAGGAAAAGCGCTGCCCGCATTTTGACCGATGCGCCTATCTCGCGCAGTTCCGAGCCGGCGCGACGCACAATTTCCTCGCCAACAGCTATCTTTCCCTGCCCGACCCGGTGGAGAAATGTGACTTGCGGATCGTCGACGAGACCTTCTGGCAGCAGTTCCTTTCGATCGGGAATGTTCCCGTTGTCGCTTTCACGGCACCCCGTACGTTCTTTCCGGTCAAGACGGCAGGCGATCACGCCGACCTTCTGGACGCCGCGCAGCAGGTCGCGGCGGCGCTGATCGCGGGCAACTCGCCTCTGGGTTTGCCGTTTTCCCATGCGGACTTTGCGGCATTTGCTGCCCTTGAATGGCAGGGCAAGGCCCCGGGCGCTTCATTGGCACCGGACCAGAGCGGCGTGCTGCAGGACAAGCTGTTGAGGCGGGCAGAAGCCCACCACCGTCAGGTTTCCGGCTTTGCCGCGATCTGGCAGGTGCTGGCTGACGCAAAGGAGGCCGGTCTGGACGCAACCGAACGGCTGCGCCTGGTTACGGATGGCGACAAGCATCTTATCCGGGTGCTCAGGCGGAAACCGCTGCGTCATCAGCAGCCGATGCTGGTGCTCGACGCCGATGCTGATCCCGAGATCCTGTCGGCGCTCGAATGTGATATTCGCGGCAGCCACGATGTCACGCTGCGCCCGAACGCCATCGTGACGCAGCTTCACGACCGCCGGATGACCAACGGCAGCCTGCTGAGCCAGCCCGGTCTGCGCGAGACCTGGCGGCAGATCATCGCGCGCGAGGTGCTGACCGACCGCCTGGACCGCAACGGCGGGGTGCTGGTCGGCGCGACGCGCAAGGTCGTGCGCGCCTTCTTCGAGGATGCCGGGCATCGCTTTGACGGCATGTCCGAGGAGGAAGTTTCGGCTTACATGCTCGAAACCAAGCTGCACGGGGCCCACTGGCTGTGGTTCGGTGGCCGCGCTCTTGGCTCGAACAAATACAAGGATTGTTCGAGCGTCATCGTGATTGGCCGCGAGGAACTGCCGGTTTGCGCTTTGGAAGACCAGGCGCGGGCGCTCTGGGGTGATACGCCGGGCGAGCCTCTGGACCTGCTTGCCCCGGACGCTGCCGGAAACATCCGGATGCCCGAGGCGGTCGTTCCTTATGAAATGACCGACGGGAGCGCAAAAGCGGTGCTGGTGCCCTGCCACCCCGACCGCCGCATCCGTCGGCTGCAGCTGCAGAGCCGCGAACTGGCGACCCGGCAACTGATTGAGCGGCTGCGCCTGGCGCGGTCATCCTACCCCAAGCGGGTGCTCATCGGCTGCAACATCCCGATCCCCGGCATTCCGGTCGATGCCCTTGTGTCATGGCAGGACCTGTCGCCGAACCGCCTTGACGCGGCGATCGCCGATGGCCTGTTGGCGCAAGGCGGTATCCGCCTGTCGCCTACTGGCCTTGCCGAGGCGGCCCCGGCGATCTTTTCCAGTGTCGAGGCGGCACGGACTTACCTGAAGCGAAAGACAACAGTGTCTGAAGCGGGAACCGCGGTTTCTTCCTGGAACGAGGCGGCTGCACGAGTGGCCTGCATCAGGATCAAGCGGGCCGTGCGGTACGCGAGGTGGGAAACCGCGGTTCTGCTGACGAACGGAAAATCGCCGGAAAAAGCGGCAGAGTCGCTCTGGGGACCGCTCGACCATTGCAACTGGGCGGATTGCGGTGGGGAAAAGGTCGGGGTTTCTGCGAGGGGTGCGAAAAGTTCTGGGTAGGTGCGTTGTCGGGCGGCTTGGTCATCAGCGGGGGCGGCGGAATATCGTTTGAATGGGTATTTCGGCATGTTGAATGGCCCCTTTTTGTTTCTATTCCCGGCGTGAACTGGCGGGCAAAAAAAATTCCGTCCTGCGCAAAAAAAGTTTTTTGCCCTGAGAAAACGAACCCATCTCCTTCCTGAAGCAGCAAGGCGCTCCGGTCAGCTGCTGAACAGGGCGATCTGCCCGAATGCAAACTCAACATGCTTCCTCAAGTGACGAAGAAGCCAAAACAAGGAAAACTACCATGGCGAACAACACCTCGAACCTCACACTGGTCAATGGCCACATTGCCGATGGCGGCTACATCCGGGCCGATTTGAAGGCGTGCATCGATGGCGCAGACAAACTCCTTGCGGTGGAGGCCGAATTGGTTCCGGGCCCGGTATCTGTCCAGGTCGAGAATGCGACCTGGAAGGACACCGGCGATTGCGCGATGGGTTTCGTGGCCGAGCACCTCGACGCGGTCCAGGGGCTGCTGAAGAACGCATTTATTGAAGCTCAAGCGCCGGGTCTTGCCTGAGCGATGGGGGGAAATGTCGTGACGCGTGCCTCCGATGCCAATGGCCACAGCGCTTCGCGCTCGATCCAACACCCGAATCTGTCAGATCTCGGCGATGTCCGGGATCTGCTGCCTCTCCGGTATCGCCCGGCTTGCCGGGCAGGATCGGCCCACCTGATGACAGCCACGGAACTGGCCGAGGCGATCAGAGAAATCGAAGCGCGCATGAAGGTGAAGCCAAACGCACCGAATATTCGGGCCTGCCTTGCACGTTTCCACGCAGAGCAAAACCGCCGCAAGACCGAGACGCACGAAGACCGGGTGTGGCGGATGAAATCCCGTCTGGCCTGGGAGTTTGCCCAGGAAAAAATTGAAGCGGCGCAGAAGCGGCCCGACAGCTATTGCGCGCAAAAACCGGCGCAACGATACTGATCCGCCCCGCGCACGCGGGGACAGATCACAGATCAAAGTCTGCTTCAGGCCGCCCGGTGCAGGTCTATTGCCCCAAGCAGGCCATGTGCCGAGCGCCCTGGCAGGCCAGGCTGCGTATGCTCCAGGTGCTTTTGACATAGGCAAGGATCGAATCGATCTCCTCGTCGCTCAGCACCTCCTGCCAGGCGGCCATGCGCTCGTTGCGGGGCGAGCCTTCGTGGATCGTGGCGCGCAGGCCGGCATCCGAATGGTGCCAGGCGTGCATCGCGTCGTTGAGCGCGGGCGCCTTGAAGCCGAACTCGTCGCGGGCCTCGGGGTCGTCGGGGGCCTCGCCGATGCCGCCAGCGCCGTGGCACGAGGCGCAGTTGTCATCATACAGCACCTTGCCCGCGGCGATCCGGTCCGGCGTGGCCAGATCGCTGCCTTCGAAGCTGATCCAGGTTGCCCCGCCGTCGCGGCTGAGCAGGATAGCCCCGGTATCGGCCACGGCATAGAGCGTTTCGGGCGAGGAGGGGTCCTCGACCAGGGCCCGCAGGTAACGGTCCTGGAAGCCGCTGCCGACCACCTGCCAGTCAAGCGTTTCCTCATCGGCCATGACGAGGCCCGTGCGATAGATGTACGCCGCGACGCGCCCGCCCGACAGGCTGGTGACGACGGTTGCAGGGGCGTCGCCGGGATAGCTTTGCTGCCAGCTCTGGCCATTGTCTTCGCTGACCATCAGCCCACCCACGGTGGCGGCAAAGATCCGCGACGGGCTGGTGCCGGACAGCGCCACGGCGAGGGTTTCCTCGGGCGCGGTGGCAAGCGGTTCCCAGCTGAGGCCGCCATCCGTGCTCAGCTGGATCGTCTTGTCGATCCCCGCCATTCGCTCACCGTCCAGCCGGCTGATCGAGAGCGAGGTCAGCTTGCTCCCGTTCTCGCCCTGCGTGCCGGGGGTGGCGGTCCAGCGTGCCGTCTTCTGATCGAAGATCAGCAGCCCTGCCGCAGCCCCGGTCGCGTCGATACCGTTCAGGAGCAGACGAGCGGGGTCATTCGGGTCGGTGGCGATGCCGGTGATGGCGGCGCGAGGGGGCGTGATGACCTGGGCCATGCCGTCGGGCGTGGCGCGCAGCAGGCCGTAGCCCGTGCCCAGCAACAGGGCGCCGTCGCCGGCCGGGTCGACCGCCAGACTGAACACGGATTGCACGCGGTCAAGCGGCGCGCTTGTCTGCTCTTGCGCTTCCGCCCTGCCGGTGACCGTTGCTGCCAACAGCATCAAGGCCGCCAGGGCCGTTCCGGATTTGCCAATCATGATCTGCCTTCCTTGCGATAGACCGCGCGTGTTTGCCTGCCCGAGTGCCACCCGCCGCAGCCGGCTTCAACACGTTTTCTGTATCAATTGGTAACGGCCATAAGGCATCTGAGGCCCGGTCGATATCCAGCGGGCCGACATGCCGGGCCAGTTCCGGATGCCCCCGTCGGTTTCCGGGGCAGAGCGGCACGGCCGCCGCTGTGGTCTTCGTCTCGACCGGGTGACGACTGCGCGCCTGCAATAGGAGGGGATCAGGCGGAAAAGCTTCCTCATCTGCAAGGATCTGGCAATAGAGATCGACCACCTCGGCCTTCGAGATCGACGGGCAGCCGGCGCAGTGGTTGCGGACCATGTCAAAGTCGATCTTCTCAAATCGCAACCGCAGCAGAGTGGCATCACCTGTGGCGCGCAAGAAGTAATGCGAGTTCGCGCTGCCGGCCTTGTCTACGGGCTTGATGCGGCCAGCATTGGCGCCGACCCGTTGCACGGCGAAATCCGCCTCGTCCCGCTTGCAGAAGGTGAAATCGGCATGCGTGGTCGTCTTGGGCCTCGGCAGTCGGGGCTCTGGACGACGCTCCCAAATCTGAAAGCAGCAGGGCACCGAATAGGGCGCGCCCTCGAAGATGAAGGACTGATCCGGCAGTTCAAGTTCGGCGAGCAGATGGAACCGGCGATCAAGCTGCCGCTGGACGCTGTCCTTGCGGAAACTCAACGGCACGATGAAGGCGATGACATCGGCGAATTCCGCCGCCTTGTTGAAAAACCTGACGGCGGTGCGGGCGGCCCGACCGAATGGCGGGTTGCCGATGACCAAGGTGCGGCCCGGATCGGCGGGCGGCGGCCATTTCAGAAAGTCCGCCCGCACGATGCCCGGCATGCGCGGGTCAATGTCGAGCGCGAGGCAGGCCGGGCCGAGCTGGTCCGAGAAGGCCCCGGCGCCGGCCGACGGCTCAAGCAGCGTGTCAAAATTCAGGCGAGAAAGCTGGGCCTTGGCGAAGTCGATGCAGTCACGGGCAACGGTCGGTGAAGTGTAGAACTGGTCGAGAGTGCGAGCGGTCGATCGGGTATTGGTCACGAATGGTCTCCTGCGTGTTACGCGCGGGAGATCGGTTCGTTTTGGAAAATCCGGAAACGGATTTGGATGAAGTAATAGGTAATAAAAACAAAGTGTTGTCGCGTTGTGTAAAGAAATTTTTGAAAAGCGCCGGGCGCGACTGGGCCGGGCTCGGGTGGGTAGAAGACCGAATATCCCGGCCGAGCAAAACACCTGCAGGCGGGTCATGCCTTGTGGGGCGCCATCTCTTGCCGAAACAGCGCCCGCGGTTCAGCAGCCTGTCAAAAGTTGCGACTGGCCGCCGCGGGGTTCCTTTTCGGGGTATGTGCGTGCACAGCCGCGTCAGGCGCAGAGCCCAACGATCGCGCCGGTCTTGGTGGTGACCAATCGGGATGAGGCCAGCAGTTCGTCGCGAAACCGCGCCATGTCGAACTTGGGGTCCTCACAGTCCTGGGTTCCGTCTTCCTGAGCCGATTTGAGGCTTTCCCATACGAACTGGTCGATGTCGTCGTGGGTCATCGAGTTCTGCAGTTCCTCATGGATTTCGTGAATGTCCAGGTCGGTTTTCGCCTGAAAGACGGCGTCGATCTGGTCATCTCCGTATTCCGCGACCAGAGCGAGATAGGTGAAGGTGTCGTAGCTGATCTTGTCAGCCGCATCGCTTGCGTCCTGAAGGTGCCTCTCCAGGGCGGGGATCGTGCCGGGATCAATCTCGCCAATGAGCTCGTAGAGGGTGTTGGCGGTTTCATTGATCTTCTTGATCAGCGCGTTGATGTCTTTGGTCATGATGCGTGTGTCCTTGTGAAATGGTGGCTTGGCCTGCTGGCGAAGGGAATGTGGTATCGTCGAGGGCGACGAGAAAACCTTTCTGCGCGCGTGCGTGCACACATGTGCAGGAGGAAGAATTCAGCGTGAATTTGGTTGGTTGTTCTGGGGTGTATCGGGTTGGAGTGGTGGCGGTGCGGTACGACCGTCGCGAACTCCATCATCTCGGAGTGCCGATAGGGTCTCAAGACCACGGTATCGTCGCATACAGATGCCGATCCCGGCTGTCTCATCTGAGCGCAACTTCGGCCAGAGGCCCTTACCGCGTGATCAAAAGGTAACATAATCTCTATTACGGGCGCTTCACCTGAAGCAGCAAAGTTAAAATGTCCTACACGTGCAAAGTAGAAGTGCCACACCCTGCCCCAATGAGAACAGGCAGAGAGTGTGGGCATGGGATGGGTTTTGACAAGCGAACGCAGGCTGAATCGGGTAGAGGTATCGAACTGGCTGAACCAAGGCCGGATGTCTTCGGCGCTCTACCGCGCCATCGCGGCGGCAAAGACGTGCACCAACATGGCCCACCCAGAAAGGATGTAGTGATACCGAACCGCCTGCCCTACTTCACAAGCACCTTGACACCGCATCATGATACATTGGGTAAGACTTCCGAACCGGAACAGGCGAGAGGTCGTCATATGCGGACCTTCCTGAAAAGATGGGTGCTGCCGGTATTCGGCGCGGCCCTGGCGCTTTACCTGGTGTTCGCGCTTTATGGCAGCCTCGATTTCGCGTTGTTTCTGCAGGGCCTGCGCGGGGCCAACCCGTTCTGGATCGCCGTTCTTGCCGCAGCCATCCTGCTGGAACAGCTGATGAGCGGCTGGAAGTGGCGGCAGATCCTGTTCGAAGTAAAGCCGGTGGGCACGCTGCGGCTGACCGGGGCGCTGCTGGCGGGGTATGGCGCGAATGTCCTTGTCCCGCTGGGCATCAGCCCGCTGGTCCGGGCCTGGCTGATCGCGCGGCTGGACCAGTTGAGCATGGCGACCGTGCTGGCGACCACAATCATCGCCCGGTTCCTCGACGGCGTGGTTTTCGCGCTTTTTGCCGGGGTTGTGGCCGCCGCCGGCCAGATCCCGCAGATCGAAGGCGAGTTGCGGCTGGGGCTGAGCTTGGCGGGGCTGCTGAATCTCGTGCTGTTCGGGGGGCTGCTCTGGCTGCTGTTCCGGTTCCGCGCGTCGCTCTTGAGCGAAACCCCCCTGCTCTGCCGCCTCTTCGACGGGGCGGTGGCCCGCATGGGGGCCGATGGCGCGGGCCTGCGCGCCGCGTTGGGCGCCGGGATCATCTGGCCGCGGGCGCGGGCCCGCCGCGTCGCCGCCATCGCCGCGGCCATCATCGGCAAGCTGGTGGCGACGACCCATTTCCTGTGGGCCGGGCTTGCCGTCGGCGTTGTTCTGAGCGCGTGGGACTATCTGTTCCTGATGGTGTTTGCCGGGTTCGCCATGGTCCTCGGGCGCTTCGTGCGCATCCCGGCGAGCTTTGTCTTCGGGGCGGGGTTCGCGCTCAAGGCGCTGGGGGTGCCGGACGAGACGGCGCTTCTGATGATCCTGTTCAACTACGTGCTGACGATCCTTCTGGTGGTCGGGATCGGCCTGACGGTGCTGTGGCAGAGCGGCATCGACATCCGCCGCGCCCGGGCGGAGGCGGAGGCCGCGAAGGGTGGCGCGTAGTTCCGAAGAAACGAGGTTCTGGCGCATCGCCGGGGCCGGGGCGGCATTTCAGGGCGGATCGGCCGCGGTGGACAGCGCGACGGTGGTGGCGAGCCTGGTGCACATGCTGACCGGCAGCGCGCTGGCGGTCGGCTATGCCAGCGCGGTTCTGCGGCTGGGCTGGCTGTTGCCGCAGCTGTTCGTGGGCTACCTCGCCGGCCGCACGGAACGGCGCATGCCGTTCTACGCCTTTGGCGCCTATGGCCGGGCGATCGCGGTGGCGTTGATCGGTCTGCTGCTTTGGCGGGGGGCTGACTGGCCGCAAGTCGATTGGCCTCCGGTTCCGCTGGTGTTCGGGTTTCTCGGCCTTTGGACGGTCTATGCCTTTGTCAGCGGTGTCGTGGCGGTGCCCTACAATGACATCGTCGGCCGGGCGATCCCGTCGGAGCGCCGCAGCCGGATGCTGGCCTGGCGCTTTTTCGGCGGCGGCGTTCTGGCGGTCCTGGTGGCAGGCCTGCTGCGCCTCGCGCTGGACGTGATGCCGCCGCTCACGGCTTATGCGCTGATCTTCGGTCTTGGTGCGGGGCTGATGATCGTCTCGGCAACCCTTTTCGTCTCGGCCGGGGAACCACCCGCCGCGGCAACCGCGCCGCGCGACCGCCCGTCCAACCTGCCGGCCTTTCTGCGCGACGGGTTGATCACGCTGCGGCAGGACCGCCGGCTCCGGCTGTTTCTGATCTTCCAGTGGCTCGGGGCTGCGACGCTGATGGCGCTGCCGTTCTACGTGGTGATGGCCGCCCGGCAGGGTCTCGGGGCGGCAGAGGTCGGCACGATGCTGGCCGCGCAAACCTTCGGTGCGCTGGCCTCGAACCCGGTCTGGGGCCGCATCGGCGACCACATGGGCAAGCTGCGGCTGTTGCAGGTCGTGGCGGTGGTGCGGATGGGGCCTCCGGTCCTTGTCCTGATGCTTTCGGCCACGGGCGCGGGTCTGGCGGGATACGCGGGTCTGTTTTTCCTGATCGGCGCCATGATGAACGGAGTGACGATCGGCTATCTCGGCTTCCTGATGGAGATCTCGCCCGACGAGCGCCGCCCGGCCTACTCCGCCTGGTTCAACAGCTTCGCGGCTCCGGCGGCACTGGCGCCGCTTCTGGGCGGGGTTCTGGCCGGTGCGATCGCCATCGAGGCGGTGTTCGTCGCCGCGATCCTGGCCGCGCTCGCGCAGGTCGCGGTCGGATTGCGGCTGTCTCACGAGTAAAACCCTACCCTCCCCCGTCCAACCGGATAGGACCATCTACGGTAGATTGAAATGACATGTCGGATTGACGCGGGAACGGGATGCTCGACCGCGCTGAGACACAGACCACAACCCGCAAAGTTCGCCATCAGCGCAAATCAACTCTTGGAAAAACCGAGCCGTCTACACGTCACATCACCCAAGGCCGCGCAATGCCCGTTCACTTGTGGTCGCCAACTTTGGTTACGTTGGCAGCGAAACAGTAACCGATGCCGTGAACGGTCTTGATATAGCTTGGGTTGGATGGATCCGGTTCGATTTTCTTGCGCAGCCGCATGATATGCACGTCCACCGTCCGATCACCGACGAACGTATCATTTCCACGCGCCGTATCCAGAAGTTGATTTCGAGAGAAGACAACATGTGGATTTTTCAGGAATGCCTGCAAGATGTCGAACTCGGTGGTCGTCAGCGGCGTCGAAACTCCCTCCGCGTCCGATTTCAACGTTCGCTCGTTGAAATTGACCACCCATTGCCCGAACCGAATAAGTGGCACGTCGTCGCCGTTGTTCCGTGCGGCCAGCCCCTCAGCTCGGCAGCGGCGCAAAACAGTGCGAATACGGGCCAACAGCTCTCGGGCCTCGAACGGTTTGGTAACATAGTCATCGGCCCCGAACTCCAAGCCGACCACCCGGTCGAACGCGTCATCCCGTCCTGACAAAACGATAATCGGGATGTTCGAGTTCGCTCTCAGATCGCGGGTGATGTCAAGGCCACTGCGCCCGGGCAGGCCGATGTCCAGAACGATCAGGTCCACGGACTTTACGGCAAGAATGGCCTCCATGCTGACTGCGTCCGCCGCACAACTGACATCGCAGCTCTGCTTCTCGAGATAACGCTTGAGAAACGACGTGATTTGCGGATCGTCATCGACGACAAGGATATGTTCTTTGCTCATCTCGCCTACTCAGCTGACCATGGTGCAGCGGCAAGCAACAGTTAGCAGCGAGGGCCCGAAACATGCAAGGTCGATGCCTCGGGAACGCATATCCTGCCACGGCACGCCGACCCAAGCGGTTGGCCGGGTTCAGAAGCGCAAAAACTCCAGATGGGCGCCCTCGGCAATGTCCGCGGCCTGCGCCGGAAGAACCGCCACCCCGTCGGCCTGCGCCAGCAGCGCCACACGCCCGCTGTAAGACGAACCCAAGAGTTTCAGCCTTGGACGACCGTCCGGCGTGGTATCCAGAATACGGGCGGGGCGGTATTCCTGACGACCCGGATGACGGTGATAGTCGGCAGCCGCCACGGCCGGCAGCAGGGGTTCGGGGCGGTAGGACAGCCCGGCCCGCCGCGCCATCATATGCGCGCCGATAACCCGCCAGGTTACGTAGGCCGAGACCGGATTTCCCGGCAGACCAATATAGAGCGCACCGCCCCGGCGGCCGAACATGAGCGGTTTTCCGGGCTTCATCGCCACCTTCATCACGTCGGCCTTTCCGCCCATGGCTGCGAACAACCGCGGCATGTGGTCCTCGTCACCTACCGAGACCCCGCCGGTCGTGACGATCAGGTCGGCGTTGTCGCAAGCCTCGCGCAAGGTCTTTTCCAGCCGCATCGGATCGTCGTCCACCGGGCCGATGTCGGACAGCTCGACCCAGGGCCGATCCAACAGTGCTCGCAGCATGAAACGGTTGGAGTTCCAGATCTGGCCGGGTCCCAGCGGTTCGCCCGGGTGGCGCAACTCGTTTCCGGTGGAAAAGAAGGCGACCTTCAGCCTTCGGTTGACCTGCACCTGCCCGTATCCGGCAGCGGCCAAGGCCCCGGCCTCGCGCGGGCCGATCAGGCACCCTTTGGTCAGGATCGTCTCGCCCGCTCTCAGGTCTTCTCCTGCGCGCCGAATGTGCTGGCCCGGCTGCGGGCGACGGTCGAACCGGATGCGGCCATCCAGTCGCTCGCAGTGCTCCTGCATGACCACCGCATCAAATCCCGCAGGAACCGGCGCCCCGGTCAGGATTCGAAGGGCCGCACCGCTGGGCGCCTCTTTCACGCCACTGTCGCCCGCCGCCACACGACCCGCAACCGGCAATTCGAACCGGCTCCCGGAACCCAAATCGGCCGTGCGCAAGGCAAATCCATCCATGGCAGCGTTGTCGAATCCAGGCATGTCCGTCTGACTGACGCAATCTTGCGCCAGAACCCGGCCGATTGCCTCTGCCAACGGCAGGCTTTCCCGCATGCCGATCGGGGCGGCCGCCGCCAGTCCCTTTTCCAGCGCCTCGGGCACCGACAATAGATCATGGGCGAGGGCGTCGCATCCACAGCCGTCAGCCATCGGTTCTCTCCAGTTCATTGAAAAGTTCTTCGAATACTTCCCTCTCGGGGTCCGGCAATTCCGGCAGGTAGGCCCTGGCGGTGGTGATGTTGACGCCCGGGTCTCCGACAACCAGAAGCATGACCATCCCATGACGGCCATGCACACGGCATCGAATGCCGTAGACGCCCTCGTGCTCGAAGGTCAGCTCCATCTCCGGCTTGCCCCGGATCTCGAAACTTCGCGCGCCTTCGGGGATCATTGCCCTGATCGACGAGACCGTGTGCCGCCCGACCGAGCCCTTGAAACGAACCGTCGCGCCGGCGGGGACGCGCAGGAACTTGGGCTCGAAGCGAAAGACCTCGGCGACGACCTGCGCGGAGGGATCGATGAGTTGATGCACCACCGCCACCTGTGGCTGTTCGGTCGCCTGCGAAACCGCGGGCAACAGCAGCGCCGCGGCCAGGGCCTGCCCCGCCGCTCTCCACTTCTGCATGTCCATGCCCCCCTCGCTCTCAGACCGCAGGCCCGGGTTGGGACAGAAGATCCGCCAGGGCAGCGATCATCACCGGCCACGTCGCGCGGCGGTCGTGATCCCTCAACTTCTGCATCAACTCACCCGCCACATTTCTTTTCGCCTGCGGATTGTCGCCGATATAGGTCAGGATCCGTTGGTCAGGGTTGGCCAGAAGGAACGGGACGATCACCGCCCCGGCCTCTTCCGGGGTCATCTCCGAGATCAGCCGCATGGATGCCTGCCGGACCGAGGCCGAAGGATCGTCCAGCAGTTCACGCGCAGCGTCAGCGGACTCATCCCAGGCGCAGAGAATCTGCATCGCTTCGATACGGAATGGAGCTTCGCCCGTTCGCAGAATCGCGCGAAGCTTGCCACGCAACTCGGGTAGAGGAGGCAAAGCCGCCTGACGCAAGAGCTTGAGCGCCTGCAGCGCCGTCGCCGAGTCAGCGGTGGACAGACCGTCGGTCGCGATCCCGGCAAGTTGTTCCATACTCAGCTCGGCCCCGTGGCGCGCCACCGCGTTGCCAAGCGCCCCCAGTGCCTGTTGCGCGGCCTCGGGGTCCGGATCCCGCACGATCTGTGCAAGCATCGCCTGCATCCCGCGCACTTCGCCCAGCAGGCGGATCGCCGTCATCCGGCTTTCGTGCTCCAGCGCCTCGGCGTCGTCGTCCAGCGCCACCCGGCGGCGTTTGGGCTGCCGGGTGGCCCGTGCCAGCAACGCCTGCTCGCGAGGTGAAAGCGGCGGCATTTCCTCGGCCTGCTCTGCCTCATGCTGCATTTCGGCGGCGATTGCATCATGCCCCAGAATGGCGCCGAGGCTGGATGTCGGGCCATTCTCTCCGCCATGCGATACGTCCAGCCCCGCCTCTTCCAGCGCCTGGATGTCGTTGCGCGGCGCCTCTTCGATCTCGGCGGTGTCCTCTTTCTTTTCTTCCGCGACCGGCATCGGCGACAATGCCAGCGACAACAGCAACTCGCGGCCCTGCTGCTGGTTCACATGGGCGCGACCCTCTTCCGTGACGATCATCCCAAGCGTTGCCAGCGCCTTGAGCCGAACCGATCGAAAAGGTGAGCGGCAGGCGCGTTGCAGCCATTCCGCCGCTTCCTTGACAGGCGACCTGGCAAGTGCGTCGACGACGGCCCATTGATCGCGTTCGGCCTGCTCCTGATCCGGTGTCGCCGCAAACAAGGTTTTCAGCCTGTCGGTCATCAGTTCCGGCGCCAGGGCGGCAAGCAGACCAAGGGCCTGCGCTGCGACCTCGGGCTGTTCGCCGGTCGAAAGGAAATCCAGAACCTGCCAGCGCAAATCGTCCGTGTCGGCAATCGGAGAGGTGCGGTCGAGCCGCTCGATTAGGGCCAGTTGCACCCGTGATCCAGGATCGCGCATCATCCGGTCCAGCAACTCGGGCTCGGACAGGCCGGC
Source organism: Ruegeria intermedia (assembly GCF_900129345.1). Classification (GTDB taxonomy): domain Bacteria; phylum Pseudomonadota; class Alphaproteobacteria; order Rhodobacterales; family Rhodobacteraceae; genus Ruegeria; species Ruegeria intermedia. The sequence continues at coordinate 16,998 of NZ_FQVK01000021.1, read as the reverse complement.
GCGGGCCAGGGCGGCAAGCCGAATGTCCTCTTGCGGGTCTGTCAGCGCGGCTTCGACCAGCTGCGGATCATGCTCCATCAACGCCTCATGGGCCAGCAACCGCACGCCGCCGTCCTCGTCCGACAAAGCCTTGCGAAGGATGGCCCGCGCCTCGGACCCGCCGATTTCCGCCAGGGCGCGCACGGCATGGTAGCGCAAGCGTCGTTTCGGCGAAGAGGCGAACACCCCGAGGGTCGGAATCGCCGCTGCGCCGATCCGGCCAAGCGCCTCGCAAGCGACATCGCCCAGTTCCTGCGCCTCTTCGTCCATAACGGCGCGGACGATCGGCTCGATGGCGACCGCGTCTCCCAGTGTGCCAACGGCGCGGATGGCGGCGATCTGGGTATCGAGCCAGTCGTCCCACTCATCCTGATGGTATTCGTCCTCGTCCCAGACGATTTCGTCCCCCCGGCCAGTCACCAGGGTGCGCAGGTAAGGAGCGGCATCAGCGGCGCCCAATTTGGCCAGGGCTGTGACGCAGGCCAGTTTCACCTCGCCGCACGGATCGTGAATCAGGTTTTCCAGCAACTGCGGTACGGCCTGCTCGACGCCGAGCTGACCAAGGGCTGTCGCCGCGTCCTGGCGCACATCCTCGTCATCGTCCAAGAGCGCCTCGACCAGTGCGGGGCTGTTCCTGGCACCCAGGGCAGCAAGCGCCTGGATGGCGCGCAGCCGAACCACGTCATATTCGGATTTCGCAAATTCGCTTAACAGCGCCACGGCTGCGTCGCGCAGGAGGTTTTCGGATTGAGCGTTCATTTCGTGTTCTGCCATGTTCTTGTTGGGAATGGTTGGTTGGGAAATGGAAGGCAGGTTTCCCAACCGATTCCTGCCTTCCGAGGTGACCGGAGCATTCCGGCCCATGGCCCCATTTTTTGGCGGGGCCTCCCGGGGGCGACATGGCATCCGCCCCCGGGAATCTCAGCATCGGTTCAGTGTCAGGCGATGTCGCGCGGCGCAAAGGACATCGTGCGGAACGATGACTTGTAGGGCGACGGCCCCAGCTTGCGGACTTTGGCAACGCCCATCTTGTAGTTGTAGTTGCCGCTGATCCAGTCGACGATCCGGCCCTCAAGCGCGTTGGCGGGCTGCTGCATGTGCAGGAAGTCCATGTAGACAACGCTTTTCTTGATGGCGGGCGTTACCATGGCCACGGCGGTGATGGCCGCCTTGGTCAGTTCGATATGCCCGTTTTCCATCAGTTTCGAGAACTGGAAGTCATCGCCTTCCACGCCCAGCAACGTGTGCTTGTTGCCAGGAACGCGCTCGGAATAGACCATCACGTAGTCGCCGCTTTCGATACCGCGTTCCGCAGCGTCATCCGGGTGGATCTCCACCCAGTTCTCCGGCCAGCGTTGCACGATATACGGGCGGCGACGGTCGTCGAACCCGGACTGCCAGCGTTCGTTGATCCGGCCCGAAGTGGCCCAGAGTTCGCCATCTTCCTTGTTGGGTTTCAGCCACTCCCAATAGTCCGAGAACAGGCTCCACGGCGATTTCTGGATGTTGCACTTGCCGGTCTGGCTGTTGAAATGCGTCAGCTTCTTGTTGAACACATCTGCTCCGGCCGCGCCGGTTTCTGGCAGCTTGCGGGTGGTGTCATGCAACCGTTTGGTTTCGATCAGCGTGACCCCGTCCGCATCCAGCATGACCGGGCACTGCACCCCGTCAGTGCCGAACTCGCGCACCTTGGCGTGCAACGTCTTGCCCTCTTTCCTGGCCAGACGATAGACGGCGTGAAAGTCCTTGCGCGAGCCGCGGGTAAAGCGCACCGCCTCTTCCGCGACCTCGTTGGAATTCTGCCAGTCGAAGCCGTCAAAACCCATGCGTGTCGCGAGTTGTGCGATGATCCACCAGTCGGGTTTGGCGGCCCCCGGCGCGTCATAGAACTTCTGATACAGCCGCAGGCGGCGTTCGCCATTGGCACGCAGGAAGTCCTCTTCGCCCCAGGTCGCTGCCGGGAACACGATGTCGGCGTAGCGGTTGCCGATCGGGTCCTGCAGATAGATGTCCTGGTTGATCACCACCATGCCACCGCTGTCGGCGCGGGCCTTCAGTGTATCGATGATCTCCTGTTTGTCGAAAGAGTTCACCTGGTTGGGGTTGCGGACGGTCAGTTCCTCGAATTTGTCGGCAAGTTGCTGGCTGCCGCACATGGACTGGATCCAGGTGGTGCCGATCACGTGGGCCATGCGGGTATGCCCTGCGATCAGATACCGGTCGGTATCCATGGCGCGGCGACGGCGGCCCGGCAGTTTCTCGGGCGATTTGTTGCGTGGGTACTTGCCGCCCTTCACGCCACCCCGCTGGTGGCCGCCCGCCCGGCCGATGACCTGACCCGGGCGTCCGCCACAGCCACAGATGATGCCCAAAGCGGAAATGGCCTGCGTGTTGCCGGTGTTGTTGGACCAGTAAAACCCCTTCTCGATCATGATCGAGGTCTTGGGCCTGGTACCATCGGCCCTGGGTTTGGCCAGCCATTCGGCTGCGGTATAGATCTTCTGAACGTCGATCTCGGCGATGGCCGCAGCATTTTCCGGGATGAATTCATCCTGGCTCAGCAGCCACTCTTTCCAGTCCTCGAAACCCTTGGTCTGGAACTTGCCCCAGGTCGTGCGCCACTGCCACGGCGTATTCCGGGTGCCCTGCCCGAAGCCCGACGAGCTTTCCCACTTGTTGTTGACCCACTTCTTGATCCAGTCGCTGTCTTCCCAGCCATTTTCCACGATCACGCGGGCAATGGCGTTGACGACCGGCAAGTCGGTGCCGGGCAGGATGTCGATATGCAGACCGCCCATCTTTTCCGCATGGGCCACGCCGGCTGAACGGCGCGGGATCAGGTAGATCTCCTTTTGGCCGTTCTGCATCCCTTTCATCATCCACTGGGTATAGAGGATGGTCTTGGTTTCATACGGGTCGGTGCCGCAGACCAGCAGGGTTTCCGCATCGCGCCAATCCTCGTAGGACGGTCCGAAATTGTCGAAGCCTGCATCGCGGAAGCCCGGCGTCGAGGTCACATCCGACGGCGTGTCGTGGAAGGTGAAGTTCGCCGTGTTGATGTGGCGCAGCGCGTATTTCGAGATCGCGTAGGTGTTCTCGATATACTGGTAGCTGAAGGTCTTCACGCCATAGGCGTTGGTGCCGTGCTTCTTGATCACGTGGTTGCCGACCTCGGCTGCCACGTCCAGCGCCAGATCCCATGGAACCGGCATCAGCGTGCCATAGATCCGCATCAGCGGAGTCTTCAGGCGGTCGCGGGTGGGCGTCTGCGGGTTGTAGCACTTCTGCGCGATACAGCCGCCGCGCAGCGAGCTGTCACCGTCGGTATTGACGAAATGCGCATCCTTGTCGGGGATGATGACCACATGATGCGGTTTGCCCTTGTGTAGCACGATATTGTGCTGGTTCGGAGCCACCCACGCGCCAAGAGGCGCCACGGGAAAGTCCTCGCCAAATGCGTTTTCATCCGCGCCAGGACCGCCCGGCTTGGCCGTCACGGGCCAGCGGTAGACCTTGTAACCACAGGCCACGATGCAGTAGTCGCAGGCGGTCGAGATGACCTCGGCGCCTTTGGGCGGCAGCGGGACGTTGGTCTCGGGGACATAGTATGGGGTTGCCATTGTTCAGTCTCCCCTTCCTTATGAAATCAGGTTGTCGAAACGGCCATAGATCAGGCCGAACATGCCCACGGCGTAGATGTCGTCGCCGTCCAGCTCCAGCAGGACCTGCGGCAGAGACTGATACGCCTGCCCGGACACCAGAATGCCGTGGCGGGTCAGATCGTAGGTGCTGAGGTGCAGCGGACAGGGGCCCAGCACCTTGTGCTCGGGCTTGTAGGTGTCATACAGCGATCCGCCCTGGTGCGTGCAGGTCAGGTTGAAGGCCACCACGTCCCGGTCCGGGCCCAGACCGCCACCGCACTCGGTGCCGGTCTTGACCAGAATGGATTCGGCATAGTCGCCTTCGTCCGGGTAGGTGAAATCGACCGGCACATCCTGCTCGAGCTCGGACAGTTTGCCGATCAGCTTTCGCGGATAGGTCGATACCAGGGCCGGCACCTGCTCGGCGTGACCTTTGCTGGTCGGCAGGGTGACCATCACCGCAAAGGTGGTGGCGCCGGAGGCGAAAAGAAACTGGCGGCGGTTCACGGTGCAGGCCTTCTTGGCCTCGCCCGAACAGCTGCATCCGGTTGCGTTATGATCGGTCATAGCGCTTACTCCTCTGCTGCAACCGCGGAAAGCGGCTGGTAATCCGGCAGGTCAGGTTCCTCGATCAGGATTTCCTCGCCGGACAGGGACTTCAGGAAGGCCACCAGGTCCGCCTTTTCCTGTTCGGTCAGGCCAAGGGGCTGGATCAGCGGGGACTTGTTTTCCGAGAACTCGTTCTCGCCGCCACCCTGGTTGTAGAACTCGACCACATCCTCGAGCGTCTCCAGCATGCCGTTGTGCATGTAGGGTTCGGTATAGAGGGTGTAGCGCAGGCTGGGCGTGCGGAACTTGCCCTTGTCGGACTTTTCCTTGGTGCGGAAATAGAAGCCGGGGTCGTCCTTGGTGTGGCGATAGCCCTCTTCGGTCGAGCCCTTGGCATAAAGCTCGTAGCGGAAGGTGATTTGAGCCAGAGCATCGTCTTCCCAGCCATCGTAGCGCGGAACGCCGGTGTTGTAGTACTTCTCATCCGACAGAAGCGCACCGTTGTGGCATTCGGAGCATTGCGCCTTGCCGGTGAACAGCTCCAGACCGCGTTTCTGTTCCTCGGTCAACGCATCCTCGTCGCCGCGAAGATAGTTGTCGAAAGGCGTGTCGGTCTGAACGATGGTGCGTTCAAAGGCGGCGATGGCGTTCCAGGCATTGCCGATGCGGGGCCACTTGTCGCCGAAGACTTCGTTGAAGCGTTTGACATATTCCGGGATGAAGGCCAGGCGTGCCTCCATCATGTCGGCTTCGCCGTTGCCCGCAACCGCACCGCTTGCCGCCGATTTCGCCTGGCTTTCAAGGCTTTTCGACGATCCGGCCCAGAACAGTTTGCTGTAGTAGGCCGAGTTCACGATGGTCTGGCTGTTGCGCCAGTGCGTCGTGCCCGGATAGCCGAATGAAATCGGTGCCTCGACATCCCAACCGACATCCGGGTTGTGGCAGGCGGAACATGGCGTCGACGGATTGCCACCCAGCCGCGGATCGAAGAACAGCATCTTGCCGAGTTCGACCTTTGCTTCGGTTTGCGGGTTGTCGAGCGGAATGGGCGGCGGGCCAAGCGCTTCAAGAGGTGCATCTACATCCGGGTCCGCGCCGCCGACGCCCGCAGGAATCTTCATGCTCTCGGCGGCCAGGGCCGAAGAACCGGCGGCCGCAATCAGAGCAGCGGCGGCAATCGAGCCTTTGAGATAAGACGAAAGGTCTTTCATGGGTCCACTCCTCAGTTCACGGCTTCAAGCCAGTTTTCGATCGGCTCGTAATCCGTATCGATCTCCTCGACGACGAATTCCGGCCCGGTCAGGGGATCGCCCGAAAGCGATTCGAGGAACGCAACCAGCTTGCGTTGCTCCCATTCCGACAGGCCCAGCGGCTTCAACCGCGGATCCTTGTTCGGATCGTCGCCACCACCCTCGTTGTAGAAGGCGACCACGTCTGCCAGCGTTTCCATCGTGCCGTTGTGCATGTAAGGCGCGGTATGGGTCAGCTCGCGCAGGGTCGGAGTGATGAAGCCGCCATAGGTTTCCGGCTGGTGGGTGCGGATATACGCGCCCGGATCCTGGCGGACGTTCATGTAGTTCTCCAGCCCGAGGAACTTCATCATCGCCACGAAGGTGATGTGCCGCTCCGGCGTGGACCAGATTTCCGGGTTTTCCGGAACACCGATGTTATGAGGTTTGTCGTCGGTAAAGCGCTCGCCCGAGTGGCAGGAATTGCAGCCCTTGGCTTTGAAGATCACATAGCCGTCCTTGGCGTCCTGCGACATCTCTCCGGTGTCGAAGGGCGCGCCGCGCGAGATCAGCGTTTTCAGGTATTCCGGGATCGCCTTGCGCACGCCCCCGTTTGACGGCTCGCCCAGACCTGCGGCGGCAAACATCTCGACATAGACAGGGTCCTGTTTGAGACGCTCCTGCATCAGGCGCATGTCCATGTTCATCGAATAGGTTTCGGTGATGCTTTCGCGGGTCACGTCATTGAGGTTGGTGCCGATCCGCCCATCGTGGAACCAGGCTGCCCGCTTGGCGCTGTTGATCAGTGTCGGCACGTTGCGGAAATGCAGGTTGCCGGCGTAGGCGTCCGACAGGGCCTGACCGTCGGTGAACCCCTTGTCGGGCTGGTGGCAGCTTGCGCAGGAAAGCTCGGTATCGCCCGACAATCGCGGATCGAAAAACAGCCGCTTGCCGAGCTCCGCCAAGGCGGGATTGAATTCTATGGGTTCGACCGGACCCGGCTCGTCTGCCTGGGCATGGTGAACCGGCAGCACAACGCTCAGCGTCAGCAATGATGCTGTCGAGAACGCTCTGAACCATGTTCTGGCTTTGGTGTTCATGAGAAAGCCCCTTTGTCGCTGGACCAATAGCCGTCACGCGGTGACGACATTCGGCAGGGTGCTTTTATTCCGAACATGTGTCGCGGTGATTTTCCCGCGATGAAATAGTGTGAAGAGTTGTTAAGAAATGTAACGGCGCTCAGTTCATCAAGGATCGGATCAGGCGCGCGAGGCTGCGGATTTCAAGCGGTTTCTGCGCCATGACGGGCATCTCGCCCGATACGGCAACCTCGGTATTTTCGAAATAGCTGCTGATCAGGATCGCAGGCAGATCGGGCCGAACCCCGCGCACGGCCTCGATCAACTCCGTCCCGGACAAATCCGGCATCATGAGATCGGAAACCAGAATGTCGTAGCTGTCGGGGGCAGCGCGGAACGCGTCCAACGCCTTGGTTGGCAAGGAATAGGCCTCGACCCGGTAGCCATAGCTGGCGAGCAGGCGGCGGGAGACATAGAGCACGTTTTCGTCGTCATCGACCAGCAGGACATGTTCATTGCCCGCGATCGATTCGATTTCCCTCTGCTCTTCGGTGCTGAGCGCGGGCATCTCGGGGAAAAATAGCGAGAAGCGAGTGCCTTGCCCGGGTGTCGAGACAAGCTCGACGCTGCCGCGACATTCCTCGACACTGTTGCGGACGATCGTCAGACCCAGCCCGGTGCCCTTGCCCACAGGCTTGGTGGAAAAGAACGGCTCGAATATCTTGGCCTGCAGATCCTCGGGGATTCCGGGCCCGGTGTCACTGACATCTACCCTGATGGCACCCAGCGCTTCGTCGGGGATGTCGCTGAGCGTGTCGCGCTCGGCGCGGCTGATTTCCAAGGCCACCACGCCAGGTCTGTCTCCAATGGCTTCAAATGCATTGTGGCAAAGGTTCAAAAGCGTCTGGAAAAACAGCGTTCCATCCAGATCCGCAAAAGCCGCGTCGATCCGGCTTTGAAAACGGATCTCGATATTGGGCGGTGCCGATACCCGGATGAGTTCCAACGCATCCTGCGCCGCTTTCACCAGATCGCTACGCTGCGGGTTGCGCGGTTTCTGCCGGGCAAAGGTCAGCATCTTTCGCACCAGCCCCTGCGCCCGGCGGGCAGCAATGCGGATATGATTGACCGAGGTCAGAATGTCCTCGTTGCCCTCGGCATCCAGTTCGATCAGATCGGCATTGCCGGTCACGCTCATCAGCACGTTGTTGAAATCATGCGCCACCGACCCCGCCAGGATTCCCACCGCCTCCATCTTCTGCACCTGCGCAAACTTTTCACGGGTGCGGCGGGATTCCGTCATGTCCTCGCCGATGCAGATATAATGGGTGACGGCGCCATCCTGATCCAGCAGCGGTAGAAACGTGTTCGAAACCCAATACTGGCTGCCATCCTTGTGCAGGTTGCGGAACACGCCATTCCAGCTTCGACCCTCGTTCAGGGCAGTCCGCAGAGAACGGTAGCTTTCCTCGCTCGAATATCCCGACTTGAGAATCCGAGGCGTCTGCCCCAGCACTTCCTCAACGTCATACCCGCTCATCTCAAGAAACTTTCTGTTGGCGTACTCAATGCGCATATTGGTGTCGGTGATGACAATCGAGGTGGGGCTTTGATCCACGGCCCGCGCCAATTTCCGTTCGGCCAGTTCCGCCTGTTTGCGGATTTCAAGTTCTTGCTGCAGCCGCCTGTTGGTACGCAGGACATATGCCATCAGCAGTGTCGTCAATATCCCGATCACGCCGACCAGAATGATGAGCCCGACCAGAAAGATCGAAAAACGGCGCACCAATCGTTCCCCCTCGGAAAACGATCGCACCATGTTGGACAAGCTTTGATCACGCTCCGCGATCCACAACGCCTCCAACGTCGCAAGGGCCTCCAGCGCCTGTCGGTCGTCGACACGGACAAGCTCATCGATTTCCTCGGCACTTAGCCCGGCCGCGATTCCGGCCTCGATCTTTTCGATGTTGCCGACATATTCGCGCACCACCGCCTCTATCTGTGTCACCGCTTCTTTTTCCGCGGGTGACGCGTTCGACGTCCGGTAGCTTTCCAGTGTTTGCAGAAGATTGCTGGATTGCCGCCGCAATGTCATTCCATAGGTCGGGTCACTGCGAAGCACGTAGTTTTTGAAGTTGTGGATCAGGCCGCCATAGCCGAAATACCCCCGTATGTCGGAAATCCAGTATCCTTGGGGGCTGGTATCTCCCGAGTAGATCAACCAGTTCTCACGCATGTCGCCGAAGCGTTTTCCGGTTGCATGCGACATGTACAAAAAGACCGAAAGAATGATCGTCAGCGCAACACCGATCACGCAGGCTACACCGTAAACGTTTGACATCCCGGTACGACTTTGTGCCATGTTCGTCGCCTTCAACTCTGCCGCCTGCCTGCTTTGTCAGCCCCGAAGATAGCGGGAACCCAAGCGGGGTCGAAAGCGTTTTCCGGGCCCTCTTTCGCGAAAGAGACCGGCCGTCATCGGGAAGGCACCGGCCAAATTCTGTCTGACGTCAGCACCTATCGGACAAATTGAGCGGTTTGAGCAACAGAAGATTTCTGGTTCCTTGAAGCCGCTGCCGAGCGAAGATGAACAAGAAACCTGACCTGCGTGAGGTCATCGTGGCGAATGACGCCGTGGCCCGCGGCCCGAACGGCGAAGGCCGCGTCCTGCTGGCGGAGTCCTTCGGCCCGCCGAGCGATCTCGTGACGGATTGGCCGCACTCCGGCCACTGGCTGGGGGGCGCGCGCTGCATGGCTCCTTTACGCTCCGCGCCTCAGCCGATCCTGACCAGCGTGTCGCTCACGAACTCATAAGGCGGCACGTCGAGGTTTCGCGGCGCCGGGCCTTTCCGGATCCGCCCCGAAGTGTCGTAATGCGAGCCGTGGCACGGACAAAACCAGCCGTTCCAGTCCCCGGTCGGGTCGCCGCTGTTTTGACCCAGCGGGATGCAGCCCAGATGAGTGCAGACGCCGATCACGACCAGCCATTCCGGGCGCTGGATGCGCTCGGCATCCGGTTCGGGGTCGATCATCGGCACCGCGTCGTCGGCCCGCGCCTGTGCGATCCGTTCCTCTGTCCGATGGTCGATAAAAACCGGCTTGCCCTTCCATTTCAGCGTGATCCGGCTGCCGGGCTCGACCCCTTCGAGGTCAATATTCACTACCGCCTCGGCCGAGACATCCGCACTGGGGTTCATGCTGTCGATCAGGGGCCAGATCGCGGCTCCGGTCACGACGACCGCGGCGCCTGCGGTGGCGTAATACAGGAAGTCGCGGCGGCTCTCGTCCGCCTGTGGCTGTTGTCTTGCCGAGATATCTGACATGGCGTTCCTCCTTCATGCCGGGTCCGGGCCTGCCGGTCGGCAAGGCCCGGACGAGGTGGATCAGTCGCTATGCCCCTCTTCCCCTTCTTCGTGGTGATCCTCTTCGGATTGATGGTGCATCATCGCCGCGATCGATTTCGGGATGTCATCCTCAGAGAGTTTCGCCTGTTCCGAGGCGTCATGAACAAAGGCGATGATGTCGGCCAGTTCCTGGCCGCTCAGCTCGATCTGTTCACCCAGTTCTTCCTCTTGAAGCTCGACCATCGCGGCCGCGCCGCGCCACATGCGGGCGGCGAAGTCGAACGGGTTCATTATTTCGTCCATCGTCGAGGCGTCGAGCATCGGGGCGTCTTCCCCGCCAACTCCGTTGATCGAGTGGCAGACGATGCACCCCTTGGAGGCAAACAGCGCCCTGCCTCTTTCGGCACTCATCTGGGGCATCATCAGCCCCATAGGCGTCTGGTCCATCATCTGCATGTGCTGTCCTTCGCCGTGCGAGGCCAGCGCCGGAACTGGCCCGACCGTCATTGCCAGCAGTGCCGCTGGTATGGTCATGGATCTTGCAAACATGGGTTTCTCCTTTCCTGCTTGGATTTCCTATCCGCGCGCTTCGTTCGATCCTTCCTGTTGCGCCGTGTTCCAGCCGTACAAAAGCCATCCGTAAAAGACCCCGCCGGCAATCGCGGGCACAACTCCTGAAGCAATGAACAAACCGGCGTGTTCGGACCCGCCGAAATAGCCGAACCTGGCGTCGATACGGCTGCACAGCAGGGCGCAATAGCTGCCGACCACAGTTACGATCAGCGCTGCCCGCCACAATCCGGCGGTGCCGCTGTAACGCGGCTCGATCGCCACCAGCGTGGCCGCACCGATCACGGCCCCCATTGCCACACCACAGGTCAATGTCCACATTGCCTTGCCCGCCAGACTGCCCTGCGGGAACAACACCATTCCCCAGACCACCAGGTAGAAAACCTCGGCCAAAGTGGTCAGAAGGATCGCAGTTCCCAAAACGACATAGATGCGGGCTTGGGTCATTGTTCAGTGCTTTCCATGGCCGCGGTGCATCAGGAAATGCATGCCCACGCAGACCACCAGGAACAGCAGGGGCGAGGCCAGCAGCGGATACAGTGCCTCGCGGTATTCCCAGCCCAGCAGCGCAACACCAAATGCGATCACGGCGGCCGCAGGAATCCAATTGCGCCTGGTGCGACCCACCGGCTGGTCTTTATCCGGTGATACCTCGGAAGGCGCGGCCGGATCGATTTGGTCGGTGGTCTCGGGTGGACGTGGTGTGTTGCCAGTGTTTGTCATGGCTGGTTTTCCTCCTGTTCCAAGGTCCAGTGTTGGAGAAAGTGCCGCTCGTAGGCGAAAACGAGGATGATGCCGGAAATGGCATAAACCACGATCATCGGATCCGAGCGCAGTTTGAGTATCGTGAACGCGGTCAGCACCACCGCATCCAGCGTCAGAGCGGTCAACAAGACCCATCCCCGGGCGTTGATCTGACTGCGCAAGCGCCGCCAGACACCCCAATGAACCGCCATGTCCATCACCAGGTAGAAGAACGCCCCCAACGAGGCGATGCGAGACAGGTCGAACAACACCGCAAGCAGACCCGCAATCACGACCGTGTAGATCAGCGTGTGAGACTGGATGCTGCCCGTCATGCCGAAATGGCTGTGCGGGATCATCTTCATGTCGGTCAGCATCGCCAGCATCCGGGACACGGCGAAAACGCTGGCGATCAGCCCCGAAGCCGTCGCCACCATCGCCAGCGCAACGGTCAGGTAGAACCCGCCCTGCCCCAGCACCGGCTTGGCAGCCTCGGCCAGAGCATAGTCCTGCGCCGCGCGGATCTGCTCGGGCGGCAGGCTGACGCCGACCGCAAGGGCGACCAGCAGGTAGACCACCGCGCAGATCACGATCGAGATCATGATAGTGCGCCCGACATTGCGGTGCGGATCGACGATCTCGGCCCCGCTGTTGGTGATGGTGGTGAAGCCCTTGAACGCGAGGATCGACAGGGCCACCGAGGCGACGAACCCCAACGGCGCCGCCGGTTCCGAGCCCTGAACCTGCCAGGTTCCGCCCGCCGCCCAAAGTGCGGCGATGCCGAATATTGCGATCCCGCCGATCTTGAGCGCCGACATGATGATCGACCACAACCCCACCGACCGGTTACCCGACCGGTTCACCGCATAGGCAAAGACGATCAGCGCAACCGCGACCACAGGCACCAGCGGCCCGCCTTCGATGTCGAACGGGCGGAGCGCATAGCTCGCGAATGTACGCGCGACGAGGCTTTCGTTGATCACCATCGACAGCGCCATCAGCAGCGAGGCCGCCGCCGCAACCGCCCCGGGCCCATAGGCCTTGGTCAGGATCATGGCGATGCCGCCCGATGAGGGCCAGGCGTTGGACATGGCGATATAGGTATAGGCGCTGAAACCCGTCACCACGGCCCCGACCAAGAAGGACAGCGGAAACCACGGCCCCGCCAGCCCGGCGATCTGTCCGGTAAGCGCAAAAATCCCCGCGCCGATCATCACACCGGTGCCCATGGCGACGGCCCCGGTCAGCGAGATTGATCCGGGCTTCAGCGCGCCATCGGCGCCGTGCATATTATGCTGGTGCGTGCTCAAATCTTCGCCCCCCGCAGTCGCAGCGCATTCAGCACCACCGAGATCGACGAGGCGCTCATGGCGAAGGCGGCGAACATCGGGCTGATCAGGATGCCGAAGACCGGAAACAGCACGCCCGCCGCCACCGGCACGCCCGAGGCGTTGTAGATCAGGGCAAAGAACAGGTTCTGGCGGATGTTGCGCATGGTGGCGCGGGCCAGTCGGCGGGCGCGCACGATGCCGTCGAGGTTGCCCTTGACCAGCGTGAAGCCCGCGCTTTCGATCGCCACGTCGGCGCCGGTGCCCATGGCGATGCCCACATCGGCCTGCGCCAACGCCGGGGCGTCGTTCACCCCGTCACCGGCCATGGCAACCTTGGCGCCTTTTTCCTGCAACTCGCGGATGATGCGGGCCTTGTCCTCGGGCAGCACGTCGGCGCGGATCTCGTCGATGCCCAGACGCTCGGCCACCGCCTTGGCGGTGCGCTCGTTGTCGCCGGTGGCCATGATGATGCGGAAGCCCAGATCATGCAGCGCCTGCAAGGCCGCCGGGGTGGTCTCCTTGACCGGATCGGCGACGCTGACCAGACCGGCCACCGCGCCGTCGAGCACCACGAACATCACCGTCTCACCCTGATCGCGGCGCGCATCGGCCTTGGCGGTCAGGTCGGCGGCGTCGAGCCCCAGATCGGTGACCAGCTTCAGGTTGCCGAGCGCGACCGGGCGGCCGTCCACCATGCCTTTGACGCCCTTGCCGGTCACCGCTTCGAAGTCAGTGGCGTCGGACAGGGCCACGCCACGCTCTTCGGCCCCGGCGACGATCGCCTCGGCCAGCGGGTGTTCGGATCCCTTCTCCAGTGTCGCGGCCAGCCGCAGCACCTCGGCCTCGTCATGGCCGGGCTCGGGCAGCACGGCCACCAGCCGCGGCTTGCCCATGGTCAGGGTGCCGGTCTTGTCCACGATCAGGGTATCGACCTTCTCGAACCGCTCCAGCGCCTCGGCGTTCTTGATCAGAACCCCGGCCTGCGCCCCGCGCCCGGTGGCCGTCATGATCGACATCGGTGTCGCCAGGCCAAGCGCGCAGGGGCAGGCGATGATCAGCACCGAAACGGCGGCGATCAGCGCGTAGGACAGCGCCGGATCAGGCCCCCAGATCGCCCAGCCGATGAAAGCCAGCACCGCGATGGCGATGACCGCCGGCACGAACCAGCCCGCCACCTTGTCGGCGTATTTCTGGATCGGCGCGCGGCTGCGTTGGGCATTGGCCACCATCTCGACGATCTGGGACAGCATCGTGTCGGCGCCCACGCGGGTGGCCTCGATCACGAGGGTGCCGGTGCCGTTGATCGTGGCCCCGGTCACCGGCTCGCCCGCCACCTTCTCGACAGGAACCGGCTCGCCCGAGATCATGCTCTCGTCCACCGACGAGCGTCCTTCCAGCACGACGCCATCCACCGGCACCTTGTCACCGGGACGCACGCGCAGGCGGTCGCCGACCTGAACCTCTTCCAGCGGGATTTCCTCTTCGCTGCCGTCGGCGCGGATGATGCGGGCGGTCTTGGCGGCCATGTCCAGCAGCGCCCGGATCGCCTTGCCGGTGCCCTCTCGGGCGCGCAGTTCCATCACCTGCCCCAGCAGGACAAGCGTGACGATCACCGCCGCCGCCTCGAAATAGACGCCCACATGGCCCTCGGCATCGCGGAACCCGTCGGGGAAGATATCCGGCGCCAGCACCGCAACCACGCTGAACAGCCACGCGGCCATCACGCCCATGCCGATCAGCGAGAACATGTTCAGGTTCATGGTGCGGAACGAGGTCCAACCCCGTTCAAGGAAGGGCCAGCCGCACCACAGCACCACCGGCGTGCCCAGCACCAGTTCGATCCACAGGGTCGCGCGTTCGCCAAAGATTTCGCGGACGCCCGACAGCCCCACATACGGCCCCATCGTGAACACCAGCAGCGGAAAGGTCAGCACCGCCCCGACCCAGAGCCGCCGGGTGAAATCCACCAGTTCGGGGTTTGGCCCCTCATCGGCCATCGTTGCGCTTTCCAGCTCCAGCCCCATACCGCAGAGCGGGCACGAGCCCGGATGCGTCTGCCGCACCTGCGGGTGCATCGGACAGGTGTAAACGGGTCCGTCATAGCCTGCCGGCACGGTGTCGTATTCTCCGTTGTCGCCCGTCGACTGCGCGTGCGCGTGGTGGTGGTGCGCATGCGCGTCGACCTCGCCCTCGGGCACAAGGTGCATGCCGCATTTGGGGCAGTCGCCCGGTTCGGGTTGGCGCACCTCGGGGTGCATCGGGCAAGTATAGATCGTCTCGGTTGCCTCGGCTTTGGCAGGATTATGGATTCTGTCGCTCATTTTTTTGATCCTTTTGACCATTTGGCTTGGTCTGAATATGGGGATTCCAGTTGCTGGAAGGTCAAGCCTGCCGCCGTCTCTGCGATCGCGCCGGCAATCAGCGGAGAAAGGTCAATGGCATTGCTGGCGTGCGGAATGCTGTTGGTGGTGACGATTTGCCGGGCGCCAGCGGCCAAGATGTCGGCATGGGCCTTCCCGGCGAACACCGCGTGGATGACCACGCAGACCGGCGCGCGGGTCCCGGCCTCGCGCAGCCGCTCGATCGCCCGCACCAGCGTGCGGCCCGACGAGGCGATGTCGTCGAGGATGACCGGCGTGCCGGTGCGCAGCGCCGGGTTGTCGGGCACGCTGATCTCGACGCTGCGGTCGCCGCTGCGATGTTTGCGCAGAACTTCGTAGGGGCATCCCACCCTGGCTGCGACGCCGGCCACCCATTGCTGGCTTTCGCTGTCGGGCCCCAGCAGCACCGGGTCATCCACATGCGCGGCGATCCATTCGGCCAGCAGCGGCGCGGTGACCACCCGCCGCGCGGGAATGGTGAACAGCCGGTCGAGGCTGGGGATCCGGTGCAGATGCGGGTCGGCGGTGACCAGCCAGTCAAAGCTCTCCTGAAGGAAGGCGGCGAACAGGGGCGCGCTGACCGCCTGCCCCGGCGCGAACCGGCGATCCTGCCGCATGTAGCCCAGATAGGGCGCGATCAGCCCGACGCTGACGGCGCCCAGATCGCGCGCGGTCTCGGCGGCAAAGCGCAGCGGCAGCGCGTGGCGGTCGGGGTCGCGCAGAGTGCACAGGAGCGCCACGTCGCGCCCCGCCAGGTCGGCATCCAGCGTCACCAGGCTTTCGCCGTCGGGAAACTGGTGCCAGTCGACCGGGGCCAGATCAGCCCCGATCAACGGGGCCAGCGTCTCGGCCAGGGGCAGCATTTCGGGAAACGGGGCAAGAACGGGTGTCATGACGGCTCCTCGATCCTGAACATGCCGGGATGGCTGGCGGCATAGTGGTGCGCATAGGCCAGCTCTCCGGGTGTTTCGGCGTGAATTTCGAACAGTGGGTCACCGCGATGGACCGTGTCGCCCCTCTGCGCCCGAAGAAGCACCCCGGCCCGTGGCCTCTGAGGCGCGCCGGCCAGCTTGGCGACGCGGGCGATGCGGCGGTTGTCGATCGCCGTGACCATCCCGTCGCGCGGGGCCGTGACCGGCATTCGGTGCGGCGCGAATTGCGGCTCGGCAAAGCCGCCCTGCGCCTCGCAGATCGCCACAAAGCGCCGCTCGGCCTCGCCGCTGTCGAGCAATTCGCGTGCAAGGTTGTGCCGGGCGGCCGGGCCACCGCCCATGTCCAGCAGCGCCCGCGCAAGGTTCAGGGCGCGGTCGCGCAGGTCGGCGGGCGCGTCGGGATCGCGGCGCAACACCTTGAGCACGTCCATCGCCTCGAGCGCCGGGCCGATCCCCTGCCCCACCGGCTGGCTGCCGTCGCTGATCTGGATCATCAGGTCCAGCCCGATGGCCCTGGCCACCGCCTCGAACCGGGCCGACAGCGCCGCCGCTGCCGCCTGCGAGCGGACCTTGGCGGTGGGGCCTACGGGGACGTCGATCACCACCCGCCTGGCCCCGGCGGCGGCCTTTTTGGACAGGACGCTGGCCACCAGCTGGCCCTCGCTGTCGAAATCCAGCGGCCGTTCGATGCGGATCAGCACGTCGTCCACCGGGCTCAGGTGCAGGCCGCCGCCCCAGACGATGCAGCCGCCCTGTGCCTCGACCACCCGGCGCATGTCCGGGATGTCCAGCGCCACCGGCGCCATGACCTCCATCGTGTCGGCGGTGCCCGCCGGCGAAGTGATGGCGCGGCTCGAGGTCTTGGGGATCAGGTGCCCGGCCGCCGCGACGATGGCCACCACGATCGGCGTGGTGCGGTTGCCCGGCAGGCCGCCGACGCAGTGCTTGTCCAGCACCAGCCGGTCGCCCCAATCCAGCGTCTCGCCGGCCCCCTGCATGGCGCGGGTCAGGCCGATGGTTTCGTCGAAATCCAACCGATCCGCGGCGCAGGCGGTGACGAAGGCGGCAAGGTCCAGATCCGACAGCCGCTGGGCCAGCGCATCCCGCATGATGGTGTCGAACTGCGCCTGCCCCAGCCGCTCGCCATAGACCTTGGCGC
>NZ_FQVK01000020.1 GCF_900129345.1 Ruegeria intermedia | reverse complement strand
CGGTGACCGGAACCTCGTCTGCACATGCCCCCCCATGGACGCATACGAAGACGCCGCAGAATAAAAACACAAAAACCCCCGCCCAAAGGCGGGGGGAGCTTGCAACGAAGGCGCTGCCGCTGGCGGCGGTGCCGGGACCCGGCAAATGGAGGACCGATGAAACATTATGATGTTCTCGGCAGCGGCGCTCATCTTGGCTCGGCGCCCTCTTCGCCTGAAAGGCTCCATCATGTGGATGTCGTTCTGGCCGCTGCTTCGGCCAGGCCGTCCGCTCAGGTGCTGGTGGAATTCTTCAATGCTCTGAACGAGTTGATGGACCATCACGTGTATGCCTTAAAGCTGCGCGTGATCGCGGATGGACCGGCGGGCGGGCCTCAGTATTGGGCGGGGCGAACCGTTGTGTTCTGGGGAGACCTGCACACCAGCTGGCGATTGGCCGGACCGGACCGGGCCTGGGTCTCGCAGGCGATGAACCTTGCCTCGCGTGCGGTGCTCGTAAGCGGTGCCGTGCTGCTGCTGGCCGAGTTCGGGCGCGCCGAGGACGCCGTTGCCGCCGTCCACCCGAATTTCCGGGCCGCCGCCCAGGAAGTCGGCCTGAAGGACAGTGCCACCGCCACCTATCTCTCGGCCGCGGGGCGAATCCACAGCGCGACGACCCCGCTGAGTGCTTTGCGCCTGCTATGTGCGCTTGTATCGCGGGACCACGGTGAACATCAGGCGGACACGTTGCGGGAGTATATCGGGCTGGAAGACCCCAAGGGCGCCTGCACGAGCCGTCTGGCGAGCCGTCTGATCCGCCGATCCGGGGCCGATCCGGTCGTCTGTCAGGCCATCGAAGCCATGCTGGACAATGTCGAGGATCCGCTTCGGATTTCGGACCTGTCCGAGTCGCTTGGAACCTCGACACGCCAGTTGCAGCGTCGATTCCTGAGCAAGACCGGTGAGAAGTTGCTGACGACCTACCGGGAACTGCGGCTGGAACGCGCCTATCACCTGTTGCGCCATTCCGATCTGCCGCTGCGCGAGATCGCGATGGCCACGGGGTTTTACTCGGTCACTGCGCTGGGGCGTGCCTTTCGGGTCAGCTATGACATGCGGCCCGATCAGGTGCGCAACCAACGCTACGCCGGTCAGATGTCCGAACCGGTTCCGCTCAAAAAGGCGGGGTAGGCGCTCAGACCGGGCAGCGCCTGAACATGCGCGCCGCGAGGGTTGCAACGCCCGGAAAGGTCAGGAGGACGCCAGCGGTCAAGGCCAACGTCGTGCCGCAGAAGCATTTGACGGATGCCCATGTCCGTGCCTACAGACGATGATGGGCGTGTGACGCAGCGTTGGTGCAACTGGCCGGATGAAATACATGAAAAGGAACGATTCAACTGATATCCCGGTCGCCCATCTGCAGGATGGCGACATGCGGGTATCGGTTCTGGGTCACGGGGCGGTCACCCAGGGGTGGTGGTACAAGGGCCGGGCACTGATACTTGGCTATGACGACCCTTTGCATTACCTGGACGACCCGTTCTATCGGGGCGCGATCGTCGGGCGTGTCGCCAACCGGATCGGCGGGGCCGGGTTCACGTTGGACGGCGCCCATCATGCGTTGGAGCCCAACGACGGCCCGAACACGTTGCATGGCGGACCGGAAGGGCTGTCGCGCCAGCCCTGGCAGATCGAGCGGGTTTCGCCACGCGAGGCGGTGCTGGCGCATGTTTCGCCAGACGGCGCGGGCGGATTTCCAGGCACCGTGCGGTTCGAGCTCCGGATCCGGCTGGATTGCCCGCGCCTGACGTACTCGATTTCAGCATGGCCGGGCAGACCGACCCCGATCAGCATCGCGCAGCACAACTACTATACATTGGGGTCCGCCCGGGGCATTTCCGAGCACCGTCTTCAACTGGCGTCGGATCGTCACCTGGAGTTGGACGGCCAGGGGATTGCCCGCGGCGGAATCGTCGATTCCGCATCGGCCGGGCTGGATTTCTCGTCGCCCCGGCGGATCGGACAGGCGGCCACGGATCTCGATCACTTCTTCCTGTTCCGCACCGGCGGCAGGCTGGATCAGCCGGTTGCCACGCTCGCGGCCCCGTCCGGTCTGACGATGACGGTCCGTTCCGATCAACCCGGGGCGCAGGTCTACTCCGCCGCCCATCTGTCGGCACCTTTTGCGCCGCATGCCGGAGTCTGCATCGAGCCGTCGGGCCATCCGAACGCGCCGAATGTCGCGACATTCCCGTCGATCGTCTGCACGCCCGACAAGCCGTATCACCAGACGCTTGTGCTGGAGATTTCCGAGACCGGGGCATGACGGTCGTGCGGTGACGACTGGACGTGTCAGGCCAGGGCCGTCTCGATCAACGTATCGGGCAGGTTCTGATAGCAGACCGGACGCAGGAACCGCCGGATCGACAGTGTCCCCACGGATGTGGCGCCGAAATTCGTCGACGCGGGGTAGGGGCCGCCATGGACCATCGCGTCGCAGACCTCGACGCCCGTCGGGTATCCGTTGGCCAGGAGGCGCCCCGCCTTGCGTTCCAGGATCGGCAGCAGGGTGCGGGCGTGGTCCGAGTCTTCGGCATCCATGTGCAGGGTGCAGGTCAGTTGCCCGCGAAGCCGCAGCGCGACGTCGCGCATATCGTCACGGGTGTCGGCCACCACGATGATGCCAAGCGGGCCAAAGACTTCTTCCCACAGGGTTTCATCCGCCAGCCAGGTGCGGGCGCTGGCCCGGAACAGGTTCGGCCTGGCATGGCGCCCGTCGCTGGTGGTCGTCAAAACGGGGGCGGCATCGCTTTGGGCCAGGTGTTGTTGTCCGGTGCGATAGGCGGCGGCGATGCCGTCGGTCAACATGGTCTGGGCGGGCTGTTCGGACAGCGCGGCCGCGGCCGAGCGGACAAATCGCTCGGCCGGCTCGCCTGCCAACACCACCGAGACGCCGGGATTGGTGCAGAACTGCCCGGCCCCCATGCACAGCGATGCGGCCCAGCCCTGAGCGATGTCTTCGGCGCGGTTCTGCAGCGCGTTTTCCAGGATGAACATCGGGTTGACGGATCCCAGCTCGCCATAGAACGGAATCGGCTCGGGCCGGGCCGCGCACAGGTCGAACAGGGCGCGGCCGCCGGCCAGCGACCCGGTAAACCCGACCGCCTTGATCAACGGATGCTGAACCAGGGCCGTTCCGGCCTCGTGGCCGTTGCTTTGGACAAAGCTGAAAACGCCCGGATGCAGGTTGCATGTCTTGAGGGCGGCATGGACGGCTTCGGCGACGATTTCGCCGGTGCCGGGATGGGCCGGGTGGCCCTTGACCACGACCGGACAGCCTGCGGCGAGTGCGGCGGCGGTGTCGCCGCCCGCGGTCGAGAAGGCCAGCGGGAAGTTCGAGGCCCCGAATACCGCGACCGGCCCGATCGGGCGCTGTACCATTTTCAGATCGGGGCGTGGCAGCGGCTGACGGTTGGGCAGGGCCGGATCGTGCCGCCGGTCCAGATAGTCGCCCTTGCGGATATGGTCGGCAAACAGCCGCAACTGCGTGACGGTGCGGCCGCGCTCGCCCTCAAGACGCGCGGCCGGCAGGCCGGTTTCCTGGGTTCCGATCTGGGTGATGGCGTCGGCGCGGGCTTCGATTTCCTCTGCGATCGTGTCCAGAAAAGCCGCGCGGTTGTGCCGGGCGCTGTAGCCGTAAGTCCAGAACGCCTCTTCGGCGGCTTGCGCGGCGGCATCGATTTGAGAAGCCGTTCCGTCGGAAAAGGCGTGGGCCGGCCCCTGCGCGGGGTCGGACAGGAAGGTGGTGTCGCCGGCAACCCAGTTGCCTGCGATGAGGTGCTTGCCGTGGGGGGTGAATGTCATGGGGGGTCACGTCCGTTTTGTGATTTAGGATAATGTATCCAAAAATGAAGGCAGCGCAAGTGGCGTCTGAAGCCGAAAGCCGCGTTTCAGCCTTCAGAGGCGCGTTTGGCCTCGATCATCTCGAGCAGTTGGAGCTTGGTGCGTTCGATATGGTCCCGCAGCAGGGCGCAACCGTCCTCGACCTTGCCGCTGCGCGCGTAGTCAAGAAGCTGGCGGTGTTCTTTCTTGGCAGGCTCGCGCTGTTTCATGACGCTCAGGTGCAGGCGCACGTAACGGTCCGACTGCAGGTTGATCCGGTCGAGCAGTTCCTTGGTCAGTCCCCGATGGGCCGCCGAATACAGCGCGGTGTGATAGCTGTGGTTCAGCACCCCCCAGCGGGCCACGTCGTCTTCGTCATACGAGGCTTCCATCTGCTGCAGGATTTCCTCGCAGCGGTCGAAATCCGCGCCGGTCATGGCCGGGATGGATCGGCGGAACAGGTCCACCTCGATCAGGATGCGCAGATCGAAGATCTCTCCGATCTCGGCAAGCGAATGCCGAGTGACCGAACCGCCCCGGTTGTTGGCCCATTGGATCAGCCCCTCGGCGTTCAGGCGCTTGAGCGCCTCGCGGACCGGCATGCGGGACACGCCGTATTCTTCGGCAAGAGCTTCCTGGCGGATCGGTTCGCCTTCGGCCATCTCTCCGCTCAGGATGCGTTCGCGCAGGTCATTCGCAATCAGGTCCGGCAGGCTTTGTTTCGTCACCGCGCGTGTTCCGGCCATGCCCACTCCTTTTTTTTCTGGTGAACCGCATTTCGGGTACAGATACCGGTTGCGGGCGGGCGATCCAACCGGTTTCGCGCGCGGCGTCCGTTCTAGGCGCCCCAGGTGTCGCGCAGGCGATAGCCCTGCGGCCAGGGGTCGTCGGGGTCCAGCATGTGCTGATGGATGCCGGTGATCCAGCCTCGGCCCGAGATCTCGGGCAGGATGGCCGGGCGGTCTCCGACCTGGGTCGTGCCCAGGATGCGGCCGGTGAAGCGCGAGCCGATGATCGACACCGCCTCGAAGCTCTGGCCCGGGCGCATCTGTCCCCGGGCGGCCATCAGCGCCATGCGGGCCGAAACGGCGGTACCGGTGGGCGAGCGGTCGACCTTGCCGGGCTGGATCGCCACCGCGGATCGGCCGGTCAGGCCGGTTGCGGTTTCGGTCAACGGTCCGCAGAAGGCGCAGAACGAGATGTGGTCCCAATCCGGGTTCTCGGGATGGGCAAAGCCCAGCTGCGCATTGGCGGCGTCGGTGATCACCACCCCCAGACGGGCGATGTCGGCGGCCTCGTTCTCGGTGATGCGCAGCCCCAGCGCCGCGGCGTCGACCACCACGAAACTGTCCCCGCCATAGGCGGTGTCCACCGTCAGGGTCCCCAGGCCCTCGACCTCGAGCGGCGCGGCGAGGCGGTCGGCAAAGCTGGGCAGGTTCCGAACGAAGATCCGTTCGGCCTTGCCGTTGCGGCACTCGGCCCGCACCCGCACCAAGCCGCCCGGCGCTTCGAGCGTCAGTTGGGTTTCCGGCTCGGTCATCGGCAGGATGCCCCCGTCCAGCAGCACCGTCGCCACGCAGATCGAATTCGACCCGGACATGGGCGGGGTGTCCTCGGGCTCCATGATGATGAAGGCGGCGTCGGCATCGGGGTGTTTGGGCGGCACCAGCAGGTTGACATGGCGGAACACCCCGCCGCGCGGCTCGTTCAGCACGAAGTTGCGCA
This sequence comes from Ruegeria intermedia, assembly GCF_900129345.1. Classification (GTDB taxonomy): domain Bacteria; phylum Pseudomonadota; class Alphaproteobacteria; order Rhodobacterales; family Rhodobacteraceae; genus Ruegeria; species Ruegeria intermedia. Next base: position 73,310 of record NZ_FQVK01000020.1, on the reverse strand, counting down.
GGGTCTGGTCGCGGGCGATGAAGCTGCGTTGCGCCCAGATCGTGTCGCCGGGCGGCGGTGCGACGCCGCCGACGATGACATCGCCCACTTCGCCCTCGGCATGGGCCGAGATCACATGGATGGTCTTGCTGCTGCGCATGGGGTCCTCAGAACCGTGTCGGGGTGAAGGGGGCGACCGGAATGGCCGGATCGGTGCCGTCGACCAACGCGCCAACCAGCTCGGCGGTGCCGGCCGACTGGGTCAGGCCCAGATGGCCGTGCCCAAAAGCAAAGATCAGGTGCGGGGATTTCGGCGACCGTCCGATCACCGGAATGCTGTCGGGCAGCGACGGGCGGAACCCCATCCACTGCGTGCCGCCCTGCGTGTTCAGCCCCGGCAGGAATTGCCGCGTCTTGTTCAGCAGGGTCTCGGCGCGCTTGTAATTGGGCGGCAGGTCAAGCCCGCCCAGTTCGACCGCACCACCGATGCGCACACCACCGTTGATCCTGCTGGCCACGAAGCCGTGCCGGGAAAAGGTCACGTGCAGCCGCAGGTCGAACGCGCCCGGCGGCAGGGTCGTGTTGTAGCCGCGCTCGGTCTCCAGCGGGATCCGGTCGCCCACCGTGCGGGTCAGGTGGTGCGACCACGCCCCCGCGGCCACGACCACCTTGCCGGCATCCGCCGCACCCTGGTCGAAGCGCACCCAGACGCCCGTATCCGACAGCTCCAGCGCGCGCACGGGGCGCGTCTCGATCACCCCGCCACGGTCGCGGAACACCTGCGCCAGGTGCTCGACCCAGCGTTTGGGATCGACGGTGTTCCACCAATGCGGCGTGAACCCGGCATGGGTAAAGCGCGGGCTGAGGCCGGGTTGAATCTCGGCGATCGCCTCGGGGCTTTCCAGCAGATCGAAAGCGATGCCATGCCGGCGACGCAGCTCCCAGGTGGGCAAGGCGGCGCGGAACTCGGCTGCGCTTTCATACAGTTGCAGCTGCCCGTCGCGCTGCATCATCGCTGCGCCACCCGTATCGGCGATCTGTCGTTCGGTCGCGGCCTGGCACAGTTGCATCAGGCTGACCTGCGCGGCGACCAGCGCCTGGTACCGGCTGGGGCGACTGGCGCGCCAGAACCGCCACATCCACGGTGCGATCCGCAGGGCATAGGCGGGCGGGATCGACAGCGGCCCCAACGGATCGAGCAGCCATTTCGGGGCCTTTTTCAGGATCCCCGGCGTGGCCAGCGGTTCGACCTCGGGGAAGGCGAAGGCCCCGGCATTGCCGGCCGAGGCCTCGGCCGCGACCCCCGAGCGGTCGAACACCTGAACGGCGTAACCCCGACGCTGCAGCTCAAGTGCCGCGCTGATGCCGACCACCCCGGCCCCGATGACGATGACATCTGTCTTCATGTGGTCTCAATACCCGAGCGGAAAGGATCGGCGGGATCAAAAATCAGGCGGCCTTCGGCCATCACGAAAGCCTGACCGGTGATCGAGGGGATCACCCCGCCATTCGGACCAGGCTGATAGGACAGCCGATAGGGGCTGCCGATGACGCTGGCCTGCACGATTTCTTCGCCGGGCGCCAAGCGTCCGTCGGCCGCCAGACAGGCCAACCGCGCCGAACTGCCCGTGCCGCAGGGCGAGCGGTCATAGGCGTCATCAGGGCACAGCACGAAGTTGCGGCTGTGTACGCCTGCTTCCGGTGCGGCATCCTGAAAGATCACATGGTCGATCGGCTCTCCGGCTTCGCCGCCGATGCCCGCGGCATTGGCGGCGCGGCGGATGGCGACGCCCAGGTCGGTCAGGGCGCGGATATTCGCGGGCTCGACCGGCAGCGGGCTGGGGTCGATGATGAAGAACCAGTTGCCGCCATAGGCCACGTCGCCCGTCACCGTGCCGTGGCCCGGCACCTCGATCTCGACCGCGCGGGCCACGCGGCGGCTTTCGACATTCGTCACCGTCACCGTGTGCGCGTCGTGCAGCCGGACCGAGACCACCCCGGCCGGGGTCTCGATCCGATGCGTGCCGACGCCGATCCGGCCCAGATGCGCCAGCGTCACGGTCAGCCCGATCGTGCCGTGCCCGCACATGCCCAGCACCGCATCCGCGTCGAAATAGATCACCCCGGTCACGCAGTCCGGGTCGACCGGCGGCACCAGAAGTGCCCCTACCATCGCCGGCTGGCCGCGCGGCTCGCGCAGGACCGCGTGGTAGAACTCGGCGTGGTCGCGGGCCAGCCGTCCGGCCCGGTCGGCCAGCGGGCCGCTGCCCAGATCGGGACCGCCCTCCAGGATCACCCGCGTGGGTTCGCCGCCGGTATGGCTGTCGATCACATGCATTCCGCGATCACCCCGCCCTGGCGCGACCAGTCCGCGAACCAGTTGCGGAACAGCGTATATTGCTGCTCGCAATAGCGGCACTGCGCGTCGCTCAACTCGTCGGTCTCGTTGAAATGCAGGCGGTATTCCTCTTCGCCGTTCAGCACCAGCAGGTATTTGTAGTACAGCACCAGGTCGGTGCCCTCGTCGAAACTGGACAGCACGCCAAGCGCCTCGTCCAGTTCGCGAGCCCGCAGGCGGGCCTCGGCATGGCCCTCGGCCGCCTTTTTCGACAGCGCCGCCAGCAGCAGCGCCTCGCGGGGCAGCGCGGTGCCGATGCCGGTGATCGACCCGGTGGCCCCGCAATTGACGAAGCCGTTGTAGACCTCGGTATCGACGCCGACCATCAGCGTCACCTCATCGTCGCGGCTGGTGATGTGCTCGGCCGCATAGCGCAGGTCGGCGCTGCCGCCGAATTCCTTGAAGCCGACCAGGTTGGGATGCTCGGCCCGCAGCGCAAAGAACAGATCGGCGCGGGTGGCAAAGCCGTAGACGGGGCTGTTGTAGATGATCGCGGGCACGTCGGGCGCCGCCGACAGGATGGCCTTGAAATGGTTGCGCTGCGCCGCCACCGAGCTGCCGCGCGACAGCACCCGCGGAATCACCATCAGCCCCACCGCGCCGACCTTCTGCGCATGCGCCGCATGCGCCACCGCCGAGCGCGTGTTGATCGCCCCGGTGCCCACCACGACCGGAAGGCCCGCCTGCACCAGACGCGCGACCCCTTCCATCCGCTGGTCATCGGTCAGCAACGGCCAGTCGCCCATCGACCCGCAATAGACAACCGCGGACATCCCCGCCTCGATCATCTGCTGCCCCTTCCGCACCAGAGCGTCATAGTCGGGGGTGCGGTCGGCCTTGCACGGTGTCATCAAAGCCGGCATCGTGCCCGTGAATACGTTGTTCATCATCTTGTCTGCCTTGTTGTCTTGTTGCGTGCTTCAGCGCACATTGGCCAGGAATTTGCGGGTGTGTTCGGATTGCGGGGCGGTGAATATCTGCTCGGGCGGGCCGATCTCCTCCATGACGCCCTGGTGGAAAAAGGCGACCCGGTCGCTGACGTCCCGGGCAAAGCCCATCTCGTGCGTCACGCATATCATGGTCATGCCCTCCTCGGCCAGCATGCGCATGGTTTCCAGCACCTCGCCCACCAGTTCCGGGTCCAGCGCCGAGGTCGCCTCGTCGAACAGCATGTACTCGGGCTCCATCGCCAGCGCCCGCGCAATGGCCAGACGCTGCTGCTGGCCGCCCGACAGGGCCGAGGGGTAGGCGTCGAGCTTTTCGCCCAGCCCGACATGTTCCAGCTGCCGGCGGGCGATTTCGCGGGCCTCGGCCCGGGTCTTGCCCTTGACGATCCGCGGCGCCAGCGCCACGTTTTCCAGGGCGGTCAGGTGCGGAAAGCTGTTCCATTGCTGGAACACCATGCCCAGCCGCTGGCGCAGCCTGTTGATGTCGGTGCCCTTGGCATGCACGTCGATGCCATCGACCACCACTCGGCCCTGCTGCACCGGTTCAAGCCCGTTGATGCAGTAGAGCAGGGTGGACTTGCCCGACCCGGACGCGCCGATCACCGACAGCACCTCGCCCTTTTGGACATTCAGGTTGATGCCCTTGAGAACATGCAGGGCGCCGAAATATTTGTGCAGGTCGCGAATTTCGATCATTGGGCCCACTTTCTTTCAAGCGACGCGGCAAAGCGCGAGACGGGATAGCTGAGCGCGAAATAGAACGCGCCGGCGAGGGTGAGGATCAGGAAGGGTTCCTGTGTGCGGGTGATCAGGATCTGGCTGGCCTTGAGCAGTTCGACATAGCCCAGCACCGAGACCAGGGCGCTGTCCTTCATCACCCCCAGCGCGACGCCGACCCAGGCGGGAAACACGGCGCGGCCTCCGATCGGCAGCACCACATGGCGCAGGTCCTGCCAATAGGTCATGCCCAGGCTGCGCGCGGCGCGGCGCATCGGCAGGCCGACCGCCTCGATCCCGCCGCGCGCCACATTGGCGACCAGCGCGGCGGTATAGATCGTCAGGATCACAACGCCCGAGGCGAAGGGGTCCAGGTCCAGCCCCACGATGGGCGCGAAATTGTAGAACAGCACAAGCTGGATGATGAGCGGCACCGAGCGGAACACGTCCAGCACCGGTGCAAGCGTCAGGGTCGCGGTCAGTTTTCCTTCGTAAAGGATCCAGCCGAAGATTGCGCCCAGTACGGTGCCGATGGAGATCGACAGCGCCGAGATCCACAAGGTCCGCAGGGCGGCCTCGGCCAGGAACCAAAGGTCGTTGGGGGTGAAGCCGCTGAAAAAGCTGAGTGATGGTTGCATGGGTGCCTCGTCAGTACCTGAACAGGCGCGCGGCCAGCAGGCGCGATCCCAACAGGATGAGCTTCACGATCACGTAGTAGATAACGGCGGTGACGGCGAAATATTCGAAGATGCGGAAGGTGCGCGAGGCGAAGAACTGGGTCTCGCCCGAAAGTTCGCGGAATCCCACCAGCATCCCCAGCGAGGACATCAGCACCGCCCAGACCATCTGGTTGGTGATCGGGTGGTAGACGATGCGGAACACCTGCGGGATCACGATCCGCGAATAGGCTTGCCAGGCAGTCATGCCCAACGACCGTGCCGCGCGGATCTGGGTGTCGGGCACGGCCTGGAAGCCGCCGCGGAAGTTCTCGGCCAGGTAACCGGCGCAGTTGAAGGTCAGCCCCGCCAGAACGATTATGTAGGGCGACAGGTGCAGCCCGAACGCGCCCAGCCCGAAGCCGAAGAAGAACAGCTGGAACAGGGCCGGGGTGTTGCGCGCCAGCTCGACCCAGCTTGAAGCCAGCCAGCGGGGCAGGCCCCTCAGGTGCATTCGGACCAGAGCCAGCCCCAGGCCGATGACGATCCCCAGGATCATCGCCAGCACCGCGACCTGCAGCGTCAGAAAGGCCGCGTCGATCAGGTCGGGCAGGCTTTTCATCACCGGCCGCCAGTGGAAATTGTAGTCAAACATGAGCAGAGGTCCGATGGCCCCCGCCCGACAGGCGGGCAGGGGCGGGTTCCGTGAGTGGCCGGATCAGTACATCACGCCGGGAATACGCAGTTCGGGCGCCTCGCCGCCGACATATTTGCCCCACAGTTCGGCATAGCGGCCCGAGCGCACCTGGTGGGTGACGAACAGGTTGAGATAGTTGAGCCAGGTCACGTCCTCGCGCTTGCCCACGATCGAGGTATAGTCGGTCGTCCAGGGCATGCGCGGGCCGGCTTCGATCGTGTCGTATTGCTGGGTGATCGGCAGAACGGCAGTGTTGGTGGTGATGCCGATATCGGCCTTGCCCTGCGCGACGGCCAGGAAGACCTCGTTTTCCGACTGGTACCCCTGATAATTGCCCTCTTCGCCCCATTCGGCGGCGATCTTCAGCCATTCCTGCTCGGGCACGGTGCCGATGGCGGCGGCGACGCGTTTGCCGCGAATGTCCTCGAAGCTTTTGATGCCGCTGTCCTTGTTCACGACGCCCTGCGCGAAATAGATCGCGTAGGGAATGCTGAAGCCCACGGTGCGCGCCCGCGCCAGGCTGTCCGAGGTCGCGCCGAACACCACGTCGGCCCGGCCGGTCACGATGATCGGCAGGCGTTCGGCCCAGGTCACGGGCAGGATTTCGGCCTCGACCTCGAGCGCGGCGGCAAGGTCATGGCAATAGTCCACGTCGAATCCCGCGGGTTCGTTGTTGGCGTCGCGGTAACCGATCGGCGGAAAATCCAGAACGACGCCGCAGCGCAGGACGCCCCGGTCGACGACATCATCCAGCGTGTCGGCGAAAGATGGCCCGGTCGTCAGGGCGGCAAGCGCCGCGATGGCGGCAAGTTTCTTGAACATGTGGTCCTCCCGAAATTATGTGGCGATGCTTTAAGGCAAAATGGATCCAAAATCCAATATAAAATTAAAGGGGCGTGAGTTGTTTTTCTGGCTGTTCGGTCAAGGCATTGAAAAAGCTGTATAAACTGATTTTCGGATGGTACCGATTTGCTGATCGGCAAAAAAAATCTATTGACAGAAAAAAATTTTATTCACGCTGTGCGCCATTCAAGACCCCGAACCCCCGTGGCGGACACGTGCAGAAAAAGACTCATCAGACGACCGAACCAGGCACGGCGGACGAGCTGGGGCGGCGCATGCGTGCGCGGCGACAGAGACTGTCGATGACGCTGCGGTAAGTGTCGGGTGCGTCGGGCGTTTCGGTCGGCTATCTCAGCCAGGTCGAGCGCGGCAACGCGACGCCGACGTTGGGAACGCTGACCCAGATCGCCCAGGCGCTCGAGGTCGATACCGACTTTTTCGTAAGAACCCCGCACACAGTCGACAGCCTGACCCGCGCAAATTCACGGCCCCGGTTCGCGGTGACCGGTTCGTCCATCGAATACGAGCAGATCGGCGTCGAGCGCGCCGGTCACGAGTTGACCTCGTATGTGATGAATGTTCCGCCAGGCTATGAATCCGAAGTCGTCATCCATGTCGGCGAAGAGATCATCTATATTCTGGATGGCACGATTTCCCAGATCGTCGGTGAACGGGAATACATCATGGGGCCCGGCGACAGCCTGCACTATCTGGGCACCACGCCGCATTGCTGGTCCAACAGAACCGACAAGCCGGCCCGCATATTGTGGGTGGGGCGCATGCAGTACGAGAAATCCGGCGATATCACACGATCCGAGGCCGAGCAATCCAAGACCGCGCGGGAAATGCTGCCGCTGAGGCGGTAGTCGCGACCGAAGGCGGACGACAGAAGCCGCGCAACAACCAGTTTACCAACACGGAGAGAAGAGAAATGTCATTGAACAAGTTTCTGGCCACCGGCCTGCTGCTGAGCGTGCTGGGCGTGTCTGCCCAGGCGCAGACCCTTGTCTATTGTTCCGAAGGCTCGCCCGAGGGCTTTGACCCGGCGCTGTACACCGCCGGCACCACCTTTGATGCCTCGAGCCATCCGATCTACAACCGCCTGGTCGAATTCAAGGTGGGCACGACGGAAACCATGCCGGCACTGGCTGAAAGCTGGGAAGTTTCGGAGGACGGCAAGACCGTGACCTTCAAGCTGCGCAAAGGTGTGAAATTCCATTCCAACGACCTGTTCACCCCGTCGCGCGACTTCAACGCCGATGACGTGATCTTCAGCTTTGATCGCCAGGGCAACCCGGACAATCCGTACAACCAGGTCTCGGGCGGCACCTGGGAATATTACGGCGGCATGTCGATGCCGGACCTGATCGACAGCATTGAAAAGGTCGATGACTATACCGTCGTCTTCCACCTGACCCGTCCCGAAGCGCCGTTCATTGCCAACATGGCGATGGATTTTGCCTCGATCGTGTCCAAGGAATATGCGGATGCGATGCTGGCGGCAGGCACGCCCGAAATGCTGAACCAGGCGCCGATCGGCACCGGCCCGTTCAAGTTCCAAGCCTATCAGAAGGATGCGGTCATCCGTTATGTCCGCAACGATGACTACTGGGGTGACCAGGCCAAGGTCGAGAACCTGATCTTTGCGATCACGCCGGACGCGTCGGTGCGCTATCAGAAAGTTCAGGCGGGCGAATGCCATGTCATGGCCTACCCGAACCCGGCCGACGTGCAGGCGATGAAGGATGATCCCAACATTGTCGTCATGGAGCAAGAGGGCCTGAACGTGGGCTATCTGGCCTATAACACGTAGATGCCGACCTTCGACAACCCCAAGGTGCGCAAGGCGCTGAACATGGCCATCGACAAACAGGCCATCATCGACGTGGTGTTCCAGGGCTCGGGCCAGATCGCCAAGAACCCGATCCCGCCGACCATGTGGTCGTACAACGACGCCATCCAGGACGATCCCTATGATCCCCAAGCCGCCAAGGCTGCGCTCGAGGCCGAGGGCGTTTCGGATCTGTCGATGAAGATCTGGGCGATGCCGGTGCAGCGGCCCTAAAACCCGAACGCCCGCCGCATGGCCGAGCTGATGCAGGAAGATTTTGCCAAGATCGGCGTGGACGTGGAAATCGTGTCCTATGAATGGGGTGAATACCTTGAGCGCTCGAAGGCCAAGGACCGCGACGGCGCGGTTCTGCTGGGCTGGACCGGCGACAATGGCGACCCGGACAACTTCCTGGCCGTTCTGCTGGGCTGCGACGGCGTCGAGAAATCCAACCGCGCCCAATGGTGCAACGAGGAATTCGACGCGTTGATCCAGAAGGCCAAGGTGCTGTCGTCGCAGGCCGAGCGCGAAGAACTCTACAAGCAGGCGCAGGTGATCTTCAAGGAACAGGCGCCCTGGGCCACGATCGCCCATTCGGTCGTGTACATGACCATGCGACCCGAGGTGGAAGGCTATGTGGTGCACCCGCTGGGCGGGCACATCTTCAACCAGGTCGGCCTGAAACAGTAATCCGGCCGACATGACCGACCGGGGGCGGCGCAGCCATGCGCCGCCCCATCCAACATTCGATGACACCGGGGCGCAGCATCCATGGCACCGTCTGTACCCGACCGACTTTCTGAATATGCCGGCATCGCTTGGCAGCTGGGCGTGGACGCCGTGGCGCTGGTGCCCGGACCGAATTTCACCCGTGCCCTGGGCCACAGTTTCATGAGCCACGAACGCCCGTTCCTGCTGGTCATTCCCGCCGATGGCGCCCCGGCCGCTCTGGTTCCCAACCTGGAACTGGCCAGCTGGGAACAGACGGGCTTCGACGGCGCAGTGTTCGACTGGCGGGACCAGAACGGCCATGCCGATGCTTTTGCGGCGTTGCTGGATCACCTGCGCCTCTCGTCGCTGGCGGTCGAAGGGCAGGTCATGCGGGTCTTCGTGCATCATGCATTGGTCGCCTCGCAGCCCGATTTGCGCATCATCGACGCCGAAGCCGAGATCTCGGGCCTGCGCATGATCAAGACCCCGGACGAGATCGCGGCGCTGGAACGCGCCATCGACATTTCCGAACGGGCCCTGACCCGCACGCTGGAAACCGTCGCGCCGGGACGGACCGAGAAGCAGATCGAGCAGACCCTGATCCGGTTCCTGTTCGAAGAAGGCGCCGACGGGCTGGCCTTTCCGCCCATCGTCGCCGCGGGCGACAATTCGGCCCTGCCGCATGCCCATGCCCGCGCGGATTATGCGCTGAGCCCGGGTGACGCGCTGCTGATCGATTTTGGCGCGCGCAAGGATGGCTTTGCCGCCGACATCACCCGCACCGTGTTCCTGGGCCATGCGTCAGACGAGGCGCGGGCCTTGTACGAAACGGTTCTGCAGGCCAACCTGGCCGCGCTGGCCGTCACCCGTGCAAGCGTGACCGCACATGCGATCGACGACGCCGCAACCGGTGTGCTCGAGGCCTCGCCCTTTGCCGACAGAATCCGCACGAAAACCGGGCACGGGCTGGGCCGCGACGTACATGAGGCGCCGTATGTCATGCGTGGCAACATGGCCGCGCTTCCGGCCGGAACGGTCTATACCGACGAACCGGGCCTCTATCAGGTCGGCAATTTCGGTGTCCGGATCGAAGACGACGTGCTGATCACCCAGGACGGTTGCCAGGTCCTGACCCGTTTTCCGAAAGACCTTATGGTGATTCCATGCTGAACTATGTTCTGGCCCGATTGCTGACCTTCATCCCCACCTTCATCGGGGTGACGCTGGTGTCGTTCAGCTTCATCCGCGCGCTGCCGGGCGACCCGATCCTGGTCATGGCCGGTGAGCGGGGCATTTCCGAAGAACGCTATGCCGAGCTGGCCGCCCAATATGGCTATGACCGGCCGATCCTGGTGCAGTACTGGGATTATCTGACCGGCGTGCTGCACGGAGACCTGGGCGTGTCCTTCGTCACCAAACGCCCGGTGTGGGACGAGTTCTTTTCCCTTTTCCCGGCCACGCTGGAACTGTCGATCTGTGCCATGGTCTTCGCGGTTGCCCTGGGGCTGCCCGCCGTCGTGATCGCGGCGGTGAACCGTGGCAAGTTCTTTGACCGGGCGCTGATGTCGACGGCGCTGGTGGGGTATTCGATGCCCATCTTCTGGTGGGCGCTGCTGCTGATCATCGTGTTCTCGGGCAACCTGCAATGGACCCCGGTGTCCGGCCGCATCGGGTTGCAATACTATTTTCCCGACCCGACCGGGTTCATGCTGATCGACAGCCTGGCCTCGGGGCAGAAAGGGGCATTTTCGTCGGCGGTGCGGCACCTGATCCTGCCGACCATCGTGCTGGGCACGATCCCGCTGGCGGTGATCGCGCGCCAGACCCGGTCGGCGATGCTCGAGGTGCTGGGCGAGGATTATATCCGCACCGCGCGCGCCAAGGGGCTGGCGCCCGCGCGGATCAACGGCATCCACGCGCTGCGCAACGCGCTGATCCCGGTGGTCACGGTGATCGAGCTGTCGGTCGGCACCCTGCTGGCCGGGGCAATCCTGACCGAGACGATCTTCAGCTGGCCCGGCATCGGAAAATGGATGGTCGACAGCATCTTCCGCCGTGACTACCCCGTGGTGCAGGGCGGGCTGCTGCTGGTGGCGGTGCTGGTCATGGTGGTGAACCTGATCGTCGACATGCTCTATGGCCTCATCAACCCCAAGATCCGGAAGCGCTGACATGGCTGACACGACGCAAATCTCCTCGGCTCCGACCCGCCCCAGCGCGTTGCGCGAATTCTGGTACTATTTCCGCGAAAACCGCGGCGCTGTGATCGGGCTGTACGTCTTTTCGGCGCTGGTGCTGATCGCGGTGTTCGCCGGGCTGATCGCGCCGCACGACCCCACCGCACAGAACCGCGCGGCCACGTTGCTTCCGCCGGCCTGGCAGGAGGGCGGAAACTGGTCCTACATCCTTGGCACCGATCCGCTGGGCCGCGACCTGCTGTCCCGGCTGCTCTATGGCTCGCAGCTGACCTTCCTGGTCGGGATCATGGTGGTTCTGCTGGCCTCGGCCGGGGGGATCATCATCGGGCTGATCTCGGGCTTTGCGCCCAAATGGGTCGATACGATCATCATGCGGACCATGGACATCATCCTGTCCTTCCCGGCGCTGCTGCTGGCGCTGGTTCTGGTGGCGATCCTCGGCCCGTCGCTGATCAACGCGATGATCGCCATCGCCATCGCCTATCAGCCGCATTTCGTGCGTCTGACCCGTGCGGCGGTGCTGGCTGAACGTTCGAAGGACTATGTGATCTCGGCGCGCGTCGCGGGGGCGGGGCTGCCGCGGTTGATGTTCATTACCGTGCTGCCCAACTGCATCGCGCCGATCATCGTGCAGGCGGCGCTGTCGTTTTCGAACGCAATCCTCGACGTGGCGGCACTTGGCTTTCTGGGCATGGGCGCCCAGCCGCCCACACCGGAATGGGGCACCATGCTGGCCGAAAGCCGCGAGTTCATCCTGCGCGCATGGTGGGTGGTCACCTTCCCCGGCCTGGCGATCCTGATCACCGTTCTGGCGATCAACCTGATGGGCGACGGCCTGCGCGACGCGCTCGACCCGAAACTCAAGCGGAGCTAGGCCGATGACCCTGTTGCGTCTCCGAAATCTGAGCGTCGAATTCGCCACCGCTTCCGGCCGGTTCCGCGCCGTGGACGGTATCGACCAGGATGTCGACGAAGGCGAGATTCTGGCCATCGTCGGCGAAAGCGGGTCGGGCAAGCCGGTGTCGATGCTGGCGGTGATGGGGCTGCTGCCCTGGACCGCTACCGTCACCGCCGACGAGATCACATTCGACGGGCAGGACCTTCTGAAGATGGAGGCCGCCGCCCGGCGCCGGCTGATCGGCAAGGATCTGGCCATGATCTTCCAGGAGCCGATGTCGTCGCTGAACCCGTGTTTCACGGTCGGCTGGCAGATCCGCGAGGCTTTGCGCATCCATCTGGGCATGGGGCGGCGCGAACGGCAGGCCCGCGCCGTCGAGCTGTTCGAGCAGGTGGGCATCCCCGACCCGGTGAAGCGCCTGAGCGCGTTTCCGCACCAGTTGTCGGGCGGCATGAACCAGCGGGTGATGATCGCCATGGCGATTGCCTGCAAGCCCAAGCTGCTGATCGCGGATGAGCCGACAACCGCGCTGGACGTGACCATCCAGGCGCAGATCCTGGACCTGCTGACGGCGCTGCGCGACGAGACCGGCATGGGGCTGGTTTTGATTACCCATGACATGGGCGTGGTCGCCGAAACCGCCGAACGCGTCAGTGTGCAATATGCCGGCCAGAAGATCGAGGAACAGCCCGTCGGGCCTCTGTTCCGCACACCACACCACCCTTATACGGGGGCGCTGCTGGATGCGCTGCCGGAACGGGCGACCGACAGGCATCTGCCCACCATTCCCGGTGTCGTTCCCGGCCAGTTCGACCGCCCGGCGGGCTGTCTGTTTTCCCCGCGCTGCAAGTTCGCCGATGCGACATGCAAGGCCCAGGTGCCGCCGGCGCTGGGGCCGGAACTGGGCCGGGCCCGCTGTTTCCACCCTCTGAATACCGATGAAAGGGTTGCATCATGACGAACCCGGTTATGCAGGCGACCGCGCTTCAGTGGCACTATCAGGTCAGCGGCGGATTGTTCGGCAAGCCCCGGACGCTCAAGGCCGTCGGCGGGGTGGATTTCGCGCTCTATCCGGGCCAGACCCTGGCCGTGGTGGGCGAAAGCGGCTGTGGCAAGTCCACGCTGGCGCGGATGGTGACCATGATCGAAGAGCCGACGGCAGGCACCCTGACGCTGGACGGCAAGCCGATCGATCCGTCGCAATGGGCCTCGTTGCGCCAGTCGGTGCAGATCGTGTTCCAGGACCCATATGGCTCGCTGAACCCGCGCCATCGGATCGGGGCCATTCTGGAAGAGCCGCTCAAGATCAACAGCCCCGACCTCAGCAGCGCCGAGCGCACGGCCAGGGCGCGCGAGATGATGGGGTTGGTCGGTCTGCGGCCCGAACACTATGACCGCTATCCGCATATGTTTTCGGGCGGGCAACGCCAGCGCATCGCCATCGCCCGGGCCCTGATGCTGGACCCCAAGGTGCTGGTGCTGGACGAGCCGGTCTCGGCGCTGGACCTGTCCATCCAGAGCGCGATCCTGAACCTGCTGGTCGATCTGCAGGAGCGGCTGCAGCTGGCCTATCTGTTCATCTCGCACGATCTCAGCGTGGTTCGGCATGTGGCGGACGAGGTGATCGTCATGTATCTGGGCCGCGCCGTCGAAAGGGGCAGCCGCGACGCCGTGTTCAGCGCGCCGTTCCACCCCTATGCTAAGGCGCTGCTGTCGGCGACCCCTCAGGCCGACCCCGAAGCCCGCAAGGAGCGCATTCAGCTCAAGGGCGAATTGCCGTCACCTCTTGCCATACCCGACGGATGCCCCTTTGCGCCCAGATGCTGGAAGGTCCAGGACAAGTGCCGGTCACAGCGTCCGATTCTGCCGGACGACGCGCATTCTGCGGCCTGTTTCTTTCCGGAAAACGGGGGCGCACCGGCGGCGGAATCCTGACAAGGCCAGGGCGAAAAGCGATTTTGATGACCGATCCGCAACCCCGTTTTTGCGTTGCCTTGACCCCAAAACGGCAACCCAGGAATGCCTCGTCGTTGTTCACGGCGTGAACGGCCGTCAGTCAGCCGGCTGGCGTGCTCAGGCTTCCGCGCAGGAGGGGCCGCGGCGGCGGAAGGTTCAAAGCCCTTTAGCTTGACGTTCTACGCCGACACGTACGACACCGGAGGCTCGGCCTCAACTTTCCGTCAATGCGCGTAAGGCGAGACATCCGTTTGGCGAAACTTCGCCGTGACTGCATCTGTCCGGCTTCAGCACCGATCCCTGACGATGGGCGGACATGGCCGCGCAATGCCCTGCCGGGCTGAAGGATAGGGGCGACGAATGAGATACACTGCATCCGACAAGCCGGAGATCGTCGGCCTCGTCGAAGGGTCGCACCTCTCGACGAAGAGAACCTTTGACAAGCTGGGCATCTCTGCCGTTGCCGCCCTTTTCGGTTCCTGTTTCCTTCTGCTTGTGGTGTTGCGGTCAAGACCGGCTGAGCGGAACCCATGCGGAGCTCAAGCGAAACCGGTCGGGAGGAGCCTGGCCGTTGGGCGAACTCGGTCGGTGTCTGCCCGTTCAACGTTGTGTGTGGTCTGTTGATGCCGCAGCCGATCCTCCGTGTTTCGATGACCCGGCGTGCCTCGGCGAGGTTGCCGCAGCCATGTTCATTCAGACATTCGTCCCGCAGCCTGCCGTTGAACGCCTTGACAAAAGCATTCTGCATGGGTTTCCCCGGCGCGATGCAATGCCATTCGACGCCGGTCTCCTGTCCCCACCGCTGAACGGCGTGAGGCGTCATCTCGGTGCCGCAGCACGTCGGGAAGCAGCGCCGCCGAAAGGTCATGGCCACGCGCGCAGCCCTCAAATGGCGCAGCGGGTGGGCATGATCGGGTCTCAGGTCACAACAGCGGTTTTGCATGAGTCGCACGGCTGAGGAGACCGGCTATGTCCGCCACCCATCCTGTGCCTGGACGGATTGCCAACACCTCGGTGGCCCGAATCCGGGGGATGGGTCAATCAAAACAATTGCATCAAGGCGCATGACCGTCCCAGCGTGCAGTTGTCGGTTTTCATCGGCGTGAGAGAAAGTGGAACTTTCGTTCGCTGCGGACCCGGCGAACAGCCTGAATCCGCCGTGGATCGAACTTTCCGCCAGCGCCGGTCGCCTGGAGCGCGAACTGGGCGTGCCGTTTGGCCTCCTGGGCCGTGGTGGCCGCATGTTGATGAAGAGATGGGCATGAAGCCATGAACATGAACAGGTGGAAGTGTGGCCCGAGGTCATGGGCCGGATGCATGAGACCGCCGCTCAGTATCGTGCCGCACTTGCCAAATCGATCAGCGCCATGAAAGTCGACTTCTTCCAGCGCTGCCAATTTCGCAACAATAGTTTTGGGGGATCGGGCGGGTTTTTCGCGCCGCCCGTTGGATCACCGCACGCGTGAGGGACGCAGAAAGGGATGCGCCATAGTGCCATGGACCGATGGTCTTGACGCAGCCTTGAAGGACGCGAACGAAGCTGCGCAATCGGAGAATGTGTGCGAATGGGCGGACGGTCCCGTGAATTCCAAGAAGAAAGGGTTCAAGGCGGCTGCGGATGCAGCCGGGGTGGGGAACCTATCGCCAAACGTGCTTCGACATACTGCGGCGGTCCCTACGGCTGAGGCTGGATTTCGATGGATGAGACGGCTCAGGATCTCGGCCATGCCGATACCGGAATCACGGCGTTGACACGCGCTCGGTTCAGTCCCGGGCATCTGCGGACGGCTGCCAGAGTTTAGGGGTTCGAAAAACCATGAGGTTCAACGAACCTCGGAGATCTGTCCTGCCAACAAAAAAGGCGCCACCGGGCTCCTTGTTTTATTGGTCGGAGTGAGAGGATTCGAACCTCCGGCCCCTGCCTCCCGAAGACAGTGCTCTACCAGGCTGAGCTACACTCCGACCGTGGCGCGTGACCTATACCCGGCGATTTGAATGTGCAAGAGGGATTCTTGGGGCAACACGCTCAAAATTTTCCGTCGGACAGTGGTCAATGCAGGGGGTCCGTTCGGTACAACCGGATCTTGGTGCCGCCGTGATCGACGACCGGCCCCGGCGCGATCAGGGGCAGGCGCGTCGCCCGCGCCAGCGACTGGCTGCTGGTCACGATCCCGACCCGCCAGCCCGAGAACCGTGCCATCAGGACCTTGCCCAGGCTGCCATACAGCGACCGCAGGCGCTTTTCGTCGCCGATCCGCGCGCCATAGGGCGGGTTCACGATCACCAGCCCGGCTGGGCCGGCAGGCGGTTTGATGTCGCTGACCGCAGCCTGACGAAACCGCGTGACCGCATCGACACTGGCGCGTTGCGCATTGGCCGTTGCGGTCTCGACCGCACCGGTATTCCGGTCAGAACCGTAGAACCGCAGCCCGGTCTCGGCGGTGTCTTGCGGTTGGCGCATCCGGGCCCACTCGTCGGCATCGAACGTCGCCAGTTGCTGAAAGGCAAAGTCGCGCGACCGGCCGGGCGGCAGGCCAAGCGCGATCTCGGCCGCTTCGATCACGAAGGTGCCCGACCCGCACATCGGGTCCAGTACGGGCTCGGCCCCGTCAAAACCGCATTCGTGCAGGAACATGGCTGCCATCGTCTCGCGCATCGGCGCCTTGGCCACCGCCGCCTTGTGGCCGCGTTTGTGCAGCGGATCGCCCGAGCTGTCGACCGACAGGGTGCAGATGTCCCTCTCGATGCGCACCAGCACCCGCACCGGCGCATCCTGGGCGAGTGGGGCGCCCAGCGTGTCCGAGATCGCGCGTTCGATGCGCTGACGCGCCGCACCGGCGTGGTAGATGCGGGATTTTCGGCTTGTGGCCTCGACCCTGACGGGCACGTCGGGGCGCAGCACGTCGCCCCAGGGAAACTTGCGCGCGCGCTTGTCCAACTGGGCCAGATGCACGGCGGGAAAAGACCCCAACCGGACCAGAACCTTGTTGGCCCCGCGCAGCACCAGATTGGCGCGCCAGACCTCGGGCCAGCCACCGTGCAGCACGACGCCGCCGGGCACTTGCTTCGCACCGGCGAATCCGTTGCGGATGGTCTCGGCCAGAAGGGGCTGTTCCAGCCCGGGCGTGGCCACCAGAAAGATTTCAAGTTCGGCTGTGTCCATCCCGGGTGCTTACACCAGCGCCCGTGGGCGTGCGACAGGAATTTGCGCCTACCGGGTTTTGGGTATTTGGGTGCAGAGTTTGCCTGTTTTTTGCAATTCACGACCGATTTGGGCGGTAACAGGTTTGCGTTTGGGCGCGGTGCCGCGTAAAGGGGCCGTAATCGGAAAGACGCCTGCGGATTTCGACCGGTCTGCGTCGCTTTTGCGACGGGGCGGGCCGAACTCCGCGCTATTCAGTGCCCGGATCATCGGGCCTGCATGGCGGGCGCAGGAAAAAGGCTTGGAAGAACGTAGCGACATGCAAACTTTCAAACTGAAAAAAGGGCTGGATCTGCCGATTCTGGGCGCGCCCGAGCAAAGCATCCAGCCGGGTCCGGACTATTCGACCGTGGGCGTTCTGGGTGCCGATTACATCGGTCTGAAACCCCGCATGCTGGTGCAGGAAGGGGACACGGTCCAGCGCGGCACGCCGCTGTTCTGCCACAAGGACGCGCCCGAGGCGATGATGGTGGCGCCGCTGACCGGCAAGGTCGTGGCCATCAACCGCGGCGCGCGGCGCGTGCTGCAGAGCGTCGTCATCGAAGTGTCGGACCCCAACGACCCCGGCATCGATTTCTCGGGTGTGGGCGATGCCGAGACCGCACAGGGCCTCACCGCCAAGCTGTGCGCCGCCGGCCTGTGGACCGCGTTCCGCACGCGGCCCTATTCCAAGATGCCGCAGCCGGGCACCACGCCCGCCGCGATTTTCGTCACCGCCATGGACAGCGAGCCGCTGGCTGCCGATGCCGCGCTGATCATCAATGACGCGGCCGAGGCCTTTGCCGCCGGTCTGGCCGCCGTGGCCAAGCTGACCGAAGGCAAGACCTATCTGTGCCAGAAGGATGGCGACACGATCCCCGGCGCCGACCTGCCGGGCGTCGAGGCCGCGGCCTTCAGCGGCCCCCATCCGGCGGGCCTGGCCGGGACGCATATCCATTTCCTCGAACCCGTGACCGCCGAGAAAACGGTATGGACCATCGGCTATCAGGATGTGATCGCCATCGGGCGGCTGCTGCAAACGGGCCATCTGGACCCGAACGTGGTGGTGGCCCTGACCGGCCCCGGCGCGCGTCAACCGCGTCTGATCCGCACGGTCATGGGCGCCTCGACCGAGGATCTGACCCGCGACGAGATCGCCATCGACGGCGAATCCCGCGTCATTTCCGGCTCGGTCCTGTCGGGGCGTCACGCCACCGGGCCGTTCGCCTATCTGGGACGCTTCGCGCGCCAGGTCTGCATCATCCGCGAGGATCACGACCAGATCCCGATGGGCTGGATCCGTCCGATGCCGTCGAAATACGCGGTGCAGCCGGTTCTGGGCTCGGCGTTTGCCAAAAAGCTGTTCGAGTTCACCAGCAATCTGAACGGCGGTCGCCGCGCCATGGTGCCCACCGGCACCTTCGAAGAGCTGATGCCGCAGGATTACCTGCCGACGCAACTGCTGCGGGCGCTTTTGGTGATGGACACCGACACGGCGCAGGCCCTGGGCGCGCTGGAACTGGACGAAGAGGACATGGGCCTTGTGGGCTTTGCCTGTCCGGCCAAGTATGAATACGGGCTGGCGCTGCGCGACTGCCTGACCAAGATTGAAAAGGAGGGCTGATCCACATGGGTTTGCGCAGCTTCTTTGACCGGATCGAGCCGCATTTCACCAAGGGCGGCAAGTACGAGAAGTTCTTCCCCATCTACGAGATGGTGGAAAGCTTCATCTACACTCCGAAAACCGTGACCACCGTGGCGCCGCACGCGCGCTCCTACGTGGATATGAAGCGGATCATGACCTATGTCGTGATCGCCACCATCCCCTGCATCCTGTGGGGCATGTACAACACCGGGTTCCAGGCCAACTCGGCCATCGCGACGCTGGGCCCTGAGTCGGCGACCGGTTGGCGCATCGCCATCCTGCAGGCCCTGGGCATTTCGCTGGACCCGTCCAGCATCTTTGCCAACGTGATGCACGGGCTGATGTATTTCCTGCCGATCTACATCGTCACGCTGGTCGCGGGGGGCATTTTCGAGGTGATCTTTGCCACCGTGCGCGGGCATGAGGTGAACGAGGGCTTTCTTGTCACCTCGATGCTGTACACGCTGATCATGCCGGCCACCGCGCCGTTGTGGCAGGTGGCGCTGGGGATCATCTTCGGCGTCGTCATCGGCAAGGAAGTGTTCGGTGGCACCGGCAAGAACTTTCTCAACCCCGCGCTGGTGGGCCGGGCCTTTCTGTATTTCGCCTATCCCGCATCCATGTCGGGTGACGCGGTCTGGACCCCGGTCGATGGCTTTTCCGGCGCGACGGCGCTGGCGGTGTCGGCGGCTGACGGATATCAGGCGCTGGCCGCTCAGGGCATCACCTGGTGGGATGCCTTCTATGGCACCATTCAGGGCAGCTTTGGCGAGACCTCGACCTTGGCCTGCATGATCGGTCTGGCCTTCCTGCTGATGACCAAGATCGCCAACTACCGCCTGATCCTGGGATGTCTGGCCGGCACCATCGGCTTTACCCTGTTGCTGAACCTGATCGGATCGGACACCAACCCGATGTTCGCGATGCCGTGGTACTGGCACGTCGTGCTGGGCGGTTATGCGTTCGGCCTGGCCTTCATGGTGACCGAGCCGGTTTCGGCCAGCCACACCAACATGGGCCGCTACATCTATGGCGCGCTGATCGGTGTCATGGTCGCGCTGATCCGTGTGGTGAACCCGGCCTTCCCCGAAGGCATGATGCTGGCCATCCTGTTCGGCAACGTCTTTGCGCCGCTGATCGACTATTTCGTAGTGCAGGCAAACATCAAACGGAGGGCGCGTCGCCATGTCTGATACGCAATCCCCTGAACCCAAGGGCGTCATCGCCCGGTTCCTGGCGGCCTCGCCGGATTCGGTGGGCAAGACGATCTTCATCGCCGTCGCCGTGTGCCTGGTCGCTTCGATGATCGTGTCGGCCGCGGCGGTCAGTCTGCGCCCGGTGCAAGAGGCCAACAAGCTCAAGGACAAGCAGATCAACGTTCTGCAGGTCGCGGGCGTCTATGAACCAGGCATCGACGTGGCTCAGGCGTTTGCCGCGTTTGAACCGCACGTTCTGGAGCTTGCGACGGGTGAATTCGTCGATGACCGGTTCGACCCGGCCACCTTCGACGACATCGCCGCCGCCAGCGACCCCGAACTGAGCGAGCCTCTGGAAAACGACCCCGCCGGAATCGGCCGCAAGGCGAAATATCGCGTGATCTATCTGCTGCGCGACGAAAACGGCGCGCTGGACAAGGTGATCCTGCCGATCCACGGCTATGGGTTGTGGTCCACGCTGTACGGCTTCATCGCGCTCGAGGAAAACGGCAACGACATCTACGGGCTGCAATTCTATCAGCACGGTGAAACGCCGGGCCTGGGTGCCGAGGTGGACAATCCGCGCTGGAAAGCCCTGTGGAACGGCAAGAAGCTGCGGGATGAGTCCGGCAATCTGCAGATCACCGTCGCCAAATCCATGCCCGCTGCCGGGCCGGACTTCTACATCGACGCGCTGGCCGGCGCGACCCTGACCACGGTCGGCGTGGACAACCTGGTGAAATTCTGGATGGGGGACGCGGGCTATGCTCCGTTCCTGGCCAAGCTGCAAGCAGGAGAGATCTGATGTCACAGACCAAGAAAGATCTGCTGGTCGACCCGCTTGTCGACAACAACCCGATCACGCTGCAGGTGCTGGGCATCTGCTCGGCGCTGGCGGTGACCTCGTCGCTGCAGGTGGCCTTCGTGATGGCGCTGGCGGTGATGTTCGTGACGGCGTTTTCGTCCTTCTTCATCTCGTGCCTGCGCAACCAGATCCCCAGCTCGATCCGCATCATCGTGCAGATGGTCATCATCGCGTCGCTGGTGATCCTGGTCGATCAGATCCTCAAGGCCTACGCCTTCGAGATCTCGAAAACGCTGTCGGTCTTCGTGGGCCTGATCATCACCAACTGCATCGTGATGGGCCGGGCCGAGGCCTTTGCCATGAAGAACCCGCCGGTGGCGTCCTTCATCGACGGTCTGGGCAACGGCATGGGCTATGGCCTGATCCTGATGCTGGTCAGCATCATCCGCGAGCTGTTCGGCTCGGGTTCTCTGTTCGGGGTGACCATCCTGGAAACCGTGAACAACGGTGGCTGGTACGTCCCCAACGGCCTGCTGCTGCTGCCGCCGTCGGCCTTCTTCATCATCGGCCTGATCATCTGGGCCTTCCGCACGTGGAAGCCGAACCAGGTCGAGGAACGTGAATACAAGATCCAGCAGGTAGAGGCGCACTGATGGAAGGGCTCATCTCACTGGCCGTGAAGGCCATCTTCGTCGAAAACCTCGCGCTCAGCTTCTTTCTGGGCATGTGTACCTTCATCGCCGTGTCGAAAAAGATCTCGACGGCGCTGGGTCTGGGGATCTCGGTGATGCTGGTGCAGGCGATCACCGTGCCGGCCAACAACCTGCTGCTGAACTATCTGCTGAAACCGGGCGCTTTGGCCTGGGCCGGGTTCCCGGATGTGGACCTGACCTTCCTGGGCCTGATCTCGTATATCGGCGTGATCGCGGCGATGGTGCAGATCCTCGAGATGATCTTGGACAAGTATTTTCCGCCGCTCTACAACGCGCTGGGGATTTTCCTGCCGCTGATCACGGTGAACTGCGCCATCCTGGGCGGATCGCTGTTCATGGTCGAACGCGACTACAACTTCGCCGAGGCGGCGACCTATGGCCTGTCCTCGGGCTTTGGCTGGGCGCTGGCGATCACCGCCATGGCGGGCGTGCGCGAAAAACTCAAATATTCCGACATTCCCGACGGGCTGCAGGGCCTTGGCATCACCTTCATCGCCGCAGGTCTGATGGCGATGGCCTTCATGTCCTTCTCGGGCGTCAAACTGTAAAGGGGCAGGGGCATGGAAACTTTCTCGCTCGGCGTTGTCCTTTTCACCCTGATCGTGCTGGCGCTGGTGGCCATCATCATGGTGGCCCGGTCGCGGCTGGTCTCGACAGGCAACGTCAACATCACCATCAACGGTGAGAAAACCATCTCGGTGCCCGCGGGCGGCAAGCTGCTGCAGACGCTGGCGGCCGAGAAACTGTTCGTCCCGTCCGCCTGCGGCGGCGGCGGCACCTGCGCGCAGTGTCGCGTGCGGGTTCTAGAAGGCGGCGGGTCGATCCTGCCGACCGAAGAAAGCCACATCACCAAGCGCGAGGCCGCCCATGGTGACCGTCTGTCGTGCCAGGTGGCGGTCAAGCAGGACATGAAGATCGAGGTTCCCGAAGAGGTCTTCGGCGTCAAGAAATGGGAATGCACCGTCCGGTCGAACGACAACGTGGCGACCTTCATCAAGGAACTGGTGCTGGAACTGCCCGAAGGCGAGGACGTGAATTTCCGCGCCGGCGGCTACATCCAGATCGCCGCCCCTCCGCACGAGGTCGACTACAAGGATTTCGACGTCGCCGAGGAGTACCGAGAGGATTGGGACAAGTTCAATCTGTGGCAGTACAAGTCCAAGGTGACCGAGCCGATCGAGCGCGCCTATTCGATGGCCAACTACCCCGAGGAAAAGGGCATCATCATGCTGAACGTGCGGATCGCCTCGCCCCCACCGGGGTCCGAGGGCATCCCGCCAGGTCAGATGTCGTCCTACATCTTCAACCTCAAGCCGGGTGACAAGGTCACGATCTCGGGTCCGTTCGGCGAGTTCTTCGCGCGCGACACCGACAAGGAGATGGTCTTCATCGGCGGCGGCGCGGGCATGGCCCCGATGCGGAGCCACATCTTCGACCAGCTCAAGCGGCTGAAGACCAAGCGCAAGATCACCTTCTGGTACGGCGCCCGGTCGCGGCGCGAGATGTTCTATGTGGACGATTTCGATCAGCTGGCCGCCGAGAACGAGAATTTCGAATGGCACGTGGCCCTGTCCGACCCGCAGCCGGGCGACAACTGGGAGGGCTTCACCGGCTTCATCCACAACGTGCTGTACGAGCAGTACCTCAAGGATCACCCGGCGCCCGAGGATTGCGAATTCTACATGTGTGGCCCGCCGATCATGAACCAGTCGGTCATCAACATGCTGCTGGAACTGGGCGTGGACCGCGAAGACATCATGCTGGACGATTTCGGCGGATGAACAACCTTGAAACCGGCGCCCTGGGCGCCGGTTTTTTCATGCGTCGATGCCGTAATAGTCGCGGTACCACGCCACGAAGGATTTCATCCCGTCCCGGATGTCGGTCTGCGGCCTGAACCCGGTCAGGCGCTGCAGAAGCGCGGTGTCGGCCCAGGTCGCAGGCACGTCCCCCATCTGCATCGGCATGTAGTTGCGAATGGCTTTCTTGCCGACCGCTTCCTCGATCGCCTCGATGAAATCCATCAGCCGGACCTTGTCGGAATTGCCGATATTGACCACCCGGAAGGGCGCGACGGGCGACAGGCTGTCGCCCTCGGCGATATCCGCCTTTGACGCAGGCCGTTCGGGCACCGCGTCGATCAGCAGGCGGATGCCGCGCACCAGGTCATCGACATGGGTGAAGTCGCGGTACATCTCGCCGTTGTTGTAGATGTCGATGGGCCGGTCGTGCAGGATGGCGTCGGTGAACTTGAAATAGGCCAGGTCGGGCCGGCCCCAGTTGCCGTAGACGGTAAAGAAGCGGAACATCGTGGTCGGCAGGTCCCACAGATGGGCATAGGAATGGCCCATCGCTTCGTTTGCCTTCTTGGTGGCGGCATAGATGGTCAGCTGGTGGTCGGCCTTGTCCAGCTCGGAAAACGGCATGTCCTCGTTCGCGCCATAGACCGACGAGGTGGAGGCCATCAGCAGATGCTCGACCTTGTGCGTGCGGGCCACCTCCATCACGTTGAACGTGCCCAGCACGTTGGACTCCACGTAGCTGCGCGGATGGTCCAGGCTGTAACGCACGCCCGCCTGCGCGGCGAGATGCACGACGATGTCGGGCCGGAAGTCCTCGGCGACCTGCATCAGGCGGTCTTGGTTTTCCAGCAGGTCCTCGGTTGCGGAAAAGCCAGGCGTCTGCAGCAGCATCTGATGCCGGCGCTGCTTGAGCGTGACGTCGTAGTAGTCGGTCATCCCGTCATAGCCGTGCACCTGGAACCCTTCGGACAGCAGCAATCGTGCCAAATGAAACCCGATGAATCCCGCCGTACCCGTCACCAAAACCCGTTTCATGCCTTCTCCCGACCTCTGGTCCATCAACCAGACCATCAGGGACGCTTTCGCCCCGACAAGGTCAAGCGAAATTTCCCCGTTCGCCCCGCAAGGTTGATCGTTGCTGTCCTGGGGTCTTCGGGATACTGACAGGACCAGATGTTGAGATCATGGATCAAGAAACTTGTCGGAGCATCCCCGACCGGCAACACGGCCACGCTGGCGCCAGAACATCGCTTCTATGTCGTGGGCGACATCCATGGGCGACTGGATCTGCTGCAGCAGATCCTGACGCAACTGGACCCGGATGTCCCGGTCGTTTTCACGGGTGATTACATCGACCGTGGTGATCACAGCGCCCAAGTCCTGCGCCACCTTCGCCATCTCAGTGGCGGCGCGACCCGCCTGGTCGTCTGTCTCTTGGGAAATCACGAAGAAATGCTGCTTCGATTCTTGCATGATCCCGAACGGACACACAGGCTTTGGATGCGCAACGGCGGCTACCAGACATTGCTGTCATTCGGGCTCGGTGGACTGACGCCGGACATGACGACAGACCAGGCCGTCGGTGCAGCCGATCAGTTGCGGCGCGCGATGGGCGCGCCCTTGCTTGACTGGCTTGAGGGGCTTCCCTTGTCTTGGTCGAACGGGAACGTTGCCATCGTTCATGCTGCTCTTGATCCGCGGAAAGACTGCGACAGGCAATCTCGGGACGTGTGCCTGTGGGGTCATCCGGAATTCCTGACACGTCCCAGGTCCGATGGGATGTGGGTCGTTCATGGCCACACGATCGTACCCCAGCCCCGGATTCGGAACCGGGTTGTTTCGATCGATACCGGCGCCTTTGCCACGGGCCGGCTGACGGCGGCCGAGATCGGGCCCGGCAAGGTCCGGTTTCTGAATACCGGCCCGGTGCAGGCCTGATTACCGGTCAGCCGACGATCATCTGTTTCATGCGCAGGGCTTCGTATTCCAGCTCCTTGAGGCGGAATTGCACCACGTCGCCGATGGTGATGACGCCGCACAGATGCCCGTCGCGCAGCACCGGCATGTGGCGGAATCGACCTTCGGTCATGGTTTTCACCACCTCGATCAGCAGGTCGTCGGGCGTGCAGGTCCGTACCTCGCGCGTCATCAGATCCTGAACCGACTGGGGCAGGGTCTGTCCCGGCGTGTCGGCCATGCGGCGCACGATGTCACGTTCCGACAGGATCCCCTGCAGCGCGCCGTTCTGATCGGTGACCACGACCGCGCCGATGCGCTTGTCCTTCAGGATCTGTACGACCGTGTGGATCGTGTCATTGGGCCGGACCGCGATCACGTCTTCGCCCTTGCCTTCCAGCAGCTTCGCCACGGTCGATTGGGTCTGCGACAGATTCGACTCGACCGACTGGCTGTAGGTGCTGCTCTCGGGCTTGTCGCCGCGTGTCGGGGGCTGGTAAGAGCTTGGGGCCATGGGCGGTCTCCTCCTTCACTGGTGCCGTCCTTTCACCTTACCGCAGGATGCGCACCTGTATAGGGTGCAATTTCCGAAAGCCCGCGCAACCGCGCCAGACCAAAAGGAAACCCGGGCCGCGTGTCGAACCTGCATCTGACCCCTGCCGTTGCCGCGCTGATCTTTTTCGGGGTGGTGGTCTGTGGCCACAACTTCCGCAAACTGTGGAAGGAACAGCCCCCGGGCTGGCAGAAACGCGCGTGGCTGTTCGGTCTGCCGGCGGCCATCGGGCTGCTGGCGCTTGGCTTTCTGCCGCTGAAGGTCTGAGGCCGGTTTGACTCTGACCGGGGGCGCTGGCATACGCGCCACGATACATTACCCGGAGATCACGCGATGCGCCGACTGCTTGCCCTGGCCCTGACCCTGTTCGTCGCTGGCTGCCTGTTCGACAAGGACCCCGAGGTGGTTCGCCTGTCGGGCGAAACCATGGGCACCACCTATCACGTCACCGCGATCGGCGAAGATCTGGATGAGGATGCCCTGTCCGCCGCCGTCGAGGAAACTCTGGCGCAGGTGAACGCCAAGATGTCCAACTGGGACCCGAATTCCGAGGTCTCGGTCTTTTCCGCCTCGGCCAGCACCGACCCGATGCCGGTGTCGAAAGAGTTCGCCTATGTGATCGCGGCGGCCAACCAGGTGCACGACCAAAGCGGCGGCGTGTTCGACGTGACGCTTGGCCCGTTGATCGAGCTGTGGGGCTTCGGCCCGCGCAAGCCCGAAGACCCGGTGCCGTCGGATGCCGAGATCGCGGCGGCGCTGGAACAGGTGGGGCAGGCGCGCCTGCTGACGCTGGATGCGCAGGCCGGGACGCTGGCCAAGGCGCAGCCGGGCGTGGGGATCAACCTGTCGGCCATCGCCAAGGGATACGGGATCGATGCCGTGGCCGAGACGCTGCGAGAGGCCGGCATCGAGAACTACATGGTCGAGATCGGCGGCGATCTGGTGGCCCGCGGTCAGAACGACAAGGGCGAGGCTTGGCGCATCGGCATCGAAAAGCCCGAAACCGGGTCGCAGACCATCCAGTTCATCGTGCCGTTGGACAACCGCGGCATGGCGACCTCGGGCGACTACAAGAACTTCTTCGAGCAGGATGGCATACGCTATTCGCACATCATCGACCCGACCACCGGGCGCCCGATCACGCACCGGACGACCTCGGTCACGGTTCTGGCCGAAAATGCGATGCTGGCCGATGCCTGGGCCACTGCGATGCTGGCGCTGGGGCAGGAACGGGGGCTGAAACTGGCCGATCAGCTGGGTCTGGCGGTGTTTTTCATCTCGCGGGATGTGACAGGCGGCGAAGATGCCTATATCACTGTACAAAGCAGCGCGTTCAAGGATGCGCTGGGATCGAACTGAAGGGCGGGCCGGCCGATGAGCACCTTTATCCTCGCGTTTGTTCTGCTGCTGATCATCATGGTCGGCATGTCGCTGGGCGTGATGCTGATGGGCAAGACCATCAAGGGCAGTTGCGGCGGGTTGAACGCGATCTCGGGCGCCGACAAATGCGTGGTGTGCCAAAAGGACGTGGACCCCAACAGCCCCCTGCGTGACAAGCTGCAATGCAAGCGCGCCCGCCGGATGGTGGAGCAGATGGAAAGCCAGGGCGCGCAGCACTGAATGGCCAAGGCCCGCAACATCCTGTTCATCATGTTCGACCAGCTGCGCTGGGATTACCTGAGCTGTTACGGCCATCCACATCTGCACACGCCCAATATCGACCGGCTGGCAGCGCGCGGCGTGCGGTTCACGCGGGCCTATATCCAGTCGCCGATCTGCGGCAGCTCGCGCATGTCCACTTATACCGGGCGGTATGTTCAGTCGCATGGCGCCTCGTGGAACGGCATCCCGCTGAAGGTGGGTGAGCTGACCATGGGCGACCATCTGCGCAAGGCGGGGATGGACTGCTGGCTGGTCGGCAAGACCCATATGCGCGCCGACGCCGAGGGCATGGCACGGCTGGGCCTGGAGCCCGACAGCCTGATCGGCGCGCGCGTGGCCGAATGCGGTTTTGACGTGTTCGAGCGCGACGACGGGATGCGCCCCGAAGGCCCCGACGGGTTCTAAGACCCCGACGGGGCCAAGACCTACAACGCTTGGCTGGCCGACAAGGGGTATGACAGCGACAACCCCTGGCACGACTTTGCCAATTCCGGTCTGGACGAGGACGGCAACGTGCTGTCCGGCTGGTTCCTGAAAAACGCGCCGCAGGCCGCGAACATCGCCGAAGAGGACGGCGAGACCCCCTATCTGACCACGCGCGGCATGGAATTCATGGAAACCCATGACGGCCCGTGGTGCTGCCACCTGAGCTACATAAAGCCCCACTGGCCCTATATCGTCCCCGAGCCCTTTGCCTCGATGTACGGGCCAGAGCATGTTCTGCCCCCCAATCGCTCCGAGGACGAACGGGCCGAGGCGCACCCGGTGCTGAGCGCCTTCATGCACAACAAGATCGGCCAGACCTTCTGGCGGCAGGATGTGCGCGAGGCGGTGATCCCCGCCTATATGGGCCTGATCAAGCAGGCCGACGACCAGATCGGGCGGCTGCTGGACTGGATGGAGCAGACCGGCCGCATGGACGACACGATGATCGTGTTGACCTCGGACCATGGCGATTTCTTGGGCGATCACTGGATGGGCGAAAAGACGTTTTTCCACGACGCTTCGACCAAAGTGCCGCTGATCATCTATGACCCGTCCGAGCAGGCCGATGCCACGCGCGGCACCACCTGCGACGCGCTGGTCGAGTCGATCGACCTGGCCCCCACTTTCGTCGAGGTCGCGGGCGGCGCGGTGCCCGACCATATCCTGGAAGGCCACTCGCTGCTGCCCATCCTGCACGGGCAGGCGGCCGAGACCCCGCGCAAATCTGTAATTTGCGAATACGACTATTCGGCCTCGCCCATCGCGGAAACGCTGGGCGTGTCGGTGCGTGATTCGGCGATGTTCATGGTGGCCACGAAAAAGTGGAAGCTGATCCATTGCGAAGGCGGGTTCCGCCCGATCCTGTTCGATCTGGAAAACGACCCCGACGAGCTGACCGATTTGGGCGACAGCGCGGCCCATGCGGATGTGATCGAGCAAATGTATGATCACCTGTTTGCCTGGGCCCGGCGCCCGTCGCAGCGCACCACGCGCTCGACGGCCGAGCTGGTCGAGATGCGCACCAAAAGTTGCGGCAAGGGCGTGATCCTGGGCGCCCATGACGAAAGCGACGCCCCGCCCGAGCTGACGGTCAAGTATCGCGGCCGCAAGGCGCGGCCCTGGCAGCAGATCAGGAAATAACCCGGCGCGGGGCGCATCGCCGCAAAAGGCGGTTCACGATGCGGCAGGCAGGGGATAGAAGAACGGACAAGAGCAGTTACCGGAGACCCGACATGAGCGCACCCAAACCCGTCGTCCTGTGTATCCTCGATGGCTGGGGCCTGTCCGACGACACGCAGGCCAACGCGCCCTATCTGGCCCACACGCCCACCTTCGACGCGATCATGTCCAAGGGTCCGCACGCGCGGTTGATCACCCATGGCCCTGATGTGGGCCTGCCCAGCGGCCAGATGGGGAATTCCGAGGTCGGCCATACCAATATCGGGGCCGGGCGGGTCGTGGCGATGGATCTGGGCCAGATCGATCTTGCGATCGACGACGGCTCGTTCTTCGAAAATGCCGCGCTGCGGGACTTCATCGCCAAGGTGAAGGCGGCGGGTGGGACCGCGCATCTGAAGGGGCTGGTCTCGGATGGCGGGGTGCATGGGCACCTGAACCACATCATCGCCGCCGCAACGGCGATCACCGAGGCGGGCGTGCCGGTGGCCCTGCACGCCATTACCGACGGGCGCGACGTGGCCCCGAAATCGGCTCTGGACTTCCTGGCCGAGCTGGAACGCCGCCTGCCTGCGAACGCGCGTGTCGTCACCGTGTCGGGGCGGTATTATGCCATGGACCGCGACAACCGGTGGGAACGGGTCGGCCGCGCCTATGACGCGATCATCAAGGGGCAGGGCGGGCAGGCCGATACCGCAAGCGCTGCGATTCAGGCCGCCTACGACCGGGGCGAAACGGACGAGTTCATCGCGCCCACGGTTCTGCCCGGCTATGACGGCGTCCGCGACGGTGACGGGGTCTTCTGCCTCAATTTCCGCGCCGACCGCGCACGCGAGATCCTGCGCGCCATCGGCGAACCCGGATTTGCCGAATTCGACACCGGTCCGCGCCCGCAGTTGTCGGCGCTGCTGGGCATGGTCGAATATTCCGACGGCCACAACGCCTATATGACGACCGTTTTCCCCAAGCGCGAGATCGTCAACACGCTGGGCGAATGGGTCGCAAAGCAGGGCCTGCGCCAGTTCCGTCTGGCCGAAACCGAGAAATACCCCCATGTCACGTTCTTCCTGAACGGCGGCAAGGAAACGCCCGAGCCCGGCGAGGATCGCTATATGGCCCCGTCGCCCAAGGTGGCGACCTATGATCTGCAGCCCGAGATGTCAGCCGCCGAGGTGACGGACAAGTTCGTCGAGGCGATCGAGGCCGGCTATGACCTGATCGTCACCAATTACGCCAACCCCGACATGGTGGGCCATACCGGTGACCTGCAGGCCGCGATCAAGGCCTGCGAGGCCGTGGATCAGGGCCTGTCCCGCGTGGTCACCGCGCTTGAAAAGGCTGGCGGAGCCATGATCGTGACCGCAGATCACGGCAACTGCGAAACCATGATCGACCCCGAAACCGGCGGCCCGCATACCGCCCACACGCTGAACCCGGTGCCCGTGGCGCTGGTTGGCGGACCTGAGGGCGCAGCCCTGCGCGAAGGTCGCCTGTCCGATCTGGCGCCCACGGTGCTGGACCTGATGGGCTTGCCCAAGCCGCCGGAAATGACGGGTCAGAGCCTGCTGTCATGAAGCTGCGCGCGCTTCTTCTGGCGGTCCTGATGGCGGGGCAGGCGGCCCGGGCCGCGCCGGATCCCGCGCAGGCGGCGCTGGAGGCGGCGCAGATGCTGGAACAGGCCTCGATCGCGCTGACCGAGGCCGAAACCGCCCGTGACCGCGTGCGCGCCCTGACCGAGACGATCCAGGCCTACGAGGCCGGGCTGGCCGCCATGCGCGACGGGCTGCGCCGGGCGGCTTTGCGCGAAAGCCAGCTGACCGCCGAGCTGAACGCACGGGAACGCGAAATCCGCCAGTTGCTGGGTGTGCTGCAAACCATCGAAACCACGGCGCCACCGGTTCTGATGCTGCACCCGGCCGGGCCGCTGGGGGCGGCGCGCACGGGCATGATGCTGTCCGAGGTCACCCCCGGCCTGAACGCCAGGGCCCGGGCGCTGGCCCGCGATCTGGACGAGGTGCAGACCCTGCGCCGGCTGCAGCAGAGCGCGGCGCAAACCCTGACCGAAGGATTGGAGCAGGTGCAGGACGCCCGCACCCGGTTGAGCGAGGCCATCGCCGACCGTACCGACCTGCCGCGCCGTTTCGTCGAAGATCCGGTGCGCACGGCGATCCTGATCTCGTCCACCGAAACGCTGGACGGGTTCGCCAGCGGCCTGGCCGAGATCTCGGCCGGTGAAATTGCCGAGACCGATGCCGACATTTCCGATCGCAAGGGCCGGATCCCGCTGCCGACGCAGGGCGTTGTCGTGCACCGGTCGGGGGAAACCGATGCGGCCGGCGTCACCCGGCCCGGCCTTGTTCTGGCCACCCGGCCGCGTGCGCTGGTGGTGTCGCCCACGGCCGCCACGATTCGCTATCGCGGGCCGCTGCTGGATCTTGGCAACCTGATCATCCTGGAACCGCAGCCGGGGCTCCTGTTCGTGTTCTCGGGCCTGCAGGAGGTTTACGGCGAACCCGGACAGGTGATCCCCGAGGGCTCTCCGGTGGGATTGATGCCCGGCGATCTGCCGGAAATCGGCGCGATTTTGTCAACAAGCGGTGATGGCACTGGAACTGATCGGTCAGAAACGCTCTATATAGAGGTAAGAGAGAACAACAGGCCCGTTGATCCGGAAACATGGTTCCGGACGCACAAGGATGGATAGACGCGCATGAAACGATTCGTGATGGCCGGTCTGGCCGGAACCCTGGCAGGGATCATCGCCACAACCCAGATCGCCGGACCGCTGCTGGCGCAGGAGGCCGCAAACAAGGCCAGCGTGTACGAGCAGCTGGATTTGTTCGGTGACATTTTCGAGCGCATCCGCGCCCAATATGTCGAAGAAGTCGCGCCCGAAGACCTGATCGAGGCGGCGATTGACGGGATGCTGACCTCGCTTGATCCGCATTCCAGCTATCTGTCGCCCGACGACGCCGAACAGATGCGCGTGCAGACCCGTGGCGAGTTCGGCGGGCTGGGCATCGAGGTCACGCAGGAGGACGGGTTCGTCAAGGTCGTCTCGCCCATCGACGGCACGCCCGCGGACGAAGCGGGCATCGAGGCCGGCGATTTCATCACCCATGTCGATGGCGAAAGCATCCTGGGCCTGACGCTGGACAAGGCGGTCGATCTGATGCGCGGCCCGGTGGGGTCGGAAATCGTGATCACCGTGGTGCGCGAAGGCGAGCCCGATCCGTTCGATGTGACCATCATCCGCGATACGATCAAGCTGACCGCCGTCCGCGCGCGTACCGAGGGGCAAAGTGTGGTTCTGCGCGTGACCACCTTCAACGACCAGACATATCCGAACCTGAAGGAGGGTCTTGAGAAGCAGATCGCCGAGGCCGGCGGCATCGACAAGATCAACGGCGTCGTGCTGGACCTGCGCAACAATCCGGGCGGCCTGCTGACCCAGGCGATCAAGGTCTCGGACGCGTTCCTGAACGAAGGTGAGATCGTCTCGACCCGTGGCCGCAACCCCGAGGATGGGGAGCGGTTCAACGCCACGCCCGGCGACCTGGCCGAGGGCAAGCCGATCGTCGTGCTGATCAATGGCGGTTCGGCCTCGGCGTCGGAAATCGTCGCGGGCGCCCTGCAGGATCATCGCCGGGCCATCGTCGTCGGCACCAAGAGCTTCGGCAAGGGCTCGGTCCAGACGGTGATGCCGCTGCGGGGGGATGGCGCAATGCGCCTGACCACGTCGCGCTACTACACGCCGTCGGGCCGCTCGATCCAGGCGCTGGGTGTCAGCCCGGACATCATCGTGGAACAGCCGCGCAACCGACCCGAAGAGGACGAGGACGAAGAGGCGGCCGCCCGCACCCGGTCCGAGGCCGATCTGCGCGGCAGCCTGAACAATGACAGCCTGACCGAGGACGAGATCCGCCAGATCGAGGAAGACCGCGCCAAGGCCGAGGCCACCGCGGAATTGCGCAAGCAGGATTATCAGCTGGCCTATGCCATCGACATCCTGAAAGGCCTGTCCGCGTTCAACCCGACCGCCCGTGCCTCGCAGTAACGCGCGCATCGCACCACAGGGGCCGCGCGTGACGCGGCCCTTTTTCTTTACGGTCAACCTTTTTCCTGCTTGGTGCGGTTGCTGCGGTTCAGGCAAAGGGTGCGGTCGCGCTCCAACGTGCCGCGCGAGGCCGTCCACGGTCACGGCCGGAAACAGCGTTTCCGCAACGGATTGCAGATATCTCTCTGCGTGGGCGCACAAAACGATCTTCTGGCCGCTTCACGCTTGATGGTGAAAGCGCGGATCAGCCAGATTTCAGAACGGTCGGATCGGGACCCGGCTTGCGCTTCACGTCCGGGCACGGCAGACGGTTTCAACCAGATGACAGCGCGGCCACGATGCCGCGCAGCTCGGCCAAGCCGCGCACGCGCCCGAACAGCGAATAACCGGGCTGGTAGGATTTGCCGACATCCGAGAACAATGCGTGACCGTGATCGGCGCGGAACGGAATGTCGGTTCCGGTGCGGCGCTCGGCCCGCAACAATTCGGCGATCACCGCCACAAGATCCACGTCGCCGTCCAGATGGGCGCTTTCATCAAAAGAGCCGTCGGCGCTTTTGGCAACATTGCGCAGATGCACGAAATGGATCCGGTCGGCAAAGGCGGCCGTGATGGCGACAAGATCGTTGTCAGGATGTGCACCCAGCGACCCGGTACACAGGGTCAGCCCATTGGCGGGTGCGTCGACGGTTTTCAGGATCCACTCCAGATCGGACCTGGTGGAGACAATGCGCGGCAGGCCAAGAATGTCGCGTGGTGGATCGTCGGGGTGCACGCACAGCTTCAGGCTCAGGTCGGTGGCGGTGGGCACGACCTCGGCCAGGAACCGCGCGTAATTGGCGCGCAGGTCGTCGTGGCCCAGGCCGTCATAGGATGCGATCACCCCGTGCAGGCCTTCGAGGTCGTATCTCGAAACCGCCCCGGGCAAACCCGACATGATCGCGTAGAGCAGGGCCGCGCGGTCCTCATCGCTGGCGCGTGCGAACCATCGCTTTCCCGCGTCGATCGCCTCGGGCGGATAGGTGTCCTCGGCTTCGGGCCGGTCCAGCATGCAGATTTCGAATGCCGCCATCCGGGCCGCGGAAAACCTCAGACGGGTGCCGCCGCCGCGCCCGGGGACATTCAGATCGGTGCGCGTCCAGTCAAGAACGGGCATGAAATTGTAGCAGACCGTGATTATACCCTCGGCGACCAGATTGGCCAACGATTGACGATAGGCAGCGAAAAGAGGTGCCAGATCCCCCGATCCGCGCTTGATGTCTTCGTGGACGGGCAGGCTTTCGACCACGTCCCAGGTCAGTCCGGCGGCCTGGATCTCGACCTTTCGCGCGGCGATCAGGTCTTGCCCCCCAGGTCGTGCCATAGGGGACAGCATGCAGGGCCGAAACCACGCCCGCCGCGCCGGTCTGCACGACATCGGACAGCGCGATGCTGTCGAATTCTCCGAACCATCTCCAAGTCTCGCGCATTGTGCGGCCCTTTTCGTGTATCCCTGTCGGGGGTGTTGAGTCAGCGTTTCCGGGTCGGATCGACCGGAACCAGGGCGCCGGGCTCTTGAACGACCCGGGCCGCCAGATCGCAGGCGCGTTTGATGCGCGTGGCGATCGGCGCGCCTTCGATCAGACCGGCCAGGATTTCGGCGTTGAAACTGTCTCCGGCGGCCGTGGTGTCCACGACCTTTCCAAGCGGTTCTACCGGAACGTCGCCCGACAGCCCGGCGTGGGCATAGTGAACCGGGTCGGCGCCATTCTTGACGATCACCGTTGTCGCTCCGGCATCGACATAGCGTGACACTGTGGCCTGGGGGCTGTCATCCGCAAACCATCGGGCTTCGTCCTCGTAGGACGGCAACACGATGTCGGATACGGCTCCGCCCTGCATGACGGTCTTCGGCATCTCATCCACTTGCGCCCATAGCTGTGGCCTGAGGTTGGGATCGAAGACGATGGTTTTGCCCGACGCCCGTGCGACCTTCAGGGCGCTCAGCAAGACGGCCCGTTGGGCCGGGTCCAGAATCGCAAGCGTGATGCCCGAGAAACAGATCACGTTCGACGCCGCGCATGCGGTCTCCAGCCGCGACGGATGTTCGAGCATCCGACGCGCCGCGGATTGGCCGCGCCAATAGGAAAAACTGCGCTCACCGTGGTTCAGCGAAATGAGGTACAGCCCCACGGTTCCGCCCTGGATGACCTGGACAAGGGAGTCGTCCATTCCGCCGGAGGTCGTTGCCGACCGCATTTGCGCCGACAACGCATCGTCGCCGACGGCGGTGAAATAGGCGACATCGGCCTGCGGACAGACCCGTGCCAGATACCAGGCAGTGTTGAAGGTATCGCCCGCAAATCCAAGTCGGAACTGGCCGGTTTCGCCCACCGGCGACAGTTCGGCCATGCATTCACCAATTGCCAGAACGCGCATCTTTCCCATCCGATCCAGAGTTGATCCGCCATTCAAGCATCCCGGACACCCGGTCGAAAGGCCGGGATGCCATGGGCCGGATCACGAAAACAGAACACCCCCGTTGATGTCGACATTGGCGCCGGCAATGAACGACGAATCATCGCAAGCCAGGAACAGGACCAGGTTCGCGGCATCTTCCGGCACACCCTGACGTTTCACCGGTGCCGCCGCCTCGAACGCCCGCCGGGCCGGGTCGGGCGTGTGAACGTTGTGAAAGTCGGTGTCGATCATCCCCGGGCACAGCGCGTTGACACGGATCCTGGGGCCCAGTTCCTTGGCAAGCCCGCGCGTCATCGTCATGATCGCGCCCTTCGACGTGGCATAGGCAACTGCGCCGGCCCCGCCGCCGTCATGCCCGGCCTGGCTGGCCAGGTTGACGATCGTTCCCGTGTCCATGTGGGGCAGGCAGGCTTTGATCATCAAAAAGATGCTGGTCAGGTTCAGGTCGATTACCGACTGCCAGTGCTCCAGCGACATGTCCGCGATGGTCTTGCGGGCGACCAGGCCGCCGGCGTTGTTCACGAGAATGTCGATGGCGCCGAAGGCCTCGACCGTTTTCGCCACCAGGTTTTCCGCGTCATCGGCCTTGGACAGATCCCCTTGAACGGCAATGGCTTTGCGACCCATCGCCGCGATTTGGGTGACGGTTTCGTCAGCGCCGGCCCGGCTTGAAAAATAGCTGATCGCGACATTTGCCCCTTCCGAGGCCAGTTTGACGGCACAGGCCCGCCCGATGTCGCGGCCGCCGCCGGTGACGATTGCAGTTTTTCCTTGCAGTTTCATCTCTGTGCCTTTCGAAATTGGTCGCACTGTGGGTCTTGGAGTCAGGTCGAGAGCGTCCTGAAATAGTCAAAGATTTCCGGGACGTTACCTGCCCCGAGCCCAGCATCCACCGCCGCCTGAAGATTGTTCGAAGTGCCTTCGGCGATCTCTACACGCGTGCCGAGGTCTTCGACCATCCTCAGGAAATATCCCAGATCCTTGTTGGCGTTGTTGATCGAGAACCCAAGATCGCTCTGGCCGTCGACCGCGTAGTTCTTGCAGAACGCCATGAACGGCGAGTTGGAGGGGCCGGCCGACATGATGTCATAGAGCTGCCGCGTGTCGACCCCGGCCCGTTCGGCCACGGCGAATGCCTGGCTCATTGCGCAGACCGTGGTCATGCCCATGAAATTGTTGATCAGCTTGGTCACATGTCCGGTCCCGAGCGGGCCGAGGTAGAAAACATTCTCGCCCTGCTGGTCCAGAGCCGGCTTGACCCGGTCGAATACGCCCCTGTCACCGGCCGCCATGATATTGAGATGACCGTCCCTGGCATGGGCAGGCGTGCGGCCCAACGGTGCGTCGATCATGCCCGCGCCCTTTTGCGCCAGGGCCGCGCCGATCTTGCGGGTCGATGCGGGGATCGAGGTGCCATAGTCGATCACCACGGCGCCGGGCCGGATTCCCGCCAGAATTCCATCCTCTCCGAAGACGAGCCCTTCGACAACTTCGGAGGTCGTCAGGCACAGCATCACGATGTCGCTGGCCTGAGCCAGTTCGCGGGCCGAAACCGCCGCGCGGGCCAGCACTCGGTCGACGGCATCCCGGTCGAGATCCATGACGACCAGGTCGAACCCTCTGTTCTGAAGGTTTTCGACCATGTTGCCTCCCATCAGGCCAAGGCCGACAAATCCGATCACTGGTTTGGTCATGGGTGCTCCTTTCGGTTCCGGAAGCTGTTTTTCAAAGAAAATCCCGGCGGCACGGCGTGAACATGTCGATCAGTGTTCCCGATTCCAGGCAGGCGGCCCCGTGCACGATGTTCGGTTGTTTGTAGAGCGAGTCTCCGGCCGCGACCGTGTAGGTTTCGTCGCCCACCGTGAACTCGAACTTCCCCGAGACCACTTAGGTGACCTGTTCATGTGGGTGGCTGTGCAGGGGGGCCACGGCGCCTTTTTCGAACTGGACTTCGACACACATCAGGTTGTCGTTGTTTGCGCCAACCTTCCGTGTCAGCCCATCACCGGCGCTGACGGTCTTGCCATCGGCGGCTGGGAAATAGTTCTGGACCGTCATGTCTTCCTCCGGACGTCGTCGTCGAAAATCTGTCAGTCTCGAGGTGCGCTTGCGTAAGCAGGCCAAGCCCCAAAGCGGCGCGGACCTTGCCCGGGCGCCGGGCATGTCCTTTCGGGCCGGCGCCCGCCCCGGCTCTCTCAGGAACCGGCGGGTCAAATCCGCATCACACGATTCGATGAATGTCTCATCTAGTATACTAGTTAGCTAACTGGGATACTAGTAGAGATTTTGTGGCTGACAGGGCGAAACCGTATAGACTGATGCCGAAACGGAACGACGGCCAACGGTTCATGGTTGGTGGTATTGGCAGCGAATGAGGGCTAATATCCGCCGACGCAATGATCATTGACGGGCAACACGCAGAAGGTCGCCTGCGGCATTGGAGACTGATGATGGCACATGCAACCCGGATTGGAGAACGAAGAACCAGCGTCGATGCCATCTTCGACTATCTTCACGAGCAGATTCTGACATTGAACCTGCGTCCGGGCGACAAGATTTCCGAAGCCGATATCGCGGCCAAATTCGGTGTTTCGCGGCAACCGGTTCGGGATGCATTCAGCCGGTTGGCCAATCTTGACCTTCTTCTGATCCGACCCCAGCGGGCGACCGAGGTGAAACGTTTCTCGAGGCGCGAGATCGCCAAGTCGCGTTTTGTCCGGGCCGCGATCGAAAAAGAGGTGCTGGGCCGTGCCGCAACATATTGCGATGCGGACTGCGGCGCCTTGCTGGATGCGCAGTTGGACAACCAGAAGCAGGCCGTCGACGGTGGGGATGTCGAAAGATTCGGCGAGCTCGACTATGCGTTTCACAAGACGTTGTGCGCCATTGCCAAGGCCGAATTCGCATTTGACGTCATCAAGAGTGAAAAGTCGAAGGTGGACCGGCTGTGCATGCTGGGACTTTCAAAGGAACACCGCATGCCGGAACTGTTCGAGGATCATCGCGCGATAGCGCGGGCCGTGAAGGCCAACGATGCGGATACGGCCATCCAAGTCGGCATGCTTCACCTGTCCCGGCTGGACGAAACGATCGAGCGGATTTCGGCGTCGAATTCCAGCTATTTCGAACCCGACGACGCGTAGGCACCTGTTTGTGACTGATGGTCCCGGAGCCGGGCCGCCGCGTGTCTGCACCCGGCGACCCGTTGGGCATCGGGCTGTGTCTCAGATCGCGGCTGGCATGATCTGGCGCGGCAGCCACAGTGCGATTTCGGGAAACAGCATCACCAGAAGCAGGATCACCAGCATCGGCAGCAGGATGATGGCCACGTCCCGCAAGACGCGTATGACGTTGATTTCCCCGATTGCAGCCGCGATCAAAAGGCACAAGCCGTAGGGCGGCGTCACCAGTCCAAAGGCCAGCGAGATGATTCCGATGACCGCGAAAACGACCGGATGAATCTCGGCCGCCGCTGCCACGGGCATCAACACCGTGCCAAGAATGATGATCGTGGGAATGGCGTCGATGAACAGGCCGAACAGCAGAAACAGCGCGGCAATGACCAGGGACGTTCCGACGGGGCCGAAATGATAGCTGGTCAGCAGGGCCACGATCAAAGCCGGCACCTTGAAGAACGCCAGCAATCAGCCAAAGGCCGATGCCGTTCCGATGGCGAACAGCGAGATCGACGCAAAGCGGCCGGTGTCGTAGAAGATGTGCCACAGATCCTTGGGGTGCACGGTCTTGTAGACGAACAGGCCCAGGATCAATGCATAGGCCGCTGCGATGATCGCGCTTTCGGTGGGTGTGACGATACCGCCGACGATGCCCCCGACGACAAAGGCCGGCGTCAGCAACGCGAGAAACGATCCGCGGAAGGCCTCCCAGAAATCGCGCAGTGTGGGGCGTAGTGCGACCGGATAGTCGCGTGACTTGGCATAGCCATAGACCGTCATCAGCATGGTCAGTCCGATCAGGAGGCCCGGTATCGCGCCGGCAAGAAACAAGGCGCCGACCGAAACCTGCATCACGCCGCCCCAGACGACCATCAGGATGCTTGGGGGAATGATCACGCCCATCACCGAGGAGCAGGCTGTGATCGCAACGGAAAACCGCGTGTCGAACCCCGATTTGACCATGGCCGGAATCAGGATCTTGCCGATCCCCGCCGCATCGGCGGTGGACGACCCTGAAATTCCGGCAAACAGCATCGATACGGCCACGTTCACATGCCCCAGCCCGCCCGGTAGCCAGCCGGTCAGTACCCGGGCAAAATTGATCAGCCGGTCGGTGATCTGCCCGGAATTCATCAGGTTGGCCGCCAAGAGAAAGAAGGGCACCGCCAGCAGGATGAAGGAATTGTAGGATTGGAACATCCGGTCCAGAACGATGAACGGTGTCAGGCGCAGATCCAGAACCACAAGCGGTACGGTCGATATCCCCAGGGCGAAGGCCACCGGCACGCGCAGCAGAACGAGAATGAGGATGCCTCCGACCAGGATCGAGCAGGCCAGTCCGGTAGATACGATCATGACGACATCTCTCTGTCTTCGGCGTCACCGGACAGTTCTCCGGCCCGGTAGGCCACGATCATCAGCCACAGCTTGGCGCCCGCGAACAGCGCCCAGAAAGCGCCGGCGACTGGGACCGAAATGAAGGTCCACAGCTTGTTGGCCCCCATCATGACCGTGTGCTGAAGCGCCCCGAATTTCGCGTATTCGATCCCGTAGACGGCGAACATCAGGCCGAAACCGAAAATCATCAACTGAACGAACCCCAACTGCACCAGCCGAAGGGTCGGGCGCCGGGCGGTGGGGATGACTTCGACATCGAAATGGGTTCCGTCCCAGACCGCCAGCATCGAGCCGATCATGACCACCCACACGAACAGAAAGGTCGCAAGTTCTTCGGTCCACAGATAGACCGGCAGCAGGCCGGTATAGCGGGCGATCACCTGCTGCGCGACCGGAATGGCCAGCAGGATCATCAGCCCGCCGACCAGAAAGCGCAGACCCCGGCACAGCAGGTCGATCGCGCGCACCAGGCTGGATTGCGTCGCTGTATTCAAGCCCGTACCCCCCCTTTGTTCTTTCCTTGCGTGCCGCGCCTCTGATACGTGAACAGG
The DNA here is from genome assembly GCF_900129345.1 of Ruegeria intermedia. Classification (GTDB taxonomy): domain Bacteria; phylum Pseudomonadota; class Alphaproteobacteria; order Rhodobacterales; family Rhodobacteraceae; genus Ruegeria; species Ruegeria intermedia. The sequence continues at coordinate 32,662 of NZ_FQVK01000020.1, read as the reverse complement.
GGCGCGGCTTTGGCCTTATTTGGCGCGAATGGCGGCCAGCAATTCGGTTGCGCCGATCTCGGCCGCATAGGCATCCTGCACCGGCTTCACCAGTTCCAGCAATTTGTCGCGGTCTTCGAAGGCGTTGACATGGATCAGCCCGGCGCCTTCCATTTCTTTCAGCTTGATCCCGTCTTCACGCGATTCCAGTGCACGGCCGAAGGCGCCTGCCTCTTTGCCGGCTTGCAGAATCACCGCCTGCAGATCTTCGGGCAGTTGGCGGAACGTCTTGCCGGACATGACGATCGGACGCACGGTGATCGTGTGCTGCGTCAGCGCGACATAGGGCGTCACCTCGTAAAATTTCAGGTCCTGCACGCTGGCGGCTTCGTTTTCAAAGCTGTTGATCACGCCGGTCTGGATGGCGTTGTAGACTTCGTTGTAGGCAATGGCCGAAGGATTGGCCGACAATGCCGAAAAGGTGCGGGCCTGGATCGGCGCACCCATCACACGCATCTTGAAACCGGCCAGTTCCTCGAGATTGTGAGTCGGGTGATCCGACAGCAGGTTGCGGACTCCGCCGCCGGTATAGCCGATGATCTTGATGTCGGCTTTCTCCAGCAATTCGTCCTCCAGCGGCTTGAGCACATCGCTGGACAGCACCGCGTTCCAGTGATCGAGATCGCGGAACAGGAACGGCATGTCCATCAGCGGAATCGACGGAGCGAAAACGGCCATGTTCGACGGTGCCATGATCGTATAGTCGACCGCCACGTCCTGCTGAAGGAAGGTGACATAGTCGGACTCGACCCCAAGTTCGCCGTTCAGGCGCAGGTCGAACTGGACGTCTCCGTCATAGTTTTCCTTCACCAGGCGTTCGAATTCGCGCAGGGTTTTCGTGAATGCGTGGCTTTCATCGAACATGCTGGCGCCGCGCAGGGTGACGGTATCGGCCTGGGCAACCATCGGTGCTGCCGCGACGGACAAGGCCAACGTGGCGCCGCGCATGATCCTGGCGGCAAAATTTGCGATCTTCATGTAGTCCTCCCGAATTTTCCGTTTGCCCCCAAACCTTTGCAGACCCAGGCGCCGAGTCGTGAACCGCGGATTTTGGTCCTTGGCGCCGGCATGCCAGCATTAGGTCGTCCAGAACACTAGTATATTGATTGATGGATTTTCTCGTCCCGACCGGCGTCCCGCGACAAAACCCCATGGGAACGACCGCGCCGGCGAAATCGACAATGTCCGCGCAACGTCGAACGTGCGTTTTACGCAACTTTGTGGAGTTTTCTCTCGTCCAGCAGCAAGGCGAGGATGAGGCCCATCGAAACCGAAATGGTGGCAAACACGAAGGCCATGTTCATGCCTGCATCGAATGCCGTGGCAATGGCGGATTTGACCGTCTCGGCCTGGTGCGCATCCAGCTTGCCCATGATGGCCTGTGCTGTCCGGGTCGTCAGGGTGCCGCTATTGATCGCCTTCTGGTCGGCGGCCGGCATGTCGATGCCCGCCTTGGCGAGCTGAGTACCGAGACTGGACAGGCTGGCCGTGTACATGATCGCGGTGGCCACCGCGACCGACACCGCGCCATAGACCAGATGTACCATGAAGCTGAGACCCCCCACCAGCCCGGCGCGCTCGGGCCGGACGGCACACACGGCGGCCGTACCCGAAGGCCCGACCGTCAGCGTGGCCCCCAGCCCGATCAGCGCCATTCCCGGCAGGATCTGCAGGTATCCCAGGCTCATCGGAAGGATGACGATGCTGGCGGCGCCGGCCGTGGCCGACAGGTACCCCCAGAACATGAGCCGTTTGGGGCCAAAGTCGTTGTACAGCGTGCCCGACACGATCGAACCGACGGCCAGCAGAACCGTCAGAGGCGCCAGTCCCAAGGCGGATTCGAAAGCCGACCAGCCCAGGACCTTTTGCATGTATTGCGGAAAATACAGCAGCCCGACGAAGGCGGCCGAGACATTGAACATGTTCAGCCCCAGCGTGATCCGGAATTGCCGGTTCTGCATCATCTGCGGCAGCAGCAGCGGTTGGCGTACACGTTTTTCGACCCGCGAAAACAGGCCCAACAGCACCGCGCTGAGGAAAAACACTGCCAGCAGCGGAGCCGAGAGCCACCCCCAGTCGGCCCCGACATCCAACCCGTAGAGCAACAGCAGAACCGCCATCGACAAAATGCCCATTCCGGCAAAATCGATGTGTTCGCCGGTCTTGTGATCGGTCTCGCGCGGGATCAGGGCCAGCGTGGTGCCCGTCGATACGGTTGAAAACACCACATTGGCCAGGAAGAACAGGCGCCAGTCCCCCAGATTGACGACGAACCCGCTGATAATCGGGCCAAAGACATTGCCGCTGGTGACGCCGGCCAGGATCAGGCCCATCACCAGCGCGCGGTGTTCGTCCCGCGCGACCTTGGTGGCGCCCAGGGCCAGGGTGCATGGCCAGATGCACCCGGCGCCCACCCCCTGCAACGCCCGGGCGCCGATCAGGAAATCCAGGTTCGGTGCGATGAGGCGCAGAACCGACGAAAACAGAAACACCGACAGGCCGATCAGCATGACCTTGCGGTGACCGTACAGGTCTCCCAGCCGCCCGCCCGCAACCATGGTCATGGCAAAGAACAGGGCATAGATGTTCAGAACCCATTGGGTGCTGGTGATGTCGGCGTCGAAGGAATTCTCGATCGCGGGCACCAGCATCAGGGCACCGGTAAAGTCGATCCCGATGCCGAAGGCGGTCACCATCAACGCGATGACCTTGATGATGCTGTCGCGTTCCATGACGCATCCGAGCCGTTTCGAATGCCTCATCAAGCCATACATCGCGTCAAATTGACAGGTCGCAGTTCGGGTCGCCCCGTGCGGCCGGGCGGATCGGGGCGGGATTACCCGTGGTTCATTCTGCGCACGACGCGTTTCAGCATGTCCAGTTCGGCCCGCAGCAGTTCAAGCTCGGTCCGGATGTCGCCCGAGGCCGGCTCCCCCGAAATCACCGAAAAATCGCCCAGTTTCGACTGGCGCTCGCAATCCCAGATGGTGACGCAATGCACCCCGTCCGACAGCAGGGCCGGCGGTACCGGAACCCGCAGCATCCAGCCCGCGTCGTTCGGAGTGATCTCGACGCCCGGCAGCGCCTCGCCCAGATACCGGGCCTCGACCCGGGGCTCCGATGTGGCGGTCAGCTGTCCCTCCCAGACGGCGTTTTCGAACCGGATCGGTACAAGCTCAGCTTGGGTCATGTCGGTGTCCTTCACAGATCGGCACGATGATAGCGGCACAGGGTCAGGTCGCGAATGACCAACCGGTTCATGGCCGGCTGATCCAGGATCAGATCCAACCAGATCTTCTGGACCCGCCGTTCGTTCAGTTCCAGGTGGGCCAGGTCGAAATCCACCGTTGAAACCTCGGATCCGGGCGGCAGTTCCCGAAGGACCTGTTCGGTGTTCGGGCCGTGTTGGATATTCAGACGCGCAAATATCCGCGCCGGACGTTCCTGTTCCGACTGGACGCTGGCGCGGAACATGTGCTGGCGGCTGAGGGCGGTCCGGGCCTCGGACGGCAGTTCGACAGACACCGACAGGAACGAACCCCGGAAATCGAACACATCCAGCGCCAGACCGAACGGGGCCAGATCGCGATCATCGCTGTTGCGCAGCTGCCGCATGCCGATCTCGGCCCGCGGGCAGTCGTGAAAGATGGTCGTCTGTCCATCCAGCCGGTCCTGCCGCGCGACCGGACAGACGCCCCGCCCGGGCATCGGCCCGCGCCACACGTCGGGGCGCCACGACCAGTCCGTGCCCAGCGGTTTGGGGAATTGTCTTGACCCGATCCGGGGCCGCATCAGGCGGCTGTCAGCCTCATGAATCAGTCGATCGAGCTGGAACCGCAGCAGGCGCGCCTGATCGCGCTGCAGGCGCAGTTGCGGCAGGCTGGCGGTGCCCGCGGCCGCGGCCGCCCGGCGCCATCGGTCCAGCACCTTTCGGTTGAAGTAACGTGTCAGAAGCTTGCGCATGAGCCCGTGCATCGAGAAACGCCACCTCTTTAGTCGATTTGCCGGGGCGGGATAAACCCGCCTTCGTGCGGGGTGCTGCAAAATTCGCGGCGACGCGGTGCGGGCGGAACAATTTTCCCGGTGTTCTTGAAATGGCCCCGGTCAAAGCTTACCGTCAGGCACCCGGCCGCAGTGGAACCTTTGCAACGGGCCGCAATCCAAAACGTCAAGACAAGGCCGGGCATGGAACCCACCCTCTTTGCATTCATCTGGAAGCATTCGAAGAAACAGCAGTTCATCCTTCTGTTTCTGACCGTGATTTCCTTCCCATTCCTTTACGCCTCGCTCGAGCTGCCCAAGCGGATTATCAACGACGCGATCGGTGCCACGGGCAACACGGTGACGTTTTTCGGCGTGACGGTGACGCAGGTTCAGTACCTGATGATCCTGTGCCTTGCGTTTCTGGGGACGGTGATCGCAGGCGGCATCATGAAAATGCGGATCAACACGATGAAGGGCATCGTGGCCGAACGCATGTTGCGCCGCCTCAGGTTCACCCTGATCCGGCGGATGCTGCGATTTCCGAAACCGTATTTCTCGTCGACCAGCCAGGGCGAACTGGTGTCGATGATCACTTCCGAGGCCGAGCCGCTGGGCGGGCTGATGGGCGATGCCATCGCCCAGCCGGTCTTCCAGTTCGGCCAGATGATGACCATCGTGACCTTCCTGTTCATGCAGAGCGTGTGGTTCGGGCTGGCCGCGATCGCGCTGATCCCGTTGCAGGCCTGGCTGATCCCGCGCCTGCAGCGCCAGATCAACCTGTTGAACAAGGAGCGCATCCAGGAAATCCGGCACCTGAGCACCGAGATCGGCGAGACCGCGGCCGGTATCAGCGATCTGCGGGTGAATGGCGGTTGGCGGTACCGGCTGGCCCAGTTCAGCCATCGGCTGGGAACCCTGTTCGAGATTCGCGTGAAGATCTACAACAAGAAGTTCTTCATGAAGTTCCTCAACAACCTGATCACCCAGTTGACGCCTTTTCTGTTCTATTCGATCGGCGGGTATCTGGCGATCTCCGGCAAGGTCACGGTGGGGGCTCTGGTTGCGGCACTGGGCGCCTACAAGGACCTCAGCGGACCCTGGCGCGACCTGCTGACCTATTACAACCAGGTGCAGGACATGTCGCTGCGCTGGCAGGTCGTGACCGAACGCTTCAACCCCGACAACATGATCCCCGAGGAGCTGTTCGAAGGTGAACCCGACACCATCCCGCATCTGCATGGCGACATCGAACTGAAGAACGTCACCGTCCGGGACGAGGACGGCAAGATCGTTCTGGAAGATATCGACCTGACCATTCCCAGCAAGGCGCGGGTGGCGATCAAGGCCTCGCACGAATCCGAGCGGCGCGCCCTGGCCGAACTGCTCACGCGTGAGGTCTTGCCCGCCCAGGGCGAGGTCATTCTGTCGGGCCACAAGCTGGACGAGCTGCACCAGGCCGTGATCGCCGCCCGCATCGGTTATGCGCATTCGCGGCCCTACCTGTTCAGCGGGACCTTGGGCGACAACCTGCTGATGCCCCTGCGCAACCATCCGCAGCACGAAGCGGAGGATGGCAAAGCGCCATCGCGCTACGCGATCGAAGCGATCCGGTCGGGCAATCTGCCCGATTCGCTGGCCGACGACTGGGTTGACCCCAGTCTGGCGGGGCTGGACAGCGTAGAGGACATCCGGGACTGGTGGTTCAAACTGGTCGAGGCGATGGGTCTTGACGAATTCATGCTGCGCCGAACGCTGCGGTCGCAGTTCGACCCCCGACAACATCCCGATCTGGCCGAAGACATCGTCCGGCTGAGGCCGAAGGTCGCCGAACGGCTCAGGGAAAAGGGGCTGGACAAATACGTCTTTCGGTTCGACCCGGACCAGTTCAACCCGGCTGTCCCGCTGGGGGGAAACCTGTTGTTTGCCTCGCCTCTGGATGACATTTCCGCCGACCTTCTGGCCGGGGATGCCCGGTTTCTGGAAATGCTTCGGGCGCATGATCTGGATCGCGACGCACTGAGCATCGCCAGCGCGGTGCTGGACACGCTGAACCAGACCTTCGGCCGCGAAGGCGCCGATCACCCTCTGTTCCTGCGGCTGGGGCTGTCGAAGGACCTGTATCACCGGCTGCTCGACATCGAGGAGCGCCGCCGCAGCCAGGGCGAGGACAGCCTGTCGGAGCGCGAGAAGGCCTTGCTGTTGACGGTTCCGTTCATGCTGACGGCCGAACAGATCGGGCCGAGCTTTCCCGAGGAATACAAGGACAAGATCCTGAAGATCCGCAAGACCCATGCCGACAGCCTGCACCGGTCGTTCGACGGGTTGTTCGTCAAGGTCGGGCCGGATGTGTACGTCCCGCGCCTGACGGTGATGGAAAATGCCATCTACGGCCGCGTATCGCTGACTGCGGGCAGTCACGACCGCGAGATCGAGGACGTGGTCGCCGAGGTGTTGAACGAGGCCGGGCTGCGCCGGCGGCTGGCGGCCATCATCTATGATCTGCCCACCGGTCTGGGCGGGGCCAACCTGCCGACGGTGTTTCAGGAAAGGGCGGCCTTTTCCCGCGCCGCGATCAAGCGGCCGGACATTCTGATCCTGGACAAGGCGCTGGCCAGTCACGATTCCGAAAGCCGGCATCAGACCCGCATGAAGCTGCGGCAGCTGTTGCCCGATTCGATCATGATTTTCATGGAGGATCATTTTTCCCACCCCGAGGCCTATGACCTGTATCTCGAGATCAAGGACGGGCGCATCGACGGGGTTTCGCGGGCGGACCTGCCGGTCGAAGATGGCGCTTCGGACGACTTCACCCGCAAGCTGAAGGTGATTGCCGCCACCGAACTGTTCTCACGGCTGGATGGCCGCAACCAGCGGCTCTTGGCCTTTTCGGCAAAATGGTACGACGCGGCGGCCGGGCAGGTCATCTTTGCGCGCGGGCAGACGCCGGATGCGGCCTATCTGTGCGTATCCGGCCAGGCCAGCCTGGAATGGACCAAGCCCGACGGCGAAAAGCGGCGCATCTCGACCGTCGAGCCCGGACGCCTGATCGGAGATCTGTCGATCATTACCGGCGTGCCCCGGCAAATGGATCTTGTCGCCCTGACCGATTGTTCGTTCCTGCGCATCGGCGCCGAGGAACTGAGAGCCGTCATCGAAAGCGATCCCACGGTGGCCGTCAGCCTGCTGGAAACGGTTGCGGGCTATCTGACCTCGGTATCCGAACGGTTCCTTGCAGCAGATATCGAGCTTCCCCCAGAGGTCGAAACCGGGGCTGGCGGATGACCGAGCCCGGCAAAGCGAAACGCGCCTATGCGGCGCATGAGGCGCTGGTCGCCCCGGTGCGCGCCTGCGCGGCCTTGTGGCGGTTGTTCGGCGGGGTGGCCCTGGTGGTCGCGACCGTCATCGCGTTGAACCTGGTTCTGTTCGCCGCCGTGGTCGGCCTGGCCCCGCCGGACCAGGTGGCCGGGTTCCAAAGCGGCGCGTCGCCGATGGCGGTGTTGATCCTGCTGTTCAGTTTCGGCTTCGTCACGCTGGCGGTGGCGCTTGCCGTCCGCCAGTTCCAGAATCGCAGCCTGTGGTCCGTCATCGGGCCCCGGCGCGTGGCGGTGGCCCAGTTCTGGCGCGTTCTGCGCGCGCTGCTGGTCCTCGGCGTCGTGCTGTTCCTGCTGCCGCCCTATGACATGGGCGCCCCGTTCGAACCCAATTTGCCGATCGGGCTGTGGCTGGGTCTGCTGCCGCTGTCTCTGGCCGCGGTCCTGATTCAGACCAGCGCCGAGGAGATTCTGTTCCGCGGCTACCTGCAACAGTCGCTGGCGGCACGGTTTCGTTCACCCGTGATCTGGATCGGCGTTCCCGCGGTTCTGTTCGCGGTCGGCCACTATGCGCCCAATGCCGCCGGCGAAAACGCGGCGCTGGTTGCGGTCTGGGCCTGCGTGTTCGGTGTGCTCAGCGCCGATCTGACCGCTCGCGCCGGGACTTTGGGGCCCGCCATCGCCCTGCATTTCGCCAACAATGTCACGGCATTGCTGATCGTGTCTCTGCCCGACAGCCTTGGCGGGCTGGCGTTGTTTCACCTGCCGTTCGACATGTCCGATACCGGGCTCCTCCGGCAATGGCTGTTTGCCGACTTCGGCGTGATGATCGTCGGGTGGCTGACGGCCCGACTTGCGCTCAGGCGCTGATTGCATTTCCTTCCGTAGCGTCTTATTTGACTGCAACCCGCATCAGCAAGGTTCCGACATGAACTGGATCACGAATTACGTCCGCCCCCGGATCAACTCGATCTTTTCCCGCCGTGAGGTGCCCGAGAATCTCTGGCACAAATGCGACGAGTGCGGAACGATGCTGTTCCACCGCGAGCTGGCGGACAACCAGAATGTCTGCACCCAGTGCGGACACCACATGCTGATCACCCCGCGCGAACGGTTCAAGCATTTGTTCGACGGCGGCATCTTCACCGAGGTTTCCGTCCCCACCCCCACGGCAGACCCGCTGCAGTTCCGCGATCAGAAGAAATACCCCGACCGCATGAAGGCGGCCCAGAAAAAGACTGGCGAGAAAGAGGCGATGCTGGTCGCCACCGGCGAAATCGGCCGCACGCCGATCGTGGCCGCGGCGCAGGACTTCTCTTTCATGGGCGGGTCGATGGGCATGTATGTGGGCAACGCCATCATCGCCGCCGCACAAGAGGCGGTAAAGCTCAAGCGCCCGCTGATCCTGTTCTCCGCCGCCGGCGGCGCCCGGATGCAGGAAGGCATCCTCAGCCTCATGCAGATGCCGCGCACCACCGTCGCGGTGCAGATGCTGAAAGAGGCCGGCCTGCCCTATATCGTCGTCCTGACCCATCCCACCACCGGCGGGGTGACGGCGTCCTACGCGATGCTGGGCGATGTTCACATCGCCGAGCCGAACGCCCTGATCTGTTTCGCGGGCCCGCGGGTGATCGAACAGACGATCCGCGAGAAACTGCCCGAGGGCTTCCAGCGCGCCGAATATCTGCTGGATCATGGCATGCTGGACCGTGTCACCAAACGGACCGAGCTGCGGGACGAGCTGATCACGATCACCCGGATGCTGATGGGCCTGCCCCCGGCGGTCAAAGGAGATCTGCCTGCCCCGAAGGCGGGCGTGGCCGAACAGCCTGACGCGCAGGCCAAGCCTGCCGAAGACCAGCCCAAGAAATGACCGCGCCCACATCCGACGTCATCCTCGACCGGATGATGGCGCTGCACCCCAAGATCATCGATCTGACCCTGGACCGTGTCTGGCGTCTGCTCAAGGCCCTGGGCAACCCGCAGGACAAGCTGCCCCCGGTGATCCATATCGCCGGCACCAACGGCAAGGGCTCGACCCAGGCGATGATCCGCGCCGGGCTGGAAGGGGCCGGACTGACGGCCCATGCCTATACCTCGCCGCATCTGGCACGCTTTCACGAGCGCATCCGCCTGGCGGGCAAGCTGATCTCGGAACCCGACCTGACCGCCGTTTTGGATGAGTGCTACACCGCCAATGGCGGCGAGAACATCACCTATTTCGAAATCACCACCTGCGCGGCGCTGCTGGCTTTCTCCCGCGTATCTGCCGACTACACGCTACTCGAAGTCGGGCTTGGCGGACGACTCGACGCCACCAACGTAGTCGCGAACCCCGCAGTTACCGTCATAACCCCCATCTCGATCGACCACGAACAGTTCCTGGGCAACACGCTGGCCAAGATCGCCGCCGAAAAGGCCGGCATCATCAAACGCGGCGTGCCCTGCATCGTCGGCCCGCAGCCGGACGAAGCGATGGAGGTCATCGAGGCCACTGCCGCCCGCCTCGGCGCTCCGCTGCTGGCTTACGGACAGCACTGGCACATCTACGAGGAACATGGCCGCCTGATCTACCAGGACGAAAACGGCCTGCGCGACCTGCCGCTGCCGAACCTGCTGGGCGCGCACCAAGTCCAGAACGCCGGCGCCGCGCTGGCGGTCCTGCGCCACCTCGGCCTGGGCGACGAGGCTTACGAGGCAGCGGTCACCCGCGCCGAATGGCCGGCCCGGATGCAGCGCCTGAAGACCGGCCCGCTGGTCGACCAAGCGCCCCAGGCGGAACTCTGGCTCGACGGCGGCCACAACGCCGCCGCCGGACAGGCGCTGGCGGATGTCCTGGCCAAGCTGCCGCCGCGCCCGACGCACCTGATCTGCGGCATGCTCAACACCAAGGACGTGACCGGCTACCTCGCGCCACTGGCCGAAAAGGCCGGTTCGCTTACGGCCGTTTCCATCCCCGGCGAGGCCAACACGCTCCCTGCCGAAGAAACCGCCGCCGCTGCCAAATCGGTGAACCTGCCCGCCACCACCGCCGACAGCGTGGCCGAAGCGCTGGCCGCGATCACCGCCCGCGACCCACAGGCCCGGGTCCTGATCTGCGGCTCGCTCTATCTCGCGGGGAACATCCTGCGCGAAAACGGCTGAGGCTTCATCTGGCTGGAAATATCCCGGGGGAGCCGCGCACAGCGCGGCGGGGGCAGCGCCCCCTATTGCCCCCAGTCCTGCGCCTGCATTTCCCGCAGACGTGATGCCGTGCGCTCGAACTCGAACGTTCCCTCGCCCTCGACATACAGCATCTCGGGCTCCGCCGCCGCCGAACAGATCAGCCGCACCTTCGCCTCGTACAGCGCGTCGATCAGCGTCACGAACCGCTTGGCCTCGTTGAAATTGTTGCGCGACAGGCGCGGGATGTCCTCAAGCACCAGCACCTTGACCGCCTCGGCAACGGCCAGGTAATCCCCCGGCCCCAACATCCGGCCGCACAGATCGTAGAACGAGGCCCGTGCCACACCATTGCGAAACGCAGGCAAAACCACTTCGCGCCCCTTGACGTGCAGGGTCAGGGGTTCGGCCGGCCCACCTGACAGGTCGGCCCACACAGCCCGGATCTTCTCCCGCGCTTCGGGTCCGATGGGCGTGAAATAGACCGGCGAGCCCTCGAGCCGGTTTTGCCGGTAATCCGTGGGCGAGGTCAGTTCCCGCACATCGAGTTGTTGCTTGATGTGGTGGATGAAGGGCAGGAACAGCTGCCGGTTCAGGCCATCCTTGTACAGATCGTCGGGATGACGGTTGGAGGTCGTCACAACGACGACGCCACCCGCATGCAGCAGGTCGAACAGCCGCCCGACGATCATCGCGTCGGTGATGTCGGTGATCTGCATCTCGTCAAAGGCCAGCAGGCGCACGGATTTCACGACCGAGGCCGCCACCGGCGCCAGTGCATCCTGCACGCCGGTTTCGCGCGCCTCATGCATGCCAGCGTGGATTTCCTGCATGAAGGCATGGAAATGGACGCGCCGGGCCGGAACTTCGCCCAGCGTTTCGACGAACATGTCCATCAACATGGACTTGCCGCGCCCCACGCCGCCCCACAGGTACAAACCCTTGGGCGGCGGCGGTGCCTTGCGGAACAGCCCGCGTTTCACCGGCGCGGCCAGTGCCGCCCGGATACGCTCGAACTGGGGCAGAACGGCCTCTTGCGCGTCGTCGCGGTTCAGGGTGCCATCGGCAACGCGGGCCTCGTACAACGAGATCATGTCGGTCATGGCCCGAGCCATAGCGCCCGCCCGCGCCGTTGAAAAGAAGGCATCCTCCGGCACGCATTAATTTTGGTTAATCGTGACCGCAAAACTCCTGAATTGACGAGCGGGCCCAAGCGGATACTGTCGGCGGGCTGAAACCGGAGGCCCCATGACCCCAACCGCCCGTCTGCTCAACCCGGTGCTGATCGTCGGATGCGTGATCATCACGGTCAGCTTCGCCGTGCGCGCCTCGTTCGGCGTGTTCCAGATTCCGATCGCCGAGGAGTTCGGCTGGCTTCGCACCGATTTCTCGCTGGCTATCGCGATCCAGAACCTGGCCTGGGGCATCGGCCAGCCGATCTTTGCCGCCATCGCCGAAAAGATGGGCGACCGGCGGGCGATCATTCTTGGTGCGCTGACCTATGCGGCGGGGATGGTTCTGTCGGCCTGGTCCGTTACGCCCTTCGGGCATCAACTTTATGCCTGGCTGGTGGGCTTCGGTATCGCGGGCACGGGCTTTGGCGTCGTGCTGGCGGTGGTCGGGCGGGCCTCGACGGATCAGAACCGCTCGATGTCACTGGCGATCGTGACGGCGGCGGGCAGCTTCGGGCAGGTGATCGGCGCGCCCACGGCCGAATGGATGCTGACTTTCCTGCCCTGGCAGCAGGTGTTCATCATCTTCGCCATTGCCATTCTGGCCCTTGTGCTGACGCTGCCTTTCATGCGCGCGCCCGCGCAGATCAGCAAGGCCGAGTTGGAGGAAAGCATGGGCCAGATCCTGGGGCGTGCCTTCCGCGACCCGTCCTATGCGCTGATATTCTTGGGTTTTTTCAGCTGCGGCTATCAGTTGGCCTTCATCACCGCGCATTTCCCGGCCTTCGTGACCGAGATGTGCGGCCCGATCCAGCCCGGTGGCGTGCTGCATTCGATGGGCATCACCACCACCTCGGCGTTGGGGGCGGTGGCGATCTCGCTGGTCGGGTTGGCCAATATCGGCGGCACCCTGTTGGCCGGCTGGGCAGGCAACCACTTCCCCAAGAAATACCTGCTGGCCGCGATCTATGCGGCGCGTACCGCCGCGGCCGCGGCTTTCATCCTGCTGCCGATCACGCCCATGTCGGTGATCGTGTTCTCGATCGTGATGGGCTCTTTGTGGCTGGCGACGGTGCCGCTGACATCGGGGCTGGTGGCGCATCTTTACGGCCTGCGCTACATGGGCACGCTTTACGGCGTGGTGTTCCTCAGCCATCAGATCGGCGGCTTTCTGGGCGTGTGGCTGGGCGGCCGGATGTATGACATCTACGGCGATTACACCGTCGTCTGGTGGATCGGCGTGGCCGTCGGCGCCTTCAGCGCGATCGTGCACCTGCCGATCCGAGAGAACCGCCCCGCGCAGCCCGTTGCCGCCTAGGATCAGGCGGCCTCGTCCGGGGTCAGCAGGCCTTCGGCCACCAAGCGGTCGGCCCAGCCTTGCGGGCCGTCGAAATGGTGGGTCTGCCATCCACGGCCACGGGCGGTTTCTATGTTGTCGATCCGGTCGTCGGTGAACAGCAGCGTCTCGGGCGGTAGGCCGCAATCCTGTTCGACCATCTGGTAGATCGGCGCATGCGGTTTGACCATCTTCATGCGCCCCGAGACATAGTGCCGGTCGAACTCGTTCAGGAACGGATAGACGGTTGTGGCATAGTCGAAATTCTGCACCCCGAAATTGGTCAGGGTAAAGACCGGCACGCCCTTGGCCCGCAGCGCGCGCTGCAGCCGGACCGAATGCGGGATCTCGGGCGCGGCCAGTTCGATCCAGTTGTCGTGCCACATGCGGATCTCATTGCGCCATTCGGGGTATTTCTCGGCCCAGGCATAGATCGTGTCGGTGAAGTGATGCCCCTGATCGACCAGGTCGTTCATGCCGTGCAGGTCGATGGCCGAGAACATTTCACGCCGCCGGTCCTCGCCGATCACGCGGTCATAATACCGCTCGGGCTGCCATTCGATCAGAACATTTCCGATGTCAAAAACGACCGCTTCTACGGGCATGGGGGTTCCTGTTCGCTTGTGTTGCGTTCGGGGCCGACTGAACCAACCCGCCGGGCGGGATGCAAGGCCAAACTCAGGCCCGCAGGGCGGCGCGCATCTCGCGCTCGAGCGCGTCCAGAAACCGCGATCGGTCGGCTTTGGAAAACGGTTTGCCACCGCCCCCGGCACCCAGCGGGTTGGCGGCGCGCAGATCCGCCATAAGATCGCGCATCGCCAGTTGCTGGCCGATATTGGCGGCGGTGAAGGCCTCGCCATTGGGGCGCAGCACGCGCGCGCCGGCCTCGACGCATTTGGCGGCCAACGGGATGTCCGAGGTGATGACGATGTCGCCCGCGCCGCACCGCTCGGCAATCCACTTGTCGGCCTCGTCCGCGCCCTGCGCCACGGTCACGATCTGAACCAGCGGGTTGGCCGAGGGGCGCAGCCCGCCATTCGCGACCATCACCATCGGCACCCTGTGCCGCGTGGCGACGCGCTCGGCCTCGGCCTTCACCGGGCAGGCGTCGCCATCGACATACAGGGTCGTCACGCCTGTTTGGCCTTCTTGGGCGCCAACTTTGCTGGCTCGGGCGTGTCCGATTTGCGCACCTTGAACTCGTCCGGGATCGGCATCCGGTTGAAGGCGTCAAGCCCGGCGATCTTGTAGGCCTCGGCCAGGGTCGGATAGTTGAAGGTGTTCTGCACGAAATAGTCCACCGTACCCTTCAGGTTCAGTACCGCCTGGGCGATGTGGATCAGCTCGGTCGCGCCTTCGCCGACGATCTGCACGCCAAGAACCCGGCGGGTTTTCAGCGAGAACAGCATCTTCAGCATCCCGTGCTCGAGCCCCATGATATGCCCGCGCGACGTCTCGCGGAACCGGGCCACGCCCACTTCGTAGGGAATGCCGCGTTCCTGCAGCTCTTCCTCGGACATGCCGCAGGTCGAGATCTCGGGCACCGAGTAGATGCCATAGGGGAACCACGGGCTTTCGGGCAAGGTGGGTGTCTCGAGCGCGTGGCAGGCCGCGACCCGGCCCTGCTGCATCGAGGTCGAGGCCAGCGAGGGATGCCCGATCACGTCCCCGGTGGCATAGATATGCGGCACCGAGGTCTGATAGGTCTTGCGATCGACCGAAATGCGGTTGCGGTGGTCGGTCTCGATCCCGACCGCTTCGAGGTTCAACGACGAGGTGTTGCCCATGCGGCCCGCCGCGAACAGCAGCATCTCGGCCCGGACATGGCGGCCATTGGCCATGGTGATCTCGACATGTTTGCCGGCGTCCTCGATCTTTTCCACGGCCGAGCCCAGGCGCAGGTCCACCCCGTTTTCGCGGATCTGGTGGGTAAATTCCTGGATCAGGGTCTTGTCGATGAAATCCAGGAAGGTCTCGCGCGGTTCGATCAGCGTCACCCGCACGTCCAACGCTGAGAACATCGTGGCGTATTCCACCCCGATCACGCCCGCGCCGATCACACAGAGCGAGCGCGGGATCTCGGCCATTTCCAGGAACTCGTCCCCGTCGACGATGGTCTTGCCGTTGAAGGGCACGTAATCGGGACGATAGGTCTTGGTCCCGGTGGCGATCAGGAACTTCGCAGCCGTCAGGCGGGTGGTGTCGCCCGCATCGGCGGTGACCTCGATCTCGTGCGGGCCGACGAAACGGGCCACGCCGTCCATGGTTTCAACGTGGTTGCGGTTGAACTGGTGTTCCAACACGTCAACCTCATAATCCAGCGTCATGTGCAGCCGGGCCTTGAGGTCCTCGGCGCGGATCTGATCCTTGACCCGGTACGAGCGGCCGTAAAAGCTGCGCTCGCGCCAGCCAGACAGGTTCAGCACCGTTTCGCGCAGGGTCTTCGACGGGATCGTACCCGTGTGCACCGACACGCCGCCCAAACGGTCACGGCGGTCAACAACCAGAACCTTGCGCTTCAGCTTGCCCGCCTGAATGGCGGCCGCGCGGCCCGATGGACCCGAGCCGATGATGATCAGGTCATAGTCGTATTTGCTCATCCCTCAGTCCCCATACAGCGCTTCGGCGTGGAAGGTGACGTGGTCCTCCATGAAGGTGGACACGAAAAAGTAGGAGTGGTCATAACCAGGCTGCAACCGGGTCGTAGCCTGTTGACGGCGCTCGGCGATGGCCTGTGCCAAGGCCTCGGGGCGCAGCAGGTCGATGAACTGGTCGTTGGTGCCGGTGTCGATCAGGATCGGGCCGTCAAAGCCCTTTTCCTTCATCATCAGCGTCGCGTCATGTTTGGCCCAGTCGGCCGGGTCGTCGCCCAGATAGGCGCTCAGCTGCTTGCGGCCCCAGTCGCTGGCCGTGGGGTTCGAGATCGGCGCAAAGGCCGAGACCGAACGGAAACGGCCCGGCAGGTTCATCGCCAGCGTCAGCGCGCCGTGGCCGCCCATGGAATGGCCGGTGATGGCCTGCCGGTCGCCGTCGATGGCGAAGTGTTCGACCAGCAGCGCGGGCAGTTCCTCGGCCACGTAGTCCCACATGTTGAAGTGCGGCGCCCAGGGTGCCTGCGTGGCGTTGACGTAGAACCCGGCGCCCTGGCCCAGATCGTAATCCTCATGATCGGCGACCCCCTCGCCACGCGGCGAGGTGTCTGGGAAGACCAGCGCGATGCCTTGTTCGGCGGCCCAGCCCTGCGCGCCGGCCTTGACCATCGCGTTTTCATGGGTGCAGGTCAGGCCCGACAGATACCACAGGACCGGAACCGGGCCGTCCTTGGCCTCGGCCGGAAGGAACAGGCCAAAGGTCATGTCGCACTGGCACGCCGCCGAGGCGTGGCGGTACACGCCCTGCACGCCACCGAAACAGGCGTTTTCGGAAAGGGTTTCCATCTGGCATCATCCTTATGTTGGCTTTGCGCCATGGCTAACGGGCAAGGGACGCCGCGTAAAGTGCGGCGGGCCGGGAACACGGTTTTTTTGTCCTGCTTCAGGGGGTCCCGACCCAGGCGATCACCAGGGGAATGGTCAAAATGCTGACCAGGGTCGACAGGAAGATGGCCGCCGAGGCCCGGTGCGGCGCCACCCCGTAATGCGCTGCCAGCATGTAGACGTTCCCGGCCACTGGCAGGGCGGCGGCGGAAATGGCGACGGCGGCGGCAAAAGGATCGGTCGGCAGCAGCCACAGCAGCACCACGGCCACACAGGCCGGATGCACGGCCAGTTTGCAAAAGCTGAGCCACAGCGCGATCTGAACCCGCTCGGCTGATTTGCTGGCCAGCGAGGCGCCGATGGCAAACAATGCGCCGGGCGTGGCGGCGCCGCCCAGAATGGTCAGAAAATCGTTCAGCGGGGCCGGCACCGGCATCTGCAGGGCCGACCAGATCAATCCGGCCGAGATCGAGACGATCATGGGGTTTTTCAGCAGTCCGACTCCGATGAGCCGCAGCGTGCCAACCGTCAGCTTTCCATCCCGCCCGCCATTGATCAGGATCACGATCAGAGAGGAAAACACCACCAGATCGACCGTCAGAACCAGCATGACCGGTCCGATGGCGGCTTCGGAAAACAGCAGGGCCAACATCGGCAGACCCAGAAAGCCCACATTGCCGATGGCCGCGCATTGCGCCTCGACCGCCGCGGTGGGGATGTCGAGCCCGCGCAGCCAGGCGACCAACGTGGCCAGCGCGTAAACGCCCGTCGTGCCGATCAGATAGCCCAGCATCAGCCGCGCATTGAAAATCTCGGCAAAGGGCAGCGTGGCGGCAAAGCGGAACAGCATCGCCGACAGCGCGAAATAGAACACGAACTTGGTCAGATAGGCCGTGGCGTCTTCGGTGAAGAACCGGCTGCGCCCGGCCCAGTATCCCAGGCCGATGATCGCAAAGAAGGGCAGGGTGCGCAGAAAGATATCGACCATGGGCGAAGTGGTAACATGATTTGACCGCTTCGCAAGCCGCGTGTCACCCGCTGCCGATCAATATCCCCGCCGCCAGCACCATCGCCCCGCCCAGAACCACCTGGAAGGCCGCGCGGAAGAACGGGGTTTCCATGTACCGGTTCTGAATCCACGCGATGGCCCACAGTTCGACGAACACGATGAAGAAGGCGATGATCGTCGCGGTCCAGAATTCGGGGATCAGATAGGGCAACGCATGCCCCAGCCCGCCCACGGTGGTCATCACCCCCGAAGCCAGCCCGCGTTTGACCGGCGATCCGCGGCCCGACAGTTCGCCATCGTCCGAGGCGGCCTCGGTGAAGCCCATCGAGATGCCCGCCCCGACCGAGGCGGCAAGACCCACCAGAAAGGTTGTCCACGGATCATGGGTGGCAAAGGCGGTGGCAAAGATCGGCGCCAGGGTCGACACCGACCCGTCCATCAGCCCCGCCAGCCCCGGCTGCACCCAGGTCAGAACGAATTGGCGGTGTGCGATGGCCTTCTCGGCCTCTTTCTCGTCCTGGCCCAGATGGGCCTGTTCCAATTCGTTTGCCGTGGCCTGATGCCCGGCCTCGGCCGCCGCCAGATCGCCCAGCAACTGGCGGGTTGCGGCGTCGGTCGTGCGCGCGGCGGCGGCCAGATAGAACCGTTCGGCATCGCGCTCCATCATCTCGGCCTCTTCGCGAATGCGCTCGATGCCCAGGTTCTCGACCAGCCAGATGGGGCGGCGGGCGTAGAACCCGGCGACGTGTTCGCGGCGGATCAGGGGAATGACCGGGCCGAATCGCTTTTCATGCAACGCGATCAGGCGACGGCGGTGCTCATCCTCTTCGGCGGCCATGCCATCGAAGATCTTCGCCGTGGCCGGATAGTCGGGCCGCAGCATTTCGGCGTATGACCGATAGATCCGCGCGTCGTCCTCCTCGGAGGAAATCGCAAGCGCTAGGATTTCCTGCTCGGTCAGGTCCTTGAAGTGTTTGCGTTGGGTGAAAAACCGCATCTTTGCCCCATCTTTAGAATGGTTCTAACATATCCGCCGCGGCAGGGCTTTCAACCCTTGCCGAAATGCGTTGAAACTGAACTGTCCGGTTTATAGATTTGCAGCACCACCCAACCAAGGAGACACCATGACTCAAGCCGCCACCATCGTGCGTACCGGACGAAAATTCGACCAGGTTCTGAAAGGCGCCCGAGAGGTTTTCATGGCGGATGGGTTCGAAGGCGCCAGCGTCGATGAAATCGCGCGTGCGGCGGGTGTGTCAAAGGCGACGCTCTACAGCTATTTCCCAGACAAACGACTTCTGTTTTCCGAGGTGGCGCAGACCGAGTGCTGCCGCATGGCCGAAAACGTGTTGGCCATGATCGACGAGACCAAGCCGGTGCGCGAGGCGTTGATGATCACGGCAACCCATCTGACCCGGTTTCTGGTATCGGATTTCGCGCAGCAGGTGTTCCGCATCTGCGTGGCCGAGCGCGACCGATTCCCCGAACTGGGCAAGGCGTTCTACGAGGCCGGCCCCGCCAACGGCCAACGCCAGATGGCCGAATACCTAGAGAAGGCGGTGGCCAAGGGCGAGCTGGCGATTGATGATGTGCATTTTGCCGCCGAGCAGTTCTCGGAATTGTGCAAGGTGCGCCTGTGGACGCTGGCGGCTTTGGGGATCCAGACCCGGTTCTCGGACGAGGAAATCGACGAAGTGGCCAGGAACGCGGTCGAGATGTTCATGGCGCGTTACGGCACCTGACGGACCGGCTCAGCCCGACAGCCCAACCAGCGCCACGCCCCCTGCCATCAGGACGGCGGCCCCCAGCCTGCGCACCCAATAGCCTTCGTGCAGAAAGACGAACCCGATCAGGGCCGCAAAAATCACCGAGGTTTCCCGCAACGCCGAGACCGCCCCCAGCGGTGCGAAATTCTTGGCATAGAGCACCAGCCCATAGGCCAGCATCGACACGAAGCCGCCCAGGATGCCGATCACCCAGGTGCGCGCCGGCAGATGTGCCAGAACCCGCCGCCGTCGCAGGCCCACGAATCCGGCAATGAACAGGTGCAGAAACGCCCCCCAGGCCCAGTAGCTGAGCGTGTTTCCAGACAGCCGCACCCCGATGCCGTCCACAACCGAATAGACCGAGATGCAAAGTCCGGTACCCACCGCAAACCCCAGCGCCGCGCCGCCGACACCCTGCCTGAGCGAGCTCCAACTGCTGAGCTGGATGCCGACCGCGATCAGGCCGATGCCGATCCAGGCTTGCAGGGGCAGAACTTCGTCGACCAGAAGAAAGGCCCACAGCGCCACCAGCGCCGGAACGATGCCCCTGGCAATCGGGTAGACGACGCTGAGGTCTCCATGCTGATAGGCTTTGCCCAGCATGAAGTAATAACCGAAATGCACGACGGTTGACAAAAGGATGTAGACAAAGCTCTCGCCGCCCGGAAAAGGCAGGACCAGGACCATGACGCTGGCCGGGATGACATGCCCGAAAGCCACAAGGCCCAGAGTCGTCGTTCGGTCGCCCGCGGTTTTGACAATGGCGTTCCAGACGGCGTGCAGGATGGCAGCCGACAGAATGATTGCGACGACGAATGGGCTCACCGGCGGTCCTCATGTGATGGGGCGCGCCCAAGCAGGATCGGCCCGACTGCAACTTTCTTGCACCGAGGTGCCGGCGGGGCCGTACCGGTGGTCGATTCCGGTTACATCGGATCGACCTGCTCGCGCAAGGTTTCAGAATGCGAAACCGAAAATGTCCCAAGGCGCGCCGCGCTGCCGATCCGCGGGTTTGAGAAATCAAAGGCCCGGTCGCCTTGCATCGCGGAGCGTGGTGCTGTCGGGAGATCGTGCCCAGGCAAAAAAACGGGCGGCCAGCTCGGCCGCCCGATGCGGTGTCCGCCGCCGGTCAGAGCGTGATGCGGAAGGCCGCGAAACCGTCGGCCCCGTCGCCTGCATCTTCCAGCGCCAACCCTTTGACGTCGCTGATGTAATCACGCGCCTTGGGGCCGGTTTCGAACAGAACCGTGGTGTCGCCCAGCGGTGCGAAGGACCAGTTGCCGTCGGCCTTGGGGTCGATCGTGCCTTGCTCCACGATATAGCGCACGATCACGTCGCGATTGGTGTCGGGGGCCTCGAACACGATGGTGTCGCCCATCGCGCCCGGGAACGATCCGCTGCCCGAAGCGCGGTAGTTGTTGGTGGCGATGATGAATTCCATGTCGTCGGTCACCGGGGCACCGTCGAACTGCAGGTTCACGATGCGCGCCGCGTCGGGGTTGATCTCTTCGCCTTTCGGCCCAAAACGCGAGGGCTGTGACAGGTCGATCTGGTAGGTCACGCCGTCGATCACGTCGAAATTGTAGGACGGGAATTCGGGGTTCAGCAGCAGCGCATCCTTGGCGCCCGGCTTGATCTGGTTGAACATCCCGGCCGAACGCTCCAGCCAGCCGCGCAATTGCGCGCCGTTCACGCGAACCGCGCGTACGGTGTTGGGATAGAGATACAGATCGGCCACGTTCTTGATCGCCACATCGCCCACCGGCACGTCGGTATAGTATTCGGGGCCACCCCGGCCACCGGCCTTGAACGGTGCCGCCGCCGACAAGATCGGCAGGCCCTCGTGTTCGGTGCCTTTCAGCATCTCCTCGACATACCATTTCTGCGCGATCGACACGATCTGGACCGACGGGTCATCGGCGACCAGCGCGAAATAGCTGTGCAGCGGGGCCGAGGTCTTGCCCACCGCGCGGCGCACATAGGCCAGCGTTTCCTCGTGGTCCTGCGCGACCGAGGCCAGCACCTTGGGGTCGTCCTCGACCAGCGCGGTGATCGAGCGGTCTTCGTTGCGCTTCGAGATCGGCCGCGCCTCGGAGGTGGTGGTGACCACGCGCCATTCGTTGCCGTCGCGTTCCAGCAGCAGGTCGAGCACGCCCAGATGCGACCCCCAGAACCCGCCCATGACGGCCGGCTTGCCCATCAGCGTGCCCTTGTCCACGTCAACGCCCGCACGGTCGGCGAAGGTGGGCGAGGGGAAGACCAGGTGGTTGTGCCCGGTCACCAGCGCGTCGATGCCATCGACCCGGGCCAGCGGGACCGAGGCGTTCTCCATCCCGTCCGCGTGATCGGCCGCGCCGATGCCCGAATGCGACAGGGCCAGGATCAGATCGCAGCCTTGCTCTTTCATCTCGGGCACATAGGCCTTGGCGGTCTCGACGATGTCGCGGGCCTGCACGTTGCCTTCCAGGTGGCGGCGGTCCCAGTTCATGATCTGTGGCGGGGTGAAGCCGATGACGCCGATGCGGATCGGCTGCTTGCTGCCGTCGCCCAGTTCGATCTCGCGGTCGAGGATGACATAGGGCTGCACCAGCGTCTTGTCCGCGCGCGGGTTGGCGCCCTGTTCCTTGGCGATATTGGCCAGCACGATCGGGAACTGCGCCCCGGCCAGCGATTTTTCCAGAAAGCTCAGGCCATAGTTGAACTCGTGGTTGCCCAGCGTCGCGGCATCATAACCCAACGTGTTGAATGCGTTGATGATCGGGTGGGTGTCGCCATCGTTCATGCCACGCTCGTAGGCGATGTAGTCGCCCATCGGGTTGCCCTGAAGAAAGTCGCCATTGTCCACCAGCATCGAGTTGGTAGCCTCGGCCCGGATCTGGTTGATGATCGCGGCCGCGCGCGACAGGCCCACCGTATCGCGCGGCTTGTCGGCATAGTAGTCATAGGGAAAGACGTGAACGTGAATGTCGGTCGTTTCCATGATCCGCAGATGCGCCTGGTTGCTTGCGGCGGCGGCGGAGAACGGGTGCAGGGAAACCATGGCGACGCCGGCCGTGGTGGAGGCCAGGAATTGACGCCGCGACATCGCGAATTTGCTGGATAGGGTCATGAGGCACCTCTCTAATGAATTGGTCGACGCATCATCTGAACGTTTATGACGACAATGATGTGACAGCGCGGCCCGAGGGGATCACCCGGCGCGCCGATGGTTCAGACTGACCCCTTTTGACACCCGAGTAAAGCACCCACCCGGCCATCGACTTGCGCGCGGGCGGTGCGACGCCCAGGGCGCTGTTGTGCGCGGCCGGGCTGGGGAGCCCGGGCCGCGGCCTCAGTCCTTTTTCACGTCGCCGGCAAACCGTGCGGCGTTTTCCCGCGCAAAGGTGCTGGCATCAGCCGAGGCATCCCAGAACTGCGGATTGGCCTTGGGAATGGTCAGCGCCTTCTGCACTGCGGGGCGGGCGTCGATGCGGTCGAACCATGCGTTCAGATGCGGAAGGTCATCGACCTGAACCCGCGCCCAGACATAGGCCCGCGCCCAAGGGTACAGCATCATGTCCGCGATCGTGTATTGCCCTGCCGCAATCCAGTCACGCCCATTCAGGTGATCATTCATCACCTCCATAAGGCGGCGGCTTTCGTCCACGTATCGGCGGATCGAGAACGGTTCGGTATGGCCATTGGGGGCGGCAATGTGCTGGAAATACATGGCCTGGCCCATCATCGGACCCACATGCCCGACCTGGAACAGCATCCACTGCATCACCTCGGACTGCTGCATCGGATCTGAGGGCAGGAACTGACCGTATTTCTGCGCGAGGTGCCACAGGATCGCGCCGCTTTCGAAAATCGCGCGACCTTCGGCCCGGTCTTCGATCACCGGGATCTTGCCGTTGGGGTTCAGCGACAAGAACGCCGGCGTCTTTTGTTCCTGCTTTGAAAAGTCGATGGGGGTCAGGTCGTAGGGCACGCCTGCCTCTTCCAGGAAGATCACCGGTTTGTAGCCATTCATCGTGGCCGCGGTATAGAGGTGAATGTCAGGCCGCGACATGCGCGATCTCCTCGAAATGCTTTTTCAGATGTGCGTCGAACCGCTGGAAATCCTGCTCGATCCGGGGGTTCTTCATCACGTCGAAAGCCGCGAAGGTGGGCAAAGGCTGCATCGCCAGAAACTTGGCGTTCAGGTGCATGGGCCACAGCAGGTCATCGACGCTGGCCCCGGCAAAGAACGGCTCGGCGGGGTTGTCGAACGCCTCGCGCGGAGCGTTGAAGGTGACCGACAGCATGTATTTCGTTCCGTGCAGCAGGCCACCGGTGCCGTAATTGGCCTTGGGCGCCTCGGCGGTCCGACCGTCGCCGGCCAGCAACCGGCCGTCCATGCCCGCGGTGTAAACCTCGTCGAGGTATTTCTTGAGCACCCAAGGTACACCCATCCAGTTCACCGGAAACTGCATGATGACCACATCCGCCCAGACATGGGCGTCGATCTCGGCATTGATGTCGTACCCTTCGGCAACCGTGGTCACGCGCACCTCGTGGCCCATGCCGGTCAGCGCGTCCTGCGCCCGTTGCACCAGCGACGCGTTCAGGCGGCCAGGTGCGAATTCATACGGCTGCGTACCGTTCACGATCAGGATCTTGCTCATGTCCATATCCTTGGTTTTGAAACTGCTTGCCCCTTGACTTCGGGCGGGGTGAAACCGAACTTGAGAACGGTAGTGAGGAATTGCAACCAGTTTACTTTTGGTAACCTGATAACAGATCGGAGAATACCTTGCGCGCACGCATGGAGCAGGAGGATCAAGGCAAGCGGCAGGCGGTATCCCCATGCCTCGAACCATGCCCCATCGAACGCGGCATGCGGATCATCGGTGGCAAGTGGACCGGTTCGATCCTTTGGCATCTCAAGGATGGGCCGGTGCGCTTCAATGACCTGTCGCGGATGATCGGCGGCGCCAGCAAAAAGATGATTGCCGAACGCCTGCGCCAACTCGAGGCGTGGGGGTTGGTTCGTCGCCAAGTGATGCAGACGGCTCCTGTATCGGTTCACTATTCGATCACCGAACAGGGCGCCAACGCGCTGGGGTTTCTCGACGAGCTGCGGAAATGGAGCGCGCAGCTGCCAGACCCCGACCTGTGATCCGCCGTCCGCGTCGCTCAACCAGTCGGGGCCGGCCCGGTGGTCTCCCGGGCGACGAAGCGGGCCGAGACCTCGGAAACGGTGGCGGGCATGTCCGGGTCATTGATCCGGTCCAGCAAGGTCCGCGCCAGTCTGCGGCCCAGCCTTTTGGGCGAAACCGCCATTGTGCTGAGGGCCGGGATGGCAACCGAGGCGTCCTCGGTATCATCAAAGCCGATGATCGACACATCGCGCCCGGGCTCCAGACCGGCGCGCATCAGCCCGTAACAGGCACCCAGGGCGACCATGTCGCCGTTGCAGACGATGGCGGTCACCTCGGGATGGGCCGCGCGCAGCTTCAGCATCTGCTCCATCCCCGCGCGCTTGGTGTCGGGTGAGGGCCAGATGATTGGCGCGGCCAGCGATCTGGCCTGAACCGCGCGCTGATACCCGGCAATCCGGTCCTTGCGGACCGGGTTCAAGCCGGTGCCGCCGAAAAACGCGATGTGCCTGTGGCCCAGATCGGCCAGATGATGCGTGGCCGTTTCGGTGGCCTCGGCATTGCGGATGCCGACATGGTCGAAATCGGGGCTGATGTGGCGCAGGAACGTCACCGTGGGCACCCGGTGAGTGCGCAGCAGGTCCAGCGTCTGCGCGCTGGTCTCCAGCGCAGGCACCCACAGCAGGCCGCCGCGCCCGTTGCGGATGAAATCGCGCAATTGCCTGCCCTGCCGTTCCGCGTCGTCGCGCGTATCAAGAATCGAGACCAGATACCCCTCGGCCTCCAGCAGCTCGACCGCACCGCTGACGACTTCGGCGTTGAACGGGTTTGCGAACTGGTTCAGAACGAACCCGATTTCCCGGTTCTCGCCCGACCGCATCGACGCTGCGCGCGAGTCGGTGACATAGTGCAAGGCCTCGGCCGCCTGCAGAACCTTTTTTCGGGTCTGATCGGAAATCCGCCCGGTGCCGCGCATCACCTGGCTGACCGTCGGAATCGAAACTCCGGCGGCTTTGGCGACACTGGCGAGGGTGGGTTTGGCGGGCATTTCTCGGACTTCGGATATATCGTTGCATCACCAAAATGCCCAACCCTCTAGGGTATTGCAACGTGCAAATCTGCGAACTTGGAAACTTCGGGCCATGCGCTCGGAAAAAATTCGTTGACGAAAGATATATCGTTATACCATGCTGACCGCATCGCCTGGGGTGAGTCGGTGCACGACACGCACAGCAAACCGACCCCGCCGGGCAGAACGGGCAAAAGGCCCAATCGAAACTCTGGGAGGAGTCCATGTCAATTCAATCCAAGCTGGTCGGTGCCGCATCCGGCCTTGTTCTGGCCCTGGCTACAAATGTGGCGCAGGCCGAGGTTCTGTTCTGGTCGACGCAGGCCAAGCCGGTCGAAGAGGCGCAGGCCATGCGCGAACAGGTCCTTTCGGGCTTCGAGGGTGGCGTGGACTACCAGCCCAACGACGGCGGCCCCTGGCTGACGCGTCTGCAGGCCGAATTGCAGGCCGGCTCTGGCACGATCGGCGTGCTGGGCGCGCTGCATGGCGATTTCTCGGCCATGAACCCCGATGATCTGGTCGACCTGGATGACCTGGGCATCGCTTCGGCCTCGGACACGTTCAATGAACTGGCCAAGCTGGGCACCGACAGCCTGCAGTATATCCCCTGGATGCAGGCCAGCTATATCATGGCGGCCAACAAAGAGGCGCTGCAGTACCTGCCCGAGGGCGCCGACATCAATGCGCTGACCTATGACCAGTTGATCGCTTGGGCGGCCAATGTGCACGAGGCGACGGGCGAACCGAAATTCGGCTTTCCGGCCGGGCCCAAGGGGCTGAAGCACCGCTTCTTCCAGGGCTATCTGTACCCGTCCTATACGAACGGCGTGGTGCGGACCTTTGCCAGCGACGATGCCGTGACCGCGTGGGAAAAATTCCGCGAGCTGTGGACGCATACCAACCCGGCCTCGACCAATTTCTCGTTCATGCAGGAACAGCTGTTGTCGGGCGACGCCTGGATCGTGTTCGACCACACCTCGCGTTTGGCGCAGGCCTTCAACGAGCGGCCTGATGACTTTGTGGCCTTCCCGGCCCCGGCGGGCCCGACCGGGCGCGGCTTCATGCCGGTTCTGGCCGGGGTCGCCATCCCCCGGACGGCCCCCGACATGGCAGCATCGAAGGCGCTGGTCGCCTACATGATGAAGCCGGAGACCCAGATCGCTACGCTGCGCGCGACGAACTTCTTCCCGGTCGTCGCGGTTGATCTGCCCGATGACCTGCCGCCGGCCGTCAAGGCCGCGGGCGACGCGGTCGCCAAGATGAGTGGCTCGGCCGACGCCAACCCCGGGCTGCTGCCCGCGGGACTGGGCGACAAGGGCGGTGACTTCAACCGTGTCTATACCGACGCGTTCGAGCGGATCGTGCTGGCCGGTCAGGATATCCGCACCGTGCTGGACGATCAGAAAGGCGCGTTGGAGGCGATCATGCAGGAAACCGGCGCGCCCTGCTGGGCCCCGGATGCACCTTCGGACGGCCCGTGCCCCGTCGAATAAGGGTCTGACCTGATCCCGACACCGGGCTTGACGCGGGCCCGGTGTCCCCGAACTCTCTGCCCGAAACCACCGGAACTTCCGCAAGGAAAGGAGCGATCTGATGAACGCTCGTGTGTTGCCCTATGTGCTGATCCTGCCCGTGACGGCGTTTCTGTGCCTGTTCTTTCTGTATCCTTTCGTCCTGGTCGCCAAACAGGCCTTCAGCACCGGCGACGGATTTACGCTGGACAATTTCCGGCAGGTGGTCGGGTACTGGAAATTCCCGATCTCGCTGCAGAACACGCTGCTGCTGGCGGCGGCGGTGGTTCCGGTGCAACTGGCGCTGGCGCTGCTGATGGCCACGATGGTCAACAAGATGCAGCGCGGGCGCGACCTGGTGCTGTATGTCTGGACCATCCCGCTGGGTATCTCGGATCTGGCCGCAGGCATCATCTGGCTGGCGATCTTCGAACAGTCGGGCTTCCTGAACTCCATGCTTTCTGGGCTGGGCGTGGTGGACCGGCCGGTGAATTTCCTCAGCTATCAGCACCCCGGCGTGGTGTTCCTGGCCATCGCCTTGGCCGAGATCTGGCGCGCCACGGCGATCATGCTGGTAATCCTGGTGGCCGGGATCGGCCTGATCCCCAAGGAATATTATGAGGCGGCCGAGGTCTTCGGCGCCTCGCCCTGGAAACGCTTCACCCGCATCACGCTGCCGCTGCTGCGCCCGTCGCTGCAGACGGCACTGGTGCTGCGCGTGATCCTGGCCTTCGAGGTCTTCG
Organism: Ruegeria intermedia; assembly: GCF_900129345.1. Taxonomy (GTDB): domain Bacteria; phylum Pseudomonadota; class Alphaproteobacteria; order Rhodobacterales; family Rhodobacteraceae; genus Ruegeria; species Ruegeria intermedia. The sequence continues at coordinate 4,964 of NZ_FQVK01000020.1, read as the reverse complement.
CCGTGGTGCTGGCCCTGGGCGGCACCCTGTTCCCCGTCCTCATGAGCGAAACATACGCCTATCAATTCGACCTGCTTGACAGCGGCGCGGCGGCGGCGATGGCGCTGATCATCCTTGCCATCTCGATCGGGTTCACCCTGATCATATTGCGCGCCCTGCGTGTCCCGAAAGGAGCCACGATATGACACCCGTCACGACCGATGTCGCCGCGCCCGATACGCGCCGGGCCGGACGATATGTCTACATCGCCGCGGTGGTGCTGCTGTGCGCCTGGGTGCTTGTGCCGCTGTATTTCCTGCTGATCAACACGCTGTCCTCGCCGGAAACGGTGAACAGTTTTCCCAAGCCGTTCCTCCCCGAATTCGACCTGGGCAGCCTGGGGTTCTTTGCAGGATTCGCGGGCATCCTGACCGCGCTCAAGAACTCGATCCTGGTGGCGGGGCTGACGATGATCATGTCGATCCTGATCGGTGCGCCGGCGGGCTATGCCCTGTCCCGGTTCGACTTTCGCGGGAAAGAGGCGTTCCGCCTGCTGATCCTGCTGACCCGCGCCTTTCCGCTGCCGCTGCTGGCGCTGCCCCTGGCGGTGATGTTCATCCAGACCGGGCTGGATGACACGGTATTCGGCCTGTCGCTGGTGCACACCACGCTGGCCATCCCGTTCGCGGTGCTGATCACGTTCTCGCTGTTTTCCGGCATCCCGCTGGAACTGGAAGAGGCCGCCTGGACGCTGGGCTGCACCCGGCTGACCGCCTTCACCAAGGTGGTGCTGCCGCTGATCCTTCCGGGGATTACGGCCTCGGCCATCTTCGCCTTCGTGATCTCGTGGAACGAGGTGTTCGCCGCCGCCGTTCTGACGATCGAGAACCGGACCCTGACGGCCTTTTTGCTGCAGAACCTCGACACCTCGCCGCTGCATCTGAAATTCGCGGGCGGTTTCATCCTGGTCGTGCCGGCGCTGATTTTCATCTTCGCCGTGCGCAAATACCTGTTCGCCATGTGGGGCATCGCCAACCGCTGACAGCCCCAAGGAGTTGGAATAATGGCAGAAATTCAAATCAAGAATGTCGCGAAACGCTTTGGCAGCTATCAGGCGCTGCACGACATCAACCTGACCATCCAGGACCAAGAATTCATGGTTCTGCTGGGGGCCTCGGGCTGCGGCAAGACCACGCTGCTGCGGATCATCGCCGGGCTGGAAACCGCGACCGAGGGCGAGGTCTGGATCGGCGGGCGCCGGGTGGATCACCTGCCGCCCAAGGATCGGGGCATCGCCATGGTGTTCCAGAACTATGCCGTGTTCCCGCATCTGACCGTGTTCGAAAACATCGGGTTCGGCCTGCGGATGCAGAAACTGCCCAATGACGAGGTCAAGCGCCGGGTCGAGCGCACGGCGGGCCTGATGCATATCGACCAGCTGCTGGGGCGCTATTCCGGCGAGTTGTCGGGGGGTCAGCGCCAGCGCGTCGCCGTGGCCCGCGCCCTGGCGATGGAGCCCGACGTGATCCTGATGGACGAGCCGCTGTCGAACCTGGACGCGCTGCTGCGGATGGAGATGCGGGCCGAGCTCAAAGGCGTTCTGGCCGAAAGCAACACCACCGCCATCTACGTCACCCACGACCAGGTCGAAGCCATGAGCATGGCCGACCGGATCAGCGTGATGCATCAGGGCAAGATCGTTCAGGCGGCCTCGCCGATCGAGGTCTACCGCAACCCGGCGGCCGAGTTCGTGGCCGGGTTCATCGGCAATCCGCCGATGAACTTCCTGCCCGCCACCCCGGCCGGAGACGGCAAATGGACCGTCGCGGGCCAGATCCTCGACGGGCCGTCGCGGACCACGCCGCTGCATTTCGCGATCCGCCCCGAGGATCTGCGCCCGGCCGATACGGGCCTGGCCGCCACGGTCAAAGTGGTCGAGCCCCTGGGCGCGCACCTTCTGGTCACCTGCAGCGTGGATGGCGCCTTGTTCCGCGCGGTTCTGGACAGCGATCTGACCGTCCGCCGCGGCGACACCCTGACCCTGGCCCCGCAGCCCGACCGGGTGCGCTGGTTCGACCCCGAAACAACGCTGGCCGTGGCCTGAGGAGCGCGCAATGAAACAGGATCTGATCGAACAGGCCCGCGCCGTTCTGGCCCGAAACGACCGGGGCGACTACACGGTGCCCACCCACGGCCTCTATCCGTTCCAGTGGAACTGGGACAGCGCGCTCAGCGCCCTTGGGTTCTCGCATTTCGACGAGGCCCGCGCCTGGCGCGAGATCGAGACCTTGTTCCGGCATCAGTGGGATGACGGCATGGTGCCGCATATCATCTTCCACGAGATGAATGACGGCTATTTCCCGGGGCCGGAGGTCTGGGCCACGGGCCGCGCGGTTCCCACCTCGGGCATCACGCAGCCGGCGGTGGCCGGGTTCGCCGTGCGGCGGATCCATGCGCGGGCGAAAAACCGCGCGCTGGCCGATGCGCAGGCCCGCGCCCTGCTGCCCAGGATCCACGCCTGGCATCAATGGTTCTACACGAACCGCGACCCGCAGGGCACCGGTCTGGTCGCCATCATCCACCCGTGGGAATCGGGGCGCGACAACTCGGTCGATTGGGACGCGGCGCTGGCCCGGGTCCCGACCGAAGGCGTGGCCCCGTTCCAGCGTCGCGACGTGGCCCATGCCAACCCGGCGCACAGGCCGACCGATGAAGAATACCGCCGCTATATCTGGCTGGTGCAACATTTCCGCGGCCTTGGCTGGGACAATTCTAGGCTGCATGACGCCTCGCCGTTCCGGGTCGTCGATCCGGGGTTCAACGCGATCCTGATCCGCTCGTGCCTGGACCTTGCCGCACTGGCCGACGACCTGGGCGAGGCCGAGATCGCCAGCGCCTCGCGCGCCTTTGCGCAGGCGGGAATCGCGGCGATGGACGCCCTGTGGAGCGAAACCCACGGGCAATATCTGTGCTTTGACCGGGTCACCGGAGCGCTGATCGACAGCCCGTCGATCGGCGGCTTGCTGGCGGCATTCTGTCCCATCCCCGATCACCGCGCGCAGGCCATCGCCCAGCGGTTGGACGCCATCGGTACCGCAGTCCCGTATCTGGTGCCCAGCCACGATCCGGCGGCCCCCGAATTCGACGGTCTGAGATACTGGCGCGGGCCGGTTTGGCTGATCGTGAATTACATGATCGCCGATGGTCTGAAACGCGCGGGCCAGACCCGGATCGTGCGGCGGATCGTCGACGACAGCCTGCGCCTGATCGAACAAAGCGGCTTTGCCGAGTATTACGACCCGGTCACTGCCGAACCCTGCGGCGGCAGCAGCTTTACCTGGACGGCCGCGATGGTGATCGAGATCCTGAACGCCGAGACCGCCCCGGCCTGACCGCCCGGCGCGGTCAGCCGAGCGCGTAGCCGGCCCCGCGCACGGTGCGGATGGGGTCATCTCCGCCCCGGGCCGTCAGCGCCTTGCGCAGCCGGCCGATATGCACGTCCACCGTGCGCGTGTCCACATAGATGTCCCGGCCCCAGACCCGGTCGAGAAGCTGCTCGCGGTTCCAGACCCGGCCGGGTTTTTCCATGAAGGTCGACAGTAGGCGGAATTCGGTCGGACCCAGCTTGATGTCCTGACCCGCGCGGGTGACACGGTGGGTTTCCGCGTCCAGAACGATATCCTGATATTCCAGCCTCTGGCCCACTGCGGCGGGCCGGGTGCGGCGGAACTGGGACTTCACCCGCGCCATCAGTTCGATCACCGAATAGGGCTTGGTGACATAGTCGTCGGCACCGGTTTCCAGCCCCCGCACCTTGTCGACCTCGTCGGACCGGGCCGACAGCATGATCACGGGGATCGCACGGGTGGCCGCGGTCATCTTGAGCTGCCGGCAGATCTCGATGCCTGACACCCCCGGCAGCATCCAGTCCAGCAGGATCAGGTCGGGCGGGGCCTCCTTGATCTGCAGAAGGGCTTCGTCGCCGTTCTCGGCCTGCATGACCGTGAACCCCTCGGCCTCGAGGTTGTAGCGGATGATCTCGCGCTGGGACGGTTCGTCTTCGACGACAAGGATCGTGGGGGTGGGCATCACCGGGCCTCGGTCGTTTCCTTTGGTGTCTGATCCTGACGTGGACGATCATCATCCGGCAACTCGCCGGTGATCAGGTAGATCGTCTGCTCGGCGATGCCGGTGGCGTGGTCGCCGATCCGCTCAAGGTTTTTTGCGACAAAGTGCAGATGCATGCCGGCGGTGATATTGGCCGGCTTTTCCATCATATGCGTCAGCAGGGTCCGGAACACGTTGTTGTAGACCGCATCCACCTCGGCATCGCGTTTTCGGATGTTTTGCGCCGCGTCCAGATCACGCTGGATAAACGCATCCAATGCGTCGGCCAGCATGGCCTGAACCAATTGAGCCTGGCGGGCGATGGCGGCGGTCACCTCGTCCAGGCTGGACGATTCCGCGATGGTGATGGCGCGCTTGGCGATGTTCTTGGCGTGGTCGCCGCTGCGTTCCAGCTGATTGGCGATGGTGAAGGTGGCCAGAACCACGCGCAGATCGACGGCCGTGGGGGCGCGGCGCGCTATGATGTTGGCGGCCTCGGTCTTCACCAGCTCTTCCAACTCGTCGATGCTGCGGTCGGCCTTGACCGTGCGTCGGGCCAGATCCACATCCCGTTCGCGCAACGCGGTGATCGCATCGGACAGCCCGGTTTCGACCAGCCCGCCCATGCGCATCAGATGTGCCTGGACAGCCTCCAATTCCGTGTCGAAGGACCGGACGATGTGCTTTTCCTTCATGGCTTCGTCGGTCATCCGATCCTCCCGGTGATATAGGATTCGGTGCGGGGATCTTCGGGGTTGGTGAAGATCTGGCCGGTGTCGCCGTATTCGACAAGGCTGCCCAGGTGGAAAAATGCGGTTTTCTGGCTGACGCGGGCGGCCTGCTGCATCGAGTGGGTCACGATCACGACCGAGAACCGC
>NZ_FQVK01000019.1 GCF_900129345.1 Ruegeria intermedia | reverse complement strand
AGGCCAATAAAGTCAAAGCCAAAAAAGGGCCAAGACAAACAATCGTCGCGGGGTGGAGCAGCCAGGTAGCTCGTCAGGCTCATAACCTGAAGGTCGCAGGTTCAAATCCTGCCCCCGCAACCAAATACCTAAGAGAATACAGTCACTTAAGAGCCTCCCGCGCGGGAGGCCTTTTGCGTTTCAAGCCCGTGTCAATACTGTGTCAACAAAACGCTGGCGGCCCGTGTCAGCAAATGGCGCCGAGTCGCGCCCTACTCTCCACTTGATCGGGGCGCCGGCGAGCCTGTGTAAGCCACTTACTGCGAAACCACGCCATTCGCGTTCCCGGATTGACTGCCGACCGCGGATTCACGATCCTTCCCATATGCTTCCCTTCTCGACCGAGTTCCCCGTAATCCCCAGCAACAATCGGGCTGCCTTCGTGGCGGAAGTGCTCGCCTGGATTCGCGGTATGCAGCATCAGACCGTGCTTTCGAGTAAGTCTGAGGCAGAGCTTGACGGTGCCAATGTGCACATTCGCTCGAATACCGGCGAAGAACTCCGCATGCGGGAGTTGCGGACCGACGATGGCTGGACTGCCATCGGCATTCGACATGATCTTCCCGATGATCTCGGGCGTGTGTGGCGAACGGAGTGCGTCCTGAAGCGTGGCGCAGCAGAGGGCGGGCAGGATCTGGTTCGCGTTCGCACCCAGTGCATTGCTGCGACGCCGGGCGCACGATTGGACACTCCGAGGAAACCGTACCTGATCAAAGCGCTCTTAAAGAACGGTTGGGGAGGCAGGGACCAGCAGTTCAACGTCACCGACCAGCCTGTTTGGATTGAGAACAACGATGCAGGCCTCGCATTAGCGAAGTCCGTGACCCTGGGCGAAGCCGCGAAATGGCTTCCATCCGTCTATGTGTCTGCGACCGGGGTATCTTCTTGGCTGCTCAGCCAGCGGGAAATTGAGAAACTGGCCTACGACCTCGGCGGGGTCGCCCATGTCGTTGTCGAACCAGATCGAGCGTTCTCATTTCTTCTCCGCGACAAAACGGAGGGTCGCAACGCCTACGGGGGAACGGTTGGGTTGTCAGTGCCCGGACAGGGTATCGTCAGGCGATACTATCTCGGGTGGCAGATCGAAGACGGCAAAGAGCTGGCTGCCGCGATTGTGGCAGCGACGTCGAACTTGCGAAGTCAGATGCCAGCCTTCGGGTGGGACTGGACCGAGCTCCAGGAGCAGGCTCTCCGTGTTCAGCGCGAGCGTGAGAAGGATAGCCTGACCGAAGCCGAATGGAACCGGCTGCATCAGGAGCAGGTGGACAACCTGCAGGAAAAAATCCGCGAGCTTGAGCAGCAGCTTAGCGCAAGTCCGGCTGCGAGCGTCGGTACGGATGAAGCCGATTTCTCCACCGACAATCTCGTCAAGAGGGTCGGTCCGGAGATTTATCCCGGCGAGATATCGGACAGACTCCGATTTGCGGCGAAAACGACCTTGTCAGTCGCTGAACAGATCGGGCTTGATGCCAGATCAAAGGCAATTCTTCTGCGTATTGTCGAACGCCTACCCGCATCGCCCGCGCTTGCCGAACTCTCGAAGGACCTTGAGCGAGCGACGAAAGACCGCAAGAGGGTTGCCAGTGAGCTGACTGCGCTCCTCGCCCGACACGGTTATTCGGAGAAGTCCGACAACAAGCACATTCGGCTTGAAGCGAACAAGGGCTTTGATGGCTTGGATGCCATCACGCTTCCGAAGACCCCGAGCGAGAACAGGGGGCTCAAGAATCTTCGGAAGCAGATCGCGCGCGCACTCGGCATTACCAAGCTCGGCTGATTGAGCGATTCTTATGCAGCCGCCGTCGCGATCCCATCCAGCCGTACGGCGACGCTGGTGATGCCGTTCCCAGCCGCCTCGACAGCCACGCCGATGGGGAAGCGTCCGGCCGCCGGAGTGGCCACCTCCTTGGCCGTGTTGTCCCACGCCACACGCGCGCCAACGGTCAGCACTGCGGCGCTGGCTTTCGGCAGCTGGAACACTCCGGTGGTGGCGAGCTCGACCGGGTCGCCCTCGGCCGCGGACCAGGCGGCGACGCCGAAGATGCTGCCGACGATCAGCGCGTCGCCCGAGGCGATACCGCCCGCTGGCGTCGTGACGCGGACGATGTGGCCGTTCTGGAGGTAGTTCTTCATCTCAGAGCCCTTTCGAGGATTGGATGCGGACGACCGAGATGCGCTCGGTCGCCCCGGCGATCTGCCGGTTGAGATCCGCGAGCGCGGCGGCCATTTCGCCGTCGCTTGCGTAGGTGATGCGCTTGCCGTCGTATTCGACGGTGCGGACGCCCTGGTAGCGCGCGGCCATCAGGGCGTCGCGCCAGGCGGTGAGCTGGGCGAGGTCGGCCATCACGCGCCTGCGTTCATGAACCAGCCCCGATGGTCGATGAACCCGGCTCCGAAATCGAGGATCACCCGGATCTCGACCCCGTCCACGTCCCAGCCCGAGCGGCTTTCCACCTGCGGGCCCTCCGCGCCGGAGAGATAAGCGAACTCCAGCCCGTCGATCTCGCCGGGGTCTGCGGTGACATACCAGCGGGTGGCTGAGGACAGGCGCGGCTCCACCACCAGCGACAGCGAACCCGAGAACGGGTTCACATCGGCCGCCGTCGCGGGTGCGATGCTCGCCAGCCATTTCTCGGCGGTGGTCTCGAGCGCGGGAGGCACCAGCAGGTTTTTCGGCGTCACGCGGATCGTGCGGTCCTCGATGCCCTTCTGGGTGCGGAGCGCCAACCGGGCGGCCGACAGCGTCGCGTCGGAGATCGCCGCGCCGGTGCCCGCCTTGTTGCCGTGATCGGCGTGGAACAGGGTCTTGCCGTCCGACATGGTCGGGCCGTTGCCGCTCCCCGCTTCCAGGAGGGTCACGAGGATGCGCGCTTCGGTCTCTGCCGCGGCCTGGCCCATGCGGCGGGCGAGATCCGCGAAGGCGCCGAGGTCGTCGTTGACCAGTAACTGTCGGGTGATGCCGATCTTCCGCGCCCAGGTCTCGACCTTGTATGCCTCGCGCGCCTCGGCCATCGTGCCGGCCTTGATCTCGCCGTGCTCGTTCAGCTTCTCCAGCAGCGGCGCCTCGCCCAGCATGATCTTGTTCACCGCCCGGAAGTCCCGCGCCGTGGTCTGTCGGCCGAGGCGGCGGATACCCGACGGGGCGGCCTGGTAGGCGTCGCGGAGCACCCGGCCCACCGTGTCCCCGAGGATGATCGGGAAATCGGAGGTGGTGTGCAGCGCGCGGGTCACGAGGCTCGCGGGCGACAGCGCCATGGTGGTCTCGCCGCGGAGCGTCAGCAGTTCCTTCGCCATGTCCACCGGGGTCGCATAGGCGTAACGCCGGGCAGGCTCGGAAAGCTCATGGCGCGGGTTGATCCGGGCGTAGAGGGCTTCGCCCATCTGCCGGGCGCGCAGGGCGGGATCGTCCTGGCTCTCGCCCATCTCGACGCGGACCTGCTCTGTGCGGATCGCGGGCGCGGACCGCTTCGCCAGCGCCTCGAAGGCGGCGCGGCGGGCGGTGTCGGGATCGGCGCCGCCGTCGATCTGGCCGTCGATCCACGACTGGTCCAGCCCGGCGATGCGGGCAATGGAGCGGATTTCGGCATTCGCCTCGGCGCGGGACTCGGTGATCGGCGCCGTGTCGGCAGCCTCTCGGGTGGTCTTGTCGGTCATCTCTGTCTCCATGCGAATGTGGGCGCCGGGGTCGGCGGGCGTCGGCACTAGAGAAATCTCGTGGGGCGTCCAGCGCACGGCCGTCAGCACGCGCGCGCCGTTCTCGGTGGTCTCGGTCCACGTCTCGACCGAGTAGCCGACCGAGACGTGCCGCAGGATGCCCGCCAGCACGTCCTGCCAGACCGGCTCCACCTCGGGCCGGGCCGAGAACTGGATGAGCGCCGTGCCGCGCTTGCCGTCCACGGCGGCGCTACGAACGGAACCCAGCACGTCGCGGACGGCGGTCTGGCGATGTGCGTCCAGCACGCTGGCGCCTTCCAGGCGTGAGAGGTCCACGGCATCGGGTGCAAGGCTGAGCCGCTCGATGTATGGACCCGCCATGTCGCGGCGGCGCACGGGCGCGCCGGTGGACCAGACCACCTCGACGGTGCGGGCCTCGGGATCGGCCGTGGCGGGCGCCAGCGTGGCGCGGCGGGTGAGCAGTTCCATCGTGTCAGCCATCGGCGGCCTCCTTCTGCTGTGGCGACGCCGTCTGACCGAAGGCAAGCCCCAGCCCCTCCGCGCGCTCGCGGTCCGCGGCGATCTCGGCATCCACCTGCTCGGCGTCATAGCCGCGCTCGGAGATCGCCTGGGACCGGCTCTTGAGCCCCGCGCCGATCGCCATGATCTCGGCCTGCACGTCCTTCATCGGATCGACGTAGTCGAACTTCGGCGGCAGCCATTCGCAGCCGAGATAGGCGTCCGGGTTCCGGTCGAAGTCCCGCGCAGGCAGCTCGCCGGTCAGCACCGCCAGCCGCACGAACCGCTCCCAGACCGGGCGGCAGAACTGGTGGACGACCACGTTGTGCTGAAGCTGCTCGACGCGGCGCCTGAACTCGATCAGCCCGGCGCGGATCGAGGAATAGGTGACGCCCTCCAGGTCACCCGATACCAGCTCGTAGGGCAGGCCCAGCCCGGAGGCGATGGCGCGCAGGTGGTTCTTCACGAAGGGCGCGTAGGCGTCATGCTCGGTCGGGTTGGAAAAGCGGATGTCCGTGCCGGGCGGCAGCGGGATCAGGCTGCCCGGCTCCATGCCCACGGTCAGCGCGCCGCCGGTGTTGGTGCCCGAGAGCCCGCCCGCGGTGCCGTCGGGATCGGTGATGAAGCCGGTGAACAGCGCCGCGACCTTGGCCTTCACCAGCGCGGCGTCCTCGAACTGGTCGAGCTCGTGCAGCCGCAGCAGGACCGGCGCGAGCCAGGTGATCCCGCGCAACTGGCCCGCGGCGAGGGGCTTGAAAAGGTGCAGACAATCGGCGGCGGGGACGCGGAGCGGGTCTGTGTGGAGAGCCCCGAGAGGGTCGCCCGGGCGGGAGGACAATACCCGATAGGCGACCCGGCGACCGGCGGCATCGAACTCGATGCCCGCCCTGATCCGCGCCCCGCCGCCGATCTCGCGGTGCAGGTCCATGGGAACCTGGTCGCGATCCAGAAGCTCGAGGTGGAGGGGAATGGTGGCGGCGTCGCTCGCCACGCGCAGCCGGGCGAAGCTCTCGCCGCTCTCGACCATCGCGCGCACCGCCATGGCCTGCAGCCCGTAGAAATCCGCCAGACCGTCCGGGGCGGCGTGATCGGTCCAGCGCAGCCAGAGCGCCTGCAGCCGCTCGCGCACCGCCCGGTCGGAATGGGTGGACTGCGGCTTGATCCCGGCGCCGACGACATTGCCGACGAGGCTGTCCACCGCCGCCGCGACCCACGGGTTGTTCCGCGCATACCACCCGGCCCGCCGCGCCGCCGTGGTCGCGCCTGCCAGGATCGCCGCGTTCAGCCCGTCAACCGTCCGCGCCCCCTCCCAACGTCGCCCGCCACCCGCAGCGTCGAAGCCGCGAGCGCGCGCGAGGCCGAGAAGGCGATGGAGGAAGGTCCGCATGGGCGGCAGAATCGCCCGAAACGCTCCCTCAAGCTATTGGGAATGTTTGGGAATCAATGCGGCTTCTCTCGCGAACGCCTAGCCTCGCAGATAGTGTGCGGTGAACGAAAGTTGCTTGTGGGGCTTGTGCAGCGAAATGGTTCAGCCTATCTTTCCCTTGCTTTCGTGAGCGTCATGCGCAGTCGTGCATCGACGGGATCCGCGGGGCATATGAAACTGAAGGAGAGCCAACATGGCTTACGACAACCCGTCGGCGGGGTCGACGACTTTTACCCTCCATTACAATTCGATCAAGAACCTGACCTCCCCCGAGGAAAAGGCCAATGGCGTTCAGACTTGGTTCGCGAACGTCAGCGCCCGCGAGGTGACCAAGCTTGGTACGCAGGACAACCTGCGGACCTACATCGCCGAGCACAAGGACTCGAAACGCAACGCCGTCCACAAGGAAATTGAGGCTACGATCCTTGAGCAGCCGGATCGGTTCATCAACCGGAATTCCGGTGTGACGATCACCTGCACCGACTGCAAGATCGACGACTCGAAGCGGATGGCGCATCTGACGAACGCCAGCATCATCAATGGCGCGCAGACCCAAGGTGAACTGAAGCGGTATTTCGCCAGTCTCGAAGACGACGATAACACCGACTTCCCGGTCCGCGCCGAGATCATCATGGAGCCTCAGCACGAGCAGATCGTGGAAGTTGCTATCGCCCGCAACACGGCCACGTCGGTGAAGAGCGTTTCTCAGGCCGGTGCGCGCGGTTATCTTGACGATCTCCGCGCGGCAATCGAAGCCGGGTTGCCAGGTGAGACTCTTCAGATGAACGAGACCGACACAGAGGGACTGTCCGCGCAGGCGGTTCTGCAGTGGTGCCGGACACTGATGCCGGCAGAGCTCGAGGCGTCGGGCACGAAAGCTCACAACATGCCCTACAAGCAGGCGGGTAAGTGCTTGAAGGAATTCGGGGAATGGGCGCAGTCGCGCAAGACTGATCCCGAAGCGAAGAAGCGGTATGACTTCACAGTTCAGATCGCTGTGGCGGCGATCAAGGAGTACCGCAACTGGGAGACGCATCCCGCCTGGAACGGTCATCATCTGCACGAGAAGAGCAAGAGCCCCAACGGCGGCGCACCCAAGGGTGGGCGCCCCGTTCGGCGTGGCCCTGACGGCAAGATCATCTGGGTCGCGCCTGGTCTGCTCTTCCCGATCATGTCTGCGCTGTCGGCTTTCGTCGTACAGAAGGACGGGAAGTGGACCATTGAGAAGCCCAGCCTTTTCGATGCTGACCAGATGATCGACCGTGCAGTGAAGCAGTATCGTGCCTTGGACCGGCAGGTCGCCTACATGGGCCGTAGCGAAGCTGCATACGATGCGCTCAGCATCTACACCGACACCATTGCTTCGGTCATGAAGTCTCAGTCAGCGTAAGAAAAACCGCTACGCAGCGACCCGGACGTCGGGTCGCTGCCCCTGTTCGATCATCGCGATGTCGGATGGCCAATTGAAGCGACGCCTTCGAGGGCGCCTATCGGCAAGTTCACTCAGCCGCACTTGCAGTCACACGGCTATGGTGTGCGTACGTGTCCCAAGTGATCTCGTAATTCTCGGCTTGATTGCCCCAGCCCGTCCAACCTTTTCGAGTGTCACGTGCGAACATCTCAAGAAAAGGTCCTCGACTGCATGCCTCGATCACGTCGTAGAGTTCATCCGGCTTCCGGCTATGCTCGCGCTTCTGGGACGCAATGAGATTCACCTGCCTCCGTCCGGGGGCTAGTGTTCGCGCGTTTTTTCCCCGCACCCCAAACAGCACAAGCTCCGTGACATTTCGAAAGTAGAAGCCCACTCCTCGGCCATCTGATCCGCCGTCCTTTCGAATCTTGTGCCAGACAATGTTCGACTTGTATTCGAAGCCCCATGCGCGGAGTACTTCGATGCCTTCTGGAAGCAGCGCATTCGGCACCCAGAGATAGAGGTGAGCCGGTTCCTGAACTATCTCAGCAACGGGCAGAGCCTTGATCTCTGGCAGACTCATGGTCCCGTACCTCGACAGCCGTCGATGCTCCGGTGCCATCTTGCCAGTCCGGTTTGTGAACCGCCACGGCGGGTCAGCCAGGATGGTCTGGAATTTGCGCCCGTTCGCTGTTGCGAGAAGTTCTTGGGAAGGATTGACCATTGTGCCCCTGCTCATTTTCCGTTTCTATATGTGCTAAAGGTTAAGCATCTCTGAGGCAAGATATAGATGGTGAAGCACGCTCCGGGCAGCTTCTCGAAGAACTTTGCGTGGCATGGAACCGGGCTGCGCAAGCTTCACATCGTCATACGTGCCGGGTTTCAGGACACGCTGGCCACTGTTCCGCGCGACCGGTTTCGTGAAGACTCTGGGCTGGACGCCTCACTAAGCCTCATTCCGGTCAACTTTTTTCTGCACAACAAAGCGGGCCGCATGTCAGTCGACGAGTTGGTCTTCCAAGCGATCGAGCGACCCCACTCAATTCGGTTCGATAGACTTGCCCTCTTTGCGCTGCACCTCAACCGGGTAGGAACCGGTCAGAGGGTTGTGAGTCGTCCGGCCATGTGGGCCAATGAGTTCGTCCGGGAGCGATTGTGGCAGTCTGGCGTTTGGCGCTCCTCCGCGCTATCCGACGCCTCTCTCGACCCCTTCATCACGGACCGGATGGACGCCCAGTTGGACGTGCGAGTGAAGTGCCGCAACAACTACCGCCATCTCTATGAATTATGCGAGTTTTGGCCGACGTCACTGCCAGTGATTAACGCTCAGGCCGAGCAGTGGATAGCCTCTGCACTGTTTCTGGCCTGGGATCGACACATCCTTGACGGTGGACCTTCTGACAGAGCGAGCCTCGTTGACCTCATAGACTCGGACGAGCTTTACAAGCTCTTGGGGGTAACCCGAGGGTTTGCCTTGGCTCAGGCGGGTGACCTGGCAGATCTCTACGGCTCCGTCGGCGGCATCGAACGCTTCCGTGAGGCAAAGACTGCTCTTACGCCGACAACCCCGCCGCCGCCGAAGCCAGCACCTGAGATCCCGGAGGAGGAAGGCCTCGAGTGGCTAGAGCAAGAGGAGTCAGATGAGGTCGTCGAGCGGCGGACCGTCGAACGGCAGGAGCAGAAGCGAAATCGAAAAAAGGCCGCGGCTCTAAAGCAGCATTATGACAATACATGCCAATTTTGTGGAACTAAACTTCAAATTTCTGAGGATCGGTATTACTCGGAGGCCGCCCATATCAAGGGCCTGGGTGAGCCGCATAGTGGCCCCGATAAGGCAAGTAATATGCTAGTTCTGTGCCCCAATCATCATCTGCAATTTGACCGTGGAATCCTGAGAATTAAAAAGGTTGGGGGAGACTACGTAATCCGATCAAAGGCGATGGGTGATCCGTTGAATGGGCAAAAAATCACCCTGACCCATTCGCTCGACGATGTTTGCGTGAATTACCACTACAGGTGGTTCGGCTCGAAGCGATAGTTGGTGGTGGAGTTCGCTGGCTAACGCAGAGGTGGGTCAGCGCCGTAGCCACGCCGACCGGATCACCCCCGCAGCCGCCGCATCCGTCGGCGTCGGCGTGACCGCAACCCCTTCCACCTCCTCGTTCAGCCTGAGGCCCATGCTGATGAGCCCGTGCAGGGCGGCGTGGGCGTAGACGAAGGTGTCGAGGGCCTCGTTGCGCTCGCCGTCGCGCTTGGGTTGCCAGGAGCGGATAGGGCGGCCGCGCTCGAAGCGGGTGACGACGCGCTCGGCGGTCAGCTGGCGGAAATAGTCGGCGTCGAGGCGACGGGGGAAGTGGATCGCGCCGGGGCCGGGCTCGGTGAGGCGCAGGCGGGCGTAGACGGAGTCCTTCACCGCGTCCACGCCGACGATAAAGAGCGGGATCTTGCCCTTGTTCGTGCGCGTCGGGCGGCGCGGCCAGACGGGGATCCCGGGTCCGCCGCGGCCCTTGATCGCCCAGATGCGGCGCGCGAGGCGGGTGCGGCAGAACTCGTAGGCCATCTTGGTGTGGTGGCCGCCGGTGTCGATGGCGGCGGCGCGCACCGGCAGGTCGAGCCCCGCGGGATGCGGGAACGTCGCCTGCAGCACCATGTCGAGGTCGGCCCAGAGGCGCGGGCCTGACGGGTCGCCCCAGAGCACGCGGTAGTCGATCACCCAAGCCTCCTCGTCGCGGCCCCAGCCGAGGATCTGCACCTCGATCCGGTCGCCCTGCACATCGACGCCGGCAGTCAGCACGGCGACGGAGGCGGGCAGAGCCTCGCCCCAGTCCTCGCGGCGGGCCATCAGCGGGTCGGCCGGAACGGTGTCGCCCGCCTGGTCCTCCCAAGACTCGCCCAGCTTGGTGTTGACCCAGACCTGAAGGCGGGCGGGATCCTTGCGAACGCGGCCGTGTTCGGCGGCGATCTCGGCCCAGGTCTCCCACGGGGAATAGAGCGCGGAGAGGTGGAAGCCTGTAGTGCGGCCGTCGCCCTCGGCGGTCGCGCGCCATTCACCCGCAGCCAGCAGGCGGGGCTTCTCGTGCTCGTGATGGATGCCACCGCAGGCCTCGCAGACCAGATGCGCCTGGTCGCGCCGCCCCTCGGGCCAGCGGATGCGCGCCCAGGTGATCGGGGCCATGTCGCCGCAATGCAGGCAGGGGACGTGGTACAAGCGCCGGTCGCTCTGCTCGAAGGCCGCCTCGATGCGGGAGTGGCCCTTCAGCGTGGGCGTGGAGACCATGTAGATCTTGCGCCGCCCGCGGAAGGTCGCGGTGCGCTGGATGGCTAGATCGACGGGATCGCCCTCGCCGTCGGCGTCGCCGGGATAGCCGTCCACCTCATCGAGAAAGAGATAACGCACCGGTGTCGAGCGCAGGCCGACGGCCGAGTTGGCGCCGGTCATCACCAGCTGGCCGCCGGGGAAGGACTTGCGGAACAGGCTGTTCCCGGCGTCGCGGGAGCGGGGCGAGGCGACCAGATCACGCAGCGCGGGCGTGGCCTCGATCAGCGGGTCGATGCGGACGGTGGTGTTCCGGCGCACCATGTCGAGCGACGGCATGACCAGCATGGCGATGCCGGGCGCGTTCTGGATGATGTAGCCGAGCCAGTTCAGTCCGGCCTCCGAACCGCCGGTCTGCGCGCCCTTCATCAGCACGACGCGCTCGTAGGGGCTGGCGGTCGAGAGTGCGTCCATCACCTCGCGCAGATAGGGCGTGCGGTCCGTGCGCCAGCGGCCAGGCTCGGCCGAGGTCGGAGGCAGGATGCGGTGCCGGTCGGCCCAGTCCGAGACAGGGACCGGCGGTTCGGGGCGGATGCCGCGCCGCCAGGCGAGGTCGATGTCAGGCACCATCGCCAAAGCTCCCCAGCGGAAGGTCGGCCAGGTGTTCGAGATGCTCCCGCATCATCCGGTCGAGCGCGGCGAAGGTGGCGCGGGGGTCGGCGCCGAGTTCGGCTGCCAGCAGGGGTGCCGTCCGTTGCACCCACGCCAGATGCGCGTCGCGTTCGGCACGGGCGCGCGCGAATACCGTCCGCCGCGCCTCGTCGGCGTCGATCAGCTTGCCCTGCTCGCGCTCGAAGGCCAGCCGGGCGCGCTGGACCTTGACGATCTCGTGCAGCCGCTTGGCCTCGGCCAGCGTGGCGGTGCGGGTCGTCGCCGTGGGCGCACCGCCCTTGTAGCGCCGGCCCGGATCGAGGTTCGTCTCGATCCAGGCGAGCCCCTCGGCCACGTCGATGCGTCCGTCCGAGCGCACCGGCAGCCCCTCGGCCACCAGCTGCGAGATGCGCCCTTTGGTCAGCCCGACGCGGGCGGCGAAGGCGGTCTTGGTCTCATGTCTGTCGAGTTTAGTCATTTCTGCCCCCTGACGCTGGCGACGCAATGCGCTGCGCGTCCCCGCATGACATTCGGCGCAGGAGGAACCGCGGATTTCCCGATCCTTCCGGCTTGACCGCACCTCGGGAGGGCGGGCTCGGCCCTCTGAGTGACGCGACGGTGACGCAGGAATGACGGGGTTTCGCGCGCAAGTCCTTGAAAGTGTTGAGATGACGCACCTCCCCCGCCATCCTTTTCTATAGGGGGGAACGGGATGATGATTGGGGAGAGGGATTTCCCCCTTATCAAAAAGGTTGAAGCCAAGTGCGTCATCTCAACACTCTCAATGGGTTAGGGGTCAAAAAGCCGCTTTGGTGCGTCATCGGTGCGTCATCGTGAGGCCGACGAAGAACCGCGCCTTGCTCGTACGCTTGTACTGGATGCCGGCCACGCGGGCCTGGACGCGCTGCACGAAGCCGTTGATGGCGGGCAGCTTCTCGGGCTTGTAGCCTTCCCCAAGCGCCCAGTTATGGAAGTGCAGGTGCGCATCGCGGGTGGTGACGAGCGGCCCGCCATTGACGATTGGAACGACGTTCACGCAGGCGTCGATCCACGCGGCGACGGGATCCTCGCTGAGCACCCATTCCAGCAGTTCCCTGTTGCAGCATTCGGGAATGGCGAAATTGCGTTGGCGGATCAAACGCGATGCGCCCTCCACCGCCCACGCCAGCAGGAGGTCTGCCTCCTCGGCCGCGATGCGCTTGCCGATATCCTCGATGCGCTCCTCGAGCGGGATCGAGCGCGTGAAGGTGATCAGCAGCAGACGCCGCTGCACGCCCCGGTCCACCCCGCCCTTGAAGCTGGGCAGCTGGTTCGCGGCGAACAGGTTCTGTGCCATGGAGCGGAACTCGACCCGGCTCTTGTAGACGTCGCGCCCCTCGATGGGATCGCCGGTGACGACCGCCTTGAAGGTGTCGGATGCGATGGCTTCGGGTGACAGCTCGTCCGAGGCGTTGAGCAGCTTGCCCACCAGCCCGATGACATGCCGCTCGTCGCCCATCTTCGAGGCGGGGACCGAGCAGATCGCGCTTTCGGGCAGGAGACCGCGGGCGAGTTCAAGCACCTGGCTCTTGCCATTCTCGGCAGTCTTGCCATGCAGAACCACCGCGCGCGGCTGCATCAGCCGGGTGGCGTAGCCCAGCGCCGCCGCGCCGCAGACCTCCGCGAGCAGCGCGCATTTCGCCTCGGCGTCCGGGTCGTCCTTGAAGCTGCCGGTGAGCAGCCTGGCCAGCAGCGAGCCCACCGGGGGTGCGCCGCAAGCGCCCGGCTGCCAATGGCCCGGCAGCGTGTGGCGGCAGCGATGCTCACGGTGATGCGGCTCAAGGCGCGGCGTCCCCTCCGCATCGAAGCGGATGAAACCCGAGGCGCAGTTGATGCCGGAGGGCGGCGTGTCGAAATATCCCGGCTCGGCGCAGAGCGCGGCACATTCGTTCAGGATCGAGTCGACACGACCCTTGGTCAGCTTGACGTTCGAGGGCTCGCCGGCAGGCGTCTGGAACCCCGCGCCGTCATAGGCGTGGACAGGCAGGCGCAGTTCGTGGTCGGGGATCGCCTCCCAATGGCTGCCACCGTAGCGCCAGAACGCGCCCTCGGTATGAACTATGCGCCCGAAACGCTCGGTCAGGTCCTCCCGCACGCGCCGTGCGATCTCCACATCCGAGCCGATGGAGAGGCGCTTGCGTTCGATGTCGGCCTCCTCCGGGCGGAAGCGTTCGGCGGCCACGATGCGCTCGCGCACGGCCTCTTCGCCTTCCTGGACCAGCACATCGTTGAAGTCCTGTTCTTCGGGCGGGGTGGCGATCAGCACAGTCGCGCCACGATGCACGAGGTTGCTGGCGGCGCGCACGATCTGGCCTTCGGCCTTGCTGCCGGGCAAGTCGCCGTCGCGGGCGATGATGACCGCTGCGTTCGCGGGCACAGGCGCGCGGCCGATGTTCGAGATGCCGAGGCAGGCCCAGGTTTCCTGTCCCGTCGCCTGCCAGGCCGAAAGCGCGGTTTCGACCCCCTCGCAGAGGATCAGCGGCTCGCGCCCCGGCAGCCGAACGGCGGATCGTTCCGCCCAGCCATCCACGGCCTTGTTGGTGCGCTTGACCACCCTGAGCGGGGCCTTTCGCCCCTCGGCCGTCAGATAGACCTGCTGGATCGCCAGCACCTCGCCCGCCTCATCGGTGGCGAGCGCGACCATCGCGCCGAACTGGCCGTAGGCGTTCCGGCGATAGCGGATGCAGTCGGGCGGCGTTGCGGTGATGCCCCTATGGCGCAGGTAGGCTTCCGCTGGCGTCGAGACAATCGGCTCGGCGCCGCGCACGATTTCGGCTACCTTCGCGGCGCGTTCCTCAGGCGTCGGTGCCTTGGCCCTTGCCGCGCCCGAGGCGGAACGGGCGGGCGCGGGGGTCGGTGTCGTCGTCCAGGATGGACCGGCGTGGGCTTCGCCCAGCCAGCACCGCGCCCAGTCCCACGCCGCCTTGTCGTCCAGGCGCAGCCGATAGCCGATCAGCTCTAGCCCCGCGCCCCCGGCGCCGTGCTCGTGGTCATACCAGCGGCCCCTGTTCGCGCCGTCGATTTCCACGGCGACGCTGCCCTTGGCGCCGAAGCGCAGGGTCTGCGCGCTGGAAAGTTCCCGGTTCGGCTCGCCCAGCAACTCGCGCGCGAGATCCGCGATACGGTCGTTCAGCATGTCGGCCAGTTGGGCGACGGACATGCGCGTGTTGGTCGGTGCGCGCGAGCCGGGCTGCGTGCCGTTGAAGTCGAGAGGATCGCCCTGCGCCGTCATTGCTGTGGCCCTTTCACGGTGCAGAGAAGGATCGGCATTTCCGGGCAGACCGCCTGCACGCGATTGGTCCAGGCGATCTCCTGCTCGGGCCGGGTCTCGATGATC
Organism: Ruegeria intermedia; assembly: GCF_900129345.1. Taxonomy (GTDB): domain Bacteria; phylum Pseudomonadota; class Alphaproteobacteria; order Rhodobacterales; family Rhodobacteraceae; genus Ruegeria; species Ruegeria intermedia. The sequence goes on along the minus strand of NZ_FQVK01000019.1, from coordinate 67,562 downwards.
AGCCCGTTGCGCTGCGCCATCGCCATCATCGCGATGCTCGAATAGGCCTCGGGCGGCGGGGCGCAGGAAATGATGGCGACGCCGTCAGCCATGCCAATCAGCCGGTCGAGCGCCTTTCCGTCATACTGATCGGGGCCAAGAGCGCAGTCGGTGTCATCGCCCACCATGACGATGAACGGCCGCTGCAGCAGCTTGATGCCGCGATGGAGCCCGGTCGCGCGCTGGGGGATCACCAGGAAGCCGACACCGTGATCGCGGATCGCGTGGACGATGGGCAGCAGATGTTCGGCCTCCGCGGCGACCTTGGCTTCCAGCTGCTCGAGGATCGAGCCGGTGAACTGGATGGGCGTGTCAGGCATGGGCGTTGCCCTCCTGCAGGGCGATCCAGTCCATCAGCGTGGAGCGGCGCGTGGCGATGCGGTGGCCCAGCCGGAAATGCGGCAGCGGTCGCTTGGCGCGGGTGCAGAGGTAGTAGACGCGACGCTGAAACCGGAATTCGTCGGAGTCGTAGATGAAGCGGGCGATCTCGGCGGCGCCCACCATCAGGTCGGCCGCAAGCGTGGTGGGCGCGGTCATCGGCCCCTCCCGGCGCGCGGGGCGCTCGGCTTGCGGTCTGCGGCCTGTTCGCGGGCGAGGAGCCACTCTCGGACGGCCTCGATGCGGTAGTAGACGCGCCGGCCGATCACGACATAGGGCGGGGACTGGCGCAGCTGGCGGTCGCGCTGGCAGGTGCGCAGGCTGACCCCGCGTCGGGCGGCGTATTCCTCCTCCGAGATGAAGCCGTCGAGGAAATCGGTGGGCGGGGCGACGGAGGCGGCGTTCTCGGCGCCTCCGGATGCAAGGGGTCGGGTCATCGGCGTCTCCTTCGTGCCAGGCGACGCAACGCGCCGCCGATGCCCGAGAGATGCCGACGTTCAGGCCCCCGAAAAACCGCCCCGAAAATGGCCCCGAGACGAAAATTTCAGGGGATCACGCAGTCCTTTGACGAACTGCGCGCCACGTCCCGCGAAGGTTGTTCTCGATGGTCTTGGGCGTGGGACAATCCCGCCGCGGATAGGTCTCGCGATACCACGCCTGCAGCGCGCGAGCTTCGGCTGCGAGACTTTCGGCGATCTCGCCCGCATCTACGCGCCGCTGAAACTCGATCCGGATGATGTCGATTCCCTTCTTCGGACGCCCGGGTGTTCCGGTCGGCATGTGGTCGTCGGCATCGGGCGGCAGGATATGGATGTCGTGCACGATGTTGGCGCCGACGCTGGCCTGCCCCTTGCGGACATTGGTGATGCGCAGTTGCCGCCACGCGGGCGCCGGGATCGCATGCCATGGGCCGAAGGGCGGGTTCTCCTGGCCGAAGGCGGTGAGTTCCCCTGCCTCCAGCTTCGCCTTCATCGTCGCGAGCATGCGGTTCCAGACGCGGTGCAGATCGGCCCGCGCGGATCGCGTCCGGTTGGCGGCTTGGCGAGAGGCCTGAACGGCCTCCCACTCCCGCACCGACATGCTGAGGTAGCTCGGCCGCTTCGGCGCGTTGTTGCGCGCCTCCGTCGCGCGGGCGTGCTCCTCCCACATTTCGGCGGGCAGGAATTCCTTCATGGCTTCGGACAGCGGGATTGCTTCGGGCGGGGGCCCATAGGGCTTCTGATCGGTCATTTCTGCTCTGCCTCTTTCGCGTTGAACTCCTCTGGCGACCGCTGCAACACGAAGGCGCCCACCGTCTCGGCAGCCTTGCGCAGCGGATCGTCGAACAGATGGGCGTATCGCTGGGTGGTCTGGACCTGCGTATGGCCTAGCATCTGGCCGATCAAGGGCAGCGACGCGCCCGCCGACACGAGGATGCTGGCGAAGGAATGGCGGATGTCGTGGATCCGCACATCCGGCTTGAATCTTGTTTTCGGGTTGCCGTTCCGGTCGAGGACCGGCTTGCCCTTCGCATCCAGCACCGGCACCTCCGCGCCGAGCCCCGCCCTGCGGCAGACCGAGACCCATGTGCGCTTGATCTCGGTGAGCGGCTTGCCGGTCGGGCCGGGGAAGACGTAGGGGCTGGGCGGCGTGCCCTCGGCTTCGGCCTTCGCCTTGGCGGCGGCCTTCATCTCGACCAGCAGTTGCAAGGCCGGACGCGAGAGCGGCACGCGATGCAGCTTGCGCTGCTTGGTATGCGCCGAGGGCTTGGTCCAGACGCCGTTCTCGAGGTCGAACATCTCCCATGTCGCGCCCAGCACCTCGCCGCGCCGCGCGCCGGTCAGCATAAGCAGTTTGATCGCGTTCGCGGACATGGGCTCGGAATGCTCGTTCAGCGCCTGCGCCAGCGCGGCGATCTCGGTGCGGTTCAGATAGCGGTTCCGCTTTTCTTCTGGATTGCGGCGCACGCCGGAGGCCGGATTGTCGTCGCGCCACTTCCAGCGGATCGCGAGGTTGAACGCCTTGCGCAGCACCTCGATGGTGCGGTTCGCGCGCACCGGCGTTCCTCGGATCTCGGTGATGTCACGGTGGAGCGCGTCCACATCCTCATGGGTGATCTGCGCGACCTTCATCTTGCCAAAGCGCGGCAGGATGATCTTTTCCCACATCATGCGCTCGTCGGCCTGACTGCGCTCGGCCTTCTTGGGCAGATGCTCGCTAGCGTAGCGTTCCCACATCTCCTGCACCGTCGGTGCCTCGCGCTGCGCCTGTCGCTCGCCCATCGGATCGCGACCGAGATCGACCTCGCGTTTCATGTCCTTCGCGGTCTGGCGCGCGGCGGCCACCGTCCAGTCCGGCCAAGCGCCGATGGTGATCCGGCGCTGCCGCCCCTCCGCGCGGTAGTCCAGGATGAAGGACTTGGCCCCACCCTTCGTTATCCGCAGCGCGAACCCCTTCACCTCCGAGTCCCAAAGCATGGTCTGCCCGCGCACGGGCGGCAGGGCCTTTCGGGCGGCGGCTTCGGTCAGTTTCTCCGGCATCTCGGCGCTCCCTCATGTCAACACTGTGTCAACACATCTTGTGGCTGTTTTTGTCGTTCGCTGGCGGCGAGTAACAGGCGGTCGCGCCGGATAGCTTCGAAAAAACAGTGCTCTAGGAGACTACGCCGGAAAATACGTCAACAATCAAGGGTCTAGATATTGTTGGAAATCTGGCTCATAACCTGAAGGTCGTAGGTTCAAATCCTACCCCCGCAACCAAATAACAACGCGTTATCAAACGCTTACGCGCCGCCCTCCGGGGCGGCGTTTGCGTTCGCACGCCACGTGGAAGCACTGTGGAAGCAGGAGGGGCCGAAGTCCTTCATATCGCCGCGTGAAGCGGCGTCCTAGGAGGGCGTCGCTTCGATGAGGGAGGCAGATGAAGGATCAGTCCTTCTTCCGGAGATATAACCCGGGAAGATCGAGTTCTCCGAGGTTTTTCCTTGCGTCGCTGATCGCCCATCTAGCCACTTTTCGCCGATAACTGTGATCGACAACAATCACGCTTTCAAATGCACGCTGTAGTACCGAATCTTCTGGCGGTGCTTCGCTCACATGAATGCAGTCCGGCAGACGTGCCTCACCGACCTTGACGCCGCGTCGATACACTCGTGCGCTTAAATGTGTGAGCATGGCATCGCCGCGATCGACAGCGTCGATCACTACCTTGTCGTGTGCCCATGGATCGATGAAGCCAGGCTCGTACGCTTCACAAACAACCTCGAAATCCTTGGTCTTGAAGCTCCACAACAATTCGAACTGCAAGTCACGTCCCTTCTCATGTAATGCTTGGATCGGCGTCGTATCCCACCACTGGACCATGGAATTTGGGTGGCTCATATCGACCAATCCTCACTGAAGTGATGCGACAGAGGCGCAATCTGCCTTGGCACATTGCCCTTGAATGTCACCCCCAGATAGGTTGCAGCGCGGGTTGCCCCGACATAGAGGTACTTTGAGAATAGGTCTGGATGCTTGGAGACCGTTTGATCGAGGTCGACAAAAAAGACGGCTTCAAACTCCAAGCCTTTGATGTGCCGAATGTTGAATACTCGTACATCCCGGTCGTTGCCGACAACCTTTCCATCCTTACAGGCGACAGCAGAAAGGTTGATCTCTTCCAGCCGATCGTTGAGTTCCAGAGCCAGCGGTTCCACCTGCTCTTCCTCATTCACCAAAACGGCAATCGTCGTGGCCTTCTGAACCATTCGATCGATCTCGTGAATACGCTTGGTTAGCCATTCTGCGACGGCAGAGTTGTCGCCGAGGCTTGCATGCCACACTGGGGGCAATCCCTCAGCATCGAGGCGGTCGGGCAGGATAATGTCATCTGCCTGAGAGCCGCCGATGGTGGCAATTTGCTTTGCAAGATCAACAAGGCGTCGGCTTTGGCGGTATGAAACTGTAATAGATCTGCGTTCGATATTCTCGCCTATCCAGTTCAGCGCTTCATTCGATTTGAGGCCCCAAGAAGTCAGTCGTTGATTTATGTCCCCACAAAGAAAGAGAGAGCCGGTCAATGGATGCGCGAGCTCGTTCATGCAAGCGAGCTGTACCCGCGAAAAGTCGGTTGCCTCATCGACGAGAACCTGTGCCCTTTGAATGTATAGCATGGATGCGAGTGGCCCTGCTGCTGGAAGTTCCAGCCCGGTTCGGCTCCGATAGTTGCTCAACAGCTCGTTGGCGATCTGGAGCGTTGCCAGGATCACAAGGTCGAGCTCTTGCCAGTGGATATCCGACGCCTTGGCGGGCGTCGCCTCGTACCAGCGCTCTGCCTTCGCCATTTCGCTGCGGAAGCGCTTGTATCTTGTCGGGAGCCCACGAAGGAAAAGCCGTTCAAGGCGCTCGAACCTTCTCAGTCGTGACTGTTCGACTAACAGCTTCCCAAGCTCAGAAATCTCGTTATCGGCTGGGATGCGTTCCGGACCCAGCCACTCGAGAAGCAAGCCATCTTGAGATTTCTCCGAGACGCGACGTCGCGCCCGCCGGGCCTTTGCCAAAGATTTCAAGGCACGTTCAAAACGCACCAAGGCTTGCTGCCGGCTTACCGGGCGACCGGCTTGCGGCGCACTGGCCTGTTCATCTTCGTCCTCCAGCGCGGCTTCGAGTTCGTCATCCTCGTCCGCTTCTTGCGGATCTGCGGCGAGCTGCCGGGAGATTTCTTGGCGAAGGAGGTCGGGAAAGTTGCGATCGGCATGAGTGAGAGCGTTGCGCGCTCGTGTGAGAATGCGGTTGATTGCGTCGGTTCGCGAGGAAATTGCCTCCCGGATTTCGGGAATAAGTCCAGCGACGCTCCGCATCGTATGCGCATAGAAATCACGCCCAGGCCTCTTGAATGCTTCCCCCAACAAATCCCCAATTACGCTCAGATCCGGTGCGTCACTCTTCGCCAAGAGATCTGCATCTGCGCGCAGTTCGTCCGCAACTGAGGCGTCGACGTACTCACGAAATTCATCGTACCATTGAGCCTCGTCCAGCACTTCTGGCTTGAGGTAGTCCTGCGTACGTCGTTCGACGAACGGACCAGTTCCCGCGCTCGTTCGAAGCAAGCCAAGCTCTTCGCGCGCCAGCTCACGGCGAAACTCGTCCCAAGTCCGGATGTGCCCGTCACTTGCGGCCAAACCTTCCTTGTTGAACGCTTCTTTTACGTACTGCCGAAGCAGCTCGGTTGGAGAGAACAGAATCCAGCTGCTCTCATGCGGCCTGCCTGTTTCTTCCTCCACTTGTCGGATGAGTCGCATCTCTTCCCCGGACTCTTCAAGGGCCTGCCGATCCGTCTTCTGGCCGAGGCGCCGGATGAGTGTTGTGGTTTTTCCTGTTCCTGGTGGTCCGGAGAGGAAGCAGCGACTGTTGATGGGCATCCGAAAGATCTCGTCCTGGTGCCGATCAAGGATCGGCTGATCACGCAGGCCCATTTGCGTGAGGATCGCGCGGCGCACGCCCTCTACGATGTTCGCGTCAGTTTCGTCGTCCCAAAGCGCCTCGAGGTCGCCCACTTCGATGTCGGCGCTCGGTTCCAGTAGCTCACGCAGCGACCCAACGGTGAACCGCCCGAGGCCCCGTATGTCGATCTCCGAGTCCTTAGCGTCCCACTGTCCTTGCTCGCGTTGTGGCTTGAGGCGCGCAGAGCTATCGACCAGAAGGTCTCGCTCGGTGCTGCCGAAGCGAAATGTGCCTTCATCGCCAGCTGCCAGGGATGCGATGCGACCCAGTGGCGCCCTATAGCTCGCAATCTTGAAGCCGGGTATTGAACGGGGAGTGCCGCGAGTGATGAAGATGGTGTCTTCTTCATCGTTCTCGTCGATGAAGTGTATGCGGGCGATGACAGGCTGCTCGATCAGCGCAGCAAGGGCATCCATTTCAGCATCTGCGACCTTCCCGAGACGGCTCACCTGCTGCGGACTGTTGAGTGTATTGATGCTTGCAAATGCACTGGCATCGCTCCTCCGGTGCGATGTCCGCGCCGCCTCTGCGTCAGCGGCCACCTTTTCAATGCATGTGAGCGAGTCTCTCGCGATGTCGGCAAGGACTGACTCCTTATTGTTTATGTTCATCTCCCTGTCCGCCTATCTCGAATTGTGACCTGCCGCACGATAAGAGCGCTGCAAGGTCGTGGTGTAATTGGTGCGAGCAATAAATTGCTTCCACGATTAAAGTTGATGAATTTTTGGCTGCGCATCACACACATCCCTCGCAATTTCGACAACATGCCGGTGATGAGTCAGATAGATCGCTTGACCGCTCCGGCCGATCCGCTCCATGAGACGGCAGGCGGCACGCGTTCGATCCTCATCGAAGGTCTCAAAGACATCGTCGCAGAAGAAGGGGAGCTGAACGCCCTGCGCTACCATTTGTTCATAGGCCGCGGCGCGCAGCGCCAGATAGAGTTGGAACCTCGTCCCCTTCGACATGTCACCGATCTGCTTGGGGGTGCCGTTCGCATCGACCGCCAACAAGACTTCAGCCGCACCGTCCGGTTGCGTCAGCAGCTTCTGGTAGGCGCCATTCGTGAGCTCCGCAAAGGCGCGCTCTGTGGATGCCATCATGTCGCTCCGATGCCTATCGCGATAGCGGCGGATGGCCTCTTCGGCGAGGCGTAGACCGAAGTCCAACTCCAGATAGTCAAGAACCGCCTCTTCGATCTGAATCTGCAACGTGGCGCGCCGTTCGACCAGGTCGGCGATCTCTGCGCCGCCGGTAACACTGCCGAGGTCCCGCTCGGCATTGGCTCGGGCCACGGTGGCGGTGGACATCCGCTCTTCTGCGAGGTTGAGATCGGTATCTAGGGACTTCGCTTTCGCCTCGAGCGTTGTAGCGGTTTCATCGGCAAGTAGCTGGCGGGCTTCCTCCAATTTCCTCAGAGATAGGTCGTCGAGGATCTGCCGTTCGAGCTCGGCGACCCGTTCTCTTTTTGCGATGACGTCAAGGCCTTTGCCCACAGCGACCCGAAGGGCGTCGATTGTGCTGGTGTCCACCGTCTCCGGGAACACCGCACCAAGTTCCGCGACTTTCCTGTCGATGTCTTCGAGCTTCGCCTCGAGTTCAGTTCGCCGTTTTTCACCATCTTCAAGCTTAGTGCCGAGCTTCTCGTGCTGTGACTTGTCAGCCTGCGCTTGCTCTGCGAGCTCCCGCAGGCGCCGGAATGTCTCGAGAGGGTCGCTCTCCCCGATGCCGAAACGTGCACCAAGGGCGCCAGAGGCTTCCGTGAACCGGCGTTGATCGTCCTTCATCGTGTTAACCTGACGTTCGGCTTGTCGCCGCTTCTCGTTGTGTTCGCGTAGTTCGCGCAGCTGCCCGAGACCGGCGGCAAGTTGGTCGGGTGAAAGCATCTCGCCGAAAAGTTCGTGTATTTTTGCGCTCCAGGCTGCAGCAGTCCTCTCGGCGGTGTCCTCAAGGACTCCCTGTTCGCCTTGCCGGCGTTCGAGATCCTCCTCGAGGGCGGTGGTCTTGTCTGAGGCCGCCCGCACCTCTTCCTGGTGGCGCCGTTCGTTTTCGGCAAGACGCCGCGCGGCAAGCAACGCTGCATCCAATGTCGGGGTCTCCAAAGCGACGAGGGGCGTGAGCGCCTGACGAAGCTGCTCTGCCCGATCCAGCGTCTCCCGGTGGTGTTCGACAAGCCTGTTCCGTTGCCGCTCAGCGGCTATGGCTTTGCTGTGTAGCGCAACCCAGTCCGAAAAAGCTGAAGGGGAAAGCGCCGGAAGTCCGATCTGCGAACATAGACCGTGGACTTGGCTCTCGAGCTCTCGTGCCAGTTCGGCGAGCCCATCGTGCTGTTCCCGAGCCGTCGTCGCGCGTGCTTCCGCGTCCGCCAGATCCTGCAGGAGCTTTCGCAGTTCGCCGAGCTCGCTCGCGTGGGCGAGACGCGCGGCGTTGATGTCGTCCACCGTTTTCATCGACGGTGCAAAGCTGTCCGCGCTCTCTGATGTCAGGGTTTCACGATGTGCTTGCCAAAGGGCGTCACGTCGGGCCCGCGCCGCCTGTTCCTCTTCGTCGCTCGCAATCCTGGCGTCTTCCGAGAGCCGGGTGGTTTTCGCCTTCACGGCGGCGATGTCCTCGTCCAAACGCTCCAACCTGTCGTCAAAGCGTCCGAGCTTCTCCGCCAGATCGGCGTGGCGTTGGGCAGTGTCTGCTGCTGTCGATGGATCGACCGGGCAGACCGGGAGGGCGCTGAAGGTGCATGCACCGATGGAAAGCGAGTCGAGCGCCTGCTCCAGCGCCGTGTCGGCGGACCCGATGGCTTGTTTCGCCGTGGCGACTTCTGGTGCCAGGGCATCGGCGTCGAACCGCTTGAGCAGATCCACCAAACCCATCTGCGGCGGAGCTTCCTGCAATGATTGATGTGCCTTCCGGGCCTGCTCGATTCGGGTCTGCAAGCCTGCGATCTCGCGTTGCTCGGTCTCCCAAGCCGCGGCGGCGTCTCGCATCTTGTCACGCAGGTCTTCAAGTATGGCAATTTCTCCCGGAGACGCGACAAGTGCGGTGACATCGCAATCTTCGGGTGCCCCCAGATCCCGGGCGATGCGTGCCATGTCCGAAAGAGCCTCCTCATGGGCCCGTTCGCGTCTGGGAAGGTCCAAGACCGCCGTTTGCATCCGGCTGCGCAGTTCGTCGAGATCGTCCAGCTGCTCGGCTAGGGCGAGGCGGTCTGCGTCGATCACCAGCGCCACGCGCGCCTTTTCAGCCCCGTCAAGTTCGTCCAGCAGCCGCCGCAACTCGGCATCCGCCTGCCCCCGGTCGGTCCTCATCGTGACCAGATCTTCGGGATTGATGTCGATCCGCTCGGGATAGTCGGCGCAGTCGGCGATCTCGTCCGCAACGCGGTCAAGCTCGCCCAGATTGGGCAGAGCCCGGCGCAGCGCAGCGATGCGGGCCTGTTCGGCGCGAAGCTCGTCCCTTGCGCGCCGAGCTTGCCCCTCTTCATCCCTGGCGGCCTGAAGCGCATCCTTCAGCTTTCGCCATGCGTGGGCGCTGACATCGAGGTTACGGATGTTGGTCTCCACCTCACTTAGGTCGCGCTTCAGTTCCGCGACCCGAGTGGTGCTGGCGCGCTTCTTGTAGAGGTCGCTTGCCTCGGCCCGCGCCTGTTCGAGAACGGCATTGAGGTCCGCGACACCAGCCGCCGCGGAGAATAGTAATCGGCCGATATCGCCTCGCGCGCTGGCAATGTCCTCACCGCCTTTTTCGATGGTGTCGTCGTCGAGGCAAAGCAGACTGCGGTAGTCGTCGAGCGAAAGTCCGCCGAGGTGCGAGGCGATCGCGGTCTCGGGCAGGGCCGCGTCGGCCTCTCCCCTGAGGTTGCCGCTGCGGGAAGGCAGTCGCGTGAACATACGGGTTTCGCCTCCGATGTCGAGCAGACCGGAGACCCGAAGATTCTGTCGCTGGTGCTGGAACCCGTAGGGCTCCCGATGGGGAAAGCCGTAGAGAAGACGCAGGTAGGCTTCCATTGTTGTGGTTTTGCCGGCTTCGTTCGAGCCGTAGATCACATGGAAATCCGAAGCCTGACCGGCTTTTCCGAAATCGAGGACCTTGCCCGTGAAGTGACCAAAAAAGTCGAGAGAGAGCCGCTCGATCCGCATCAGGGCGTGGCTCCCTTCATTCGCGCAAGGATCCGCTCCGCGCCGGCTTCTGCGAGACGCCGCGCAAGTTGCTCCATTGCCGGTTCATCAGGCAACAGCTCGGCACGCCGCTGCGGCGCCAACTCCTGCAGAATGCCTTCGATTTCAGCACGGCAGGTCTTGGAAAACCCGGGTTCCTCGCGGATGGTCTTCATGATCCCGGCCAACTCGTCCGTGGCGGTGTGCCCGCGCTCCGCAGTGTCGGTCATGTCAAACACGACCTTGTCCAGCCAAAGCGTGCCCGTCTCCCGCGCATATTGTGCCGCGGTCTCTTTCCAGACGTCCTGATCACGCAGGATCTGCCAACGACGGCGCGTGCGACCGGTAAGCTCCAAGCGAACCACGGCGCTTTCCGACACCAGGTTTCGCGCCGTGTCTCGCAGGGTCCGCTTTACCATATCGCGCAGCGCGTCGTCGCTGTCGGTATCCGTGGCGTCGATCCGGAGGTGCAGGAACTCGACGGCCGAGGTCGGCACTTCTTCGATCTCGATTGCCTTGTCGATGGTCAACAGCGTGGCGGATTTCGGACCGGGCTCGCCCATATCGCGTCCCTGTGGCGTTCCGGGCATCACGATCCATGGCGCCTTGGAGTGGACTTGCCGGCGGTGAACATGCCCGAGCGCCCAGTAATCGAAGCCAGCAGCAGTCAGTTCACCGACCGTGCAGGGTGCGTAGGGATCGTGGCCCTCTGCGCCCGCGAGGGAGGTATGCAGCATCGCGATGTTGACCGCGCCTGCGACCGGCGCCGGGAACCTTGGCAGCAGACTTTCCGGGGCATGACGGTTGGCGAAGCTAACGCCGTGGATCCAGACGTTCTCCGCGAGCTGCACCTTGCCGCCGCGCCCGTCAAAGACATGAACGTTATCAGGCAAGGTCAACTCGCCGGTGAGAGGGTTCTCGGCGTCGTGGTTGCCCTTGATATAAAATGCGCGGATCCCGCGTTCACGCAGGCGCTCCAGTTGCAGCGTCAGGAAGGCGGCAGTCCGCGCGCTACGCTCTGCCCCGTCGAACAGATCGCCTGCAATCAGCAGGGCGGCTACTTCCTCGGCAAGCGCGGTGTCGACGATCCTGGTTAGCGCGGTTCGGCTCGATGTCCGGACCCGATCCCTCAGCTCGGGGTCGCGCAGCGCTAGGGACCTCAACGGGGAGTCGAGGTGAACGTCGGCCGTGTGAAGGATCCTGATCATTTAGTTGCTCCCGGCTCCGAACGTAACATCCCGCTTCACGGTTGATCCCCTTGTGGATAAGGAGTAACAACTCGCAAATCCGCGAACAAGCGGATTGACAGGGAGATGAAGCGATGAACCGGCCATGTCCGCGGACGGTGTGACCTTCGGCCAGGCGATTTCGAAGGCCCGCAAGGCACTCGGTCTCAGCCAAAAGGAGCTCGCAGCGCGCGTGATGAAGGAAGAGGGCGGCGGGTCGATATCCCCGCAGTACCTCAACGACATCGAGCACGACCGACGCAGCCCCAGCTCGGGGCACTTGATCCGCCAGTTCTCCGGCATCCTAAACATTCCGGAGGACTACCTGTACGCACTTGCAGGCCGGCTTCCGGATGATCTGCGGCCGGATGCGTCCACCCCGGACAAGGTCGTCGAGGCCTTCGCCAATTTCAGGAAGACGTTGAAAGAGTAAGGAGTTGCGCATGGTGAAGATGATCCGTGACAACACGGGCCGCTTTGCCGAGCGACCCTTCTACCGCGAGCGGGATCTCGACGATGAATGCGAGCGGCTGATCCGTGAGCTTTTGATGAAGCGCCACGGAAAGGTCGACTATCCCGTCGCGACCGACGACCTGACCGTGCTGATCGAGATGCACGATGCGGACCTCGACCCTTACGCCGACTTGTCAGCGTATGGCGCCGATGTCGAAGGGGTGACGGAGTTCTTTCCCGACCGGGGGCCCAAGGTCTCCATCTCGGAAAGAATCGCCGGCGACGATCGGCGCGAGAATCGCTTCCGGACCACGCTCACCCATGAGTTCGGGCACGTGAAGTTCCACGGGCCTCTCTGGGCGCAGAAGTTCGCCAACGGGGACCTGCTCGAGCGCGGCGTGAACGCCAACAAGGCGATCTCCAAGCGCGACAACATCCTGGACGCCCCGCAGTCCGACTGGATGGAATGGCAAGCCGGTTATATCAGCGGCGCACTGCTGATGCCGGCCACGCCGGTCCGTCGCCTCGTTTCCGACTATTGCAGACCGCGCGAGCTGCATGGCGATATCCATGTTTCGACGGAACATGCCGTGCGGCTGATCCAGATGGTCATGGAGCGGTTCGCGGTTTCCGAAGAGGCCGCCCGCATCAGACTGTTGAAGCTGAACCTGATCACTTCGACGCACGGGCAGCCCTCGCTCTTCGGGCGCTGATCGCGAATCCGCGGAAGTGCGTATTTTTTCGATTGACTCCCTTTAGGCGCGATATACGCTGATTAGCAGATCAGCCGATACATGGAATCGCCAGAAAGGAGATCGCTGTGACTGCACTGTCCGCCTTCCTTCGCAAGACGCCCGGCGAGGCGCTGCGCGAATACTTCGACCGGCCGGAGATCGGCCTGCCCACCGAGTTCGACTGGCCCGCATCGGACGCCGATCTGTCCGGGCCGCTTCTCGGGGCCATCGAGAAGATGTCCCGCGTCCAGCGCGACCGGATCTCGAACGACGCCGAGCGCGTCCATGCCCTGTCCGACGAGCCGGGGCAGGCCGCGATCTACAGCGTGGCCGAGGATCCCGCCCTCCTCGACGGGCTCGCGAACCCGCACGCGCGGTCGCTCTGGATGTTCCTCAACGCGCAGGACCGTTTTCGTCATGCCGAGGAAGTCCGGTTTACGGAGGACCGCCGGCGCGGTCGGATGTGGGCGGGGTACATGACCGACCCCGGTTGCGTCGTGCAGCGCGACGCGTCGGCCCGCCACGCCTTCGTTTCCGCGATCAAGGAGTTCTCGGGCGCTGCCCATGCCCATGTCGACATCTTCGACCGGGTGAGGACGACCCATGAGGGCGACGAATGCGACCTAGTGCAGGTGACGATCTACCGAGAGGGACGGCCCGACGATCTGCTCCGCTTCGACGACAAGGGGTTGCTTGTCCGGCAGGCCTATCGTCCCGTGTTCGAGGCCGCCGTTACCTATGAGCCCGCGACCGGCGGCATCGAGGTGATCGCCAACGACAAGGCGACGCGGAACGAGATCGTGAGGGCGACGGTCACGCACATCCTCGGCATCGAGTTCAAGGAGAACCGCCTGCCGCTGCGGTGCTACGACCTGTCCGTGCTGCTGGCGCCCTACGATTTCCCGGTTGATCCGGAAGACGGGATCGAGGGCGTCGAGGTGCGCGAGCTGCGCCTGATGCCGATCGACGACAGCGATTTCAGGGTGACGCTGGAGAAGCCCGCGCGCGCCGACGAGACGATCTGGACGAAGGCGGAGGAAAGGTTCGGGGATCGCACGCCCCTGAGCGAGGGGTATGTGGTCACGCGGGCCAAGATCGCCGTGAAGCTCGCCCGCCGGCCGGGAGGCGACAGGCGGCGCACGCTGACCCTGACGATCACCTGGCCGCATGGTTGCGATCTGAAGGATCGCACTGCGACCGAGCAGATGATCGGCGAGAAGTACCTGCGGCGCTGGGGGACCCTGGTCGATGACCTGCAGCTCTTCGAGGATTGATCCCGCCGCCCGCAGACTGCTCTCTTCGATCGCCGGAACCCGCGACGCGCGGGTTTCGGCCATGGCGCTGGCGCACATGCGCGGCGCCGGCAAGACGCTGATGGACGCCGGACTGATCGTGCAGCGGGGCAGCTTGATGTCCGTCGTTGCCGATGACGACTTGGACGACACCCCGACGTCAGTCATCGCCCACCCGATCACTGGCCATCATGGTCATCTCGGCAACGCAGTCTGGCACGACGAACGGGCGAGCGCCCGCCGCCAAGTCTATGCGCTGGACATGGCGGCAGCAGCTCGGCGAGTGGTCGCCCGGCTCGATTGCTCACTCGGCAAGGACCCGGTGCCGTATCTCGATGGCGTGGTGTTGGATTTCGGAGCTGCGCGGCTACCGAACCGTACAGCGCGCGTCGGGATCTGGGTGGTACGCGGCTTGAGCGTTCCAGGGGCCTTCGACCAGTTCCGCCAGCTCGCCGCGCGCCGTCCGTCCGAAGGCTTGCGGCTAATTATATCCCTTGATCCGGCCAAGCGGACTTGCCGCTCGACCCTGAAAGGCCACGAGATCGTGCCGCTTGAAGATGTGGTCGATCATGAAGACGGGATCGCCGCGAACCCCGGAATCCTTTCGGCGCGGCTGCTGACGGGTCCTTCTGATCAGGGGCCGGTTTGGGTCTCCGGTGACGGAGCGATCCTGATCGTCCACGGTGAACGCTTTGAGTTCAAAGGCACGAAGCAGAAGGCTGCAGTGCTTATGATGGCCGAGGCCTTCATCGCGGGGGAACACCGGCTCTCGACGGATGCAGTTCTAGAGGCGGCCGCTTGCGGTCGAACCGTTCGGAGACTGTCCGAGCTCTTCAAGGGACACCCCGCTTGGAAGCGGGTCATCTTCGAAAGCGGCGCGAGTTGCTGGATCGAAGGCTGACCGCAAATGGGTGACGCGAAAGGCCGTCCTTCGGGGCGGCCTTTTTCGTTTTCGGGCACCTTGATTTGCATTCCTCCCGTCTCTCCTCCTTGGCTCCTCCCGCTGCCCTCCTAGGCGCTCCCCCATCGTCCTTCGCAGGCATTCGGCCAATCGCGAAGGAGACGACGATGTCAGTCACACATCTCAACCAGGTCGAGCTGGCGGCTCGATGGAAAATCAGCCCGCGCACTTTGGAGCGCTGGCGTTGGACCGGTGAGGGCCCCGCCTTCATCAAGATCGGCGGCCGGGTCGTGTACCGGCTCGAGGATGTCGAGGCCTACGAGGCCAACCGGCACTGCTCGAGCACGGCCGACAAGCCCGCAGTGAAGCTGGCGTGAGGGGGCGGCCATGACGATCCCCAACCACATCACCCTCGACGATCTGCCCACCATGCCGGTCGGCGAGATCGCCGCTCTGCCGGGCGACCAGCTGGCGCTCCTGAAGCAGGACGCCGACGAGCGGCTGCGCGCTGCGAAGACCCTCTGCGACTGGCTCGATGGCGCCATCGCGCTGAAGTACGGCGACCAAGCGCAGGACGCCCGCCGCGTGGAGGGCAAGGACACCGGCACCGTCCGGCTGCAGGATGGTCCGGTCACCGTGGTCGCCGAGCTGCCGAAGCGCGTTGATTGGGATCAGGCGTTGCTCGCCGGTCTGGTCGAGCGCATCCGGGCGGATGGCGCCGATCCCGCCGAGTACGTGGACATCGCGCTCAGCGTCCCCGAGCGGAAGTACACCGCCTGGCCCACGGACATCCGCCAGGAGTTTGAGCCCGCGCGCACGGTTCGGACGGCCAAGCCGAAGTTCCGGCTGCTGCTCGGCGAGGAGGCGCGCTGATGGCCATCTCGCTCGCATCCCTGCAAACCTCGACGTCACTGCGGCCGCCGCGCGTGCTGATCCACGGCGTCGCCGGCATCGGCAAATCCACCTTCGCCGCGTCCGCCGACGCGCCGGTGTTCGTCCTCACCGAGGACGGTCTCGGCAAGCTCCAGGTGCCGCATTTCCCGCTGGCGACGAGCTACGCGGAGGTCGCCGAGGCGCTCGACGCCCTGCTTGACGAGGACCATCCCTATTCCACGGTGGTGGTCGACAGCGTGGACTGGCTGGAGCCGCTGATCTGGGCCGAGGCCTGCCGGCGCAACGGCTGGCAGTCGATCGAAAGCCCCGGTTTCGGCAAGGGCTATGCCGAGGCGCTGACCATCTGGCGCGAATACATCGACAGGCTGAACGCGCTCCGCGACCAGAAAGGAATGGCGGTCATCCAGATCGCCCACACCGACATCAAGCGCTTCGACAGCCCCGAGCACGAACCCTACGACCGGTACGTGATCAAGCTGCAGGCCCGCGCGTCCGCGCTGCTTCAGGAGCACTCCGATGTGGTGCTGTTCGCCAACTACCGGATCTCGGTCAGCAAGTCCGACGTCGGCTTCAACAAGAAGGTGACCCGGGCGCTCGGGTCCGGTGCGCGCGTCATGCACACCGAGGAGCGCCCCGCCTTCCTCGCGAAGAACCGCTACGGCCTTCCGGAAACCCTCCCGCTCGAGTGGTCCGAGTTCCTGGCCGCCATGCCCCAATCCGCCTGATTACGACTGAAAGGACAGCACGATGGCACGTTTCGACACCGCCTTTGACGCCGCCGGCATCGAGCCCACCACCGCTTACGAGATCCTGCCTGCGGGCAAGTACCGCGCCCAGATCGTCGAGAGCGAGATGCGCGTCACCAAGAACGGGATGGGGAAGTATCTCTGGCTGATGCTCGACATCCTCGAGGGGCCGCAGCAGGGGCGCAAGGTCTTCGACCAGCTGAACCTGGTGAACGCCCACCCGACCACGGTCGAGATCGCGCAGCGCACGCTGTCGGCGATCTGCCACGCCACGGGCAAGTTGCAGGTCAACGACAGCGAGGAATTGCACCTGATCCCGATGACGATCCAGGTCGGCGTGAAGCCCCCGAAGGACGGCTACGGCGAGCGCAACACGATCCGCTACCTGGTGCCGGAGGCCCCGGCGCAGGCGACCCCGCCCAAGCCCGCCGCGACGCAGTTGGCCAGCGCGCCCGCTCAGTCGGCGCCCGCCCGCCCGGCCACTGCGCCCTGGAACCGCAAGAGCTGACGCCCTCGGCCGCCGCGGGCTGAAACCTGCGGCGGCCCGGACATCGGCAGACCCGAGAGACAGACCATGACCAATACCACCGACGCGGCCTGCGCGGCCGTGAACGCACCCGGCTTGCCCGACGACACCCGGCGCCTGATCGAGATCGAGGACGCCATTGCGAAGATCCGCACGCAGATCGCGACCGCCGATCTGACGCGGCAGCGGACGGCGAAGCCGATCGACCCCGACTGGTTTCACCGCGCGCGCACTGCGTTGCGCCACCTCAATCGCGAGCGCGCAGAGATCGTCGCCCGTCAGGGAGGCCGCCGCCGGCGCGAACGGCTCAAGGACATGATCATCGCCGTCTTGCGCGAGCGCCATGACGTCGCCGCCTGGGCTGCGGTGCTGGCTGAGGCGCGGGCGCGGCTCGAGCGGGAGGAGGCATGCTGATGGCCGAGCTCCCCGAACCCCCGACGCCGACCCTCTCCGCGATCTACGCCTCCTACGAGGCCCGGCAGGGCGATGGCTTCCGCGACCATCTTGGCGCCTCGCTGATCGGCAAGTCCTGTGCCCGTGCGCTCTGGTATGACTTCCGCTGGGCGACGCCCGCGCGGCACACCGGCCGCATCCTGCGGCTGTTCGAGACCGGCCAGCTGGAGGAGGCCCGGCTCGTCCGCGACCTGCGCGCCACCGGCGCGACGGTGCTGGAGGTCGATCCCGAGACCGGGCGGCAGTTCCGCGTCGAGGCCCATGGCGGGCATTTCGGCGGCTCGCTCGACGCCGTCGCCCTCGGTCTGCTCGAGGCGCCGAAGACCTGGCACGTCGTCGAGTTCAAGACGCATTCGGCGAAGAGCTTCGCCGAGCTGATCGCCAAGGGCGTCGCGCTCGCCAAGCCCCAGCACGCCGCGCAGATGCAGGTGTACATGCACCTGACCGGCATCACGCGGGCGCTGTACGTCGCGGTCTGCAAGGACACCGACGCGCTGCACATCGAGCGCGTCCCGGCCGACCCCGAGATGGGCGAGCGCCTGATGGAAAAGGCGCGGCGGATCATCTTCGCCCAGCACCCGCCCGAGCGGATCAGCGCGGATCCCGCCTGGTTCGAGTGCCGGTTCTGCGACCACCACGGGCTCTGCCACGGCGAGGACGCCGCGGCTGTCACCTGTCGGTCCTGCCTGCATTCCACGCCCATCGAAGGCGGCTGGCACTGCGCGCGCCACGACCGGTTGCTCGACCCTGCCGACCAGCGCCGAGCCTGCCCCCGGCACCTGTTCATCCCCGATCTCGTCCCCGGCGAGGTGACCGACGCAGGCGAGGACTTCGTCTCCTACCGCATGCGCGACGGCTCGGTCTGGACCAACGAAGCCCGCCAAGAGGAGGCCGCCGCATGCTGACCCTGCGCCCCTACCAGCGGGCCGCGATCACCTCGATCTACGGCTATTTCGAGAAGGAGAGCGGCAACCCGCTCGTCGTGATCCCCACGGCCGGCGGCAAGAGCCTCGTCATGGCCGCCTTCATCGACGCCGTGCTCAAGGCCTGGCCGGACCAGCGCGTGCTGGTCGTCACCCATGTCCGCGAACTGATCGCGCAAAACCATGCCGAGATGCTGGGGCTCTGGCCCGAGGCGCCGGCCGGCATCTACTCGGCCGGGCTCGGCCGCCGCGACGCGCGGGCCCGGATCCTCTTCGCCGGCATCCAGTCGATCCACGACAAGGCGACGCGCATCGGCCATGCCGATCTGGTGCTGATCGACGAGGCCCATCTGATCCCCGGCCGGTCGAACACCATGTATCGCCGCTTCCTCAACGATCTGCAGGCGATCAACCCGACGCTGAAGGTGATCGGTCTGACGGCGACGCCCTTCCGGCTCGACAGCGGCATGCTGCACGAGGGCGAGAACGCGCTCTTCACCGACATCGCCTACGAGGTGTCGGTCCGCGACCTGATCGATCAGGGCTATCTCTCCCCGCTGATCTCGAAGCAGACGAAGACCCGCCTCGACGTGACCGGCGTGGGATCGCGCGGCGGCGAGTTCATCGCGCGTGACCTCGAGGACGCGGTCGACCAGGACGCCATCACGCGTGCGGCCGTGGCCGAGGTGATCGCCCATGGCGAGAGGCGCCGGTCCTGGCTCGCCTTCTGTTCCGGCGTTCGCCACGCCACCCATGTCGCCGAGGAGTTCCGCCGCCGCGGGGTGAGCTGCGCCACCATCTTCGGCAAGACGCCGAAGGACGAGCGCGACGCGATCATCGCCGCCTTCAAGCGCGGCGAGATCAGGGCGCTGGCCTCGATGGGCGTACTGACGACGGGCTTCAACGCGCCGGCCGTGGACCTGATCGCGATGCTGCGGCCCACCAAGTCGGCCGGGCTCTATGTCCAGATGGCCGGTCGGGGCACGCGGCTCGCCGAGGGCAAGGAGAACTGCCTCGTTCTCGATTTCGCGGGCAACGTCCGTCGGCACGGCCCCATCGATCTCGTGCGGCCGAAGCGGCCAGGCGGTCCCGGCGACGGCCCGCCACCCACCAAGATCTGCCCCGAATGCGGGACCATCGTGGCCATCGCGGCGCTCGAATGCCCTGGCTGCGGCTTCGAGTTCCCCGGCCGCGAGGTGAAGCTCGAGCCGACCGCCTCGACGCTGGAGGTGCTGTCCACCGGCAAGCCGCAATGGGTCGGCGTCACGGACGTCACCTACAGCCGCCACGAGAAGCGCGGCGGGCGGGTCTCGCTGAAGGTCACCTACCGCTGCGGTCTCGCCTTCCACACGGAATGGGTCTGCTTCGAGCACGAGGGCTATCCGCGCCGCAAGGCCGCGAGCTGGTGGCGCGAACGGGCGCCCGAGATGGACGTGCCCGACTCCATCGACGAGGCGCTCCTGCTGGCGGACCGGCTGCGCCGCCCCACCGAGATCGCCGTCCGCCCCGCGGGCCGCTTCACCGAAATCACCGCCTACAGGTTCGCCCCATGCCTTACAGCCGTGCCGGGCTCTGCGCCGTCTGCCACCGAGAACCCCGCGGCTGGGGCTGGTTCGACGCGCGCTTCCGCGTCTCCGACCCGCGGCGCGACACGAGCCGCCGAGACCTCTGCAGCCGGGTTTGCCAGGACATCTGCCACCGGAGGTCGGGCATGATCGATCCGACCCCCAATGAGACGGCGGCCATGGTCGAGGGCGGCAAGGCCGGCGGCGCCTATCTCGACAGCCTCGGCCGGACCGATCTCGCCCAGCTGACCGAGCACGAGTGGGACACCTTCGTCGAGGTGATCGTCACCGGCTACTGCGATGCCTTGCGTGACCTGGCGGCGAAGGACCGCGCGCGGCTCGACGGCATGATCCCGGAGGTGCCCTTCTGATGGCGGACACCTCGTGGATGGCGCGCGTGGGCGCGCGTCTCGTGACCAACGGCTACGCGATCCTGCCGATCGCGCCCGGCACCAAGAAGCCCGGCCAGTTCGCCCGCGCGGCCTGGCACGACTACCCGCAGTGGAACCGGCATGCGAGCCGCGCCACGACCGAACTCGAGGTCGCGACCTGGTCCAGCTGGCCCGACTGCGGGGTCGGGATCGTCGGCGGCGCGGTCGCCGCGCTCGACATCGACATCGCCGAGGACGGCGAGTTGGCGCTGCGCATCGAGCGGCTCGCCCGCGAACGGCTGGGCGACACGCCCGCGCTCAGGATCGGCAAGGCACCGAAGCGGGTGCTGGTCTATCGCACGCAAGAGCCCTTCGCCGGGATCCGGCGCGCGCCGCTGGAAGTGCTCTGCCTCGGACAGCAGTTCGTGGCCTATGCCGAGCATCCCGACACCGGCCAGCCCTATGCCTGGCCGGACGAGGGGCTCGCGGACCTCGACATCGAGAGCCTGCCGGCTATCGACGCCGAACAGGCAGCGGCCTTCCTCGACGAGGCGTTGGCGCTGATCCCGCCCGAGCTGCGCCCAAAGAGCCTCGGCGGAAAGGGGGCGAACGGGTCCGGACATCCGTGTCTGCCGGCCCATGCACAGGCTGGCACGCTGGCCGCGATCCGGAGCGCGCTAGCGTGGCTGCCGAACGCCGAGCTCGACTACGACAGCTGGATGCGCATCGGCATGGCGCTGAAGGGCGCGCTTGGCGAGGAGGGCGCGACGCTCTTTGCCGACTGGTCGGCGCAGGCGGCCAAGAACGACCCGGCAGCGACGGAGAAGGCGTGGAAGAGCTTCAAGCCCGCGCGGATCGGCGCCGGCACGATCTATCACCTCGCCATGGAGAAGGGCTGGCGCCCCGATCCCGACCTCCTGCTCGACGGCAGCCAGAAGGCTTGTGCGGCCGACGAGCATCCCGCGGCGGGCCTCCTGGCGCGGCTCGCCCAGCCCGAAGCCCCGATCCCGATCCTCGCGCCTTCACCGTCGTTCACGATGACGATCCCGGGTGGGCTCGTGGGCGATCTCGCGCGCTACATGATCGACACCGCGCGCAGGCCGCAGCCGCTTCTGGCGGTGGGCGCCAGCCTCTGCGCGCTCGGCGCGCTGATGGGGCGGCGCTACCGCACGACGACCGACCTGCGCACGAACCTCTACATCGTCGGCATCGCGGACAGCGGATCGGGCAAGAACCACGCCCGCGAGGTCGTCAACGAGCTGTTCTTCGCGGCGGGGCTGGCGCACCACCTGGGCGGCAACAAGATCGCCTCCGGCGCGGGGCTCCTGACCGCGCTCCACCGTCAGCCCGCGATCCTGTTCCAGATCGACGAGTTCGGGATGTTCCTCTCGGCGGCGGCCGACCGCAAGCGCAGCCCGCGCCATGTGACCGAGATTCTCGACAACATGACCGAGCTTTACAGCGCGGCGAGCGGGGTGTTTCTCGGCGCGGAATACGCCAACCGTGATGGCTCGAATGAGCGGCGCGACATCGTCCAGCCCTGTCTGTGCGTTTATGGAACCACGACGCCGCTGCATTTCTGGGGGTCGCTGCAGGGCGCCAACGTGGTGGACGGCTCGCTCGCCCGGTTCATCATCCTCGTGACGGACGACGACTACCCGGACGAGAACCGGTCCGTCGGATTGCGCCGGTCTCCGCCCGGGCTGATCGCGGGGCTGCAGCGGCTCGCAGAAGGGGGTGGCCGGGCCAGCGGCAACCTGGCCGGTCGGACCTCCGGACCCGAGACTGCCGTGGACCCGATGACCGTGCCGATGGACGATGCGGCGCAGGCGCGCTTCGATGCACTCGGCGAGGAGACCACCGCGGAGCTCAGGGCTGCGGCGGGCACGTTTCAGACGCCGATCCTCGCCCGGATCGCGGAGAACGCGGCCAAGGTCGCGCTTGTCCTGTCCGTGGGGAGGGATCCGGTTCAGCCCGTCATCGGGCTTGAAGAGGCCGCATGGGCCATCGACTTCGTGCGCCACTTTGCCCGACGCACCATCGACGCCGTCGAGCGCCACGTCGCCGACACCGAGACCGAGGCGCATCTGAAACGCGTGCGCGAAATCATCCGCAAGGCAGGGGCGACCGGCGTCACCAAGTCCGAGCTGACCCGCGCCTCGCAATGGCTCCGGGCGCGCGACCGCGACGACATCCTGCTCACGCTCGTCGAGAGCGGCGACATCGCCACGGTCGAGCAGGAGACCGGGGGGCGGAAGGCCATGCGCTTCCGGGCGATGCGGTGAGGGCCGGGACGATGCTTCCTTCAAAGGCCCCAATCCTTCATTTGAAGGAAGTTCGCGCCCAAGCCTCCGTCCCGCAACGGAAATCCGGCGCGCGGGGCTTCTTTCAATATTTCACGCAGAGACCCTCGCGCGCGTGGGTGGGGATGGAAGCCAGACACATACCCCATGAAGTAACTGAAATATTGAAAGAAGAGATTTATCCTCATTCTGCCAATGGCTTGCGGCCCCACTTCCTTCAAGCGGAAGGGATGAAGCCATTGAAGGAAGCGCCGGGCGCTCCCGGCAATGACAACGTGACCCTGACCAGACCTCGCGATCCCGGCCCGGGCGCGCGTCCTGCCCTCACCAGGCAACCGTGCCGCCCCGGCCTCTCAATCGAAGAGGAGGTCGTCATGGACCGTTCCCCACACATCGCCCCGGCGTCCCTCACGGCTGCCGGCACTCTCGACCGCTGCATTCTCGCGCTGGATCTCGGCACCAGCACCGGCTGGGCGTTGCGCGCCCCGGACGGGCTGATCACCAGCGGGACCGCGAGCTTCCGCCCCGGCCGCTATGACGGTGGCGGCATGCGCTACCTGCGCTTCACCAACTGGCTTACCGAGATCGACAGGCTTTCGGGGCCGATCGCGGCGATCTGGTTCGAGGAGGTGCGCCGCCACGCCGGAACCGATGCTGCCCATGTCTATGGCGGGCTCATGGCCACGCTGACCGCATGGGCGGAACTGCGGGGCGTGCCCTATGCCGGTGTTCCTGTCGGCACGATCAAGCGCCACGCCACGGGCAAGGGCAACGCGCCGAAGGAGGCGATGATCGCAGCCGCGCGGGCGCGGGGCTTCAGCCCCGTCGACGACAACGAGGCCGACGCCATCGCCATCCTGCTCTGGGCGATCGAGACGAATGGGGGTGTCGCATGAGGTGGCATCCCAAGGGCTACGGCGGCCAGCGCCGGGATCCGGACCAGGTGAAGCGCGACGGCTGGCGCGAGCAGGGTCTGCTTGCCGTCTCGCTCGAGGACACGCGGCTGACCTGGCCGGAACGCGAACTCGTCCGCCAGCTCGGCGAAAAGCTCTATGGCCCACGCCCCTCCGAGGAAGGAGGGCGCCATGGATAAGTGGACCCCGTCCCTCGTCGAGGCCCGTCTCGCGGAAGCGGCCTTCGTGCTCAAGCGGCTGCCCGAGCCGCGACGGCAGGGCTATTTCAGCACGTGGCCCGAGATCATCCACAGCTTCGCCGACAAGGTGGGCCAGGAGCCCAAGCCCATGCGGGTGCTGCCCTCGCCGCAGGCAATCAGCCGGATGGAGGAGACGCTGACCTGGACCGCGTGCCTCGACCCCGTCGACGGCAAGATCGTCTGGATGCGCGCCCATGGCGAGCGGTGGAAGACCATCTGCTGGACGGTCGGTCTCCAGCGCTCGGCCGCGCACCAGCACTGGCTCTACGGGCTCTGCGTCATCTCGCTGAGGCTCAACCGGCGGCGGTTCAACCGTAACCTGTCGAAGCGGAAGGTGATCGAGCTGGCCGGTGGCGCGTAACCCTGCGCGCCAGAGGGGAAGGTGTGCGGCGGACAGTTTTCGACGGGACAGAAAACCGGTTCAGGGGCTAGGTTCGGGATAAGCTCGGGAGAGGCGCGCGCGGCGCAGCCCCGAACGAAACCATCCTTTCGTTGGCGAGGGCCGTTACAAAAGGAAAGGCGCTGATCCTTTCCTTGAGGGTCGCTGTCCGCCGCTTGCAAGCTCCCCGGCCGAGTTCGCGGTTCCTTCTCCGCGACCTGCGTATGCTGGCGGGCTTGGCTCGGCATTTCGCCAGCGTCAGGGCCGGATTTTTGAGAAGCCACCCGGAAGCCGGAGCCACCCGCCACCCGCGCAAACCCCAATGAACGCTGGCCCTCGAGCCGGATACCCCGGATGCCGGTGGACCCTGCGTGGAGTCCAGCGCGGCATCCAGTGTCCGGAGTCCGGCCAGCATCCATCTGAACACCGGAAACCGCACGCCCATGACGTTGAGCTTCGCCCCCGAGCGGATCGAAACCTGGCCGCTGGCCAAGCTCCAGCCCTACGCGAAGAACGCGAAGGTGCACGGGGCCGACCAGGTCGCGAAGATCGCCGCCAGCATGGCCGAGTTCGGCTGGACCGTGCCCTGCCTCGTCGGCGAGGACGGCGAACTGATCGCAGGCCATGGGCGCGTGCTGGCGGCAACGCAGCTCGGACTGACCGAGGCACCGGTGATCGTGCTCGGGCACCTGAGCGAGGCGCAGCGGCGGGCGTACCGGATCGCGGACAACAAGCTGACCGAGGCGCCGTGGGACGACGCGCTGCTGTCGGCCGAGTTGAAGGATCTGCTCGCCGACGACTACGACCTGTCGCTGGTCGGCTTCTCCGATGGCGAACTCGACAAGCTGCTGGCCTTCGACGCGGACGAGGGCGGTGAAGAAGAGGGCGGCGCCGGGGGCTCCGTGCCGCCGGTGACCATCCCCGAGCCGCCGCGCAATCCAGCGTCGCGCACGGGCGATCTGTGGCTTCTTGGGGATCACCGGCTGCTCTGCGGCGACGCCACCAACCACAAGGATGTCCGCCGCCTGATGAACGGTGAGCGCGCGATCCTCTTCGCCACCGATCCGCCGTATCTCGTCGACTACGACGGCTCGAACCATCCGACCCGCAACAAGGATTGGTCCGCGTCCTACGGCACCACCTGGGACGACAGTTCTCAGGGGGCCGAGCTCTATGACGGCTTCATCGCCGCTGCCGTGGCCGAGGCGATCACCGAGGATGCCGCCTGGTATTGCTGGCACGCCTCGCGCCGCCAGGCGATGCTGGAAGAGTGCTGGGAAAGGGCGGGCGCCTTCGTGCACCAGCAGATCATCTGGGTGAAGGACCGAGGTGTTCTGACCCGCTCGCACTACCTGTGGAAGCACGAGCCCTGCTTCATGGGCTGGCGCCGGCCGCACCGCCCGCCAAAGGTGGCCGAGGAAACGCTGCCCTCGACCTGGGAGATGCCGAGCTTCGCCAAGGACGAGCGGCCCGACCATCCGACGCCGAAACCGCTGGACGCCTTCGGCATCCCGATGCGCCAGCACGTCGCGCGCGGCGGACTCTGCTACGAGCCGTTCTCGGGCTCGGGCTCGCAGATCATGGCGGGCGAGGCAAACGGCCGCCGCGTCTTTGCGATGGAAATCAGCCCCGCCTATGTCGATGTCGCCGTCGAACGCTGGCAGGCGGAGACCGGCAAGGAGGCGATACTCGACGGCGACGGCCGGACCTTCGCCAAAGTGAAGGCCGAGCGGCTGGGCGAGCCCCCGGCGGCGGCCGAGGGGGCCCACGCGGCCTGATGTCGTGGATGGCGTGGCTCTACCTTCCTCCGGCCTGCCTGCCGGAGCCGGCGACGCGTGCCTGTTCGGCCTCTCGCTCTGCTCCGGCGCCGGCGGGCTCGACCTCGGGCTGCACCTCGCATGCCCCGGATATCGCACTGTGGGTCACGTCGAGCGGGACGCCTACGCCGCGGCCATCCTCGTGGCGCGGATGGAAGACACGGCCCTGGATCCGGCGCCTGTCTGGGACGACGTTGCCACCTTTGACGGCCGCCCGTGGCGCGGCGCGGTGGACATCGTCACAGCGGGCTATCCGTGCCAGCCGTTTTCCGTTGCAGGCAAGCGGCGTGGGGCGGACGACCCGCGCCACCTCTGGCCGCATGTCGCCCGCATCGTCGGCGAGGTCGAGCCGCCCTTCGTGTTCCTCGAGAATGTCGCCCATCATCTCCGCCTCGGCTTTCCCGAAGTCGCCGGAGGACTGGTCAACATGGGCTACCGCCTTGCGGCGGGCCTCTTCACGGCGGCGGAAGTCGGTGCGCCCCACAAGCGTGAGCGGCTGTTCATCCTCGCCCACCGAGAAGGCTGCGAACTGGCCGACCCCGCGCGCCTGCTCCGGGACGCGGTCGAGCGGCGGGAACCGGACCGAGATGCTGCGCCTCTGGCCGACGCCGCTGGCGGGCGATGGCCACAAGCCGAGTGCGGGCAAGCGCAAGGCGGCCGATCTGACCGGGGTGAGCCGGATGTGGATGACGCCAACAGCGCGGGATCACAAGGACGGGGCGACGAGCCTTGCGAACACGCCGGTGAACGGCCTGCTTGGCCGCCAGGTCCTCGCGACGCCGATGGCTGGCGGGCGTTCCTGCGACACGCCCCGGACCTTGAACCCGCTATTCGTCGAGGCGCTGATGGGCTGGCCCACCGGGTGGACCGGCTTCGGCTATGTGGCAACGGAGTGGTCCCGCTGGTCGCGGCGCATGCGCTGCGAACTCTGGCAGCTGAATTGCTGGCCGATGGATGAGGTGGCGAGATGAAGCAATCCCGCTTCATGTCGCTGGTCGAGGCCATCGCCAACGTCGCTGTGGGCTACAGCGTCGCCGTCATGACGCAGATACTGATATTCCCGGTCTTCGGGCTGCACACGACGCTGGCGCAGAACCTGAAGATGGGCGGCATCTTCACCATCGTGTCGATCGCACGCTCCTTCGCCCTGCGGCGGCTTTTCGAGGCGATCCGGGTGCGCGGGGCACGATGACATGCCGCCGCCCCATGTGGGACGGCGACATCGGGTCCGTGCTGGTGTGCGGCGTCAGTCGTCGGCGATCATGTAGGCCCTTCCCCGCCCCTCGACCTTCTCCGAGGTGATGGTCAGGCCGAGCTTCTTCTTGAGCGCGCCGGACATGGCCCCGCGAATGGTGTGCGGCCTCCAGTCGAGGGCCGTGGCGATCTCATCGATGGTCGCGCCGCCCTCGGCGCGGAGCATCTCGATCAGGGTTTCCTGCTTGGTGCCCTTCCGGCGCTGGATCGGGGCGGTCGGCGTTTCCACCGGCGGCGTCTCATCCTGCTCGTCCGTGATCCCGAGGGTGCTGTAGGCGAGCGGGGTGGCGCGCAGCGTGATCGGGCCGCGCTCCTCGTCGTGCCGCCAGACCGTGTTGAGGTCCGTGGCGGCGATTTCCTCGATCAGGCCCTGCTTGAGGAGGCTCTTGCAGACGTTGCCGACCGCGCCGCCCTTGAGGCTGGCGGTGACGGGAAACACCGCTCCGTCCTCGCGCGCGCAGGCAGTGGACAGGATGACGGCTTGGGCGTCGGAAAGCTGGATCTGTGTCATGGGGTCGTCTCCGTATTCGGGCCCGCGTCATGCGGCGCCTTCTACGACCCCGAGCCGCGCAGGGCGCGCGGCAGGAGTTCCGGCTGGGCCGGAGATCAGCGGGCGTGTTCGCCCTCGCCGAAGGCGCTGTCGGTGATGCGCTTGAGGAGGCTGGCGTAGTGTTCGAGGGTGCCGACCATGGCCCAGCCCACCTCGTCAGGGTGGCAGTTGAAATGATTGTCGCTGAGCGCCTGCAGGCGGGCGAGCATCTCGTCGATCTCGGCCTTCTTGCCGATGAAGGCGGCGAGTGCCGCTTCCTTGTTCCGGCGCGCCTTCTCGGCGCGGGCCTCAAAGCGCGGGGTGGTGATCGGGTTCAGGCGGGTGGTCATCGTGGTGGCTCCGGGTGAGTTACATCGTCCTTGTGATCGGACGTTCGCTCCACGCGTCCAGCTTATCAACTCGATAAGCGACTGACTTTGAATGATAATCGGGGCTGGCGATGCAGGGCATGAGCGAGCGCCAGTATGCCGCCCATGTCGGGCTGTCGCGGGGCGCGATCCAGAAGGCGAAGGCCGCCGGCCGGCTCGTCCTGCACGAGGACGGCAGCATCGACGCCGCGGCCTCCGACAAGCGGCGGGCGGACGCAACCGACCCGTCGAAGACCAGGAAGGCGCCGGCGCCCAAGATGAAACCCGTGCCCGAGGCGGCGGTCTCGGCGGTTGGCGACACGCTGCGGGAACAGGGCATGGCCGCGCCGGTCACCGGCGGTGGCACGACCTTCCTGCAGGCGAAGACGGCGCATGAGGTGCTGAAGGCGCAGGAGCGGCGCATCCGGCTCGCGAAGCTGAAGGGCGAGCTCGTCGACCGCGACCGCGCCACGGCGCTGGTCTTCCGGCTCGCGCGCGAGGAACGCGATGCGTGGGTCAACTGGCCGGCGCGGGTGGCTGCGCTGATGGCGGCGGAGTTGGGAACGGAGACGGCGGCCATGCAGAAGGTTCTGGAGGCCCATGTCCGCGCCCATCTCGAGGAACTCGCCCAGCCCCGGATCGCCCTCTGAGGATATCGCGACCTTTGACGGGGCGGAGGCGCTGCTCCGGGCCTGGGGCCACGGGCTCACGCCCGATCCCTGGCTGACCGTCTCGGAATGGTCGGACAGGCACCGCTGGCTGAGTTCGCGCGCGAGCGCCGAGCCCGGCCGCTATCGCACCGAGCGCACGCCCTACATGCGGGCGATCATGGATGCGCTCTCGCCCGGCCATCCTGCGCAGCGGGTCGTGTTCATGAAGGCCGCGCAGGTCGGCGCGACGGAGGCCGGCAACAACTGGATCGGCTTCGTGATTCACCATGCGCCCGGGCCGATGCTCGCGGTCCAGCCGACGGTGGAACTGGCCAAGCGCAACTCGCGCCAGCGGATCGACCCGCTGATCGAGGAGAGCCCGGCGCTGAAGGAGCGTGTCCGCCCGGCGCGGGCGCGCGACAGCGGCAACACGCAGCTGTCGAAGGATTTCCCCGGCGGCGTGCTGGTGATGACCGGCGCGAACTCGGCCGTGGGCCTGCGCTCGATGCCGGCGCGCTACGTCTTCCTCGACGAGGTCGACGCCTATCCGGCCTCGGCCGACGAGGAAGGCGACCCGGTCGGGCTCGCCGAGGCGCGCTCGCTGACCTTCGCGCACCGCCGGAAGGTGTTCCTGGTCTCGACGCCGACGATCCGCGGCGTCAGCCGGATCGAGCGGGAGTACGAGGCGAGCGACCAGCGCCGCTTCTTCGTGCCGTGCCCGCATTGCGGCGCGATGCAGTGGCTGCGGTTCGAGCGGCTGCGCTGGCAGAAGGGCAAACCGGAGACGGCGGCCTATCATTGCGATGCCTGCGAGACCGCGATCGAGGAACACCACAAGCCGGCGATGCTGGCGGCAGGCGAATGGCGCGCGACTGCCGAGGCTCGTGATGCGCGGACGGTGGGGTTTCATCTCTCGGCGCTCTATTCGCCGCCGGGGTGGAAGAGCTGGGCCGACATCGCGCGCGACAAGGAGGCGGCGACGGGGTCCGACGAGGCCGAGCGCGTGTTCCGCAACACCGTGCTCGGCGAGACCTGGATCGAGACCGGCGACGCGCCGGACTGGCAGCGGATCGCCGAACGGCGCGAGGACTGGCCGGCGGGCACAGTTCCCGCTGGTGGGTTGTTCCTGACCGCCGGCGCCGACGTGCAGAAGGATCGGATCGAGGTCGATGTCTGGGCCTGGGGTCGTGGGCTGGAAAGCTGGCTCGTCGATCATGTCGTGATCGAGGGCGGGCCGGCCCAGCCCGAGGCTTGGGAGGCGCTGACCGATCTGCTGGGCCGCAACTGGCGACATGCCGGCGGCGCGGAACTGGGCCTGGCAAAGCTGGCCATCGACACCGGCTATGAGACGGCCGCCGTTTACGCCTGGTCGCGCTCGGTTGGTTTCGCGCAGGTGGCGCCCGTGAAGGGGCTCGAGGGCTTCAACCGGGCCAGCCCGGTTTCGGGGCCGACTTTCGTGGACGCGACCGCCGGCGGGAAGCGCCTGCGCCGTGGGGCCCGGCTCTGGACCGTGGCCACCTCGACCTTCAAGGCCGAGACCTATCGCTTCCTGCGGCTGGCGCGGCCGACCGCGGAAGAGCTGGAGGAAGGTGCTGCGTTCCCGCCGGGCACGTTGCATCTGCCCGGCTGGGCCGACACCGAGTGGATCCGGCAGCTGACGGCCGAGCAGCTGGTGACGGTGCGCAATCGCCGCGGCTTCGCGAAGCTCGAATGGCAGAAGATCCGCGAGCGTAACGAGGCGCTGGACTGCCGGGTCTATGCTCGTGCCGCGGCCTGGATCGCGGGGGCGGACCGCTGGCCCGAGGCGACATGGGCCGATCTGGAAGCGCAGCTCGGCGTGCCGAGTGGAATGGACAGCCCGGCCGGTCGGATCGGGCGGCCCGATCAGTGCATGCAAGGCAAGCGCCGCTCCGATTGGCTCGGGCGGCGGGAAGGATGGTTTTGATGGTGAGGACCGGTCCGCGCAGCGGACGCGAGGCTCCAGTGGAGCGTCGCGAGGGACGAACGCACTGAGCGGGAGCGAAGGGCATGACCTGGACGGAAGCGGAACTGGCGGCGCTGCGGCGCGCTTATGCGAGCGGGACGACACGGGTGAGCTATGACGGCAAGACCGTGGACTACGGCTCGGCCGAGGACCTGCTCGGGCGCATCCGCACCATCGAACGACAGATCGCCGGCGCCACGGCGCGGCCCATCGCGGGCTTCGCCGGCTTCTCGCGCGGGGACCGCTGATGGTCTCCTGGCTCGACAGGGCCATCGCCTCGGTCGCCCCGCGCACGGCCACGCGGCGCGTGCTTGCGCGGCAGGCCTTCGAGGGGCTCGCCCGCTCCTACGAGGGTGCGGCCCGCGGCCGGCGCACCGACGGCTGGCACGCGCCGGGATCCTCGGCGGATGCCGAGATCGGCCGGGCCGGAGCGCTTCTGCGGGACCGGATGCGGGATCTGGTGCGCAACAACCCGCACGCCGCCAAGGCGGTGTCGGTGCTGGTCAACAACATCGTCGGCGCGGGGATCATGCCGCGCGCCGCGAGCGGAGACGACAAGCTGGACGGGAAGGCCGACGCCCTGTTCACCCGCTGGACAGCGGACTGCGACGCGGACGGCCAGCTCGACTTCTACGGGCTGCAGACGCTCGCCTGCCGCGAGATGGTCGAGGCCGGCGAGGTGCTGGTGCGCCGCCGCCCGCGGCGCCCGGGGGACGGCGTCATGCCACCCGTGCAGCTGCAACTGCTCGAGGCCGACTTCCTCGACGCCACCTGCAACGGCGCGCTCGGGTCTGGACAGGCGGTGCAAGGGATCGAGTTCGACGCACTCGGCCGGCGCCGGGCCTACTGGCTCTTCGGCGCCCATCCAGGCGATGCCACGCTCAGCCTGACGGGCGGGCTTACCAGCCGCGCGGTGCCGGCCAGCGAGATCGCCCATGTCTACGAGAAGCAGCGCACGCAGGCGCGCGGCGTGCCCTGGGGCGCGCCGGTGATCCGGGCCCTGCGCGACCTTGACGACTACGAGGTGGCGGAGATCGTGCGCAAGAAGACCGAAGCCTGCGTCACGGCCATCGTCTTCGGCGACGAGGAGGCGCAGCAGGGCATCGCGCCCGCGGTGGTCGATGCCGACGGCAATCGGGTCGAGCAGTTTGAGCCCGGCCTCATCGCCTATGCACGCGGCGGAAAGGACATCCGCTTCAACCAGCCGGCTGCCACCGGCGGCTATGGCGAATACAAGCGGGCCAGCCTGCACACCATCGCCGCCGGGTTCCGCGTGCCCTACGAGCTGCTGACCGGGGATCTCAGCCAGGTGAACTATTCCTCGATCCGGGCGGGCCTCGTGGAGTTCCGCCGGATGATCGACGCGGTGCAGTGGCAGCTCTTCATCCCGATGTTCTGTGCGCCGGTCTGGCGCTGGTTCACCGAGGCCGCATGGGCGGCGGGGCGCATTCCCACGCCCGAGGTGCCGGTCGAGTGGTCGCCGCCGAAGTTCGAGGCGGTCGATCCGCAGAAGGACGCGATGGCCGACCTGCTCGCCATCCGTTCTGGCACCAAGACGCTTGCCGAGGCCATCGCCCGGCAGGGCCGCAACCCCGACGCGGTGCTGGCCGAGATCGCGGCCACGAACGCCAAGCTCGACGAGCTGGGTCTCGTGCTCGACAGCGACCCGCGCCGCGTCACCAAGACTGGCAGCGCGCAGTCGAATGTGCCGGCCGACCCCGCGACCGATCCGGACGATCCGGAAACTGACGCGGCCTGACGAGGATTCATTCATGGAGCAGACGATCGAACTGCCGGCGTTCCGCCGGTCGGCGGAGCTGCGGCCTGCCAGCATCGACCCGGAGACCCGCAGCGTCGAGGTGATCTGGTCGACCGGCGCCCGCGTGCGGCGCGCCGCGCTCTTCGGCGAGCCGCATGACGAGGAACTCAGCATGGCGCCCGAGCATGTGCGGCTCGAGCGGCTGAACGCGGGCGCGCCATTCCTGAAGGTGCACGAGGCGCACGATCTCGACGCGGTGATCGGCTCGGTCGTCCCAGGCTCGGCCCGGATCGAGAACGGACAAGGCATCGCCCGCATCCGCCTCTCGGAGCGCGACGCCGTCGGCGACATCTGGCGCGACATCGAGGCCGGGCACATCCGCGCGGTCTCCATCGGCTACCAGGTCCACCGCTTCGAGATCTCGAAGCCTGACGGCCAGCGCGAACTCTGGCGGGCGGTGGACTGGACGCCCTTCGAGATCTCCGCCGTGCCGGTCGGCGCCGATCCCGCCGCCGGCTTCCGTGCGCACCGCGAACACCAGACATGCGTCCTCCACCGCCGGGACGCCCCCACCAGCGAAGGAGCATCCCCGATGACCGACAGGACCGCGACCACGGCCGAGACGGCCGAACAGACGAGTGACACCGCAGTGCCCGAGGAGACGAGCATGACCGACGACAAGACCGGCGCTGCCGACACGCAGACCCGCGCCGCCGACACCAGGCCCAAGGCGACGAAGCCCGCGGCCGACCCGGCGCCGGCGGACCGCAGCCGCAGCGCTGACACCGACGCTCTGGTCAGCGAGGCCCGCGCGCAGGAGCGCGAGCGCGTCTCCACGATCCATGGCCTCGCCGACAAGCTCCAGCTCGAGCGCGGCTTTGCCGACGACCTGATCAAGCGCGGCGTCTCCATCGACGAAGCGCGCCGGCTGATCCTCGACCAGGTTGCGGCCAAGGCCGACGAGACGCGGACCTTTCCCCATGTCTCGATCCCGCTCGGCGGGCGCGACGCCACGGTCACGCGGCGCGAGGCGATCTCGAACGCGCTGCTGCACCGCTACAGCCCGACGCTGTTCCCGCTGGAGGACGCGGCTCGCGAGTATCGCGGCATGACACTGATGGAACTCGCCCGCGAAAGCCTCGAGACGGCGGGCGTCAGCACCCGCGGCCTCTCCCGCGACGAGGTGGCGACGCGGGCGCTGCATTCGACCTCGGACTTCCCCGAGATCCTCGCAGCCGTCACCAACAAGACGCTGCGCCAGGCCTACGAGGCCTATCCGCGGACCTTCCCGCTCTTCTGCCGGCAGGTGCTGGCCACCGACTTCAAGGCGATGCACCGCGTCCAGCTGGGCGAAGCGCCGCAGCTCCTCAAGGTCGGCGAGAGCGGCGAGTTCAAGCGCGGCACGCTCGGCGAGAGCAAGGAGAGCTACCGCATCGAGACCTACGGCCGCGTCGTCGCGATCACCCGGCAGGTGCTGATCAACGACGACCTCGACGCCTTCACCCGGATCCCGGCGATGTACGGCAACTCCATCGCCCAGCTGGAGTCGGACGTGGTCTGGGACATCGTGACGTCGAACCCTGCCATGGCGGATGGCACGGCGCTGTTCCATTCGACCCACAAGAACCTCGCCGGCAGCGGCACGGCGCTCGGGGTCGACAGCGTGGGCGCGGCGCGCGCGGCAATGCGCAAGCAGACCGGGCTCGACAAGAAGACGGTGCTGAACATCCGGCCCGCCTTCCTGATCGTCCCGGCGGCGCTGGAACTGAAGGCCGAGCAGCTGGTGGCCCAGAACCTCGTGCCCGCCCAGAGCGGCAACGTGGTGCCGCAATCGATCCGCACGCTCACGCCGATTGCCGAGCCGCGGCTGGATGCGGCGAGCGACAAGGCCTGGTACCTGGCGGCCTCGCCGAACCAGATCGACACCATCGAATACGCCTATCTCGAGGGCCAGCAGGGCGCCTATATCGAGACCCGCAACGGTTTCGACGTCGACGGCGTCGAGATCAAGTGCCGCCTCGACTTCGGCGCCAAGGCCATCGACTGGCGCGGCCTCTACAAAAATCCTGGGGCGTAACCTGCACCCAATGCTGAACCCTGACACGCGGGCGGTCCAGACGGGCCGCCCTTCGTCTTTCCAAAGGAACCCCGTCATGAAAACCTACGTCCAGCCCGGCAACACCATCACCCTGACCGCGCCCTATGCCGTCGCCTCCGGCGATGGCCTGCTCGTCGGCTCCATCTTCGGCATCGCCGCCGGGGACGCCGCCCTCGGCGATCCCATCGAGACCGCGCTCGTCGGCGTCTTCGACATCACCAAGGTCGGCAGCCAGGCATGGGCCGTCGGCGACAAGGTCTACTGGGACGACACCAACAAGCGCTGCACCACGGTTGCCACCGACAACACGCTCATCGGTGTGGCGGTCGAGGCGGTCGCCGGCGGGGCAGGCGACACAATCGGCCGGGTGCGGCTGAACGGCGCGTTCTGATGACCGCCTTCGCTGCCGCTCTCGACGCGCTCTTCGCCGACGCGCATCTTGCGCGCGACGTGGTCTACACCGCCGAGGGCGGGGCGCCGTCGCTCGTGCGCGCAATCCTGCGCCGGCCGGACGATGTCACCGGCTTCGGCGACGGGCGGATCTGGTCGGAAACCACCCGACTGGATTTGCGCGTGTCCGAGGTCGCAAACCCGCGCCCCGGCGATCGCATCGAGATCGACGGCGAGGCCTTCCTCATCCAGGGCGAGCCTGTCCGTGACCGCGAGCGGCTGGTCTGGACCGTGGACCTGCGCCCCGCCTGATCGCGATGAAGCTGAAGCTCGACATCACCCCCGATCTCGTCGCCGCCATGGCCGCCGAGGTGAAGGCCGGCGAAAAGGCCGTGACTGCCGCCATGCGCGAGGCCGGCACCGGGCTCAAGACCGCCTGGCGGGGTCAGATCACCGGCGCAGGGCTCGGACGGCGGCTGGCGAACTCGATCCGCAGCCAGACCTACCCGAAGGCCGGCGAGAGCCTGAACGCCGCGGCTCTGGTCTGGTCGAAGGCCCCGGTCATCGTCGGCGCCCACGACACCGGCCCGCTGATCCGCTCGAAGGACGGGTTCTGGCTGGCGATCCCGACCGAAGCCGCCGGGCGGGGCATGCGCGGCGGCAGGATCACCCCGGGCGAATGGGAGCGGCGCCGTGGGTTGCGCCTCCGCTTCGTCTACCGACGCCGCGGCCCGAGCCTGCTTGTCGCGGAGGGACGACTGAACAGTCGGGGTCTCGGGGTTGCTTCGCGCTCCAAGACGGGCCGTGGGCGCACAACGGTGCCGATCTTCATGCTGGTGCCGCAGGTCAAGTTGCCGAAGCGGCTGGACCTCGCGCGGGATGCAGACCGGGCGTTGGAAAGCGTGCCGGGGTTGATCGTGGCCAACTGGATAGCGGGGCGTCTTCGATGAGATCCTGAAAGCAAACGTGCTGGCGCCGGCAGCCGGACAAGGTCAGACTGGGCGCCGAACCATGCCGAGCTATGCAATGCCATCAACCGACCGACTGAAACAGGACAACGCCCATCTGTTACGGACGCAACGGCACTTCCGGCGTGCGGCGGACGCGATCACGAATGCCTGGTGCAGCTTCCCGCAGGTTGTCGCGATCGCGGTCATCGGATCGGTTGCCAAGCCCCTGTGGAAGGAGGTGCCGCGTTTCGCCCCGTATCGTCGCCGTGGCATTCCACTCTGGCACGAGTGCAAGGATCTCGACCTCGCTCTGTGGCTCGACGACCTGACCGTCCTCGGCGAGTTGAGGCGCGCGAAGGCGGCGGCGCTGAGGGCCGAGCACGAACGTCAACAGGATTTCGGCGTGGCAGACCATCAGGTCGACGTGTTTCTGTTCGAGCCGGGCAGCGACGCCTATCTCGGCAGGCTCTGTAACTTCAATCGTTGCCCGAAGTCCCGGCCGGAATGCGCCGTACCGGGCTGCGGTGCAACGCCGTTCCTGCGTCAGTTCCCCGAGTTCGAGGTGGATGGCGACATCCTCGCGGGCGTGGAGGGAAGCATGCTCTATACGCGAGCTGACGGCATCCGATGCTCCGCCACGGATTTTCCCGAGGCTGTCGAAAGCGATTGATCCTGCGCTCGCTCTGGTTTCCGGTCGCCTATCTGCGGAACTGGCGCTGAGCGCTCTGCCTCGAGAAATATGCCATGCCAACCCCTCGCGAAACCATCCTCACCGCGCTGCATGCGCGGCTCTCGGCGCTGCCCGCCACTGCGCTCCGCGGCGAGGTGCTGCCCGAGCGCGTTCCGGCCGAGGGGCTGCTGATCCTGCGCGATGGGGTTCCGGGGGAGCCGGAGGTGACGCTGTCGCCGCTCGCCTACCACTACCAGCACCGCGCCGAGATCGAGGCGGT
Source organism: Ruegeria intermedia (assembly GCF_900129345.1). Classification (GTDB taxonomy): domain Bacteria; phylum Pseudomonadota; class Alphaproteobacteria; order Rhodobacterales; family Rhodobacteraceae; genus Ruegeria; species Ruegeria intermedia. Next base: position 30,864 of record NZ_FQVK01000019.1, on the reverse strand, counting down.
CGTGCAGGGTGCCGACCGTGACGCCGCCTTCGACACGTTGACCGCCAGCATCGGCGCGGCGCTCGCCACCGATCGCACTCTTGGCGGGCTCTGCGACTGGGTGGAGGCGGAAGCGCCGAGGCCAGTCGATTTGCCCATCGAGGGCGCGGCGAGCCTGAAAGCCGCCGTGATCCCGGTGGTCCTGCATTATTCCACGGCCGATCCGCTGGCCTGACCCCGACAACCCCAGGAGAACACCATGGCACGAGCCCAGGGGGCGCGGGCGCAGATGGCGCTTGCGTTCGAGACGACCTATGGAACGCCGCCCGTGAGCGGCTTCACCCGCATGCCCTTCGCCAGCACCTCGCTCGGCGCGGAGCAGCCGCTGCTCAACTCGGAGCTTCTCGGCTATGGCCGCGATCCGCTGGCCCCGGTGAGGGACGCGGTGACCGCCGATGGCGACGTCGTCGTGCCGCTCGACGCCGGGGCCTTCGGATTCTGGCTGAAAGCCGCGTTCGGGCCACCTGCAACGACAGGCACGGCTCCGGGGCCGTTCACGCACGAGTTCCAGTCGGGGTCGTGGACGCTGCCCAGCATGTCGATCGAAACCGGCATGCCGGAGGTGCCGCGCTATGCGATGTATTCCGGCTGCGTGCTCGACCAGATCACCTGGCAGATGCAGCGCTCCGGCCTGCTGACGGCAACTGCGCGACTGGTCGCGCAGGGCGAGACGGTGGGCACGACCACCAGCGCCGGGACACCCGCCGCGCTGGAACTGAAGCGCTTCGGCCATTTCAACGGGTCGATCACGCGGAATGGCTCCGCCCTCGGCAACGTGGTCTCGGCCGAGATCACCTATGCCAACAACCTCGACCGGATCGAGACGATCCGGAGTGATGGCAGGATCGACGGTGCGGACCCCTCCATCGCCGCGCTGACCGGCCGGATCGAGGTCCGCTTCGCCGACCAGACGCTGGTCACGCAGGCCATCAACGGCGAGGCCTGCGAGATGGAGTTCGCCTACGTGCTGCCCTCGGGCGAGAGCTTCACCTTCACCGTGCACGCCGTCTACCTGCCGCGCCCGCGCATCGAGATTTCCGGGCCGCAGGGCGTGCAGGCCACCTTCGACTGGCAGGCCGCGCGCGACAGCGTGGTCGGCCGGATGTGCACCGCCACCCTCGTGAACGATGTGGAGACTTATTGATGCTGACGCTCGATCTGACGAACGCGCCGCGCTGGCACGAGCTTTCGCCCGGCGTGAGGGTGCAGATGCGCCCGCTGACCACCGCGCTGATGGTGGCGACGCGCAGCGATCCGGCCGTGGAAGCCGTGCCCGAGGACGCCTCCGACGAGGAACGCGCCGTTGCCTTCGCCAAGGCGCTGGCGCGCCGGGCGGTGCTCGCCTGGGACGGCATCGGCGACGCGGACGGCAAACCTATCGAGCCAAGCCCCGAGGCCATCGACGCGCTTCTCGATGTCTGGCCGATCTTCGAGGCGTTCCAGCTGACCTATGTCTCGAAGGGCCTGCTGCTGGAACAGGAAAAAAACGCCTCCGCGCCCTCGCCGAATGGTCCTTCGGCGGGGGCGACCGATACTGCGAAGCCTGCGCGAAAGCCTGCCCGGACTGCCCGGCGCGGCTGAACCGTCCGGAAACACCGGAGGGTTGGCAGGTCTGGGACCTGGTCGGCCGTCTCGGCGGCCAACTGCGCGTCCTGCCCGGTGCGGTGATCGGCTGGGACATGTCGGCGGCACTAGCGCTCGGTGACGCCCTCGGCGTGCCGCCGCTCGCCATGGCCGAACTGCTGCCCGTCATCGAAGCGGTGATGGTCGCCAAACTCAACGAACAGATGGATCACTCTCATGGCGGAAAAACGGGTTAGCGTCCGCCTCGCGGCCGTGGGCGGACGGCAGGTGCGCGCCGAGTTGGAAGGCGTGGGCGAGGCCGGGTCGCGCGGCTTCGGACGGCTCAGCCGCGAGATGGAGGCGGCTAATGCCCGGCTCGCGGCCTTCTCGCGCCGGGTTCGCGTGGCCGCCGCGGCCGCCGTCGCCGCTGCCACCGCCGCCGGGGTGGCCATGGTGCGCTCCGGACTCCAGACCGTCGATGCGCAGGCGAAGCTCGCGCAGTCGCTCGGCACTACGGTCGCCTCGATCCAGACGCTCGAGCGCGCGGGCGAACTGGCGGGTGTTTCCATGTCCGGGATCGAACAGGCCACCAAGGATCTGACCCGCCGTCTCAGCCAGGCGGCCGCCGGGACCGGACCGGCCGCCGACGCGCTCGACCGGCTGGGGCTTTCCGCCACCGACCTGATCGCCCTGCCGCTGGACCAGCGCGTCGGCGCGATCAACGCCGCCATCGAGAGCTTCGTGCCTGCCGCCGAACGCGCGGCTGTCGCAGGCCAGCTTTTCGGCGAGGAAGGCTCCATCGCCATGTCGCGGATCGACACCGCGACGCTGCGCCAGGCGACGGAGGACGTTCTTGCCTTCGGCGTCGTCGTGTCGGAGCAGGACGCCGACCAGATCGAGCGGACCAACGACGCGATCTCGCGCCTCGGCCTCATCTGGCGCGGTCTCTCGAACCAGCTGGCCGTCGCTGCGGCACCCGCACTGGAAGCGGTCGCAGATGCGATGGCGTCTGTTGCAAGCCGCACCGGGCCGCTGGGCATCGCGATCCGCGGGCTCTTCGACAACATCGGCCGCCTGACCACCTATGCCGCGACCTTTGCAGCTTTCCTCGCCGGTCGCTGGGTCGCCGGGCTGGCAGCTGCCGCGTTCTCGGTCCGTGGGTTCGCAACCGCGCTCGTCGTGCTGCGCGGGGCGCTGATCCGGACCGGCATCGGGGCGCTGATCGTGGGCGCGGGCGAACTCGTCTACCAGTTCACCCGTCTCGTCTCCGGCGCAGGCGGTTTCGGCGAGGCGATGTCGCTCCTGAAGGACCTCGCGGTCGAGGTCTGGGAGCGGATCCGCATGGGCGCGGCGGCGGCGGGCGCTGCGGCCACGGCGATGTTCTTCGACCTGAAGGCCGACGCCGCCTCGGGCATGCAGAGCGCCATCGAGAGCATGGTGGGTTTCGGCAACACGGCCGCGAACACGTTCGAGGGCGCCTATGAGGCGATCAAGGCGATCTGGGGCCTGCTGCCCGCCGCCATCGGCGATCTGGCGTTCCAGGCGGCCAACAGCCTGGTCGACGGCGTCGAGGCGATGCTGAACGGCGTGGTCTCGCGCATCAACGGCTTCATCGGCGGCATCAATCAAGGGCTCGAAGCGCTCGGGTCGGAGCGCCGCATCTCGCTGGTGCCCGACCTCGACCTCGGCGAGATCGAGAACCGCTTCGAGGGCGCGGCCAATGCCGCCACGACAGCTGCGCAGGCGGCGTTCGACCGGGCCTTCGAGGACAACCCGCTCACTGCGCCCGATCTCGGTCTGACCGAGGCGGCGAGCAGGGCGCTCGAGTCCGCGAACCTTTATCGCGGCGCGGCGCGCGATCTGGCCGAAGGGGCCCGCGCGCCCCTCGAAAGCTGGCAGGCCCTGCGCGATGCCGTGCGCAGCACCGACGGGGCGAGCGCGGATGCGCTGACCGAGGCCACCGGTGCGGCCGAGCGGCTGGAAACGGCGCTCGGCGATGCCAGACGTGCCGCCGCGGGAGCCGGTGCGGCTGCAGGGGCTGCAGCTGCGGCAGCGGAGCCCGCGACTGAGGCTGCCGTCACCGGCTGGCAGGCGGTCACGTCTGCGCTCTCCGACTATGCCAGCAAGGCCCGCGACATCGGCGGCGATATCGGCCAGAGCCTCGTCGGCGCCTTCCAGTCGGCGGAGAACGCGGTGGGCCAGTTCGTGAAGACAGGCAAGCTGAACTTCCGCGACCTCGTCACCTCGCTGCTGGCTGATCTCGCCCAGCTGGCGGCGCGGCGCTTCATCCTCGGGCCGATCGCCAATGCGCTCTCCGGCGTGTTCTCCGGCGCGGGCGGTATTTTTGCCAACGTCCTGCATGCGGGCGGGATGGTCGGCTCTGCCGGGCCCTCGCGCATGGTTCCGGCCATGGCCTTCGCCGCCGCGCCAAGGATGCATTCCGGCGGCTGGGCCGGGCTGCGTCCTGACGAGGTGCCGGCCATCCTGCAACGCGGTGAGCGCGTGCTCTCGCGCCGCGAGGCGCAGGCTTATGGCGCGGGCGGGGGCGTCACGATCAACATCAATTCCCGCGATGCCGAAAGCTTCCGCCGGTCGCGCACGCAGATCGCGGCCGACATTGCCCGCGCGGTCTCGCTCGGGCGGAGGGGCCTATGAGTGCGACCCCGCAAGTGGGAACCGGTTGCGGGGGCCAGAGCACGATCCATGGAGAAACTTGATGGCGTTTCACGAGGTCCGGTTTCCCGACAACATCAGCCGGGGTGCGCGCGGCGGGCCGGAGCGGCGCACGCAGATCGTCGAGCTCGCCTCCGGCGACGAGGAGAGGAATGCCAGCTGGGCCAACTCGCGACGGCGCTACGATGTGGCCTATGGCATTCGCCGCGCCGACGAACTCGCCGCCGTCATCGCCTTCTTCGAGGCGCGCAACGGGCGGCTCTACGGCTTCCGCTTCAAGGATTGGGCCGATTACAAGTCCTGCCTGCCGTCGGGCACGCCTGCACCGACCGACCAGGCGATCGGCACCGGCGATGGGGTGACAACGGCGTTTCAGCTGGTCAAGCGCTATGCCTCGGGCAGCCAGACATGGGTGCGGACGATCACCAAGCCGGTCGCCGGCACGGTGCGTGTCGCGCTTGACGGCGCGGAGCAACTGGATGGGTGGTCCATCGACACGACCACCGGCGTCGTGACCTTCGACACGGCTCCCGCCACGGGCGTCGCCGTCACCGCGGGCTTCGAGTTCGACGTGGCCGTCCGCTTCGACACCGACGCGCTCGACGTGACGCTCGATCTCGAGCGGCTCGGCTCGATCACCTCCATCCCGCTCCTGGAGATCCGGCGATGAACGACACTGGCAGCTTCCTCGATGCCGTGCTGCGCGAGCTTGCCACCTCGACGGCCGTGATCCTCGCGGCCTGGGGCGCGCTTGGCGGGGCGACGAACGCGCTGACCACGAAGATGCGCCTGCGCGATGCGCTGCGTCACATCCTTTTGGGCGGGCTGATCGCGGCCGGGATGGGCAGCCTCTCGATGGCTGTCATCACCTCGTGGCTCGGCCTGCCGCCGCAAGCGATCCCGGCGGGCGGTGCCGCGGGGTCGGCCGCCTACCTGGTCGGCGTCTTCGGCCCGGCGGTGATCGAGCTGGTGCTCGCCCGTCTGCGCGATGCGCGGGAGGGCGGCGATGACTGAGCTCGTCCGTGTTCTGCGTGGCCTTCGCCGGCTGACCGACGACCCGCGCGACGCCTTCACCCACCGCCTGCGCATCGGCCTCGCCGTCGCGGCGCTGATCCTCGTCCTCTCTCTTCTCCGGTAATCCCATGCACATGACCGACCGGGGCCTGCTGGCCCTCGTCCGGCACGAAGGACTCGTGCCCGGGCCCTATCTCGATGTGAAACAGGTCTGGACCTTCGGCATCGGCCACACGGCCGCGGCCGGGCCGCCCGATCCCGCCACCATGCCGCGCGGCATGCCCGCCGATCTCGACGCCGGGATCCGGGAGGCGTTCCGGGTCTTCCGGGCCGACCTCGCGCGTTACGAGGCCGCCGTCCTGCGCGCCGTGAAGGTGCCGCTTGCACCGCACGAGTTCGATGCGCTGGTCAGCTTTCACTACAACACCGGCGGCATCGCCAAGGCTGCGCTGACCCGGCACCTCAACGCCGGCAATCGCGATGCAGCCGCCGACGCGTTTCTGAACTGGCGGCGACCGGCCTCGATCATTCCGCGCCGGGAGGCCGAGCGCGACCTGTTCCGCCATGGCCGCTATCCCGGCGGAACCATCCCGGTCTGGTCCGTGGATCGCATGGGCCGGGTGGAGTTCTCGCGGCCGATCCGTCGCCTGACCGAGGATGAGGCTCTGGCCTTGGCTCGCGGGCCGTCGCCGTCGCCGCCGGTCCTCGAGCCTGCACCAAATGCGCCGACCGGCTGGCTCGCCCGGCTGGCCGCCGTCTTCTCCACCCTGATCCGGAGGGCCTGATCCCCATGCGCTACGTTCGACCCAACTCCATGACGTGGTGGGCGGGCCTGCTCGCCATGCTCACCGGCATCGCCTCCCTCGCGCTGCCCGCCACCGGGCCGCTCGGGGAAGTGTCCCGGCTCGTCGCGCTGCTCGCCGGCTCGGGCGATGCCTCGCCGGCCGGGCTGATGTTCCTCGGTCTCGGCCTCATTGGCCTGCGCGACCGGATCGAGCGCGGGTTCCGCGGCGATGCTTGAGTTCCTCGCAGGTCTGGTCGTGGGCGGCTGCCTCGGCGTCTTCGTCGCAGCCCTCTGCGTCGCCGCCGCGCGCGGGGAGCGGGATGATGGCTGATCTCCTGATCTGGCTGGTCGCAGCTCTGGGCGCGGTCGGCGGCGTCGTCCTCGGACGGGTCTGGGGGCGTGCGGAAGGTGAACGCATGGGCAAACGGGAGGCGGAACGCGATGCGATGGAAGACAAGAACAAGCGTATCGAGCGCGGGCGGGATGCGGTTCGCGATGGCCGCGGTGCCGGGAATCCTGCTGACCGGCTGCGCCGCAACGATGGGCGCTGGTGACGCCGGCTGCGCCTCCTATGCCGAGGCGCGGCTCGCCCGGCCGCCCGCCGAGACTGTCGCAGCCGTGCCGCCGCACTGGGCGGACTGGATCGCCGATCTTGACGACCGCATGACGGGAACCTGCCGATGAAGACCCTCGCTCCCGCCCTGCAGGCCCATCTCGACGAGGGCACGACCACGCTCGCCTGGTGCTGGCGGATCAGTCGCGCCGACGGCGTCACCCTCGGCTTCACCGACCACGACAGGACGCTGAGCTTCGACGGCACGGAGTTCGAGCCCGAGAGCGGGCTCACGGCGTCCGAGGTCCGTTCCGGCTCGGACCTCTCGGTCGATGCTCAGGATGCCGAGGGCGTGCTGACCTCCGACCGGATTACCGAGACCGACATCCTCGATGGCCGCTGGGACAACGCGGAGGTGGAGGTCTGGCGCGTGAACTGGGCGGACACCAGCCATCGCGTGCTGATGCGGCGCGGCGCCATCGGACAGATCCGGCGCGGGCGGCTTGCCTTCGTCGCCGAGGTCCGCTCGCTCGCTCATATCCTCGGCCAGACGGTCGGGCGGACGTTTCAGGCGACCTGCGACGCCGCGCTTGGGGATGCGCGCTGCGGCGTCGATCTCGAGGACCCGGCCTTCAAGGGCACGGGCGCCGTCATCGATCTCCTGCGCGACCGGGCCTTCACCGCCTCCGGGCTTGGCGGGTTCGCCTCCGGCTGGTTCACCTTCGGGACGGTCGAATGGACCAGCGGCGCGAATGCGGGGCGCAAAGCCGAGGTGTTGGGCCATGACGTCACGGACGGCATCGCCGTGCTGACCCTGCTCGAAGCGCCGGTGCGGTCTATCGCCGAAAGCGACGCCTTCATCATCCGCGCGGGCTGCGACAAGCGCATGGAGACCTGCGGGGCGAAGTTCGCCAACACGGCCAACTTCCGCGGCTTCCCGCACATCCCGGGCCAGGACACGATCCTGCGCTACGCCACCAAGGATGGCGGGCATGATGGGGGCGTGCTGTGACGCCGGCCGATAATGGCAGGGTGATCGTGGCGGCGCGCGCGTGGCTGGGAACGCCCTACCACGATCAGGCGAGCCTCAAGGGGGTGGGCTGCGATTGCCTCGGGCTCGCCCGCGGCGTCTGGCGCGAGGTCGTCGGCCCCGAGCCGTTCCCGATCCCGGCCTACAGTCGCGACTGGGGCGAGACCGGCCCGCGCGAGGTGCTGGCCGAGGGCGCACGCCGGATGATGATCGAGGTGCCGCCTGCCAAGGCCGGGCCCGGCGCGCTCGTCCTCTTCCGGATGAAGCCGCGCGCCATCGCAAAGCATGTCGGGATCCTGACCGGCCCCGACAGCTTCCTCCACGCCTATGAGCGGCTCGGCGTGATCGAGGAACCGCTCACCCAAGCCTGGCGGCGGCGCATCGCCTTCGCCTTCCTGTTCCCGCAACGCTGAGACCCCGACATGGCCACCCTCATTCTCGGCGCTGCCGGTGCCGCCATCGGCGGTTCGATTGGCGGTGCGATCCTCGGCGTCAGCGCCGCGACCATCGGCGGCTTCATCGGCTCCACCATCGGCTCTGTCGTCGACAGCTGGATCATCTCGTCGCTGGCGCCGACGCAGCGCATCGAGGGCGCGCGGCTCGACACGCTGCGCATCACGTCGGCCACCGAGGGCGCGGTCATCCCGCGGCTCTATGGGCGCATGCGGATGGGCGGCAACATCATCTGGGCGACCGATTTCCGCGAGGAGACGATGACCACCACGCAGGGCGGCGGCAAGGGTGGCGGGGGCGGCAAGGTCAAGACCACCGAGTATCTCTACTACGCCAGTTTCGCCGTGGCCTTGTGCGAGGGCCCGATCACCGGCATCGGCCGCATCTGGGCCGACGGCAAGCCGATGGACCTCTCCGGGGTCACCTGGCGCTGGTATCCCGGCGACGAGGCGCAGACGGCGGACCCGTTCATCGCGGCCAGGATGGGCGCGGCCAGCACGCCCGCATATCGCGGCACCGCCTATGTGGTCTTCGAGGAACTGGCGCTCTCGACCTATGGCAACCGCCTGCCGCAGCTGTCCTTCGAGGTGTTCCGGCCGCTGGCTGACCCCGACACCGCCGAGGGGCTGACCCGCGCTGTCACCATGATCCCGGCCTCGGGCGAGTTCACCTATGCGACGCAGGCGATCCGCAAGACCGATGGCGGCGCGACGGTGCCCGAGAACCTGAATGCGCTGGCCGACTCCACCGACATGGTCGAGGCGCTGGACCGGCTGCAGGCGATGGCCCCGGCTGTGACAAGCGTCAGCCTCGTCGTGGCCTGGTTCGGCGACGATCTGCGTGCGGGATCCTGCAAGGTGCGGCCCGGCGTCGAGGTGTCCGCCAAGTCGACCACGCCCACCAGCTGGTCGGTCAATGGCGTCAGCCGCGCCAATGCCTTCCTCGTCAGCCGCGACGACGAGGACCGCCCGGTCTATGGTGGGACGCCGTCCGACTTCGCGGTGGTGCAGGCGATCCAGGAGATGAAGGCGCGCGGGCTTCGCGTGACTTTCTATCCGTTCATCCTGATGGACGTGCCGCCCGGCAACGCGCTGCCGAACCCGTATTCCGACAATGCTGCCGAGACCGGCCAGCCCGCATTCCCCTGGCGGGGGCGGATCACCTGTTCCCCCGCAGCGGGTTATGTGGGATCGGTCGACAAGACCGCCGCCGGCGCGGCACAGGTTTCGGCGCTTTTCGGTACGGCGACGCCAGCGAATTTCAGCGTCTCGGGCCAATCGGTCGTCTGGACCGGCCCATCGGGCGATTGGGGCCTGCGGCGGATGGTGCTGCACTATGCCCATCTCTGCGCCGCCGCAGGCGGTGTGGACGCCTTCCTGATCGGCTCGGAAATGCCGGGGCTCACCACCATCCGCTCGGGCGTATCCACCTATCCGGCCGTGCAGGCCTATCGGGATCTGGCAGCTGATGTCCGGTCCATTCTGGGCACTGGAACGAAGATTGGCTACGCTGCCGACTGGTCGGAATATTTCGGGCACCAGCCGAGCGATGGCAGCGGCGACGTGTTCTTTCACCTCGATCCGCTCTGGGCCGATCCGGAGATCGATTTTGTCGGGATCGACAACTACATGCCGCTGTCGGACTGGCGGGACGGGTTCGACCATCTCGACGCCGCCGATAGCTGGCCCGCGATCTACGATCGGGCGTATCTGCAGGCGAACATCGCGGGTGGCGAAGGCTTCGACTGGTTCTACGCCAGCGCCGCCGATCGGTCGGCTCAGGTGCGAACGCCGATCACCGATGGTGCAGCGGGAAAGCCGTGGGTCTTCCGCTACAAGGATCTGCGCGCCTGGTGGTCGAACCAGCATTACGACCGCCCGGGCGGGGTGGAGAGCGCGACGCCGACGGCATGGGTCCCGCAGTCGAAGCCGATCCGGTTCACCGAACTCGGCTGCCCCGCCATCGACCGGGGCACCAACCAGCCGAACGTGTTCTTCGATCCGAAGTCCTCCGAAAGCTTCACGCCGTATTTCTCGCGGGGCTGGCGGGACGACGCCATCCAGCGCGCCTATCTCGAGGCGACCTACCTGTTCTGGGGCGATGCGGCGAACAACCCGGTTTCGTCGGTCTACGGCGGTCGGATGGTGCACGTCCCTGAATGCGCCGCCTGGACCTGGGACGCGCGGCCGTATCCGTTTTTCCCCGAACTGACCGATGTCTGGACCGATGGCCCCAACTGGCGCCTCGGCCATTGGCTGACCGGCCGCCTCGGGTCGGTGTCGCTGGTCGCGCTAGTCCGGCACCTCTGCCTGCGCGCCGGGTTGCCCGAGGGTCGCATCGACGTCACGGGCCTCTGGGGAGCGGTCGAGGGCTACGCCATCACGGCGCTGGAAAGCCCGCGCGCCTCGATCACCACGCTGTCGCGGCATTTCGGCTTCGACGCGGTCGAGACCGAGGGGGTGATCCGTTTCGTCATGCGCGGCCGGGCCTCCGTCGCGACCCTCGCGCCCGACGATCTCGTGGCCGCTCGCGAAGGCGACGTGCTGGAGCTGACGCGCGGCCAGGAAACCGAACTGCCGCAGGCGCTGAAGTGGCAGATCGCGCGGGCCGATGAGGATTACGACGCGGCCCTCGTCGAGGCCCGGCGCATCACGGTGGACACGACGCGCATCGCGTCCGAGTCCTTCCCGATGGCCGTGCCGCCCGAGGAGGCCGAACGCCGCTGCCGCCGCGCCCTGATGGAGGCGTGGGTGGGGCGCGAGACCGCGGCGTTTCGTCTGCCGCCCTCGCGCCTCGCGCTTGACCCGGCCGATGCGATCCGGCTCGCGCATGACGGGAGGCTGATCGATCTGCGGCTCGTCTCCATCGCCGACGCCGAGGCGCGTGGCGTCGAAGCGGTGCGCCAGGACCGGGCGACCTACGATCTGCCGCCCGGCGATCCCCGCGCGGCGTCGCTGACGCGCGCCGTGGTGTTCGGCGCGCCGGATGCGGTGCTGATGGACCTGCCGCAGCTGACTGAGGACCAGCCCGCGCATCGACCGCTGGTCGCCGCGCACGCGGTTCCCTGGCCGGGTGAGATGGCGGTGTTCCGCAGCCCCTCGACCGATGGCTTCGAGCTGCTGACCACGTTCGGCGCGCGCGCCCGGATCGGCACGCTGATCTCGGACTTCTACGCCGGGCCGACGTCGCGCTTCGATCTCGGCAATGCGCTGGTGGTCGACTTGCTGACCGGCACGCTCGAAAGTGTCACCGACTTGACCCTGTTCGGCGGCGCCAACGCGCTGGCCATCGAGAGCGCGCCCGGAGTCTGGGAGATCGTGCAGGCAGGCGCGGCCGAACTGATCGCTCCCGGCCGGTATCGTCTCACCCGGCTCCTCCGCGGCCAGCGCGGCACCGAGGGTGCAATGGGCAATCCGGCGCCCGCCGGCGCGCGGGTCATGGTGCTCGACGACAGCCTCGCATCGCTGCCCATCGCCGAGGCTGATCTCGGCATCCCGTGGAACTGGCGCATCGGCCCGGCGAGCCGCCCCGTCAGCGACGAGACCTATGTCGCGCAGGCCTTTACGCCCGAGGGCGTCGGGCTGCGGCCGTTTTCGGTCGTCCATGTCGAGCAGCCGTGGCGCAAGGCGCGCAGTCCCGGCGACCTCACCATTCGCTGGACGCGCCGATCCCGCGCACTCGCGGCCGACAGCTGGGGCGGGCTCGAGGTGCCGCTGGCCGAGGAAATGGAAGCCTACGAGGTCGAGATCCTCGACGGCACGACCGTAAAGCGGGTGCTGAGCACCGCAACCACCAGCGTGGTCTACACCGCCGCACAGCAGACCGCCGACTGGGGCGCGCCGCTCGGCCCCGGCGATAGCCTCGACATCCGCATCTACCAGCTCTCCGCCCTCGTCGGGCGGGGCGCGCCCAAGACCGTCACACTGACCTTGTGAGGACCCCATGTCCGACGCCACGACCCATCTCCTGCTGCCCTACATCCTGGCGGCGCAGGCCCAGAAGCACGTCACCCACAACGAGGCGCTGCGGATCCTCGACGGGCTCGTGCAGCTCTCCGTCCTCGACCGCGACCTGGCCACGCCGCCCGCAAGCCCCGCCGACGGCGACCGCTACATCGTCGCCTCGGGTGCGAGTGGCGACTGGGCCGGCTGGGACCTGAACGTCGCGCTCTGGACGGACGGCGCGTGGCTGCGGCTTCCGCCGCGGATCGGCTGGCGGGCTTGGGTCGAGGACGAAGGTTTGTTGCTTGTCCACGATGGCGCCGGTTGGGTCGGCACGACCCCGGACGCGCTGCAGAACATGGCGCTGCTGGGGCTCGGCACGACCGCGGATGCGTCGAACCCGTTCTCGGCCAAGCTGAACGCCGCGCTTTGGACGGCTAGACCCAAGGCCGAGGGCGGCACCGGCAATCTGTTCTACACGATGAACAAGGAGGCGGCCGGTGACGACCTCGGCCTCTCGCTGCAGACAGGTTTCACGACCAAGGCGCTACTCGGTCTTTTTGGCTCAGACGGCTTTCGCCTCGCTGTCTCGACCGATGGCAGCACCTTCTTCGACGGTTTCATTGTCGACAACACGAGCGGGATCGTCGATCAGCCTCGGCTGCCGCGCTTCAAGGCGTATACGAACTACGACAATTATGTCGCTGTCGACACCTGGACGAAGATCGGCATCAACAACACCGACTATAACGATCAGGGCGCATTCGATGCCGGCAACAATCGCTTCGTCGCACCGGTTGCCGGCACCTACCTCTTCGGCGCCACGCTGCTCTACAAGGTCAATTCCAGCACCACGGCGCGGATGCGCGGACGACTCGTGCTGAACGGCTCGACCGAGATCCGAGGATCGTTCGGCGAGATATCCGGGGCGCACACCTCCGAGGCGACGGCGCTCTGGCTGCAGACCATGGCGTCACTCGCCCAAGGCGACACTGTTGAGCTGCAGGGCACCTTTCGGGCGGCAGATGGATATTTCGCCGCCGACCATACGTCCTTCTGGGGCGTGAAGGTGGGGTGAGCGGCGGTGGGAGATGTCGAAGCCCCCCCGATCCGACCAGGGGTTCGCCTTAGCCGAGACCCGATCCGCCATCCTGCCGCTCGTACCCTAGGGTCTGGACTCATTGAGTTTCAAAGGTAGTGGATCGGGGGTCGTGTCGCGAATGTGGTGGAAATTGCCGAGCAGCGGGCTCCGGGCATGTAACGATGGCTCCAGTCAGGCCGCGAGGTCAAGGGACATTGGCTCGAGAGGCTGGGACAGAGTTTCCCAGCCATCGACCTTTCGCATCTGGATCTGACCGGAAGCCAGCAGCGCCCAGAGCAGCATCGGCACGGTTTCGGCGCAGGGCAGCACGGTCTGGGTCTTGATGCGGCGGCGGAACTCCTCGTTCAGACGCTCGATGGCATTGGTGGTCCTTGCCGACTTCCATTGCGACGGGTCGAGGCGGGTGAAGCTGAAGAGCCGGTCGCCCGCTTCTTCAAGGCTGTCGGCCACGGCCCGGCACTTCAGCTTCCATTTGCGGAGGAAGGCCTTGCGGCGCGTCTCGATCTCGGCGGCGCTGTCGGCGTAGATCATGTCGCGGTAATCTTCGCTCAGCTCGTCATGCAGGCGCTTGGGCGCGTGGCCAAGCAGGTTGCGGTGCTTGTGAACCGTGCAGCGCTGAATGGCCAGTTCCTCGCCCCAGAGTGCCACAAGCGCAGCTTCAAGGCCGGGGGCGCCGTCAACGATCACGAACTCGGGCCGCCTCAGGCCCCGCGCGTCCAGATCGGCGAGGAATTGGCTCCAGGCAGCCGTGCTTTCGCCGCCCATGTTCCTGATTGAGAGGAGCACCTTTTGTCCGTCGCGCCGAACACCGATCGCCGCCAGCACCGAGATGTTGGTGGCCTTGCGGTCCAGCCGGGTCTTTATGACGGTGCCGTCGAGGATGAGCCGCACGATATCCTCCTCGGCCAGGTCGCGGGTGGACCAGGCGTCCCAATCGACCTTCACCTTGCGCCAGGCCCGGCTGACCACGTCCTTGCTCACCGCCCCCTCGAACAGTCCGAACAGCGCCCGCTTGACCCGGCGCGTGTTGGTGCCGGCCAGGTAGACCGCCGCGATCAGGGCCTCGGCCTTCTTTGTCAGCCGCCTGTAGCGGGGCAGTGCCTTCGAGCGCCATTCGGTGATCTTGCCGGCTTCGTTCTCGATCCGGGCACGAGGAACCCGCACCGTCTCAGTGCCGAATGTGCCGGTCAGCTGCCGATCGCGATGCCCGTGGCGGTAGCCCTTGGCCCGCTCGTTGCCGCGGCCGTAACGAAGCCGACCAAGAAAGTCGGCCAGTTCCTCTTCGAACATGGCCTCAATGGTGGCCCGGACATTCGCCCGCAGGCGGTCCTCGATCGGATCATACCCGCCTGCGTCGGGCAGTAGCGAAAAGGACGAGCTGTCGGTAATCTGCTTCATGGCGTGATCTCCCTGGCGGTTGCAGCCGCCGGCTGGGTGGGTGTCAGTTCACCCGGAGATTACGCCGCCATCCAATTTCTACCACTTCCGAGACACGACCGATCGGGTTGAAGATGAGTTCATCGCGATCCCAGCACCGGGGATGGCGGGCAATGACTTCGCCCCGACAGCCAATCACCACGTCATGGACATAAGCCCGGATCCAGACATCCTGATGGGCAAAGGCGACCGGCACCGAGTAGTCATTGGTCTTGTAGCGCACGAGCGATTGCGACGAGACGCGGCCGGTGTCCTGATCGCAGGCGTCAAAGGGTGAAGCAGGCAAGGATCGCATCTCTGCCAGATCGCGCTGCAGCCGCTCGCCGATCGTTTCGCCCTCACCGCGCAGGACATCCTGCTGGCGCTTGCGGCATTGCTCCTCCAGCCAGAGGTTGAACGCCTCCCAGGTCGCGAACTCGGGGAGCGGCACCATGAAGTTGCGGCGGCAATAGCCCACCAGGCCCTCGACATTCCCCTTGTCGTTGCCTTTGCCGGGGCGGC
This sequence comes from Ruegeria intermedia, assembly GCF_900129345.1. Lineage (GTDB taxonomy): Bacteria > Pseudomonadota > Alphaproteobacteria > Rhodobacterales > Rhodobacteraceae > Ruegeria > Ruegeria intermedia. Next base: position 15,774 of record NZ_FQVK01000019.1, on the reverse strand, counting down.
CATAGCGATCCCGGATCAGGTAATGGGATAGAAACCCGCTGAACAGGGCGGCCCGCTTGCGGGTGCCATCGGGCAGGATCTTCGCCACCAGGCACCGGTCGTTGTCATGGACAATCGACTGGGGGACCGCCCCAAAGAAGGCAAAGGCGTGGATATGGCCGTCCACCCAGGCCTCGGCCACAGCCGCCGGACAGGCGCGGACGTAACAGGCGTCGCTGTGCGGCAGATCCAGAACAAGGAAGTGGGCCTTCTGCTCGACACCGCCGATCCTGACCATCGCCTCGCCGAAGTCAGCCTGCGCATGGCCCGGGGGATGCGCCAGCGGCACGAACACTTCCTGGCCCCGCCGTTCCCGCTCCCGAATGTAGTCCTTGATGATCGTGTAGCCGCCGGTGAACCCGCATTCGTCACGCAGCCGGTCGAACACCCGCTTCGCGGTGTGCCGCTGCTTCCGCGGCATGGAGCGATCCGCCTCAAGCCAGCCCTCAATGATCGGGATAAAGGGATCAAGCTTCGGCCGCCTGACCTCGGCCGTCCGCCGGTAGCCCGGTGGCACCGAGAACGTCATCATCTTCGCAACCGTATCACGGGAGATGTTGAAGGCCTTCGCCGCCTGACGCTGGCTCATGCCTGCCGCGCAGGCCTGGCGAACCCTGAGATATAGTTCCACGCTGAAAATCCTCGCGCCCTCCCTGCTGTCGCAGAAAGGGAAAGGGTGGACGACTTTTACGCCGCCCGCAGCAGCTCCATGCCGCCGCTTCCGTGGCCTAATTTCTCACCGCCGTTCTCACGCCGGAAAAGCGGCATCAACTCCATTGGCGACAAGGTAACCTTGCCTGCGATGACCTCGTCGCCACAGCGGACTGCGGTAATGCCGGTCAGGATTCGGAACCTGCCTGCATCGGCCCACCCCGCGATATCTGCGATGTTGCACCCCCAGCGCGCTGAGGTTTCGTGAAGGGTCAGATAAACGCGGGCGGGTAAAGCCATGTCTACAACATCCTCAAATGAACCGAGGATGATCTGTGCTCAAACCGCCTGCAGCCCGCGCCACGACGGCGCGGGGTAAGTGACCGGACACAACGACATAAGAGACGCTGTCGCGCCTTCAGCCGCCGAAACTGCTTTTCCGATAGACCTGTTTTGCTTTTGGTTGAGGACTGCTCTCCCCACTCGCACAACCTGCACGGGCGCTCGATTCGGAGCAAGAGGGTGAAGAAAATGTAACTGTGGATAAGCGAAGCGGCCAGCGCGAGACGGTCGAACTGTTTGGTTTGGCAAGCGAACGGCGGTTGAGGGTTTCCGTCGATCTGTGCGGCAAGCGGTCCTTGACCACAAGGCAATAGGTTTTCGTGAGGGAGATAGAGCGGACACTCGAAGGCTGAACGTGCCGATTGGTGGTGCGGTCAGGCAACTCCTGCGCGCAGAAGCATTCCGAACAGATCGCGCGGGTCGTCCGGGTCGGCCAACAGATCAAGATCTTCGCATCGCGGGTGATCCTGCAGCAATTCCTGCACATAGCGAAGTGCGCTGAAATCCTCTGTGGCGAACCCGACGCTGTCAAACAGGGTAATCTCCTTGTCCGAGGTCCGCCCCTTGGCAGTGCCGTTCACCACCTGCCAGAACTCGGTGACCGGATGATCGGCAGGAAGCTGCTGGATCTCACCCTCGATCCGGGTCTGCGGGGAGTATTCGACAAAGATGCGCGCCCGGGTGAGGATATCGCGGTGCAGCTCGGTCTTGCCCGGACAGTCGCCGCCCACCGCGTTGATATGCACGCCCTCGCCAACCATGTTATCGGTCAGGATCATGGCATTGGTCTTGTCCGCTGTGACCGTGGTGATGATGTCCGCCCCTAGGACAGCCTCTGGCGCACTGTTGCAGGCGGTCACCTTCAGGCCACGGCCCGCAAGGTTTGCCGCACAACGCCGAGTAGCCGAGGGGTCGATGTCGTAAAGCCGGACCTCGTCGATCCCGCAGATCGCTTTGAAGGCCAACGCCTGGAACTCCGACTGGGCGCCGTTGCCGATCAGCGCCATCACCGTCGCCCCAGTAGACTTCAGATATTGCGCCACCAACGCCGAGGTAGAGGCAGTGCGAAGCGCTGTCAGGATGGTCATTTCCGTCATCAGTACGGGATAGCCGGTCGCCACATCGGACAGGACGCCGAAGGCGGTGACGGTCTGTAGCCCAATCTTGGTATTCTTCGGATGACCGTTCACATATTTGAACCCATAGGCTATGCCGTCAGAGGTCGGCATCAGCTCGATCACCCCGTCGCGGGAATGCGCAGCGACGCGGGGGGTCTTGTCAAACAACGGCCAGCGCCGAAAGTCCTCGGCGATGAAGAGCGACAGTTCGGTCAGGAACCGTTCCACTCCGATGTCGCGAACAAGGTTCATCATGTTCTCGACGCTGACGAAGGGCACCGTGTTCCGCGCACGGGTCTGGACGTTCATGGGCGTTCCTTTGGACAAGGTGATAGGCTGATTAAAGCTTGACCAGCGTCTTGCGCGCCAGGAGGCCCTGAGGTCGGAACAGCAGGACCGCGATCACAAGAAGGATGGCGAAGGCATCGCGGTAAGGCAGCAGGCTGTCGGGCAGGTAAGCTTGCAGTATCACCTCGATGAACCCCAGAAGGAAGCCTCCGGCAACCGCTCCTGACAGGCTGCCCAGCCCGCCGATGATCGCGGCGATGAAGGCTTTCAGTACCGGCAGCGCCCCCATCAGCGGATCGACGCTGCCGCGCTGCGCCACCCAGAGAAGGCCCGCCACCCCTGCGAGGAGGCCCGAGATCGCAAAGGCGGTGGCCACGACGAAATTGGCGCGTATCCCCATCAGGCGCAGCACCGCGAAATCCTCTGAAGCGGCGCGCATTGCCCTGCCCGCCATCGTGCGGTGCAGAAACAGGTTAAGCCCGAGAAGCATGACCAGTGTCACGACGATCGAGATCAGCTGGATCATGCCCAGATGCAGCGGTCCGATGGTCACAACGCCTGACATCGAAGAGGGAATGGAAACCGGGATCGGGCGGGCCGATATGATGTTCTGGAACAGAACGCGCAGGATGGCGCTGACGGCAAAGCTGGTCAGCAGCAGGGTTGTGCCGGATGCCCCTCGCACCGGGCGAAAGGCGATGCGCTCCATCAAGAGGGCCGCAGCTATAGCGACCACCAGTCCGGCAATAACGGCCAAGGGGAAAGGCAAGCCCCAGATCAGCGCGAAGCAGATCGCATAGCCGGTGACTGTCATCAACTCGCCATGCGCGAAGTTGATCAGGCCGATGATCGAGAACACCACCGCCAGCCCGAGCGCCAGAAGCGCGTAAGTCCCACCGAGGCTGAGGGCGTTGAGAAGTTGCTGCAAGAAGATGTCCATGCTCATGTCCGTGGCCTTATGCGCCGAGGTAGGCGTCTTGGATTTCCGGGGAAGCACGCAGGTCGGCTGCGCTGCCCTGCAGCTCAACCCGGCCATTGGCCAGCACATAGCCGCGATCTGCGATTTCGAGCGATTGCACCACGTTCTGTTCGACCAGAAGGATGGTCAGCCCACGATCGCGCAGATTGCCGATCAGATCAAAGATTCGGTCAACGACCTGCGGTGCAAGGCCAAGCGAGGGTTCGTCCAGAAGCAAGAGATCCGGTGAGGACATAAGTGCACGCGCGATGGCCAGCATCTGCTGTTCACCCCCCGAAAGGGAGCCCGCCTTCTGGTGCAGCCGTTCGGCCAGAATGGGAAAAAGCTCCAGCATGTTGGTCTTCACTGCAGCAGGGTTGCCGCGGGCGGCATGCTTGGCGCCACCCAGCATCAGGTTTTCGTCCACCGTCAGCGAGGAAAACACCCGGCGACCTTCGGGAACCAGAGTCATTCCGCGCCGGACAATGGTTTCGGGCGGTAAGGCCAGAAGGTCGGTGCCGTCGAACAGCATCCGTCTTGCCTTGCGCGGCGCAAGCCCCACCAGCGCGTTCAGGGTCGAGCTTTTGCCCGCCCCGTTGGCGCCCAGAAGGGTGACGATCTCGCCCCGTTTCACCGTCAGGTCGATGCCGCGCACCGCCTCGACCGCGCCATAGCTGACAGTCAGGCCTTCGATCGACAGAAGGATTTCATCCGAAGTTGTCATGGGCATCCTGCGGGGCTGACGGGTTTGGAAATGGCCCGGGCTGAGCCCGGGCCGTGCGATGAACAGGCTCAGGGGGCCGGGATGTCAGCCGGATCGGGCTGACCCTGAGCGACCAGTTCCCGATCGCCCGCCTTGATCCGCACCAGAGAAACCGAGCGCAGCGGCATGCCGATGGTGCCTTTGTAGGTGATTGGCCCTGTCACACCCTGAAGGTTTTCAAGATTGGCGATGCCGTCGCGGATGGCGGCCGGATCGACGCTGTCGGCGGCGGTGACGGCGGCCTCGATGATATTACCTAGGTCATAGCCGTTGGCGATGTAGATGGTATCCGGGGCCGCACCAGTCTTTTCCGTCCACTTGGCATTGAACGCTTCCAGCGGGCTGCCGGCGGTGGCGTGGCCTGCGGTCGAGAACACGACGCCCTCGACCAGATCGCCCAGCCCGAAGGTTGTCGGGCTGTCGATCCCGTCTGATCCAAGGATCGGCGTCATGACGCCCGCGCCGCGCAGCTGGCGGACAAAGGCGGGGAAATCGGGCTCATAGGCCGAGGTCATGATGACATCAGGCTTGGGGTCCATTGCGGCGATCTTGGTCACCTCGGCGCTGAAATCCTGCTGACCCATCGAAAAGGTGCCCTCGCCCAGCACGGTGCCGCCCTTGGCGGTGAATGCCTCGCCGAAATACTGCGGCAGTTTCAGGGTATAGGCGCTGTCAGGCGAGGTCAGGATATAGGCGGTCTTGTAGCCGCTTTCGATGGCATGGGCGGCCAGCATCGCGGCCTGCACGTTGTCGGCGGGATAGTTCGAGAACATGAAGTCGCCCACCGCTAGCGGCAGCGTCGGCGTGGTGGCGCAGAAGGAAATCGCCGGGATGCCGGCACCTTGGGTGATCATGCCGGCCGCGATCGACGGGTCGGCGTCGCAAGGCGTGATGATGAGTTGCGCTCCGGCATCCACCAGTTCTTGCGCCACAAGTGCGGTCTGGGCCGAGTCCGACCGGGTGTCCTTGATGATGGTCTTGATCGGAAACTTCCCGGCAATGCCGCCTGCGGCATTGATCTCGTCGATCTTCATTTGCAGGCCGGCAAGGTTCGGCTGGTCATAGGGGGCAAGGCCGCCGGTCTGCGCGGTCGCAAGGCCGATGACCAGATCCTCGGCCATCGCCGGCACCGATGCCAGCAGCGCGAAGGCGCCAGAGATCAGCAAGAGTTTGTTCTTTTTCATGTTCGGTCTTCCTCTGTTGGTGGGCGTAAGAGTCATGCGGCAGCACGGCGCTTGCCGATGTAGGCTTCGATCACCGCGGGATTGGCGCGGATCTCCTCCGGCGTTCCTTCGGCGATCATCTGGCCCTTGTTGAGCACGACGATGCGGTCGCAAAGCCGCATGATCAGTTTCAGGTCATGCTCAACCACCAGAAGCCCAATCCGATGAGCAGCTTGGATCTGGCGCAACACAGAGATCAGCGCATCGGTCTCGGCCGGGTTCATGCCGGCGGCGGGCTCGTCCAGAAGCAGGAACGATGGGCGCAGGGCAAGGGCGCGCGCGATTTCCAGCCGACGTTGCGCGCCATAGGGCAAAGAGGTGGCGGGCCGGCTGGCTAGATCCTGCATGCCCACGACAGCCAGCGCCGCCATGGCCGCGGCGCGGCTGTCCTCACCCGGGCCAGCAACGGCATCGGCGGCGACGATGACATTTTCCAAGACCGTAAGGTTGCGGAACAGGCGGATGTTCTGGAAGGTGCGGCCCAGACCGCGCGTGGGAACCTCATGCACCGGCACAAGCGCGGTATCGGTGCCGTTCAGCAGCACACGGCCGGAACTAGGGGGGACGACGCCAGAGATCGCATTGATGAGTGTGGATTTGCCCGCACCGTTCGGGCCGATCAGCCCGGTAACAAGACCGGGGCGCACGGCGAAGCTGACATCATCCAGCGCAACAAGCCCGGCAAAGCGGCACCCGACGCCTTCGATAGCCAGCGAAACGTTATCGGAGGCACCCGATTGCGCGGGAGGCGTTGCTTTGACGACAGGTTCCGGGAACAGACGCTCATCCACTTCGCGAAGGCCAAACAAGCCGTCACGCAGGCGATACATCACGGCAAGGATGACGAGGCCGACACCGATGTCGGTCAGCCCGAAGACCTGGGGCAGTTGAAGGCCAAAGACTTCGGCCCCACCTTCCAGACGGCGCAGTAGATCCACCATCACCACGATCAAGGCCGTGCCTCCAACCGCCCCCGATACCGTGGAAATGCCGCCAAGGATCAGCATAGCCATCAGAAGGAAGGTCAGGTTGAAATGGAAATCCTTGGGCGAGAAGGCGCCAAGGAAATGCGCCAGAAGCACACCCGCCGCGCCGGAAACCAGGCCGCCCAGCACCCAAGCCAGGAACCGCTGGCGCACCACGTTCACCCCGCTGGCCCGCGCGGCGATCTCGTCCTCACGCGCGGCGCGCAGGGATAGTCCGCCTCTGGTGTCACGATAGATCCGTGCGACCGCCACCGCGATCAGCGCCACCGGAAGCGCGGTAAGGGTCGATACACCGCGCGGGACGCCGAAGAAGGTCTGGGTGCCGCGGGTTATGTCGGCCGACGCAACCAGCGTGACATGGATGATGACCAGAAATCCCAAGGTGGCGATTGAAGCCGCTGCTCCACCCAGCCTCGAAAGAGGCAGGCCGAAAAGGGCTGCGACAACGCCGACAACCAGCAGGGCACCCAACATACCCACCAGCAGCGGCTGCCCCCCGGCAATTCCGGCCAGCCATACCGGCAAATCGGGCAGGCTTGTGGACATCACTGCAGGCTGGATGGTGAGCAGCGACGCGCCGTAGGCTCCTACTGCCATGAAACCGGCGTGACCGAACGAGATGATCCCGGAATTGCCGCTGTAGATCTGCATGCCGACCACGGCGGTCACATAAATCAAATACAGGGTTGCCAGCCGCGCCAACGCCGCCGGCAAGAAAAACTCGGCAACGAAGGCAAGCGCGATCAGCGGCAGGGCCAGCGTGATCGTGCCCTTGACAGCCTGTATCCCAATTCGCGGCATCATCCCTCCCAAACACGGCGACAGCCCGGTGCTGCACAAAGTATGGTGCACCCATGGTCATCATGTCAATATCATTCCATAAACATCAAAACGATTGACGTTTGTATCGTATGTTACATAGTGAGCAACAAAGGGTGCGACCGTGCAAGGGAAGAAACTATGGCGATCCGCGACCGCTTGACCGATGGCAGCGTTCAGTTGACCCCGTCAGAGCTGAAGGTTGCCCGAGCCTTGCTTGCGGACTATCCGGCGGCAGGCCTGAATACTGTGGCGCAGCTGGCGGCGCTGGCCGGGGTGTCCGGGCCGACGGTTGTGCGTTTCGTTTCGCGACTTGGTTTTGACGGATTTCCCCATTTCCAGAAAGCTTTGCTGTCAGAGGTCCAGGCGCGGATGAACTCTCCGCTTGCCATGATCGACGCAGGCAAAGCCGCCGCGGTGCCCCAGGAACAGATCTATCGGGAAGTGATCCGGTCCTATGTCGTCATGCTGCAAGCGACCTCGGGCATGGTGCCGGCGGCAGATTTTGACACCGCCGCACGGCTGGTCACTGACCCTGCCCTGCGGCTGCATTTCATCGGCGGGCGGTTCTCAGGCTATCTGGCGGGGATGCTGTGGCAGCACCTGCGCCAACTGCGCGGCGATTGTCAGATGGTCAACGGCAATGGGCCAGACAGGGTTGATTCGCTGATCGACATCGGGCGGCGTGACCTGATAATTGCCTTTGACTATCGTCGCTACCAGGTCGACACGATCCAGTTTGTCACCGCCGCGGCCGAGCGCGGTGCGCAGGTGATCCTCTTCACCGACCCCTGGGCCTCGCCCTTGGCGACCCATGCAAAAGTTGTGCTGGCCGCCCCGGTTGAAGGGCTCTCACCCTTTGACACCATGGTTCCCGCCCTTGCGCAGGTCGAGGCGCTGATTGCCGCCGTCACCATGCGGCTGTCGGCCACCTCTCGCGCGCGCATCGCCGAGATCGAGGCGCTGCGCAGTCTGTCAGGCATCACCGACGACCAACCTGTCGATAACCCCATGAAAATGCCGCGCCAGGCGGACCAAGCCGGAGAGTGAGATGAGCGACCTGATTTCCATCGAATATGGCGGCCACACCATCCGCCGGGACAGCGCCTACGCCAAGGGCGCCTGCACCTTTCTGCTGGTGGACATGCAGCGCATCTGGGTTGAGCCGATGATGGACCCGACCCATCCGATGCCCGCCGACAGCTATTTCATGCAGTGCGTGCATGAAGTGGTCATCCCCAATCAGGTGAAGATCCTGAATGCCTTCCGCAAGGCGGGGGAAAACGTCTGCCACACCATCATCGAAAGCCTGACCGCCGACGGCCGGGACCGCTCGCTCGATCACAAGCTGTCGAACATGCATGTGCCGAGGGGCGCACCCGAGGGCGCCATCATCGCACCCCTGACGCCGACAGAAAACGAGCCGGTGCTGCCGAAAACATCGTCGGGTCTCTTCAATTCGACCAACGCCGATTATGTGCTGCGCAACCTGAATACCCGCTTTCTGGTCATCGCCGGGATCGTTACCGACCAGTGCGTTGACATGGCTGTGCGTGATGCGGCAGACCGGGGCTATCTGGTGACGGTGGTCAGGGATGCCTGCGCCACCTACACGCCCGAACGGCATGAGGCTGCCTTGCGCGCCTATGGTGGCTACTGCTGGATCACCGATACCGAAACCGTTCTGGCCCGCCTTGCGGCCCTTGGTGCATGAGGGGATCATGATCAAAGCCGAAGAACTGGTGACCTTTGTCACCACCGACATCGCCGCCATCACCCGGGGCCGGTCGGTCGCTGCCGCCAACCTGCCGGATGCATTGTCCAAGGGTGTGGGATGGGTGCCGGCAAACCTGTCGCTGACCCCGTTCGATGAGATTGCCAGTCCCAACCCCTTTGGATCCTCGGGCGATCTGCGGCTGATGCCTGATCCCGAGGCAGGGGTGCGTATCGAGGGCTTGGGCGGGCGGACCCCGCTGCACTTCTACCATTCAAACATCACCAATCTTGACGGCACCCCGTGGGAAGGCTGTGTTCGTTCCATGCTTAAGGCGGCGGTGGCCGATCTGGAGGCGCTGGGCCTGCGCGTGGTCGCGGCCTTTGAGCAGGAGTTTCAAATACTGGGTGCCAGCTGGCCCCTGGCACCGTCCTTCGCGCTGTCCGCTCAGCGGCGGGCCGATCCGTTCGGGCCGATGCTTATGGCAGCACTTGGCGCAGCGGGCTGCGCGCCGGAATGTTTCCTGCCCGAGTATGGCCGCGACCAGTTCGAAATCGTCTGCGGTCCCGCTGGTGCAGTTCAGGCTGCGGACCGCGCCGTGACGATCCGCGAAGTCACCCGGGAACTGGCTGCCACGATGGGCTGGCGGGCCAGCTTCTGCCCCAAGACCGACCCGAACGGCGTGGGCAACGGCGTTCATATCCATCTGTCGCTGACCGACCTGCAAGGCAATCCGGTCACGTTCGATGCCGCACGGCCGGGGCGGCTGTCGGCGCAGGCCGGAGCCTTTGCCGCCGGGATCGTGCGCCACATGGCGGCGCTGACGGCACTCGCAGCGCCAAGTGCCGTCTCATATCAGCGCCTGAAGCCGCACCATTGGTCGGCCTCATGGAACACGCTGGGTGAAAAGGACCGCGAGGCGACCCTGCGAATCTGCCCGACCTCGGAACGGCCAGGGCATGACCCTTCGCGCGCCTTCAATATGGAGTTCCGCGCCGCTGATGCCACCGCCAGCCCGCATCTGGCGCTGGCCATGCTGATCCGCGCCGGGATCGAGGGCTTGAAGGCCGGCCTGAGCACTCCGCCGATCGTGAAGGGCGACCCGGAAGAGATGTCGGCCGATGAACGCGCCCGCCTTGGCATCCGTCGCCTTCCGACCAGCCTGCACGAGGCACTGGCCGCTCTGGAGGCCGACACGGTGGTTTGCGGATGGATGTCGCCCACGTTTCTTGATTGCTGGAAGGGGATGCGCCTGAAAGAACTGGAGATCGTCGACGGACTGGATGACGCAGCACTTTGCCGCCGCTATGCCGGGGTCTACTGATGCTGAACCGAGCCTCGACAGCCCCCGCACCCATGCTGGATCTTGATGAGCCGCCACCCTATGGCGTCATCAACCCGGACGGCGCATCGGATCTGCTCCTGTTGTGCGAACATGCCTTGCCGCGCATTCCCCGGCGGCTGGCGCATCTGGGCCTGCCGAAATCGGAACGGCTGCGCCATATCGGCTGGGACATCGGCGCACTGTCACTGGCACGCGACCTGTCGGCACGGCTCGACGCGCCGCTTTTTCACACTGGCTATTCGCGGCTGGTGGTGGATTGCAACCGCCCGCTCGACAACCCGTCACTGATACCGGAAACCAGCGAAACCACCGCCATTCCGGGGAATCGCGACCTTGGTGCCAGCGAACGGGCTGAGAGACTGAAGACCTTCTTCCACCCGTTTCACTCTGCCATCAGCCGCCGACTTGACCTGCGCACTGCCGCAAGCAAACAGACCTTTGTCGTCGGCATCCACAGCTATACGCCGGTCTATAAGGGGGTAGCGCGGCCTTGGCATGCGGGAATCCTCTATGCCGGAGCGACTGAATTTGCCGGCCGGATGATGCGCGCGCTTGCACAGGAAGAGGGGCTGGTGATCGGCGACAACGAGCCATACCGGATCGACCATGACGACTATACCGTGCCGGTGCATGGTGACGCTCGTGGACTGCCGGGCTTGCTGATCGAGGTGCGGCACGACCTGATTTCCAACGCGCAGGGCGTTGCCGAATGGGCCGTGCGGCTGGAGCGATGCCTACGGCTGTCGATGGAAGCCGGAAGATGAGCGGCCTTTACGCCCGCGATGCGGTCTCGGTCGCGGGATTGCAGAAGCTGCGGTTCTTTCCCCAGGCGGTGGTTGGCGGCAAGGGCGCGGTGCTGCGCGCAGATGACGGGCGCGCGTTGATCGACCTGTCGGCGACCTGGGGCGCGGCGAGCCTTGGCTATGGCCACCCCGCGCTGGTGGCAGCGGTCAGCGCCGCCGTTGCCGATCCGGCAGGGGCCTCGGTCCTGTCTGCGGCAAATTCCCAGGCCACCGCGCTGGCGGAACGACTCATCGCGCTGTTTCCATCGGAACAGCCGCAAAGGGTCTGGCTTGGTCATTCCGGGTCAGATGCCAATGAAACGGCTATTCGCGCCGTGCGCCGTGCCACCGGGCGGCAAGGGATTATTGGCTTTGCTGGTGCCTATCACGGCTGCACCCTCGGCACGATGGCGGTTTCGGGCCATCCGACGCTGGCCTCTGACAAGGCGGCGGGCCTGATCCAGCTACCCTATCCTGGCGCCGATCCCCATGGCCCCGACGCCGGCGGTATCCTTGCCCTGCTGGAACGCAATCTGGCCGAGGCCGGGCCAGACACAATCGCGGCCTGCATCTTCGAGCCGATCCTGTCGGATGGCGGGCTTGTCGTTCCGCCGACGGGCTTTCTGGCCGGGCTGGATGCGTTGTGCCGCCAGCATGGCATCCTGACGATCTGCGACGAGGTGAAGGTTGGGCTGGGGCGCACGGGTCGCATGCACGCCTTCGAGCATGAGGGCTTCCGGCCCGATATTCTTGTTCTAGGCAAGGGGTTGGGCGGAGGATTGCCGCTTTCTGCTGTGATCGGGCCGCAATGGGTGATGGATTGCGCAACCTCCTTTGCGATGCAGACATTGCACGGCAACCCGGTCTGCGCCGCGGCGGGTCTCGCGGTGCTGGACACCATCGTCGCCGAGTCCCTACCCGAAGAAGCCGCTCGCAAGGGCGAAACCCTGATGGCAGGTCTGAATGATCTTGCGCTGCGCCATCCTTGCATCCGTGCGATACGCGGGCGCGGCCTCGCGATCGGTGTTGAAATACGGGGTGCGGAAACAACACTGCTCAGTGACGCCGCTGCCACCGCTGGCCTAATGTTCCGCGCTCACGAGCGAGGCCTTGTGGTCTATTGCGTCGGCCCTTCCTCCAACGTGCTCGAACTGACCCCACCCCTGACCATTACAGACCATGACATCGGGCAGGCTTTATCCCTGCTGGATGATGTCATTCTGGACTTGGAGGCGGGTCGTATCGACGAGACGGCACCTGCCGAGTTTACCGGCTGGTGACGCATACCGGTTTTGGTCGCTCCACTATTGACGTGTCTACTTTGGCGCGTCATTGGCACAGCAATCGGGAGGGCTGATCGGCCGCTTTGGGCCGAAAGCGACTATGTGCACGTTCAAACTCCTTCCCGACCCTCGCTGAAAACCGATGTTGCCATGAACAGGGCCGGCTGGCGAGGGTTCATTCGATCTTAGGAGGCCAAGCAATTATCCCAAGGATTGCCTGAGGTTCTGCGCCACTGCATCGGCAGCCATCCGCACCGGCTCGGCAGCGAGGTGCGCGTAGCGAGCCGTCGTCTGAACCTGCGTGTGGCCAAGGAGCTTGCCGATCATCGGCAGGCCCTGACCCGATGCGACGGCCGTGGACGCGAAGGTGTGGCGCAGGTCGTGGATGCGGACGTCCTTGACGCCGGCGCGCGCGCGGACGCGCTGCCAGAATGGCTGCAGATCGCTCAGGCGTTTGCCCGGCAGGGTGCCGAAGATGACCCATGCGTTCCCGTCGATGCGCTGGGCGTCGCGGAGCAGATCGACAGCAGGTTGGCCCAAATGGACGACCTTGGCGCCGGATTTGGAGTCCGGCAGGCGCAAGACGCGCTCGGCCAGATCGACGTATGACCATTTCAGCGTCATGATCTCGTTCAGGCGGCATCCGGTCAGGATCAGCAGGCGCGCGGCGAGGATGGCCGAGGGCAGTTCCACCCCTTCCGCTTCCATTTCGCGCAGCACCTCGCCGATCCGGCGCAGTTCGGCGGCGCTGAGGAAGCGTTCGCGCTTCTCCTCTGGGTACTTCCGGATGTGCTTTCGCGGATTGGTGCCGTCCGGACGCAGGCCCCACATCTCGGCGAGGCTGAACATCTTCGAGATCACCTCGAGACAACGGTTCGCCTGATAGGGGATGTGGCGCAGGTCGTGATGGAATTTCGCGACGTCCGCGCGGGTGATTCCGGTGACCGTAAGCTGCCCAAGCGCGGGCAGGATGAAGCGCCGCAGGTTGCGCCGGTATTCCTTCGCCGTGCTGGCCTTCAGGCGCACCGAGATGTGTTCCCGGTCGAACCTCTCCGCCAGTTCCTTCACCGTGATAGCCTTGCGTCCCGCGTCGCGGGCGGCGGCGGGGTCCTCGCCATTGCGCGCGGCGGCGATGATGGCGATGGCGCGGTTGCGCGCCTGCTCGCAGGTCAGCACGGTGCTGGGCCCGAGGCTGATCCTCCGGGATCGGCGTCCGGCGCGGTATTGCACGACATAGCCTTTCCGCCCGCTTGGCAGCACCCGAAGTCCGAAGCCGGGGATGTCGCTGTCCCAGACGAAGTATTCGGCGGCTTGGGTCTCGGCGGCGTCGATGATGCGCTTTGTGAGTCTGGGCATGGGAGATCGGCTTCCGGGTTGTCTGGCTTCCACAGTGTGCAATGCGCATGGATAGTCAACGAACACATTGATATTGCGTGTAAAAAGGAAAATCAGCGTAGTCTCACGCAGGGCGTGAATCGCAGCCGTGGGCGAAAACTCTGGTCGCCGCGAATCAGAACGCAGGTTCCGGTCGCCCAGTCGCGCTGCTAAGGTCCACGAAAAGAAACGGAATCCACATGGCGTCGAAATCCACCCTCAATGCAAAGAACCTGGAGGCGCTCGGCACTGAGCGTCTGGCGCAGCTGCTGATCGAGATCAGCACAGGCGATGCCGCTGCCAAGCGCAAGCTGCGGCTGGCGCTCGCCGGAGCTGAGGGACCGAGGGAGGCGGCGCGGGAGATCACCAAGCGGCTGACCAGCATTGCAAAGGCGCGGACCTTCGTGAACTGGCAGAACCGCAAGCCGCTGGTGAAGGATCTTCAGACTCAGCGCAGCGCGATAATGGAACAGATTGCCCCGCATGATCCTGGTGAGGCGCTGGCGCTCCTGTGGCGGTTCATGGGACTGGCCACGCCCGTGTTCGAACGGTGCGACGACAGCAGCGGCACGGTCATCGACATCTTCCACCAGGCCTGCGCCGATCTGGGCGAGGTGGCCAAGGCGGCTGATGCCGCGCCCGAGGCACTGGCCCGGCAGGTTCTCGATGCGCTGCAGGACAACGGCTTTGGTCAGTATGACGGTTTGATCGCGATCATCGCCCCGGCGCTGGGCCCCGACGGCGTCGCTCATCTGAAGGCGCTGGTCGAAGACCTCGGCCGAACGCCGGTGCCGGTGCCGCCAAAGAGTGAGTGGCAAGCCGTCGGCTGGGGCAGCGGCGGCACGCGCTATGACCACGAGATGGAGGAACGCGCGCGGCAGAGCACGGTCGAAATGGCGCTGAAGGACATCGCCGACGTGCAGGGCGATGTGGATGGCTTCATAGCGCAATATGACCCGAAGACCCGCAAGGTGCCGAAGATCGCGGCCGAGATCGCGCAGCGCCTGCTGGCGGCTGGCAGGGCAGGGGACGCGCTTGGCTTCATCGAGCGGGCGGAAGTGGACAATGCGCGCTGGATCCCGCCCGAGTGGCAGGACGCCCGGTTGGCTGTACTGGAGGCGCTTGACCGGAAGGATGAGGCGCAGGCGTTCCGCTGGGCATGTTTCGAGCGCGACCTGTCGGGAGAGCACCTGCGGGCCTATCTAAAGCGGCTACCGGACTTCGAAGACATCGAGGCCGAGGAGCGCGCGATGGCGCATGCCGCTGCCCATCCCGACCTGCTGACCGCCCTGGCCTTCTTTCTGAACTGGCCATCGCTTGGACACGCCGCGCGCCTGCTGGTCGACAGGCAGGACGAGGTCGACGGCGATCACTACGAATTCCTCGCCCCGGCGGCCGAGACATTGGCCGAGAAGCATCCGCTGGCCGCGACGGTGGCGCTGAGGGCGATGATCGATTTCACGCTGACCGAGGGGAGGCAGAAGCGCTATGGCTATGCTGCCCAGCACTTGGCAACCTGTGCCGACCTGGCCGGACGGATCGAGGACTTCGGACTGGTCGAGCCGCACCCTGCCTATGCCGCGCGCCTGAAGGCCGAGCATGGCAAGAAGACCGGCTTCTGGTCGCGGATGGACGGATGATGGACGTGCTACCGGAAAATCATTCCGCGACCCAGTGGAAGCATGGTGGAAGCACGAGGGGAAAAACCGCTGCGCAATCCTGACAATCCGCGCGCAGTTTGTGCTTGTGGGCCTATCTCGCAATTGGCAAGATATGCGAAAGAAAGCGCGATTCGTCGCGCTTCATCGTGTTTCGTTTGACACGACTCATAACCTGAAGGTCAGAGGTTCAAATCCTCTCCCCGCAACCAAACTTCCCAACAAGATACAACCGCTTAAGAGCCCCCGAACGGGAGGCCTTTCGCGCTCCGAGCCCGTGTCAACGAATGCCGCCGAGTCGCATCGCACTCTCCGCTTGATTGTCTGAAGTCAGCATGTCAATCGGCATTCAAAACTGACCCTGTATCGGCATCCAATTTTGACCCCCTTTGGTGGTTAGCAGGCCCGACGCTGCGTAGTCTCCAATTAAC
>NZ_FQVK01000018.1 GCF_900129345.1 Ruegeria intermedia | reverse complement strand
AGTCGGTCAGTTCATAGCGACGTTGAGACATGCTGCTCTCCTCTTTCACAGAAGTGAATCAGAAACCCTCAAACGCCGATAGCGATTTATGAGTGCGTGACCTAGTTCAGCGATGGCCGCGGGTTGCTGGCGGCATGGGCGTGGATCTTGCGGATGCTCCATTCAACGGCGTCGCGCATGGTGTCGCCCAACGCCTCGTCGAAGGCATTGATCAGATCGGGCGTCTGATCGCTGGCCGAAATCACCTGTTCCCGGAACGAGTTCGAGGCGATGATCTTGTCTTCGAACTCGTCGATGATCTTGATGTTCATCCGCACGTCGATCTTGACCGTTTTGGAATTTTCGGTCTCTCCGACGACGATCCCCTGGAACTCGCGCAGGTCGGGAACGATCACGTAGTCCGCGCGCAACCCGACGGTCGAGCGGCCCACGGCCGCAACACGGTTGCTGTTTTCAAAGCTCTCGACCAGCAGGGCCTGCACGATCAGCGGTGCCCGGTCCACCCAGCGCGCGCGCGGCAGGTATTGCACCTGCAAATGCGTCGGCTGCACCGCGATCTGGTCGGTGTTGACCGCGGCGGTGGCCGTCGGCTCTTGAACGACAATCTGCTTGCCCACGCGGGGCAGCGAACTGGAGAACGTGCTTTTGGGCGTCAGCAGGTACAGATCGTTGGGTTTCGAGGCCTGTTTCAGCGTTCCCAACCCGGTGCAGCCGGTCAACCCTGCCAGACCCAATGCGACGATTGCTGCTCTGATCATTGGCGAAACTCCGATGCCTGTGTGCCCAGCAGGAACCGGGCCGGGTCGCGTTCCAGCTTGTCCACCAGCCGGTCCAGGCTGATGACAAGGCGTTGGGATTCTTCGACGAAGCGCACGAATTGGGGCAGCCCCACCCGCAGAAAGTCCGACACCTGCCGGCGGTTCTGCTGCACGATGCCGTCGATCGTGCCCAGGAGGTCGGATGCCGATTGCGAGGCGCTGAGGATATCGGCGGAAATCGCGTCGATCCGCTGGGTGACGTTCGACACGGTCTCGGCCACCTGGTTTGCGGCGGTGCGGATGTCGGCGGCCACGGCGGCCACGTCCTCGTCCATTACGCGGTTGGCCGAGTCGAAGGCGCGTTCGGCCGAGGTCAGCGTGCCCTTGGCCGTTTCCATCGCCGAGGTCACGGAATCGAGCGTTTGGTTGGCGTTCGCAAAGGTGTTGTTGACGGTCGCGATGGTCACCCCCGCCTCGTCCGACAACCCGATCAGCCGGTCCGCCAATTCAGACCCGCGCGCGATGAAGGGTCGGATGTCCTGTTCCAGCACCTGATCTGCCGTGGCCAGTGTCTTGTTGGCGCCATCCAGTGCGGTTTTTGCGGAGTCCGCGGCGGTCTTTATGCTGTCGAGCGTCTCAGTCCCGGTGGTCAGCGTGGTTTCTGCCGTATCCGCCAGGGTGTCCAACCGCTTGGTGAAGGCACCGATCTCCTTTGCCGCGCTGCCCAGATCGCCCGAGAGGGTTTCGAAATCGGTCAGCGTCTTGTCCAGCCGTCCCGAGGCCGAGGCGAGGTTGTCCAGAATGTCGGCCACCGCCTTGCGGTTGTCGTCATCGACCACGGCGTTGAGGTTTTCCAGCAGGGTCACCGCCTCGTCCAGCACCTTGGGCGCGCCCTCGAACAGCGATTGGATCGCGCTGCGCTTGCTTTTGATGACGCTGAACTGCGGCAGGCGCTCGGCATCGGGTGATCCGCCCGACAGCTCGACATAGCTGACGCCCGTCACCCCCAGCGACTGCAACTGCGCGATGGTATCCGTGGTGACGGGAATGTCGGCGTCAACTTCAAGCCTCACTCGCACCTTCGAGGGGTCGTCGTCGTCCAGATCCAGCGAGATCACCTGACCCACCGGCAGGCCGTTGTAGCTGACGCCCCCGGCCGCCGACAGGCCGGAAACGTTGTCGAACAGCACGTCGTAATAGGCGTATTGCCGGGTCACCTCGAACTTGGCCAGCCACAGGAAAAAGCCGAACGCGCTGAGGATACCCACAAGCGTGAATGCGCCGATCAGGATGTAGTTCGCCCGGGTTTCCATCGCCTCTACCTGTCGTGCCCCTTCTGCTGCGCCGCGCGGGCCCGGGGGCCGGTGAAGTATTCCTGCACCCAAGGATGATCGACCTTGGTCATCTCGTCTATGGGACCTTCGACCAGAACGCGTTTTTCCGCAAGCACCGCGACACGGTCGCAGATGGCGTAAAGACTGTCGAGGTCATGGGTGACCATGAAAACGGTCAGCCCAAGGGCCTGCTGCAACTCGCCGATCAGGTCGTCATAGGCCGCCGCCCCGATCGGGTCCAAGCCGGCTGTCGGTTCGTCCAGAAACACGATCTCGGGGTCCAGCGCCAGCGCGCGCGCCAGGGCCGCCCGCTTGCGCATCCCGCCCGACAGTTCGGACGGAAACTTGCCGCAACTCAGCTGGGGCAGGCCCACCAGGCTGATCTTGAGGCTGCCGAGCGCGCGCATCAGGCTTTCGCTCAGGCCGGTATGTTCGCGCAGCGGGGCCATCACGTTCTGCAACACGGTCAGCGATGAAAACAGCGCGCCGTCCTGAAAGGCCACGCCCCAGCGTTTTTCGATCCGGCGTCGGTCGGCGTCGGGGCCGTTCAGTACGTCGACGCCCAGTACCTCGATGCTGCCGGCGGCGGGCTTGTTCAGCCCGACGATGGTGCGCAGCAGGACCGACTTGCCGGTGCCCGATCCGCCGACGATGCCCAGAACCTCGCCGCGCCAGACATCCAGGTTCAGGTCGTCATGCACCACCTGCGGGCCGAACTGGTTGCGCAGGTGACGCACCCGGATCACCGCCTCGCGCTGCGCCTCGGCCTTGGTGTCCTGTTGCTGGATCGCGCCGTCCATGTCAGACCCCGACCTCGGAAAAGAAGATGGAAAACAGCGCATCGATGGCGATCACCATGAAGATCGCCTGCACCACCGATGATGTGGTCCGCTGCCCCACGCTCTGGGACGAGCCCTTGACCTGCATCGCCTGCCAACAGGCGATCACCGCGATTACCACGGCAAAGAACGGGGCCTTGATCAGCCCGACCGCCAGGTGCCAGACATCGGTGTTTTCCTTCAGGCGCGTGACGAACATGCCGGGGCTGACGCCCAAATCGATCCAGCTCATCAAGGCGCCGCCGAACAGGCCGGCCATGTCGGCCACGAAGCCCAGGATCGGCAGCATGATCAGCAGCGCCAGAACCCGCGGGACCACCAGAACCTCGATCGGGTCCAGGCCCAGCGTCTGCATGGCGTCGATCTCCTCCTGCACCTTCATCGAGCCGATCGACGCGGTGAAGGCCGAGCCTGACCGTCCCGCCACGATGATAGCGGTCAGCAGGACGCCCAACTCGCGCAGAACCGAGATCGAGATCAGCTCGACCACGAAGATCTCGGCGCCGAACTGTTTCAACTGGGTTGCCCCCTGAAAGGCAAGAACCACCCCGATCAGAAACCCCATCAGCGCCACGATGGGCAGCGCCTTGAACCCGGTTTCCTCCATCTGCGACACCAGCGCGGCCCGGCGCAGACGCCATGGCATGACCAAGGTGCGCGCCAGCCGGTGCAGCGTCAGGCCCAGAAAGCCCAGCATCGACGCCGTGTCGCGCCCGGCCCCGACCGTTCGCCGGCCCAGCGACTCCAGCCAGGGTACGAAACCGCGCGGCGGGGCCTCGGCCGGAATCTCGGTCGCGATGTTCTGCGCGACGGTCTCGAGCAGCGCCGATTGCGTGGCCGAGACGTTTTCATAGGTCACCGTCGCGCCCGCTGCCGAGGCCCGCCGCGCCAGATCGCAGATCAACCAGGCGCCGCCGGTGTCCAGCGACCCGAGCCCGGACAGATCGAAAACAATGTGATCCGCGTCTGGGTGAATTGCCCGAAATCCCTTTTCCACCGCCTCCAGCGATTGGGTCACCATCTCGCCCGCAACCGCGATCCGCAGGGAGTCGTTGATCTGTTCCAATGCAATAGAGAGCTGTGTCATGCGGGTATCAGATGGGAAACGACGCCCTGCTGCAACGGCTTTCTTGCACAGGAGGAGAAACTGGGCGTGGGGCGTGTCCTTCAGGGGCCGGCGTGCCGTCGGAAAATCACGCCCGACCGATGGAATCGTTTGCTTGAACCAAGGATCGCGGACACAGTCGCCATCGGACGGAACACGGAATCCAGGCAGGGTGGTTCGGAATGCGGCAAAAGGGAAATGTCCTGTTCATCATCATCGATCAGTTGCGCGCCGACTGCCTGACCGGGGCGCTGGCTGACCATGTCGATCTGCCCAACCTGCGCGGCTTCATGGCCGAAGGCGTCACGTTCACCCGCCATTTCTCGGTCACCAACCCGTGCGGGCCGTCGCGGGCGTCGCTGCTGACAGGGCAATATGCCATGAATCACCGATCGGTGCGCAACGGCACGCCGCTGCGGCACGACACCCCAAACATCGCGACGGAAATGCGCAAGGCCGGATACCTGCCGCAGCTGTTCGGCTATACCGACACCTCGGCCGACCCTCGGGTGCATCATCCGAACGACCCGGCGGTCAAGACCTATGAAAATCCGATGAACGGTTTTCACGAGGTCGTCGAAATGCGGCTCGAGGAATCGTTTCCCTGGCGGTCGCACCTGCTGCGAAAGGGATATGCGTTTGACGACTATTGGGACCTCTACAAGCCGGTTTCGCCGGACGGGTCCGCGCCGCGGTTGAACGACCCCGCCCCGTACAGCGCCGCAGACAGTGACACGGCATTCCTGACCGACTCGTTCTTGAACGAAATCGCGTCCTATCGACAGCCCGGCTGGTTCGCGCATCTGACCTATATCCGTCCGCACCCGCCGCTGGTTGCGCCGGCGCCGTACAACCGCATGTATGATCCGGCGTTACTGCCACTGCCGACGCGGGCTGAATCACCTGATGCCGAAGCCGCCGTTCATCCGTTCTTCGGCCCGGCGCTGGAAAGCTGCGGGCCGGGTGACTGCGTGCATGGCTTTGCCGAGGTGCCACCGACCGATCAGACCACCCAGACACTGCGCGCCGTCTATCTGGGGCTGGCGAGCGAGGTCGACCATCACATCGGTCGGGTGCTGCGGTTTCTGAAGGACAGCGGCCAATATGATGACACGTTGATCGTCATCACCGCCGATCATGGCGAGATGCTGGGCGATCACCATGCCTGGGGCAAGATGTCGGTCTATGACGCGGCCTATCACACGCCGTTGGTGATCCGCGCGCCGGACAACGCGGGGAATGCGGGGCTGCGCGTCGACGTTCCGACCGAATCCATCGACATCGCGCCGACCATTCTGGACTGGGTGGGGCAGGCCATCCCGAATTCGATGGACGGGCGTTCCCTGCTGCCGCTTCTGCAGGGCCGGATACCGGCGGACTGGCGCGGCTATTCCTTCAGTGAGCTGGATTTTTCCGACCCCGAACACCCGACCGTCTGGCAGAGGCGGCTGGGGATCGGGCACAGCGACTCGTGCCTGGGCATTCTGCGGGATGCGCGGTTTACATTGGTGGAATTCGCCGCCGACCTGCCGCCCCTGCTGTTCGATCACCATGGCAAGGGCGAGGCCGAGAACGTCGCGCACAAGCCTGAATTCGCGCCGGACCTTGCACGGTTGACGCGCCAGATGCTGCGCCACCGGATGCGCAACATGGACCATACACTCTCGTTGCATTCGATCACGCCGGATGGCCCGAAATCGGTGCGACGCCATTCCTGACCTGCGCCGGACCCGCACCCTGTGACATCGCGGATGTTGCGTTTTCCGGCTTTATTGATAAACCCGAGTAAATCTGAATCATCGGGAAAAATTATCTATAAAATGTCGGCTACATCGAACACCTGGACCCGCGAAACCGCTCAGGCCATCCATGACCTGCCGCTGATGGACCTTCTGTATCGGGCGCAGACCGTACATCGCGAGAATTTTGACCCCAACAAGGTGCAGATGTCGCGGCTTCTGTCGATCAAGACCGGCGGCTGCGCCGAGGATTGCGCCTATTGCTCGCAATCCGCGCGCAACGGCTCCAAGCTGAGCGCCTCGAAACTGATCGAGGTCGAGCGCGTTCTGGCCGAGGCCCGCAAGGCGCGCGAGTCCGGCTCGACCCGGTTCTGCATGGGCGCCGCCTGGCGCGAGCCCAAGGCGCGCGACATGGATGCACTGGTGGCGATGATTCAGGGCGTCAAGGCGATGGGCATGGAAACCTGCATGACCTTGGGCATGCTGGACGATACCCAGGTGGTGCAGCTGCGCGATGCCGGGCTGGACTATTACAACCACAACATCGACACGTCCGAGCGTTATTACCCCGAGGTCATCACGACACGTACCTTTGCCGACCGGATCGACACGCTGAACCGCGTGCGCGAGGCGGGGATGAAGGTCTGTTCGGGCGGCATTCTGGGCATGGGCGAAAACGGCGAGGACCGGATCGACATGCTGGTGACGCTGGCCAACCTGCCCGAGCCGCCGGATTCGGTGCCGATCAACATGCTGATGCCGCAGGCCGACACTCCGCTGGCCGACGCCAAGCCGGTCGATCCGATCGATTTTGTGCGCATCATCGCGCTGGCGCGGATCATGATGCCGAAATCCCATGTTCGTCTGTCCGCTGGCCGCAGCGAGATGAGCGACGAGATGCAGGCCATGTGCTTCTTTGCCGGTGCCAACTCGATCTTTGCCGGCGACACGCTGCTGACCGCCGAGAACCCCGAGGAAAGCAAGGACGCGATCCTGTTCGCCAAGCTGGGCATCCAGCCGATGGAGGCGGAGTCCGAGGCCCGCGTGGACGCGGCCGAATGACAGCGACCGCAAGGCTGGGCAATGCGCTGAAGGTGCTGGAAACGCGCCATCGGCTGCGCAGGCTTGCGCCCCGCACGGGGCTGGATTTTGCATCCAACGACTATCTGGGCCTGGCCGGTTCCGACCTTCTGAGGCGCGCGGCGCAGGACGCGCTGGACCGGGGCGTTCCGCTGGGTTCTGGCGGGTCGCGCCTGCTGCGCGGCAACCACCCCGAGCACGAGGCGCTGGAAGCCGAAGCTGCCGCCTTTTTCGGCGCCGAGGCGGCGCTCTTCATGGGCGGCGGGTTTCAGGCCAATCAAGCCATTTTTTCGACCCTGCCCGCGGCCGGGGATCTGATCCTGCATGACGAACTGGTCCATGCCAGCGCGCATGAAGGCATGCGCCTGGGTCGGGCCGAGACCCGTGGCTTTGCGCATAACGACATTTCGGCGGCCCGCGCGGTGCTGGCCGACTGGCGCGCGCAAGGCGGCACGGGCCAAGTCTGGATCGCGGTCGAAAGCGTCTATTCGATGGAGGGCGATCTGGCCCCGTTGACCGCCCTGGCCGGACTGGCCCGAGCCGAGCAGGCGGTGCTGGTGGTGGACGAGGCCCATGCCACGGGCGTCTTCGGCCCGAATGGGCAAGGGCTGGCCCATGGGTTGGACGCCGAGGTGCTGACGCTGCACACCTGCGGCAAGGGGCTGGGCGCCAGCGGCGGGCTGATCTGCGGACCGCGTGAAATGATCGACACCCTGATCAACCGGGCACGGCCGTTCATCTTTGCGACGGCCCCGTCGCCGTTGGACGCCGCCATCGTGCGGGGCGCGCTGCGGGCCGTCGGACAGGACCCAGGCCTGACTTTGGCCGCGCGCGACCGGATGGCTCATGCCCACGCCGAGGCCGCGCGCCTGTGCGGGCTGACCGGATTTCACAGCCAGATCATGCCCGTCATCGTGGGAGAGGACGCGGCCACGATGGATCGCGCGGCGAAACTCCAACAGAGGGGCTTTGACGTGCGCGGGATCCGCCCACCCACCGTGCCGCGTGGCAGCTCGCGGCTGCGGGTCTCGATCACCGGCAACGTGGGCGCACAGGACATCACGGCGGTGTTTCAGGCCATCGCCGAACAACAGGCAGGACCCGCATGACCACAGTGATCGTGACCGGAACCGACACTGGCGTCGGCAAAACCGTGTTTTCCGCCGGGCTGACCGCGGCCCTCGGTGCGCAGTACTGGAAGCCCGTGCAATCGGGGCTTGAGGAAGAGACCGACAGCCAGATCGTGGCGCGCCTGTCCGGCCAATCGGTCCTGCCCGAGGCCTATCTGCTGAACCTGCCCGCTTCGCCGCACCTGTCGGCCGAGGCCGAGGGGGTCGAGATCGACCTTGACCGGCTGACCCTGCCGCAGACCGATCGCCCGCTGGTGGTCGAAGGGGCAGGGGGCGTCATGGTGCCGCTGACCCGGCAGGCCTATTACCTTGACCTGTTCGCCCGCTGGCAGGCACCCGTGATTCTGGTGGCCCGGACGGCCCTGGGCACGATCAACCACACGACCCTGTCTCTGATGGCACTGCGCGGCGCCGGCTGCCCGGTGGTCGGCGTGGCCTTCATCGGAGACCCCGAACCCGCGGTCGAACAGACCATCATCCAGATGTCGCAGGTGCCCCACCTGGGACGCCTCGGCCGGATCGAGACTCTGACACCCGACACCCTGCGCCACGCCTTCGAGGCGATCGACATGGACACGATCCGAGGTGCCCTGTGACCCCGCTGGAATTTGACGCCCGCCACCTGTGGCACCCCTATACGAACGTGGCCGACCCGGGCCCGATGCACCTGATCGACCGGGCCGAGGGCGTGTATCTGTACCGCGAGGACGGGGCGAAGATGATCGACGCCATGTCCTCGTGGTGGTGCGCCATCCATGGGCACCGCCACCCGGCGATCACCGCCGCCATGCAGCAACAGCTGGACCGGATGCCCCATGTCATGTTCGGCGGTCTGACCCACCGGCCCGCGATTGATCTTGGCCGCAAGATGGTGGCCCTGCTGCCCGAGGGGCTGGACCGGATCTTCTATTGCGACAGCGGCTCGGTCTCGATCGAGGTGGCGATGAAGATGGCGGTGCAGTTCCAGATGGCCCATGGCCGCACCGACAAGGTCGAGTTCGCCACGATCTGCGGCGGCTATCACGGCGACACCTGGAAGGCGATGAGCGTCTGCGACCCCGTCAACGGCATGCACGGGCTGTTCCGCGGCGCGCTGTCGATCCAGCATTTCCTGCCGCGCCCGTCCGTTCGCCTGGGCGACGACTGGCCCGAGGACCCGGCACAGAACGGGCTCGATGCCCTGGAACAGTTGCTGCGCGACAAGGCGCACAGGCTGGCCGCGCTGGTGCTTGAACCGGTCGTGCAGGGCGCGGGCGGCATGTATTTCTATCACCCCGAGTGGCTGCGCCGGGCCAAGGCCCTGTGTCAGGCCCATGACGTTCTGGTGATCTTCGATGAAATCGCCACCGGATTCGGCCGGACCGGAGAGCTGTTTGCCACCACCCATGCGGGGGTGACGCCGGACATCATCTGCCTGGGCAAGGCGCTGACGGGGGGGCACATCTCGTTCGCCGCGACGGTGACCACCGAACAGGTGGCTTATGGCATCGGCAACAGCGAGGCTGGCGTGTTCATGCACGGCCCCACCTACATGGCCAATCCGCTGGCCTGCGCCGCCGGCGTCGCCAGTCTGGGGCTGGTTGAGGATGGCGGCTGGCAGGCCAGCGTGCGGGCCATCGAGGCGCAGATGAAGGCCGAACTGGAGCCGGCGCGCGGCCTGCCCGGCGTCGCCGATGTGCGGGTGCTGGGCGCCATCGGCGTGATCGAGATGGAGCACACCGTCGATCCACGCATCGCGCATCGGCGGGCGCCGGAAACCGGGGTCTGGCTGCGTCCCTTCGCGCGCAACATCTACTGTATGCCGCCCTATGTGATCTCGGGCGACGAGCTGAGCCGGGTGACGGCGGCCATGGTCGAACTCGCGCGGGGCGACGCATGAGGCGGCACTGGCTAACCCGTGACGGAGGAGCGCAGTTGACGCTGGTGTTCGGCGGTTGGGCGCTGGGGCCTGCGCCGTTTGCGCGCCTGACCGGGGCGGCGGACGTTCTGGTGGTGGACGACTATCGCAACCTCGATGACGCGCTGCCCGAAACCGGCAACTATGACTCGATCCGCTTGCTGGCCTATTCCTTCGGTGTCGCTTCGGCCGCGCATTGGCTGGCGGGGCACGGAGTGACCTGCGCGCGCAAGGTTGCGGTCAACGGCACGCTGTTTCCGGCGGATGCCGACCGGGGCATCGCGCCCGAGACGGTGGCAGCCACGGCCGATGGCCTGAGCGCGGCCAGCTTTGCCCGGTTCTGCCGCCGGGCCGGGCTGGATGGCCCCGCGCCCGAGATCGATTTTGCCGCTGCGGCCGAGGAACTGCGGACCATCGCCGCGCGCGGAGCTGCGCCCGATCCCGGTTTCGACCGGGTCTGGATTTCCACCTCGGACCGCATCGTGCCGACGGCCGCGCAGGAAATGGCCTGGGGCCAATCGGACACCATGCGCCGCATCCCCGGCCCGCACCAGCCTTTCGCGGTGGGGCAGACCTGGGCGGAGTGGTTCGCATGAACGCCATGCCCACCGACCGCATCCGGCGCAGTTTCAGCCGCAGCTTCGGCAGCTATCACTGCGCCGCTGGCCCGCAGGCCCGGATTGCCCGCGCTCTGGCGCAGCGGCTGGTCGATCTCGGGGCGCCCCGCCAGTTTGGCACCCTGTTCGAAATCGGCTGCGGCACCGGTCATCTGACCGAAGCGCTGCACCAGCAGTTTTCGTTCACCCAGTCCACGCTCAACGACCTGATGGCCGAGGCCCAGGAGACTGCGCGGCGATGGGGCGCGGATTTCCTGCAAGGCGATATCCGCGATGTGACATGGCCCGCGCGGCCGGACCTGATCGCCTCGGCCTCGACGGTCCAATGGCTGGACGATCCGGCGGCCGTGGTTCGCCGCGCCCTGCATCAGGTCGCACCTGGCGGGTGGGTGGCCATTTCGGGATTTGGCCCCGACCAGTACGCCGAGCTGTCCGCGCTGGGGTCGGCCGCCCGCGCGCCCGGCTTGCGCGCCCCCGAGGATCTGGCCGCAGGCATCGGCCCCGAGGTTGAAATCCTCGACCTGTGGCAGGATCGGCAACCGCTGTGGTTCGACACGCCGTTGGACGTGCTGCGCCACCTGCGTGAGACCGGGGTGAACGGCCGTGCGGCGCAGGTCTGGACCCGCGCCGACCTGACCGATTTCAGTACGCGTTATCGCGCCGCGTTTTCCGGCCCCGAAGGCGTGCGCCTGACCTATCACCCCGTCTGGATCATCGCGCGCAAACCCGGCTAGGGGCCAACCGGTCGCATCCGGCCCCCCTACACCTGCCCGAAAACTGGTGATAGGCCTGTGCCCAGGGGAGGATCGGCTTGGAGATATCCGAACAGCGCATCAAGGAAATGACCACCGCAGGGCTTAACCTGATCGGTCAGGCCCTGTCGATCTATGACGACAAGCTGCGGCTTGTGGTCAGCAACAAGCGCTTTCAGGAAATGTTCGACCTTCCCGAAGCCCTGGTGCAGCCGGGCGCGCTGTTCAGCGACACGATCCACTTTCTGGCCAGCCGGGGCGAATATGGCCACGATCAATCGGTCGAGGATCTGGTCAGCGTCCGGGTCGAACAAGCCTTGGCGTTCGAGCCGCACTACATGGAGCGCGTGCGTCCCAACGGGCAGGTGATCTCGATCGAGGGCGCGCCGCTGCCCACCGGTGGCTGGGTCGCGGTCTATACCGACATCACCAGCACCAAGCGGGTCGAAGAGTTGCTGCGCAGCCGGTCCGAAGAACTGTCGGATCAGTTGCTGAGCCATGCCGAAGAGCTTTCGGCCTCCAACCGGCAACTGGCCGCCACGATCAGCGCGCTGGAAGAGGCCAAGCGCCAGCTGACCGAAATCGAAGCGCGCACGCGCATGACGACCGAGATGATGCCGGCCCATATCGCGCATCTGGATGCCGAGGGGCGGTATGACTATTCCAACCGGCGGCTCAGTTCGGTCCTGCCGGGGCGGCCGTCGGACATCCTGGGGCTGCACATCTCGCAGGCGCTCGGTGCGCATGCCTACGAGAGGGTCCGGCCGCATCTGCAACAGGCCTATGACGGTCAGGCCTCGGTGTTCGAATTCACCGAGGATCAGGATTCGCGCCGTATCCGTGTCTCGTTCACGCCCGATGGCACGGGCGGCGTCTATATCATGTCGGTGGACATCACCGAGGAAACGCAGGCCCGCGTGGCCCTGCAGCAGACCCGGCGCCGAGCGATGGCCGCGCAGATGACCAGCGGGCTGGCGCATGATTTCTCGAACCTGCTGACCATCATCCTGGGCATGCAGGCCAAACTGGAAAAGATGGACCTGCCCGAAGACGCCGCCGAGCTTGTGGCCGCAACCCAGCAGACCGCGCGGCGCGGCGGGCAGCTGCTGAACCGCATTGCCGACATGACCGGCAACCGCACCCCGCAGCCGCAGGCCACCGACATGCGCGGCCTGCTCGAGGATCTGCGGGTCCTGGCCTCGCCTTCGCTCCCGCGTGGGGTGGGGCTGTCGGTGGTCAACACCCTGCCGGACGAGGCGCTGATGCTGGACCCGGGCATGGTGCAGGACGCGCTGCTGAACCTGGTGCTGAACGCCCGCGACGCCTGCGGAAGCAGCGGGCAGATCACCATAAGCGCCCATGCGATCGGCCGGATCTGGGTGGAAATCACCGTATCCGATACCGGTCCGGGGTTTTCGCCCGATGCGCTGGACAAGGCGTTGAACCCGTTTTTCACCACCAAGGGCAGCAAGGGGTCGGGGCTGGGCCTCCCTATGGTTTACGATACCGTTAAACTGGCGGGTGGAGACCTGCAATTGCGCAACACGCCCTCGGGCGCATCCGTGATGCTGCGGCTGCCTTACCGGCCCGCGCCGCCCGTTCAGTCGGGCCTGGCGCTGCTGGTCGAGGACAGCGACGATCTGCGCCACCAGTTCCGCGACATGCTGGTGGATCTGGGGCTCTCGGTGATCGAGGCGACCTCGGCGGATGAGGCGCTGGCCCTGGCCACCAGCCTGGACGACATCTCGCTGATCCTGTCGGACATCCGGCTGGAGGGCGCCGCCACCGGCATTGATCTGATCGAAAGGCTGAACGCCCCGATCCCGACGATCCTGATGACTTCGTTGCCCTATGACGACGCGCTGCACCGTCGGGCTCTTGCCAAGGCGCCGGTCCTGCGCAAACCCTTCACCCGCGCGCAATTGTCCGCGCTCATCCGAACCGAGGCCGCCTCATGACGCAACCCCTGGTGACCATTCTGGACGACGAACCCGAAATCCGCCGGATTCTGACCGAAGCGCTTGAAGACGCTGGATTTCGAACCCAGAGCTTTGCCCGCGCCCGCGAATTCGAAGCGTCACTGAAACGGGTCACGCCGGATGTCTGCCTTGTGGACCTTTCGCTGCCCGACACCGACGGGCTGGCGCTGGTGCATCGGCTGGCGTTGGAACAGGGGGCGGCGGTCATCATCATCTCGGGGCGGGCACAGGTGCAGGACCGGGTGACGGGGCTGGAACTGGGGGCTGATGACTACATCACCAAACCCTTCGACCCCGCCGAGGTGGTGGCCCGCATCCGGGCCCGTCTACGCGCGCCCAGATCCCAGGCGCAGCAATCGCAGGTGGCCCGGTTCCATGGCTGGACGGCCTGTTTCGACCGCTATGTTCTGCTGTCAGATACCAGCGAGGAAACTGCGTTCAGCCACGCCGAGGGCGAGGTGTTGCGGTTGTTTCTGGAAAGCCCCAAACGCCTGATCACCCGCGCGCAGATGCAAGAAGCGCTTGGGGGCGCCGCCGGAGAAAGCTTTGATCGCGCGATGGACGTGCGCATATCGCGGCTGCGGACCAAACTGGGAGAAGACCCCAAGAACCCGCGCCTGATCAAAACCATCTACGGCGCCGGTTACATCTTTCTGGGCGACGTCGAGTGGCAGTGATGGAGTTTCGGAGTGAACGGCCGACAGGTCTTGGTCGCCCGAAGCTTTGAAAAAACCCGAACCGGCACTGGTATTTCCGAGCTCAGCCCCCAATTAAGGGCGGTTGCGCGACGCGGCACGGCCTTGCCGGCACGCGCTTTGACAACTTGCAAATCCGGTTCTGACACGCAACAAGGCGTCAGAACGTTTGGAGACCCTGATGATCGGAAAGACCTGGGCCAAGTGGCGGTCCGGCCATATCGGCCGGCTGGTGGGCGACAGTCTGCGGGCGCAGTGGCGGCTTTACGCCATTGCAATGGTCGCCATGGCGATCGTGGCGGTGACCACGGCCGGAACCGCGTGGATGATGGAAAGCATCGTGGACGCGATGACCACGCCCGAGATGAAATCGCAGGTCTACTGGATCGCGCTCGGGGTCGTGGGGCTGTTCTTCACCAAGGCGGTGGCCTCCTATGCCCAGGCCGTGTTTCTGGCACGTGCCGGCAACCGCATCATCGCCGAGCAGCAGGAGAAACTGTACGACAAGCTGATCACCCGCGGGGTCGGTTTTTTCGCCCAGACCGAGTCCTCGAACCTGTTGATGCGCGTGACCAACGGGGCCCAGGCCGCGCGGCGGCTTGTGGACGTCATCGTCACCAGTTTCGTCCGTGACGCTCTGACGCTGGTCGGTCTGGTCTTTGTGATGATCTATCAGCAACCGGTTCTGTCGGTCCTGTTCTTCGTGGTGGGGCCGTTGGCCCTGTGGGGTGTGCGGGCGCTGTTGAAAAGCGTGCGCGTCATCATGGAATCCGAGTTGAAATCCCTGGCCGAGATCATCAAGGTGCTTCAGGAAACCTCGGGCGGGATCAAGGTGATCAAGGTTTTCGCGCTCGAGGACATGATGGTCGACCGGATGCACGGGGCCATTCGCTCGGTCGAACGCCGCGCCAACTCGATCGCCAAGTTGCAGGCGATCGCCAGCCCCTTGATGGAGCTTCTGGCCGGGTTGGCGGTGGCGGGTGTTCTCGTGGTTTCCACGATGGGGCTCGCCGGCAGCGAGCCGCCGTCGGCGGGTCAGCTGATGTCATTCATCACGGCCCTTCTGATGGCCTACGAGCCCGCCAAACGGCTGTCACGCATGCGTGTGGCGATCGAAACTACGTTGGTGCCGATCGGCATGATGTTCCAATTGCTGGATCAGGAAGAGCCGATGCGCGAAAAGCCGGGGGCAACCGACCTTGCCCCCGGGCCGGGAGAAGTTCGCCTGAAGGACGTGACCTTTGGCTATAGCGGTTCGCACCCGGTCATCCGGAATCTGAACGCCACCTTCGAGGCCGGCAAGACGACTGCCCTGGTGGGGCAGTCCGGCGGCGGGAAATCAACCATCTTCGGTCTGATCATGCGGTTTTTCGACCCGGAAAGCGGTGCGGTCGAAATCGACGGGCAGAATTTGCAGGATGTCAGCTTTGCCTCGTTGCGGCGCAAAATCTCCTTTGTGGGTCAGGACACGTTCCTGTTTTCCACGTCGGTGAGGGAAAACCTGCGCTTTGCCCGACCGGATGCCACCGACGAAGAGATTGTCGAGGCGGCCCGGGCCGCACATGCGCATGACTTCATCATGGCGCTGCCCGAAGGTTATGACACGGAGGTTGGCGAAAACGGAGCCTTCCTGTCGGGCGGACAAAAACAGCGCCTCGCCATCGCCCGGGCCATTCTGCGCAAGGCCGAGATCCTGTTGCTGGACGAGGCCACCAGTGCTCTGGATGCGGAATCCGAATCTCTGGTCAAGGACGCCCTGGACCGACTGACCGAAAACGTCACCACGATCGTCATCGCGCACCGGCTGTCGACGGTGCTGGGCGCCGACAAGATCATCGTGGTGCAAGACGGGCAGGTGGTCGAACAAGGCAATCTGGATGAATTGCTGGAAATGAACGGCAGCTTCCGGCGATTGTTCGACCAACAGTTCAAGACGTCCTCCAACTGACGGAGTCGGTGCGCAATGGGTCTGGATTCGTAACCAGAACATGATGCCGGCAGCCAAGGCGCGGGCGGATCGGAACACCCGCGGGTACGTGTCATTGCGGGTCGCAAACGCGGCGCTGATCCTTGAAGCGGGCCTCAGCATGCGGCTGGCGGGTTGCTGAGCATCCGGATCGCCCCGGCGGTCATGTAATCGCCCCGCTGGCCGGCAGTCAGGAACACTCGCAATGGCCGCTTCACCGCATCGGTGATGGCGTGGGGTTTCGAGTTCATTCCGCCCTTGGTGCAACGGCCTCGCCCCGTTCTTGAACCTCGGGCTGGAGGCGGTGCAGTGGGTCTTGAAGTGGATGGTGTCGGTCATCAGCGTATCGGCGTCGCCGCCCTGTTCGGCCCGCCCCGGAAACATCCCAGCACCGATGCCTATCTCGCTCCACCGCTTCCAGCGTCTGCAAAGAGTTTTGTGTGGCCCGCACTCAAACGGTGCGTCACGCCGGCGCAAGCCTTTGCGATTGAATAAGATAATCCCGCTCGGCACACGTTTGCCATCCACGCGGGGCTTGCCGGAGGACTTCGGAAAGAAAGGCTCGGGCCTGACCATCTGCGCATCGCTCGGCCAATAGTGGTCAGACATGTTCACCGCTCCGATTTCGGAGCCGTAAATCACGCAGTGAGAGGGACATCAAAAGCATCCGGATCCGACATTGCCGGGCACGCTGTCGTTGGGTCGGTGACCATCAGATAGATTTCACCGCCCGACCGAGCGTCCACCGGGCCTCCGGCAGCCGAAGTCAAGGTTCCCAAACCGAGACCGGGTGGTTGGGTGTTCACTCCGACAAAGCCGGAGTTCGCGCCAAGCGCACTTTCCAGCCCCGAAATCTCGACATCTGGTCGGCTTCTGCGCAAGCTCGCTACATCAGGCCCGCTGAAGAGCAATGCATCTGTCACATCCGTTGCCGGACCCAGGGTGAAGCCGGTGACTGCATCAGTGCCGTTGATGGCGGGATCCGTTTCAGCCTCGACCAGATCGCGCGCGGTGCCGGTCAGGTCGAATGTGTCGTCGCCACCGCTGCCTCGAACGATGTCATCTACATTGGTGGTCGCCCGGATGTCGGCGCCATCGGTACCCAATTGCCATTTGGTCGGTCCGCCGTTCGGTGCCGTTGTCGTCAGAACGACGGGCAGCAAAGGATCTTGCGCCGTCATCGTGAAGGTGAACAACAGTCGTGACGACCACGGCGCAGGCGGACCGGCAGAGCAGTTTTACCTGTGCCTGCCGGATGGAACCCTGAGCGGCCACCAGGACATCATCAAGACCTACTCCAACGCCACGCGCGAAATCATCACGCTGGGTTCCCTGCAGGTGGCCGTCGGCATGCCGTCCTTGCACGAGCCCGAATGGGTCTTTCTGGATCAGAACTCCGACCTGTCCGGCATCACGCGGCACAATGTTTCATACGACACCGGAATTTCCGTGGCGGCCGTCGATGGCGTGATCGCCACCGACATGGCATCCATTCCGCCGGGCAACCGCGAAGCTCCGTGAGGCGCTATTCGCGGAAGGCCCGGTTGAAGTAGTCGGTCATCGGTTTGACCAGATAGGACAGCGGCGTGCGCTCGTCGGTCTTGATCAGGGTTTCGACCGGCATGCCGGGCAGCAGCGTCTGGCCATTCAGCCGTTCGGTCTGGCCGTCGTCCAGGGCCACCTCGGTCCGATAATAGGCCTGCCCGGTCTTTTCATTGGTCAGCGCGTCGGCCGACACGTTGATCACATGGCCGTCGATCTGGGGGGTTTCCCTCTGGTTGAAGGCCGGAAACCGCAGGGTGACGGGTTGTCCCACATACAGTTGGTCGACATGGATCGCGTCCACGCGCGCCGCCACCAGCAAGGGCGTATCCTCGGGGACGATGTACATCATGGGCTCGCCGGGCTGAACCACGGATTGCGCGGCAAAGACCTGGCTGCCGAAGACCGTACCAGCGACCGGGGCGCGAATGTCCAGGCGCGACAGGCGCTCGGTCAGAGACAGGCGACGCTGCGACAGTTCCACGATCTGCGCCTGCACTTCCCGCAACTCGGTGATCGCTTGCTCGCGCCGTGCAGAGGCCAGTTCGACGATCTGGATTTCGGTCGTGGCGATCTGCCCCTTCAGACGGGCCACCGTAGCCTCCAGTCGCCCGATTTCACCGGTCAGGCTGGCCTCTTCGCGCTGCAGGGCCAGCACGCGGCTGGCCTGGGTCAGGCCCTTGGCCAGAAGGTCGTTCTGATCCTCCAGCTCCTGCCGGATCAGGTCGACCTGTTTGGTCAGCGACACCAATTGGGCCTCGGTTCCTGCGATTTCGCTCTCGATTTGATGCCGTTGCTTGCCCAGTTGGTCGATTTTCTGGGTCAGCGTGTCAGAGCGCGCCAGAAACAGGTTTCGTTGACCGGCGATCAGATCCGGGTCGATCGGTTCCATCCGCGCAAGATCGCGCATATGCGCGTCCAGTTCGTCGACCTTTGCGCCGTCGCGTTCGGCTTCCAGCCGCACCTTGCGCGCCAGCAATTCGAACAGCTGCGACTCGATGATGGCCTTCTCGGATGTCAGGAAGGTGCCGTCCAACCGCAGCAGCAGATCGCCTTGGGCGACATGGTCGCCGTCACGGGCGTGCAATTCGCCCACGACCCCGCCGTCAGGGTGCTCGATCACCTGCCGGTTGCTCTGGACTTCGACGACGCCGGGCGAGACGATCGCCCCGGCCAGCCGGGTCTGCGTGCTCCAGACGCCGACGCCGCCGATCAGGATCGTCAGTGCGGCAAACCCCACAAGGGCCGGAACGGTGATCCGCCAGGCCGGGCGCGAAACTTGGTTGGCCATGTCTATTCACCCACCTTCTTGAGCTGTCGCTTGATGACGCCCGCGTTCTGGACCATCGCGCTCAGAACATCGTCGCGCGGTCCGAATTTCACGATCTGGCCGCGTTCGACCACGGCCAGGTCGTCGCATTCCGAAATGGCCTGGGGCCGGTGCGTCATGATGATGGCCGCCTTGCCTTCGGCTTTGAGATTGCGGATGGCCGCGTTCAGTGCGTCCGTACCGTCGGCATCCAGCGCCGAATTGGGCTCGTCCAGGATCAGCACGACCGGGTCGCCATACAGCGCGCGCGCCAGGGCGATCCGCTGTTTCTGACCGCCCGACAGCTGGCTTTCATTGCCTTCCAGAAACGTGTCATACCCTTTCTCGAGGCTCAGGATCAGCTCATGCGCATTGGCCTTCTTGGCGGCGGCCACGACGGCCTCGTCGTCGGGCGACAGCGACATCCGCGCGATGTTCTCGGCCACGGTTCCGTTGAACAGGGTGACCTGTTGCGGCAGATACCCGATGTGACGGCCCAGATCGTCCGGGTCATACTGGCTGAGGGTGGCGCCGCCCAAGCGGACCTCGCCCGCCGCCGGTGCCCACAGTCCCAGCAGCGCCTTGGCCAGAGTGGTCTTGCCCGATCCGCTCTTGCCGATCACGCCAAGCGCCTTGCCGGGCTCCAGCACCAGAGACGCCCCACGCAGGGTCGGTGTCTTGGTGCCTGGCGGGATCACCGTCAGGTTCTTGGCCACCAGCCGCGCGGCCGGAACCGGCAACTTGGTGCGCGACGGCTCTCTGGGGGTTCGGGCGAGAAACTGGTTCAGGCCCTTCCACGCCATGCGCGCCCGTTCGACCATCGCCCATTGGCCCACGATCTGCTCCACCGGCGCCAGCGCCCGGCCCAGCAGGATCGACCCCGCGATCATCGCACCGGCCGTCATCTCGTTCTGCAGCACCAGCCAGGCGCCAAGGGCCAGCATGGCCGACTGCAGAAACAGCCGCAGGGATTTCGTCAGCGCGCTGAAGCTGCCGGTCCAGTCGCTGGCCGAAATGCTCTGCGACAGGGCCTGCGATCTCTGTAGCAGCCACCGGTCGGTCACGTCCCGCTGCATGCCCTGCGACCGCACCACTTCGACGGCCTGACGGGCACTTTCGGAAAAGGCGTTGGCCCTGGCCGACGCGACCTGGGCTTCGGCGACCTTCTGGTGGGTCAGGATCTGGTTCACGACCGCAATGACGATCAGAAGAACCCCGCCCCCCACCGCGAGCCAGCCCAGAAGCGGGTGGAAAATGAAGATGGCGGCCAGAAACACCGGTGTCCAGGGCAGGTCCATCATCGCCAGAAATACGGGTGAGGCACACAGGGCCTGAATTGTCTCGAGGTCGCGCAGCGACCGGGCCGGCGTGGCGCGCGCCTGAGGATAAAGCGCATGGCGCAGCGTCGCGTCGAACACACGTTCGTCCAGGTCGGACTGAAACTTCGCGCCGAACCGGGCAATGATCCGCCCGCGGGCATAGTCCAGCGTTGCCATCAGGCCATAGAGCAGGGCGACAAGCAGAAACAGGGCCGTCAGCGTCTCGACCGCGCGCGAGGCCAGGACGCGGTCATAGACCTGAAGCATGAACAGCGGCCCGGTCAACATCAGGATGTTGACGAAGACGCTGAACAAAAAGGTCAGCAGCAGGAAGGTCGATCCCTGCCTGCGTGCGGATTGAAGCTCGGGGTCCGGGCGGAGATTTGCGGGGTGCTTCGGGCTCACGATCGGTCAACCTTTGTCATTCATGCGCGGATCCGGGGCTGTAACAAGCTTGGACCGCGGCCAAACCCGGGACTTATCAGCCTCGCCCGACCTTCTGAAGCCGCAAGGGGGCCCGGAGTGCGAACTGCGGCGGTTTCTTGCCGGATCGACCGGCCGGATTTCGCCTTGCCCAAAGTCTCCGGGGCCGCGGTTACCTGATGTTGCAGCGAGCCTTGATGCAACAACGATATATGGGCGACATTTGTGGAACAACAGTTTTGTCCACCGGTTGCCAAAGCTCGTGAACGGTCAGTTGTCGAGGCTGCGAAAGATCCGCGTGGTCGAGAAATAGCGCTCCAGTTCCTCGATTCGTTCCTTGCTTTCTTCCCAGCGGGCTTCCTGCACCTCGGCGATCAGGGTCTCGGAAATCAGTTGAAGTGCGATGGTGGAATCCCAGCTTGACGGGGCTTCGACCAGCGCGTGGAAAGTGTAATCAGCCGTCCGCCCGATGGGCGAACCCCACTGGTCGGTGAACAGAACGACCGCCACGCCTCGATCCGAGGCCACCTGCGCCAGCTTTTCCAGATGCGCCTCGTAGCGGCGGATGTCGAAGATCACCAGGACCGAGCTGTCATCCATGTCCAGCAGGTATTGCGGCCACACGTTGGCTGAATTGCCCAGCATCGTCACGTTGGGCCGGATGATCTGCATGTGGTTGAACAGATAGTCTGCGTTCGAGCGGGTGATGCGGCCACCCACGACATAGAGATGCCGCTCGGTATCGGCCAGCAACTGGGCCACCGCGTCGAACATCGACTTGTCCAACCGCTCCAGCGTGTGCCGCATGTTGGTCCAGACGGCCTGCGCGAAACGGGTGATCGGGTGTTCGGTCTCGTCGTCGACGATCCAGGCGTCGCGTTTCGAGATCGGCTTCTTAATCTGCGCGGCGACCTCCTCGCGCAGCGCGTCCTGGAGGGCGGGAAAGCCGTCGAAGCCCAGTTTGCGTGCCATGCGGATCACCGTCGGGGTCGAGACCTGCGCCGCCGCGGCCAGCTTGGTGATCGATTGCAGCCCGGCCATCGGATAATCCTGCAGCAGGATCGACCCCAACTGACGTTCGGATCGGGTCAGGTCATCAAGCTCGTCCTGGATGCGTTGCTTGACGGTCTTGGCGACAGAGGCCATCGGCGCCCTCGTATTATTCAATTCGTTACAGAATATGAGCGAACGTAATTTTGTCTACAGTAATTTTCTTGACAGGCCGAAGTCCGCTGTAACAAATGCTACTTATGAAGCCGACACCCGAGTCCACTTTGCTGTCCCCGATCGAAGCCCCCGCTGCACGGGTGTTGAACGCGCATGGCCGCGCCCCGGCGGTGCTGGTGTGTGAACATGCCAGCCGGTTCATTCCGGCGGCGTTGAACGGATTGGGGCTGGACGCGGCGGCGGCCCGGTCGCACGCGGCCTGGGACATCGGCGCAATGGAGCTTGCGGTCGAGCTGATGGGCGCCCTTGACGCGCCGCTGGTGCAGGCGCGCGTCAGCCGTCTGGTCTATGACTGCAACCGCCCGCCCGAGCGCACCGATTCCATGCCCGAGGTCAGCGAGGTCTTCGATGTTCCGGGCAACCGGAACCTGACCCCGGCCCAACGTGTCCAGCGGGTGCGCGAGATCTACGAGCCGTTCCGGGATCTGCTGTCGGCCACGCTGGACGCACGCCCGGAGCCGCCGGTTCTGATCACGATCCACAGTTTCACCCCCGTCTACAAGGGGCAGAAACGCGATGTCGAACTGGGCATCCTGCACGATCAGGATGAACGCGCGGCCCGGGTGATGCTGGACCATGCCGCGGGCTGCGGCCTGAGGACCGCTTTGAACGAACCCTATGCGGCCGCCGATGGCGTGACCCACACCCTGCGCGAGCACGGCGTCGCGCGGGGCCTTCCCAACGTGATGATCGAGGTCCGCAACGACCTGATCGACACGCCCGCCGGGGTCAACCGGATGGCTGGCGTTCTGGCTCCGGTTCTGGCCCGGACCATCGCGGCGTTTTCTCCAACCGGAACAGAGGAGCAGGCATGAATTTCATGCGGGGATATGTTGCGGTCATCGACCGCATGAACCGCTGGATCGGACGGGTCGTCATGTACGGCATCTTCGTGATGATGGGCATTCTGCTGTGGTCGTCGATCTCGAAGACCTTCTTCCTGCCGTCGCTCTGGACGCTCGAAGTCGCGCAGTTCGCGATGGTGGCCTATTACATTCTCGGCGGGCCGTATTCGATCCAGATGGGCTCGAACGTGCGGATGGACCTTCTGTACAGCGAATGGTCGCACCGGCGCCGGGCCTGGACCGATGCGATCACCGTGCTGTTTCTGATCTTCTACCTGGGCGTGATGATCTATGGCGGGTTCGACTCGCTCAGTTATTCCCTGCAATATGGCGAACGCAGCCCGACCGCGTGGCGCCCCTATCTGTGGCCGATCAAGGTGATCATGGTCGTGGGGCTGATCCTGATGCTGCTGCAGGCCATTTCCGAGCTGTTCAAAGATATTCTGCGCCTCAAGGGCGATGACATCCCGCGCGAGGTGATCTGATGTCGTATGAGTTGATCGCCATCCTGATGTTCTCGACCATGATGCTGATGCTGCTGACCGGCCAGCGCGTGTTCGGTGCCATCGGTTTCGTTGCCGTGGTGGCCGCGTTGCTGCTGTGGGGCGACCGGGGCGGCTATGACATCGGCTTTTCGGCCGCGATGAAGCTGATGAAATGGTACCCGCTGCTGACGCTGCCGATGTTCATCTTCATGGGCTACGTTCTGGCCGAGTCCAAGATCGCCGACGACCTGTACAAGATGTTCCATGTCTGGATGGGCGGGCTGAGCGGCGGGCTGGCCATCGGCACGATCGGGTTGATGGTGCTGATCTCGGCGATGAACGGGCTCAGCGTGGCGGGCATGGCGATCGGGGCCACGATTGCTCTGCCGGAACTGCTCAAGCGCGGCTATGACAAGAAGATGGTGACCGGGGTGATCCAGGCCGGGTCGTCGCTGGGCATTCTCGTGCCGCCGTCCGTGGTGCTGGTTCTCTATGCGATGATCGCGCGGCAGCCGGTGGGGCAGCTGTGGCTGGCGGGCATCCTGCCGGGTTTGATGATGGCTGGGATGTTCATCCTGTACATCGTGATCCGCTGCCGGATAAACCCGGAACTGGGGCCGGCGCTGTCAAAGGAAGAGCGCGACGTGCCGATGGCGGAAAAGCTGCGGCTGCTGCGCGCGGGGCTGCTGCCACTGGCGATTTTCGCGGCGATGATGGTGCCCTTCGTCAATGGCTGGACCTCGCTGGTCGAAAGCTCGGCCATCGGGGCGCTGACGGCCTTTGCCGCCGCCGTGCTGAAAGGGCGGATGACGCGGCAGGTGTTCGAGGTCTCGGTGCGCTCGACGCTGGGCATCACCTGCATGTTCATGTGGATCATCCTGGCCGCGCTGGCCTTTGGCGCGGTGTTCGACGGGCTGGGCGCCGTGCGCGCGATCGAGACCCTGTTCACCGAGCGGCTGGGCCTGAACCCCTGGGTGATCCTGATCCTGATGCAGCTGAGCTTCATCGTCATGGGCACCTTCCTTGACGACACCGCGATGCTGGTGATCGTGGCGCCGCTCTATGTGCCGCTGGTGGGGGAACTGGGCTTTGACCTGATCTGGTACGGGGTGCTGTACACGATCACCACGCAGATTGCGTACATGACGCCGCCCTTCGGCTATAACCTGTTCCTGATGCGGGCCATGGCCCCGCCCGAGATTTCGCTGCGCGACATCTACGGCTCGATCCTGCCCTTCGTGATGGTGATGACGCTGGCGCTGGCCATCATCATGACCTTCCCGCAGATCGCGCTGTGGCTGCCCGACTACATCTACAACAAATGACCCCGGACATACCGGGGCACATGCGAGAGGTTGGTCTCTCGCCCATCGAAACCGACAACGGAGAGAGAAGATGACGAACAGACGCACATTCCTGAAAGGGGCCGCCGCGGCCCCGGCCGCCGCGCTGGCCACCCCGGCGCTGGCGCAATCCACGATCCGCTGGCGCATGCAGACCTATGCCGGCCCGGCATTGGCTGAGCATGTGATCGACCCGGCCATCAAGATGTTCAACCAGATCGCCGGTGACCGGATGCAGATCGAGCTTTATTATGCCGATCAGCTGGTGCCCACGGGCGAGCTGTTCCGCGCCATGCAGCGCGGTACGATCGACGCGGTGCAGTCGGATGACGACTCGATGGCATCGCCCACCGAGGTGACCGTGTTCGGCGGCTATTTCCCGTTTGCCTCGCGCTATTCGCTGGACGTGCCGGTCCTGTTCAACCAGTACGGTCTGAACGAGATCTGGGATGCGGAATATTCCAAGGTGGGCGTCAAACACATCTCGGCCGGCGCCTGGGACCCGTGCCATTTCGCCACCAAGGACCCGATCAACAGTCTTGAGGACCTGAAGGGCAAGCGGGTCTTCACCTTCCCGACGGCGGGCCGGTTCCTGTCGCAGTTCGGCGTGGTCCCGGTGACCCTGCCCTGGGAAGACATCGAGGTTGCCGTGCAGACCGGCGAGCTGGACGGCATCGCCTGGTCGGGCATCACCGAGGACTATACCGTCGGTTGGGCGGATGTGACCAACTACTTCCTGACCAACAACATCTCGGGCGCCTGGGCCGGGTCGTTCTTTGCCAACATGGATCGTTGGAACGAACTGCCCGAGGACCTGCAGACCCTGTTCCGCGTCTGCACCGACCAGTCGCATTATTACCGTCAGTGGTGGTATTGGGGCGGCGAGGCATCGCTGCGCGTGCATGGCGACAAGCTCAAGCTGACCACCATCCCCGACGAGGAATGGGCCCAGGTCGAAGCGGCCGCCGTTGCCTTCTGGGATGAGATCGCAGCCGAGTCCGAGACCAAGGCCAAGGTCGTCGAGATCATCAAGCGCTACAACGCCGACATGCAGAAGGCCGGGCGTCCGTATCGCTACAGCTAAGTCTGTTACCCCGGCGCGCGGGTTGTGTCGTGCGCCGGGGGGTTTTGGCGGGTGACCGCAAGGGCACGTGCGCCAGTGTGAGACGGGGTCGGGGTCTTGGAAGTGACAAGGAATGAGAACGATGGGCATTGATGCGATTTTGGCGGATCTGAAGGTCCAGGTCGATGAAGGCGATGTGGATACCGTGCTGGTCTGCATGGTGGACATGCAGGGCCGGTTGATGGGCAAGCGCTTTTATGCGGGTCATTTCGTGGCCGGCGCCTGGCGCGAGACCCATTGCTGCAACTACCTGCTGGCCACCGATCTCGAGATGGCGACGCCGGACGGCTATGCCTCGACCAGCTGGGAGCGCGGCTATGGCGACTATGTCATGAAGCCCGACCTCAGCACCCTGCGCCCGGTTCCGTGGCTGGAAGGCACGGTGATGGTGATGTGCGACGTGCTGGATCACCACACGCATGAGGAGGTCCCGCATTCTCCGCGCGCCATTCTGAAGAAGCAGGTCAATCGCCTGAAGGCCATGGGCTATGAGGCAATGTGCGCGACCGAGCTGGAGTTTTTCCTGTTCGAAAAGAGCTTCGATCAGATCCGCAAGGAGGGGTTCCGCGATCTGGAACCGATCTCGGGCTACAATGAGGACTATCATATTCTGCAGACCACCAAGGAAGAGCATGTGATGCGCCCGATCCGCAACCATCTGTGGAACGCGGGCATTCCGGTGGAAAACTCAAAGGGCGAGGCCGAGGCCGGGCAGGAAGAGCTGAACATAAAATACGCCCCGGCGATGCAGACGGCCGAGTATCACTCGATCGCCAAGAACGCCGTGAAAGAGATTGCTTGGCAGCACGGCCATGCGGCGACCTTCCTGCCGAAATGGCATCACGACCGGGTCGGGAGTTCTTCGCATGTGCATCAGTCTCTGTGGGCGGACGGGCAGCCGGCCTTCTACGATCCGGCCGATCCGCTGGGCATGTCGGATCTGATGAAGAGCTACATGGCGGGCCTGCTGAAATACGCCGCCGACTATACCTGTTTCATGGCGCCCTACATCAACAGCTACAAGCGGTTCATGAAGGGCACATTCGCGCCGACGCGGATCATCTGGTCGGTGGACAACCGCACCGCGGGGTTCCGGCTGTGTGGGGATGGCACCAAGGCCGTGCGGGTGGAATGCCGGATTCCGGGCTCGGACGTGAACCCCTATCTGGCCATCGCCGGAATGCTGGCCGCCGGAATCGCGGGTATCGAGGAGGGGCTGGAGCTGCAGCCGCCCACCAAGGGTGATGTCTATCAGGGGGATACCGGCATGATTCCGGGCAATCTGCGCGCGGCGCGGGATGCGTTGCACGGGTCGTCCATGCTGCGGGCGGCCATGGGCGATGATGTGGTGGACCACTATGTGCGCGCCGCCGAGGTCGAGATCGAGGAATTCGAGCGTGTGGTGACCGATTGGGAGATTGCCCGCGGGTTCGAGCGGGCGTAGAGGGCGGATGTGAGGGGCCAGCCCCTCACGCTCCCCGAGATATTTTTGGCCAGATGAAGCAGCGGGCCTGCTTTGCTTGAGGATGGAGTGACCAATGGGTCAGGTGTTGAAATGTATCTCGCCGATCGACGGATCGGTGTTTGCCGAGCGGACTGCGCTGGATCGGGACGCGGCGTTCGCCGCAGCGGGTCGGGCGCGGGCAGCGCAGGCGGATTGGGCGGCGCGGCCATTGCGGGAGCGGATCGATCTGGTGACGGCCGGCGTTGCCGCCGTGGGGGCGATGAATGACGAGATCGTACCGGAACTGGCGCAGATGATGGGCCGGCCGGTGCGCTATGGTGGCGAGTTCGGCGGTTTCAACGAACGCGCGACCTATATGGCGGGCATTGCGCGCGATGCGCTGGCTGATATCGCCGTGGGCGAGGACGAGACGTTCAAGCGCTACATCAAGCGCGTGCCGCATGGGGTGGTGTTCGTCGTGGCCCCCTGGAACTATCCGTACATGACGGCGATCAACACGGTGGCGCCCGCCTTGATCGCGGGCAATACGGTTGTGCTGAAACATGCCACGCAGACCTTGTTGGTGGGCGAACGGATGGCGCGGGCCTTCCACTCGGCTGGCGTGCCGGAGAACGTGTTCCAGAACCTGTTTCTGAGCCATGACGTGACCAACGATCTGATTGCCGGCAAGGCGTTCGATTTCGTGAATTTCACCGGCTCGGTCGCCGGAGGGCAGGCGATGGAACGGGCAGTGGCCGGAACCTTTACCCCCGTCAGCACCGAGTTGGGGGGCAAGGACCCCGGCTATGTCATGGAGGATGCCGATCTGGATGCGGCGGTCGAGACGCTGATCGACGGGGCCATGTTCAACTCGGGCCAGTGCTGCTGCGGGATCGAGCGGATCTATGTGCATGAAAGCCTGTATGACGACTTCGTCGCCAAGGCGGTCGAGATCGTCAGGGGCTACAAGCTGGGCAACCCGCTGGACCCGGAAACGACGCTGGGGCCGATGGCCAACGTGCGCTTTGCCGACGAGGTGCGCGCGCAGATCGCCGAGGCCGTGGCCGCCGGTGCCGTGGCGCATATCGAGACCTTTGCCGAGGATGACGGCGGCGCCTATCTGACGCCGCAGATCCTGACCAACGTCACACACGACATGCGGGTGATGCGCGACGAAAGCTTTGGCCCGGTCGTGGGGATCATGAAGGTGTCCTCGGATGACGAGGCCATTGCCTTGATGAATGACAGCGAATTCGGCCTGACCGCCTCGCTGTGGACGCGCGACGTGGCGCGGGCCGAACGCGTCGGTGATCGGATCGAGACTGGAACCGTGTTCATGAACCGGGCCGATTACCTTGACCCGGGCCTGTGCTGGACCGGGTGCA
Organism: Ruegeria intermedia; assembly: GCF_900129345.1. Classification (GTDB taxonomy): domain Bacteria; phylum Pseudomonadota; class Alphaproteobacteria; order Rhodobacterales; family Rhodobacteraceae; genus Ruegeria; species Ruegeria intermedia. Next base: position 53,718 of record NZ_FQVK01000018.1, on the reverse strand, counting down.
AGAATACCGGCCGCGGCGGCGGCCTGTCGATCATCGGATATCACAACCTGACACGTCCCAAATCCTACCACCTGAAGAAGGTGACGGGCTGAGGACGATTTGCCTGCCCCGGACCGCCCCCCTCGCCGGGGCAGGCCTTAGACACAAGGAAAGCTGACATGAGTCTTGTTGGAAACTGGTCCTATCCGACCACGATCAAATTCGGCGCGGGCCGCATCAAGGAACTGCCCGCGGCCTGCGCGGCGGCGGGGATCAAACGCCCGCTTCTGGTCACCGACCGCGGCCTGGCCGATCTGCCGATCACCGCCGCGACGCTGGACATTCTCGAGGCCGCCGGGCTGGGCCGCGGCCTGTTCAGCGAGGTCGACCCGAACCCGAACGAAAAGAACCTCGAAGCTGGCGTCGTCGCCTACAAGGCGGGTGAACATGACGGTGTGATCGCGTTTGGCGGTGGATCGGGGCTGGATCTGGGCAAGATGGTCGCTTTCATGGCCGGTCAGACGCGGCCGGTCTGGGATTTCGAGGACATCGGCGATTGGTGGACCCGTGCGGATGCCGAAGCGATCGCGCCGATCATCGCCGTGCCGACGACGGCCGGCACCGGCTCGGAAGTCGGCCGCGCCAGCGTCATCACCAACTCGGAAACCCATGCCAAGAAGATCATCTTCCACCCCAAGGTGCTGCCGACCGTGGTGATCTGCGACCCTGAACTGACCGTGGGCATGCCGAAATTCATCACCGCCGGGACCGGCCTGGATGCCTTTGCGCATTGCGTCGAGGCCTATTCCAGCCCCCATTACCATCCGATGAGCCAGGGCATCGCGCTGGAGGGGATGCGGCTGGTCAAGGAGTACTTGCCGCGCGCCTATGCGGACGGCACCGACATCGAGGCGCGTGCCCAGATGATGAGCGCGGCTGCCATGGGTGCGACGGCTTTCCAGAAGGGACTGGGCGCGATTCACGCCATGAGCCACCCGATCGGTGCGGTGTTCAACACCCATCACGGCACCACCAACGCGGTCTGCATGCCCGCGGTTCTGGAGTTCAATGCCCCTGCGATTGCCGACCGGTTCGACGCGGCCGCGGCTTACCTGGGCATTTCCGGCGGGTTCGACGGGTTCCGGGCCTTCGTGCAGGAATTCAACGACTCGCTGGGCATCCCGCGCACGCTGTCCGATCTGGGCGTGACCGGGGATGCGATCCCGGAGCTGGTCAAGGGTGCGATCATTGACCCCTCGTGTGGTGGCAACCCGATCGAATTGACCGAGGACAACCTGACCCAACTGTTCCGCGCGGCGCTGTAAGCGCAGCGCCCCCGGCGGCGATTGCTTGACCTTCGCGGATGCGGCCCCCAAGTTGGGGCAGCAACATTGTGGCTGGTGGGGCCTGGCGATGGATAGGAGCATCGGTCTGATAATGCGAACGCCGACATGAGGCAGCCGGACTGGACCGACCGGTTCAATGGAACCCGCCGCTTGCCGGACCGGGTCCGCGACCGGCTGCGCAAGGCGGCGCGCATGGTGCGGTTTCCGAAGGGTGCGCAGGTGTTTGGCCCGGACAACGTGCCCGAAAGCCTGCTGTTCCTGTACGACGGGCGAATTCGGGTATCCCAGCGGTCGGGTGCGGGGCGCGAGATCGTTCTGTATCGGGTCGAGGCCGGCGACAGCTGCGTTCTGACCACTGCCTGCATGCTGGCCGAGGAGGCATACAATGCCCAGGGGATCGCGGAAACGGACGTCACGGCCGTTGTTCTGCCGAAGGCCGAGTTCGATCGGCTGGCGGCCGAAGAAGACGCGTTCCGCGGCTTTGTCTTCGAGGCCTATTCGCGCCGGTTGATCGATCTTTTGCGGGTGGTCGACGATGTCGCCTTCGGACGCATCGATGTGCGGTTGGCGAAACGGTTGCTGGCGCTGGCGGGCGCGGCGTCCGAGATACAGGTGACCCACCAGCAACTGGCCGACGAACTTGGCACCGCCCGTGAAGTGATCTCGCGCGTCCTGAACGATTTTCAGAAGCGCGAGTTGATCACCCAGTCGCGCGGGCGGGTCACTCTTGCCGACAAGGCGGCCTTGCAGGCGCTGGCGCAAAGCGGCTGATTTTATCCTGAAATCCTTTGGCTTTCGTGACATTGTCACTGAAGAGCCCGGGAACCGGCCCTATATGTCATTCCAGACTTGGAATGTGGAGGGCATCATGACCACAAATGTGGGAACTTTGGACCGCATCCTGCGCGCCGCGCTGGGACTGGTTCTGTTGTACTTGGCATTTGCCAGCGAATTGCCGTTTTTCGACGGTGGGCTCGGGAAATGGGGCGCCGTGATCGTCGGCGTGGTGATGCTGGTCACTTCGGCGCTGCGGATCTGCCCGCTTTATGGTGTCTTGGGCATCAAAACCTGCAAGAGGACCTGACATGGAGACTGTTTTCACACCTTTCGCTTCTTTCGGGGGCGGTTTGCTGATCGGCCTGGGGGCGGTTCTGCTGATGCTGGGGCTGGGCCGCATCATGGGAGCGACCGGGATCATGTCGGGGCTGGTTTTCCCCGAGAATGCCTCGGAAATCTCATGGCGTCTGGCTCTGGTGGCGGGCATGGTCGTGGCGCCGGCGCTGATCTTCGCGGTCACCGGTACGATGCCGGCGATCGACGTTCCGGTCAGCCCGCTGATGATTGCCGTCGGCGGTGTCATCGTCGGGCTTGGGGCCAGCCTCGGGTCCGGGTGCACGTCGGGCCACGGTGTTTGCGGCCTGTCGCGCCTGTCGGTGCGGTCGCTGGTGGCGGTCCCGACCTTCATGGCAACCGCCGCCATTACCGTCTTCGTCATCCGCCATGTGATCGGAGGGTAAGCCGATGAAACTGTTCCATACCTTCCTGACCGGCCTCGTCTTCGGCGTGGGGATTGCCATCTCGGGCATGATGAACCCGGCCAAGGTCCTGAACTTCTTTGACATTGCCGGCACCTGGGATCCCAGCCTGGCCTTCGTGATGGGCGGTGCGCTTGTGGTGACCTTCATCGGCTACCGACTGGTCTGGCGTCGGAAGGCGCCCCTGTTTGCCGCGCGGTTCCAGATTCCGACCTCGACCGTCATCGACGGCAAGCTGATCGGCGGATCGGCTCTGTTCGGCATCGGATGGGGCATCGCCGGGTTCTGCCCCGGCGCGGCCATTCCGGCCCTGGGTGCCGGACGGTGGGAGGTGGTGCTGTTCCTGGGCGCCGTCGCCGTGGGCCTGGCCCTGGCCCGGATCCTGCAGGACAAACCGTTGTATTCGCGCTCGGCCAAGGCCTGAGCGCCCAAGAGGAGACAAAATCATGAACGATCAGAATTCAATCGACACCCACAACCAGCGGATGGCGGATGCGATCGCGACACCGATTTCCGACTATCCGGTCGATCTGAGCGTCAAGCCCGAGGTTCAGGGGTTCTATGACGAGGCGACGGCGACGATCAGCTATATCGTCAAGGACCCCACGTCGAACGCCTGCGCAATCATCGACAGCGTGATGGACATCGACTATGCCGCCGGCCGGATCACCTTCGAGCATGCAGATCTGCTGATCGCCGAGATCGAAAGGCAGGGGCTGAAGCTGGAATGGATCATCGAGACGCATGCCCATGCCGACCACCTGTCGGCGGCGCCCTACATCCAGCAGAAGCTGGGCGGCAAGATCGGCATCGGCGAGAACATCAAGATCGTGCAGGAGGTCTTTGGCAAGATCTTCAACGAAGGCACCGAGTTCCAGCGCGACGGCAGCCAGTTCGATGCGCTGTTCACCGACGGCATGACCTACAAGATCGGCAACATGACCGCCTTTGCCATGCACACGCCGGGCCATACGCCGGCCTGCATGGTGCATGTGGTGGGTGATGCGGCCTTTGTGGGGGATACGCTGTTCATGCCCGATGGCGGCTCGGCCCGGGCCGATTTTCCGGGCGGGGATGCGGGCACTCTGTATGACTCGATCCAGAAGGTGCTGAGCCTGCCGGACGAGACGCGGCTGTTCATGTGCCACGACTATGGCCCGAACGGGCGGGACATCCGCTGGGAAACCACGGTGGCCGAGGAGAAGGCGCACAACATCCATGTGGGCGGCGGCAAGACGCGGGACGAGTTCATCAAGATGCGCACCGAGCGTGACGCGACGCTGGCGATGCCGACGCTGATCATCCCGTCGATCCAGGTCAACATCCGGGCGGGCGACATCCCGACCGACCAGGACGGCAACCAGATGTTGAAGGTTCCGGTGAACAAGCTCTGATCGCGGGAGGCGACGATGGAAATCAGGAAAATCTCAGATCAGTTGTCGGTGTCGCCGCAGATCACACCGGACGACCTTGCCGCCATCAAGGCGGCGGGGATCCGGGCCATCATCTGCAACCGGCCCGACGGTGAAGGGGCTGACCAGCCCACATTCGAGGAAATCGAGGCCGCCGCAGAAAGACTGGGTATCGAGTCGCGCTATGTTCCGGTCCAATCCGGCCTGGTCCGCGACGAAGATGCCCGCGCCTTCGGACAGGCCCTGACCGAACTGCCCGGTCCGATCCTGGCCTATTGCCGGACGGGCACGCGCTCGGCCACGCTGTGGTCGCTGCACGAGGCCGCGCAGGGTCGGCCCGTGCCCGAGATCCTGGCCGCGACCAAGGCCGCCGGGTATGACATGAGCGGCGTCGCCCGCCGCATCGCCAATGGTGGCAAGACCCCGACCGATACCGGCGATGCGTCCTTTGACGTGGTGATCGTGGGCGGCGGGGCCGGGGGCATCGCCACCGCCGCCAGCCTGCATGCGCGCAAGTCCGACCTGTCGATCGCCATCATCGATCCGTCGGACGTGCACTATTATCAACCCGGCTGGACCCTTGTGGGCGGCGGCGTGTTCACGCCCGAACAGACGGCCAAGACGATGGGGTCGCTGATCCCGCGCGGGGTCAAGTGGATCAAGGCCGCCGTGGCCGCGTTCGAGCCGCAGAACAACGCCGTCATTCTGGATGGTTGCCGGGTGGTCAAATACGACCGTCTGGTAGTGTCTCCGGGGCTCAAGCTGGACTGGAGCGCGGTCGAGGGGCTGGAGGAAACGCTGGGCCGCAACGGGGTGACTTCGAACTATCGCTATGACCTGGCGCCCTACACTTGGCAGTTGGTCGAGGGGCTGAAGGCGGGCCGGGCGCTGTTCACGCAGCCGCCGATGCCGATCAAATGTGCCGGCGCGCCGCAGAAGGCGATGTATCTGTCGGGTGACGCGTGGGTCCGGCGCGGGGTTCTGAAGGATATCGACATCCAGTTCATGAACGCGGGCGGGGTGCTGTTCGGGGTCAAGGACTATGTCCCGGCGCTGATGGAGTATGTCAGGAAATACGACGCCACGCTGAACTTCTTCCACAATCTTGTGGCGGTGGACGGGGCGGCGAAGACCGCCACGTTCAAGGTGGCCAAGCCCGATGCCGAGCCCGAGCAGGTGACTGTCGAGTTCGACATGATGCATGTCTGCCCGCCGCAGGTGGCACCGGACTTCATCCGGGTGTCGCCGCTGGCGGATGCGGCGGGCTGGGTCGATGTGGATCAGGCGACGCTGCGGCACAAGAGCTTTGACAACATCTGGTCGCTGGGCGACGTGATGAACGCGCCGAACGCGAAAACCGCGGCCGCCGCGCGCAAGCAGGCGCCGGTGGTGGCCGACAACATCGTGGCCGATATCGAGGGCCGCGCCCCGGTGGCGGCCTATGACGGTTACGGCTCGTGCCCGCTGACGGTGGAACGCGGCAAGATCGTTCTGGCCGAGTTCGGCTATGGCGGGGTGATGAAGCCCAGCTTCCCGAAATTCCTGATCGACGGGACCAGGCCCAGCCGCGCGGCCTGGTTCCTGAAGGAAAAGCTGCTGCCGCCGATCTACTGGTCGGCGATGCTGAAGGGCAAGGAATGGATGGCCAAGCCCGAGCCGCTGAAGGTGGCGGCCGAATAAACAACCTGACCCCCTCGAAACCGACGCCGGTGAAACCGGCGCAAGTTCTGGCCTGACGCTGCGGTTATCAGGCCATGACCTGGCGGTCAGAGCCTCCTCGCTCTGACCGTCGCCTTTCCAGGACGAGACCCCATGCAGAGCCTTTATCGCTACCTTCCCATTCTTGACTGGGGCCGCCGGTACGACCGGGCGGCGCTGTCCAATGACATGATTGCGGCGGTGATCGTGACGATCATGCTGATCCCGCAATCGCTGGCCTATGCGCTGCTGGCGGGGCTGCCGCCCGAGGCGGGGATCTATGCCTCGATCGTGCCGATCATACTCTATGCGGTCTTCGGAACCAGCCGGGCGCTGGCGGTGGGGCCGGTGGCGGTGGTGTCGCTGCTGACGGCAAGTGCCGTGGGGCAGGTGGCCGAACAGGGCACCGCCGGATATGCGGTGGCGGCGCTGACGCTGGCCTTTCTGTCGGGCGGATTCCTGATGTTGCTGGGCGTGTTCCGGCTGGGCTTTCTGGCCAACTTCCTGTCTCATCCGGTGATCGCGGGCTTCATCACCGCCTCGGGCATCCTGATCGCCACCAGCCAGCTGAAACACATCCTGGGGGTCAGCGCGCATGGGCACACCTTGCCGCAAATGTTGGGTTCGATTGTCGAGAATCTCGGCCAGACCAACTGGATCACGCTGATCATCGGCGTGTTGGCCACGGCGTTCCTGTTCTGGGTGCGCAAAAACCTCAAACCCGCGCTGCGGCGCATGGGCGTGCCACCGCTGCTGGCGGATGTGCTGACCAAGGCCGGGCCGGTGGCGGCGGTGGTGGTGACCACCCTGTCGGTCTGGGCCTTCGGGCTGGACGCGCGCGGCGTCAAGATCGTGGGCGAGGTGCCCCAAAGCCTGCCGCCGCTGACCCTGCCGGGGCTGTCCTCGGACCTGGTCGGCGCGCTGCTGGTGCCCGCCATCCTGATCTCGATCATCGGCTTCGTCGAAAGCATCTCGGTCGCGCAGACGCTGGCGGCCAAGAAACGTCAGCGCGTCGATCCCGATCAGGAACTGATCGGCCTGGGCGCGGCCAATCTGGGCGCCGCGTTCACCGGGGGCTTTCCGGTCACCGGCGGCTTCTCGCGCTCGGTCGTCAACTTCGACGCGGGCGCCGAGACCCCGGCGGCCGGCATCTATACCGCCGGCGGGCTGGCGATTGCCGCGCTGTTCCTGACCCCGCTGGTCTATTTCCTGCCCAAGGCGACGCTGGCCGCGACGATCATCGTGGCGGTGCTCAGCCTGGTGGACCTGTCGATCCTGAAAAAGACCTGGGGCTATTCGCGGGCCGATTTTGCCGCCGTCGCCGCCACCATTCTGCTGACCCTGCTGGCCGGGGTCGAGACCGGCGTGGCCAGCGGTGTGGCGCTCTCGATCCTGCTGCATCTGTACAAGACTTCGCGCCCGCATGTGGCCGAGGTGGGACTGGTGCCGGGCACCCAGCATTTCCGCAACATCCTGCGCCACAAGGTTGAAACCGACCCCACGCTGGTCACGCTGCGGGTGGATGAAAGCCTGTACTTCGTGAACGCCCGCTTCCTCGAGGATCTGATCCAGTCGCGCGTGACCGAGGGCTGCAAGATCCGCAACGTGGTGCTGATGTTCTCGGCGGTGAACGAGGTCGACTTCTCGGCGCTCGAAAGCCTCGAGGCGATCAATCACCGCCTGCGCGATATGGGCGTCGGGCTGCATCTGAGCGAGGTCAAGGGCCCGGTCATGGACCGGCTCAAACAGTCCCACTTCCTCGACGAGCTGAACGGGCAGGTGTTCCTGTCGCAGTACGACGCGTGGAAAACACTGACCAAACCGAACCGGGTGCAAGCGGCGGAATAGGGCGGACCGTCAGAGCGAGGCCGCGGCGCGGCTCGCCTGATCGTAGTGGCCGGACAGCGCGCGCAGGTTGCGGGCCAGCTCGCGCAGATCGTCGCCGGACAGGTCGGTGGCGGGCAGGCCTTCCAGCAGACATTGCTGGCGCACCTTGCGATAGGCGTCGCACAGGGCCACGCCCTCGGGCGAGGTGCGGTAGAATACTTCCTTGCCGCGTTTTTCCGACGTCAGCAGCCCGGCCTTGAGCAGTTTGCGCAGGGCATAATTCACGGTGTGGCTGTCCTCGATGTTGAGAAGAAAGCAGATGTCGGTCAGGCGCTTGTCGCGGCCGCGGTGGTTGACGTTGTGCAGGATCAGAATGTCAAGCGGGCTGAGGTCGGCCTGCCCGGCCGCCGCCATGCAGCGCGTCATCCAGCGGGAAAAGGCATTGTAGACGATGATCAGGCCGAATTCGAGCTCGGACAATTCCCAGCCCTCGCCCTCGGCCAGGTGGCGGGATGATACGATGCGGCGGTTGTCGGGCTGAGAATCGGATATTTTCGGGCCTTTTGATCTGCAAAACGCTGGGGAATTATCAACGTTTTGGCATGAATGGCGCATGTTTTCAACGCTTTGGGATTCGGATTCGGAAGCGTTTCCGACAGGATAATAACAAAACGTTGACAAATCGCAAACGTTGAGTCAGCCTCTGCGCCAGTATTCAAGCAGGGAGAGCCAAAATGAAACTGATGCAGATTGCCGGTGGCGCGGTGGCCGCGCTGGCCGGGTTGGCCATGCAGGTGCAGGCCGAGACCTGGGACATGCCGACGCCCTATCCGGATGCCACTTTCCACACCGTCAACATCCACGAATTCGCCAAGGACGTGGCCGCGGCCACCGACGGGGCGCTTGAAATCAAGATCCATTCCGCCGGATCTCTGTTCAAGCACCCCGAGATCAGCAAAGCCGTGCGCAGCGGCCAGGTGCCGATCGGAGAGTTTTTCCTGTCGCTGCTGGCCAATGACAACCCGGCTTTCGGCGCGGATTCGCTGCCCTTCCTGGCCACCAACTATGACGACGCCCAAAAGCTGTGGGCGGCACAGAAAGACGTGATCAACGGTCTGCTGGACGGGCAAGGCATGATGGTGCTGTACGCCGTGCCGTGGCCGCCGCAGGGCCTGTACACGACCAAGGAAATCAACAGCGTGGATGACTTGGCGGGCCTGAAGTTCCGCACCTACAACGCCACGCTGGAAGAATTCGCCAACCTGGCGGGTGCTGCGCCCACGCAGGTCGAGGTGCCGGACATTCCGCAGGCCTTCAGTACCGGCCGGGTCGAAGCGATGATCACCTCGCCCTCGACCGGGGTGAACTCGAAGGCGTGGGACTTCCTGACCCACTACACCGACATCCAGGCCTGGATTCCGAAAAACGTCGTCGTGGTGAACAAGCGCGCCTTCCGCCGTCTGGATGACGCGACCCAGGCCGCCGTGTTGGAGGCCGCCGCCGCCGCCGAGGCTCGCGGCTGGGAGATGAGCCAGGCCGAGACCGCCAAGCAGACCGCGGTTCTGCAGGAAAACGGCATCACCGTGGTGCAGCCATCCGAAGAACTGATGGCTGGCCTGCGTGAAATCGGCGCGCAGATGCTTGAAAACTGGAAGGCCAAGGCCGGCGAAGACGGCGCCGCGTTGCTGCAGGCCTATCAACAGTAAACGATCCGGCCCGGCCGGGCGCGACACGTCCGGCCGGGTTCGACAACAAGGGGAGGGGATGGCGATGCTGCGCCGCAGTCTTGATTTCATCTATCGTGCGGCCGGCGGATTGGCGGCGCTGTTCATTCTGGCCATCGTCGTGCTGGTCTTTGCGCAGGTCGGGTTGAACCTGGCCGACAAGATCTGGGCCGCGCTGACCGGGCAGGGCGTGGGCCTGACCATCCCGTCCTATGCCGATTTCACCGGGTTCTTTCTGGCCGCATCCAGCTTTCTGGCGCTGGCCTATGCGCTGCGCGCCGGCGGGCATATCCGGGTGACGCTGCTGATCGGGCGAATGCCCAAGGGGCCGCGCCGCCTGACCGAGATCTGCGTGGTGACGGTTGCCCTGGCCATGAGCGCCTACGCCACCTGGTATCTGGGCCTGCTGGTTCTGGAGTCGCTGGAATATGGCGACCGCAGCCCGGGCATGGTCTCGGTGCCGTTGTGGATCGTGCAGATGCCGGTCCTGCTGGGGCTGGCCATCCTGACTCTTGCCCTTGTCGACGAACTGGTCGGTCTGCTGGCGGGCCACGCGCCCAGCTGGGACGGCAAGGGCGAAAACCTTCTGAGCGAATAGGGCCAGCAGATGTCGATTGCCACGCTTTCCATCATTCTTCTTGTTCTGCTGTTCGCCTTTCTGGGGTCAGGCCTGTGGGTGGCGTTTTCGCTGCTGGGCGTCGGGATTGCGGCGATGGCGCTGTTCTCCGATGCGCCGCTGGGGCTGGTCATGGCGACCACCTTGTGGGGGCACAGCAATTCCTGGGCGTTGGCGGCGCTGCCGCTGTTCATCTGGATGGGCGAGATCCTGTTCCGCTCGCGCCTGTCCGAGGACATGTTCACCGGCCTGTCGCCCTGGATGAACCGGCTGCCGGGGCAATTGCTGCATGTGAACGTCTTTGCCTGCGGGATCTTTGCGGCAGTGTCGGGGTCGTCGGCGGCCACGGCGGCCACGATCGGCAAGCTGTCGATCCCGGAACTCTCGCGCCGGGGCTACCCCGAAAAGATGATCATCGGCACGCTGGCCGGCTCGGCCACGCTGGGCCTGCTGATCCCGCCGTCGATCATCCTGATCGTTTATGGCGTGGCAACCGAGCAATCCATCGCTCGCCTGTTCGTCGCCGGGGTGCTGCCGGGGCTGCTGTTGGTGGGGCTGTTCGTGGGCTATGTCGCGATCTGGGCGCTGCTCAACCGCGCGAGCCTGCCCACCGAGGACATCCGGGCGAGTTTCGCAGAAAAACTGCGTCGCTCGCGCCGACTTGTGCCGGTGATCCTGCTGATCGTCGGTGTGATCGGCTCGATCTATGCCGGGATCGCCTCGCCCACCGATGCGGCCGCCGTGGGCGTGGTGCTGGCGCTGCTGCTGTCCTGGCGCGAGGGTACGTTGACCCGGGCCAGCTTCGTCGACGGGCTGATGGGGGCCACGGTGACCTCGTGCATGATTGCCTTCATTCTTGCAGGGGCCTCGTTCCTGACCGTGGCGATGGGCTTCACCGGCATTCCGCGCGTGTTGGCAGAATGGATCGGGTCGCTGGGCCTGTCCACCTTCACGCTGCTGGCGGCACTGACCGTGTTCTTCGTGATCATGGGGTGCTTTCTGGACGGGATCTCGGTCGTGGTGCTGACGGCTTCGGTGATCATGCCGATGGTGATGCAGGCGGGGATCGACCCGCTGTGGTTCGGCATCTTCCTGGTGATCGTGGTCGAGATGTCGCAGATCACCCCGCCCGTGGGTTTCAACCTGTTCGTGCTGCAATCGCTGACCGGGCGCGACATCCTGCGGGTGGCGCATGCGGCGCTGCCGTTCTTCTTCCTGATGATCGTGGCGCTGGTGATCATCGTGGTGTTCCCCGGCATCGTGACCTATCTGCCGAACCAGATGTGACGGGGGCGATGCAGGATTTTCCGATCATACGAACCGCCGGGGTGGACGGGCTGTTGATCAGCTTTGCCGCCGCACTCAGCGAACCGGCCAACCGGGCCGCGCTGGCCTTTCGCGCCGCGCTCGAGTCGAAGGGCTGGGCGGGGGTCGAGGAAACCTCGTCCTCGCTAGTGTCGGCCTTCGTCCGGTTCGATCCGCTGCGCCTGTCGCATGCCGCGTTGCACCGGCAGGTGCAGGCGCTGCTGGACCAGCACGACTGGTACGCGGCCGACCTGCCCGGCGGGCGCAGGTTCTGGCGGGTGCCCACCGTCTTTGGCACGGATCTGGCACCGCAGTTGGGGCAGGCGGCGCAGGCGGCGGGCTTGTCCGAGGCCGAGGCGATCCGGTCGCTGTCCCAGGCGCGGGTGCGGGTACAGACCATCGGCTTTGCCCCCGGCCAGCCTTATCTGGGTGAACTGCCGCCCGCCTGGGACATCCCAAGGCAAAAGGAATTGACCCCGCGCGTACCCGAAGGCGCGCTGGTGGTGGCGCTGCGGCAGCTCGTGCTGTTCTCGGTCACCACGCCGACCGGATGGCAGCATGTGGGCCAGACTGCCATCCGTTTGTTCCAGCCCGATATGCCCGAACCCTTCCTTTTGCGCCCCGGGGATGAGGTGCAGTTCACGCCCATTGATCCGGAAACGCTGGCGCGGATGCGCAGCGATCCGCGCGGCGGCGCCAGTTGCGAGACGCTGGCATGAGCGCGCATCTGACCATTTTGCGCGCCGGGCCCGGCCTGACGGTTCAGGACATGGGGCGGCCCGGATATCTGGACATGGGCCTGTCGCGCGGCGGTGCGGTGGACCGGCTTGCATTGGCCGAGGGCGCGGCGTTGCTGGGGCAGGCTGACAGTCTTGCCGCCGTGGAAATGGCTGGCATGGGCGGCGAATTCCAGGCCGATCAGGATCTGCGCATCGCCCTGACTGGCGCGCGGATGCGGGCGCAGATCGATGGCACGACGGCGGTCTGGAACGCCTCGCACCTGCTGCCTGCGGGCGCCCGGCTTAGCATCGGGCCGGCCGTGGCCGGCAGCTATGGATATCTCAGCGTCGGTGGCGGGGTGCAGGGCGATCTGGTTCTTGGCGCCTGTTCGGCGCATCTGACGGCGGGGATCGGAGCCGTGCTGAAGGCGGGGGACCGGCTGGCGATCAGCCCGGACGCGGGCGGTGCAACCGGCATGACCTTCGACCCCGAGGACCGGTTCTCGGGCGGGGAGATCCGCATCGTGGCCAGTTGCCAGACCGACCTGTTCGCCGCCGACGTTCTGGAGCGGCTGCAAACCACTACGTTCCGCCGGGACGCGCGCGCCAACCGCATGGGCGTGCGGCTGGAAAGCGACGGACCGGGCTTTCATGTCTCGGGCGGGCGCAGCGTGCTGTCAGAATCCATCGTGCCCGGTGACATCCAGGTCACCGGCGACGGCACGCCCTTCGTGCTGTTGGCCGAGTGCCAGACCACCGGCGGCTATCCCCGCATCGGCACCGTTCTGCCCTGCGACCTGCCCAAGGTGGCGCAGGCCCCCGCCGGGGCCGACCTGCAGTTCCGCTTCGTGTCGCTGGACGAGGCGGTGTCAGCCGAGCGCGCCGCCGCCCAGGCCCGCGCCGCGCTGCCCCGGGCGCTGCGCCCGCTGATCCGCGATCCGCGCAGCCTGTCCGACCTGCTATCCTATCAACTGATCAGCGGCGCCATCGCCGGCGAAGAGGACGTTTTGTAGAAAAGGAGCCTGTGCCATGGCACATCAAGTCGATCTGAACGCCGATATGGGCGAAAGCTTTGGCCCCTGGAAAATGGGCGATGACGCGGCGCTGCTGAAGATCGTGACGTCGGCCAACGTGGCCTGCGGGTTTCATGCGGGCGACTGGGACGTGATGGCCACGACGATGGCGCAGGCGGTCGAAAACGGCGTGGGCATCGGCGCGCATCCCGGCTTTGCCGATCTGCACGGCTTTGGGCGTCAGCGGATGCACTATCCCCTGCCGTCACTGCAGAACCTGATCCGCTATCAGGTCGGCGCGGCGCAGGCGATGGCGCGGGCGGCGGGCGGGCAGGTGCGTCATCTGAAGTTGCACGGCGCGCTGGCCAACATGGCGTCCGAAGATCAGGCGATGGCGCGGGCCTGCTACGAGGCGGCGTTGTCGGTGGCACCGGATCTGATCATCATGGTTCTGGCCGGAACCGCCCAGCAGCGCGCCGCGCGCGACCTGGGCTGTCCGGTGGCCTGCGAGATCTTTGCCGATCGCGCCTACAACGATGACGCCACGCTGGTTGACCGCAGTCTGCCGGGCGCCGTGATCCACGACCCCGACCGGGCCGCCGCGCGCATGGTCGAGATGGTCAAGACCGGGGCGATCATCACTGAAAGCGGCAAGCATATCCCGACCCGCATCGACACGATCTGCCTGCACGGAGACACGCCGACGGCCGTGAAGATCGCCGCCCGGGTGCGCCAGGCCCTGCAGGAGAGCGGCGTTGAGCTCGGGCCATTCGACGGTGGTCCGGCCTGACCCTGGAAGGCCCGGCTGTGCGCCGCGGCTCAATGCGTGCCACGCTCGATCATGACCGGATCCAGGTCGATGCGGTCCGGGGCCTTCTTCGGCTCGGCCTGGCGCAGATCCAGAAGGTGGATGATCGCATCGACAGCCTGGTCGATGGGGTTGCGCACCGTGGTCAGGTTGAAGATCGGCCAACCGGCCATGTCGATGTCGTCAAATCCGGTGACGGCAAGGTCGCCGGGCACGTCCAGCGACACTGCCCTTGCCGCCGCCAGCGCGCCGATCGCCATGGCGTCATTGGCGCAGATCAACGCATCGATGCGGTGCCGGTTCAGAAGTTCAAGCGCAGCCGCGTGCCCGCCCTCGACCGTATAGTCGCCCCGGGCTTCGGCCACCAGCGGCAGCCCGGCCTGGGTCAGAGCCTGCAACACCCCCGTGCGGCGCTGCGATGACGAGTAGAACTCGCGCGGGCCATTGAGAAATCCGAACCTGCGACAGCCACGCTGAACCAGCAACTCGGTCAACCGGCGCAGGCCATCGGCATTGCGGCAGCACACGGTGTCGACACCCGGCCCCTCGACCGGCCGTCCCGACGAAATCGTGGGCACGTTGAACCGGGCGCAACGTTCGACGATCTGCTGTGACATGCTGCCGCCGCGCAGGATCAGCGCATCCAGAGGAAACCGCAGAAGGTCATCCAAGGCGGCCTCGGGTTGGCCGTTCGCCTGATCGACCAGGATCGGCCATTTCCGCATCCCGATCAGTCGCCGCGTCAGCTGCCCGACGAAGGCGGCGTCGTAGGGGCTGCGCATGTCGCCGACAAAGACCGCGACCAGGTTCGACTGGCCGCCCTTAAGCCCCGCCGCCAGGGCGTTGGGTTGGTACCCGGTTTCGGCGGCGATCTGCAGAATGCGCCTGCGTTTCTCCGATTCGACATAAGCGCCCGGCGTGAAGGCGCGCGACACCGCCGACCGCGAAACCCCGGCCAGATCGGCAACGGTCTTGGCGGTGACCCGGCGGGGCCGCGAGGGCGGTTTTTTCGATGTGTCGGTCATGCCTGATCGGTACCAGATGCCAGAATGCAGGAATTTGTTGAACTGAATCGATTCTTTCACCAAAGTGTCATGCTTAGAAGCTAGTGAACACGTGTGCATATTGGCCAGAAAAAAATGCAAACCATGTGCGCGCGTTCTTTGGGCCTTGCGCCCGCACAGTTTCATGGGCTTTGCCCGCCCGAAAGGGCCAAACACGAACCGGAGGATTCACATGCAGAAATTCAAGTTGGGCGCGTCGGCCGCCGCGATCGCGATGGTGGCCAGCGCCGCCATGGCCGAGGTTGAAATCACATGGTGGCATGCCATGGGCGGCGCCCTTGGCGATACCGTCAACCAGATTGCCGAGGACTTCAACGCTTCGCAGGACGACTACAAGATCACTCCGGTCTTCAAGGGCACCTACGAGGAAACCCTGACCGCAGGCATCGCCGCCTTCCGCGCCGGTGAACAGCCTAACATCCTGCAGGTGTTCGACGCAGGCGCCGCCACCGTGATCGGAGCCAAGGGCGCGACCGTGCCGGTGCAGGACCTGCTGCAGGACAACGGCGTGGAATTCAACATCGAGGACTACATCTCGGGCGTGCGCTATTTCTATGCCGACAGCGACGGCAAGATGATCGGCATGCCGTTCAACTCGTCCTCGCCCATCATGTATTACAACGTGGATGCGCTGGAAAAAGCCGGCGTGACCCCGCCGAAAACCTGGGAAGAGTTCCAGACCGTAACCGCCCCGGCGCTGAAAGAGGCCGGTTACATCGGCCTGTCGCAATCGCACCTGCCGTGGATCTTCACCGAGAACTTCCATTCGCGTCACGACCTGCCGTTCGCCACCAACGACAACGGCTATGAAGGCGCCGAAGGCACCAAGATCCTGGTCAACAACGACGCGATGAAGGCCCATTTCACCGCCGTCAAGGACTGGAAGGACAAGGGCTTCTTCGAGTGGTACGGCACCGGCTGGAGCGACAACCAGACCCCGTTCGAAGAAGGCAAGGTCGCCATCTGGCTGGGGTCGTCCGGTTCGTTCGGCGGTCTGTCCAAGAAGGACCTGCCGTTTGAATTCTCGGCCACCTTCCTGCCCTATTGGGAAAGCGTGACGAAAGAGCCCAAGCAGACCTTCATCGGCGGCGCGGCCCTCTTCGCGATGGCCGGCAAGAGCGACGAGGAAAACAAGGCCACCGCCGCGTTCTTTGAGTTCCTGACCAAGCCGGAAACCCAATACATGTGGCACCGCGAGACCGGTTACGTTCCGATCACCACCGCCGCCTATGAAATGGCCAAGGCCGATGGTCACTATGACCGCGCCCCCGCGGCCGAGGTGGGCATCAAGCAGCTGTCGCTGCCGGCCGGCAAGCATACCAAGGGTTACCGCATGGGCTTCTACGTCCAGATCCGCGACGTGATGAACCGTGAATACGGCCGCATCCTGACCGGCGAGACCTCGGTCGAGGACGCGTTCAACAACATCGAAACCGAAGCCAACGCCCTGTTGGAGCGGTTCGCGAAGACCCAGAACTGACCCACTGACGCAAAACGGGCGGCCGCAGGTCTTGCGGCCGCCCTCCGTTATCCGGAGAATTCATGAAACGCGCTGGTTTTACCGCCCGCTGGCTGCCGATCCTGCTGCTGATGCCGCAGCTTGTGATCATCGCGGTCTTTTTCTATTGGCCCGCCGCGCATGCGGTGCAGTCGTCGTTCTTCCTGCAGGATCCGTTCGGATTCGGATCGACCTTCGTCGGGCTGGACAATTACAAGGACCTTGCAGGCAACGGCGAATACCTCAGCATCGCCTGGTTCACGGTGATCTTCACCGTTCTGGTCACCTTTCTGTCACTGTCCATCGCGCTGCTGCTGGCGGTCAAGGCCGACAACGTGCTGCGCGGGGCCAAGACCTATCGCACGCTGTTGATGTGGGTCTATGCCGTGGCGCCGCCCGTTGCGGGCTTCATCGGTCTGATCATGTTCCACCAGAGCTGGGGGCCGCTGACCGAACTGGCGCGTTCGATCGGGTGGGATTTCAAACTGGGCGTCAATTTCAACGACACCGCCACCGCGATGGTGATCGTGTCCGTCTGGAAACAGGTGCCGGTGAATTTCATCTTTTTCCTGTCCGGGCTGCAATCGATCCCGAAATCGGTGCGCGAAGCCGCGCTGATCGACAACCGTTCGGCCTCGGGACGGTTCTGGGACGTGACCTTTCCGCTGCTGGCGCCGACCGGGTTCTTCCTGCTGATCACCAACATCACCTATTCGCTGTTCGACACGTTCGGCGTGATCGACACCATGGTCAAGGGCGAGCCGGGCAACAACCCGATGACGCTGGTCTACAAGGTCTATGTGGACGGGTTCCGCGGCAACGACCTGGGCGGCAGCTCGGCACAGTCGGTTGTTCTGATGGTGCTGGTTCTGGCGCTGACGGTGTTCCAGTTCCGGCTGGTCGAACGCCGCATTCACTATACCTGAGGAGGGCAGACGATGACCGAAGCAAATGCAGGTGTGATCGACCACGCCGCCTCGCACACGCCGCCACGCAAGCGCCGCATCCGCTGGGGCGCCATCGGCGATCACGCGGTTCTGATCGTGGGCTCGCTGTTCATGATGCTGCCGCTGCTGATGGTCCTGCAGATGACCACGGTTCCGGATGTCGAGGTGATCAAGACCGGCCCCAGCCTGACGATCGGGCACCAACTGCCCGAGAATTTCGACAAGGCGATGTTTCAGGCCTCGGGCTTTTCGGGGCAGAATACCGGCCTGAACATGCTCAAGAACTCGTTCATCCTGGGCATCGGCTTTGCCCTGGGCAAGATCCTCATCGGGATGATGGCCGCCTATGCGATCGTCTATTTCCGGATGCGGTTCGCCACGCTGGCCTTCTGGGTGATCTTCACCACGCTGCTGCTGCCGCTCGAGGTGCGCATTCTGCCCTCGTACGAGGTGGTGCAGAAGCTGGGGATGCTGAACACCTATCAGGGCCTCATCATCCCGCTGATCGCCTCGGCCACGGCCACGTTCTTTTTCCGGCAGTTCTTCCGCTCGGTCCCCGAAGAACTGGTCGAGGCCGCGCGCATCGACGGCGCCGGTCCGGTGAAGTTTTTCATCGACATCCTGGTGCCTCTGTCGCGCACCATGATCGCGGCGATGTTCATCATCATGTTCGTCTATGGCTGGAACCAGTATCTGTGGCCCACCATGATCACCACCGAAGAGGACATGTTCACCCTGGTGCGCGGGATCAAGCAGATCACGCAGGTGCTGGAAGGCAACCGCATTCCCGAATACGGCCGGGCCAACCTGCTGGCGATCATCGCCATCATCCCCCCAGTCATGGTCGTCATCTTCTTCCAAAGCTGGTTCGTCAAGGGCCTGACGGAATCCGACAAGTAAGGCAGAAAAACAAATGGCTCAGGTATCCCTGAAGAACATCCGAAAAGTCTATCCCAACGGCGCCGAGGCGCTGACCCCGTCCAGTTTCGACATCGGCGATGGCGAGTTCGTGGTGCTGGTCGGCCCGTCAGGCTGCGGCAAGTCCACATTGCTGCGCATGGTGGCCGGGCTGGAAGAGATCACCGAAGGCGAACTGACGATCAATGGCCGCGTCATGAATGACGTCGATCCGGCCGATCGCGACATCGCCATGGTGTTCCAGAACTATGCGCTGTACCCGCACATGAGCGTGCGCAAGAACATCGCCTATGGTCTGAAGAACCGCAAGACACCCAAGGACGTGATCGAGCGGAAGGTGGCCGAGGCCGCCGCCATGCTGAACCTGAACGAGTACCTCGACCGCAAGCCCTCGCAGCTGTCGGGCGGCCAGCGCCAGCGGGTCGCCATGGGGCGGGCCATCGTCCGCGATCCGGCGCTGTTCCTGTTCGACGAGCCGCTGTCGAACCTGGACGCCAAGTTGCGCAACCAGATGCGGATCGAGATCAAGGCGCTGCAGCGGCGTCTGGGCGTGACCTCGATCTACGTCACTCATGACCAGGTCGAGGCGATGACCATGGCCGACCGCATCATCGTGATGAACGCGGGCCGGATCGAACAGATCGGCACACCGGCCGAGATCTATCACCGCCCGGCCTCGACCTTCGTGGCCAGCTTCATGGGAGCGCCGCCGATGAACCTGATCAGCGCACGGCTGGACGGCGGCCGCGTGATGATCAACGGCGACACGGTGCTGGCCGCGGCCGAAGGGTCTGGCGCGGTGACCCTGGGCATTCGCCCCGAGGACGTGGTGTTGGGCGCCGAAGGCTCGATTTCCTTCCATGTCGACATCATCGAGGAACTGGGCGCGCATCGGCTGCTGCACGGGCGGCTGGCCGATCAGGAGTTCACCATCCATGTCGGCAAGGATGTCGAGGCCGCACCGGGCGAGACCCGGATCGCGCTGAAGTCCGACGCCATCACCCTGTTCCACCCGGAAACCGGAAAAGCCCTGTGATCACCCAGACCGTCGCGGCTCTGCCTCCCGTCTCCGAGGCCGCGCGCGCGCGCATTCTGTCCGCGCCGCGCACCGCCGAAGCGCATCGTGCCCTGATGGCGGAAACCCCTGCCATGAACGCGCTGCAACTGGGTGGGCAGGCGACGCGGGCCATGCTTGACCCGGTTCTGACGGTCGCGGCCTGGAACGTCGAGCGTTGTCTTTTCCCGGCTGAGACCGCCGCGCATCTGGCGCCGGTCGCGCCGGATATCGTGCTGCTGTCCGAGGTCGATCACGGCATGGCCCGCACCGCACAGCGCCACACGACCGAGGAGATGGCCGCGCATCTGAACATGGCCTATGTCTTTGGCGTCGAGTTCCACGAGCTGGACCTTGGTGGCCCGACCGAACGCGCCTTTTGCAGGGATGATTTCAACACGCTGGGCTGGCACGGCAATGCGATCCTGTCGGCGGTGCCCTTCAGACGGACCGCGCTGCTGCGGCTGGACGATCACGGCCACTGGTTCGCCGCCGACAGCGGCGCGGCCGACCCCGATCAGCCGCGGCTGGGCGGGCGGATGGCGATCCTGGCCGAAGTTCCGACAACGGCCGGGCCGCTCTGCGTGGTGTCGACGCATCTGGAAAGCAACGCCGCCGCCGCGCACCGGCACGCGCAGTTCGAAAAACTGCTGGATGCGGTCGAGGCGTTTGCGCCGGACATGCCGGTGCTGATCGGCGGAGACCTGAACACCGGCAACCACCTGCCGCCCGATTTCGACTGGCGCCGGGAAACGCTGTTTTCCATGGCCGAGGCCCGCGGATACAGCTGGGCGTTTACCGCCGAAGGTCACACCACACGCCCCAGCCTGATCACGCCGCACCCGGACCGGGTGATGAAGCTGGATTGGTTCGCGGGCAGGGGGCTGACATGCCGGGACCGAGGGCTGCTGCCATCCCTGACGGCCGGGGGCAAGCCGCTGTCGGATCATGACTGCGTGTGGTGCCAGGCCGAGCTCTGACCCGGCATCTGCCCGGAGTTCCACAGCCGCGCACCGCATAACGCGTGGTGATGCGGCATATTTTCCGTTGGCAGGTTGTGGCCAACGGGACGGAATCCCCATATGAACAGGCACAGGAACTCACCAGGCGGAAATCAGACCAAGTGTTCGACCATCCCGCGCAGCGCGCGCATCTTGCCGAGAAATACGACCTGACCCCCTCGCCCGAGCTGGCCGCCAGCATGAGCGACATCTACGACCGCATGTCGCGTGTCGTCTCTCCGGCGGACTGGGCGATCTACGCGCCCTATGTCAAGGCGATCAACGATCTGAAAGCCGAACGCAACGCGGTGATCCTGGGCCACAATTACATGACGCCCGAGATCTATCACGGCGTTTCCGATTTCGTCGGCGACAGCCTGCAACTGGCCATCAGGGCGACCGAGGTCGAGGCGGACGTGATCGTGCAATGCGGCGTACATTTTATGGCCGAGACCTCGAAGATCCTCAGCCCCGAAAAGACGGTTCTGATGCCAGACATGGAGGCCGGCTGTTCGCTGGCCGAGTCGATCACCGCCGAAGGCATTGCCGAAATGCGCCGCCGCTATCCCGGCGCGCCGGTCGTGTCCTATGTGAACACCACGGCCGAGGTGAAAGCGGCATCCGACATCTGCTGCACCTCGTCGAACGCGGCGCAGATCGTCGCGGCGATGGACAGCGACACGGTCATCATGACGCCTGACCAGTATCTGGCGCAGAACGTGGCCCGCGACGTGCCGCAGAAGAACGTGGTCTGGTGGGAAGGCTCGTGCATCGTGCACGAACAATATACGGCGCAGGACCTGCGCGAGTTCCGCGAATGGAACCCGGGCACCCGCCTGATCGCGCATCCCGAATGCCCGCCCGACGTGGTGGCCGAGGCCGATTTCTCAGGGTCTACCAGCGGCATCATCAAATATGTCACCGACGAACAGCCCGAAAAGGCGATGCTGATCACCGAGTGTTCGATGGCGTCGAACATCGCCGACGCGCTGCCGCAGGTCGATTTCGTCGGGCCCTGCAACATGTGCCCCTACATGAAGAAGATCACGCTGGAAAAGGTTCTGTATGCGCTGGACACCATGACCGGCCAGGTCGAGGTTGACCCCGACGTGGCCGAAAAAGCGCGCCTTTCGGTGCAGCGGATGATCGACCTGTCGCGCAAGCTGGGAATTTGATCGGGGCGATGCAGACGGTCTCGACCCCTCGGGTGGTCATCATCGGCGGCGGTCTGGCCGCGGTCTATACCGCGCTCAAGCTCGACCCGCACCCGGTGGTGATGATCTCGCCCGAGCCGCTGGGCTCGGGTGCCAGTTCGGCCTGGGCGCAGGGCGGGGTGGCGGCGGCGATGGACCCGTCCGACAGCCCCGAAGCCCATGCCCGCGACACGATGCGCGCAGGCGCGGGGTCCGTCCTGCAGGAGGTGGCCGAGTTCGTCACCCGCGCGGCCAGGGATCACATTCTGGACCTGTCCGATCTGGGCACCGGGTTCGACCGGGACGCCGAAGGCGGGTTCATCCAATCGCAGGAGGCCGCCCATTCGGTGGCCCGCGTGGTGCGCGTCAAGGGCGATCAGGCCGGTGCCGAGATCATGCGCGCTCTGACCGCCGAGCTGCGGCGGCGTGCTTCGGTCCAGGTGATCGAAGGGGCGCTGGCGGTGGGGCTGGAAAGCGACGGGGCCAAGGTCTCGGGCGTATATCTGGCGCCGACCGATGCGCCGGGGACCGAACCGGTGCTGCTGCGCGGAGCGGCGCATGTGCTGGCCACGGGCGGGTCGGCGGGGCTTTTTGCCCGCACCACCAACCCGGCGCGGATCCGCGGGCAGGGGATCGGGATGGCCGCGCGGGCCGGGGCCCGGATCGCCGATGCCGAGTTCATTCAGTTTCACCCAACCGCGATCGACGTAGGCGAGGATCCGATGCCTCTGGCCACCGAGGCTTTGCGTGGCGAGGGCGCTATACTGATCAACCGCCACGGCGAACGGTTCATGCAAGGCGTCCACCCCGATGCCGAGCTGGCCCCGCGCGATGTCGTGGCGCGCGCCGTCTATCTGGAAACCAAGGCCGGCAACCGCCCCGCGCTGGATACCCGCGCGGCGATCGGCGCGGCGATCCGCAGTCAGTTTCCGGCGGTGACCGAGGCCTGCCTGCGCAACGGTGTCGACCCTGTGACCCAACCGATACCGGTGACCGCGGCGGCGCATTACCACATGGGCGGCGTGGCCACCGACCTGAACGGCCGCAGTTCGCTGGCCGGGCTCTGGGCCTGTGGCGAGGCGGCCTCGACCGGGTTGCACGGGGCGAACCGGCTGGCGTCGAACGGTCTGCTCGAGGCGCTGGTCTTCGCCCGCGCCTGCGCCCGTGACATCGCCGGCACGCTTACGGTGACCGACGCGCCCGAGGTGCGGCTGCGCCTGCCATCGGGCGGCACCGAACCCGACCCCCAAGCCGTGGCCGAACTGCGCCAGGTCATGACCGATGGCGTGGGGGTGGTCCGTGACGCGGACGGCTTGCGCCGCGCCTTGGGCCGGATCGCCGTGCTGGAGTCGCTGCACGGCCGGTCGCGCCTGTTCCGAAACATGACCGCGACCGCCACGCTGATCGCGGCGGCGGCGCTGATGCGCACCGAAAGCCGCGGCGCGCACTATCGGTCGGATTGTCCGGATACGGCCGAAGGGCCGGGGCGGCGGTCTGATCTGATATTGGACGAGGCCGTGGCGCTGCGGTCGAAAATCTTCAGGGAAACCGCAACATGCATTATGCCACCGTCCCCGACCTGATCCTCGAACCGATGGTCCGCGCCGCGCTGACCGAAGATCTGGGCACCTGCGGCGACATCACCACCCGCACCGTGATCCCGTCGGACGTGACCTATGCCGCGCGGCTGAACGCGCGCGAGGATGCGGTTGTGTCGGGCATGCAAGTGGCGGCCCTGGCGTTCCGGCTGGTGGATCCGACGTTGAAGATCACGCCGCTGGTGGCCGACGGGGACCGTTGCACCAAGGGCCAGACCCTGATGGAGATCGCCGGCAGCGCGGCCTCGATCCTGTCGGGTGAACGCGTGGCGCTGAACTTTGCCGGTCGTCTGACCGGGGTGGCGACGCTGACGGCCGAACTGGTGGCGCAGACCGCCAGGACCAGAGCGCGCATCACCTGCACCCGCAAGACCACGCCGGGCCTGCGCATCGTCGAGAAACTGGCCGTGCTGCATGGCGGCGGGTTCAACCACCGCCATTCGCTGTCGGATGCGATCCTGATCAAGGACAACCACATCGCCGCCGCCGGCGGGGTGCGTGCGGTGTTGGAAGCGGTCAAGGCGCGCGCTTCGCACATGATGAAGGTCGAAATCGAAGTGGACCGGCTGGACCAGCTGGCCGAGGTTCTGGAAACCGGCGGCGCCGATGTCGTGCTGCTGGACAACATGACCCCGGACATGCTGGCCGAGGCCGTGGCGATGGTGGGCGGACGTCTGGTGACCGAGGCGTCGGGCAATGTCACCGTGGACACGGTGGCCGAGATCGCGGCCACCGGGGTCGATTATATCTCGTCCGGGGCGCTGACCCATTCCTATCGCACGGTCGATCTGGGTCTGGATTTCTGATCGCGCATAATCCGGCCCTGGCGCAGGTGTCGTGGACCGCACTGTCAGGCCATGGGCGTCGAAAGACCAGAACGGCGCCGTCTCCCGAGGTTTCGGGAAACTCTCTGACCAGTTCCAAGCGGGCTTGGGTGTCCCGATTCAGTTGCGGAACGGCGCGGAACACCCGGTTCGGGAACAGAACGACCGACGTCACCGAACCGGGCTGGGACATCGTGGCGCCATGATCCGCGGCCGTGTCGATGGTGCCCCAGTCGGCCCGGAAGTGGCTTTGAAAGATCGGCAGATAGGCCAGGATAGTCAGCGCAAGTGCGACCGCAACCCCGAACAGCGGGCGCAGAACCCGGGCACGGGTCAGCGCATCCCGGTTGATCCCGGTGGCCAGAGACACCAGCCATACCAGCCCGAGCGCCACGAAAAAGAATGCGCCCGTCAGATGCGTGAACACGGCGGCTGCGACGGTCAGGCCAAAGACGATCCAGGTGCCGTATGTCGGACGGCGCACTCCGCGCAGGGACAGGATGAGACCCAGAACGCTCCAGAACGCACGCTCGGTGTATCCGCGGGCTTTCTGTGAAAACCGGACCTGGTGATGGGACAGCGCCACAAGCAGGGCCGAATTATGCGCCACGCGGGTATTTTCGACCCCGCGGACCAGCCACCAGATCGCAACCACGGTGCCAACCCCGAATACCAGTGCTGGAAACCGATAGGCCCAGGGGTCTTCCCCGAACAGCTGTGCCGACAGCTTGGCCTTCATGCTGAAGAAACAGTGATGGTTCATCGAATGCTCGCGCATCGTGTCGCCCCGGGGCTGGCGGACATGCGAATCGACGGTCCAGATTTCATCGTTCGCGTTGTGGTCGACCACAGCGACGCGCCCGCATCCCCAAAGGACGCTGTGCGCCATCAGATCTCGGTGTTCGCAGTTCGAGTACGGTGGTCTTCGGCGCATCTGCCTTGCGAGGCTGAGGTCGTCAACCTGGACGCGTTGACCTGCGCAGCCGCCTGGGCAACGGGGCCCAGGTCACCGGGGCCTATTGGGATGGGCAAGGTCAGCCGGAAGGGTTCCGGTTTCACCATATCTCGACCGACGAGCTCCATGGCTCGCTTGGTGCCGCGGGCAGTTCACCGAACGGACGCCCCATGATCCGCGCTCGCCCTTTTCGGCCAGCAAGGCACCCAGCGGTCACCCGGTGCGCGCCTGGCACGAAACCTGCGGGTTGCCCGTGGTGCCGACGAATTGCTCAAACAACTACGGGCCGTTTCACTTCCTCCAAAAGCCGAGTCCGATGGTGATCCCGAATGCGCGGGCGGGCAGGCCCTTGCCGATCTATGGCGACGGGTCGAATGTCAGAGACTGGCTTTTGCGGAAGTCCGCGCCGAATCCTGGTGGGCGGCGCTGCAAGACCGCGACGGCATCGAGCACCGGTCGGGTTCGTCGCGCCCTTTGGCGTCAGCGCCCCAGCGGTGGTTGCAGCCGAACCGACCTGGCAGCTGGCTCTGTTTTCGGCAGGCGGAATTGGGGCGCAGGTCCGGCCAAGACGGCGGGCAAGGTGCGCGTGATTGTTGTCGAACGGACCTCGGTGGCGCGCGGCAACTCGGCCTCGTTCCGGTCGAGGGCGTGATCTGCGACTACGGCTCGCACCGGTTCCGGCCCGCGACCGAACCCAAAGCGCAGCAGGACGTGAAGACCCCGTTGGGCGACGATCCGCTGCTGCGCCCCCGCCATGGGCGCATCCGGCGGGGCGGTTCTTTTGCTCGCGCAAGGGGTGCGCAGTCTCTGTTCAACACCGGAGTCAGCGCGATTCAGCAACAGGAAATCCACGTCGGCGGCATGACGGCCCGCGACGCAGGCGGCGAACGACAGCTGCCCTGCGACCCGGGCCAGAAATGGTGGAGCATGTCCGACGAGGCCCCTGGGCATGAGTTCGCCAAGCGGCTGGATCAGCAGGCCCAGCCGGTCACGGTTCCGGTCCGGCGCAGCGAAACCCGTCGGCTGAGCCACGCCCACCACGCCCTTGCCATGGTGGATGGCGCGTCGCTTGCACCAACGTTTCAGGCCGGATCGATCGCGCCGCGTGTCTTTGCCGAACAGGTGCGGGCGCTGGCCGAGCAGGGCGACAAGTGCGGCGCCCACAGCATCAGCCATCCCGACCTGACGGCATCGGACGCCGCAGCGGCCAATACGAAATCGAAACCAGCGGAGCCGAAATCTCGGCCCGTTCGGACGTTGCGTGATCGGGGGATGACATCCTCGACCTGCCCCGGCTCGAAAAGTATTTCTTCACCAACATTGATTTCGGTTCCAGTTTGTATGATCAGGTTACATCATGAATCTCGAAACCTCACATCACCAGGCCCTCAGACAGCGCATTGCGGCGCGCGACGCGCGGGTTGCCGTGGTCGGGCTGGGCTATGTCGGCCTGCCGCTGGCGCTGACCGCCCATGACAAGGGCTTTGACACCACCGGACTCGACCTGAATCCGCAGCGGGTCGCGCGGATCAACCAGGGCGCGCAGGTGCTCTCGTACCTGGCACCGGACCGAATCGCCCGCGCGGTGGACAGCGGACGGTTCCGGGCAACGCAGGACGCGGCCGCGCTGGCCGAGGCCGACATCATCCTGATCTGCGTGCCCACGCCGCTGACCGACAGCCAGGACCCAGACATGCGTTTTGTCGCAGCCGCCGCCGAGACCGTCGCACAGCATCTGCGGCCCGGACAGCTGGTGGTATTGGAAAGCAGCGTCTGGCCGGGCGCCACCACGACGCTGGTGCAGCCGCTGCTGGAAGCGCGCGGCCTGCGCGCGGGGGTCGATTTCTTCCTGGGCTTCTCGCCCGAACGCGAAGACCCCGGCAACGACAAGTTCGACACCCAGAATATTCCCAAGGTCGTCGGCGCCGACGATCCGCTGTCACTGCGACTGATCGAGGAGTTCTATCGCACCATCGTCACACGCGCGGTTCCCGTCAGTTCGACCGCCACCGCCGAGGCGGTCAAGCTGGTGGAAAACAGCTTTCGGACGGTGAACATCGCGCTTGTGAATGAACTCAAGACCGCATTGGACGCCATGGGCGTGGATGTGTGGGAGGTGATAGACGCCGCCGCCACCAAGCCCTTCGGGTTCATGCCTTTCTATCCCGGCCCGGGAATCGGAGGCGCCTGCATCCCGGTCTCGCCGGCCTATCTGGCCTGGCGCGCGGCCGATGCCGGCGCCGACACGCCGATCATCAACCTGGCCCGGTCCAGCAACGATGCCGTGCCAGGCGCGTTGGCCCGCCGGATGGCCGAACGGCTGGCGCCGGACGACGCAGACCCCGACCAACCTCTGACCGGCCAACGCATCCTGCTGATGGGCATCGCCTACAAGCGCGATGTCGAGGACACCCGCCGCAGCCCCGCGCTGGTGCTGCTGCAAGAGCTGGAGAAGCTGGGCGCGCGGGTCGATTACCATGACCCGTTCTTCCCCAGGCTGTCGGAAGTGGGCGAATACCCGCAGTTGGCCGGGCGGGAATCGGTACCTCTGACGGCGGAAAACCTGAACCGATATGGCGCCGTGGCGGTGATTACCGACCACAGCGCGCCCGACTATGCGCTGGTCGCGCGCGAGGCTGCGATGATATTCGACACGCGCAACGTCTTTGCAAAGAAAGGAATCGAGGTGTCCGGTGGCCGCCTGGTGAAGCTTTGAGACCGTGTGCGATGGCCCTGTCAGGCGGGCAGGGCGGCAAGGTTCGCTTTCAAGGATGCCCGGATCGAAGGAAGACCCCGTTGATGGGTGGCAAGCCCGCGAGAATCTTCGTCGACCTGGATGGAACGCCCGTCAGGGTCGATCTTTTTTCGTCGAGGCCATCGTTCAGATCCTGAAAAAGAACCCGTTGAACATCTTCGTGCCGTGGCTTTTGCGCGGCATCGCCTATGCAAAACCCCTCATCGCGCGGCAGGTTCAGATCGACCCGGCCGGCCAATCTTGCGAAACGGCGTCGACGTATCTGGCCCGACTGGACCCAGCGTGCATATTTGGGTGTTGCCGGGAATACAGGGTGCACAACGTCAGCCTGGCGAAAGCAGCGAAAGATAAGCGTGCGGCCGGCCAGGGTTCCCGATGTTTGCCCCTCGGTCCGGCTGCACCGCCGTTCCGCGGCAACAGGGACATTTCTACTTTGCGGACTAAGTGTTATTTCGACTTGGCTGCAAAATTTTGGTTGGTCAAAAACCAACCCATCCGTCCCGCGAAGCGCCGGAATGGGACGCTCTCCTTCGAGGCGGTCGGTTCGCTGAACGCCCGTTCGAAAAACTGCGGAAAGAGTGGACCTGGTTTCGCCCCGGCCCGTGGTCCCGAACAGCGGGTCTTTTCTTTTTGCACCTGGTTGACTTGGCCTTGCCGATACCCAACTTCCGCGGCCTACGCACAACAGAGGTTTGCCGAAAATGAACCGTATCCTAGCAACCGTTCTGGCCTTGGGCCTGGGCACTGCCGCAACCGCCGAAACCCTGCGCGTGGGCATGTCGGGCGGGTATTTCCCCTTTACCTTCGTGAAGCAGGACGTGCTTCAGGGTTTCGAGGTCGACGTGATGAACGCCGTTGGCGAAAAGGCGGGGTTGGACATCGCGTTCGAGACCATGTCGTTCTCGGGCCTGATCGGCGCGCTGGACGCAGGCCGGATCGACACGATCGCCAACCAGATCACCATCACCCCCGAACGCGAGGCCCGGTTTGCCTTCAGCCAGCCCTATGTGATCGACGGCGCGCAGGTGGTCGTACGCAAGGGCAACGACACCATCAAGGGGGTCGAGGATCTGAAAGGCCACACCGTCGCCGTCAACCTCGGCTCGAATTTCGAGCAGCTTCTGAGAGAGTTGCCGTATTCCGACGAGATCGAGATCAAGACCTACGAGGCCAACATCGCGCAGGACACCGCCTTGGGCCGTGTCGATGCCTTCGTGATGGACCGCGTGTCCTCGGCCCAGCTGATCGCCGAAAGCCCGCTGCCGCTGGAACTGGCCGGCGCGCCCTTCTCGGAAATCCGAAACGCCCTGCCGTTCCGCGATGACGCCGAAGGCCGCGCTTTGCGCGACCGGGTCGATGCGGCGCTGACCGAGCTGAAGCAGGACGGCACCCTGGCCGACATCTCGGTCAAGTGGTTCGGTACCGACATCACGGCGAACTGAAGCCATGCGGGGATTGGACCTTGAATACATGCTGGGGCTGGTCCCCGTCATCTTGGGCTATGTGCCGCTGACGCTGGCGATGGCTTCCGCCGCCATGGTGCTGGCGCTGGTCCTTGCGGTGGCGCTGGCGGTGGAACGTGTCTTTCGCGTGCCGATTCTGGATCAACTGGTGCTGCTGTTCATCAGCTTCTTCCGCGGCACGCCGCTGCTGGTGCAACTGTTCCTGTTCTATTACGGTTTGCCGCAAGTTCTGTCGTTCCTGACCGCGATTGACGGGGTGACCGCCGCGATCATGGGGCTGACGCTGCATTTTGCCGCCTACATGGCCGAAACCATCCGCGCGGCGATCATCGGCGTCGATCGCAGCCAGTGGGAAGCAGCCCAGTCCATCGGCATGACCCAAGGCCAGATGATGCGGCGGGTGATCCTGCCGCAGGCGGCCCGCGTGGCGGCTCCGACGCTGGTCAACTACTTCATCGACATGATCAAGGGCACCTCGCTGGCCTTCACCCTCGGCGTGACCGAGATGATGGGCGCGGCCCAGAAAGAGGCAGCGGGCAGCTTCCTGTATTTCGAGGCCTTCCTGGTGGTCGCCGTCATCTACTGGATCATGGTCGAAGGTCTGAGCCAGGCGCAGAAGGCCCTCGAAATCCGACTGAACAAGGCATATGCACGATGATCCGCATCGAAGGACTGACCAAACGGTTTGGCGGCACCGCCGTCCTGAACGCCATCGATCTCGAGATCGCAAAGGGCGAGCGCGTCGTCGTCATCGGCCCCTCGGGCACCGGGAAATCCACGTTGCTGCGCTGCATCAACTTTCTGGACAGGCCCGACGCGGGGCGCATCACGGTCGGAGACATTTCGGTCGATGCAACGAGGGCCAGCCGCGCCGATATTCTGGCGCTGCGGCGCGCGACCGCCTTCGTGTTCCAGAATTACGGCCTTTTTGCACATCGCACCGCGCAGGAAAACATCATGGAGGCGCTAATCACAGTGCAGAAACGCCCCCGCGCCGAGGCCGAGGCGCAGGCCCGTCGCATCCTGAAGGAAATCGGTCTGGCGGACAAGGCCGACAGCTATCCGGCCAGCCTGTCGGGCGGACAGCAGCAACGCGTGGGGATCGGCCGCGCCATGGCGA
Source organism: Ruegeria intermedia (assembly GCF_900129345.1). GTDB lineage: Bacteria > Pseudomonadota > Alphaproteobacteria > Rhodobacterales > Rhodobacteraceae > Ruegeria > Ruegeria intermedia. Next base: position 23,346 of record NZ_FQVK01000018.1, on the reverse strand, counting down.
TCGGGGCGCAGTTGATGCTGTTTGACGAGCCGACCTCGGCGCTGGATCCGGAATGGGTCGGCGAGGTGCTCGACCTCATGCGCTCGGTCGCTGCGCAAGGCCAGACCATGTTGATCGTCACGCATGAGATGCGTTTTGCCCGCGAAATCGCCGACCGGGTGATCTTCATGGAGGGCGGTCGGATCGTGGAACAGGGCCCTCCGGCACAGATCTTCGATGCGCCGCAGGACCCGCGTTTGCAGCGGTTTCTGGCGCGGGTCAGTGCCTGACGACTCGACGCCGGCGCATAGTCCCCTATCTTTTATGCCACGATCGGGCGTGGTCCCTGATCACAGCTGCGACCCGATCGGCAGAAGGCTCAGGAACCCTGCAACAATATGATCCCAGGCGCTGCCCGTTGGCTCGGCATCATATTCCAGCACCGTTCCGTCGGCGGATCGGGTCCGCCAGGTCAGCTGACCGGCTGGCCCCAGCGTGACGCGGTAGGTATAGGCCGGCAGCGCGTCATCCAGCGCACCGATGGCCTGTTCGGTCAGGGCGGGCGAGTCGATCAGGATCCCCATTTCAGTGTTGATGTTGACCGAGCGCGGATCCCAGTTGAACGACCCCACGAACAGGTATCGGTCATCAATCGCGAAGGCCTTGGAATGCAGCCCCGACCGAGACTGCGCCCAGTTGATGCCCTGCCGCTGCTGTTGATAGTTGTCCGGTCGCAGCTCGTACAGGTCGACGCCGCCGCGCAGCAACGGTCTGCGTTTCGTGGCGTAGTGGGCATAGACGGGAAGCACGTCGTTCGATGCCAGCGAGTTGGTGACGACCCGGACATCGACGCCCCGGCGCTCGAGCTCGGTCAGCCACCGGACACCGCTGTTGCGCGGCACGAAATAGGCTGAAACGATGGTAACCTCGGATTTCGCTGTCTGGAAATACGGCAGCAGTTGCGCGGCAAGGATCGGATCTGCGGTGTCTGCCCCGGCGGCTTTGGCGGGCGGGTCCGCATAGAGCCGGGCCGGCACCCAATCCAGCGCAAGCGCCCCGTCTGCAAATTTTTCCTGCGCCGATCGGCGCAGCGCGGCGCCATAGGGCGTTCGCTTGGCCTCTTCGACCAATTGGCGCAACCGGTCGCGGGCGGCGGCAAGGCTGAAGTCCGGCGGCCCGACAACCGCACGGGCGGGCACCACGAACGGGCTGTTCCAATAGGCATCGAAGCTTTTGGAAACCTCGGTCACCACCGGCCCCGCAGCCAGCACATCGAGATCGGCATAGTTCATGTCCTCGCGCGCCAGGAAATACTCTGCCCCGATGTTCCGCCCGCCCACGATGGTAAACAGATTGTCGGCCGTCATGGATTTGTTGTGCATCCGCCGATTGATCCGCTTGAAATCGGTCAAACCGGCCACGACCAGGCTTTGATCGCGCCAGAACGGGTTGAACAGCCTGATTTCGATGTTTTCGTGCAGGTCCAGCGCGGCGGTCATCGCGTCATAGCCCGCGGTGTCCATGTCATCCAGCAACAGCCGGACGCGCACCCCGCGATCCGCCGCCTGAAGAAGGCTGGCGGCGAACAGATGCCCTGTCGGGTCGTCATGCAGCAGGTAGTATTGTGCGTCGATCGTGCGTTCGGCGACGGCCGCCATCAACAACCGAGAGACCAGCGCCTGTTCCCCGTCGCTGACAAGTCGCACGCCCGAGCGCCCATCGCCGGGGTCGCCCAACCGACGCGCGACGCGACCCAGTTTGCTGTCTTCACGGGCGGGCTGATAGGTCGACACCGTCTTTTCGTATACGCGCTCCTTGGGTGCGCAGCCAAGCAACGCGACCAGACAGACCAGACTGGCCAAGATTTGCCGTGGCTTCATGCAGACCCTCCCCTCGCGGGGATCAGATGACACTGTCGTGGCCCCTTGGTTCAAGCCCCTTGCGGATCGGCGGTACAGGTTTTCGGCGGCCTGTGGCGATTGCGCAGGGCGGGTCGGTCAGCCCCGTTCGCAGTTAGGCGGCCGATTGCCCTTCGCCCCGAGACACCCGACGGCGAAATGAAAACCCCACTTGGAACGCGCATTGCGCGGCGTCTACAGGCCCAGGACCGGCTCAGGCAGAACCCGCATGCAGACAGCAGCAAAGAACAGGCCGCTGCCCGACAGAACGAACACGTGCCAGATCGTGTTGTGATATGGGATCCAGTCCAGCAGATAGAACGCAACGCCCGCCGTATAGACCAGCCCACCCGCGATCATCAGGATCACGACCGCCGAGGGCAGCTCGGCCAGAACGCCCTGACCCGCCCACACGATGGCCCATCCCATCATCAGGTAAAGCACCAGCCCGAACCACCGGAACCTGTGCGGAGCGATCATCTTGAGGGCCGAACCCAGCGTGGCCGACGACCACAGACCAAACAGCAAGCCCGGCGCCTGCCCGCCGGACAACAGCAGGAACGGCGTATAGGTTCCCGCGATCTTGACGTAGATCCCCGAGTGATCGAGACGCCGCAGGACGTCGGCCCATTCCGGGCGCCGGCTCATGTTGTAGAGCGCAGAAAAACTCAGCATCAAGACAAGCGTCACGCCATAGATCAGCGCGCCCCAGGCCGCGGCGGGCTCGGGGCTGACCTGCACGGTCCGGCCGACCAGGATCGGCACCGCGACCAAGGCCGCGCCAACGCCCAGAATATGCACCACCCCGTCGCTGACGCGCTCGGACCGGCTGTAGGTCGGGCGGATTTCGGCAAAGGATTTCATCCCAACCAAGATAGGTCCGCGCTCGGCCACGGGCAAGCCGGGCGCAGATCACCTTCGGGTTTCTATGAGGGCTGATCGCCCGCTTTCGGATCCTTGTAGCGGTTGAGGTCCAGAACGCCGGCCTGAACCGGCGCCTGTCGTGCCAACATCTCGTGCAGGCGGTCGCTGAGCCTCCAGAAGTCGGGGCTTGTCCGGCGTATGCCGTAGGTGGCGATGACATCCATATAGTCGCTTTGCGATCGGATCGCCTTCACGGCCGCCACGAAGTCGGGCAACGCGTCGCTGGACACGCGGAAGAAGAAATTGGGATAGCTTCCGACAAGCCCGGGCAACACCGTGACCGTGTCGTCCCGGGGCAGGCGTCGTGCGTGTTCGCGGAACAGAAACGCAACGTTCGAATGGGCTTTGTCGTGGACCAGGGAAAAGACCTCGGTCCGGTCTTGGCCATGTTCGATCAGCAAGACCGACAGGTCGGGCAGATACCTGACCCACGGGCCGGTTCGGCTGGACAACTGCCGCAGCAGCGCCGCGCTGGGGTCGCTGGTGCAGGCGTGACCCGCGCAGCGATTGATCGGGTCGGTGACCGGCCACAGCCCGTCGCCACGGTTGAGCAGGGCCAGCAGAAACTCGGCCTTGGGGTTGTCGGTGCCAAAGGCAATCCCGGTCGGAAAATCGTCATCAAGACGGCGCTGATGCCAATATGTGTGCAACTCGGCCAGAAACCCCTGATACCAGCCATCATGCATCCGCGTTCGGATTTCGGCGGGCATGAAGGTCAGGAAACTGTCTTCGCTCTCCATCCGCAGCTCGTCCATGTAAAGACGCGTAGCCAGCTGATGCGCGACCCGGCCGAACACGTCATAGCCTGCGACCAGGTTGTAATAGATCCGCTCGAACACCGGAAAGTCGATCACCCAGGCGGTTTCAGGGATGTCGCCGTGAAACCCGGTCATGGCCGAGGCGTTGTCAAAATGCCGGAACACGGTGATCAATGCCTGCGGGTTCGTCCCGCCTCCATCCCAGATCGCATCATAGCCGAACCCCGTCCGGTGCGCCGGGCTGTTGCGATAGCGCGCATCGCGAAACTGCAGATATTCCACCTGGTTGCGGTGATAGAGCGACTGAAGATCGCCCAGCACGCCCTCATCAGCCCTGGCGACCGGCAGTTCGAGATAGGCCGCGCCCCGGGCCAGATAGCTGGGATCGGTCACCGACAGATCCGCATCGGGGTCAAGGAAACTGACCCAGAACCGGTCTTCGATCACATTGACGGCGGTCTGGCCGTGACAGACCGGACCCCGGATGAAGCTGCGCACGAAGAACAGCGCATCGTCCAACAAAAACTCATAGCGGCTGCGGGCGGGGATCGCTGCGAAGGTGCTGAACGGGTTGCCGCCCTCGGCGTCGCCATAGGGCGGCAGTTGTTCCAGCGACCAGTCGGGCTCAAGAAACAGCTCGCGATACCGGTCCATGCGCCGGGGGCCGAACGGATAGACCAGGTGTTCCTTGTGCACGATGGTTTCGGTCACCCGTTGCAGGCGATAGTAGAACGGCCTTGCGCCGGGGTCGTCGAACGGCCGGCGCGACGCGATGACGGCGATTGGCTGCCCCGGCGGCGTCGAGGACCGCACCATCTGAAAGAACCGGCGCGGGTCGTCATCCGGGAAATGCAGGCGCGCCAGGAACAGATGTTCGAACAGATAGCGGCTGGTCAACCGGCTGCGGGGATCGTCGGCGTTCAGAAAGGCCTCCCACCTGTCAACCTGCGCCTTGACCGAGGGAGGCAGATCCGTGGCTGCCGGATCGAAGGGCGCGCCCGCCCGCGCCCAGTCGCGCAGCAGGGTGAATTCGGCATCCGACAGACGCGCAGCGGCGTAGGGCATGCCGGCCAGGGGGTGTTTGCGCCGAAACGCATCGAATTCCTGCGGCGAAGGACAGACCAGTTCGCGGTTGATCGACAGGCCAAGTTCCTGCGGAACCGGCTCTCCCTCGGGCAGCGGCGCGGCGCGGCCCAGATCCAGAAAACGTTCCAGCAGGCTGAGCTGCCCCGGATCTGCGGTGACCGAGTGGAACCCCAGCGCGCGCCAGCCCGGCACGGTCCCGGCGTCGAGGCCAAGCCGCGTGGGCGGCGCATCGGTCAGCCGGTCGGTGTCATAGACCACCTGCTTGGTCCCGCCACGCGCCACGCCTTCGGGTGCGGTCAGCTTCAGCTGGCAAGGCGCGTCGTAGCAGCTGTGGCAGACGACGCATCGCCGGTTCAGCAGGTCCCGGACCTGCGCGGTGCCCGTCATGCCCGTCGCGGCAGTGTTCTGCGCGCGGGCCTCCATCGGACCGATCATTGCTGTCAACACGATCAGCGCAAAGCCAATCGCTGTCATTCGAAACTGAATATACCCGCTGTGCTGCATGGCTGGTCTCTGCCGATCAGGGAATTGAAGCGTCTGGAAAGTCTGATCCGTCAAGGACCATGTGTCGAGACATTTCCGACGGCAATCTCCGGTTGCTTGATTGATGCAACGCCCCCCCCGTGATCAGGCGCACAGCATGACCGGATGGCGCCGCATGCAATCCGAAGTGCCCGTGTCAAATTCAAGCCTGCGGACGACGCCGCCTTGTTGTAATCGGCCCATGGCGCGAACGCGCCCGAATTGTCCGGGGTCAAGGGCCGGTATGACCCAGGCAACCTGTTCCGGGTGAACCGCAATATTCCACCCGCGTGACGGGTTGAACTTCTTGCGGTGTCTGGCATAGACCGCGACCAACTGGACACGGTCGGCGGGCAACACTACCGTGGGCCCGACATTCCCAACAGGAGACCCAGATCCATGTCCAAGATGCTTTCGATCGCGGCCGCCACCCTTGCGTTCACCGCAACTTCGGCCCTTGCGGACGGGCATTGCGCCGCGGGCAAGACCCTGACCGAGGGCAAGTTCACCGTGGCCACCGGAAACCCCGCCTATTACCCGTGGGTGATGGATGACGCGCCCGAATCCGGCCAGGGCTTTGAAGCCGCCGTCGCCTATGCCGTGGCCGAGGAGATGGGCTTTGCCGCGGATGACGTGGTCTGGGTCCGGTCGTCCTTTGACGAGGCGATCCAGCCCGGCGCCAAGAACTTCGACGTGAACATCCAGCAATATTCGATCACGCCCGAGCGCGATCAGGTCGTCGATTTTTCGGCCCCCTACTACACCGCGCCGATGGCGGTTCTGGTCAGCGCAAACGCCGTTGACACCCCGCCCACGCTCGAGGCGCTGAAGGGCCTGCAATGGGGCGCGGTCGGGTCGACCACCGCGGTGCCGAAACTGGCCAACGTGATCCAGCCGGATGCCGAACCGCTGCTCTATGGCGACAATGCCGACGTGAACGCCGCCATGACCGCCAACCAGATCGACGCCGCGCTGTTCGACCTGCCCACCGCCCTGTTCCTGAGCGCGGTGATGATCGAAGGGTCGAAGGTGATCGGCCAGTTCCCTGCCGATCAAGGCGACAACCCCGACCAGTTCGGCATGTTGATGGAGGAGGGCAACCCGCTGAAATCCTGCGTGGATGCGGCCATCGCCGCGCTGACCGAAAGCGGCAAGCTGGCCGAAATCGAAGCCAAATGGCTGCAGGACACGACGGGCGTTCCGCTGATCAAGTGACATGACACGAAACAGAACGGCGGGCCCGACCCGCCGCGAACTTTTTGAGACGCAGCAGCGGTGGCGGTCGATCCGGATCGCCGCGACCAGCACCGTTCTGGTCGTCGTTGCGCTGATCGTGCTGGTGCCGCTGGCGCCGGGCTGGGCCAAGGTCCAGCAGAGCTTTTTCAACGGCGAGGTTCTGGTCAAGACCTTCCCGAAGCTGCTCGAGGCCTTCAAGATCAACGTGATGATCTTTGCCTGGTCGGCGCCGGCGATCGCTGTGCTGGGGCTGCTGATCGCGCTGGCCCGCGACACCAAATCGCCCGCGCTGTTCCCGTTGCGCATCTTCGGCGCGGCTTTCACCGACATCTTCCGCGGCGTGCCTGTGATCCTGACCGTCTATCTGATCGGCTTCGGCATTCCCGGGCTGGGCCTGACCCGGCCGTGGAACTCACCTTATATCTGGGGGTCGCTGGCGCTGATCCTGACCTATTCGGCCTATGTGGCCGAGATTTTCCGCTCGGGCATCGACAGCGTGCATCACAGCCAGCGCGCCGCCGCCCTGTCGCTGGGCCTGACCGAAGGCCAGGTGATGCGCGACGTGGTGCTGCCGCAGGCCGTCCGCAACGTCGTGCCCTCGCAGATGAACATGCTGATCGCGCTGCAAAAGGACGTGTCGCTGCTCAGCTTCATCGGCCCGGTCGAGATCTTCCGCCAGGCCGGCGTGTTCAAATCGCTGCTGGCCAATTTCACGCCCTATGTGGGCGCGGCGATCATCTTCCTGATCGTGACCATCCCGGCGACGCGTTATGCCGACCACCTTATGGCCAAGCAGATGAGGGAGCGGCGCTGATGTCGAAACTGAACCTGCGCAACGTCGTCAAACGCTTTGGCGACCGCACCGTCTGCGACGGCATCGACCTGACCGTGGACGAGGGGCAGATGGTCTGCCTGATCGGCGCCTCGGGGGCGGGCAAATCCACCGTTCTGCGCTGCATCAACCTGCTCGAACCGATCGAGGATGGCGAGATCCTGCTGGACGGGGTCGACATCTCGGTGCCGGGGCTGGATCCGCAATCGGTGCGCGCGCGCATCGGCATCGTGTTCCAGAGCTTCAACCTGTTCCCGCACATGACGGCGCTGGACAACGTGATGCTGGCGCCGCGCCGGGTGCGCGGCCGCACGCGCGCCGAATTGCTGCCCCAGATCGAGGAGATGTTCGAACGTTTCGGGCTGGCCGACCGGATGCTCAACTATCCCGACCAGCTGTCGGGCGGACAGCAGCAGCGCGTCGCAATCGTTCGCGCACTGGCCATGCAGCCCGAGGTGATGCTGTTCGACGAAATCACTTCGGCCCTGGACCCGCAACTGGTGGGCGAGGTTCTGGACGTTCTGCTGATGCTCAAGCAGCAGGGCATGACGATGGTGATGGCTACGCACGAGATGGGCTTTGCCCGGCAGGCCGCCGACAAGGTGTGTTTCCTGCAGAACGGCCGCATCGTCGAGGAAGGCCCGCCCGAGCAGCTGTTCGACCACCCTCGGCAAGACGCCACGCGGCAATTCCTGGCGCGCGCGCTCAAGTGAAAGCCGACGTCGGATCAGCAATTCAACATTGTACGGGCCAGACGCGGACTTCGTGCTAGACTCCACCGCATTGCTATATGCTGCTGGAGGTTCGGAATGCGTCTTTCATCCCTGGCTGCCGTGAACGTTGCTGCCGGTCTGACCCTCGGCACCATGGCTTTGGCCCAACAGGTCGCGGATACGATCTATACCGGTGGTCCAATACTGACGATCGATGACTCCCGACCGACGGTACAGGCGGTCGCGGTCAGGGATGGGCGGATCATCGCAGTAGGTGAACTGGCCGAGATGCGCAGCCATCAGGGCGACGACACGACGATCTTTGATCTGGACGGGCGCGCAATGCTGCCCGGTTTTGTCGACAGCCACGGCCACGTGGTCATGGGCGGTTTGCAAGCCTTGTCGGCGAACCTGCTGGCCCCGCCGGATGGCAAGGTCACCGACATTGCCAGCCTGCAGGCGGCGTTGTCCGCGTGGGTCGATGCCAATGGTGACACGGTCGAAGCGATGGGGATGATCATCGGCTTTGGCTATGACAACGCGCAACTGGCCGAACTGCGCCACCCCACGCGTACCGAGCTGGACGCGGTCTCGCGCGACGTTCCGATCATGATCATCCACCAATCGGGCCATTTGGGGGTAGGCAACTCCAAGGCGCTTGAGCTGGCCGGGATCACCGCAGAAACCGAGAACCCACCTGGTGGCGTGATCCGAAAGGACGAGGCCGGCCAGCCAAACGGCGTGCTGGAGGAATACGCATTCTTCGGTGCCTTGGTGCCCCTGCTTGGCGCTGTCGGCGAAGACGGGTTGCAGACTTTCGCGCGCGCCGGCAGTCGGATGTGGGCGCGCTTTGGCTACACCACCGCGCAAGAGGGGCGTTCCTCGGGCGCGGCGGTTCAGGCCCTGCGCCGGGTGGCCGCGGACGGCGACCTTCCGATCGACGTCGTGGCCTTTCCCGACGTTCTGGAATCGCGCGATTTCATCGCATCGGACGCCTCGCGCACCTATGCCGACCGGGTGCGAGTCGGCGGGTGCAAGCTGACAATCGACGGTTCGCCGCAGGGTTTTACCGCGTTGCGGGATCGGCCCTATTACGATCCGGTCGGGGATTACCCGCCCGGCTATGCCGGATACGCCGCCATCACGCGCGAACAGTTGCAGGATGCGGTGAACTGGTGTTTCGAGAACGGCCACCAGATCCTGACCCATTCCAATGGCGAGGGGGCTACGGATATGTTGATCGCCGCCATCGACGAGGCGCGGTTGACCCATGGCGATCCGGGCAACCGGCCGGTTCTGGTGCACGGTCAGTTCCTGCGCGAGGATCAGGTGGCCAGCCTCAATCGATTGGGCGTGTTCCCGTCGCTGTTTCCGATGCACACCTTCTACTGGGGCGACTGGCACCGCGAGCACACGGTCGGGCCGGTCAATGCCGACAACATCTCGCCCACCGGCTGGGTGACCGAACGCGGCATGATATTCGGCACCCACCATGACGCGCCTGTGGCGTTTCCCGACAGCATGCGGGTACTGGCCGCAACGGTCACCCGGCGCACCCGGTCGGGCGACATCCTGGGCCCGCATCAGCGCGTCGACGTGATGACGGCGCTCAAGGCGATGACGATCTGGCCGGCATGGCAGCATTTCGAGGAAGACCGGAAGGGCTCGATCGAAGTGGGCAAACTGGCCGATTTCGTGATCCTCTCGGACGACCCGACCGCGGTCGATCCTGAAACGCTGGCCCAGCTTCGCGTGTTGACCACCATCAAAGAGGATGAAGTTGTCTTCAGCGCTGATGCGTCGGTCAAGAAGGGCGGCCTCGAGCGGAATCCTCTGGCATCCGATCCGGTGACAGCCCATCTGCTGCTGCACGCGCTGTATCAGGGCACGGATGTCGAACGGCCGTGGTTGGCGGACTTCACGCAGCCCTCGACCGAATGAATCGGCTTTCCGAGGTGCGGCAATAGAGCTACCGTCGCCACATGGTGCTTTTTTTGACCCTTGTGGTGGCAATCGCCGGTCTGGTGGCGTGGTATTTCTGGTCGAAGGCCAAGGCCAGGGCCGCGCTGCTGCAAACACCGCTGAGCGATGAGGAGCGGCGGACCATCCACGCGACGGTGCCGATCCTCGAGCGGTTGCCTGCCGGGCTGCGCGCCACTTTGGAGGGCAAGATCAACCTGTTCCTGAACCAGGTCGATTTCATCGGTTGCGACGGGCTGGAGGTCACGGACGAGATGCGTCTGTCGATCGCCGCACAGGCCTGCCTTCTGGTCGTCAACTCGGACCAATGGTACAACAATCTGACGACGGTCCTGATCTATCCCAACGCCTTCAAGTCCCGCCAACAGCGGCACAGCGGCTATGTCGTGACAGAACAGGAGATCATCCGTACCGGCGAAAGCTGGGATCGGGGTCCGGTGATCCTGTCCTGGGCGCACAGTCGACAGGGCGCGGCAAACGATCACGACGGGCACAACGTCGTGTTCCACGAGTTCGCCCATCAGTTGGATGACCTGTCCGGCGGCACCAACGGCGTGCCCGTTCTGGCCACAGGGCAAAGCTATGCCGAGTGGGAGCGCGTTTTTCTGGCGGCCTTCGACGCGCATGTTCATGCGGTCGAGACGGGCCGGCGCACGGTGATCGACCCCTATGGTGCCACCGGGCACGAAGAGTTCTTTGCCGTCACGGTCGAGCTGTTCTTTGAGCGGCCCGAGGCCTTGAAACAGGCCGAACCGGCGTTTTATGCGGAATTGTGCAAGTTTTTTCGTCTCGACCCGGCAAACTGGTCGTAGGATCGCCAGCCCAGATGATTCCGAATGGGGTGATCAGCCGGAATAGGCGCGGCCTTCATCCGTTTGCGTGGCCTCAAGCGCGCGGGTCAGGCAGATAGCGCCCATGCCAACCGGGACAAGGCAAGTTCCGGCCAGCATATGAACCAAGAGCACGGCCAGAATAGAATACCCGGACAACAGGGCGGCCACGGCCAGACCAAGGCTGAATTTCATTTGTAATCCGACGATCCCCAACATTGTCCCAGCCCCTCCCGTCATGGATCGCGCCTTGGTTGCGATGGGCCCAAAGCTTTGCCTATCGCAACGCCGACGGGCGTCAGACCCGATCGACCTGCGACAGCACCCCTGCCATGACCAACCCGATGCCGGCGATTTTCTGAAGGCTCAGCGTTTCCGAAAACAGGACGCAGCCGACGACAAGAAGTCCAATCACCTCCAGCCCCATGACGGCCGGATTGGCGGTGCTCAACCCGATCCTGCAGATGGCCACGATGAAACTGCCCAGCAGTAGCGGCCCGGGGGGCGCAGGCTGGGGCAGGGCGTGATCCAGCGGCACGCCCGACCGCCGGGGCGTCAGAGACTCCATTCAAAGCCCACGGCCTTTTCCGACACGTCCCACAGCCGCTGCATCACCGGCTTGTCGCAGGCATGCGGGTTCAGCGTGCCCTTGCCCACCGGGCCGACGAATTGCGCGCGGCCGGTAGGGCCGTAAAGGGCGCGCTGGTCCAGCCCGTCCTCGGTGGCGCACATCACTTCGGGCCACGATCCCCGTTCGGCGGATTGCACAAGCGGCGTCTTGGTCATCAACCACCACAGAAACCGCGTCAGCAACCCGCCGCTCGTCGAAATCAGCGAAGTGGCAGACGAGCCGGGATGGCAGACATAGACCTGCACATCGGTCCGCCCCGCCGCCGCCAGCCGGTCCTGCAGCTCGTAGGCGAACATCATCTGCGCCAGCTTGCTCTGGGAATAGGCCGTGTTGGGGCCATAGCCCTTGTCCCAGTTGATGTCGTCGAAATTGATCGTCCTCAGCCCCATGTTGTAGCCGAGGCTGGCCACCACGACGATGCGGCCCTTGCTCTGTTCGATCCGCTCGAACAGCAGCCCGGCCAGCAGGAAATGGCCGAAATGGTTGGTGCCCAGCTGGCTCTCGAACCCGTCCACGGTCAGCTTGCGGGTCGGCACCTGGGCGATGGCGGCGTTGCAGATCAGCGCGTCGATGCGGGGCGTGGTCTGCAACACCGCGCCGGCAGCCGCGCGGACGCTGGCCAGAACCGACAGGTCCATGCGGATGAACCTGACGTCCGCCCGGGGGCCGAACTCGTGCTTCAGCGCGGCGATCGCAGCCTGCGATTTCTCGGCCGAGCGGTTCAGCATCACCACGCTGGCGTTTTTCCGCAAAAGCGTCCGGGCCGCCTGAAAACCCGCGCCTGCGTTTGCGCCAGTGATGACGTAGGTCTTGCCCGCCAGATCTCCCAACCGCTGGGGTGTCCAGCCCTATGGCCCGAATGTCGTGTCTGCCATGTTCTCGCTCTCCTGCCGGAACCGGGTGTCGTTGCCTGAAGGCACAGATAGAACCGGGTCAGGCACGAAAACAGGCGATATCGTCTCGAATATTTGCCCATTCGTCTCGGACTTGTTGCAATGATGACAATCGTCTGTCAGCCAGAGGGCATGAGCAAGGAGCAGATCAAACACCTGATCGAGCGCCGCCTTCCCGAGGCGGGCCTTGAGGAAACCGCGCTGAAGGGGGTACAGCTTTTCCGCGTGACCGAGCCCGTGCCCTGTGTGCCCGCCGTGTACCAACCCACCGTCGTGGCCATCGTCAGCGGCGGCAAGGAGGCCATCCTGGACGGGCAGCACCACGTCTATGACAGCGGGAAATACCTGCTGTGCCCGATGACCCTGCCGGTGCAGGCGGGCGCGCCGCAGGCGTCGCCCGAAAACCCTTTGCTGGGCGTGATGATTTCGCTCGAGCCGCGGGTGATGCGCGAACTTGCGCTGGAGATCGAGACCGCCACTGGTGGGTTCGGGCGGCCGCAGGCCAAAGCCGCATCGGCCCTGACCCTGGCGGCCTGGGACAGGGGCTTTGCCCAGGCGCTGTTGCGGCTTCTGGACCTGCTCGACGACCCGGTGGATGCCGCCGTGCTGGGAGCCGGGCGCCTGCGCGAGCTGTACTATGCCGTGCTGAGGGGCGAGGCCGCGGCCGCCGCCCGGCAGGCTTTCGGCGTCGGCAACGACATCGCGCGCACCATCGATTACGTCTCGGCCCGCCTGAACGAACCGCTCACCGTCGACGACCTGGCCGATCATGCGGGCATGAGCCGCGCCGTCTTCCATCGCCGGTTCAAGGACGCGACGCGCATGTCGCCGATCCAGTTCGTCAAATCGATGCGGCTGAACCAAGCCGCGATGAAGATCGCCGAAGGGAAAACCGTATCCGAGGCGGCCTGGGACGTGGGCTATCAAAGCGCGTCCCAGTTCAGCCGCGAGTTCAGGCGCGCCTATGGGCAGACGCCCCGGCAATGGCGGCACGCGGCACCGGCCGGGCCGCTCTAGGGGCCAGACTCCTTAAATTCCAAGGCCAGAAGATGACTGCCGCGGCCAGAGCGATGGCTGACATGAACACTTTTTGGCACCTGTCGTAACGGGTGGCAACGCGCCGCCAATCCTTGAGCCGTCCAAACATGATCTCTGTGCGGTTGCGTCGGCTGCACGTGCGCATGTCGTGGCGCACCGGCTTGTCACGCGACTGTCCGCCTGGGATGCAGGGCCGTATCCCCTTGTCTTTCAACGCGCCGCGGAACCAATCGGCAACGCAGCCCCGGTCGGCAATCCGCCAGTCCGCGGCAGGAAGGCTCCTCAGAAAGCGCCCTTGCGCCCGGGTAGTCGCTGACCTGACCGGCGGTCAGAAGAACCAATGGGACGGCCAATGGCGTCTGTGTCCGCGTCTTGGTATTCATGCCGCCCTTCGTGCGCCCGGTCAGGCGTCCACGCCCCCTTTCTACTGCATGGCTTGATGCCGCTTGGTGGGCTTTCAGACAGATCGCGCCGATCAGGATCGCCGTGTGATCGGAATGCTCGGCAGCCAGGCTCTCCATTTTCCGAGCAAAAACTTCTTTGTCACTCCGTCGCTTCCAACGGTTAGAAAGTGTTTTCGACGGACCATATTCCTTCCGGGCATCCGATCAGCGCAAGACATTGCGATTGATGAAGAAAATTCCGCTCAATACGCACCTGTCACCGACGCGCGGCTTGCCGTTGGACTCTGGATAATCGGGTTCCAGACGCGCCATTTGCGTATCTGTCGGTCAGAAATGATCAGAGAAGTTCACCGCTCGTTTTTTCGACCCGAGAATCATGTCAGCGTGCAGAAATCGATGGGGCCTGACCCCAACCAGATCTCAAACTCTGTCAGATCAGTTCGCCTGGGCCGCGAGAACCCCAAGTGCTCGGAAACACGTACCCGATACCGCCGCGACCGGCGATCATCAAAAAATTGGAAGGGATATCCACAGGCCGCTCGACCTGACTGGCCGCAAGGGAAACGACTTCTCCTGCCAAACGTGACCAGTCTGCGAAAAATCTCGCTGTTCACGGCAAAAGGGAAAGCTGAAGGGCAACTTCCATCTGAATATCTTTCGGCTGGGCTACTGGAAACGTCAGATCAAAAAAGAACGGGCCCCAGTCTTCAGCAATAGTTCCTGTCGAAACACCCTCCGCCGCGTCATTCACGACGAAACCTCAGAGAGAACCCATCAGACGACAACCCTCGTTCACAATTGTCCAGAATTTGTCCGATCCCGCAGCTCTGGGTTATTCGCATATAATGAGGATTATGGTAAAATTGAACCAAGGGAAAGATACGTTGCAGGCTGCTGGCGTCACACCCGCCCAAGGTCATTCAAGATCGGACAATCCGGGCGGTCGTCGCCGGCACATTCCGCAACCAGGTGAGACAGCGTGGCGCGCATGGCCTTGAGATCGGCGATCTTCGCGTCGATTTCCTTCAGGTTCTGCTTGGCGATGCGCTTCACATCGGCGCTGGCGCGATGTTTGTCTTCGTACAGCGCCAAAAGCGTCCGGCAGTCTTCGATGGTAAAGCCCAGCGATCGGGCGCGGCCGATGAACGCCAGTTTGTGCAGCTCTTTTTCGTCGAAATGCCGGTATCCGTTGGCGCCGCGTCGGGGTTTGATAAAGCCGATGTCTTCGTAGTAGCGAATGGTTTTGGCCGGAAGGCCCGAGCGTTCGGCGACATCTCCGATATTCATGGTTCCCTCCTTGTCTAGTCGGCGTTGGCAGGGCTCAGCGTCAGGGCGTGGGTTTCTTCGGGTGCGTCCCGTAGTGTTCGGGCCGGTTTCACCCAACGCAGCCGCAAGGCGTTGGACAAGACGAAAACGCTGGACAGCGCCATCGCGCCCGCCGCCAGAACCGGCGACATCAGCGGCCCGCCGAACGGGTACAGAACCCCGGCAGCCACCGGGATCAGCAGCGTGTTGTACCCGAAGGCCCAGAACAGGTTCTGCCGGATGTTGCGCATGGTGCGCTTGCTGATATCGAACGCGTTGACCACGCCGGTCAGATCACCGGAGATCAGCACCACGTCGGCCGCCTCGATCGCGATATCGGTGCCGGTGCCGATGGCGATGCCCACATCCGCCGCCGCCAGCGCGGGCGCGTCGTTGATGCCGTCGCCCACGAAGGCCAGTTTGCCTCCGCCCTCGCGCAGACTTTCGAGCGCGGTCACCTTGCCTTCGGGCAGCACCTCGGCAACCACGTGGTCGATGCCCAGTTGCGCGGCGATGACCCGGGCCGTGGCGGCGTTGTCACCGGTGATCATCGCGACCTTCAAACCCAGGTCATGCAGGGCCCGGATCGCGGCGGGCGTGCCGGGCTTGATCGGATCTGTCACGGCGATCACCGCCGCGATACGCCCGTCGATCGCGGCATAGAGCGGGGTTTTCCCCTCGGCGGCCAATTCGGCACCGCGCTCTGCCAGCCCGCCGATCTCGACCCCTTCGCGGGCCATCAGGCGGTCGGCGCCGATCAGAACCCGGTGGCCTTCGACCGTCGCCTGCACCCCGTAGCCGGTGATCGAGTCAAACCCTTCGGGACTGGGCAGGGTCAGCCCACGGGTCTCGGCGGCCCGTGTGATCGCGGTTGCGATCGGGTGTTCCGACGTGGCCTCGACCGCGGCGACAAGGCGCAGCACCGTGTCTTCGGTCATGCCGTCGGCGACGATCAGGTCGGTCAGTTCAGGTCGGCCCTCGGTCAGCGTGCCGGTCTTGTCCAGCGCGACGACGGTGGCTTCCTGAAGCATCTGCAGCGCGTCACCCTTGCGGAAAAGCACGCCCATCTCGGCCGCGCGCCCGGTGCCCACCATGATCGAGGTCGGCGTGGCCAGACCCATGGCGCAGGGACAGGCGATGATCAGAACCGAAACCCCGGCCACCAGCGCCAGGCTCAGCGCCGGATCCGGTCCGAACAGCAGCCAGACCAGAACCGTCACCACGGCCACCGAGATCACCGCCGGAACGAACCACAGGGTGATCCGGTCGACCAGCCCCTGGATGGGCAGCTTGGCCCCCTGCGCCTGTTCGACCATCTGGATGATCTGCGCCAGCATCGTGTCGGCCCCGACCTTTTCGGCCCGGAAGGTCAGCGCCCCTGACCCGTTCACGGTGCCGCCGACCACGGCGGCGCCCTCGGCCTTTTCCACCGGCACCGGTTCGCCGGTGATCATGCTTTCATCCACATAGGACCGACCGGTCAGCACCGCGCCATCCACCGGGATCTTCTCGCCGGGGCGGACATGCACGATGTCGCCCACGACGATCTGATCGACGGGCAGTTCGATCACGCGGCCATCACGCTCGACCCGCGCGGTCCTGGCCTGCAGCCCCACCAGTTTGCGGATCGCCTCGCCGGTGCGGCCCTTGGCGCGCGCCTCGAGGAAGCGGCCCAGCAGGATCAGCACCACGATGACCGCCGCCGCCTCGTAATAGACGTTTGCGGTGCCCGCCGGCAGCAGGCCGGGCGCAAAGGTCGCCACCAGCGAGTACCCATAGGCCGCCGCCGTCCCCAGCGCGACCAGAGAGTTCATGTCGGGCGCGCCCCGCAACAGGGCCGGAAAGCCCTTGGTATAGAATTGCAGCCCCGGCCCGAAAAGAACGATCGTGGTCAGGACGAATTGCAACAGGTGGCTGGTCTGCAGGCCGATCGTCTGGGCAATCAGATGGTGCATTCCGGGAACCACATGCGCGCCCATTTCCAGAACGAAGACCGGCAAAGCCAGGATCGCGGCAAAGCTCGTGCGCCGAGCCAGGTGCCGGATTTCCTCGGCTTTGCGGTCCTCGGGCTCGGGCCGTGCCGCGTCGCGGAGGGTGGCGGCGTAGCCTGCCGCCGTGGCCAGCGCGGCGATGGCCTCGGGCGTGGTGCTGCCTGCCACATAACGGACCGTGGCCGTTTCCGCGGCCAGGTTGACCGAGGCCGACACGACCCCCTGCCCCGCCAACAGCGCCCGTTCCACGCGGCCCACGCATGAGGCGCAGTTCATTCCCTGAACGTCCAGCGTGACCTCCTCGGTCGCGGCGGGATAGCCGGCCGCCTCGAGCGCGCCGAGGATGGTCGTCAGGTCAGCGGGCGCGTGGAAATCGACCTGGGCGCTTTCGCTGGCCAGGTTGACCGAGGCGTCCTCGACGCCGGGCACGGCCTGCAGGGCACGTTCGACGCGGCCGACGCACGAGGCGCAGTTCATCCCCTGAACCTGAAGGCGGGCGTGTGAAATCTGGGTCATGTCGTCACCATTGAGTCGATGCTGACCCGCTACATAAGGGTTCCAGCAGGTGGAAGGTCAAGAAGCAATCAGCCGAAAAACCCATCCGTTCTGCCGTTGTTTCGGACTCCTCTCAGGACCGGCCCGGATCAAAACCAGTCAGTCGATCACACTGCCCGCCGGCTGAAGGGCCTCGTGGCCGTGGTGACAGGGCTCATGGGTCTTGCGCAGCAGCGACGGCGCCAGCCCTTCCAGCCCCGTGGCAGGCGGCAGGTTTGAGGCCACAGGCAAGCTTGCCCATCAGCGCCTGCGATCTGAACGCCGCCAAACAAGAGCGTCAGTTTGTTCACCGGCTCGTTTCGTTCGATTGCCGATGCATTGGCGGTTCGCGCTTCTTTCGCCACCTTGGAGTGGTCAGTCCGAATTTGGTCGCAATGCCCTGCGCAGAAAAGCCACGCTGTCGCACCGTTTGCACGAGGCGAATTGAACTGCGCGCGTCTGGATGCAACCTTGTGCCGCGAACGAACCGGGAAACAGCACAGGAAAGTACACGATGACGGCCAGAACGGGCTTGAAATTTGCGGCGGTTTTGCTGTCGGTTGGCGCCTGCACGGAAACCGCGTCGATGTCCGGCGCGTCCGCGCCCCGCGACCTGGCCAAGGTGCCCGAAGGGGTGATCGCGATTGCCGCCCCGGGCCAGGACCTGAGCGCGGTTCGAATCATGCCCGAGGACGGGTGTTACTGGTATCGCCACGTCGGCCCGGTCGAAACGACCTATCTGCCGCTCAGAACCGTGGACGGACGGCCGATCTGCGCCCGCGCCTGATCGGTTCAGGCCGACGCCGTGATCGGCTGTTCCGGCGGGTACAGATGCGCGGTGGCGCCGGGCTGGACCCGGTCATACAGACCGATGATATGCGCCATCACCATGCGCACGCAGCCCGAGCTGGCGCGCCCACCGATGGATCGGGGATAAGGCGTGCCGTGGATGCGCAGATAGGTATCGCGGTTGCCCTGGTACAGGTAGAACGCCCGCGCCCCGAGCGGATTTTTCGGCCCGCCCGGCATGCCGTCGGCAAACTGGGCATAATCCTGCGGGTCACGGCGGATCATGTCGGCCGTGGGAGTCCAACGCGGCCATTTGGCCTTGCGTTTGATCGTATAGGTTCCGGGCTCGTACAGATCGCCGCGCGCGATGGCCACGCCATAGCGCATGGCGGTGCCGCCCTCTTCGATGAAATACAGATACCGCGCCACCGCATCCACGTGGATGTCGCCGGGTTTCAGCGGCCGGTTGGTCTGAACCCGGCGGGGCAGGAACCGCGGATGCAGACCCCAGGGGTTCGACGTGGCCGGATCGTAGTTGGCCGGCGTGACCTGCGCATCCCATGCCGCCCATTGCGACGCGGTCGCGGCCGAGGCCGGCACAGCCCCCAGAATCGGTTGCGAGAACAAGGCAAGCGATGTGGCAACAAAGTGTCGTCTGGTCAGCATATCAACGCTCCTGTCACCCGGCCATGGGCATGATTCGAAACTGGATCACCAAGATCCTCGAATCGGGGCGCCGTGTCCATTCACTTGTGTGTATCGGGCGATGTTCCCGGCCCGCCCGGTGTTTTCAGGGCCGCCTCATCCCAATTTCAGCAGGATTCGGCGCAGGAGATCCCGCAAAAAGACCGAACCCTGCGCGCTTTGTCATGAAACTGTTACACTGCCGTTACATAAGCGTCGCACGTCCCGCTTAGAGCAGTCGCCAAGGCCGCAGGGGGCGGCCAAAGCTGAGTTTCAGGAGTGACCATGACCACCATCAAACTGACCGCTTCGGTTCTGGCAATCACCGCGATCGCCGCCACGGCTGCTTCGGCGCGCGACGCCATCCGCATCGTCGGATCGTCGACCGTGTTCCCGTACACCCAGGCCGTCGCCGAGCAGTTCGCCAACAACACCGGGGCGCCCTCGCCCATCGTCGAATCGACCGGCACCGGCGGCGGCATGAAAATCTTCTGCGAAGGCATCGGTGAAAACACCGCAGACATCACCGGCGCATCGCGCGCCATGAAGGCCTCGGAATACGAACTGTGCCAAAAGAACGGCGTGACCGACATCTCGGAAGCCCTGATCGGGTTCGACGGCCTGTCGCTCGCCATCTCGCGCGCCAATGATCAGGACTGGGACCTGACCCTGGGTGAGATCTACATGGCCCTGGGCGCCCAGGTGCCGGTGGATGGCGAGTGGAAGGACAACCCTTACAAGATGTGGAACGAAATCAACCCCGACCTGCCGGCCGTGGAAATCCTGGCCTATGGCCCGCCGCCGACCTCGGGTACCCGCGACGCGTTCGTCGAACTGGCCATGCACGAAGGCTGCAAAGAGCTGGACTTCGTCAAGAACGGTGATTTCGACAAGAAATGGGTCAAGGAAAACTGCTCGCGCATGCGCACCGACGGACCCTTCGTCGAAGCGGGCGAGAATGACAACCTGATCGTTCAGCGCCTCGAGGCGGACCCGAACGCCGTGGGCATCTTCGGCTACTCGTTCCTGTACGAAAACCTGGACAAGCTGAAGCCGGTCAAGATCGAAGGCGTCGAGCCGAATGCCGACACCATCGCCGACAAATCCTATCCGGTGTCCCGCCCGCTGTTCTTCTACGTCAAGAACGCGCATCGCGGCGTGATCCCGAACCTGGACGAGTTCCTGGAAGAATACATGTCGGATGACGCGCTGGCCGCTGACGGCTATCTGGCCGAACGTGGCCTGGTCGCCCTGTCCGACGAACGCCGTGAAGAGCTGCAGGACGCAATCCTGAACGGCCAGAACATGGAACCCAAGTCGTAAGACTTGCAATTCACGGGGCTGTCCGGGCGCGAAACCGGGCAGCCCATTTTTTTGCCTGGGGGGCAGATGACGACTTTCGTGTTTGCGGCGCTGTTGGGCGTCAGTATCCTTGGATATTTGCTGAACCGGCGGGCTGCGGCCGGTCTGCGCGCGGATGGGGCGCGTCTGCACTCTCTGCCCGGTTACCACGGGCTGTTTTCCTTTCTGTCCACACTGGTGCCTGTACTGGTGCTGATCCTGCTGTGGCTGGTTCTGCAGGGTCCGGTGATCGATCATGTGGTCATGTCGGGCCTGCCTGCCGGCAGCCTTGACGATTTGGACGCAGGCAGCCGTCAACTGATACTGGCCGAAATCAAATCGATCGCACGCGGACAGATCTTCGGCGAGCCCGAACAGTGGAAACTGGATGCGGCGCAGCGGTACCTGCAGTTGCAACGGATCTCGGGCTGGGTGCTGCTGGCGATCGTGGTGATCCTGTCGCTGACCATCGTGGCCCTTGCCCGCTCGCGCGTCGGCGCCGCGTTCCGCGCCCGCCACGGGGTCGAGCGCATCGTGTCGGGCCTGATGATCTTCTGCTCGACCGTGGCGATCTTTACCACCATCGGCATCATCGCCTCGCTGTTGTTCGAATCCATCCGCTTTTTCCAGATGGTGCCGATCACCGAGTTCTTCTTCGGCCTCAACTGGGAACCCCAGATTCCCCTGCGCGAGGACCAGATCGCCGCCGAAGGTGCCTTCGGCTGGCTTCCGGTCATCCTCGGCACCATCGTCATCACCGTGGTCGCTCTGTTCCTGGCGGTTCCGGTGGGCCTGTTGTCGGCCATCTACCTGAACGAATTCGCACCCGACCGCCTGCGGGCGGTGGCCAAGCCGGTTCTGGAGATCCTGGCCGGCGTGCCAACCGTGGTCTACGGCTTCTTTGCGATCCTGGTGGTGGCCCCGGCGATGCGCAGTTTCGGCGCCTCGCTGGGCATTCCGGTGTCGCCCAACACGGCGCTGGCCGCAGGCAGCGTGATGGGCATCATGCTGATCCCGTTCATCTCGTCCTTCACCGATGACGCCCTGTCGGCGGTTCCGCGCTCGTTGCGCGACGGGGCGCTGGCGCTGGGGGCGACACGGGCCGAGACGGTTCTGAACGTGTTGTTCCCCGCCGCCATTCCCGGCATCGTCGGTGGCATCCTGCTGGCCGTCAGCCGCGCGATCGGGGAAACCATGATCGTGGTGATGGCCGCCGGCCTGATCGCCTCGCTGACCATCAACCCGCTGGACAGCGTGACCACGGTGACCGTGCAGATCGTCACGCTTCTGATCGGCGACACCTCGTTCGACAACCCCAAGACGCTGGCGGCCTTTGCCCTGGGCATGATGCTGTTCGTCGTCACCCTGATCATCAACGTCTTCGCGCTGCGCATCGTGCGCAAGTACCGCGAAGCCTATGACTGAGGCCAAATATCATGGCTGACCTGACCGCAGGACCCGAAAAGACGCCCCCTCAGGGCAACACCGCCGACGCCGTGCGCGCCAGCCTGGCTCGCCGCAACCGCAAGCAGAAGCTGCTGCAGGGCCTTGGCCTGGGCGCCATCGGCTTTGCCTTTCTGATGCTGTTCATCCTGGTGGCTTCGCTGGTATCGTCGGGGTATCAGGCATTCACCCAGACCAAGATCACGCTCGAGGTCTATGTGGACCCCGAGGAAATCAAGCCCGAGAAACTTCCGCGCGGTGGCTTCAAGGACGTGCTGCAAGCCTCGTTGTCCGAATTGCTGCCCGAGGCGGACACCAGCGACCGGGCCACCCGCAAGGCTTTGGCGGGTATCCTGTCCAACGGTGCGCAGTTTCAACTGCGCGACAGGGTGGTGGCCGACCCTTCTCTGATCGGGCAGACCATCACGCTGACGGTGCCGGTATCGGATCCGTATGATCAGCTGAACAAGGGCACCATCGACCGCGACACGCCCGAACAGAACCGCCGCCTGAAGGATCGCGAGATCGCCTGGTTCGATCAGCTGAAGGCGCAAGGCGTAATCAGCAAGCCGCTGAACACCGGCCTGATCACCAATGCCGACAGCCGGTTCCCCGAACTGGCGGGCCTGAAGGGCGCGCTGATCGGGTCGTTCTGGGCGCTGTTCGTGTGTTTCGCGATTTCCTTCCCGCTGGGCATCGGCGCGGCGATCTACCTTGAGGAATTCGCGCCCAAGAACAAGATCAGCGACTTCATCGAGGTCAACATCAACAACCTGGCCGCGGTCCCGTCGGTCGTGTTCGGCCTGCTGGCACTGGCGGTGTTCATCGGCTGGTTCGGCCTGCCGCGCTCGGCCCCCTTCGTGGGCGGCATGACGCTGGCGCTGATGACCATGCCCACGATCATCATCGCCACCCGCGCGGCGCTCAAGGCGGTGCCGCCGTCGATCCGCGAGGCGGCCCTGGGCATCGGTGCATCCAAGCATCAGGTGGTGTTCGGCCATGTGCTGCCACTGGCCATGCCCGGCATCCTGACCGGTACGATCATCGGACTGGCGCAGGCCCTGGGGGAAACGGCCCCGCTGCTGCTGATCGGGATGAATGCGTTCATCACCTCGGCCCCGGACGGCCCGTTCGACAGCGCCACCGCCCTGCCCACCCAGATCTTCATCTGGGCCGACAGCCCCGAGCGCGGCTTCGTCAGCCGGACCTCGGCCGCGATCCTGGTGCTGCTGGGCTTCCTGGTCACGATGAACGCCATCGCGATCTATCTTCGCAACAAATTCGAGCGCAGCTGGTAAGCGCAGAGGAATCACAATGATGAACGACATGAGCAAGATCGAACCGGGTGTCGCCATCGATGCCGTCAAGATGAAGGCGCAGGGCGTCCAGGTCTTCTATGGCGAAACCCAGGCGATCAAGGATGTCTCGTTGGATATCCTCGACAAGACGGTCACGGCCTTCATCGGGCCGTCGGGCTGCGGCAAGTCCACGTTCCTGCGCTGCCTGAACCGGATGAACGACACGATCGACATCTG
>NZ_FQVK01000017.1 GCF_900129345.1 Ruegeria intermedia | reverse complement strand
AAAACGCCGGTTGCAACATCAAGCCGCTGCCGCCTAAACTCAGACAGAAACCGAACCAGAGCCTCCGTTACGAAACTGCTTGCGCTGTCCGAAAAACTCTGACGACGGACAACGACCACGAACCGAAGCATGGACCCAAAGGGCCTCATCCGAAGGCAGCCAAAAAGTAGACACAGGCCCCCTGATCCGAGCGCACGGCCTTGGCGGATCGAATTGACTGCGGAAAATCGCTTGGCTGAGGCGCCCCCGTTCCCGAAGCCCTGACCCTGAACGTTGCGGCTATCAAGCTCCCTGAGCCACCGTCGAGCGACTGGAAAGTGCGTATGCTTCGGCATGATTTAGAATGCCGAGCACCAAAGCTCTCAGAGTCCGGCCGGTTCCATCAGGGTCTGTGGGATCGGCGCCAACAACACCTAGAATAACATCGCCAGGGTCAGCGTTGACTTCACCACCTGATGACCAGGTAATTGCTTCATCACGCGGTTGAATCGATGCCTCTATGGGTGCTGCTACCCAAACTTGTCGAGCTATCTGGCTATCCGAATCAACGCTTCGAATTTCGCGATATTTTTCAATCTTCTGGAGCCGTTTCCGTACATGGTTCATTCTCGTGTACTTTGCATCGACCACAGCAGCGTATGCTAGCCGGTAATCTCGCGGACCGTTGCCGGGAACCAGTATTTCGAGAACTATGTCCGGCGTCCAAGGCGATTCTGAATGCCCTCGGTAGAGCGAATCTATGCCCTGCGCAGCTGATCGCGGCAGGATTGTTGGCTCATACCGTATTCGGACGATACGCCCATCCTTCGCTTCAAAATCAACCGCGGCATTGCGATCGAGATCCACTGAAAATCGATCCCGCGCGATCGGTTCGAATACCGATTTGTGGGAAATGCATCTCAACCCGGCAGCCTGGAGTGCTGCGGAAATCCGGAAAAATACCCATTGTTCGAAGATCGTTTCGATCGACTTGGCGCCCTCAGCGTCACCTTGCTCGACGACGACTGCGGTCGCATCCAAGAATGCGCGCATCAGTCTCGCGGCGCGCGCATAGTGCGGTTGGCTCTGGAAAAACGGGCTGTTGAAGCTGTCGAGAATATCCTGTCGCCCCATACGGGCGACAGGAATGGCAAAACTGCGAATCCCTCTGCGGATCTCATTCACGATACCTTCGCCAGCATCGATGATTTCTTGCAGCCTGGCGACTTTTGGCTCCTCGCGCAGTTGGGTGAATCGCGCTAGCGCTGCATCGTCGGATCTGAAGCTGCGCATGCGCGCAAAGCGCATGTCGCGTTCCGCTCGAGCTCGCTTCAGGCTGCGGTCGACCCGCCGCCAAAGCAGGTCCATGAACGCTACGATCACACTGTTTTCCCGGGTATTCCGGTCCGACATCACCGTGGGAAGTTCGACGAGCGCTCCGGACCGCACCGCTTCGCGAGCACCGAGCCCGCGGTTTGCAAATCGGCGCAAGACATCCGGCAACAGACGCTCTCCAGGTCTCAGCGGTCGCACCGACCGACGATGACGCAATTCCTTGTGCGGATCCTCCAGGATATCCGCAAGGATCGGAGAGAAGCGGTTCCAGAACCACCTGATCTGGCTGAGTTCCAAACGTGCGGTGAGCGGCTGCACATTGTCGCTGCGCAACGATGGGCGCTGTGAAAGCGCCAGACGGGACTTCGAGATCAGGTCGAGCAACAATTCGACGCTGATGCGCCGCATATCCGCGTACATGGCCTCATAGGCGCTTGCAGACAGTTTACTGGGTTCGACCAGCGCGAGCGAGCGCGCAAGCACATCCCCGGTTGCGACATCCCGAAGGCTGATAGGGGTCACACCGGAGGCGCCATCCAGACAAGGCGATGCGGGCCACTCCAGGCGCGATCGACGCTCCTGCGGCTCTTCGGTGATCGGAATGTCCCCGATCGAAATCTGGTAGGTCACGCGTTCGTCGTAATCTTCGACCTCGAACCCGATGCGCGCAGTCTCCTGCACTTCGAAGCTGTGCACGGTTTGAGACTTGCCAAGCGGGACTTCAAGCAGTGTCGAGCGCCCGGAGAAGATGATGAAATGTGTCATTCTTCACCGATGAACATATCGTCAGACGCACGTGCGTCAGCCTCCAGGCGCGCGAGCAATCGGAGAGCTCGAGGAACATCGGATACCCTCTCGAGCTTCTCCGCGAGGCGCCCCAAGGCGTCCAACGCCCCGTGTCGGTACAACCCCCGCATCTGCGGCAAAATACGCTGGCGCAACTGCATGTCCAGCGCCTGATCGAAGGTGCAAAGATCTGCCGGAGCATTTGCGATGAAACGGCAGATCGAAGTCTGGCGCCGGTGGGTGAGCCCGCAGCCAAGCACACTGAGCTCGGGCTGTATTTCGCCCAAGATCTCAATTGCTCGAGCAGGTACGCTGGTGCTCCGTGTCCACCGGTCCCGGTCCGCCTGCAACACGGCTGGGCCTTCAACCACCCGCGTGCCGGTTTGTGCAGTCATTCCGAGAACGGGAAGACGTTCATCTGCGGCGAACTCGATCAGGTTGCACCGATCAAGAAGGCGCATCGACAAGGGGCGCGTCGTTTCGTCGAAATTCACCGTCCCGAAAAAAATCAGGTTTGGCGAAAGTTCAAGGCGTGCGTATGGCCGGAAGGGATCATCTTCCCGCACCGCGCTGGGATCAAAGACGCTGACGAACTGGCTCCCCGGCGCCCTTGAAATCGCCTGAATGATATCCGCGAGATAGTGCTCGGGCTGCGCAAGGTTCATTTCCTCGAGACAGACGGCGAAAACATGCGCGGACGCTCCGAGAGCCTCGCGCGCATGGGAGGCGAGGATCATTTGGTTCAGCATGCCCGACGCGGCCGGAATGAAACGGTGTTCCAGCGCGTCGGTATAGCCGAGCAGGTCCGCGGGGCTGGTCCAGGAAGGGTTCACGTCCACGGCCAGATAGTTTCTGTCGGCTTCCTCGCCTGCCAGGGCTTCCGAATAAAGGACGGGCAGAGAAGACTTGCCGGACCCCGAGACACCACCCAGAATGACAGGCGATCGCTCTTTCGCGGAAAGATGAAATGCCAGTAGGTCTTCGCGATCGAAGATGAAGCCGCATTCCCCAACATGCGAAACAAACCGCTCGAAAAATGCTTCCTCGGATATGGGCGCCCGATCGGTCTCGGATGGCGAGAAATCAGGCAGGTTCAACGCGGGCGCCGACAGTCCTGCTGCCGAGGCCTGCTCTGACGCGGCATCAGATTTTGGCGCTCCGCCAAGACCCAGGCGCCGCAGAAGGGGTTCGATCGCAAGGAAATCGTTGAGCACGCCTGTGCGGTCTGATGACAGCCGTTCGGCAACCGCTTCAAGCCTTCGGCTGATCAGTTCTTCTTGTTGGCTCAGCTCCTCCCGTTTTGCCTTGAGTTCCTGTTCCGCAGCTTTCTTCTTCGCAGCCAGCTCCTCGTCGAGTGCCTTGTGGCGGCGGGCCTTCTCGGAATCGAACTTTTCCTTCTCAGCAGCGTAGTCGGCCCTGAGATTCTCCAACTGGGTGCTGAGATCCTTGATGCGCTCCTTGGCGCGCGCGTCGATCTGAGCCGCTTGGGCGTCCACTCGCTTCTCGACCTCTGCAGCGACGGCCTTGTCGATCCTGGGTTTGAAGCCTTCGTCCGAGAGCACCGCGTCGAAAATTTGATCCAGCGCATCAAGTTCCTGACGCTGTTCGCCCAGAAAGCTCTGAACGCGCGCGATCACGGTAGAGGATGACTGCCCGTCCTCGGCAAATCGGCCGAGTTGTTCGAGGAACTCGCGCCGCTCCTTTCGAGACAGGAAGTCTCGCGAAACCTGTCGGACGGCATCTTGCAGGGAAACGAGGTCGATCTCCTGTGCCCCCTCCCGCAGGTCTTCATACAATGCACCGGTGATCGCCTCGTAGCGAACCGTGTGCCCGCTCTGATCGTTCGGCTTGCTGGCATCGCGTTGCACGACAACCTTGTGCCGAATATGGCCGGGCCGACCCTCAGCCTCGCTCGCAGCGATCCGATAGACGATATGCGGCGCGACCGGTTTGCTGAATCGGATTTCCGCCTCGATAAGCCGGTCATTTTCGGGACGGCCCAACTCGACCTTCAGCGGTCCGTAGAGGTAATCGCCGATCCGCACGAGGACATGCCGCGTCGGCTCGTGATCGCAACGCATCCGGAAGCCGTCAAGCAAGGCGTTCGGATCGGTGACCTCGGCGCCGGGCGTCAGAATCTCGATCAGATCCTTGGGGCCAGGCAGCGTAGGCTGCAAAAGCTGGTAGATGTCCTTGTCGGGCGAGGAGGAGATATCCACCGCATCCTCGATCCCCGACATGATGAGACAGCCCGGCGGCGCATGGGTGACTCGGGCCTCGCCGCGCAGCATCCACCAGGCCCGGCCGCGATTGGGGAATTCAGCCGGCCGGTCGTCGATGATCTCGCCGTTGGCGTCGGCAATCGGCACGACGGTCGAGAAATGATTCGCGCTCGCTCCGGCCTCGAAGCTCTTCTGCCCGACCGCAAAGAAATATCGTTTGTTTTTGTCAGCCACTGGGGGACTCCTTGATCGTCTGCTCGATGCCGGCGGCGTGAGGCACTCGCCAGGCAGTGTAATGCGTTGATTGCGGAAAGTACGCTCTCATTCTGAGGCCTACGTGACCGCTTAGGCGGCGGGCTCCAGCACCTTGTGGCAGCGTTGCCGCGTGTGAAGTCGCGCGCAGAGAGGGCGGCCTCCAGCGGGTCGCCGAGGCCCATGACGGTATCGGCCTTCGCCGCGATGCGGTACTGTGCGGCAAATCGCTCCGCGTCATCGTCGAAATCTTTCCATGCGCGAAACCGAGCCCACGGTTCAGTCGGCGTCGGGAAGGCACCAAGTGCCCGCGCCGTTTTGCGTGGCTTGCCGGTTCCGGTTCGACCGCAGCGGACAAAGCCATCGCTGTTCGAGGAAAATACGAACGGGAAGTTCGGCGTCTCCGCGCTATCGCGCGCCTGCTGGATGTCACCACCGGCGCTGAGATTGTTGTCCTTCGCCTCGATCAGGCCGAGCGGAATGCTAGGCTTGTAGCAGAGGATGTAATCGACCCACTTCCCTTGACCAAGCGTGACCAGTTTGCCCGGCACGATGATCCGCACCTTGGTGATGCTCACCTCCTCCCGGATCTGCAACATCTCGTCCCCGCCAGCCTTTCGACGGGCCGAGGTGACGACGTTGGTGAAGATGTAGCTTTCCGAGACGCTAAGTTTGTCCACTCCGTTCAGGTTCCTCCCCCGGTCGTCCAAGGATCGATAACCTCGATCCCGCGACCTTCGAAATCGACAACCTTGCGGGTCGCAATGGCGGCACCGTGGACACGAGCTGCCGCGGCGACCTGACAGTCGGCGAAGCTGATGGGCCGGCCCGCATTGCAGGGATCCACAAAGATGGCCGTCAAGGCCACGGCGGCGGCGCAGCCGAAAGGCAGGACTCGGCCCGCGACATCCCCCGCGATCACACGGCTGCGACGTTTGCCGTCGAACCGGAACGCCGCGCCGCAACCCGGTCTCCGGCAGGGCACGAACATGCGGCGCCATGGAAACGTGGTTGCCGACCCGCGCCATCACCTCGGGGGCGGGGGTCGTGCGCATCGGTTCCGATATGACGTTGGTGCCAACCATGATCATTGCCGCCGCCTCAGTCGAACCGCGGCGTCTGGGGCATCGGCTCGCGCGGCGGCAGATCCAGGTCCACTCCGCCAAGTGCCGCAGACCGGCGAGGGAAGGCCTCACCAAGGTTCGCTGGCGCCGCCGCCCCCCCTGAAGGCTGGCGCAGGATTTCGCGCACTTCTTCCTCCATCTACCGGCTATGCTCGGCCGTGCGGATACGCAGGCGGCGTTTGAGCCCGTCTTCTCGTTTGCCAAACGTGATTCTGGCCATGGGATTCTCCATCAGGTTGAATCGAGATTATGCATTGATTGAAACGCTATCAAGCTGAGTTGAAAATGGATTCGGGTGGACTGCTCAAAAAGGGATCCGTTCGCCGGCGAGGTCGCGCGTTCCGCCCGCCAGCCGACGCAAATCGTCCGGAGGGAACCGCGTACTTACCCCACCGCTGTTGAATTCAACGTTTCCAGACAGCGACGCTGGACCTTCTCTGCGCCGGCGCTCCCAGAATGAAATTACAGGCGGAGGAACCACGCGACGAACGTTCAGGCTGCGGGTCTACCCGTCCGCGTCCTCGATGCGCCCGCGTGTTGAGCAGACAAGCCAAGCAAGCTCTTCGCGCTCCACGATGGCGTCAACAGTGCAGCGGCCTTGCTTGCGTGAACGATCATCCCCGACCGGCGCGCCGGGAAAATGCCCCTGTGCATCCGACAAAGGTCGACGGGGCGATCGGGAGAACCCGGCAGACCGGCTCGACCCCATATTCGACCCGGTGATCGTCAATGAACCCGATCATCGTTTCAGTGGGCGGTCGAACTCCGCCCGGGCAAAATGCGCGCTGGCCTTTTTCAAGATTTCATTGGCTTGCCTAAGCCCCCAAGCTCGCGCCGCAATTGCTTGATCCTGGCGCGCTCTTGCGACCTCACGCCATCACGACGACCGGTGTCGGTTTCCTCCTGCTGAACTCAACGCCGCAGCGAGTTCCGGACACAGCCGATCTTCGGTGCAATCGCCTTGATTGCCGCCGCCGGACTATCGCAGCCGCCCCGATTGTCGGGCGCCATCCCTGTGGCCCTCGCACTTGTCTCAGGTCAATGGCGGTTTTCTCAGTTGTCTCTTTCAAGGGCTCCAATTCTTCCTCGATTTGGACCCGCCGGAAAACCGGATCGGTTCAGTTGTCCCAGGTTTCAGCAATGCTCCTGTCGTCTGGGACGGGTGCGATCCGGACACTCCTTGCCAGACGTCGCCGGGCGTTTGCACCCAACACGCCAAGCAGAGTGTCGCGCTGCGATCAGCCAGCCCGAAGGCCGGCTGATCCGTCGTGGGCCCTCTCGATCGGCGCCTGAACTGCGCCCGAGGTCCCTTCGATTGCGATCTATGCCGCCTGCGCCGCCAACCTGCGCTGTTCTTCGCGCGAGAAGAACAACAGGTAGAAAACCGGCGCGGCAACCATGGTCAGAACCGTCGCGAAGGCCAGGCCGCCCATGATCGTGACCGCCATCGACACGAAGAAGGCGTCGGTCAGCAAAGGCGCCATGCCCAGAATCGTGGTGATCGCCGCCAGCATGACCGGACGCAGTCGCGAAACCGAAGCCTCGATGATCGCCTCGCGCAGAGGCTTGCCGGTGGCACGGACCAGGTCGATTTCCTCGACCAGCACGATTCCGTTCTTGATCAGCATCCCCGACAGGCTGAGCAGACCCAGAAGCGCGGTGAAGGTGAAGGGCAGCCCCGTGCCCAGCAGCCCGATCACCACGCCGTTCACCGACATCGGCACCAGCAGCCAGATGATGATCGGCTGTCGGATCGCGTTGAACAGCAGCACCGAGATCAGGACCATGATCAGCAGGCTCAGCGGCAATTGCTTGCCCAGGCTGGCCTGTGCCTTGCCGGAATCCTCGAACTCGCCGCCCCATTCCATCTTGTAGCCCAGCGGCAAGTCCATCGATTCGATGGCGTCGCGCACCTCGGCATGGACTTGCGCGGCGGTCAGATCGGCGGGGATGTCGGCCCCCACGGTGATGGTCAGCACCCGGTCGCGCCGGTGCACCAGAGTGTTGAGCGCCTTGTACTGGAACCCGTCCACCATCTGTTCGATGGGTACGAATTTCCGGGACTGGTCCGAATACACCACCTGATCGACGATCGAATAGTCTCCGTCCGCCGGGCGGCGCAGGATGATCGGGATCAGACGGTCGCGTTCCCGGAACACGCCGCCGGTGATGCCGTCGGTCGAGAATTGCAGCGTCGCGGCAATGTCCTCGCGGGTGACACCGGCGGTCTGGGCGCGTTCGGTCGCATAGATCGGCTGCAGCACCAGTTCCTGCTCGCGCCAGTCGTGATGCACGTCCAGCGCGTTGGGCGACGCCTCTGACATGCGCCGCACCGCCTCGTCGGCCAGTTGCCGCAGCACGACCGGATCGCTGCCCGAGAACCGCGCCTCGATCGGGGTGCCGCCGCCGGGGCCGAAGACCAGGCGCTTGGTGCGGAACTCGCCCTCGGGGAACCGGGCCGAGCCGAAAGCCTCGAGATCGGCCTGAAGCGCGGGGATGTCCTCGAGCGTTTCGGTGCGGATGATCATGTGCCCATAGCTGGGGTTCGGCTTTTCGGCCGAATAGGTCAGCATGAAACGCGTCGCCCCCTGCCCCACGAAGGTCGCCACCGAGACCACGTCATCGCGCTGGGCCAGCCAGTCCTCGAACACGGCCATGTCGGCGGCGGTGCGGTCGATCGGGGTGCCCTGCGGCAGCTTGTAATGCACGAAGAACAGCGGCGTATTCGAGTTGGGGAAGAACTGCTGCTTCATCAGTCCGAAGCCCGCATAACAGGCCACCGTGATGCCCACCAGCCCGGCCACCACCAGCCAGCGGAACCGCAGCGCCCAGGCCAGCGTCGCGCCATACAGGCGGAACAGAAGGCCACCATATGCATCGACCTCGCCCGCTTTGCCCTGTTTGAAGAAATAGTGCCCCAACAGCGGTGTGACCGTGATCGCCAGCACCCAGCTGAGCAGCAGCGAAATGCCGATCACCGCGAAAAGCGAGAACAGGAATTCACCCGTCGCATCCGGGCTGAGCCCGATCCCGGCAAAGGCCATGATGCCGATGACCGTGGCCCCAAGCAGCGGGATCAAGGTCTTGGAGGCGGCCTCGTCCGCGGCATCGCGCGAGTTCTTGCCTTTCAGCATCGCGATCTGCATCCCCTCGGCCACCACGATGGCGTTGTCGACCAGCATCCCCATCGCGATGATCAGCGCACCCAGCGAGATGCGCTCCATCTCGATGGAGAACACCGCCATGAACAGCAGCGTGCCCACCACCGTCAAAAGCAGGGTCGAGCCCACGACGACGGCCGCGCGCCAACCCATGAAGATGCCCAGCACCGCCACCACGATGGCCACCGACATGGCAAGGTTGACCAGGAAGTCGTTCGAGGCCTGCTCGACCACCACATGCTGCTGGTAGATGGGCAGAATTTCGACCCCGGCGGGGATTTCCACGTCCAGTTCGGCCAGCTTGGCGTCGACGCGTTTGCCGACCTCGACGATGTTCTCGGTCGACAGGCCGGCGATGCCCAAGGTGAAGGCCTCGACCCCGTTGAAACGGATCAGGATGTCGGGATCGGTCTGGCGGGCGCGATAAACATTGGCCATGTCGAACAGGTTGATCACCTGCCCTTGCGAGCCGACCGACAGGCCGGCGATTTCCGAAACGCTGTCGGACCCGTCCGCCGTCAGGATCGTGGTGCGGTGATCCTCGGCCCGCAGGGTGCCCGATTCCTGAACCGAGTTGGCATTGGCAATGGCCTCGTTGATCGCGGTCAGCGGAACGTTCTGGTTGACCGAGATGGCCAGGTCAGGCTCGATGAAGATCGCCTCGTCCGGCAGACCCTGCACCTCGACATCGGCCACGCCTTCGACCGTCAGCAATTCGCGGCGCAGAAAGGTGGACAGTTCGTGTTTTTCCGCGTCGGTGAACCCTTCGGCGGTAACGGCATAGAACAGGCCGAACACGTCGCCGAACCCGTCATTGACGAACGGCGTGCTGACCCCCGAGGGCAGGCCGCGTGCCGCGTCCCGGACCTTGGCCCGCAGGCGAGTCCAGATGTCGGGCAGTTCGGACCCGTCATAGGTGGATTTGATCTCGACCTCGATCAGCGACTGGCCGGGGCGGTTGACCGAGGTGATGACATCGACCTCGCCCATCTGCTGGATGGCGGATTCCAGCGGCTCCGAGACCTCTTCGGCCACCTGTTCGGCGGTTGCGCCGGGATAGCTGGTGATGATGACGGCATTCTTGATGGTAAAGGCCGGGTCTTCCAGCCGGCCCAGCGCGGAAAAGCCCCAGATGCCGCCCAGAAGGGTGACCAGGATGATCAGCCAGGTCTGGATCGGCCGGTCGATCGAGGCGCGTGCGATATTCATCGTCGCCCCCTTCAGTTGGCAAAGCCGGCAAAGCGCCGGACGGTCTGCCCGTCGGTCAGAACCGCACCGCCGGCAACCACGATTTCATCGCCGTCCGACAGGCCGGTCAGAACCCGCACATCCCCCGATTGGGTGGGTTCGATCGTGACCGGAACCCATTTGACAGTGCCTTCGTCGGCGCCCACGGGCGAAAACACCATCACGCCAAGATTGCCCTCGGCGTCGGGCACGATGGCGGTGGGCGGCACGATGATGCCGGTGCGTTTGTCATCGACCTTGACGTTCACCGTGACCGAGGAGCCGGGCAGGATCCGCAGCCCTTCGGGCGGCGTCAGGCCGAACTGGATGCGGAAGGTCTGACCGACGCTGGATGTTTCGGCGTCGAACTCGCGGATTTCCAGCGGAAACACCTGATCGCTGACCGGAAATTTCGCGGTGATGGTGAAGCCATCCTCCTGGCTGGTGCGCTGGAACAGGATTTCGGGCACGTCCACCTCGATGCGCAGTTCCGACATGTCATGGATGCGTACGATCGGCGTGCCGGCCGAAACGGTGGTGAAATTCTCGACCTCGCGCCGCGAGACCAACGCATCGAACGGCGCGGTCAGGGTGGCGTGCTCCAGGTTGTATTCGGCGTCGCGCACGGCGATGGCCGCCAGTTGCGCGGCGGTTTCGGCATCATCGACGGCGACCTCGCTGGCCGTGGTGCCGCGCAGACGCGACAGGCGCGCAAGCGTGCGGTCGGCCTGTTCCTTCTGAAGCTTGGCGCGTTCCAGCGCCAGCTCGAACGGTTCCTGATCCAGCCGGGCGATCAGGCCGCCCTTGGGAACTTCGAACCCTTCGTTGACGGGCAGTTCCACGATCTGTCCGCCAACCTGAAACGCAAGATCGACGGTCTGACGCGCAGCTACCCGCCCGAAGAATTGCCGCGAGAAACCGGGTGCGGTTTCCTGCACCACCATCAGCTTCACGGGTTTCGCAGAATCCTGCGCGGCAATCGGCGTGGCCAGAACGGCCAGAGCAAGGCCCAGAGAAGTCAGCAGCTTCATTTCGTCAGTCCCTCGGGTATTCCCGTTTTCAAGATGTTGTCCCGGATCTTGCAGGCAAGCCGGGCGAATTCGGCGGTTTCGGCATCGTTCAGGCCCGAGGCGCTGCGAAACAGCTCTCCGGCGGTGGCGACCAGCATGTTGCGGGCTTCGGTGCCCTTGTCGGTCAGCACCAACAGCCAGGCCCGGCGATCGTTGGGGTCGGACTGCCGGGTCAGATACCCCGCGCCTTCCAGTGCATCGGCCGTGGCGGTGATCGTCGACGGCACCGTCAGCATGTCGGCCGCCAGCACGCCCATACGCTTGGGCTGGTCCAGCTTGACCAGCATGTGGCATTCTTGCTGGCTGAGATCTGTTTCGATGCTGGCAAAGCTTTCCTCCAGCTTCCAGTACAGCGCATAAACGCCCATCATCGCCTGAATTTCGGGCGTCAGGCTGGACAGCCGCTGGCCGATTTCGTTCGTCATGTTCCTCTCCGCGCGGATCGGGCGCTGACATACTTCACAATTCGAACTATTCAAGACCTGAAGTTGAAATTTGGTTTCCTCGCTCGGTTCCCTTGGGTCAACCTCTCTTGATCTGGGGGCGTTGTGACTGCATTTTGGGCGAATCCGAAACGTTCAGGACCCGACATGCACACGCCCGCAATCACCGGTACCGGGGTTTTCACGCCCGAAAACGTCATCACCAACGCCGAGCTGGTCAAAGCCTTCAACGCCTATGCGGACAAGATGAACGCCGCCAACGCCGAGGCCATCGCTGCGGGCGAGATGGAGCCGATGCAGCATTCCTCGGAAGAGTTCATCGTCAAGGCATCCGGCATCGAGAACCGGTATGTCATGGACAAGACCGGCGTGCTGGACCCCGACGTGATGCACCCCCTGCTGCGCCAGCGCAGCGATGACGAGCCGGGCATCATGACCGAGATGGCACTGGACGCCTGCCACAAGGCGCTGGCCCAGGCGGGGCGGACGGCGGCGGATGTCGATCTGGTGATCTGTGCCGCGTCGAACCATGAACGGGCCTATCCCGCCGTCGCCGTCGAGATCCAAAAGGAACTGGGCGCCACCGGCTTCGGCTTTGACATGAACGTGGCCTGTTCCTCGGCCACCTTCGGCATCCAGGCCGCGGCCGACATGATCCGGTCCGGGTCCGTGCGGGCGGCGCTGGTGGTCAACCCCGAGATCTGCTCGGGGCACCTGGAATGGCGCGACCGGGATTGCCATTTCATCTTCGGCGACGTGGCCACGGCGACTCTGATCGAACGGATCGAGGATGCCAAAGGCCCGCATTTCGAGATCCTGTCGACCCGCTGCGCGACCGAGTTTTCCAACAACATCCGCAACAACAACGGTTTTCTGCGACGCACCCGGCCCGACGGGTTGAAGGACCGCCGCGACATGCAGTTCATGCAGAACGGCCGCAAGGTGTTCAAGGAAGTGCTGCCGATGGTCAGCAAACACATCAGCGACCACATGGCCGCCGAAGGAATCCAAAGCAGCGATCTGCGCCGCCTGTGGCTGCATCAGGCCAACAAGACGATGAACGACTTCATCGGCAAGAAGGTCCTGGGCCGCGAACCCGAGCCGGGCGAACAGCCCAACATTCTGCAGGACTACGCCAACACCTCGTCGGCCGGATCGATCATTGCCTTCTCGAAATACTCGGACGACCTGCAGGACGGTGACATCGGCCTGATCTGCTCGTTCGGGGCGGGGTATTCGGTAGGGTCCGTCATCGTCAAACGCCACACCAAGGCTGCCTGACCCGGCCAGGCCAGCCCACGCGGGCCGCTTCGTCACGTCAGGAACACGAAGGCCGCCGGGCGCGACCTGCCGCAGGGGGTGTCAGCTGACGCTTTCTTCTTCCAGATGCAGCTTCATCTCGATCAGCACCTGCTGCAGCATCGAGGTTTCCTTCAGCAGGCGCTTGGCCTCGTTCACGGTGATGATCCCATCCTCGATCGCCTACTGATATTCGGTCATCAGCATGGCGAAACGCTGGCTGAGCGCGATCACGTCCGAGTTGACACCGCCCGTGCGGCTGCGCTGTGAATTGCGCTCGTCATAGGACAGGGTGATGTTCTTCAGATCGGCCAGCGCCGAGGTCACATGCGGATAGGTCGCGACCGCCTCGAGCCGAGCCACCGCATCCACGGGCACGAACCTGTCGGCGTGATCGGGATTGTCCGAATAATACCGGCCCAGAGTCGCCTTCGACTTTCCGGTGATCTCGCATGCCGCCTCGATCCCGACATCCTTGACCAGGGCTTCGGTGTGTTTCTTCAGATAAGGCCCGATATCCGCCATGTTCATCCCCGAGTCTTCGACAATCCCCGCCCGGCCGTCCGCTCCGGGGAAAGGGTAGGAATAATTCCCATACAGGAATAATCGTAGGAATGCCATAAGTTTGCCATCCTTCGGTTTGCCGGGGGATCTGTGAGTGAGTGGCGGCAATTTTGGCCGGTAAAGAGCACGTGCAAAGCCGGTCTAGACGCATTGCACAAGGTTCGGTCGGATTTCGACCGGCGGTGCCGCTGTTGCATGCACGAGGCAATCCATCCCCAAGAGCCAAGCTCTGCCTCTGCAACCGCAACGGCGGCGTCGACCTTCCCCCGGCATCATGGCCGGAACTGACCGCTTGCCCGCGCCGACGCGTCGGATTAGACCCGGGCCATGGCCAAGCTGTACTTCAACTACTCCACCATGAACGCGGGCAAATCGACCGTGTTGCTGCAGGCGTCGCACAACTATCGCGAGCGCGGCATGGACACCTATCTGCTGACCGCGGCCATCGACGGCCGCGCCGGGCAGGGGCGCATCGCTTCGCGGATCGGGATCTCGGCCCAGGCCGACACGTTCCGCCCCGAGGATGACGTGTTCGCGATGATTCGCGACCGGCTGGACCAA
Organism: Ruegeria intermedia; assembly: GCF_900129345.1. Taxonomy (GTDB): domain Bacteria; phylum Pseudomonadota; class Alphaproteobacteria; order Rhodobacterales; family Rhodobacteraceae; genus Ruegeria; species Ruegeria intermedia. Next base: position 83,418 of record NZ_FQVK01000017.1, on the reverse strand, counting down.
GGTCCGGTGGCCTGTGTCTTCGTGGACGAGGCGCAGTTTCTGTCCGAAACCCAGGTCTGGCAACTGGCGCGCGCTGTCGATGACCTGAACGTGCCAGTGCTGGCCTATGGGCTGCGGGTGGATTTCCAGGGCAAGCTGTTTCCCGGCTCGGCCGCCCTGCTGGCGCTGGCGGATGAAATGCGCGAAGTGCGCACCATCTGCAAATGCGGGCGCAAGGCGACGATGGTGATCCGCCAGGACGAAAACGGCCGCGCCATTACCGAAGGCGCGCAGGTGCAGATCGGCGGCAACGAGACCTATGTCTCGCTGTGCCGCAGACACTGGCGCGAGGCGGTCGGCGCCTAGACCGGGTTCGGCAGAGGGCGACCGGCAGCAAAAGCCGCCACGTTGTCCAGCGCCATGTGGCCCATGTCGGTGCGCACCTCTTCGGTCGCGGTCCCCAGATGCGGCAGCAAGGTCACGTTTTCCATGTCGCGCAGGGCCTGCGGCACGGCGGGCTCGAACTCATAGACATCCAGCCCCGCGCCCGCGATCTGACGCGCCTGAAGCGCATGGATCAACGCGGCCTCGTCCACCACTTCGCCGCGCGCGATGTTGATCAGGATGGCCGAGGGGCGCATCGCCGCCAGCACCGCTCCGTCGATCAGGTGGAATGTCTCGACCCCGCCGGGGACCGCGATCACCAGGTAATCGACCCCCGAGGCAAGCCCTGCAAGATCAGAGACATGATCCGCGGGAAAATCCAACGCCTTCGGGCTGCGCGAATGATAGGCGACCTGCATGCCGAAGCCGAAATGGCAGCGCCGGGCGATGGCCTGCCCGATCCGGCCCATGCCGACGATGCCGACCCGCTTGCCCGTCACGTGGTGGCCCAGCATCTGTGTCGGGTGCCAGCCCTGCCAGGCACCCGACCGGACCAGCCGTTCGCCCTCGCCCGCGCGGCGCGCGGTGGCCAGCAGAAGGGTCATCGCGATGTCGGCGGTGGCGTCGGTGACCGCTCCGGGCGTGTTGGTGACCCGCACCCCGGCCGCACGCGCGGCGGCCACGTCAATATGGTTGAAGCCCACGCCGAAATTGGCCAGCAGCCGGCAGCGCGGCTGGGGCACCTGCGCGAACACGCCGTGGGAAAACAGATCGCCCAGCGTCGGGATCACCACGTCGAACGCGCGCAGGGCAAAGAGCAACTCGTCGGGGTCCAACGGCGCAGTGCTGTCGCGGATCTCGGCACCGAACTCGGCACGGGCGCGATCGGCGACGGCGGGCGGCATGGGGCGGGTGATCCACAATTTCATCAGTGCATCCGCCCGCCCAGCGGCACCTTGCCGTCGGGCCCGATCAGAACGATCTCGCCGTTTTCGTCGGGCAGGCCCAGCACCAGAACCTCGGACATGAACCGGCCGATCTGGCGCGGCGGAAAATTCACCACCGCCAGCACCTGTTTGCCCACCAGCGCCTCGGGCGTGTAGTGCGCCGTGACCTGGGCCGAGGTCTTGCGTTCGCCGATCTCTTCACCGAAATCGATCCACATCTTGATCGCAGGCTTGCGCGCCTCGGGGTAAGGTTCGGCGCGGATCACCTCGCCCACGCGGATATCGACCTTGAGGAAGTCGTCGAAGGAAATCTCACTCATGCGACAGCTCCTTGGAACGGTTGGTGGCGGCGGCGACGGCGCGGTTCAGCAGCGCCGGAAAGCCGGTTTCCGGATCCATCAGAACCTCAAGCGCGGCCTGGGTGGTGCCGTTGGGCGAGGTCACGTTGATGCGCAGTTGCGCCGGGTCCTCCTCGGCCGCCATGGCCAGAGCCCCCGCCCCGGCCACCGTGGCCTTGGCCAACTGCATCGACAGGTCTGCTGGCAGGCCCTGCGCCTCGCCGGCGGCGGCCATGGTTTCGATCAGGTGAAACACATAGGCCGGACCCGAACCGCTGAGACCGGTCACCGCATCCATCTGGCCTTCGTTCTGAAGGCGCACCGTCTGACCGACGGCCGACAGCAGGCCCTCGGCCAGAGCCATGTCGTCCTCCGAAGCATGGCTGTTGCCGATCAGGGCGGTGATGCCCTGCCGGATCGCCGCCGGCGTGTTCGGCATGGCGCGCACGATCGGCGTATTCGCGCCCAAAGCCTTTTCGAAACTGGCGATCTGGGTCCCCGCGGCGACCGAGATGAACAGGCTGCCGCCCCCGCCCAGCGCCCGGATCGCCGGCAGCGCTTCGCCCATCATCTGCGGCTTGACCGCCACCAGAACCACCGCCGGGGATTCGGGCAGCGCGGTGTTCAGGTTGACCCCCTGCGCCCTCAGCCACTCGGACGGGTTCGGATCGATCACCCAGACCGAGGCGGCGGGCAATCCGTGGTCCAGCCAGCCGGCCAGCATGGCCGACCCCATCTTGCCGCATCCCAGAAGCACCAGCCCCCGGTCCGCGACGCGCGACATGTCCATGATCGCCCCTCCCCTGCTTTTGCGGTTCAGGGCAAAGCTTTACGCGCGGCCGTAGGCCTCTGCAATGGCGACTTGCATTGCCTCTTCGGCGCTGCGGTTGCCCCAGGTCACCAGCTGGATCGCCGGATAATACCGCTCGGCGCTGAGGACGGCGGCGGTGATCATCGTATCGATCTGCTCGGGGCTGGCCGATTGGCCACCCGCCAGAACCAGACCGTACCGATAGACCATCAGCTTCTGGTTGGCCCAATAGGTGAAGGCCCCGGCCCAGCATTGATCGTTCATGTGATTCAGCAGTTCGAATAGGTCGCCAATTCGGTCGGATGGCGGCTCCATCTCGAACGAACAGACCATGCGCAGCGTTTCGTCATAATTCGACCACGCCAAGGTGATCGAATAGGTGCGCCACTGGCCTTCGACCGCCATGGCGATCTGGTCATCGCCGATCCGGTCGAAATCCCAGTCGTGATGCTCGGCCAGATGTTCGACGATGTCGATCGGATGAAGGTCTTCTTCCAGAAAATGCTCGGACAGGGCCATGATGCCACCTCACTGAAAATCTAGCATTTAGGGGCTGGCAGCGCCCCAGCGCTAGTTGCCTGCTCTACAAGCCGGGCTTCCCCCTTGGGCCTGCACTAAATATGGTGCGCTGCAGGCCGGACTCTGACAACCCCTAAACTTGGGGATAACGGCAATAAGTTGTGGATGGATGGCAACGGCGATCAAAATATTGGCGGCATTCGCAGGTTTGTCTTGATTTATGCACCGCAGACGGCAAAATTCACCTCACCGCAGGCTCCAGGCCCGGAACCTGCGAAAGGACGTGTTTTTCCGGAATTTTGATCAGGGATTCGGGCGCGGCGCGCCCCGGCCGGGCTTACTTGTCCAGCTTGGCCTCCAGCGCGGCGATGCGCGCCTCGAGCGCGGCGTTCTCCTCGCGCGCCTTCTGGGCCATGGCGCGGACGGCGTCGAATTCCTCGCGCGTGACGAAATCGCGATCGGCAAGCCAGCGGTCCAGCAGCGACTTCATCGCATTCTCGGCCTCTTCCCGCGCGCCCTGAGCCACACCCATCGCGTTGGTCATCAACTGGGACATATCGTCCAGAAACTTGTTGCGGGTCTGCATGTCACTTCTCCGGTATCGCGGTTGACCCCTATATGGGGGATCAGGGGCGCGGGCTCAAGGTTGACTTGCCCCACGAACCCCGGGCAATGAGACGCACATGCAGGCTGTTTTGAACTTCCCCGATCTGTCGCCCGAGCTGTTCTCGATTTCCGCCTTCGGGATGGAATTCGCGCTGCGGTGGTATGCGCTGGCCTATGTCGCCGGCATCCTGATCGCGTGGCGCATGGCGCTGACGGCGCTGCGGCGCCCGGCCCTGTGGCCCGATCAGACCCCGCCGATGCGCCCCGGGCAGTTGGAGGACCTGATCACCTGGATCATCCTGGGCGTGATCCTGGGCGGACGGTTGGGTTTCGTGCTGTTCTATCAGCCGGGATATTATCTGAGCCATCCGCTGGACATTCTGAAAGTGTGGCAGGGCGGCATGTCGTTCCATGGCGGGCTGTTGGGCGTGGTGACCGCCGCATATCTGTATGCGCGGCGCAACACGGTGCCGATTCTGCCACTGGCCGACCTGATCGCGCACACCGTGCCGCCCGGGCTGCTGCTGGGGCGGCTGGCCAATTTCGTCAATGCCGAGCTGTGGGGCCGACCCAGTGACCTGCCCTGGGCGGTGATCTTTCCGGGCGCGGCGGCGCAGGATTGTGCCAACGCGGCCGCCGGGCTGTGCGCCCGCCATCCCTCGCAACTGTACGAGGCCGCGCTCGAGGGTCTGATGTTGGGCGCGCTGCTGTTGTGGCTGGTCTATCGGCGCGGGGCGTTTCACTGGCCGGGCCGCGTGATGGGTGTGTTCCTGGCGGGCTATGGCGCGGCGCGCTTCATCGTCGAGTTCTTTCGCCAGCCCGATGCGCAGTTCGTCGCGCCCGGCAACCCGCTGGGTCTGGCCTGGCATGTGGGCGGCTATGGCCTGACCATGGGCCAGTTGCTGTCCCTGCCGATGATCGCGCTCGGCCTGTGGTTCGCGTTGCGCGCCCGGAGGGCGGGATGAGCCTGCGTGACCATCTGATCGCCCGCATCCGGCAGAACGGGCCAATGAGCATCGCCGACTACATGGCCGAGTGCCTGCTGCATCCGACTTACGGCTACTATACCACCCGCGACCCTCTGGGCGCGCAGGGCGATTTCGTCACCGCACCCGAAATCAGCCAGATGTTCGGAGAACTGATCGGGCTGTGCCTGGCCCAAGCCTGGATCGACCAGGGCAAGCCCGAACGCTTCGCACTGGCCGAGCTTGGCCCCGGGCGCGGCACGTTGATGGCCGACATCCTGCGCGCCACCAAGGGTGTGCCGGGGTTTCACGACGCGGCGCAGGTGGTGCTGCTCGAGGCGTCGCCCGTACTGCGCGGTTTGCAGGCCGAGGCGCTGGCGGGGCACGCGCCGGACTGGATCGTCCAGGTCGGCGCATTGCCGGACCTGCCGCTGTACCTTGTGGCCAACGAGTTCTTTGACGCCCTGCCCATCCGCCAGTTCCTGCGCGATGGCGACGGCTGGCGCGAACGCCTGGTAGGGCTTGAGGGCGACGACCTCGCCTTTGGCCTTGGCGCACGGACAGTGCAGCCGGCGCTGACCGCACGGTTCGAGGACACGCGGGATGGCGATCTGGTCGAACTCTGTGCCGCCGCGGTTCCTGTCGCCACCGAGATCGCCCGCCGGATCCGCACCCATGGCGGCGTGGGCCTGATCATCGACTATGGCGACTGGCATTCGCTGGGCGACACGCTCCAGGCCCTGAAGGGACACGAGCGCACCGACCCGCTGGCCAACCCCGGCCAGGCCGATCTGACGGCGCATGTTGACTTCGAGCTGCTGGCCCAGGCCGCCCAAGCCGCGGGTTGCGCCCATACCCGGCTGACGCCGCAAGGCGTGTTCCTTGAACGGCTGGGCATCACCCAGCGCGCGCAGACTTTGGCTGGCCCGCTGACGGGCGATGCGCTGAACATGCTGGTCGCCGCACATCGACGGTTGACGCATCCCGAGGAAATGGGAAACCTGTTCAAGGTGCTGGGCCTGTACTGCAAGCCTGCGGCACCGCCACCGGGACTCGAGCCATGACACTGGAAATTCTGACCTCGGACTTGCTGTCACCTGTTCGGCACGGTTTCTTCAGCCGCCGCGGCGGCGCATCGTCAGGCATATTTGCGGGGTTGAAGTGCGGGCTGGGGTCCTCGGACCAGAGCGAGGCGGTCGCCCTGAACCGCCGCCGCGTGGCCGAGGCGATGGAGGTCGCACCCGAGGCGCTGATCGGTGTCCACCAGGTGCATTCGCCTGCCGTCGTCACGATCGACGGACCGATCCAGGGCGACAAGCCCAAGGCCGACGCGATCGTGACCGCCACGCCGGGTCTGGCCCTGACCGTTCTGACCGCCGATTGCCAGCCGGTCCTGTTTTCCGATCCTGACGCAAACGTGATCGGCGCCGCTCATGCCGGTTGGCGCGGCGCTTTGGAAGGCGTGCTCGAGGCGACGCTCGACGCAATGGAGACGCTGGGCGCACGGCGAGCTAACGTCCGGGCGGCGATCGGGCCCACGATCTCGCAACGTGCCTATGAGGTGGGCCCCGAGTTTTTGGACGATTTCATCGCGGATGATCCTGACAACACCCGCTTTTTCGCGAATGGCCAAGGCGACAGAATGCTGTTCGACCTGCCGGCCTTTGGGCTGCACCGTCTGCGGCGGGCCGGCGTCGGACATGCCGAATGGACGCGCCACTGCACCTATTCCGACCCCGAGCGGTTCTATTCCTATCGACGCGCAACCCATGCGGGCGAAGCCGATTACGGGCGGCTGATCTCGGCGATCCGGCTGTAGAATTTGGCGGGAATTTGTTCCGCCGCCCCCTTTTCGCCACAATTCCATGAAAACATCAATGATGGAATCAGAAGAGTTTTCGGACGGTTATCAACGCTTTGGGCGCAGCTCCGCGTCAGGGTGACCGGCCGATAGACGAAGAGGCGCGCCAAGACCGAACACATCCTATCTCCAATTGATCCCAGTGCGGCCATATCAGTGCCGCAATGGTGCGGAATTTTCCTCGGGAATCGGGTAATCCCCACAAAACCGAGCAGGATGTGACATGAAGTCGAAATCGCGTTTTCTGCGCGGCGTCATAGCCGCGACTTCGAACCCAAAGCTGGAGATGCCCTGGAAGCGGGTATCCAGCAGATCCGTCAGGGTTGCGCGCCGTCTGGCACGGCAATCCTGATCCGGATAGCGGTCTTGGGCAAGCTGCCTGCCCATGGTTGCTGGCGTATCTCGGGCCTGCCCCGACCGAATGCGCCATCCGCGCACTGAACGCGCGGAGAATTGTGCTTGGGGCATGAGTGCGTGGACAATTTCGTCCGCGATTTACGAGTGTGTCTGGGGGGTCAATGATTTGACCGAATGTATGACGTGTATTTTCTGCACTGCCTGCCCGGGTTGTTGCCGGGCCACGTACCACTCCTCGAGACAGGAACCCGAACCGTCAGACGCGAATGCGGCCACGCTGCAGTCGCCCGGATGGTCACTTGAGAGGATCAAGACTTCATGACTTTTCCAAATTCTCTGGTACGCGCGGCCAGAAACGCAATTGAAACAGCACCGTTGACGCAGAGAGGCGATCAGCCCTGCCACGGCCCCCGGCCGCAGCTGCGTCGCTACGAAGTCAGCGCTTTGCTTGCAAATGGCGACGTTTCGCAATCCCGCCATATCGCGCCTGCCCTGCCGGTCTTCGAAGACGCCTTCTGCGCGTTTTCCCGCGGGTCGCTGCTGGAGACCGAACACGGCCCCGTGGCGATCGAGGATCTGCTGCCCGGCGACACGGTGCTGACGCATGACGGAACCTCGCAGACCGTTCTGTGGAAAGGGTCGGTCACCCTGATCCCGGGGCGGCCTGACGCACGGGGCCGAACCCGCCCGCTAACGCGGATCATGGCTGACGCCTTCGGGTTGCAAAAACCGCAATCCGGCGTGATCGCCGGCCCTGCGGCGCGCCTGTTGGCCACGCCCGCGCAACTGCGGCACCTGAGCAGCGGCAAGCCGATGCTGACCCCGGTGGACGAATTCCAGGATGGTATTAACGTGATCGAAACATTGCCGCCGACTCCGGTCGAGCTGTTCCACATCTGCCTCAAGCGCCACGCGGTGATCAACGTGGACGGCCTGCAGTTCGAAACCTACCACCCCGGTTTGACGGCTTTACGGATGATGACCCCCGCCCTGCGGGCGGTCTATCTCAATCTGTTCGCGCATGTCCATTCGATCAACGACTTCGGACCGCTGGCCATGGAACGTGCGCGAGACGGGGAAATGGACTCGATCATCGCCTGAACCATCTACCGGAAACTGCATCTAAGTGGGGGAAACATGCAGATCTTGATCAGTTGGGCCATTTCGCTGGCCATCGCCGCCATCTTGCCGCCCTGCGCGCCGCAAACCGCGCAGGCCGGGGCTACGCCGTCCGGTTCATCCGCTCTTCGAGCACGTCGAACGGGACGCCCGGTTCGTCCTTGGCGCCGCGGATGACAAGCGAGGTCTTGACGCTGGCCACGTTCGGCGTGGTCAGCAACTCGCCCGTCAGGAACTGCTGAAAACTGCTCAGGTCAGGGGCCACGCATTTCAGGATGAAGTCCACCTCACCGTTCAGCATGTGGCATTCGCGCACCAGCGGCCAGTCGCGGCAGCGGTCCTCGAAGGCGCGCAGTTCGGCCTCGGCCTGGCTTTCCAGCCCGACCATCGCAAAGACCTGAACCTCGAACCCCAGTTCGCGGGCGTTGACCTCGGCGTGGTAGCCGCGGATGTAGCCGGCCTCTTCGAGCGTGCGTACGCGACGCAGGCAGGGCGGCGCTGAAATTCCAACACGTTTCGCCAGCTCGACATTGGTCATGCGCCCATCCGCCTGCAATTCTGCAAGGATCTTTCGGTCGATCTCGTCCAGCCGTGTCGTGACCATTCGGTGCTCCTGAAATTTTTCGGTTCTTATATCAGCACCCAGGCTACGCGCAATATTCTTTCGCATCCGCGCAATTTTCTTTTTCGCGCGGTCCCTGACCGCCCCGCCTGACGCAGGCGTGACAGGAAGGGGCTTTAAGCCGTGCCATGCCGCCGCTATATCGAGGCCCGGCGCCCGCGACGGGCACAGGCAAATTCGAGTGGGGGTTCCATGGCCGAGACACGACACACAAAGGTTCTGATCATCGGATCGGGACCAGCCGGATACACCGCGGGCATCTATGCCAGCCGCGCGATGCTGAACCCGATTCTGGTGCAGGGCATCGAGCCGGGCGGCCAGCTGACCACCACCACCGAGGTCGAGAACTGGCCCGGCGACACCGAAGTTCAGGGACCGGACCTGATGGTGCGCATGCAGGATCACGCCAAGGCCATGGGCTGCGAGGTGATCGGTGACATCATCAACGACCTGGACCTGTCCAAACGGCCCTTCACCGCCAAGGGCGACAGCGGCACGATCTATACTGCCGACGCGGTGATCCTGGCGACCGGGGCCCGCGCCAAATGGCTGGGGCTGCCGTCGGAGGAGAAATTCAAGGGCTTTGGCGTGTCGGCCTGCGCCACCTGTGACGGGTTCTTCTATCGCGGGCAGGAGATCGTGGTGATCGGCGGCGGCAACACCGCCGTGGAAGAGGCGCTGTTCCTGACCAATTTCGCCAGCAAAGTCACGCTGATCCACCGCCGGGACGAGCTGCGCGCCGAAAAGATCCTGCAGGAGCGCCTGTTCAAGAACGAAAAGATCCACCCGCTGTGGTTCCACGAACTGGAAGAGGTGTTCGGATCCGAGGATCCGCTGGGCGTCGAAGGCGTGCGGGTGAAGAACGTCAAGACCGGCGAGATCACCGAGATCCCCTGCAAAGGCGTGTTCGTCGCCATCGGCCACGCGCCCGCAAACGAGCTGGTCAAGGACGTGCTGGAAACCCACATGGGCGGCTATGTCAAAACCAAGCCCGGCACCACGCAGACCTCGATCCCCGGCGTGTTCGCGGCCGGCGACCTGACCGACCATGTATACCGGCAAGCGGTGACCTCGGCCGGAATGGGCTGCATGGCGGCGCTGGATGCCGAACGGTTCCTGGCCGAACAGGAATGACCTTGAAAACGCGGCACGCAGGTGCCGCGTTTATCGTTTTTGCCCCGCGCTTGACCCGGGGTACCCCTGCGCCGCAGACTTGTGGCAGGCACGGAAAAAACGGGTGATAGATTGGGCAACCCGCTTTGGCAGGGCAGTTGGACGACCCGCCTGCGCATCGCAAGCGGTCTGGTTCTGTTCGTCTTCGCCTTCTTTCATTTCCTGAATATCGGGCTGGGCCTGTTTCACACCGACTATCTGCACGGGATGCAGGATGCGCGGCAACAGGTCACGCGGCATATTCTGGGCAGCGTTCTGCTGTATTCCGCGTTGCTGGTTCATGCCGTACTTGCACTGGTGTCGATCGCGCGGCGCCGGACGCTGCGCATGCCCTTTCATACCGCCCTGCAAGTGATGCTGGGGCTGCTGATCCCGCTTCAGTTGATCTCGCATCTCGTGCACACGCGCTATGCGCATGAGGTTTTCGGCGTCAATGACGAGATGGGTTACATCATCATCCTGATGTGGCCCAACGTGGCCATCTGGATGCAGAGCACGTTGATGCTGGTGGTTTGGATCCACGGCTGCATCGGGCTGCACATGTGGCTGAGGCTGACCCGCTGGTGGGGCAAGCTGGTGCCCTATCTGATCGGTGTCGCCGTGTTCATTCCCGGCTTTGCCCTGGCCGGCCTGCTGACCGAGGGGCGGCGCATCTGGGCCGATTTCGCCGTTCCCGACCTGCGCGAGCAGTATATCGAACATTACAACTGGCCCCGCCCCGAAGCCTTCGAAACCATGCTCGGCGTGAAGGACAACGCGCTGATGGTGTTCTGGTTGGCGCTGGGCACGGCGCTCGCGGTGCATTTCGGGCGCAAGATCTGGCGCAGGCGGCATTCGGTCCGGGTGCGCTATGTGGACGGCCCCGAGGTGGTGTCGGAAAAAGGGCTGACCCTGCTGGAAATCTCGCGGGCCAACGGCGTACCCCATACCGCGCTGTGCGGCGGCAAGGGGCGGTGCACCACCTGCCGGGTGATCGTCGAAGACGGGGCGGATCGGCTGCCCGCGCCCAGCACGGCCGAAGCGCGCAGCCTGAAGGCCGTTGGAGCCGCCGACCGCACGCGCCTCGCCTGCCAGGTCCGCCCCCAGGATCCGCTGACCGTGTTCCGGGTGTTCCGGCCCGACGGCGGGCGGCAACGCGCCCATGCCAGCCAGGGCCAGGAACGGAAACTGGCCGTGTTATTTTTGGACATGCGCGGCTTTACGGCGCGCACCACCGGGCAACTGCCCTATGACATCGTGTTTCTGTTGAACCGGTTCTTCGATGCGATCGTTCCGGCCATCACCGCCGACGGGGGCACTGTCGACAAATACATGGGCGACGGGTTGCTGGCGGTCTACGAAACGGCGGATGCGGCCAGTTCGGCCGGGGCCGGGTTGAAGTCCGCCGCAAATATCAGCCGGGCCCTGCAGCGGTTCAACCAGAAGCTGGCCGCGGAAAACAGCCCCGAGATCCGCATCGGCATGGGCCTGCATCTGGGCGACCTTGTGTTGGGCGAAATCGGCGCAGCCGGACATGCGGCCCGCACGATCATCGGCGACGCGGTCAATGTGGCCAGCCGCCTGGAGGGCGAAACCAAGGTCTTGGGGGTCGAGCTTCTGGCCTCGGAGACGGTGTTGCGTGCGGCGGGGGTTTCGACCGATGCGCTGCGCCTGCAAAGGTTCCGGCTGCGTGGCGTGTCGGAGCCGTTGGCTGCACTGGCCGCAGAACGTGCCAGCGATCTGGACACATTGCTGGCGCCCGCGGAACAAATCGACGCCGGCTGAGCAGATTGTCGGCGAACATCAGAAAATTGGCTGCGTTCGCGGGATTTTCGGGGAAAATTCTTCCAATACCGGCAAAAACCGCGCATATCCTCCTTTGTTTCATAAACGGTGTGGACTTTACACAACGACAGAGGCACATGCCCCCACGGAACGCACCTGAATCACCAAGCAACCACACTGCGACAAGAGTATTGCGATGACGATGTTGAGTAATCTGGCCCCGATCCCGGAGCTGTATGTTTCTTATGAATCCGCGCAGAAGTTGAAGGTCGAAGCCGCCGACCTGACCAGCTGGGATCTGACCCCGCGCCAGATCTGCGACCTGGAACTGCTGATGAACGGCGGGTTCAACCCGCTCAAGGGTTTCCTGACCGAAGAGGACTACAACGGCGTCGTCGAAAACATGCGCCTGGCCGATGGCAGCCTGTGGCCGATGCCGATCACCCTGGATGTCAGCGAAGAATTCGCCGAACAGATCGAGCTGGGTCAGGACATCGCCCTGCGCGACCAGGAAGGCGTGATCCTGGGCACCATGACGGTGACCGACCGCTGGACCCCGGACAAGTCGCGCGAGGCCGAAAAGGTGTTCGGTGCGGACGACGTGGCGCACCCGGCCGTCAATTATCTGCACAACGTGGCCGGCAAAGTGTATCTGGGCGGTCCCGTGACCGGTATCCAGCCGCCCGTTCATTACGACTTCAAAGCCCGCCGCGACACCCCGAACGAGCTGCGCGCCTATTTCCGCAAGCTGGGCTGGCGCCGCATCGTCGCGTTCCAGACCCGCAACCCGCTGCACCGCGCGCACCAGGAGCTGACCTTCCGCGCCGCGCGCGAGGCGCAGGCCAACCTGCTGATCCATCCGGTCGTGGGCCTGACCAAGCCCGGCGATGTCGATCACTTCACCCGCGTGCGCTGCTACGAGGCGGTGCTGGACAAATACCCGGCCTCGACCACCACGATGAGCCTGCTGAATCTGGCGATGCGCATGGCCGGCCCGCGCGAAGCGGTCTGGCACGGCCTGATCCGCAAGAACCACGGCTGCACCCATTTCATCGTCGGCCGCGACCATGCCGGCCCCGGCAAGAACAGCCAGGGCGAAGATTTCTATGGCCCCTATGACGCGCAGGACCTGTTCCGCAAATACCAGGACGAGATCGGCATCGAGATGGTCGATTTCAAACACATGGTCTATGTGCAGGAACGCGCCCAGTACGAACCCGCGGACGAGATCGAGGACCGCGACAACGTCACGATTCTGAACATCTCGGGCACCGAACTGCGCCGCCGTCTGCGCGAGGGGCTCGAGATCCCCGAGTGGTTCTCGTTCCCCGAGGTGGTCGAGCAGCTGCGCCGCCGCTATCCGCCGCGCAGCCAGCAGGGCTTTACCGTCTTCTTCACCGGTTTCTCGGGCTCGGGCAAATCGACCATCGCCAACGCTCTGATGGTCAAGCTGATGGAGATGGGCGGCCGTCCCGTCACGCTGCTGGACGGTGACATCGTCCGCAAGAACCTCAGCTCGGAACTGGGCTTCTCGAAGGAACACCGCGACCTGAACATCCGCCGCATCGGCTATGTGGCCTCTGAGATCACCAAGAACGGCGGCATCGCCATCTGTGCCCCGATCGCGCCCTACGCGGCCACGCGCCGCGCCGTACGAGAGGAGATCGAGCAGTTCGGCGCCTTCTGCGAGGTCCACGTGGCCACCAGCCTCGAGGAATGCGAGCGCCGCGACCGCAAGGGTCTGTACAAGCTGGCGCGGGAAGGCAAGATCAAGGAATTCACTGGTATTTCGGACCCTTACGATGTGCCCGAAAACCCGGAACTGCGGGTCGAAACCGAGAATGTGGACGTGGACAACTGCGCCCACCAGGTGCTGCTGAAGCTGGAAAGCATGGGGCTGATCGCGGCGTCGTGATCCGAGCTGCCACAAGGTTCAGAGGCCCCCGGTTTCCGGGGGCCTTTCTTGTTTGTCCGGCGCCAGAGGTGACCGTCAGCCGCGCAAAGCGTCACGCAGGGCCTGTGCCGCACGGGTTTCGAAATCGCCGTACCACGCCGCCTTGTCCTGGATGGCCCGCAGATGCGGCAGGCGCGACTGATACTCCTCTTCCGACGCTGACTGGATCGCACGCTGGATATCGGCTTGGCTGTCGCACAGGATCATGCCCGAGGTATCGAAAAAATCACCGATATTCGGGCAGCCCCAATAGATCGGCACGGACGCGCAGAGGATCGCGTCGGTCAGTTTTTCCGAGAAATAGTTCCGCTCGCGCACGTTTTCGATGATGACCGAATAACGATACGGCGCCAGCCCGTCGGATTTGCGCTCGAACGGCTTGTAGCCACGGCCCATGATGTCGACATCGGCCCTCGTTTCGCGCGCCCAGTCGATCACTGCGTGGCGCAACTGATGCCCCTCGAGGTCACGCTTGGCCGAGGCGATCAGCGAGCAGGACCGGTGCTTGGTCACGTCCAGATCGCGCCAGTCGGGCACCTGAGTCACGCCATAGGGCAGGAACACCGCGTTCGGCAGGCTGTCCAGCAACACCTCGTGAAACGTGAGCACCCGGAAGAACCGCCGCCAGGTCCAGCGCAGCATCCGGTCATGTTTGCCGTGAATGGCCGACGGTTCGCCCATCATCAGCGATATCCGAGCCCGCGTGCCGCGACGCAGACGCAGATGCACGGTCGAGTTGGGATACATGAGCAGATGGTCCGATGGCGTCAGGTCGCCCACGGTCTTGCCCGTCAGCCGCTCGGGGCAACCCAAAGGCCAGCTCAGATCGGACAACGGCACCGAAGCCAGTTTCGGCCCCAGACGGTGGCCATAAGGCAGAATCGCAATGGCGGGTTCGGTCATTGCAGGCTGTCCGGCAGGTCGGTCTGGCCGCGCATCAGGACGAACCCGCGCCCGGCAACCTTGATGCCCGTCATCGCATCCGGCGGCCCCACGCGGGTGACGATGGCCTGCCCCGGGCGGCCCATGTCGTGGCCCTGTTCGGCGACAAAACTGTCTTTGGCAATCAGCCCGTATTTCCACAGATACGCCGCCATGGCGCCGGTGGCCGATCCGGTGAACGGGTCTTCGGGCGGGCTGGGCGGGGCCAGCAGCAGGCGCGAGAAGGTGTCGCCCGCCTCGGTTGCGCCTTGCAGCGTCACCAGGAACGGCTCGGCCATGTCGGCGCCTGAATAGCCCGCCGTCTGCGCAACCTGCCGCAGCGCGTCCACGTTCAGGCGTGCCGCACGCAGGGCCGCGTGATCGCGCAGGACGGTGATGCAGAACGGCAGCCCGGTCGAGACCACCTGCGGCGGCGAAACGATCGCGCTGGCCGGCAGCCCGATGGCGGCCGCCACCAGCTCGGGCGCGACATGCGGGCCGAATTCCGGGGCGACCTGCGTCATCTCGATCCGGTCGCCATCCAGGCGGATATCCACGATCCCCGCCCCGGTTTCCAGCGTCAGGGCGTCGCCCGCGATCAGACCGCGACTGCGCATCGCCGCCACGGTGGCAATGGTCGGATGACCGGCAAAAGGAATTTCACGGCTGGCCAGGAAATAGCGCACCCGGATGTCGGCCACATCCGAAGGGCCGGTGAAGGTGCATTCCACCAACGAGGTTTCGCGGACGAAGGCGGTGCAGACGGGCTCTGGCAGATGCGCGCCGTCATGCACGACCGCACAGCCATTTCCGCCAAAGGCACGGTCACTGAAGGCATCCACCCAATCGAATTCGAACCAGCTCATGTACCCTCGTGCCCTGTCGGTCTGTGATCAGGGCCAGGCCCTGCGGGTGGTAAATTCGCATCCGCGCGGGTTGAACCGCGCCGTCGCGGGCCGTGTCAGTGCACGGCCACCGGCGACAGGTCATGCTGGCGGGCCAGCACGAAGGCCAGCTTGCGGTCGGCAACCAGCGCCAGTTGCTGCCCGTCCGAGTCGTGAACGGCATACAAATGATCGACATCACCGGCCTGTGCGCGCACCTCGTGCGGCAGCTTGGCCACGTCCACGGCCTTCACATAGACGATCCGATCGCCTTCAGTCTTGAAGTCATACGGTGTATTCATGGCTTACCCCTTCCTTATGTTGATCGTCTGCACCACGGCTTCCGGCACGGCTCGGGTCAGGTCGATATGCAGCAGACCGTTTTCCATGATGGCCTCTCCGACCTCGACCCCGTCGGCCAGCACGAACATGCGCTGGAACTGACGGGCCGCGATACCGCGATGCAGGAACACGCGCCCCTCGCTGTCGTCGCGTTGACGCCCCCGGATCACCAGTTGCCGATCCTCGATGGTGATCGACAGGTCGTCTTCGGAAAACCCGGCCACGGCCAGGGTGATGCGGTACGAGTGATCGGATGTCTGTTCGATGTTGTAGGGCGGATACCCTTCGTTTCCGGCCTTTGCGGACCGTTCCAAAAGGCGTTCCAGCTGCTCGAACCCCAGAAGATGCGGGTATGAGCCAAGAGTAAGTTTTGACACGTTTTCTCGTCCTTCTTTGTCAAAGCGACGTGATGCGCGGCCCCATTTCGGCAACCGCACACAACAGAATATGGGGTGAAACACGGCCGACCACAAGGTCTAGGAGATTTCGCCCGAACGCACTATTCTGCGGGGGACGCACCACCAGCCACGAATGAGTCGCCCATGAATGCGCCCACCGACATTTCGATGAAAACCGACGAGGTTCTGCGCGTCGAACTCGAGGTTTTCCGCCAGCAGCACCGCGACCTGGACGATGCGATCAAGGCGCTCGAGGCGACCGGCACCGCCGATCAGCTGACGGTGAAGCGGCTGAAGAAGCAGAAGCTGCGCCTGAAGGACATCATTCGGCTGATCGAGGATCGTCTGACCCCTGACATCATCGCCTGATCCGGCGCAGTCAACCGCATTGCCACGCAAGCGGATTTCACTATAGTGCGCGCTTCCTAACGCAGGCGGGGAACAGGGCGGATGAGCGAGATCAAGGTCGGAATCATCATGGGCAGCCAGTCGGACTGGCCCACCATGAAAGGCGCTGCAGAGATACTGGACGAACTGGGCGTTGCCTACGAGGCCAAGATCGTCTCGGCCCACCGGACACCGGATCGTCTGTGGGCATACGGCAAGACCGCCGTGCAGCGCGGGCTGCAGGTGATCATCGCCGGCGCTGGCGGGGCCGCGCATCTGCCGGGGATGATGGCGTCCAAGACGCGGGTACCGGTGATCGGCGTTCCGGTGCAGACGCGGGCGCTGTCCGGTGTCGACTCGCTCTATTCCATAGTGCAGATGCCCAAGGGTTTCCCGGTTGCGACCATGGCCATCGGTTCGGCCGGCGGCGCCAATGCCGGCCTGATGGCCGCCGGTATTCTGGCCCTGCAGGACGCAGCCCTGGCCGACCGGCTGGACGCCTGGCGCGCGGCGCTGTCGGACTCGATCCCCGAGGAGCCCCGCGATGAGTAACCCCTTGCAGCCCGGCGCGGTGATCGGAATTCTGGGCGGCGGCCAGCTGGGGCGGATGCTGTCGATGGCCGCGGCGCGGCTGGGCTTCGTGACCCATATCTTCGAGCCGGGCGCCAACCCGCCCGCGGGTCAGGTGGCGCATCGCGTGACCACCGCATCTTATGAAGATGCCGAGGCGCTGGCCGCTTTTGCGCAATCGGTCGATGTCATCACCTACGAGTTCGAAAACATCCCGACCGAAGCGCTGGACGTTCTGGAATCGCACCGCCCCATTCGCCCCGGCCGCGAGGCGCTGCGGGTTAGTCAGGACCGGCTGACCGAAAAGACATTCCTGCAAGGCTTGGGCCTGAACACCGCACCCTTTGCCGATGTGACCGACCTGGACAGCCTGCAGGCCGCCATCGAACGGATCGGCACGCCGGCGATCCTCAAGACCCGCCGCTTCGGCTATGACGGCAAGGGGCAGGCGCGGCTGAAGTCGCCCGAGGACGCCCGGGCCGCGCTGGCCGACATGCAGGGCGTGCCCGCGATTCTGGAAGGCTTCGTCAATTTCAGCCACGAGGTGTCGATCATTGCCGCCCGCGGGCTGGACGGCCAGGTGGCCTGCTTCGACCCTGGCGAGAACGTGCATCGCGACGGCATCCTGCACACGACCACGGTGCCCGCGCGCCTGTCCCCTGCCCTGCGGACCGACGCGGTGCTGCTGGCCGCGAATATCCTGAACGCGCTGGACTATGTCGGCGTCATGGGGGTCGAACTGTTCGTGACGCCGCAGGGCCTGATCGTGAACGAGATCGCGCCGCGCGTTCACAACTCGGGCCACTGGACGCAGAACGGCTGTGCGGTCGATCAGTTCGAACAGCATATCCGCGCCGTGGCCGGCTGGCCGCTGGGCGACGGGCAGCGTCACGCGGATGTGGTGATGGAGAACCTGATCGGCGACGACATGGACCGCGTGCCCGAGCTTGCGCAACAGCGCGACGTGGCCCTGCACCTGTACGGCAAGGCCGAAGTCAAGCCGGGCCGCAAGATGGGCCATTTCAACCGGATCAAACGCTAGCGCGCCGCGGCGACGAACCGCCCGGCGACATCCCCCGACAGGAAACTGACCCGGCCGCCGGCGATGGTGGCCGCCACGCGCTGCGTTTCAGCGTCCAGAATGACCAGATCGGCGCGTTTGCCGGGGTGCAGCGACCCGCGGTCCTCGAGGCCAAGCACCCGCGCGGGCCCCGACGACACCAGTGCCCATGCGCCCGCCAGATCCATCAGCCCCGATTTCATCAGCATCAGCGCCGCCCTGCGCGGGCTGGGATAGTGGTAGTCCGATGCCAACGCGTCGCACAGCCCCATGGCGATCAGGTCCAGCGCGCTGACGTTGCCCTTGTGCGATCCGCCCCGCACCACGTTGGGCGAGCCCAGAATGACGTGATCGCCCGCGGCCTTGGCCGCCTCGGCCGCCTCGAGCGTCTCGGGAAATTCAGCGATCTGCACGCCGCGCGCGCGCCAGTGGGAACGGGCCTGTGCCGTCGCGTCGTCATGGCTGCCCAGACGCACGCCTTGCCGGACCAACGCCGCGCACAGCGCATCAAGCGCGGCGGGAACCTCGGATGTGCGGGCGTGCATGTCCTGCAGCATCTTCAGATGCGCCTCGGGGCTGCGACCGGCCTTGAGCGCCTGCCCTGTCAATCGCGGCGGGGTGCGCCCCTGCGCCAGACGGTCATGAGGCAGGTGATCGTTGAACACGACATAGGGCACCTGCCAGTCGGCGATGCGCCCCGGCAGGTCGGCATAATCGTCCAGCAAGTGGGTTTCGAACCGCAGCTGCGGGATCAGGTCGGTGACCACGCTGCGCTTCACCGCCGCGATCGCGCGGAACACGTCGGCGGCGAACTTGGGGCCGCGCACACCGCCCTCCCAGCTGTAGAACTGCGCCAGCACGGCGGTGGTGATGCCATTGGCCGCCAGTTCGGCCTCGGCGGCGCGGATGCCCTCGTCCATCTGCTTCATGGCCCCCCGGCGCGGGGCGATGTGACGCTCAAACCCGTCCCCGTGCAGATCGATGATGCCCGGCAGGATCAGATAGCCGCTCAGATCAACGACCGGCGAACCGCCGCCCTTTTGGATCAGGCCGCCCGCGATCGAGAGGTCGTCACCGACAAGTCCGCGGTCAGGGTGCAGGACCTGCGCCCCGGAAAAGGTCAGTTCCAATGCAGTCACCGCGTGGGCTCCGAGTTGGGTTCGCTGCAGTCTTGGCCGATGCAGATCTCATCGATGATGTCCATCACACCGTCCAGCCAGGTGATGCTGCGGTCGAAATACCCGTATTCGATGAAATGCAGCGTCTGGGCCATGACCTGCGGGTTGTTCATCATGAAGGTGTGCGTCACCGGCAGGACGATGTGGTCGGCCATGCCTGCGACCCTGGTTTCCTCGACCGCGACCTTGCCGTCGTCCGGCCCGTCGATCAGCGCCGAAAACACCGGGTTCAGAGAGTTCTCCCCGGCGATCACCCCAAGTTCGAAATCCACCGGCGGCAGGCGGCGGGGGATGCCTTGGGGACCGGTTCCAAGCTGCAGTCCCGCAGGGCCGTTCAACAGGCCGAACACCTCGAGATCGCCCAGCTCGTCGACCAGCTGGCTGCCTTGGTTGGGCGGGCCCAGCATGACCACGCGGCCCAGGTTTTTCGGGCGATGATCCTGCAGCCAATAACGCAGCAGAATGCCGCCCATCGAATGCGCCACCACATTCGCCATGTCGTCTCCGCAGGCTGAAAAAGCGGCCGGCAAGGTCTGGTTCGCCAGATCGGGAATGGGCAGATCGGTCGACGGGTAACCCGGTCGCACGACGGTGTAGCCGTGCAGTTCGAACAATTCCTCCATGACCGAAAACGACGCCTCGGTCCGGGCAAGCCCGTGCAACAGCACGACGCATTTCGATTGTGCGACGGCCGGGAGAAGACAGAGCCATATGAAAACCAGAATACGCATGGCAGCCAGATAAATCCTTATCCCTTTCCAGGAAAGCCCCGCCCGCGCGTCAGGCGCAGAACCGCCAGCGCAATACCGCCCAACACCAGACAGGCGCCGAGGATCAGCCGCGCATTGATCTGTTCCCCCAGCAGCACCGCGCCCGCTGCAATCGCGATGATCGGAACGCTCAGCTGTACGACCGCAGCGACTGCCGGTGAGAGTTGCGGCAGAACCCGATACCAAAGCGCATAGCCCAGGCCCGAGGTCGCGGCACCAGACATTGCTGCAAGGCCGACTCCACCCGGTGTCACATGCCACCCGCCGCCCATCACTCACAGCGCGATTGCAGTCATCGGCAACGCGACAACGAAGTTCGCCGCCGTTCCGGCAAGGGCATCGGGTTCGGAGCGGCCGGCAAGGGAATAGGCTGCCCAACCGACCCCCGCTGCGGCCATAAGACCGGCACCGCGCAGGTGCACCTGCGCTTCACCGGCTGGCCACAGAACCCAGGCCAACCCGGCCAGGGCCACCCCTGCCCCGAGCCATTGGCGGGCGCTTGGTGACGCGCCGGTCAAGCTGCCGGCAACGAACATGGAAACCTGGACCACCGCAAACAGGATCAACGCACCCAGCCCGGCATCCAGAGTCAGGTAGGCGGCGGAGAAGCCGATCATGTAGACTGACAGGGCTCCTGCGCCGAACAACCTTCTTCTGCCGCGCATCTCCAGCCTGCCGCCGCGCAACACGACCAGCACCGACAGAACCAGCGCGCCTGTTAATACCCGAACCACCGCAAATCCGGCTGGATCGCTGGCACCGCCATCCACAGCCGCCCGGTTCAGCAGCGAATTCGCGGCGAAGGCGCACATGGTCAGGGCGGTGAGAAGAAACAATCGCATCCCCCACCCTTAGCTGCTTGGATGCCGTGGATCACCCCGTTCCGGTGCGGTTGGCTTCACTTTTTTCGAGAATGTCCAAGCTGCACCGACCCGGAGGGCAATGAAAAAAACGGGGCCGCCCGAAGGCGACCCCGCAACATCTTCAGCAGATGCTCCCTGATCGGGAGGTCGAATTCGCCGGGGCGAATTCGATTGCTTACATCATGCCGCCCATGCCGCCCATGTCGGGCATGCCGGCACCGGCCGCTGCGCCTTCCTTGGCGGGCTTGTCGGCAACCATGGCTTCGGTGGTGATCAGCAGACCGGCAACCGAGGCTGCGTCTTCCAGGGCGGTCCGCACCACTTTGGCCGGGTCGATCACGCCGAACTTGAACATGTCGCCATATTCTTCGGTCTGCGCGTTGAAGCCGAAGGCCGCATCGGTCGATTCGCGGACCTTGCCGGCAACCACGGCACCGTCGACGCCTGCGTTCTCGGCGATCTGGCGCAGCGGGGCCTCGATGGCCTTGCGAACGATGTTGACGCCTGCGTCCTGATCGGCGTTTGCGCCTTTGACGTCAGCCAGAGCCTTGCCAGCCTGAACCAGGGCAACACCGCCACCCACGACGACACCTTCCTGAACGGCTGCACGGGTTGCGTTCAGAGCGTCGTCCACGCGGTCCTTGCGCTCTTTCACTTCAACCTCGGTCATGCCGCCGACGCGGATCACGGCAACACCGCCTGCCAGCTTGGCAACGCGTTCCTGCAGCTTCTCGCGGTCATAGTCGCTGGTGGTTTCTTCGATCTGAGCGCGGATCTGGGCAACGCGTGCCTCGATCTCGGCCTTCTCGCCAGCACCGTCGACGATGGTGGTTTCGTCTTTCGAGATGGTGACCTTCTTGGCCGAACCCAGCATGTCGATGGTGACGTTTTCCAGCTTCATGCCCAGCTCTTCGCTGATGACCTGACCGCCGGTCAGGATCGCGATGTCCTGCAGCATGGCCTTGCGGCGATCGCCGAAGCCCGGAGCCTTGACGGCAGCGATCTTCAGGCCGCCACGCAGCTTGTTGACAACCAGGGTTGCCAGCGCTTCGCCTTCAACGTCCTCGGCGATGATCAGCAGCGGCTTCTGCGACTGGATCACCTGCTCGAGCAGCGGAACCATCGGCTGCAGCGACGAGAGTTTCTTCTCGTGCAGCAGGATCATGCAGTCTTCCAGCTCAGCGATCATCTTGTCGGCGTTGGTCACGAAGTAGGGCGACAGGTAGCCGCGGTCGAACTGCATGCCTTCGACGACGTCGGTCTCGGTTTCCAGACCCTTGTTCTCTTCGACGGTGATGACGCCTTCGTTGCCGACCTTCTGCATCGCGTCTGCGATCTGGCGGCCGATTTCAGCTTCGCCGTTGGCCGAGATGGTGCCAACCTGCGCAACCTCGTCGCTGTCCTTGACTTCGCGGGCAGCGGCCTTGATGGCTTCGACGACCTTGGCGGTTGCCATGTCGATGCCGCGCTTGAGGTCCATCGGGTTCAGGCCGGCAGCAACCTGCTTGAGGCCTTCCTTGACGATGGCCTGGGCCAGAACGGTTGCGGTGGTGGTGCCGTCACCGGCTTCGTCGTTGGTGCGGCTGGCGACTTCCTTCACCATCTGCGCACCCATGTTCTCGAACTTGTCCTCCAGTTCGATTTCCTTGGCGACCGAAACACCGTCCTTGGTGATGCGCGGCGCGCCGAACGATTTGTCCAGCACCACGTTGCGGCCTTTGGGGCCCAGGGTCACTTTGACGGCATCAGCCAGGATGTTGACGCCCTTCAGCATGCGGTTGCGGGCATCGGTATCGAATTTGACGTCCTTTGCAGACATGTCTCTCTCCGTATCTTCGGTAAATTGCGTGTCTCAGATGATCCGAGGCGTTCAGGCGGCCTTCGCGGCGGACGACGCCTCGACAATGCCCAGAATGTCGCTCTCTTTCATGATGAGCAGCTCTTCACCGTCGATGGTGACTTCGGTGCCCGACCATTTGCCGAACAGGATCTTGTCACCCTCGGACACAGCCATCGGGATCAGCTCGCCGCTGTCCTTGCGGGCGCCTTCGCCACAAGCAACGACAATACCTTCGCTGGGCTTTTCTTTTGCACTGTCGGGAATGATCAGACCGCCGGCGGTCTTCTCTTCGCTTTCCACGCGGCGCACCAGCACCCGGTCATGAAGTGGTTTGAATGCCATCTTTGCAGCTCCTTGAGGCTCAAAGTTCGTTAATCCCCTCCTCGCGGCTCCGCGAGGCATTAGCACTCACCCCCGGCGAGTGCCAACGGCGTATAGCTAGACGGTCGCCCGGAAGCTGTCAACAATCCCGATGAAAAAATTTGGCCCCGCGCCCGGCCCGGATCAGTTATCCTGTTCCCAGCTGCAGGCCCAATGTTTCAATCCGACCTGCCCCGCTGCCGACAAGGCATAGATGCCCTTTTCGACCCTTTCGAACCAACCATAGTGGTTGTCGCGCATCAGACGCGTGGCGTGGGGCACCTGCGCGGCGCGGGCCACCTCGGCGCCCTTGGTGGCACCGTGTTCGGCCAGATGGGCGGCGCATTTCAATGCGTCTTGGCGATAAGCCGTCACGATGCCATGGCGAGTGGCGCCCCCGGCATTCGGATCGCCCTGCAGCCGGTCGAATTCGCGCAGCAGGCGGACGGCCCTGCCCTTGGCCTTGCGTGGAACATAAGGCCCTGGGTCACAATGGACATCAACCGCACCGTCGCTGCGGACGGTCATCAGACCCAACCCCAGCCGGCGGCACAGGGACAGATTGTCCCGCAGCGCACGCCGCGCCGTCCGGCCTGTGGGCTTGCAAACGGCGACATAGACATGATCGGTGATCTTCTGCCGCGCCACCGCCTGGTGAAACAACGCCAGCGAGAATCGCAGCTTCAATTCGACGATGACGGGGGCCTCGGCGCCCCGGACGGCGACGATGTCGGCCGCGCCGACTTCGCCCTTGACGGCATAGCCCTGGCGCTCCAACAGAGCCTTGATCGGGGGATAGAGGTCCTGCTCGCGGTTCATGCGATCATGCTACGGTGAATTTCGCGAAATGCCAGCGGATGGGTTGCGCGCAGCACATGCGCGGGGTCTAAGGAAGGGCGAGATTTCCAGCAATCGGATTGTTCCATGCGCCTACTCCTGTTTGCACTGTTTCTGTTGTCCCCCGTCGTGGGCCACACCGCCTGCGACGGGCGCGATCTGCGGCTGGACATGGCGCCTGAAACGCGCGCCGAACTGGAGGCCGCCGTCAGCCGGACGCCTTTTCCCGAAGGCAACCATTGGATCGCGCGCAAGGGGGACACGGTTCTGCACCTGATTGGCACACTCCACATCAACGACCCACGCATGGGCCCGATCGTCGAGCGGCTGACCCCGACGCTGAGCCGGGCCGACGCATTCTATTTCGAGATCACCCAATCCGACATGGCCGAATTTGAAAAGACCCTGGCGACGGATTTCAGCCCGGTTCTCATCACCTCCGGCCCCACGCTGATCGAGATGATGAGCGAAGCCGACTGGGCCCGGATCTCGGCCACTCTTGCCGCGCGCGGCATACCCGGATGGATGGC
Source organism: Ruegeria intermedia (assembly GCF_900129345.1). Taxonomy (GTDB): domain Bacteria; phylum Pseudomonadota; class Alphaproteobacteria; order Rhodobacterales; family Rhodobacteraceae; genus Ruegeria; species Ruegeria intermedia. The sequence goes on along the minus strand of NZ_FQVK01000017.1, from coordinate 59,079 downwards.
CGCCAAGATGCAGCCCTGGTTCCTGTCGATGTTGCTGGGCATGCCGCCTTGCATGCTGCAGATGCCTGACGCCGACTACGGTATGGACGCGCGCCTCGCCGAACTGGCGCAGGCGGAAGGGATCCCGCAACACTCCCTGGAACGGATCGAGGACCTGAGCGCAATCTTCCAGAGCCACCCCCTGGAAGACCAGGTGCAGTCTCTGGTTCGCATGGCCGATGCATTGCAGGCCGAAGACGACCAAATGGCGACGATGGCCAACGCGTATATCGAGGAGAAACACGCCGAAATCCTGCAACTGGCGAAAATATTGGGGCGCGATGCTTCGGGGCTGCCGCCCGAGGTGTTTGCCCGCGAATGGGCCGGCTTCGAAGACCAGATGCTGGTCCAGCGCAATGCCAACTGGATGCAAAAGCTTCTGGCGCTTGACAGCCAGACCGCCGTGGTCGCGGTTGGTGCCGGACACCTGCCCGGGCGACACGGTCTGCTGAACCAACTCTTACTCGCCGGGTTCAGCCTGACCCGAGCACCGTTCTGATCGGGCGCGGCGGGCGTCAGACCATCGGTCGCAGGCCCTTTTCTGCCGGGTGACAAGGCCCGCGCCGCCTTCTATAAGGCGCGCAATCATCCAGCATCAGGAATCCAAAATGACCATCCAAGTATTTGGCCATAAATCCCCCGACACCGACTCGACCGGATCTCCGATCCTGTGGGCCTGGTATCTCAACGAAGTCAAAGGCGAAAAGGCCGAGGCCGTCCTGCTGGGCGAACCCAACACCGAGGCCGCCTTCATGCTGCAGCGCTGGGACCTGCCCAAGCCGCGCATCATCGCGGATGTCGAGACCGATGCTCCGGTCGTCATCGTCGACACCAACAACCCGGCCGAGTTGCCGGCCAACATCAACAATGCCGACATCCGCGCCATCATCGACCACCACAAGCTGGTCGGCGGGTTGGAAACCAAAGGCCCGATCGACATCACCGTGCGCCCGCTGGCCTGCACCGCAACCATCATGTTCGACCTGATGGGCGACGATGCCGCCAGGATGCCCGACGCCGTCAAGGGCGCGGCCCTGACCTGCATCCTGTCGGACACGCTCGAGTTCCGCTCGCCCACAACCACCGCGCATGACCGCGAAGTGGCCGAGAAGCTGGCTGCCGATCTGGGTCTGGACATCTCGGCCTATGCTGCCGATATGTTTGCGGCCAAGTCCGACGTATCGTCTTTCTCGGACGCCGAACTGATCCGCATGGACAGCAAGGAATACGAGGTCGACGGCACAAAATTCCGTGTCTCCGTTCTGGAAACCACCGCGCCGAGCGTGGTGCTGGACCGCAAGGACAGCCTCGCCCAGTCGATGGTCAAAGTGGCCGAGGAAGATGGCGTGGACCAGGTTCTGCTCTTCGTCGTTGACATCCTGAATGAAGAGGCCACCCTGCTGGTGCCCAACGACTTGGTCAAATCCGTCGCCGAGAAGAGCTTTGGCGCCTCGGTTGACGGCGACACCGTCGTTCTGCCGGGAATCATGAGCCGCAAGAAACAGATCATTCCGAACCTGAAGGTCTGACTTCGCCGAAACACAAGGATCGGCACCCGCTATGCGGGTGCCATTTCATTTGCGAGGCTCTGCCTCGCGCTCCGGGATATTTTGGGCCAGATGAACCTGAGGTGTCGCCCTTCATCTGGCAGCAAATATCCCGGGGGAGCCGCCCCAAGGCGGCGGGGGCAGAGCCCCCTCTGGCAAATTCGGTCCGGCTCTGCCATAGGCTTGGGTTGATGCGAGGCCCAAGCCAAAAGAGACAATCATGACCCAGATCATCCCCGCTCTCGACGCGGTATCCGACCGCTACAAAGCCCTTTTTGTGGACCTGTGGGGATGCGTGCACAATGGCATCACCGCCTTCCCCGAGGCCGTCGACGCGTTGAAAGCCTACCGCGGCAATGGGGGAAGGGTGGTTTTGGTGACCAATTCACCGAAACCACGAGCCGGCGTCGCCGAGCAATTGAAACACTTCAACGTTCCTTCGGATGCGTACGACACGATCGCGACCAGCGGCGATTCCGCGCGCTCGGCAATGTTTCGCGGTGCGGTTGGCGAAAAAGTCTATTTCATGGGCGAATGGGACCGGGACGCGGGCTTTTTCGAGCCGCTGAAAATTCTGGACCACCCGATCCACATCGAACGTGTGCCGCTGGACGAGGCCGAGGGGATCGTCTGCTGCGGACCGTTCGATCCGATGGCCGACCCGGCCGTGAACCGCCCGGACTTCCTGTATGCCAAGCAGAAAGGCCTGAAGCTGTTGTGCGCCAACCCCGACATCGTCGTCGACCGGGGTGAGGTGCGGGAATGGTGCGCCGGTGCGCTGGCCAAGCTTTATACCGAAATGGGTGGCGAAAGCCTTTATTTCGGCAAACCGCATCCGCCAATCTACGATCTGGCACGGCGCCGCCTTCGCGCGCTCGGAGTGGACATATCAGACGACGAGATCCTGGCGATCGGCGACGGGCCGCATACCGATATCGCGGGCGCCATGGGTGAGGGCATTGATTCCCTTTTCATCAGCGGCGGGCTGGCGGCGGCGGAAACAAAAACAACCCATCAACCAGACCACGATGCGCTAAATGACTACATTGAAAAAGAAAAAATCAACCCGACTTACACGATCGGCCGCCTGAGATAGTCAGAAAAAGCTTGATTTTCTGCAACTGCGAAGTAATAAAGTTGCCAACTTGTGGCTGTCGGTGATTTTTTGTTGCCCAGCCAATGCAAAGTGAGGGCGACATGTTGGACAATCTTCCGCGCGGAACGATCTGTATCGAAGACATCGAAATGGGCATGACCCGGCACCTGCGCAAAGTGGTGACGGATGAAGACATCGAGATGTTCGCCCAGGTCTCGACCGACCGGAATCCGGTGCATCTGGATGACGACTATGCCCGCGATACGATTTTCGAGGGGCGCATCGCCCACGGGATGCTGACAGCTGGTCTGATCTCGGCTGTGATCGGCGAACAGCTTCCGGGCCATGGGACGGTCTACATGGGTCAGTCGCTGAAGTTCCTGGCGCCGGTCCGCCCCGGTGACATGGTCTATGCAGAGGTCAAGGTGATCGACATCGACTTTGCCAAGCGCCGGGTCAAGCTGGATTGCCATTGCTCGGTCGATGGCAAGAAGGTTCTGGTGGGCGAGGCCATGGTTCTGGCCCCCTCGCGCAAGTTCGACTGACGGCAGGTTTTATCGGCCAGCCAAGCCCCGCCTGGGAACTGCCGCTTGAACCCGGGGGGCAGTCCCGCTAGGCAAGCCACATGCAGATCATCCGGGACTACAAGTATGTCGATCCAGAGGACCGCGGCGCCAGCGCCGCGATCGGGAATTTCGATGGCGTTCATATTGGCCACCAGTCGGTGATCGATCTGGCCCGGAAGGCATGTCCCGATGCGCCCTTGGGCGTTCTGACCTTCGAGCCACACCCGCGCGAATATTTCGCCCCCGATGCCCCGCCCTTTCGTCTGATGCGCGGCAATGCGCGCGCGCATCGGCTGGAGAAGCTGGGCGTGCAGAAACTGTACGAACTGCCGTTCAACGCCGCGCTTGCCGGGCTGACGCCCGAGGAATTCGCCCGCAACGTGATCTGCAAAGGTTTGGGTCTGGCCCATGTCGTGATCGGGGCCGATTTCTGTTTCGGCAAGGGCCGCAGCGGCACTGCGCAGGACATGGTGCAGTTCGGCCAGCAGATGGGGTTCGGCGTCACCATCGCCCCATTGATGCAGCAATCCGATCATGTGGTCTCGTCCACCGCGATCCGGCAAGCCCTGAGCGACGGCCGCCCACGGGACGCGGCGGCCATGCTGGGCCACTGGCACCGGATCGAGGGCGAGGTGATCGGCGGCGAACAGCGCGGCCGCGAATTGGGCTTTCCCACGGCCAATATGTCGATCGAAGGGATCCACCCGCCGAAATTCGGCGTCTACGCGGTTCTGGTCGACGTGCTGGATGGCCCGCATGCCGGCAGCTATCACGGTGCGGCCTCGGTCGGGGTGCGGCCGATGTTCCATGGCGAGGTGCCGAATATCGAAACCTTCCTGTTCGACTTCTCAGGCGATCTTTACGGCGCGACCCTCTCGGTGGGCCTGGTCGAATTCCTGCGCCCCGAGATGACCTTTGACGGCCTCGATGCTCTGATCGCCCAGATGACCGAAGACTGCGATAGCGCGCGCAAGATCCTGGCCGCGACATGAGCAAGGATCCGATCGACCGCGCCGGGTTGGCCCCGCGTTTCTGGGAGCGCAAGCCATTGCAGAAGATGAACCCGCGCGAATGGGAAGCCCTGTGCGACGGCTGCGGCAAATGCTGCCTGAACAAGCTGGAAGACGAGGACAGTGGCGAGGTTGCCCTGACCCGTGTCGCCTGCCGGCTGCTGGATGACGCGACCTGCCGCTGCACCCAGTATGACATCCGCCACCAGTTCGTGCCGGAATGCATCGTCATGCGCCCGGACAACATTCACGAACACGCCTACTGGTTGCCGCAGACCTGCGCCTACCGTCTGTTGTGGGAAAGCAAGCCCCTGTACGATTGGCACCCGTTGTTGTCAGGGTCGCCCGACAGCGTCCACGCCGCCGGCGTTTCGGTTCAGGGGCTTACCGTTTCCGAATTCGAGACCCCCGAGGAAGAGTGGGAAGATCACATTATCGAGGAGCCAACCTGATGCATTTCGCCTCTGACAATTCCGGGCCCGTTCACCCCGAGGTTCTGACCGCGCTGGCCGAGGCCAATCAGGGCTATCAGATGGCCTATGGCGCCGATGACCTGATGAACGAAGTGCGCGACCGGATCCGGGGCATATTCGAGGCGCCCGGAGCGGCGGTCTATCTGGTGGCGACCGGAACGGCGGCAAACTCGCTGGCTCTGGCAACCCTGTCGCAGCCGTGGGAGACCATATTCTGCTCGCCCGTCGCGCATATTCACGAGGACGAGTGCAACGCGCCCGAATTCTACACCGGCGCCAAGCTGACGCTGGTTCCCGGTGGCGACAAGATGCAGCCGGATGCACTGCGCCGTACCATCGCCGCTGAAGAGACCCGCGGCGTGCATGGGCCACAACGCGGTCCGGTGTCGATCACGCAGGTGACCGAGCGGGGCTCGGTCTATTCGCTGGCCGAACTGCAGGCACTGTGCGGGGTCGCCAAGGCGTTCGGCCTGCCCGTCCACATGGATGGCGCGCGGTTCACCAATGCGCTGGTCGCGCTGAATTGTTCCCCGGCCGAGATGACGTGGAAGGCGGGCTTGGATGCGGTCAGTTTTGGCGGCACCAAGAACGGGCTGATGGGGGTCGAAGCGGTGATCTTCTTCGATGAAAGCAAGGCCTGGGAGTTCGAGTTGCGCCGCAAGCGCGGGGCGCATCTGTTTTCAAAGCACCGGTACCTGTCCGCCCAGATGGCGGCCTATCTGCGCGATGATCTGTGGCTGCGTTCGGCCCGTCAGGCCAACGCCAATTGCGCGCGTCTGGCCGATGGGCTGCGGGCTGCCGGGGCGCAGTTCCTGCATGAGCCCCAGGCCAATATCATCTTTGCCAGCTTTCCCCGCAGCCTGCATAAGCGGCTGCACGCGGCCGGTGCGGTCTATCACCTGTGGGGCGACCCGCTGGATGGCCCGGACGAGGACGAGATGCTGGCCTGCCGGTTGGTCTGTGACTGGTCGACTCCGACCGAGGAAGTCGACCGCTTCCTGGCCCTGCTCTAGGCGCGCCAGAACGCCCCAATCTGCGCGGCCGTCTCATCCGGGTGCGAGATGGGCAGCATGTGCCCTGCCCCCTCGACAACGCCCTGCCGCGCAATGGGCAGGCGGGCGCGCAGCCCGGCATTGACCACGGCCATGATCGGGTGCGAGGCCGATCCATGCAGCAGCAGGATCGGCATGTCCGCCCGCGCCATGGCCGTCGGGGCCAGCAGGCCGGTGGTGTCGCGGAACAGCGGCCCCTCGACCGCGCCGACCACGCCAACACCCCGGATCATCGCATTTCGGGTTCGCTCCGGCAGGTCCGGCCAGCGCGGGCTACGGTCGGTCGTGCCCCACATGCGGTTGAACAGACGGGCGGCCCGGGGCGCGTCGCCTTCGGCTAGGGCGTCCCGGTAGGGCTGAGACTCGGTCAGGTGCTGCGCCGCAAGCTCGGGGGCGTCCTGGTGGGCGACAGCAAAGAACACGGGTTCAATCAGAGCTGCGCTGCGTACCAGTGCAGGGTATTCGATGGCCAGCCGCAGCGCGACCATCGCGCCGAAACTGTGCCCGATCACGTCCATCGGTTCGCTCAGCTGCGCCCGCGACAGGGCTGTGGTCAGGTCGAAGAAATCCCTCTGCCCGTCCCAATCCGGGCTGCGCCCGTGTGACAGCATGTCGGGGGCGATCAGCGTGGCCTGATCGCCCAAGGCAGTGGCCAGACCGGACCAGGCACCGGAATGCGCGATCGAGCAATGCAGCGCCAGCACCTTGCGGGCGCCCGCGCCCAGAGTGCGGACATGGACGGGTGGCAGCACGGCCTTGGCCACGGTCATGCCTTGAGCGTCGCCAGATGCGCGTCCAGATCCTCAAGCCGGTCCTGCCCCCAGAACCTTTGGTCGTCTTGCGTGATGTAGAAGGGCGCGCCGAATACGCCGCGCTCCACCGCCTCTTCGAGGTTGGCGGCATAGGTCTCGGCCCCGACCAGCAGTCCGCTGTCGGCCAGCGCCGGATCAAAGCCCGCCCCGGCCAGACAGTCGCGGATCACGTCGTCCTGCGCGATGTCCTTGTCCTCGGCCCAGCAGGCGCGCAGAAAGGAATGGCACAGTTTGCCCACATCACCCGACCCATCCTGAATGGCCGCGATGATGGCGTATGAGGACGGCGCCGCGTTGGTCGGCCAATGTGCAGGTTGCAGGTTGAACGGCAAGCCCGTCTTCCTGGCCTGACGCACCAGTTCCTGCGCCCGGTATTCGATGCGCGACGGGTGGCGGTCCTTGGGGGGCACGCCGCCGGTGCGCCCGAACAGCGCAATGATGTCGACCGGCTTGTAGGCGATGGTGGCGCCGTGCCTGGCCGCGATTTCCTCCAACCGCAGTCCGGCCAGGTAGGAATAGGGCGACAGTGTCGCAAAAAAGTAGTCAATGTCGGCCATGTGCAGTTTCTCCCCCCTGTTATCTTTGCGTGACGTTAAGGCCATGCTAAGCGGTGTCAACATCACGAATCTGTCACATTGCCACTGCTGCCCGGGGACCTCAGCCGATGCCGACACGTCACGAACCCAAGCTTATCGCTGGGAACGCAAACCTTCCGCTTGCCGAATCCATTGCCCGCCGCATGAGCCTGCACCGCGGCGTCGAGCAGGGGTTGGTCGATGCCCGCGTCGAACGCTTCAACGACGGAGAAATCTTCGTAGAGGTGTTCGAAAACGTCCGCGGCGAGGACATGTTCATCATCCAGCCGACCTCGAACCCGGCCAATGACAACCTGATGGAGCTGCTGATCATCGCCGACGCGCTGCGCCGGTCGTCGGCAAGCCGGATCACCGCCGTGATCCCCTATTTCGGCTACGCCCGTCAGGACCGCCGCACCAAGGCCCGCACCCCGATCAGCGCCAAACTGGTCGCCAACATGCTGACCGGCGCCGGGATCGAGCGGGTTCTGACCATGGATCTGCACGCCGCCCAGATCCAGGGCTTTTTCGACATCCCCGTCGACAACCTCTATGCCTCGCCGATCTTTGCGCTGGACGTGAAGAACCAGTTCAAGGACCGGCTGGACGAAATCATGGTCGTCTCGCCCGACGTGGGCGGCGTGGCCCGTGCCCGCGAACTGGCCAAACGCATCAACGCCCCGCTGTCGATCGTGGACAAGCGCCGCGAAAAGGCCGGAGAAGTGGCCGAGATGACCGTGATCGGCGACGTGACCGACAAGATCTGCCTGATCGTGGATGACATCTGCGACACCGCCGGGACCCTGTGCAAGGCGGCCCAGGTCCTGATGGACAACGGGGCCAAGGAAGTGCATTCCTACATCACCCACGGCGTCATGAGCGGCCCCGCCGTCGAGCGGGTGTCGAACTCGGTGATGAAGTCGCTGGTTCTGACCGACACGATTCAGCCCACTCAAGAGATCCGGGACGCCAAGAACATACGCACGGTTCCGACCGCGCCGATCTTCACTCAGGCGATCCTGAACATCTGGAACGGAACCTCGGTGTCGTCCCTTTTCGAAGACAAGACCCTGACCCCGATCTACGAGACGCTGTACCACACGAACTGACCGGGCGGCCGCCTGGACCTTCACGAGCCCAAAGCGAAAACCGCTCAGCCGGTTTTCGCTTTTTTCGTTGGCCGGGGAAGCCGGTCACGAGATGTCCCAGTCATCCGGGTGCGAAACCTCGCCGGTTGCAGTCCATGCGACCCGAATTCGGGCTATGCGGGTGTCGGACCATGTGCGAAACACAGCGTCAAATCCTTGCGGGGTTATGTTCTCGGCCAACAACTCGGCGCGCAGGGCCGAGGACGTATCCACATCCCACAAGGACACGCTGACCTGAACGACCGGGGCCGCGCGGAAAGCTTCGTTGAAGCGAATGGCGGCGCGGCGCTCGCGCGGCCCCTCGCCTGTCCACATATCGCCGCCGTCGGCGAATTCCGAAAACAGGACCGTCTCGCCTTGGTCAATTCCAATAGGGTGGGTCAGAAATTTCTTCATCATTCTTCTTTGCCTTGAATTTCCGCAGCTTAGCCCTGCGCCTTGACAAAATCACGACAAAAAAACGGCCCCGCAACAGCAGGGCCGTTTCCAATTCTGACAGCACATCAGCCGTTACAGGCTCATATGCGTTCCCAGCGCTTCCATGTCGGCCAGCAGCTTGGCTGCCTCGTCGACAATGGTCTGTTCGCCGTTTTCCTTCGCGGCCTCGTGCGAGGCGCGCGCCTCGGCAATCAGCTCGTCCAGATGGGTGCGGGTCACTTCGTCAACCGGGATGGCCTTTTCAGCCAGCACCGACAGGGCATCTCCGTTGATCTGGGCAAACCCGCCGGTAACCAGGTATTCGCTGGACCCTTCGGGCGCTTCGACCTTCAGGATGCCCGGACGCAGCGTGGTGATGGTGGGGGCATGATCGGGCATCGCCGTCATATCCCCGTCCGCACCGGGAATCTGGACCGCGCTGGCCTGAAGCGAAGCAAGGCTCCGCTCCGGGCTGACGAGGTCGAATTGCATCGTGTTTGCCATCGGGGATACTCCTTAGGCAGCTTCTGCGGCCATCTTCTCGGCTTTGGCGATCACTTCGTCGATGCCGCCAACCATCAGGAAGGCCGCTTCGGGCAGGTGGTCGAACTCGCCGGCCACGACACGCTCGAACGAGTCGATGGTGACTTCCAACGGAACCTGCACACCCGGCGAACCGGTGAAGACTTCGGCCACGTCGAACGGCTGCGACAGGAAGCGCTCGATCTTGCGGGCGCGGGCCACGGTCAGCTTGTCCTCTTCCGACAGTTCGTCCATGCCGAGAATCGCGATGATGTCCTGCAGCGACTTGTAGCGCTGGAGGATCTGCTGAACGTCGGTCGCAACCTTGTAGTGACGCTCGCCGACGATGGCCGGGTCAAGCAGGCGCGAGGTCGAGTCGAGCGGGTCCACGGCCGGGTAGATACCCTTTTCCGAGATCGCACGGTTCAGAACGGTGGTTGCGTCGAGGTGCGCGAACGAGGTTGCCGGCGCGGGGTCGGTCAGGTCGTCCGCAGGCACGTAGATCGCCTGCACCGAGGTGATCGAGCCCTTCTTGGTCGAGGTGATGCGTTCCTGCAGGGCGCCCATGTCGGTGGCCAGCGTCGGCTGGTAGCCCACGGCCGAAGGAATACGGCCCAGCAGAGCCGACACCTCGGAACCCGCCTGCGTGAAGCGGAAGATGTTGTCGACGAAGAACAGAACGTCGGTACCGGACTGGTCGCGGAACTGCTCGGCCAGGGTCAGGCCGGTCAGAGCAACACGGGCACGCGCCCCCGGAGGTTCGTTCATCTGACCGTAGACCAGAGCCACCTGCGATTCTTCCAGGTTGTCGGGCTTGATCACGTTCGATTCGATCATCTCGTGGTACAGGTCGTTGCCTTCACGGGTCCGTTCACCAACACCGGCGAACACCGAGAAACCCGAGTGCACTTTTGCGATGTTGTTGATCAGTTCCATGATCAGAACGGTCTTGCCCACGCCGGCGCCGCCGAACAGGCCGATCTTGCCGCCCTTGGCGTAAGGCGCCAGCAGGTCGACCACCTTGATGCCGGTGACCAGGATTTCCGACTCGGTCGACTGTTCGTCGAACTCGGGCGCGGGCTGGTGGATGGCACGGGTTTCAGTCGCCTCGACCGGGCCCTTTTCGTCGATCGGCTCGCCGACCACGTTCAAGATGCGGCCCAGGGTGGCGTTGCCGACCGGCACCGAGATCGGTGCGCCGGTGTCAACGACCTCGGCCCCGCGGACCAGGCCTTCGGTCGCGTCCATCGCGATGGTCCGGACGGTGTTTTCACCCAGGTGCTGGGCAACTTCCAGCACCAGGCGCTTGCCGTTGTTTTCAGTTTCCAGCGCGTTCAGAATTTCAGGCAGCTGATCGTCGAAGTGCACGTCGACGACGGCCCCGATGATCTGTGTGACTTTGCCTTTTGCATTCGCCATGTTTCGTCTCCGGTTTGTCTCTACAGCGCTTCGGCGCCGGAAATGATTTCAATCAGCTCGTTGGTGATCACGGCCTGACGCGAGCGGTTGAACTGGATCGTCAGCTTGTCGATCATCTCGCCCGCGTTGCGGGTCGCGTTGTCCATCGCGGACATCCGTGCACCCTGTTCCGAGGCCCCGTTTTCAAGCAGAGCCGAGAAGATCGCCGTGGCGACCCCCTTGGGCAGCAATTCGGCCAGAATGGCCTCTTCGCTGGGCTCGTAATCGAACACGGCGCCGCTGTCGTCCCCTTCGGTCTCCTCGAACGAGGCGGGGATGATCTGCTGGGCCGTCGGGATCTGGGTCACGACGTTCTGGAACTTCGCGTAGAAGATCGTGGCAACGTCGAACTCGCCCGCGTCGAAACGCGACAGGATGTCCTTTGCGATGTCCTGCGCATTGGCATAGCCGATGCGCTTGACCTCGCTCAGGTCGATGTGACCGACGAACAGATCGCCATATTCACGCTTGAGCGCGTCGCGGCCTTTCTTGCCGACGGTCAGGATCTTGACCGTCTTGCCCTTGCCGCGCAGCTCGTCCACCTTGGCGCGGGCCAGGCGGGCGATGTTCGAATTGAAGCCGCCGCAGAGCCCACGCTCGGCCGTCATCACGACCAGAAGGTGAACATCGTCGCTGCCCGTGCCGCGCAGCAGCTTGGGGGCGCTGTCGCTGCCCCCGACCGATGCTGCCAGCCCCGCCATCACGGCATTGAACCGCTCGGCATAGGGGCGCGACTGTTCCGCAGCTTCCTGGGCGCGGCGCAGTTTCGCGGCCGCGACCATCTGCATGGCCTTGGTGATCTTGCGGGTCGATTTGACCGACTCGATCCTGTTTTTAAGGTCCTTAAGACTTGGCATCGCCGCGTCTCCTTAAGCGAAGGTTGCGGCGTATTCGTCCAGCGCAGCCTTGATCTTGTCGGCAGCCTCGCCCTTGATCTTGGGATCTTCGTCGGTGATCCACTGCAGCAGATCGGCATGCTTGCCGCGCAGATGCGCCAGCAGACCGGCCTCATAACGGCCAACGTCCGAAACGTCGATCTTGTCGAGATAGCCGTTGGTGCCAGCGAAGATCACGCAGACGATTTCCGCGTTGGTCAGCGGCGAGTACTGCGGCTGCTTCATCAGCTCGGTCAGGCGCGCACCGCGGTTCAGCAGCTGCTGGGTCGCGGCGTCCAGGTCGGAACCGAACTGGGCGAACGCGGCCATTTCACGATACTGGGCCAGTTCCAGTTTCACCGGACCGGCAACCGACTTCATCGCGTTGGTCTGAGCCGACGAACCCACACGCGAAACCGACAGACCGGTGTTCACGGCGGGGCGGATGCCCTGGTAGAACAGCTCGGTTTCCAGGAAGATCTGGCCGTCGGTGATCGAGATCACGTTGGTCGGAATAAAGGCCGACACGTCGCCACCCTGGGTTTCGATGACCGGCAGAGCGGTCAGCGAACCGGCGCCGAAGTCTTCGTTCAGCTTGGCCGAACGCTCCAGCAGGCGCGAGTGCAAGTAGAAAACGTCACCCGGATAGGCTTCACGCCCCGGCGGACGGCGCAGCAGCAGCGACATCTGACGATAGGCGACGGCCTGTTTCGACAGGTCATCGTAGATGATCAGGGCGTGGCGGCCGTTGTCACGGAAGTATTCAGCCATCGCGGTTGCGGCATAGGGCGCCAGGAACTGCATCGGCGCCGGGTCGGACGCGGTTGCGGCCACGACGATCGAGTATTCGATGGCACCGGATTCCTCCAGTTTCTTCACCAGCTGAGCCACGGTCGAACGCTTCTGGCCGATGGCCACGTAGACGCAGTACAGCTTTTTCGATTCATCGTCGCCGGCGGCGTCGTTGTAGACCTTCTGGTTCAGGATGGTGTCCAGAGCCACGGCGGTCTTGCCGGTCTGACGGTCGCCGATGATCAGCTCGCGCTGGCCGCGGCCGATCGGGATCATCGCGTCAACCGACTTCAGGCCGGTCGCCATCGGTTCGTGCACCGATTTACGCGGGATGATGCCCGGCGCCTTGACGTCTGCGACGCCGCGCTGCTTGGCATTGATCGGGCCCTTGCCGTCCAGCGGGTTGCCCAGACCGTCGACGACGCGGCCCAGCAGTTCGTCACCGATCGGAACGTCCACGATCGACTTGGTGCGCTTGACAGTGTCACCTTCCTTGATGTCACGGTCCGAGCCGAAGATCACGACACCGACGTTGTCGGCCTCGAGGTTCAGCGCCATGCCCATGATGCCGCCGGGGAACTCGACCATCTCACCGGCTTGCACGTTGTCCAGGCCGTACACACGGGCGATACCGTCACCGACGCTCAGCACGCGGCCGATTTCAGCCACTTCGGCTTCTTGACCAAAATTCTTGATCTGGTCCTTCAGGATCGCAGAAATCTCTGCAGCTTGGATACCCATTTATCCGACCTCTTTCATTGCATTCTGTAGGGAGTTGAGCTTGGAGCGGATCGAGCTGTCGATCATCTGCGAGCCCACTTTGACGACAAGACCACCGATGAGGCTTTCATCGACGGTCGCATTGATGGTCACGTCCTTGCCCACGCGCTCGGACAGTGTCTTGGACAGCTTTTCCAGCTGGGTCTTGGTCAGCGGCTTGGCCGACACGACTTCGGCGGTGACTTCGCCGCGCTCCTCGGCCAGCATCTCGCGCAGGACCTTGATCAACTGCGGCAGCACGAACAGCCGGCGTTTCTGCGCCATCAGCGCCAGCGTGTTGCGCAGGATCGGGTTCAGCCCCATCTTGTCGGCAACGGCGGTGATCGCCTTCTGCTGGTCGGCGCGCGAAATCAACGGCGAGGAAATCACGTCGCGCAACTCGGCGCTCTCGCTCAGGGCCTCCGACAGGTCGTTGATGCCGGATTCCAGGCCCGCAAGGTCATTGTTCTCTTTTGCGATCTCGAAGATCGCCGTGGCATAGCGCTTGGCGATGCCCGTGGAAATCGAAGCTGGTTCGGACACGTCCACCCTTCCGATATTTTGGGCCCCGGATTTGCACGGCAGCAGCCAACCCGGGGGCGTGAAGAAACCCCGTCCTTGAAGGGCGGGGATCAAAATCACCGGGGATGTAGCAGAGCCAATCCAACCTAGCAATATGTTATGCCGGATGGCGGCTTATCCACAAAACCTTTCATTTCATGCACTTACGCCAATTGCGACCCTTTGAACCCATCAAGGGCGGTGAAAAATGTTACCAGGTTGCAGGTTTTTGCGATTCCTGTGGCCGATTTCCCTCAGCTTTTCACCTCTGCGTCCAACCTGCCGCACCCACGCGGTCACGCCGGTTTCAACAGCCCGTCCAGCGCCTTGATCGGGCGCTTCTGACGGTCTTTCGTGACACTGCCGCTGGGGGGAAACACCTGCTTGCCGGCCTCGACCATCAGCACCCCGCCGGCCATGATCGTCGGAATGCGCTGGCCGGCTTTCTCGATCAGGCTGCCCGAGCGCAGCCAGAAGCGCCGGAACGACGGCGGCATGTAGAGGGCCGAGCAATGTTTCTCGGGCAGGAAATGGTGGGCCCGCAGCTGTTTGTCCAGCTGGGTCGCCGAGTACGGGTGGCCATACCCGAACGGCGTGCGATCGGTCCGCGACCACAGCCCGGCCCGGTTGGGCACCACGAAAATCGCCCGACCTCCGGGGCCCAGCACGCGCCAGCATTCTTCCAGCAACTGGCTGGGCCGTTCCGAGGTTTCCAGCCCGTGCATCACCACCAGCTTGTCCACATGCCCGGTCTCGATGGGCCAAGCGGTTTCTTCGGTCAGGACCGACACGTTGGGCATTCCCGCGGGCCAGGGCATGACCCCCTGCGGGCCGGGCATCAAGCCGATGACACGCCGCGCATCCGCCAGATACGGGCGCAGCAAGGGCACCGCAAAGCCGAACCCCGCAACCGTCTGGCCCTTGGCTTCGGGCCACAGCTCGATCAACCGTCCGCGAATTGCGGCCTGCGCGGCCCGCCCCAACGTGCTGCGATAGTAGAAGTTCCTCAGATCCTGCACATCGAGATGCATTGCGGACACCCGGTCAATCGGCTTAGCTGGCCGCAGTCTAGCAACGAAAGGGCAAAAGGCCATGCCTCTTGAAATCGTCACCGTTCCCTGCCTCAGCGACAACTACGCTTTTCTGGCCCATGACGCGGCCAGCGGCGACACGGCCCTGATCGACGCCCCCGAGGCCGGCCCGATCCTGTCCGAACTGGACGCGCGCGGCTGGCGCCTGACCCATGTGCTGCTGACCCATCACCACTGGGACCACGTCGATGGCTTGGCCGACATACTGGATCGGCACCCGGCCAAGGTTGTCGGCGCCGCGGCCGACGCGCATCGCCTTCCCAGCCTGGATGTGCAGGTGTCCGAGGGTGACCGGTTCGACATCGGCGGCGAACCGGTCGAGGTCTTTGACGTATCGGGGCACACGATCGGCCATGTTGCCTATTACATGCCGCAAAGCCATGCGGTGTTCACCGCCGACAGCCTGATGGCGCTGGGCTGCGGTCGCCTGTTCGAGGGCAGTGCCGAACAGATGTGGGCTTCGCTGTCGAAACTGGCCGCCCTGCCTGACGACACGCTGGTCTGTTCCGGGCATGAATATACCCAATCCAATGCGCGGTTTGCCCTGACCGTCGATCCCGAAAACCCGGCCCTGCAACGACGCGCGGCCGAAATCGACGCGGCGCGGGCGGCGGGCCGGCCGACCGTTCCGTCACTGCTGGGGCTGGAAAAGGCGACGAACCCGTTTCTGCGCGCCACGGATCCCGCGATTCAGGCGCACCTGGGCATGCTGGGCGCAGACCCCGCCCAGGTTTTTGCCGAGATCAGGGCTGGAAAAGACCGTTTCTGATGCCCAGATGCCCTTCATCACGGACACGGTCACATTAAATGTGACTGTCAAGTGAAAGAAAACCCTTGAAGCGTCGGCCTGATCAACCAAACTCTAATAGTATGAGGTCATGGTTGGGATGGGGATCCGACCCATTCTCGAACCCCCTGTCCGGCCCAATACTAGAGGAGCACCCGCGTGCCTTCATTCTCGAGCACACTTGAACAAGCCATCCATGCGGCCCTGGCGGCGGCGAACGAACGGCGTCACGAATTCGCAACGCTGGAACATCTTCTGCTGGCGTTGCTTGAGGAACCCGACGCGGTGCGCGTCATGAAGGCGTGCAGCGTGGATCTGGATGAATTGCGCCGATCTCTGGTCGAATTCATCGACGAAGACCTGTCGAACCTGGTCACCGACATCGACGGATCCGAGGCGGTGCCGACCGCGGCCTTCCAGCGCGTGATCCAGCGGGCGGCTATCCACGTCCAAAGCTCGGGCCGGACCGAAGTGACCGGTGCAAACGTGCTGGTGGCCATTTTTGCCGAGCGCGAAAGCAACGCCGCCTATTTCCTGCAGGAACAGGACATGACCCGCTATGACGCGGTGAATTTCATCGCCCATGGTGTGGCCAAAGATCCGGCCTATGGCGAAAATCGCCCTGTCACCGGGGCTGATCAGGGCGAAGAGGAAACCCAGTCCTCTGCCGGCGAAGCCGATCAGAAGGAAAGCGCTCTGAGCAAGTATTGCGTGGATCTGAACGCCAAGGCCCGCGCCGGCGACGTCGACCCTCTGATCGGTCGCGCCGACGAGGTCGAGCGCTGCATCCAGGTTCTGTGCCGCCGCCGCAAGAACAACCCGCTGCTGGTGGGTGATCCGGGCGTGGGCAAGACGGCGATTGCGGAAGGACTGGCCTACAAGATCGTTCAGGGCGACGCGCCCGAGGTGCTGTCGAACACGACCATCTATTCGCTGGACATGGGCGCGCTGCTGGCCGGCACGCGCTATCGCGGCGATTTCGAAGAGCGGCTCAAGGCCGTGGTGACCGAACTTGAGGATCACCCCGACGCCGTGCTGTTCATCGACGAGATTCACACCGTGATCGGTGCGGGTGCCACGTCGGGCGGGGCCATGGATGCCTCGAACCTGCTGAAACCCGCGTTGCAGGGCGGCAAGCTGCGCACCATGGGCTCGACCACCTACAAGGAGTTCCGCCAGCACTTCGAGAAGGACCGCGCGCTGTCGCGCCGGTTCCAGAAGATCGACGTGAACGAACCCTCGGTCGAGGACAGCGTGAAGATCCTGCGCGGTCTCAAACCCTATTTCGAAGAGCACCACGACATCAAATACACCGCCGACGCGATCAAAACCGCGGTCGAGCTGTCCGCGCGTTACATCAACGACCGCAAGCTGCCCGACAAGGCGATCGACGTGATCGACGAGGCCGGTGCGGCCCAGCATCTTGTGGCCGAAAGCAAGCGGCGCAAGACCATCGGCGTCAAGGAGATCGAGGCCGTGGTGGCCAAGATCGCGCGCATTCCGCCGAAGAACGTCACCAAGGACGATGCCGAGGTTCTGAAGGACCTTGAGAACTCGTTGAAACGAGTGGTGTTCGGGCAGGATCAGGCGATCGAAGCGCTGGCCAGCGCGATCAAACTGGCGCGGGCCGGTCTGCGCGAGCCGGAAAAACCGATCGGCAACTACCTGTTCGCCGGCCCGACCGGTGTCGGCAAGACCGAGGTCGCCAAGCAGTTGGCCGACCAGTTGGGCGTGGAACTGCTGCGTTTCGACATGTCGGAATACATGGAGAAACACGCGGTCAGCCGCCTGATCGGCGCGCCTCCGGGTTATGTCGGCTTCGATCAGGGCGGACTGCTGACCGACGGCGTCGACCAGCACCCGCATTGCGTGCTGCTGCTGGACGAGATCGAGAAGGCCCACCCGGACGTGTTCAACATCCTGCTGCAGGTGATGGACCACGGCGAGTTGACCGACCACAACGGCCGGACGGTGAATTTCCGCAACGTGGTTCTGATCATGACCTCGAACGCGGGCGCGCAGGAACAGGCCAAGGCCGCCATCGGCTTTGGCCGCGACCGGCGCGAGGGCGAGGACACCGCCGCCATCGAGCGGACGTTCACCCCTGAATTCCGCAACCGTCTGGACGCAGTGATTTCGTTCGCGCCGCTGCCGAAAGAGGTCATCCTGCAGGTGGTCGAGAAATTCGTTCTCCAGCTCGAGGCGCAGTTGCTGGATCGTGGCGTGACCATCGACCTGACCCCCAAAGCCGCCGAGTGGCTGGCCGACAAGGGCTATGACGACAAGATGGGCGCCCGCCCGTTGGGCCGCGTGATCCAGGAGCACATCAAGAAGCCCTTGGCCGAAGAGCTGTTGTTCGGCAAGCTTGCCAAGGGCGGCGTGGTTCGCGTGTCGGTCAAGAAGGGCGAGCTGGATCTGGAGATTCTCGGCCCCGAGAACCCGCGGATTTCCGGCAACAAGCCGCCACTGCTGACAGCGGACTGAATGCGGATCAGCCTGGCCTTTGCAACAGCGCTCGCTGCCACCCCGGCAGCGGGCGACTTTGTTTTGCGATTGCCGGTGGATTGCGTGCCTGGCGAAAGCTGCCACATCCAAAACTATTTCGATCATCTCCCATCACCCCAGGCGCAGGACTACCGTTGCGGCGGGCTCAGCTATGACGGCCACAAGGGCACCGACTTTGCGTTGCCGACACTGGCCGAAATGCGCGAAGGTGTCGCTGTTCTGGCGGCTGCAGACGGAATAGTGCGTGGAGTGCGGGATGGGATGCCTGATCGAAAATACTCTCCGCAAAACGCTTCGCGAATAGCAGACCGAGAATGCGGAAACGGAGTGGCAATCGTCCACGAGGGCGGCTGGGAAACCCAGTACTGCCACTTGCGGCAAGGTTCGGTCGAGGTGGCCCCCGGAGACCGCGTTTCGGCCGGAACCGTGCTGGGCCAGATCGGTCTCAGCGGAAAAACCCAGTTTCCGCATCTTCACCTGTCAGTGCGCAGGAACGGTCAGGAGGTGGACCCTTTTGACCCAGATGCCCCCTCAGCCAGTTGCGGTGCGCCCAAAGACGACCTGTGGGATGTCGCCCCGCGTTATCAGCCCGGAGGCTTGCTGACGGCCGGGTTCTCGGATGCCATCCCCAAATACGAAACTGTTCTGGAAGGAACGGCCGCCAAGGAAACCCTTGAACCCGCATCGCCGGCGATGGTCTTGTTCGGCCACGCCTTTGGCGGCCGCAAAGGCGACATCATCCGGTTGCGTATTTCCGGCCCCGATGGGACGATTCTATCTCACGAGTCCGTTCTGGAAAAGGCGCAGGCGCAGTTGTTTCGCGCCGCAGGAAGACCTTTGACAGCACCGCGCTGGCCCGCCGGAGCGTACACCGGCACGGTTGAAATGGTCCGGGACGGGCGACCTTTAAGCAGCAAGAACGTTTCGATCTTCATCCCCTGACGATCATTTCTCGGTCAGCTTCAGCTCGATCCGGCGGTTTCTTGCGCGGGCTTCGGGCGTGTCGGCGGTATCCACTGGCTGAAACTCTCCAAAGCCGTTGGCAGCAAGCCGATTGGGCGGGATACCCAGTTCGTCGACCATGTAGCGAACGACCGACAAGGCCCGTGCCTGACTGAGCTCCCAATTGTCGCGATACCGCCCGCCGGGCGTTACCGGAACGTTGTCGGTATGACCGTCCACGCGGATCACCCAGTTCAGTTCCGATGGGATTTCCGCCGCCACGCTGCGCAGGATCCTGGCCACCTTGGCCACCTCACGCTTGCCGTCTTCGGACAGGACGGCCGACCCCGTCGGGAACAGAACCTCGGAGGAGAACACGAAACGGTCGCCCTCGATGCGCACCCCCTCCTGGTTGCCCAGAACGTCCCGCAGACGGCCGAAGAACTCGGAGCGATAGCGTTGCAGATCCTCGGCCTGCCGCGCAAGCTCCTGGTTCTGGCCGGCCAGCTTTTCGGCCTCGGCCTCAAGGCGGATCCGTTCCGCCTCTTCCAGAAGCCGCCGTTTCCTCTCTTCCGAAGCGGCCCGCGCCAGCGCTGCGTTCAGGTCCTGTCCCAGCGTCTGAATCTGCACTTCGGCGGCCGCGTTGCGTTCCTTGTAGTCATCCAACAGGGCCTGCAGCGACCCCAACTGATTGCGCAAGGCGGCTATTTGCTGGTTCAGAAGAGCCGTCTGGCGCTGCGCCTCGGTCGATATGGCCTTTTCCTCGGCCAGCGTGGCACGGGCAATCTCCAACAGGGCCTCGCGCTCGGCGGCCAGCTGCCGTTGCTGGTCGGCCTCTGTCTCGGCCTCGGTTCGGGCGGCCAGCGCCGCCTCCAGCCGGGCCTTGAGTTCCTCGGGGTTCAATTCACCGAATTGCCGCTCCAGCTCGGTCTTGGCGGCCTCGGCCGCCGCCAGCAGGGTCAGGGTTTCCTCGGCCTCTTTCCGCTGCGCCTCGAGCGCCAGCGTCATAGCCGTCAGCTCGGCATCCGCGTCCTGCAGTTTGTCGCGCAACGCTTCGGCGGCCGCAGCCTCGGCCAGGCGGGCAGCTTCTTCCTCGGTCAACCGGGACTGCAACTGGGAAATCTGCGCCGCCTGCTCCTCGCCGGCCTTTTCCAGATCCGCCACCATCGCCTCGAGCGCCTCGCGCCGCGCCGCCGCCAGCCGCGCGGCCTCGGTCTGGGCGTCGATCTCTTGCCGGCTTTGGGCCAGCGCCAGGTTCAGCGCCTCCTGTTCGGACAGCAACTGTTGACGTTGATCTTCCAGCGCGCCGATTCGGGCCTGCGTGCGCTGCTGTTCGGCCAGCAGCGCGGCCACCTGCGCCTCGAACCCGGTGATCCGCGTCTGGGCGGCCTCCAGTTCGGCGGCGCGCTGGTCGCGCTCGGCGGTCAACGAAGACACCAGCGCCCGTGCCTGCGCCAGATCCTGTTCCGTCTGTGACAGGGTTGCATTCAAGGCGCCCAGGCGGGCCTGAAGGCGACTGTTTTCCCGCTCTTCCAGCCCCAGCGCGTCGGCCAGCGCCGCGACCTTGTCCGACAGCAGGGTCAGTTCGTCCTCCTGCCCCGAAATCGTTTCGCGCAAAACGAACTGCACCACCATGAAGATGGTCAGCACGAAGGTCAGCACCATCAACAGCCCCGTCATCGCATCGACGAATCCGGGCCAGACCGAGCCCTGAAAACGCTGACCGGTGCGGCGGGACAGGGCCATGATCTAGTCTCCTCCGGTGGCCGGTCGCACCGCCCCGCGCGAGGTGGTCAACGCCTTGATCAGCACCTCGAAATCCTTGCGCAACTCGTTCATGCTGTCCTGCCGGCCAGCCGAAATCTCTTCGAGAATGCGCAGCAACTGCACGTCCATCGACCGCAGGCGCATGCGGCTTTCGGCATCGATCCCCTCGCCCGCGCCGTGCTCGCGCATGTGATCCAACAACGCCTCCTGACCCAGCGCAACACGTTCCAGCGCGGCGGTCACGTCCTCGCCCTGCGCCTGGCGATGGTTCATCTCGGCGATGACGTCGACCAGACTGCCCAACCTGGCCGAGACCTCGGCCCGGTCCTCCTGCTGGGCGACGAACAGATCCTGCAGCGCGTCCATCTGTTCGGACATCGCATCCAGAACCGGCGTCAGAACGGCCAGTTCGGCGCTGCCTTCGTCGCCCGCGGCAAACCCCACCCGGGTGATCGAGGACAACCACTCCTCAAGCTCGCGGTAGAACCGGTTCTGGCCGTGACCCGCGAACAGCTCGAGCAGCCCGACGATCAACGACCCCGCAAGCCCCAGCAGCGAAGATCCAAAGGCCACGCCCATGCCCTGAAGCTGGCTTTCCAGACCGGACATGAGACGGTTGAACACGGCCAGGCCTTCTTCGCCTTCCTGCGGGTTCAGGCTGCGGATCGTATCGACGATGGCCGGAACCGTCGTGGCCAGACCGAAAAACGTGCCCAACAGCCCCAGATAGATCAGAAGGTTGGTGATGTAGCGGGTGAACTCGCGCTCTTCCTCGATCCGCACGGCCACCGAATCCAGAATCGACCGGGCCGAGCTGGCGCTGATCTGGGACCGCGCCCCGCGGGACCGCAGCAGCGACGCCAACGGGGCCAGCAATTGCGGGGTCTGGGCGTCCTCGCGGACGACGCCGCCCACGAAGGCCTCGATCCAGCGAACCGAACCGATCAACTGCGTCACCTGGTAGAAACAGGCCAAAACCCCGATGAAAAAGACCAGAAGGATGAATCCGTTCAGATAGGGGTTCGCTTCGAAGACCGGCCGCACATAGGGAAGCGCCAGGAACACGCCCAGCCCCGAAAGCCCGATTGCGATCAGCATCATCACGATTTGCCGGATCGGTTGCGAGAAATGTGGTCTCGCGCCGTGCTGTGCCTGCGCCATGCGCGTTGTTCCCGGTTTTTGCCTGCTTTGCCGGGAATCTACAGAATTTCCACCGGCGACGCCAAGGCTTTATGCGGTCAGGCTGCGCACACGTCGCGACAACCACTCAAGCTCGGGGTCGTGCAGGCCGATCTCGGCCAGATGCGCGGCGGTGTTGTACAGATATTCGGTGTTGGGGCCGCGCCCGCCGACCGCCTCGGCGATGATCTGCGCCTGCTCTTCCAGCGGCAGACCGCCGCAATACTGCACATGGTCGGGGTCGATCACATAGGTCACCGCTTTCACGGTTCCTCCGGCTTCCAACTGTACGTCCAGCATCTTTTCCACATAGGCCGACGAGATCAACTCCCGCTCGCGCAGCTCGTCCAGGGTGCGCGCCTCGTGTCCCGGCTCGACCGCCAGCGCCAGGCCCTTGCAGTGCGCGCCGGGATGTTCGTCCAGCGCCAGGACCAGCCCGGGGTTTTCTTCGGTTCCCCGGTGGTGGATCGACCGCATGCAGAACGACCGGGCATAGCCATGCAGCGTCGCGTGTTCGCGCCGCGCCACGGGAAAGCCCGGATTCCACAAAAGCGACCCGTATCCGAAAACCCACATCGTCATAGTTCTGGTCCTTGCCCGTTTGGGTCTATAAACATCAATTCCGAGGCAGGAAAAAGGGCCATTCCCCATGCGCCGACTGATACGAGTTCTGATTTTTCTTGCGGTCGTCTGGAGCGCGTATTGGGCCATCGCCGGGTACGGGTTGCGCAGCGCGATCACCGGATGGTTCGACCATCAGCAGGCCCGGGGCTGGCTGGCGGATTTCGCGCAGGTCCACACCTCGGGCTATCCTCTGCATCACCGCACCCGGCTGGACAGCCCGGCGCTGGCGGATCCGGCGACCGGCACGGCCTGGAGCGCCGACTGGATCGAGTTTCAAAGCCCCGCCATCTGGCCCGGACGGCAAGTGTTGCGCTTTGCCGACACGCCGCAGAGACTGTCGTATTTCGACCAGACGGCGACCATTCAGGCCCGGGACCTGCAGGCCGAACTTCACCTTCGGCCGGGCGTGGCGCTGGAGTTGGAACGGATGGCCCTGTCGGCGGGTCCATGGTCGGTCATGCGCGACGGAACCGAGTCCGCGGCCGCCGGATCGCTGCATCTGATGATGGAACAGGTCGAAACACCCGAAACCTATGCCGTCAAGATCAATTCGGATGCGTTCTCGCCCGGGGACGATCTGCGCGCACTCATGCGCTCGGCCACGTCCCTGCCGCAGGCGTTCGAGACGCTGAAACTGGACATGAACGTAACCTTCGACAAAACCTGGGATCGTTCCGCGCTGGAAGAACGCCGTCCGCAACCCCGGCTGATCGACCTGCACCTTGCCGAGGTGCAATGTGGCGAACTGCGCCTGCTGGCAACCGGCGCGTTGGAGGTTGATGAACAGGGTATCCCAGTCGGTGACGTGGCGATCAAGGCCGAGAACTGGCGCGACATGATCGCCATGGCCAATGCTGCCGGTGCCCTGCCCGATCAAGCCGTTGATCCGGTCACGCGGGCACTGAAGCTGCTGGCGGGATTGGGGGGCAATCCCAATGCGCTGGACCTGCAGCTGAATTTCCGCGACGGGTTCGTGGCGCTGGGTCCGTTGCCTTTGGGGCCCGCTCCGCGCCTGATCCTGCGCTAGCGGCAGTAGGGGCCGCTGCGGTAACGGGCGGTATCCAGATGGAAATGATCCCGGTGATAGCGATCGGAATTCGGCCCCAGAACCGTACCGAACGGCCCGCACGCCCCGCGCCAGATCCTGGTCAGCTGCTTTTTCGACGGGTTCTTGCGCCAACCGTCCAGAACCGTCACCACCTCGCCATCGGCCATTTTGAACCCCGAGATATCAATGGCCCGCCCCTTGCCATGTTCCGATATCCGCGCGCCCTTGCGGTTGTTCCGCGTCCGGCAGGCATAGTGGGCTGCGACCTGCAGTTCGACCACCGGCCCGCGCCGTTTGAAGGTTGGCTTTACGGTCTTGTCGACCCATTTGTTCAACGCGATGGCCGTTCCGCAATCCATCGTCGAAGGCCGGCTGAGCGCCACGCCGGACACCGAGGTGATCTGGACCGCCTCCTTGATCCCGCAGGCCTTGATCTTGCCCGGAACCGTTCCGACCGGTTTTCCCTGGATGGCGATGTCACCGCACACCGATCCCTTGCGCAGTTTGCGTTTCCTGAAAAGAATTTCCTGTTCCAGTGTCTCGGGCCGCAGGTAGGGTTTCAGCGACCTATCCGGTCCAAGCAGCGGAAGGTCGGCCGGGCGCGCTGCAACGGCCAGAACCTGAGGGGATACGGGTCGCACCACGGGTCGCATATTCGCCGGCACGGCAATCGACGTCGCCGGACTTGCCGAGACATAAGCGACCCGCACCGGCTCTGCCGCCGGGGATGGCCGCGCAACCGGGACCAATGATGTGTCGGGGGCGGCAGCAAGGGCCGCGCCAGCCCAAACCACCGCAACCATGGACAGGGCTTTGCCTTTGATCAGTTTCATGACTTGGCCTTTACGCGCCCGAAATCGGGGGCATCGGTGTCCTGACCCGCGTCGATGATGCCGCGCCGGATCGCCCTTGTGCGAGTGAAATAGTCGAACAGGTGCTGACCATCGCCCGTGCGGATCGCGCGTTGCAGGGCGAAAAGCTCTTCGGTGAAACGGCCGAGGATTTCCAGCGTCGCGTCCTTGTTGGTCAGAAACACGTCGCGCCACATGGTCGGGTCCGAGGCCGCGATCCGGGTGAAATCACGGAAACCGGCGGCCGAGTACTTGATGACCTCGGAGTCGGTGACGCGCCGCAGGTCGTCGGCCACGCCCACCATCGTATAGGCGATCAGGTGCGGCGCGTGGCTGGTGACGGCCAGAACCAGATCGTGGTGATCGGCATCCATCTCGTCGACGTTCGATCCCATCCCCTCCCACAAGGCGCGCAGGCGGGCGATGGCCGCGGGGTCAGACCCTTCGACCGGAACCAGCAGACACCAGCGGTTGTCGAACAGTTCGGCAAAGCCGGACTCGGGGCCGGAATGCTCGGTCCCGGCCAGCGGGTGGGCGGGCACGAAATGCACGCCTTCGGGAATATGCGGGCCGACATCCTGAATGACATGCCGCTTGACCGAGCCGACATCCGAAACGGTCGCGCCGGGCTTGAGCACCGGCGCGATGTCCTTGGCGACGGGGCCCATTGCGCCCACCGGCACGCAGAGCACGACCAGATCGGCACCTTCCACCGCCTCTTGCGCGGTGTCGCAGACCCGGTCGCACAGACCGATGCGCCGCGCGGTGTCGCGGGTGGCCTCGGACCGGGCATAGCCGGTCACCTCGCCCGCCAGCCCGGCACGCTTGATCGCCCAGTACATCGACGAAGCGATCAGACCCAACCCGATCAGCGCCACGCGGTCATAGATCTGGCTCATGCGGCGCCCCCCTTGAACGCGGTGATGGCCGCAACCACGCGGCGACAGGCCTTTTCGTCGCCCACAGTGATCCGCAGCGCGTTGGGCAGCTTGTAGCCCGCAACCCGGCGCACGATCAAACCTTTCGATTGCAGATAGGCGTCGCAGGCCTCTGCCTCGGCCTGATCCGCGAACCGCGCGAGGATGAAATTGGTGCAGGACGGATCGGACGGAACGCCGATCCTGGCCAGTTCGGCCGACAGCCATTCGCGCAAACGGGCGTTTTCGGCCCGGCAGAACTCGACATATTCCACATCGGCCACGGCGGCCTCGGCCGCGGCGATGGCCGTCAGCGACAGGTTGAAGGGCTGGCGCACGCGGTTCAGCACGTCGATGATTTCGCGATGCGCATAGCCCCAGCCGACCCGCATCCCGCCCAGCCCGTAGATCTTCGAGAAGGTCCGGGTCATGATCACGTTGTCGAACCGGTCCACCAGACCGGCACCGCCGTCAAAGCCCGGCACGAATTCCGCATAGGCGCCGTCCAGAACCATCAGGCAGGTCTGCGGCAGGCCCTCGGCCAGGCGCGTCAGCTCGGCGTCCGAAATCATGGTCGAGGTCGGATTGCCCGGGTTAGTCACGAACACGATCCGGGTGCGGTCGGTCACCGCGGCCAGGATCGCATCGACATCGACCTTGCGGTCGCGCTCGGGCACCTCGACCGGGGTCGCGCCGGCCATGCGGGCGATGATCGGGTACATCGAGAAGCCGTGCTCGGTATGGATCACCTCGTCCCCCGGCCCGGCATAGGCCTGGGCCACGAATTGCAGCACCTCGTCGCTGCCGACGCCGCAGATGATCCGGTCGGGGTCCAGCCCGTGCCGCTCGCCGATCGCCGC
This sequence comes from Ruegeria intermedia, assembly GCF_900129345.1. Taxonomy (GTDB): domain Bacteria; phylum Pseudomonadota; class Alphaproteobacteria; order Rhodobacterales; family Rhodobacteraceae; genus Ruegeria; species Ruegeria intermedia. The sequence goes on along the minus strand of NZ_FQVK01000017.1, from coordinate 32,806 downwards.
GCGCAGGTTGTAGTGATCGGTCACCGGATAGCGATGCAGCATCGTGGCACTGTCGCGCACGGCTTCGATCGCCTTGGGGCTGGGGCCAAAGGGGTTTTCGTTGGAACTCAGCTTGATGACGTTTTCCACGCCCTCGACATGCGACTGGCCGCCCTGATACAGCGCGATATCCATGATGCCGGGTTGCGGGGTGATCTTGTTCATGAGGGGCTCCGTTGGTTGCGCCCCTCATACAGGTCTCAAGGCCTTGGGAAAAGCGGCAATTCCGTCACGCCGCCTTGAAGCGGGCGGTTGCCGGATCGACGGCGTAGAACGGGGCGTATTCCTGCGTGCGGCGCGACAGGTCATTGACGCTGTCGATGATGAACTGAACCGTGTCCTCGGTCATCATGTACGAGAAATTCAGCCGCACCCAACCCGGTTTCTTCATCTCTTCCCCGGCCGACAACGCTACGTGCAGCGCCTCCGAGGCCGCCTTGTCGATGCCCAGCAGCCGATGCGCATAGGGGCCGGCGCAGGCACACCCGCCGCGCGCCTGAATGCCGTAGATGTCGCTGAGCATCCGGGTGAACAGCTGTTGGTGCACCGGCTGCCCGGTGGTGTCGCGCACCAGAAACGAAAAGATCGGCAGGCGGTGCGGGTGATCCACGCCCAGCAGGGTCAGGTTCGGGTTGTCCCGCCACCCATCCAACGCCATGCGGTTGTACAGCGCCTCGCGCCGGGCGATCTCGTCGGTGCCCACGGCATCCTTGACGATGAAGGCCAGGGCCGCGCGGATGTCGCCGATCACGTTCGGGGTTCCGGCCTCTTCGCGGGTGGCCAGATCGGTGCTGTAATCGTGGCGCCAGGGCGAAACGAAGCTGACCGTGCCCCCGCCCGGCCAGCTGGGACAGGTGCGGCGCACGGCGCCCCGGTTCACGATCAGAACGCCCGAGGCCCCCGGCCCGCCCGGAAACTTGTGCGGAGACACGACGATGGCATCCTTGCGCGCATCGTCCGGCCCCATATCCATCAGCAGGTAGGGCCCGCCCCCGGCATAATCCCAGACCGCGCGCGCCCCATGCCGTTTCAGCAGCCGCGTCACCGGATCGGGGTCGGTGATCACGCCCGTGACATTCGACGCCGCCGAGAATGACCCGATCACCAGATCCGAATCCGAATGCTCGATCAGCGTCTGTTCCAGCACCGCCATGTCCGGCCCGCCCTCGGGGCCTTCGGGGATCTCGATGACCTGCGCCTTGCTCTCGCGCCAGGGCAGGATGTTCGAATGGTGCTCGTACGGACCGATCAAGACAACCGGCCGGTCAGCCTCTTGCACTCCCATCAGACTGACCAGCCGGTTGAGCCCCGCAGTGGCACCGGACCCGGTGAAGATCACCGCGTCATCTCCCCTCGCGCCAACGATGCGGGCTATTTCCGCGCGCGCCTCGCGGCGCAGTCGCGTCATGTAGGAACCGCAATAGGAGGCTTCGGTGTGGCTGTTCGCATAGAATGGCAACACATGCCGGGCCACGAAATCCTCGACCTGCCGCAATGCGCGGCCCGAGGCAACGTAGTCCGCGTACACAAGCGGCACGTCCCCATGCAGACCCGGGATCAGAACGTTCTCTCCGATCAGCCCGTCGCGCAGGGTCGAATTGTGAGTGGCGGCTTGGATTTCTGCACGAAAATGGGACAGGGTCATGTCATTGGCTCCATATTGCTTCTCTGAGCATGATCGCCTTGCCGTGAACAATCCTCACCTTTCTTCGCTTGATTTGTTACGATCTTGGGTCGTATGATCCGATATGTTCGAAAAAATAGATCAAATTGACAGGCACCTTCTTCGCGAACTGCAAAAGGACGCGACCCTGTCCCAGCGGGAACTGGCCGAACGAGTCGGCCTGTCGCAGAACGCATGCTGGCGGCGGTTGAAGGCGCTGAACGACGCGGGTGTGCTCAGGGGCTCGACAGCCCGGATCGCGCGCGAGAAACTGGGGCTGAACCTGGTGGTCTTTGTGATGCTGCGCACCCGCCACCACTCGGCCGAGTGGCTGCAGGCCTTTCGCAGCCACGTCCTGACCATTCCCGAGGTTGTCGATTTCCACCGGATCGGCGGCGACTATGACTATCAGCTGAAGGTCGTGACGCAGGACATGACGAGCTATGACAAGGTTTACCAGCGCCTGATCGAGAAGGTCGAACTGGACAGCGTGACCTCATATTTCGCGATGGAGGCAATTGCCGAAGGGCGACCGCTGCCTCTGTAGGCACTGCGTGGCCGAGGCCGGGCCGACACACGACCCCGGCGGCCCGCGCGGGGTGTCAATGATCCGACGCCCCGCTTTTCGTGATTGCGCCGTGATGGGCCGGGACGGCCCGCTCCTTCAGCCAATCCATGCCCGCCAGCAGCAGGCCCGAGACGACCAGCACCGCATGTATCGCCAACAACCACCGGATCTGTTCGGCATCGACGGGCGTGTCCTTTTCCTTGCTGATCTCCATGAACAGCTTCAGAAGATGGATCGCCGAAATCGCCACGATCGAGCCCAAAAGCTTGATCTTCAAGCCTGAAAAATCGATCTTGTCCAACCAGGCCGGCCGGTCGGCAACGCTGTCCAGATCGAATTTCGACACGAAGTTCTCGTAGCCCGACATCAGCACGATGACCATCAGGTTGCCCACCAGACACAGGTCGATCAACGTCAGAGCCGTCAGGATCGCGGTTTCGGCGCTCATCTCCATGGCCTGCGGCAGATAGTGGACAAGCTCGCGCAGGAACACGACCATCAACAGACCGATGGTCAGGCCCAGGCCCAGATAGACCGGCGCCATCAGCCAGCGCAGCGCAAAGATGGTACGTTCGAGGACATGCTCGATGCGGAGCTTGGCAGGCATTGGGTTCCCTTTCTTTGACCGCTGAAACGGGCGCGGGCGCAACAAGTGAAAAGACCGCACGCCTTGTGGCGTACGGCCTCAAAATTCGCGAATGCCGCCGCCTTAGTTCTTGGCGTAGAATTCGACGACCAGGTTCGGTTCCATCATGACCGGGTACGGCACGTCGCTCAGCGACGGGGTGCGCACGAAGGTCGCAGTCATTTTCGAGTGGTCGACGTCCAGGTAATCCGGCACGTCACGCTCGGCCAGGGCAACCGCTTCCAGAACGACGGCCAGTTGCTTGGACTTGTCGCGGACCTCGATCACGTCCCCTTCCTTGACGCGGTAGCTGGGGATGTTCACCCGCTTGCCGTTCACCTTGACGTGGCCGTGGTTCACGAACTGACGTGCGGCAAACACGGTCGGCACGAACTTGGCGCGATAGACGACGGCGTCCAGGCGGCGCTCGAGCAGGCCGATCAGGTTTTCACCGGTATCGCCCTTCACACGCTCGGCTTCGGCGTAAATGCGGCGGAACTGCTTTTCGGTCAGGTCGCCGTAGTAGCCTTTCAGCTTCTGCTTGGCGCGCAGCTGCAGACCGAAGTCCGACAGCTTGCCCTTGCGGCGCTGGCCATGCTGGCCGGGGCCGTATTCGCGGCGGTTGACCGGGGATTTCGGACGACCCCAGATGTTTTCGCCCATCCGGCGGTCGATTTTGTACTTGGCAGACGTGCGTTTGGTCACGGCTGATCTCCTTCGTCAGGTCGAGGCCCCGCGGGGCCACTATGAAGGGCGTTGTCCTCTTGGGGTTTCCCCCATGACAGGCATCCCCTTGCGGGGGCCACCAACACCAATGAAGCCGCGCTTATATCCGCCGAAGCCGCAGAGTCAACACACATGGACGACAAATCCGTTCGAAAGGTTCTCGGCGGCCGATCCCGGCGGACCAGGACATTCCGCGTCGCAGGCTACGGCCTAGTTTGCGGGAACCCGCCCCGAAACCTCTGCGACCTGCGACGGAAAGACAAGCACGTTCGCCCGGGATGTACCGTTCGCACCGGTCTGGGTGACCGCGTTCATCTCGCTGACCCAAAATTCCTGACCGGGGGCGGGGCACCCATTGTCGAAGAACAGCACAGGTTTTTCTGCGCCATCGACAAGCGCCAACTCCGCCTCGAAACTCTGCGCGCCATTCGTCAGCACGACCCTGGCAATCGACGAAGACGGTTCAAGCCCGGCCAACTGCGAAGCTGACCGTGACTGCGACGCCCTGCTGGCTGATGCCACGGCTTGCGACGACATCACGCGGTAGGCGTCGCGCAGATAGGTGACCCGACCCAGCAAAGACCAGACGGACCCGACCGTCAAATCGGCCAAAGGTGCCGCCTCCAAACCGTCGATTTCCGTCTGAGACCAAAAAACCGCTGCGCGATTGTCATACCCGGCGTTCATCTGCCTGCCCGAACCTTTCACCGCATCACCCTTTAACCCTTTACGCGGGGACCTCTATCAAGGAAGAATCGGGCAGAAAAAAGACGGAAATGTAGCCTTCAAAAAAATGTTGCACCTCTGTCAAATCAAATTGATACTTCCTGCTGCGGAAGCCGGATTTCCTGGGTCCGGGCACGCCGCCGGGCCGATGTCTCGACATGGAACTGTCGCGCCGTCATAACTGTCACCGACGTGGCGACGCGCCGCCCGGACAGCAGAGAGGAAGCCCCATGGTCACCAAGGCCGAGCTTGAAAAGCAGGTCACCGAATTGAAACGCCAGCTCGAAGAACGCTCGGAGCAAGCGCCCGCCCAAGCCGCGCCAGAGGCCGACACGATGGACACCACCAGCGACCTTTCCGAGAAGCTGTCGGAAACGTTGGACGAATGGGCCGGCGAGCTTGATGACGTCCTGACCGAACTGGATTCGCTGCCTCACAAGAAGGCGATCCTGTTCGCCCTGGGGGTGTTTGCCCTGGGCTACATGATGGGCCGCGCGCGCTAGGAGGGTGACAGATGAGCCGCATTTCACGAAACATATCCATCATTCTGCGCACCGAACGCCTGATTGCCCAGCGCAACCTGACGGTTCTGGCCAAACGGACGGGTTTTTTCGCGGCTGCGGGGCTGGCGGCGGCGCTGGCCGTCGTGATGCTGAACATCGCGGGCTATCTTGCCCTGACGACCGCCATGTCGCAACCGATGGCCGCTCTGGTCGTGGGGCTGGTCAATCTTGGTGTGGCGCTGGTTTTTCTGGCCGTTGCCAATTCGATCAGCGCCGAAACCGACACCGCGCCGGTGGCCGAGCTGCGCGACATGGCGATCGCGGATATCGAGGCCGAGTTGGAGGACACGCTGGCCGAAGCCCGTGACACGGTGCAGGGCCTCAAGGCCGTTTCACGCGACCCGCTTGGCGCCCTGACGCCGGGGCTGGCCGGATTGATTGCCAACGCGGTCATCCGGCACCTCAAGAAGCGCAGGGACTGAGATCTGGTCCCCGCTCCGCGCCCCGAACCTCAGACCGTGGCGCCCTTGATCCGGATGGCGCTGCCGACGGTGCCCGCCAACACGCCGACCAGAATACCGATCGACAGCTCCAACGTTTCGACGTTGCCGAATTGCCAGTGAGCAAAGGCCAGGGTTTCCAGCAAGCCCACAGCCGCGCCCAGCATCGCACCCAGCCACAGCTTGCGCGTCATCATGCCCAGCGCAAGGCCCAGAATGCCGGGCAGGCTCAGGATGTTGCCGCCGATCGTCCCCAAAATCTCAAGCATGGCGTTCCACTCCTAGTCGGTTCTGCTGTTCAGGAAGGACCGGATCTCGGCCGCACCGCTGTCTTGCGCCACCTCGGTGCCGGTCACCGGTTCCAGCGACGCGACCACCTTCTGATACTCTTCCAGGTACCCCGGCGGCAGGCTGTGCGCGATGCCCTGGTGGCAGTCGATGCAGGTCATGTTTTCGTCGATCGCGCGCTGGTGCTCGTTGGCGGCGCGCGTTTCCTGGATGGTGAAGTCCATGTACTCGAAATTGTGACAGTTGCGGCATTCGCGGCTGTCCGAGGCCTTCATCTTTTTCCACACGGCCGAGGCCATCTGCAGGCGGTGATCCTCGTATTTTTCGGGTGTGCTGATGGTACCCATCAACTCGTGATAGACGTCCTTGACCGCCATGATCTTGGCTTCGATCTTGAAGCTCCATTCCTTGGGCACGTGGCAATCCGAACAGATGGCCCGTACGCCGGAATGGTTGTTGTAGTGGATCGTTTCGCGGTATTCGCCAAGGTTGGTTTCCATCGTGTGGCACGAGACGCAGAATTCCTCGGTATTCGTCATCTCGAGCGTCCAGTGGAACCCGCCCCAGAACAGGATGCCGGCCAGAAAGCCCGCCAGAACCAGAAAGCCTGCGCTGAACGCGGCGGCCGGTGCCCAGATCCACGCCCAGATGCGGCCGATCAAGCCGCGCTTTTCAGGAGAGTCTGCCATTTCGGGTGCTCCTTTCGGTCCAAAGCTGGATCAGTTTCCGGCCGAGGGCTGGAACAGGTTGTCGACCAGGGCCGGCGCATCCGCCTGCGGCACATGGCACTGGTTGCAGAAATACCGGGTGCCCGCGATCTGATCGAGCTCGTTGCCTTCGCGGTCCAGATAGTGGGTCATCGACAGGGTCGGCGCGTTGCGCTCACCGGCCTTGGTCCAGTCGTGACAGGACAGGCACTGATTGGTGCGGATGTCGATCTGATACTGGTCGATCTTGTGCGGGATCAACGGCGGCTGCTGGCGATAGTTGCGCTGCATGCGCCCTTCGACGTTGCGGTGGACCTCGTCCAGGATGACGGGCTCATCCACATCCGCACCGCGCAAGGTTGACACCTGGGCGGATTGCGCAAAGGCAAGCCCGCTTGCAAGAAGCACTGGGATCAGGGCCATTGCGCCTGTCGCTATCGATTTTCTCATCTTGGCACTCCCTTATACAGGTCTGGCGGCGCGCGTCTGGGGCGCGGCGGCTGGATCGGGTGGCGCGACGACGGCGTCATCGAACCGGTGGGTAAGTTTGAAGACATCGACCGAGCACACGTCGATGCAGCGGCCGCATGTGGTGCAATCGGGCGACAGAATCAGCGGGCTGGATCCCGGCTTGCCCTTCAGTGCGGGCGAGATCACCTGGTTTTCCGGGCAGACCGCATAGCAATCCATGCAGTCGTCACAGGCGGCGCGGTTGGTGGCGCTGACCCGCAGCAGGCTTTTGGCGCCGATCAGGCCGTAGAAGGCCCCGACCGGGCAGATATGGCCGCACCATCCATGCCGGGCCACGAACAGGTCAAAGACAAAGATCGCCACGACCATCGCCCAGACAAACCCCATGCCAAAGACCAGCCCGCGGTGCAGCATGGTGATGGGGTTCACCAGTTCCCATGCAATCACGCCGGTCAGGGCCGACACGATCAAAACGGTCGCCAATATCCACAATCGGGTGCTGCGTTTGGGCTGCCAGCCTTTGGGCAGGTCCAGCCGACGGTGCAGCCAATGCGCCGCGTCCGTGACCGGGTTGATCGGGCACACCCACGAGCAATAGACCCGCCCTCCGATCAGCGCATAGGCCACCAGAACGATCAGCCCACCGATCAGCGCGGTCATTTCCGGCCAGTGGCCGGCCACCAGCCCCTGCAGCAGGATGAACGGATCGGTCAGAGGCAGCACGTCCAGCGTCAGCGATCCGGCCAGCGTGCCCTTCACGATCCAGATGCCGAACCACGGCCCCAGCAGGAACAGAGCCAGAAAGAACACCTGACTGAACCGCCGCAGCAGCAGGAACCGATGGGCGCCGACCCATCCCTTGACCTCGCGGGCCTCGTGCCCGACGGGCATATGCGTTCGCGCCGTCATTGGCCTGCCCCCGGAAGGTTGTAGCCCGGTTCGTACCCGCCCGGCGTGGCAAGGTTGTCCGCGCCCGGTCCGGGCAGGCGATCCGGCAGGTCGATGATGCCTTCGACCAGCGGCCCGCCCTTCTCGGCCTTTTCTTCCCATCCCTTGCGGTAATGCTCGGCCGAATTGCCGCGCGCCAGGCGGGCGGGCAAAACCTTGATCGCCGCCTCGGGCAGAACGCAGCTTTTCTCGCAGACGCCGCAGCCGGTGCAACGGTCGGCATGAACCGTCGGCGCAAAGATCGCGTGGTGGCCGGACCGGTCGTTGTGCGACAGTTCCAGCGTGATCGCCTCGTCGATGACGGGGCAGACGCGATAGCACACGTCGCAGCGCAGCCCCAAGAAGTTCAGGCAGTTCTCCTGATCGACCAGAACCGCAACACCCATCCTGGCGTCGTCAATGTCCTGCAACCCCTTGTCCAGCGCCCCGGTCGGGCAGGCCGCAACACAGGGGATGTCTTCGCACATTTCGCAAGGCACGTCGCGGGCGATGAAATACGGCGTGCCGGTCGCCACCGCGTCCACGCCCAGTTCGGCCAGCTTCAGCGTGTCATAGGGACAGTCGCGGACACACAGCCCGCAGCGGATGCAGGCGCCCAGAAAGTCATCCTCGGGCACCGCCCCCGGCGGCCGCAGGGCCTCGGCCGGCAGGGCGCGGGCGTCGCGGCCCAGATAGGCCAGCAACGACCCGGCGACCAGACAGCCGCCCGCCGCGCGCGCCGAGTCCTGCAGGAACCGGCGCCGTTGCGGCGAGAGAGGTTTGCCGACCAGAGACATCACACGCGACCTTTGCGACCCCTGCCCTTACGCCCGCTCGACCTTGCAGGCGCATTTCTTGAAGTCCGTCTCCTTGGACAGCGGACAGGTCGCATCCAGCGTCAGCTTGTTGGTCAGCTGGCCTTCGTCGAACCACGGCATGAACACCAGTCCGCGCGGCACCTTGTTGCGACCGCGGGTCTCGACCCGGCTGACCACCTCGCCGCGGCGGGTGGACAGCACGATCTCCTGCCCGCGGCGCACGCCGCGTTCCTTGGCGTCCTCGGGGTGCATGAACACAACGGCGGCGGGGAAGGCGCGGTGCAGCTCGGGCACGCGGCGGGTCATCGAGCCGGAATGCCAGTGCTCCAGCACCCGGCCGGTGCACAGCCACAGATCGTATTCCTCGTCCGGCTCCTCGGCCGCCGGCTCGTAGGGCGCAAAGATGATCTTGGCCTTGCCGTCCTTGTGGCCATAGAATTTCACGTCGGCGCCTTCGGGCACATAAGGATCGTAACCTTCGCGGAAGCGATAGAGTGTCTCTTTCCCGTCCACGACCGGCCAGCGCAGCCCGCGCGCCTGGTGATAGGTTTCGAAGGGCGCAAGGTCATGCGCCTTGCCGCGGCCGAAATCGGCATATTCCTCGAACAGGCCCTTCTGGACGTAGAAACCGAAATGCTCGGATTCGTCGTTGTGGAACCCCTCGGCGGTTTCCGACAGCGGGTATTTGTCGACCTTGCCGTTGGCGAACAGCACCTCGAACAGGGTCTTGCCGCGATGCTCGGGCATCTTGGCCAGCAGCTCTTCGCCCCAGACCTCCTCGACGGTGAAGCGTTTCGAGAACTCCATCAGCTGCCACAGGTCCGACCTGGCCTCGCCCGGGGCCTTGACCTGCTGGCGCCAGAACTGGGTGCGGCGTTCGGCGTTGCCATAGGCCCCCTCCTTCTCGACCCACATGGCGGTGGGCAGGATCAGGTCGGCCGACACCGCGGTGACGGTGGGGTACGGGTCCGACACGACGATGAAGTTGTCGGGGTTGCGATAGCCGGGATAGCCCTCTTCGTTCATGTTGGGCGCGGCCTGCATGTTGTTGTTGCACTGCACCCAATAGACGTTCAGGTCACCATCTTTCAGCTTGCGGTGCTGCAGAACCGCGTGGAAGCCCGGCTTGGCCGGGATGGTGCCTTCGGGGATGTTCCACTTGGTCTCGGCGATCTTGCGGTGCTCGTCATTCATCACCACCATGTCGGCGGGCAGACGGTGCGCAAAGGTGCCCACCTCGCGCGCGGTGCCGCAGGCCGAGGGCTGACCGGTCAGCGAGAACGGCGAGTTGCCGGGCTCGGAGATTTTGCCCACCAGCAGGTGCACGTTGTACATCAACGAGTTCACCCACGACCCGCGGGTATGCTGGTTGAAGCCCATGGTCCACAGGCTCATGACCTTGCGGTTCGGGTCGGCATATTCCTTGGCCAGCCGCTCGAGCTGGTTCGCCGGTACGCCCGACAGTTCGGAGACGTATTCCAGCGTGTAGTCGGCGACCGAGGCGGCATATTCCTCGAACGAGATCTCCTCGAGCTTGCCCGAATCCGGGTGCGCGGCGGCCTGTTGCAGCGGGTGTGTCTCGCGCAGGCCATAGCCGATATCGGTGGCGGTCTTGGTGATGTTGACGTGGTTCTTGACGAACTCCTCGTTCACCGCGCCGGTCTGGATGATGTAGTTGGCGATGTAGTTCAGGATCGCCAGATCGGTCTGCGGCTTGAAGATGATCCCGTTGTCGGCCAGCTCGAACGAGCGGTGCTCGAAAGTGGACAGCACATGCACCTGCGCGCCCGGCTTGGTCAGGCGCGTATCGGTCAGGCGCGACCACAGGATCGGGTGCATCTCGGCCATGTTCGAGCCCCACAGCACGAACGTGTCGGCATGTTCGAGGTCGTCATAGCAGCCCATCGGCTCGTCGATGCCGAAGGTGCGCATGAAGCCCACCACGGCCGAGGCCATGCAGTGCCGCGCGTTCGGGTCGATGTTGTTCGAACGGAACCCGGCCTTCATCAGCTTGGCCGCGGCATAGCCCTCCCAGACGGTCCACTGCCCCGAACCGAACATGCCCACGCTGGTCGGACCTTTCTTGGCCAGCGCCTCTTTCCACTTTTCGGCCATCACGTCGAAAGCTTCGTCCCAGCTGACGGGCTCGAACTCGCCGTTCTTGTCATAGACGCCGTTCGATTTGCGCAGCAGCGGGGTGGTCAGACGGTCCTTGCCGTACATGATCTTGGACAGGAAATAGCCCTTGATGCAGTTCAGCCCCCGGTTCACCGGCGCGTCCGGGTCGCCCTGGGTGGCGACCACGCGGCCTTCCTTGGTGCCCACCAGAACCGAGCAGCCCGTGCCGCAGAACCGGCACGGTGCCTTGTCCCAGCGGATGTCGGCCTTGGCGACCTGGGCCGAGGCCTGACCCGTTGCCAACGGGATACCGGCCGCGGACGCGGTCGCGGCGGCGGCGGTTGCTTTCAGAAACGTGCGGCGAGATTCGGAAATGGTCATGGCAAGGGCCTCCGGCTGGAATCTTGGCTGGGAGTTTCAGGACGCGGACGGGTCTCCGCGAGATCTTCGAAATGGTGATAGGTCAGGGTCAGCGACACGACCCCGGGGATCTGATGCAGGTCCATGATCGTCTCCGACGCCAGGCGGTCGGGCGTATCCTCGACGACGACGACGAACCGGCCATCCTCGGCCTCGGCATGGATCTCGACCCCGTCGAACCCGGCAATTGCCGACCGGGCCGAGGCGGTGTAGGTCGGCGCGACGTGAACAAGGCATCCGCAGATATTCATTCGGCAGCCTCCAGTTGTTGCGCCCGCTGCAGCGAAATCGCGCCCGCAGGGCATGCGGTGGCGCAGGCTCCGCAGCCGATACAGGCGTCTTCGTTCAGGACGGGGTCGGCCGATCCGCCGGTTTTCAGGCGGAACCCGATGGCACCCTGGTCGCAACTGTCCTGACAGACCCGACAGCTGACGGCGTTCAGCGACAGGCAGGTATCGGCCACCCGCGCGCGCCACGGCCAGGCGGCAAACCGGGCCAGGTCCAGCGCCTCGGTCTTGCATACCTCGGCGCAGTCGCCGCAGAAGGTACAGCCCGCATCCTGCGGCTGGAACACTGGCAGGCCTTGGGCGTGCAGCACCAAAACGTTCTCGGGGCACACGGAGACACAGTCGCCGCAACGGGTGCAGAGATCGGGGAAGTTTTCGCGGGCCGCTGCCGGCGGCCACATTGCGCTGTCGTCTTCGCTGGACAGGCGCCCCGTCAGGAACGCCCGTCTGCTTGCTACTGCAGACATGTGGCGCCCACCTGTTTGGTCAACATGCGTGGTCCTCCGTTCATGCTGCGTGCATAGCCTGCCCGAGTCAATGTTGACTTGATCTGGATCAGGTCGCCTCCGAAATCGCCCTGACGAATCGTCAGACCTGCAATTGGGTTTTTGCAAGTCCGCTGGCTTGGAGTTTGACTCTTGTTCAGGGTCGGTCTTGGGGAGGGCACTCCACTAAATGCACAGACTTTATGCGCCTTTGGCATGAAAAATGCAGACTCAACCCTGTGTTCTGGTCTAGGCTGCGCTTGGGTGGATGCTTCTGAGGGCCCCGATGTCTGGCGACCTGAAGGACTGGCTGAGCGCGCTTGGGTTGTCGGACTACGCCCGGGCGTTCACGGACAACAAGATCGATCTGGCGATCCTTCCCGAACTGACGGGAGAGGACCTGCGCGAGATCGGAGTTACCGCCGTGGGCGACCGCCGGCGGCTGCTGCGCGCCATCGCCGAACTGGACGAACCCGAAACCGTCACCCCCTACCAGCCTGCGGCCGAGCCGGAACCGGCCAAGCGACAGGTCACCGTTCTGTTCGCCGACCTGACCGGGTTCACGAAACTGTCCAGCGAGCGCGATGCCGAGGATGTCCATGCCCTGCTGAACGCATTCTTCGGCAAGGTCGATCGCGCGGTCGAAAAGTACGGCGGCCGGATCGACAAGCATATCGGCGACGCCGTAATGGCGGTGTTCGGGGCGCCGATCTCGCATACAAACGACACCGAACGGGCCGCGCGCGCCGCGCTGGAGATCCACGCCGCCCTGCCGACGCTGGACCCACCGCTTTCGTGCCATATCGGCATCGCCTCGGGGCAGGTCATCGCCAGCAATACCGGCAGCGCGGCCCATACCGAATACACGGTGACGGGCGACGGCGTGAACCTCGCCTCGCGCCTGACCGATATCTCGGCCCCTGGCGAAACACTGGTGTCGCACGACATCCAGCGGGCCCTGGGGCCGCTGTTCGTGGGCGAGGCGGTCGGCACGAAGGCCATCAAAGGCCTGAACAAGGATGTCGAGGTCTGGCGCCTGGATCGCCTGGCCCGGAACATCCGCGCGCGCCGGCACAAGTTCGTCGGACGCGCGCGCGAGCTGTCGCTGTTTTCGGCCACGTTCGACCGCTGCAAGCAACATGGCAAGGGCGAGGTCCATATCGTTCTGGGCGAACCCGGCATCGGCAAGACCCACTTTTCCGAACAGGTGGCGGACCTGGCCGAAAGCCTGTCCTATGCCCTGCACTCGGGCGTGGTGATGGATTTCGGCACCCGCGAAGGGCATTCCGCCATCCAGTCGATCGCCCGCAGCCTTATGGGGCTGGATCCTTCGGACGCCCGCAGTGCAGGAGCCGACGCCGTCCGGCAAACCATCGACCGGGGCTGGGTCAGCCCGGCCGGTTCGGCCCATCTGAGCGCCCTGCTGGACCTCGAACAAGAGCCCGGCCTGGCCGAGGTGTATGCGGCAATGGACAACGCGGCGCGCATGCGCGGCCGGCGTCAGGTCATCGAAGATCTGCTGAGGGCCCGCAGCCGCGAGACCCCCCTGCTGATCCAGGTCGAAGACATCCACTGGGCCTCGCCCGAGATCCTGACCCAATGCTGCCAGATCGCTGCGGCAACGCGGGATCTGCCCTGCGTCCTCCAGATGACCAGCCGGGTGGAAGGTGATCCGATTGACCGCAACTGGGAAATGGCCACCGACGGCGCGCTGATCTCGAAACTTGAATTGTCGCCGATGGGTGACGCGCAGGCCCGCAAGCTGGTCGAGGAATTCACGGCCATCGACCCCGAACTTCTGGAAACCTGCGTCCGGCGTGCGGGAGGCAACCCCCTGTTTCTGGAGCAACTGCTGCGCAACATCGATGCCCTGACCCGCGAAACCGTCCCGGGCAGCATCCAGGGTATCGTGCAATCACGGCTGGACGGGCTGGACCGGGGCAGCCGGACGGCGATCCAGTCGGCCTCGGTTCTGGGGCAACGGTTCGCGCCCGAGATTCTGAGCTTCGTTCTGGGCGAAAATCAACTGGACATCGCGGCCCTGACCCGCACCGCGCTGATCCGCGAAACCGGGTCCGACCTGATGTTCGCCCATGCCCTGATCCGCGACGGCTCCTATGCGACGCTGGTCAAATCCGAGCGCGCCAGGCTGCATGAACAGGCCGCCAGGTGGTACGAGGGCACCGACGCCACCTTGCGGGCAAGGCATCTGGACCGGGCCGGCGCCCCGACTGCGGCCCAGGCCTATCTGCACGCGGCGGAAAACCTGATCCAGTCGTTCCAGTTCGACGACGCCAATCCCCTGATCGAGCGCGCCCTGGAATTGCCCGCCCCGCCGGACGTTCGGCTGGACCTGTACTGCGCGCGCGCCGAAATCCACCGGCTGCAGGGGCGGTCCGACGACGCCCTGCGGGAATTCGGCGAAGCGGCGGTGCTGGCGGAAAGCGACGAACAGATCTGCCGGGTCCATGTCGGCCTGGCGCAGGCCGCCCGACAGGCCAGCCGGTATCAGGATGCGCTGAACAGCCTGGACATTGCCGAAGCCGCCGCCAGGCGCAGCGGCCTGGAGCGGGATCTGGCGCAGATCAACTACGTGCGGGGCAACATCTATTTCCCGCTCGGCCGGGTTCAGGACGCCATGGACAGCAACGAAATTGCCCTGACGCTGGCCCGCAAGCTGGGGTCGGCGCGGCTGGAGGTCGGCGCGCTCAGCGGCTTTGGCGACGCCAATTTCATGAACGCCACCATGCGGACGGCTACCAGTTTCTACTCACAGGCGGTCGAACGGGCACGGGAACACGGTCTGGTGCGCGATCTGGCCGCCAACCTGCACAATCTGAGCGTTGCCCGCAGCTACACCGGAGACGTCACCCAGGGCCGCGCCGACGCGCAGGAAGCCATCGAGATCAGCCGGAAATATTTCGCCTTCGTCCCCGAATGCGTGGCCCAGACCTGTCTGGGTGTGGCCTGTACATTTCAGGGCGACCTCGACGGCGCGCGCGACGCATTCGCCCGGTCCGCCGCGATCGCCCAGCGCGTCGGGGCCAAACGGCTCGAGGCGCAGGCGCTGGAACATCTTGCCCGGACCCAGGCCTATGCCGGAGAAGTCAGCGCGGCGCGCGAAACGGGGCAACAGGCCGTTGACATCGCGTTGGAACACGGACGCAACTTTGTCGGCCCCAAGGCCCTTTCGGCGCTGGCGCTGGCACTGGATGACCCCGATCAGCAAGACGATCTGCTGGCGCAGGGCGCCGCCATCCTCGCCGAGGGTTGCGTGGGCCACAGCCACCTGCATTTCTATACCGACGCCGGCGCGGTGATGCTGGCGCGAAATGGCTGGGACCGTGCGATCGCCTTTGCCGACGATCTTGCGGCCTTCACCGCCGCGGAGCCCTTGCCGATGGTGGACCTGTCGATCCGCCAGACCCGGATCCTGGCCGAGGCCGGGCGCGCCGGGGTGGACCCCCGCAGTCATGCGGAATTCGACGCGCTGCAATCCGGGTTCGCGCAGATGGGCATATCGCGGTCGTTGACCGGCAGCCTGGATTTCCCGGCGCCGGAACCCGCGGAGTGACCGATGCCTCGGAACGCAAGCACCCGGATGTCGATCGAAAAGAAGATTTGGCTGTTGTCGGGCATCCTGTCCGCTGTCTTGATGCTGGTTCTGTTCAAGCTGTGGGTCGCGTTGAACCGGTTTGACGACGATCCGACGCAATTGCCGGATGTGGCCGCCGTCGATGCCTTTCTGGCCGGGCTGGACAACGCGCCGGACCTGCGGGTCAAGACCGGCATCTTCATCAAAAGCTTCAGCTTCGTCGGTGCCAGCGACGTGCGGGTCTCGGGCTATGTGTGGCAGCACTATCTGGATGGCGCACATGATGCGATCCGGCCGGGCCGGGGCGAGGCGGGCTTTCTGCTGCCCGAAGCCGTCGATGTCGCAAACGGCGTGATCCAGGAAGCCTACCGGATGAAACGCGACGGCAGCACGCTGATCGGGTGGTATTTCGAACAGACCCTGCGCCAGTCCTTCGACTACACCAGCTATCCGTTCGATCACAA
Organism: Ruegeria intermedia; assembly: GCF_900129345.1. GTDB lineage: Bacteria > Pseudomonadota > Alphaproteobacteria > Rhodobacterales > Rhodobacteraceae > Ruegeria > Ruegeria intermedia. The sequence continues at coordinate 16,876 of NZ_FQVK01000017.1, read as the reverse complement.
AACCGTCTGGGTCCGGTTCTAGCCGGGCAGGTTCGACGTCAACGTGGCCTTGGTGCCGGATTTCACCGCCTACCCCGCCACCGGACCGCAGGACATCTTTGGCATCGACAACCGCATCGTCATGGGGACGTGGGAGCGCGAGAACACCTATTTCGACTACAAACTGTCCGATCTGGATACGACGCTGGGCATCGGCGAGAACGAGTTTCAGACCAATCTGCCGGAACTGCACTACAATTTCGTCATCAAACGCAATTTCGCCAACGCCTTCGTGGTGCACATGATCCCGCTGATCGTGGTGACGATGCTGCTGTTCGGCGCGGTGATGACCGTGACGCGCAAGCCCAGCCTGGTCGAGCGGCACGATTTCAGCACCTCGGGCGTGATCGGAACCTGCTCGGTTCTGTTCTTCGTGATCCTGCTGGCCCATGTGCAGCTGCGCGAAGGCTTTGCCGGGTCGCCGGTGATCTACATGGAATCGTTCTTTTTCCTGATGTATTTCATGCTGCTTGCGGTCTCGGTGAACACCTATCTGTTCGCCTCGGAATCCGCGCCGTCGCTGTGGGTCATCCACTACAGGGACAATCTGATCCCCAAGGCCGCCTTCTGGCCCTTCGTCCTGCTGTGCATGATCGCGATCACCGGTTGGAACCTCGGCCTGAAGACGCGGCCGGCCACCGGCGCGCCCCCGGCGGTGGCGCACCAGAGCGGCTAGGTCGCCGCCTCGTACCCCGGCTTCAGCGTGCCCGTCGCCATGTCGATCGTGTACTCGTCCACCAGCTCGGACGTGCCGCGCTCCAGGTCGGCCAGGTATTTTTCAGGATTGGCTATGACATAGACATAGGCGGGCTTTTTCACCCCATCCATCAGAACGTTGATCCGCTTGCGGACATAGACGTTGTCGGCCGCGCCCGGCCCGTGAAAGCCCTCGAGCTTGTCCAACTCCCTCAACCCGGCCGAGGTCACCCGATAGACCTCGCCCTTGATCGGACGCCCGGTGCCCTTGCGGTCGACCAGCGTGGCCATGCGGTGCAGATAGGCGCAATTCGGGTTGTCGCAGAACGGCTCTTTGGGAACGATCAGGGGCATCGGCTGCCGGGTGATCGCAGGCCCGACCAGATCAATTAGCACATCCGCGTGGGCGTCGTGGTTCGGAAAACCTTTCTTGAGCGATCCGTAGGTGAAGTACAGATAGGTCTTCTCGCGGTCCTCGATCAGGTCGTCTTCGTCTTCCACCTCTTCCGGCTCTGACAGGCCATGGGTGTTGGCCCAGTTTTCCAGCATCGCGCGGATCTCGTCCGACACCCTGATGCCGCTGGACCGCACCGGATCCTGCAGGAAGTGGATCAGAGGGCTTGCATCGATGCTCTCCGCCGCCAGCAGTGTTTCGACCATCTCGGCCGAGTTGTTCATCGCCGCCACATGCAGGCTGGTAAAGCCGTGATCGTTGGTTGCGTTCACGTTGATGCCGCGGGCGATCAGGGCCTTGGCGGCCTCGATGTCCGGCTTGCCCAGGTCCTGGCCGTTCTCGGTCAGCTCGCCCTCGCCGCCGGCTGCATAGTGCAGCAGCGTGTCGCCGTTGTTGTCGTCCACGATGTCGATGCCGGCAATCCCGTCGTCGATGGCCTTGAGCACGGGTTCCCACCGCTTGAAATCGTCCGAGGCCGCGGCCTCCTGCGCCCATTTGCAGATGTTGTGTTCGTGGTTTTCCAACTCTTCGAAGGCTTCTTCCAGCACCTCCATGATCTGGTCGGGCGTGGCCATCATGCCGATGCCCATCATCCCGTTCGACAGGCGCCCCTTGCGGGGACCGACAAGATCAATCCCCAGATCGCGCAGCTTTTCGACATTGTTCCGGGTGGTGACGTTGTTCCACATGTTGGTGTTGCACGCCGGGCAGAGGATCGCCGGCTTGTTGCGGTACTGCCAGGCCACAAAGACCGAGGTCAGCAGGTTGTCGGCAATGCCGTTGGCGATCTTGCCCATCGTGTTGCAGGTGACCGGCGCGACGATCACGCAATCGGCCCAATCGCACAGCGCCAGATGCGAGGCGCACAACGGCATGGCAAACTCGGTATAGCGGAAATTCCACTCGTCATCGTCACGGTAGTAATCGTTGTGGGTGATGTAGTCCTCGACCTTCCGGGTCTTGGACTTTTTGCCGTTCCGCCTTGCTTTCCGGGCCTCGGCGTCCTTGTCGGTTCCGATGTCGCGAAAGAACTTCTCGGCGGCGACCGAGGGGATCAGCTTGACGTTGTGGCCCGCCTTGGTGATCCGGGCCACCAGTTCCGGCACCTTGTCGGCCGCGGACGAGCCGCAGGCGCACAACAGAACGTTCCGCCGCCCGTTCGGCGGCGCGGTCAACCCGCCCTTGGGATAGCCGAAGATGTTCTTGTCGAGGCTCGGCGATTCGTGGCGCAGCAAGACCGGCAGACCGGCTTTCTTCATGTCTTCTTGCAGGCTGCCGTCCAGGATCGTGTCGACGATGTCGCTGCGCTTGCCCAGGCATTTCCCATTGAAGAACAGATACGGCACCTTTTCCTTGCCGCTTTCGGCCACCAGTTGCCGGCGCATCTTCATGGCGTTGGCCCCGTGCCCGGCGACATCGACAAGCTTGACGGAGGTCGCGCCGATATTGGCCAGGATGTTCTTCAGCATATGCGACCACGGGTCCTCGTCCTCGTAGAACAGAACCAGCGGGTTTTCCCGGACGATCCGCGCCACGTCGCTGGGGTCTTCGGGGGGCTGGGTCTCCTCGATCACCAGCATGGCCGTGCTTTTCAGGTCGCGCAGCCCGCGAAAGATATGCCCGCGCGGGGCCTGCCAGACCTGCGAAGTCGCCGGGCTCATGTCGACGACGGTGACAAGGTCGGCCTTTTCGTCATAGGCGATGCACAGGCACCAGAACTCTTCCAGCAGCGCCGTCTCGCGGAACACGTTTTCGGGCGGCCGGATCACTTCGAACCCCAACACGCGGTTGAAGTCGATGTTGATCATCAGGTGGCGCCCCTCATGTTCGTTCAGACTGCGCAGCTGATCCCGGAACCAGTCCTGCGGCGATCTTTTGTCCTTGTCGGGTCGTTCGGCGTAGCTGCGGAAGGTGCTGCCGATATGCGCCTCGGACGTGCCGGCCAGATACCGCTGGGCCATCTCGCTCATCTTCTTGGCGGTCGAAACCCGGCTCAGCGCCTCGGTGTACGAGGTCTGGGTCGCGATCAGCAGCTTGTCTTCGGTGACCTGGACATCGCCCAGGATCTGCAGGCTTTCGGCCAGAACGCCCAGACTGTTCATGTTCGGGCTGGCCCGCCGGAACAGGTTGCGGCGTTTCTTGGGGTCGCGGGCCAGATACCGGGTGCTGTCCACATAGTTGCAGTCCTGCCGGAAGGTCTGCAGCGTGGTCTTGACCGCTTCGCGCGCCGAGAACCGCAGCAGCCCGCGCGCCCGCATCGAAGTGCCGTCTCGGTCGGACATGGCCGCGTACAGGCGGTCGATCGTGGTGACCCACAGCTTGCCGTATTTTTCGGGATGCACATCCATCATGTGCACCAACCCGGTGCTGGGGTTGCACTTGGCGATCACGGCGAAATGGCCGCCGGGCATGGTGGGCTTGCCATGCGCCATGCCCACCTGGAAATTCGCCACCAGAATGTCGTTGTCCCCGCCCAGCCGGTTGGATTCGTCAATCGCCTCAAGCAGCAGCGGCACCGAGGTCGTGGCCTCGTCCATGAAATAGGCCTGGACCTGCACCAGATCGCGCAGACCCTGCGAATGGATGTACGTGCAGGCCACGTCGAACAGTTCACCCAGCGAGATGCCGTCATTGACGACAAAGCTGGTGGGCAGTTCGCAGACCCGGAAGATGTCGTTCACCTCGCAGCTGAAGCCCAGCGCCGACATGCTCAGCGCGGCCGCGGTCACGCTGCAGCAGTTGATCGGCTGCTGGAAATTCTGCATGTGCACGCTGACCAGATCGCCGAACAGGGTCGCAAAACACTCTGCGCGGATCTCGGACGGAATTTCATGCCACTTGCCGCGCGCGAGATAGGCGATCCGCGCCCCCGGCAGCGCGACGGCCTGCAGGCTGACGGGAAGATCCGGGATTTCAAGATGTTCCTCATAGAAATAGTCGCCGTCATCGGCCGTCGCCAGGTTGATCCCGTCCTGCCGCAGCTTCACGATCCCTTCCAGCACGACATACATTCCGTCCGGCGGAAGGGTCGCATCTTCGGTCACCTCGAACAATTCAAAGCGGCTCTGCAACTGGTCGGGGTTTTTCCTGGCCAACGCGCTGGGCAGAACGGCAAAGATCTTGCTCCAGTCCTCGACAGTGGCGTTGATCGGCTTGGAATTTGAACTCGTTTCCGTGGTCACGGCCGTTCCCTTCCCCCAAAACAAATGGCGCAAACTCTTGTGTCGGGTTTTCACGTTTCAAGACTTGGAAACGGCGGATCTGCCCAGTCGGCAGGTCCAGCCCGCAGAGCGGGAAATGAAAGTGCCATCCCGACATTATGCACAGGCTAAATGGCATGTATCAGGCCAGACTAGTGCATAATGGGCAGACAATCACCGATATTTTTCCAAATATGTCTACTTTGGGTCCGCATGCGAGGAGCGAACTGGATGCGCCGACGATGTTGCTGGGCGCTTGATTGAGGCCATTCCACCCGGCGAACGGAACTGAAATGCCTGAATTCGGATACATGGCCCGCCCGAAGGCGCGCGGAGTCGAAAGGCGCGGCCGCCATTGATGTTTTGCTCTGCATCGTCCTTCAAAAGGCCCGAAAGCCGGGTGGCCGGGATCAGGTCAACCCGGTCAGATCGGCACCTGGGCTCTGACGCGTCAGGTCGAACCGTCGCGTGCCGGTTTCGGACCGGACAAGCACAACCAGGCGGCGGGCCTTGGGGAACCGGTCGAAATAGTCGGCGCGCAGGTCGGTGACCGCGCTGATGTCGCGGCAACGGATCAGATACTCGGCCTCGAACTCGGGCCCCTTACGGCCCGCGCCGCCGGGCGTTTCGACAAGCGCCACATTGGCGGAAACCGTCACGCAATCCGCCTCGGACGCCACGACGAAAAGCTTCAGCGGCCGAGAGAGTTCCGAGACCGCCACCGCCACCTGGGCACGCTGGGCATTGTCGCGCGCGGGCAGGTCGAAGCCCACGATATCCAGACCGGGCGCCGACAGAGACAGTGCAAGGCCCATGGCCTGGATGCCGATCTCAAGCGTTGCGGAACCCGTCTCGCTTTCGGTCTCCTGCGCCAAAGAGGCGGTGGACAGAACCAACAAGGAAACGACCAGATACTTGAACACGACAGGCACCACCTACCCCGAAATCACTGTGTCATTCTACCCGGCCCGGACCGTCAGACAACAAAGAACAGCCGGCCGCAGCCTCGCCGGATATGGGGAGGCCAGTCAGACGGGCCATGCAAAGCACGGGCCTCGCCACGCCCCAAAATTGACAAAAATACTCGGATTGACATATCCGACAATTTAAGTCAGTAATTCAGCGCCGCGCACCGAGTTCGCGCACCGAAATTTCATTGAAACAGGACTCCGAAAATATGCCCCGCTTTCTTTCCGCCGCCAGCACCTTGACCTTGCTGATCTCCTCGGCCGCATCGGCCGGCGACGCACCTGCGACTCCTGCCGTGCTGGACACCTATGCCGATATCGCCCAAGCCACCTACGAAGACAGCCTGACCGCAGCCAACCGTCTGCGGGCGGCCGTGGATGCGCTGATCGAACGCCCTTCGGCCCAGACCCTGCAGGCCGCCCGCGCGGCGTGGATCGCGGCTCGGGTGCCCTATCAACAATCCGAGGTCTTTCGGTTCGGCAACCCGATCGTCGATGACTGGGAAGGCAAGGTGAACGCCTGGCCGCTGGACGAAGGCCTGATCGACTACGTCGATGCGGCCTATGGCGGGGCCACCGACGAAAACGCGTTTGCGGCCCTGAACGTGATCGCCAACCCGACCTTCCAGCTGTCGGGTGAAACCATCGATGCCACCGAGATCACGCCGACTCTGCTAGCCGAAACCCTGCACGAGGCGGACGGAATCGAGGCCAACGTGGCCACCGGATATCACGCCATCGAATTTCTGCTGTGGGGACAGGACATGAACGGCCATGGTCCCGGCGCCGGAAACCGCCCCTGGACGGACTATGCGCAGGGCGATGCCTGCACCAACGGGAACTGCGACCGGCGCGCGCAGTACCTTCAGGCCGCAACCGATCTGCTGGTCAGTGACCTGGAATGGATGGCCGCCCAATGGCAGGATGGCGGCGCCGCACGCGCAGCCCTGTTCGAAAATGAAGGCGCCGGTCTGACTGCGATGCTGACCGGAATGGGGTCGCTGTCCTACGGCGAACAGGCCGGCGAGCGGATGCGCCTGGGCCTGATGCTGAACGATCCGGAAGAGGAGCACGACTGTTTCTCGGACAACACCCACAACAGCCACTACTATGACGGGCTGGGCATCCAGAACGTGTATCTGGGCAGCTATGTCCGCATCGACGGCACGCTGGTGTCCGGCCCCTCGCTGTCGGATCTGGTTCTGGCCTCGGCCCCTGAACTGGACGACGAGATGAAGACCAAGCTGGCCCACACTATGCAGGCCCTGGGTCGGATCAAGACCACGGCCGAAGCCGGGCTGGCCTATGACCAGATGCTGGAACGCGGCCATGCGGGCGGCGAGGCGCTGATCATGGGGGGCGTCAACGCCCTGATCGACCAGACCAAGACCATCGAGCGGATCGTGACAGCACTGGACCTGGACCAGATCGCGTTCGAAGGGTCTGACAGCCTCGACAACCCCGATGCCGTTTTCCAATGAAAAACGACCAACCAGAGCGCGGCAAACCGCCCGCGCTCTGGTGCCCTGCGACAAGGTGGCTATGGACGCCCTCTCATTATCCGACTATTTAACTAAGAAATCCTACCGTCAGGCTCGCCCATGATCGTTTGCCACTGCACCAACATCACCGACCACGACATCCGCGCCGCGATCGACTGGATGCGCGCGGCAGACCCGCAGGCGATCGTCACGCCCGGAAAAATCTACCACGCCTTGGGAAAATCGGCTGATTGCGGCGGTTGCATGCCACTATTTCTGGACACGATGCGAGCAACCGATACCCTTGGGGTACCCATGCAACTCCGCGCACTTCGTGCGGGGTCAACACAGGAGAGTGCAAATGAAGGGCGACCCCAAAGTCATCGAATACCTCAACAAGTCCCTGCGGCATGAATTGACCGCAGTCAGCCAGTACTGGCTGCATTACCGCCTGCAAGAGGACTGGGGCCTGGGCCACATGGCCAAGAAAAGCCGCGAGGAAAGCATCGAAGAGATGCAGCACGCAGACAAGCTGATCGAACGGATCATCTTCCTGGGCGGCCACCCCAACCTGCAGAAGCTCGACCCGCTGCGCATCGGCCAGACGCCCAAGGAAACGCTGGAATGCGACCTTGCGGCCGAGATCGACGCCCGGGCCCTGTACAAGGAAGCGCGCGAATACTGCCAACAGGCCGGCGACTTCGTGTCGATGGCGCTGTTCGAACAACTCATGGCGGACGAGGAAGGGCATATCGATTTCCTCGAAACCCAGCTTGACCTGTATGAAAGGCTTGGCGAAGCAAACTATGCGCAACTCAATGCATCGAAAATGGACGAGGCCGAATAAGGCGGGCCTCTTCATGGCGGCCGTTTTTGCGGCCACCCCTTCCCTGTCTCAGGATCTGCGGGACAGTCATTTGAACCCCCTCCCCCGAACCGACGCCGAACGGGCACGGATCGCCACAGTCACCGCAGCGCCGTCGGATTTCACGCAGCCCCAGCGCTATGAGGACCTGCCGGCAGGCGCCGCGACGGTGCGGGCGCGAACAGATGCGGATGCGTTCTCGCAACCCTCGGCCAACCTAAGCTTTGAGCAGGAGCTGGATTTCAAAGTCGGCAACGGGCTGTTCAAGAAGGTCTGGGTGTCGGCCCCGTCCTCGACTCTGGCCTCGGATGGGCTGGGGCCGCTGTTCAACGCCCGGTCGTGCCAGCGCTGCCACATCAAGGACGGGCGTGGCCACACCCCGGCCGGACCCGAAGACAACGCCATTTCGATGTTCCTGCGCGTTTCGATCCCCGGTTCGCCCGACGACGCCCCCGCCGAGATCGAGGGGTATCTCGCCACCCTGCCCGAACCCACATATGGCGGTCAGATGCAGGATTTTGCCCTGCCCGGCCACAAGGCCGAATACCGGCTGGACATCACCTACCAGGAAATCCCGGTCGAGCTGTCCGATGGCGAAACCGTGTCGCTGCGCAAGCCCACCTACAGGGCGGCCGATCTGGGCTATGGGCCGTTGCACCCCGACGCGATGCTCAGCCCGCGCGTGGCGCCGCAGATGATCGGGCTGGGCCTGCTCGAGGCGATCCCGGCCGAGGACATCTTGGCCAAGGCCGACCCCGACGATGCCGATGGAGACGGCATTTCGGGGCGGCCCAACATCGTGTGGTCGACGGAATTCGGCGAACCCATGCTGGGCCGGTTCGGGCTGAAGGCGGGCATGCCGACGATCATGGAGCAGTCGGCCGCGGCCTTCGCCGGCGATATCGGCATTTCCAGCCCGCTCTACCCCGCGCCATTTGGCGACTGCACCCCGGCGCAGGCCGATTGCCAGACCGCCCCGCATGGTGACGGCGACGAACGCGGCTTCGAGATCGACCAGCAGGGCATGGACCTGGTGGCCTTCTACAGCCGCAACCTGGGCGTTCCCGCCCGGCGCGATGTGGATGACCCGAAGGTTCTGCGCGGGAAAGAGGTGTTCCACACCATTGGCTGCGCGTCCTGTCACACGCCCGCTTTCGTCACCCACCGCCTGCCCGACCGCCCCGAGCACAGTTTCCAGCTGATCTGGCCCTACACGGACCTGCTGCTGCACGACATGGGCAAGGGACTGGCCGACAACCGCCCCGAGGCCCGCGCCACGGGCCGCGAATGGCGCACCGCGCCGCTGTGGGGGATTGGCCTGACCCGGCGGGTTTCGGGACACACCCAGTTCCTGCATGACGGCCGGGCGCGCTCGCTTCTCGAAGCGGTCCTGTGGCACGGCGGCGAGGCGCAGGCCGCGCGCGATGCAGTCGTTTCCATGCCCAAACCCGACCGCGATGCGTTGATCCGGTTCCTGGAGAGTCTCTGACCGATGCGCCTGATTGCCGTGATCCTTTCCGCATTGATGCCGCTCTGCGCGGCGGCACAAAGCCGCGATGCGATCCTGACCGACGTGACCCAAGCCCATATCCTGCCGCGTTTCGATCACCTTGTCGAAGCGACGGCTGCGCTGGATGCTACCGCACGAGCCGACTGCGCGCCGGGGTCCGCCGATCTGCGCGCGGCCTACCACGCCGCCTTCGACGCCTGGATATCCGCCAGCCATCTGCGGTTCGGCCCGACCGAGGTCGGAGACCGCGCCTTTGCCTTGACCTTCTGGCCCGACAGCAAAGGGTTCACGCCCAAGGCGCTGTCGGCGATGATCGCGGCCGAAGACCCGGCCATTGCCGACCCCGATGCCTTTGCCGAAACCTCGATCGCCGGTCGCGGTTTCCTCGCGCTCGAGAGGATGCTGTACGACCTGGCCTTTGCCGATCAGGGCGATGCGGCCTATCGCTGCGGGTTGATCCGCGCCATCGCCACCGACATCCACCGCACCGCCCGGGCCATCGACCGGGACTGGCACGGCTATGCCAGCATCCTTGCCCAACCCGGGCCGGACAGCCCCTATCGGTCCTCCGACGAAGCCCTGCAGGAGCTCTACAAGGCCCTTGTCACCGGGCTCGAGTTTACGGCCGATACGCGTCTGGGCCGCCCGATGGGCAGTTTCGACCGCCCCCGCCCCAACCGGGCCGAGGCCCGCCGGTCGCTGCGGTCGCTGCGGCATGTGGAACTGTCGCTGGTGGCGCTGCGCGATCTGGCGGCGCGGCTGGCGGCCGACCACCCGCAGATTGCCGCCGCGCTGGACGATGCCTTTGCCCGCAGCATCGCCCGGGCGCAGGCGCTGGACGATCCCGCGCTGGCCGGCGTGGCCGAGCCCCAGGGGCGGCTGCGGGTCGAGGCGCTGCAACAGTCGATCAATGACATCCGCAGCCTGGCCGCCGCACAGCTTGGCCCGACCCTCGGCATCAGTGCCGGGTTCAATTCGCTGGACGGAGACTGATACATGACCAGCCGCCGAGGATTTCTGGCCGGTTTGGCAGCGGCCACTCTTGCCCCCCTGCCGGGCTGGTCTGCGGTCGGATCACCCGATTTCCTGTCGGCTGCGCTGTTCGACGATGGGACGTACCGCGTGGTCGGGCTGACCAGTACGGGAGAGGTTCGGTTCTCGATCCCAATGCCCGGCCGGGGGCATGCCGCCGCCGCCCATCCCCATCTGGCCCGGGCCGTTGCATTCGCGCGCCGTCCGGGGCGGTTTGCGCTGGTAATCGATTGCGCGACCGGGGACCAGCTGGCCCGGCTCGACGCGCCGGACGGGCGTCATTTCTACGGTCACGGCGCGTTTTCGCCCGACGGCCGCCGGTTGTTCACCACCGAAAACGACTATGAGGCCGGCACCGGGGTCATCGGCGTCTGGGACGCGACCACGGGCTATGCCCGGATGGGCGAGTTCTCTTCGGCGGGGGTCGGCCCCCATGACGTGGTGTTGATGCCCGACGGCAAATCGCTGGCCATCGCCAACGGCGGCATCGAAACCCATCCGGACACAGGGCGCACCAAGCTGAACCTGCCGACCATGCGCCCGAACCTGACCTATGTCAGCCTCGACGGATCGGTTCTGGATCAGGTCGAACTGCCCGCGGCGCTGCACAAGAACTCGATCCGGCATCTGGGCGTTCGTGCGGATGGCCTGCTGGCCTTTGCGATGCAGTGGCAGGGCGACCTGTCCCACAAGCCGGCCCTGCTGGGGCTGCATCGGCGGGGGGGCCGGTACCACCTGCTGTCCGCGCCGGATGACATTCAGGCGACGCTGGCCGGCTATGCGGGCAGTGTCGCCTTTTCCGCCGAGGGACGGCAGGTCGCCATCACTTGCCCACGCGGCAACGCCCTGCACGTCTTTGATGCCGAGTCCACCCGTTTTGACCGCGCCCATTCGCTGACCGACGTGTGCGGGTTGGGCCCCGGGCCATCCGGCTTTGTCTTTACCACCGGGTATGGCGATGTGGGGCATCTGGTCGGGTCAAACCCGGAGGTATCGCCCCATTCGCGGATCCGATGGGACAACCATCTGGTTCCCATTCGCCCATTGGTCTGAATTGAGCTAACCTGCGATGCAGAATGCGCTTGGAAGAATCGAACGGCTGCCGTATTGGCGGGCGAAATTTCCACGCCAGCAACGCAAGGACCGACTTGGTTGAAACAGACGCCTGACGCGCCGCATTCCGTCTACGGAGTTGAAAAATGGGGCAAGGGTCTCATCGAGGTGACGGGCGAAGGCGAAATCGGCCTGCGCAACCCGATGGCCCCCGATGCCGCCCCCATCAGCCTGCCCGGCATTCTGCACGACCTTGATCAGCGCGGGATCAAGGCGCCGATGATCCTGCGCATCAGCTCGTATCTGGAACGCGAGATCGCGCATATCAACGAAAGCTTCGGCGACGCGATTGCGCGCACCGGCTACAAGGGATCCTATCGCGGCGTGTTCCCGATCAAGGTGAACCAGCAGGCGCAGGTCGTCGACCGGATCGTCGAGTTCGGCAAGCAATACAATTACGGGCTCGAGGCCGGATCGAAGCCCGAACTGGTGATCGCCCTGGCGCACCGTCTGGCCCCCGAGGCGCTGATCGTGTGCAACGGCGTCAAAGACGCGGAGTTCATCGAACTGGCGATCCTCAGCCGCAAGATCGGATTCAACACGGTCATCGTTCTGGAAAGCCCGAAAGAGGCCGACACGGTCATCGAGGTCTACGAACGGCTGGGCATCGAACCGCTGCTTGGCGTGCGGGTGAAACTGACCAACCAGATCAGCGGCAAATGGCAGGAAAGCTCGGGGGATCGCTCGACCTTTGGCATGAACACCGATCAGCTGGTCGCGGTCGTCGACAAGCTGCGCGATGCGGGCCTGCTGCATTGCCTGAAGCTGCAGCATTCGCATCTGGGCAGCCAGGTGCCCGACGTGAACGACGTGCGCCGCGCCGTGGGCGAGGCCTGCCGTTATTACACCGAACTGACCCGCGAGGGCGTGCCGCTGACGCACCTGGATCTGGGCGGCGGCATGGGTGTGGACTATACGGGCGAGAAGAAGGCGACCGAGAACTCGATCAACTACACGGTCGAGGAATACTGCGCCAATGTGGTGGAAACCGTGGCCTATGCCATGGACGAGGCCGAAGTGGACCACCCCACGCTGGTGACCGAGAGCGGCCGCGCGGTGGTGGCGACCTCGTCGATGCTGGTGTTCAACGTGCTTGAAAGCACGCTTTATGACGCGCCCAACGGCCCCGAGGTGGAACCCGGCGACCACCACATGGTGTCCGATCTGGCGGCGGTGAACGGGTACCTCAGCCATGACCGCCTGCAGGAATGCTGGAACGATGCCACTTTCTACCGCAACGAGCTGCGCGCCCTGTTCCGCCGTGGCTACGTGGACCTGCGCCAGATGGCCCGGGCCGAGCGCATCTACCTGTCGCTGATGGCGCGGATCAAGGCGCTGGCGGCCTCGGACGAGGTCGAAACCGACGTGGACGACCAGTTGGAAAAGCTGGCCGACATCTATCACTGCAACTTCTCGCTGTTCCAGTCGCTGCCCGATGTCTGGGCGATCGACCAACTGCACCCGATCGTGCCGCTGCAGATGCTGAACCAGGCCCCCGACCGCCGCGCGGTGCTGTCCGACATCACCTGCGACAGCGACGGCAAGATCGACCGCTTCATTCTGGCCGACGGCGTCTCGCCCAGCCTGCCCGTGCATTCCCTGCCGGAAGACCGCGACTATTACATGGGCGTGTTCTTCGTCGGCGCCTATCAAGAAACCCTCGGCGATCTGCACAACCTGTTCGGCGACACCAACGTGGTCACAATCGACCTGCGCCCCGATGGCGGGTTCGACCTGCTGCATGAACAAGAGGGTGACACGATCAGCGAAGTCCTGTCTTATGTCGAGTTCGACCCGAGCAACTGCATCGCTGCCTTCCGCAAGATGGTGGACGAGGCGATCTCGACCGGCACGCTCAAGGCGAATGAACGCAAAACCCTGATGAGCGCCTATCGCGACAGCATCAACGGCTATACCTACTACGAATAACCCCGGCGAAAGGAGAATTTCCCATGGGCAAGACACTGGTAGTTGGCGCGGGTGGCGTCAGCCACGCCGCCGTGCACAAGATGGCGATGAATTCCAACATCTTCACCGAGATCACGCTGGCCAGCCGCACCAAGGCGAAATGTGACGCCATCGCCAAATCGGTCAAGGAACGCACCGGCGTCGACATCAAGACTGCCGAGCTCGACGCCTACAAGGTTGCCGACACGGTCAAGCTGATCAAGGAAACCGGGGCCGAGATCCTGGTGAACCTGGCCCTGCCCTATCAGGACCTGGTGCTGATGGATGCCTGCCTCAAGGCCGGCTGCCACTACCTCGACACCGCCAATTACGAGCCCGAGGATGAGGCCAAGTTCGAATACCACTGGCAATGGGCCTATCAGGACAAGTTCAAACAGGCCGGCCTGACCGCCATTCTGGGCTCGGGCTTCGATCCGGGCGTTACATCCGTCTTCGCCAAGTGGCTCAAGAAACACAAGCTGGACACGATCCGCCAGATCGACGTGCTGGACGCCAATGGCGGCCAGAACGATCAGGAATTCGCCACCAACTTCAACCCCGAGATCAACCTGCGCGAAGTGCTGGCCGACGCCCGCCACTGGGAAGGCGGCGAGTGGAAAGTGACGCCGGCCATGACCCACAAGGTCGAGTTCGACTTCCCCGGCATCGGCCCGAAGAACATGTACCTGATGTATCATGAGGAGCTCGAGTCGCTCAGCACCCACTTCCCCGAGATCGAGCGCGCCCGGTTCTGGATGACCTTCGGCGATGCCTACATCACCCATGCCAAGGTGCTGCAGAATGTCGGCATGACCCGCATCGACCCGGTGGTGCACAACGGGGTCGAGATCATCCCGATCCAGTTCCTGAAAACCCTGCTGCCCGATCCCGGCGATCTGGGCGCCGAAACCAAGGGCAAGGCCTGCATCGGCGACATCGCCACCGGCCAGGCCAAGGACGGCTCGGGCGAAAAGACCTATTACATCTACAACATCTGCGACCACGAGGAATGCTACCGCGAGGTCGGCAGCCAGGCCGTCAGCTACACCACCGGCGTCCCCGCCATGATCGGCGCGGCACAGGTGCTGAAAGGCAACTGGCGCGAACCGGGCGTGTGGAACATGGAACAGTTGGACCCGGATGATTTCATGGACATGCTCAACAAGCACGGCCTGCCTTGGCAGGTCCACGAACTCGACGGCCCGGTCGAGTTTTGAACCCTCGCGGCGGTCCGCGCGACCGCCCTGCTTCATCTGGCTAAAAATATCCCGGGGGTCCGGGGGCAGCGCCCCCGGCTCCTCCAGATCAGGAGACGCTGGTTTTGTCCGAAATGATGCCCACACAGGCCGGCGACGCCGGAGCCTTCCGCAGCTTCGACCTCAATCGCGTTCCTTCGCCTTGCTTCGTGGTTGATGAGAAGGCCGTGGAGAAGAACCTTCGCATCCTTGCCGACATAGGCGAGCGCTCCGGCGCACATATCCTGTCCGCGCTCAAGGCCTTTTCCATGTTCGCCCTGGCCCCGCTGGTCCGCCAGTATCTCGGCGGCACCTGCGCCAGCGGCATCTACGAGGCCCGGCTGGGCCGCGAGGAATATGGCGGCGAGGTCGCCACCTTCTGCGCGGGTTACAAAGACGCCGATATCGACGAAATCCTCGCGCTGTCCGATCACATCATCTTCAACAGCCCCGCCCAGAAAGACCGCTTCCTCGCCAAGACACAGGCCGCGGGGCGTCAGGTCGGACTGCGCATCAACCCCGAGCATTCCGAAGGCGAGGTCGCGAAATACGACCCCTGCGCCCCCTGCTCGCGCCTCGGCACCCCGGTCAGCCAACTGGACGCCAAGGCGCTGGAGGGCGTGGATGGCCTGCACATGCACACGCTCTGCGAACAGGGGTTCGAGCCGCTGGCGCGCACCTGGGCGGCGGTCGAACCGAAACTCGCCCCCTTCCTCAACGGCCTGAAGTGGCTGAATTTCGGCGGCGGCCACCACATCACCCGCAGCGACTATGACCGCGACGGGCTGGTGGAGTTCATCAAACGCATCCGCGCCAAATACGGCGTCGAGGTCTATCTGGAACCCGGCGAGGCGGTGGCGCTGGATGCGGGCATTCTGGTGGGCGAAATCCTCGACCTGCCGCACAACGGCATGGACCTCGCCATCACCGACATCTCGGCCACCTGCCACATGCCCGACGTGATCGAGGCCCCCTATCGCCCCGCCCTGATGGACGAGGCCGAGACCGGCCACACCTATCGCCTGGGCGGCCCTTCGTGCCTGGCGGGCGACGTGATCGGCGACTACACCTGGGCCGAGCCGCTGCGGATCGGGCAACGTTTTGCCTTCCTCGATCAGGCCCATTACTCGATGGTCAAGACCAACACGTTCAACGGCGTGCCCCTGCCCACCATCGCCCTGTGGAACAGCGAAACCGATGACCTGAAGATCATCCGGCAATTCGGCTACGACGACTTCAAAGCGAGGCTATCATGAGCATTTTTCTCGACAGCGAACTGACCGAGGCCGAACGCAGCGAAGACGCCCGGTTCCGCGTCATCCCGGTGCCGCTGGAACGCACGGTCTCCTACGGCTCGGGCACGGCAGACGGCCCCGCCGCGATCATCGCGGCCAGCAATGAGCTCGAACGCATCACGGGCCACGCCGAACCCTGCGTCGAAGGCATCTTCACCGAGCCCCCGCTGGATTGCGACGGCCCGCTGCCGGACGTCATGGAGCGTCTGGCCCAGCGCACCGAATCCGCCATCCGCGCCGGCAAGGTGCCGGTGACGCTGGGCGGCGAACACTCGCTCAGCTTTGGGGCGGTCATGGGCGTGGCGCGCGCCCTGAGCCAGCCCCTCGGCAT
Source organism: Ruegeria intermedia (assembly GCF_900129345.1). GTDB lineage: Bacteria > Pseudomonadota > Alphaproteobacteria > Rhodobacterales > Rhodobacteraceae > Ruegeria > Ruegeria intermedia. The sequence goes on along the minus strand of NZ_FQVK01000017.1, from coordinate 710 downwards.
CGTGCAGATCGACGCCCATGCCGACCTGCGCAACGCCTACCAGGGCGAAAAACACAGCCATGCCTCGGTCATGCACCTGCTGGCCGAGGAAGGCATCCGCCTGGCCCAGTTCGGCGTCCGCGCCTTCTGCGAGGAAGAGGCCCAGAGCCGCCTGCGCCACCATGTCTTTCACGTCGATGCCGAGGAACTGGTGACCGGCAACATCCACGCAGTCGACCTGCCCGAGGATTTTCCCGAACTGGTCTATGTCAGTTTCGACGTCGACGGGCTGGACCCGTCGTTGATGCCCGCGACCGGCACCCCGGTTCCGGGCGGGCTGGGATACTACCAGGCGCTGCATCTGGTCGAACACGCCCTGAAGGGCCGCCGCTGCGTGGGCTTCGACGTGGTGGAACTGGCCCCCGATGGCAACGCAGCGTGGGATTTCACCGCCGCGCAGATCGTCTACCGCCTGATGGCCTCCTGCTAGCCGTCCGAGGTCTCGTTGAGTTCCATGTGCCCCTCGCCCCTGTTGAGGATGCGGCGCAGCAAGGGCTCGAAGAACTCGAGCGGTTTGGTCGGATAGTCCGGGTCGAAGGCTTTCTGGTCGTATTCGTGACAGAAATAGCGGCAGTTAGAGGTGGTTCGGTTCGTTTGAACAGTTTCGAGCCGTTTTGTAGGTGGATTTCCCGCTCGGTTATGCCGCGACCGGGATTGGTCGCGACGGGTTG